>NZ_JBLWGD010000002.1:0-663118 GCF_048381495.1 Algibacter ulvanivorans
CCGATGAAAACGATCCATGTAGCCCAGTAGGCATCAACACAACCGATAGTGATGGTGATGGTTTAACGGATTGTGAAGAAACTACAGGTATAGACGATCCGAGTACGCCAACAGTACCAACAGGTACATCCGATGAAAACGATCCATGTAGCCCAGTAGGCATCAACACAACCGATAGTGATGGTGATGGTTTAACGGATTGTGAGGAAACTACAGGTATAGACGATCCAAGTACGCCAACAGTACCAACAGGTACCTCCGATGAAAACGATCCATGTAGCCCAGTAGGCATCAACACGACCGATAGTGATGGTGATGGTTTAACGGATTGTGAAGAAACTACGGGTATAGATGATCCAAGTACGCCAACAGTACCAACAGGTACCTCCGATGAAAACGATCCATGTAGCCCAGTAGGCATCAACACGACCGATAGTGATGGTGATGGTTTAACGGATTGTGAGGAAACTACGGGTATAGATGATCCAAGTACGCCAACAGTACCAACAGGTACCTCCGATGAAAACGATCCATGTAGCCCAGTAGGCATCAACACGACCGATAGTGATGGTGATGGTTTAACGGATTGTGAAGAAACTACAGGTATAGATGATCCAAGTACGCCAACAGTACCAACTGGTACATCTAATCCTAATGATATTTGTGACCCTATTACAACTGGTTGTGATGTTAGTATTGAAGTAACTAAAACGGCTCAATTTACTGATACAGAATTGGGAGATATAATAAATTATACTATTGAAGTACAAAATACAGGAGATATAACTTTAACAGATATCGTTTTAGTTGATACATTCTTAGATGGATATGGTGTTGAAATTTCTTTAACTGAGGAACCTACTTTTGATAGTGCCGACCAAGGCAGCGTTGAAGGGACACTTCTTGCTGGAGAAACAGCGACTTATTATGCAAGCTTTACAATTACTCAATCTGCAATTGATTCAGGAGGAGTAAGCAATAGTGTAATAGCAACAGGAGCTAGTCAATCTACGGGAACAGTTAGTGATACTAGTGATGATGGTGATGATTTAGACAACAACACTATTGATGACCCAACAGTTACAGACTTAGGATGTTTAACAGTCGTTAACGAGTTTTCTCCTAATGATGATGGTATACAAGATACTTTAGAAATTAGGTGTATTGATAATTATCCAAATAATAAAATAGAAGTTTATAACCGTTGGGGTAATATTGTTTATGAGCAAAGAGGCTATAATAGTAATAACCAATGGGATGGAACTTCTAACGGAAGAGCTACAGTTAACACTTCTGATAAGTTACCTGTTGGTACTTATTATTACGTCTTAGACTTAGGAGATGGTTCGAAACCAAAAGCAGGATGGCTATATATAAACAGATAATATAAAGTAAACGACTAAAAAAGATTAAAAAATGATACAGAAATCATCATTAATAAAAAGTTTAATTTTAGTAGTGTTTACTACACTATTAAGTTTAGAAACTCAAGCACAACAAGACCCGCAATATACCCAGTATATGTATAACACGATGAGTGTAAATGCGGGTTATGCAGGACAACGAGATGTGTTAAGTGCTACAGCATTGTATAGAACACAATGGGTTGGTATAGATGGCGCTCCAAAAACAATAACTTTTGGAGTTCACTCTCCTTTAAGAAACGAGAGAATAGGTTTAGGTTTAAATATTGTTAGTGATCAATTAGGACCAGCAGAAGAAACAAGTATTGATGCTAATTTATCTTATACAATACCTGTTGATGAAACTGGTGATTTAGAATTGTCTTTCGGACTTAAAGGTGGTTTACACTTACTTGATACAGATTGGGAAAAAGGAACATACTCAAAGATTGATCCTTTATTTCAAAGTAATGTAAATTTAATTTCTCCAACTTTAGGTGCTGGGCTCTATTTACATTCAGAAAAATGGTATTTAGGATTATCGGTTCCTAATATTTTAAATACAGAACATTATGATGATTTTCAGGAGTCTATAGCAACCGAACGTTTGCACTATTTCTTAATAGGTGGTTATGTATTTAATTTAAGTGATAATACTAAATTAAAACCAGCCTTTTTAGTTAAAGGAGTTTCTGGAGCACCATTAATAGCAGATTTATCTGTTAATGCATTATTTAACGAAAAACTAACCTTAGGATTAGCATACAGATGGGACGATTCTGTTAGTGGATTGTTAGGATTTCAAATAAATCCAGGACTATTTTTAGGTTATGCTTATGATGCCACAACAACAGGATTAAATAACTACAATAGTGGTTCGCACGAAATAATGTTAAGATTTGAATTGCAACAATTAGGCAAAATTTTATCACCAAGATTCTTCTAAAAGTTTATAAACATGAAAAAAACAATATATATATTATCTATTATAAGTGCTTTGGTTATTAATAGTGCTTATGCGCAAAAGGCTAAAGCATCTAGTGCTATAAAAAAATATGATAATCTATCTTATATAGATTCTAGAAATCAACTTTTAGAATTAGCGAATAAAGATGATGTGTCGCCAGAAGTTCTTGAAAAACTAGCTAATGCTTACTATTTTAATGGCGAAATGAAGGATGCTTCAAGTTGGTATGAAAAATTAATGGCTTTAAAAGTATCTACAAATCCTGAAAATATTTTTAGATATGCGCTAGCATTAAAAGCTCAAGAGAACTATGAAAAAGCAAACCAAATTTTAAATGATTATGCTAAAATTAGACCTGAGGATTCTAGAATTAAACAGTTTTTAAACAAGAATAATTATGTAAAATCTATTGATGAGATATCTAAAGATTTCGAATTAGTAAATTTAGATATAAATACAGCGTTTTCAGACTTTGGAACTTCTACATATAAAGATAATTTAATATTTGCTTCATCAAGAGATCAAGAGGAAGCTATTTACAACTGGAACAAACAACCTTTTTTAGACTTATTTGAATTAAATGATAAAGGAGAAATTATAGAACTTGTTGGAGATGTAAACACTAAGTATCATGAATCATCAACAACATTTACAAAAGATGGAAAAACCGTATACTTTACTAGAAATAACTTTTTTAAAGGAAAATTTAAAAAAAATAGTAAAAATACTCATGGTTTAAAGATATATAAAGCCACTTTAGTAGATAGTGTTTGGACAAATATAGTTTCTATGCCGTTTAATAACGACGAGTATAATGTTGCGCATCCGGCGCTTAGTCTTGATGAAAAGAAACTTTATTTTGCTTCAGATATGTTTGGAACACAAGGCGCCTCAGATATTTTTGTTGTTGATATTAATGATGATGGAACTTATGGAATACCTGTAAATTTAGGTCCAAAAATTAATACTGAAGGAAGAGAAAACTTTCCTTTTATAAGCGATAAAGGAACTCTATACTTCTCATCAGATGGGCATTTAGGTTTAGGAGGATTAGATGTTTTTAAAGTCGATGCTGATAAAATAAATGAAGCATCTACCTTAATAAGTAATGTAGGAAAACCAATAAATAGCCCAAAAGACGATTTTGGATTTATTGTTAATGAATCTACAGGGAAAGGATATATATCTTCAAATAGAAAGGGAGGCAAAGGAGATGATGATATTTATAGCTTTGTAATTCCTGCTTGCACAAAAGCAATATCTGGTACGATAGTAAATAAACGAACTAAGGATATTTTATCAAATGCCAATGTGTTAGTTTACGACTCTAATAGAAATTTATTGCATACTTTAAAAAGCGACGAGTCTGGGAAGTTTAATTTCGATTTAGGATGTAAAGAAGTAACTTATTTAATCGAGGCTAAAAAAGAAAAATATAAAGACGATTTTAAAGACTTTACTATCAAGCCAAACGAAAAAGGTGAATTAAAACTAGAATTAAATTTAGAGCCTGAAGCTGCAAAAATAGGAACAGATTTAGCCCTATTATTAAACTTAAATCCTATTTATTTCGATTACGATAAGTCATTTATTCGCCCAGATGCCGAAATAGAATTAGCAAAAGTAATTAATTACATGAAAGAGTACCCTAATGTAAAAATAGATGTTCGCTCTCATACCGATTCAAGAGGTAGAGACGCATACAACTGGGCATTATCCAATAGACGAAACAAATCTACCATAGCTTATATTATAGAAAAGGGTGGTATTTCAGATAGTCGCATTACAGGACAAGGCTACGGAGAAACACGATTAACAAACCGTTGTTCTAATGGAGTTAAATGCTCTAAAGAAGAACATCAAGATAATAGACGAAGCGAATTTATAGTAGTAGCAAATTAATACGCATTTAACCATCAAAAAAAGCATCTAAATATATTTAGATGCTTTTTTGTTTTTAGGGATTTACTAAGTTGTTATTTTGTTTGTATTTTTGTTAAATATGGAAGAAGAAAAAGTAATTCTTGTTAATGAACAAGATCAGCAAATAGGATTAATGCCAAAAATGGAAGCTCATGAAAAAGCGGTTTTGCATCGTGCATTTTCAGTATTTATTTTTAATAATAAAAATGAGTTAATGTTACAGCAAAGAGCTTTAAACAAATACCATTCGCCTGGACTTTGGACTAATACATGTTGTAGTCATCAACGTGATGGAGAAAGCAATATTCAGGCAGGTAAAAGACGCTTAATGGAAGAAATGGGCTTTGCTGTAGATTTAAAAGAATCTATTTCATTTATTTATAAAGCACCTTTTGATAATGGCTTAACAGAGCATGAGTATGATCATGTTTTGTTAGGTAAATATGAAGATGAACCAATAATTAATACAGATGAAGTAGCAAATTGGAAATGGATGCCCTTAGAAGAGGTAAAAGTTGATATCTCTTTACATCCAGAACTATATACAGAATGGTTTAAAGTAATTTTTGATAAATTCTACGAACATATTAATATAAGTACTTAAATGAAAGTTACTGTAAGTAGAAAAGCGCACTTTAATGCAGCTCACAGACTGTATAGAAAAGATTGGACCCATGAAAAAAATAACGAAATTTTTGGGAAATGCAATAACCCAAATTTTCATGGGCATAATTACGAACTTATAGTTAGTGTTACAGGCAATATTAACAAAGAAACGGGCTACGTTATAGATATAAAAATTTTAAAAGATATTATAGAAAGCGAAGTAGAGCAGGCATTCGATCATAAAAACTTAAACCTAGAGGTTGCAGAGTTTAAAGATTTGAACCCTACAGCCGAAAATATAGCTGTAGTTATTTATAATAAAATAAAGCCTAAGTTAGATACAAGTTTAAAACTTGAAATAACACTTTATGAAACACCAAGAAACTTTGTAACCTATTCTGGAAATTAAATTTTTTATTGGTTTTTTTACCTATTTTTGTTGAAATATTTAAATAGAAATTATGGCAAATGTTAGAGATTTAAAAAAAGATATTAATTACGTTTTAGGAGATATTATTGAAGCAGTTTACGTTTGGGAATACTCAAATACAGATAAAGATACTAAAAAAAGCGAAGCAATTATTGACGAAGCTATAGCTACTTTTGATGAATTAATTGCAAAAGTAAATGCAAAAAATGTCGATAATGCTAAAGCACATTTTAAAGCTATAAATAACGAGTTAGAAACTAAGGGCAGAGCTTTAATTGAAAAAATTAATGCTCTTGGATAAAATTTTTTAACGGACTATTTGCATATATAAATTTTGATATTATATTTGCACCCGTTAAAAAGCCGATGTAGCTCAGCTGGCTAGAGCAGCTGATTTGTAATCAGCAGGTCGTGGGTTCGAGTCCCTCCATCGGCTCAAAAAAAACCTTTCCAAAATGGAAAGGTTTTTTTATACTATAATGTGTCTCTAGTTTAGTTTTTAGTTTCTGTTTTCTTTATTTTTTCTACAAATAATTCTAACTCTTTACCATATTTAGACATTTTAACCTTTGGGGTTAAAGATTTGTTTATGGTATCTAATAAATTTAGTCTAGCATTATAAATTTCGGTTAAAGCTAAATATGGAGCTACTTCACTATCTTTATTATTTAAAGCAAAGTTAACTGTATATAAATATTTTCGTTTTAGGCTGTTTTTAGCTTCGTTTTCAAGTTTTAATAATTTAGCCGTATCATTTTCTTTTTGAGCTTCAAACTGTTCTTTAATCAATTCTAAATTTCTATTATTCATTTTAGAAATTAAAGTATTGTATTCATTTAATATTTTTTGTTGTTCTGAACCTTTTATATCTGCATCATAAGCAAAGTTTTTTAATGTGGTATTAATTTCCGTAACACCTTTATCGGCAAAAAAAGTAATCCTATCTTTTATAGCACTATGCTTGTCTAGATATAAAAAGAATACTTCAGGGCTTTCTAAATTACTTTGTAATTCTATATTCGAATGTCCATTAACAACTAATGAATCTACGGTAACCAATAACGTATCTTCGGCTTTTTTTAGATAGAGTGTGCCTTTTTTTAAGCCTTTTACATTAATTTTTACAATTAAATCTTTTTCGTTTTTTCCACAAGCAATAAAAAATAATGCTAATAATAAGAGTGATATTTTTTTCATTGAAATTTTAAATAATTTAAGAAACACAAATATTAAACAATTAAATGTTTTTTACTAGTAGCTTAATGTATATTTTATACTGTTAAATAATTCATAAAATACAATCTAACTTATTTTTGGCACAAGTATTGTTATATGTTATTTGTAATTGCATTCGTTATAAAAGTTTATTGAGTGGTTACTTTAAACTTAAGAATTGTAATTCATATTTTGGTTGGTTAGTTAGTTAAAAAGCATCCTGTTTAAGGATGCTTTTTTATTTTTTAGAGATTTTTTTTTCGTTTAGTATATGTTTTGATGTGTATTTTATCGATAATATGCATAATTTCATCAGTAAATGTTAAAATTAAGTGTATTTTATCGATTTATTGTGTATTTAATCGTTTAGATGTATTTTAAAATAATATATTTGGAGTGTACTAAATAACACACTTTTTAGTTCAATGGATTAATTAATTAATATTTGCATTATGTTGTTAAAAATGAAACCCAAATCTAGCATCATAATATAAAAAGCAAATTGAAAGAAAACCGAGTTTGAGGGAACTCGGTTTTTTTTATGCAATAATTCTAAAAGTTAAATTAATTCTTTTTCCAATATTTTTTTTTGTTTTTGGTATTTGATGTAACCAATTTTTTTGAGTTTCTCCTTGCATTAATAAAAGGCTTCCATGTTGTAAAGTAAGCTTAGTTTTAAGTAATTTGTTAGTTTTATGTTTAAACTGAAAACTTCTTTCTGCGCCAAATGTTACAGAAGCTATAATAGGATTTTTTCCTAATTGTTTTTCGTTGTCTGCATGCCAACCATTGCCATCATTACCATTTCTATATAAATTAGCTAAACAGCTTGTAAATTTTATTTTTAGTTTAGTTTCAATCTTATTTTTAATTTTTAGTAAATCGTTTTTAAAAGTATGAGGTTGCATTATAATATTACTGTATTTATATGTCTTACCGTTATCTGCATAAAAAGCTGTTAATCGTGGCTGTAAGTGTTTTTTGCCATAAACGGTTATTGTATCTTGTTGCCAATTAATTGTTTTTAATAGGTTTTTTAAATATAAATTAGAATCTTCAGTATTAAAAAAATTTGGGTAATATGTAATATCGGCCCCTTCTAAGTTTAAATTTATAGTACTTTCAAAAAGCATATCCTTTTATTTTCTAAATTAGCATAATTCAATATTATAATGAAGTATAGTTTATCTTTTTTAATTTGTTTGTTTTTGTTAAATACATATGCGCAACTTCCAGAGGGGTTTGTTTATGTTAAAGATGTTATTCCAGATTTAGAGGTAGAGTTACGTTATAATACTTCAAACAACTTTGTAGGGAAGCCTATTAATGGTTATTTTTCAAATAAACTTATTTTAACTAAGCAAACTGCTAATGCCTTAAAGCAAGTTCATGAAGCTTTACAAGAACAAAATTTATGTTTAAAGGTTTATGATGGTTATAGACCACAACAAGCCGTTAATCATTTTATAGTGTGGGCTAGAGATTTAAACGATACTATAAATAAACATGAATTTTATCCTAATGTAAAGAAAAGAGACTTATTTAAATCGGGGTATATAGCTTCAAGATCCGGACATAGCCGTGGTAGCACAGTCGATTTAACTATTATTGATGGCAATACAGGCAAACCATTAGACATGGGGAGTCCTTTTGATTTTTTTGGTGAAGAGTCTTGGGTTGCTTTTGCAGACATAACGGATAAGCAAAAGGGAAATAGACAGTTACTACAAACGGTTATGCTCAAATTTGGATTTAGAAATTACCCTAAAGAATGGTGGCATTTTACACTTCGCGGAGAACTATTTCCAAAAACATATTTTGACTTTGTTATTGAGTAAGTAAAGAAGGTAAAAAAACAGCTAAGTTAAGTTAGCCGTTTTTAATGTTTATTTTGTTGTTCTTATACATGTATTTTAGTACCAACGTTTCTTTTTCTTTTTTGAAGCTATGCTTTTTCTACCTTTTTTATGTTTGCTACCTGTTTTATTTGATTTATGAATTATAGGTTTTGCCTTTGGGTCTAAAGGGTAAGGGTGCTCCTCAATAATATCTAGTTGTAACCCTATAAGTTGTTGGATGGTTTTTATGTAGTTTTTCTCATCGGCAGAGCAAAATGAGTATGCTATACCTATATTACCAGCTCTTGCAGTTCTACCAATTCGGTGCACGTATGTTTCTGGAATATTTGGTAAATCAAAATTTATAACAGCATCTAAATCGTTAATATCAATACCACGCGCAGCAACGTCGGTAGCTATTAAAATGTTTACTTCTTCTTTTTTAAAACGGCTTAACGCATCTTGTCTAGCTGTTTGGCTTTTATCGCCATGAATACTATCTACTTTATAACCATTTTTTAAAAGCGTTTTTTCAAGTTTGTCTACACCAAATTTGGTACGCCTAAAAATAATAATATTTCCTTTTATTGTATTTCTAAGTAAGTGTAAGCACAGTTCTATTTTATTACGTTTTGGTACATAATATAATATTTGCGATACGTTTTTTGATGTTGATGCGTTTTGGGCAACTTCTATACGCTCTGGTGTTTTTAAAATAGTATTTGCCAAGTATTCTACTTTATGCGGAATAGTTGCAGAGAATAAAAGAATTTGTTTTTCTTTAGTACATAAACGTTCAATTTTTCTAACATCGTCTATAAAACCCATGTCTAGCATTAAATCGGCTTCATCTAAAACTAAGGTTTCAACATAATCTAGATTTATAATATCTTGTTTGTGTAAATCTAATAAGCGACCTGGTGTTGCAATTAAAATATCAACTCCTTTTTTTAAAATGTCTTTTTGTGGTTCTATAGATGTGCCACCATAAACAACTGTAGTACGCAGGTTGGTATAGGTGTTGTAGGTTTTAAAGTTATCTTCAATTTGAATGGCTAATTCTCTTGTAGGGCTAACAATTAAAGCTTTAATTGTTTTTCCGTTTTTAGGTGCATCTTGCTGGCTTAATAACGATTGTAGTATTGGAAGTGCAAAAGCTGCCGTTTTTCCTGTTCCTGTTTGGGCAGAAATAATAGCGTCTTTTTTACTTAAAACAATAGGAATTGTTTTTTCTTGAACTAAAGTAGGGTTGTCGTAACCGGCTTCGGCTACAGCGCGTAAAATGGGTCTGCTAATTTTTAAATCTTTAAAAGACATCTATAAATGTTTGCCACAAAGATAGTGCAATTTATGAGAGGATTTTTTTAATTTTCATGGCATTCCAATTATGATCTACTACCAGTAATTTAGTAGGCTTTAAGCGGTAATCGCCCAAAAAATCCCAGTCGAATTCTATGTGTAGATTAGATATTTCATTAATGGTTGTGTTATTTGGATAAAATACCCAAACAACCGAAGCATCTAAAAGCCTGGGGAACAAAGTAAGCATTTGGTTTATAAACTCGGCTTTAGTTTTAACAAATACTAAGGCGCACTCTACACATGATGTTGTTACTAAGGTTTCTGAGTAATTTATTTCATTAAAAACGAAATCAAAAGCAATTGGCTTGTTTAAAATATAAACATCGCTAAAGTTATTTAGTTTAAGTCTTTTAGATAGTGTGCGCATAAGTTAAAAATACAAAAAAAAGCGTAATAATTAAAGCGAATTTTAACTTTGCAGCTATGCTATAGCTATTGTTTTAAATATTTTTTTAGTTTTTCGCGTTTACGCTCAGGCAATGCATTATTATTAAGTATTAGCTTAATATGGTTAGTGTTTTTTTCTTTGTTATATAGTAAATCGAAAAATTGCCAAGTACTAATGCTGTTTTTTGCTTTTTCAATTAGCGTTATAGTATCTCCGGTTTTAACAAAACCTTCTTCTAAAACCCTAACATATGTGCCCGGAAAGCCATGATTAATAAATTGCGCTAAAGCATTTTGGTTACCAAATTTTACACCAAATTTAAAACAAGGTTCTCTGGGTTGCGTAATTTGTACAAGTGCTGTGCCTATTTTGTAAATATCGCCAATATGTAGCTTTTTTTCGTTTAAGCTAGAAACGGTTAGGTTTTCGCCAAACATACCCCAATTCCAATCTAGGTTAGGGTAAAGGTTTTTCCAATACGTATAGTGATTTTTAGAAAACAGGTAACACGCTTTAAACTCGCCACCATGTACTTTTTTGTCTGTAACTTCATCGTTTTTTACGGCTTCCTTGCCTAAGTAAATGGCTTGGTTTGTTGGTTGTTTGTATATGCCTGTAGTTACTTTTTTATCATTCCAAATAATGGTAGTTGGTTTTGCTATGTTGGTTGCTATTATTTTCACTTTTTTGTGTATTGACTTATAAATCGAAGGTAGCTGAAATTTTTGATATTGTCAACATGTAAATTACAACGATTAGTCTGTTTTATTTTCGTTGTAAGTATACTCATTAAAATAGTTTTGCAAGTTAAATTTACGGTCTTTAAATTGTTCTGGTAAAATTTTAAAATGTTTTATGCGGTCTATCCTAAAGGCGCGATATGCGTTACGTAAATAGCACCAAGCAATTAATATCCATTTATGGTTGGTAGAGTAAAATGCATAAGGTTCTATTTTTCGGTTAGAAACCTGTGTGTCGTTTACTTTTAAATAGTCAATTTCTATAAAGTTTAAATTGGTAATAGCTAATTGAATTTCTGATAAAGCATTACTAGAAAACTCTTCGTAATGCCAATTAAAAACACGAATTTTATCATTTAACAACTCACTTTTAACTTGAACAGAACTTTTAAAAACCGATTTTATTTTAACTAGTGCTTCATTAAAATCGGTAATAAAAGAGGCATCTTTAGATTGATTAATAATATGCTGTGCTGTAATTAAGGCATTGGCTTGTTTTTCTGTAAATTGTACAGGAGCTACTTGGTAGCCTTCCATAAGCGAGTAGCCTCTGCCTTCTAGTGTTGTAATGGGTACACCAGCTTCTTCTAGTTTTCTAATATCGCGGTAAATAGTTCTTATGCTTACATTAAATTTTAAGGCAAGCTCGGTAGCTGTTAAAAGTCGTTTAGATTTTAATAGTGTTAAAATGGATATGAGTCTAGATAATTGCGACATAATAACAAAGATAGCGAACCGATTTGCAATTCGCTACCTTTCGTTTTTTTGATTGATTGAATGGATAGTGTTTCTTTACATAAACGAATGTAAGGCAATACGATTGCCTTCGGTATCGATAAATTGTGCCATAAAACCATGCTCGCCAATATCGGTTTTAGGGATAACAATTTTGCCGCCAGCGGCTTCTATTTTACTTAAGGCAATGCTTAAATCGTTACCAGCATTTAGGTATATGGTTGGCCCATCGGTAGTTGGGTTTAGGCCTTCGGCTTCAATTAATCCGCCGCCAACACCGTTGTTATCATTGTCATAAGGAAACATACCGTATTTTACGTTTTGTTCTGGCATGTGGTGGTCTTTAATCTCATAACCTGTAACAGTTGTGTAAAATTGTTTTGCTCTTTCGTAATTTTTTACCGGAATTTCAAACCAGTTAACTGCATTTTTCATTTTTTTAATTGATTTAATTGTTAAACTTAAATGCAAATTTATTGGCCTTTGTGTCGTAATATGTCAGGGGTGGTTTTTTATTTTAAAATAATTTTTTTAATAACAAAAGCCACTCTGTTTACACAAAGTGGCTTTTGTTTATAACTAGCTAAGGCTTTAGTTTATTGATATAAGTGAAACATCAAAAATAAGAACCGAGCCACCAGGAATAGATGAGTTGCCATTATTGCCATAAGCTAAATGAGATGGAATATAAAAAGTGCCATTACCACCTTCGTTTAAATAGGTTAACCCTTCAGAAAAACCAGGAATTAAATTCCCTGCATTAAAGGTAATGTTGCCATTACTTTGGTCGAAAACTTCACCATTTAAAAAATAACCTTTGTAAGTTACTGTTACAGTATCGGTTGTTGTTGGTTGTTGGCCATCGCCAATGGTATCTATAGAGTAATATAAACCTGTATCGGTACGTTCTGCTGTAATATTGTTTTCTAATAAATAAGCTTGAATTTGCTCGTCATTTTCTGTTTCGTAGTTCACGTAAATGAGTTCTATGTCAAAAACTAGAACCGATCCGCCAGGAATACCATTATAGTCATTACTTCCATAAGCTAAATGCGAAGGGATTAATAATTTGCCACTTCCGCCTTCTTTAAAATAAGAAATTCCTTCTGCCCAACCTCTTATTACTCCTAAAAGGTTAAAGGAAGCGCCATCGGCATTTTCGTCAAAAACAGTTCCGTCTGTATAATAACCTTTGTAAGATACTTTAACCCTATCTGTTGGGCCAGGGTTTTCTCCAGTACCAGGATTTTCAATAATATAATAAAGCCCAGAAATGCTTTTTTGCGCATTTAAATTATTATTGGCAATGTAGGTTTGAATTTCTAAATCGTTTTCTTCGGTATAATCTTTAGGTGTATCGTTCGAGCTACACGCTGAAAGTAATACTAGTGTAAATACAAGAAGTAAATGTTTCATTTTATATATTTTTTTTTTGATTGCAAATATATTAGAATAAGCTAAATGGTAGAGGTGTGAAAGTTAAAAGTTTTAACCAAGTAATCTACACTTGTTATTTAAATAAGGTCAATAACCCGTCTATTTTAACGGGTTTGTAGCTTTTTTTATTGCTTTGTATGTTTTTTGTGGGTTAGAGTATGATTGTGCAAAAAACTCATGAAAACCAAGTGTTTTAGGTTTAAAAGGTTCTCAACGCCGTCTAATTGCTTTGTTATTGTTGTTAAAATGTTTTGCAAAATTAAGCTTGCTATAAAAGCAAAAACCACCTTGTTTTTATAAGGTGGTTTTTATAAGTTTCTGCGAAAGCGAAAACAGATAAGTTTTTAATTTTTAGAGTTATTCTCTATAAATTACTTTATCATTTCGTAACTACGTTTAATAAAGTTTGTTAACTCTTCGCCTTTTAATAAGCCTTGAGATAAACGTGCTAAATCTAAGCTTTGGTTTATTAAACGTTCTTGTTTCTTTTTGGTTTTAGTGCCAAGAATTTCGCTAACTAGTTCGGAGTTTGTGTTTACCACAAGGTTATACATTTCTGGCATATTACCAAACATATTCATACCGCCGCCGCCTGTAGCTTGCATCTCTTTCATTCTACGCATAAATTCTGGTTGCGTAATAGTAAAAGGTGATTCGTTACTATCCATAGCTTCAAGTTGTACTTGAAATTTATCGGCAGGGATTACTTCTTTTAATAGCTCGTCTAAAGCTTTTGTTTGATCTTCGTCTAATTTAGAAATTGTGTTTTCGTCTTTCTTAATTAAATTGTTAATGTGATCGCCATCAACACGAGCAAACGTAATGTTTTCTTTAGTGCTCTCTAATTTCTGGATTAAATGCGAAACTATTGGAGAGTCTAATAATAATACTTCGTAATCTTTAGCTTTAGCAGACTCGATGTAGCTATGTTGCGTATCTTTATCTGAAGCATAAAGGATTACTAGTTTGCCATCTTTATCGGTTTGGTTTGCTTTAATTTTGTTGTATAACTCCTCGTAAGTGTAATGTTTACCATCTACGGTTGGATAAAGGGCAAAGGCATTGGCTTTTTCGAAGAATTTTTCTTCAGAAAGCATTCCGTATTCTATAACAATTTTAATATCATTCCATTTGGCTTCAAAATCTTCTCGGTTATTATTAAATAACGATTTTAATTTATCGGCTACTTTTCTGGTTATGTAAGATGAAATCTTTTTTACAGCACCATCGGCTTGTAAATACGAACGCGATACATTTAATGGTATGTCTGGCGAATCAATAACACCACGAAGCATAGTTAAAAATTCTGGCACAATACCTTCAACATTATCGGTAACAAATACTTGGTTTTGGTATAGTTGTATTTTATCCTTCTGGATTTGCATGTCGTTAGACATTTTTGGGAAGTATAAAATACCTGTTAGGTTAAACGGATAATCTACATTTAGGTGAATGTTGAATAATGGTTCTTCAAATTGCATTGGGTACAACTCGCGGTAAAAACCAGTATAATCTTCATCTTTTAAATCGGCTGGTTGCTTTGTCCATGCAGGATTTGGGTTGTTAATAATATTATCAACCGTTATTTGTCTGTGTGGCTCGGTAGTTTCTTTGCCATCTTTATCTTTAGTTGTAGCAGGTGTATGCTCTGGATCGTTTACTTGTTTAGTTCCAAATTTAATTGAAACAGGCATAAACTTGTTGTATTTGTTTAATAACTCAGAAATACGAGATTCTTCTAAAAACTCTGTTGAGTCTTCAGCGATATGTAGAATGATTTCTGTGCCTCTTTCGGTTTTGTCTGAAGCTTCTAAGGTAAACTCTGGCGACCCATCGCAAGTCCAATGCGCAGCAGGTTCATCTTTGTAAGATTTGGTAATAATTTCAACCTTTTCTGCAACCATAAAAGCCGAGTAGAAACCAAGGCCAAAGTGCCCAATAATTCCAGAATCTTTAGCCGAATCTTTATATTTATCTAAAAACTCTTCAGCTCCAGAAAATGCAACTTGGTTAATGTATTTTTCAACTTCAGCGGCAGTCATTCCTAAACCTTGGTCTTTAATATGAAGCTTTTTACCTTCTTTGTCTATTTTAACTTCAATTTGCGGGTTGCCATATTCTACTTTAGCATCGCCAATGTTTGTTAAATGTTTTAGTTTTAAAGTGGCATCGGTGGCATTACTAACTAACTCACGTAAAAATATTTCGTGGTCGCTGTATAAGAATTTTTTAATGAGTGGGAAGATGTTTTCTACCGATACATTAATGTTTCCTTTTGTCATGATATTAATTTATTTGTTGTTCTCTAAAAAAGAACTTGATTAATTTTAATGTTTACTTACTTGTTTATGGTTAGACAACAAAAATGCCAATTGCTTAAATGTGACAAACTGACACAAAAAAGGCTGCTTTTACAAAAAGCAGCCTTTTTATTTTAACTAAACCGTGGTTTTACTTATTGTTTTTTTAAGTGTTTTTCTAACCATTGGTCTTGTTCCCAAAGCATGTGTAATATAGATTCTTTTGCGGCATAACCATGACTTTCTTTAGGTAGCATTACCAGTCTAACAGGAGCGCCTAACCCTTTAAGTGCGTTAAAGTAACGTTCGCTTTGTAAGGGGTAAGTTCCCGAATTATTATCGGCTTCGCCGTGTATTAAAAGTAGTGGTGTTTTCATGGTGTTGGCATGCATAAATGGAGACATATTGTAGTATATTTCTGGAGCTTCCCAGTAGTTACGTTCTTCACTTTGAAAGCCAAAAGGCGTTAATGTTCTATTATAAGCACCGCTTCTGGCAATTCCTGCAGCAAAAAGGTTGGAGTGAGATAGTAAATTGGCTGTCATAAATGCCCCGTAGGAGTGGCCACCAACAGCTACTTTATCTCTATGTATATATCCCATATCATCAACGGCATCAATAGCTGCTTTGGCGTTGGATACTAATTGTTTTATAAAAGTGTCGTTAGGCTCTTCATTGCCCTCGCCAACTATTGGGAAAGAGGCATCGTCTAACACAACATAACCTTTGGTAACCCAGTAAATTGGAGAGCCATACCAAGGGTAAGTAAACGCGTTTGAATTTGATGTACTTTGCCCAGCACTACTTTTATCTTTAAACTCTCGTGGGTAAGCCCACATTATCATTGGGTATTTTTTTCCGGCTTTATAATCTGTTGGTAAGTATAGTGTGCCAGAAAGCTCTAAGCCATCTTCACGTTTATATTTTATTATTTTTTTACTTACGTTTTGTATGCTTTTAAATGGGTTTTTAAAATGCGTAAGCGGTATTGGAGCTATTCGTTTTTTTATGTTCCTTATATAGTAATTAGGGTATTCGTTTTTTGATTCTATACTAACTAAAACTTCGCCCTTTTTAAGGTTTAAAGCCATAGTTATGTCTTCTACTTTATTGGTTAATGCAGATTGGTATAATCTATTTGTAGCTTTTGTTTTTAAATTAATTTCATCAATAAACGGAAATTTTCCTTTGTTGCTATACCCGTCGCCAATTAAAAAGGCTTTGTTGTTTATTAACTCAATTACGTTTCTTCCAAATTTATTTTTTGTAGTTACAAAATTACCAGGATCGCTATATCTGTCTTGGTAGTTTCTGTCGAATAAAATTTTAGGTTTTACATTAGGGTTTGTTGGGTTTATTAAATAGGTTTTTGTATTTCTAGTGTTCCACCAATAATCGTAAGCTATAGCTGTGTTATCGTTTCCCCATTCTACACCTGCATAACGATTAATAGTTTTGAATAACGATTTTGGTTGGCTGTTAAATGGTGCTTCTAATTGAAAAACTTCATCTCTATGCGAAACCTCTTTTTCGGCATCTCCATCATCTAAAGCTTCTGCCCAAACTAAAGTGGCGGGTTTATCATCTCGCCAATTAATACGACGTTTTCCTTTTCTAACAGACATGAAGCCTTTTGGTAAATCTTCAATTAAAGGTACTTCTAAAACGGTTTTAACTAATGTTCCATTGGTGTTATAAATATTGCTTTTAGATGGGAATCTGGAGTAAGGAACAAGATAAGAAAAGGGTTTTTCTATAGTTGTTATCATGATATAATTACCGTCTGGAGAAAATGATATGTTTCTATACATATCGTTTTTCATCCATGGTGTTATGTTGCCATTAAGATCTACTTTTTGTAATTCAGAGCGTACTAATTGCTCGAAATTATGCTCGTCGGTTTTATTTTTTAGTAAATCTTGATAAGTTCTGTTTTGGGCTTTTTTACCGGCTTCGCTAACCGATATGGTTGGCCCTGTAGGAACAGCTGTTTTAGTGTCTATAAGTGTTTTTTTGTTTTTTGATAGTGTTTTAATAAGTAAAGCTTCGTTATTTTTAAACCAAGAGTAAGGAATACCTGTATTGGCATTAAGGTTGTTTTCTGTAATTTTTTTTACCGTTTTATCTTTAATGGTAAGTATCCATAGCTCTACACCATTACTAGTTGTATTTGTAAATGCCATCATGCTTTGGTTTGGCGACCAAGAAAAGTTGGCATATCTACCATGTTCTGGTAGCCCAGTAACTAAAGTTTCTTGCCCATTTCTGCCTAATCTTACTTTTATATTGTTATAGTAATTTTGTCTGCTATTTATGTTGGTTTTTGGGTTAATACGTAAACCGCCAAGTCGCATTTCTTTTTCAGATAGTGTTTCTATGTTTTTAAAACTACTTCGGTATAAAAATACCATGTTTTCTCCATTGCTATCTATTCTTATGGAAGGTGTTCTAGCAGCTTCAGCCAATTCTAAGATTTCTTCAGAAGGTTTTTGGTAGTTTAAACTTTCTTGTGCCGAAAGTAAAATTCCGGACAATAAAAAGTAAATAAGAATGCGTTTTTTCATTTTTTGATTGCTTTTAGTTAAAGCATTAAATTTAATTAATCTATGCCCAATGCCTTACTAAAATTAAGTTAAAAAGCATACCGTTTCTATTTCTTTTAATTTAAAATGAAATAGTTTTTTAAATTATATTTATCTTGTAAATGAAAATAACTAAATATTGAACATGTATAATTCAAAAATAATAGGGCTAGGTAAATATTTGCCAGATAATGTAGTTACAAATCATGATTTGTCTAAAATGATGGATACAAATGATGAATGGATTCAAGAACGAACAGGAATTAAAGAGCGTAGATGGATACCTGAAGGCTCTAATGATACCTCGGCAG
The DNA here is from genome assembly GCF_048381495.1 of Algibacter ulvanivorans. Taxonomy (NCBI): domain Bacteria; kingdom Pseudomonadati; phylum Bacteroidota; class Flavobacteriia; order Flavobacteriales; family Flavobacteriaceae; genus Algibacter; species Algibacter ulvanivorans. Next base: position 18,238 of record NZ_JBLWGD010000002.1, read on the forward strand.
TTATGGGAGCTAAAGCTGCAAGAATGGCTATAGAGCGTTCTGGTTTAACCAAAGATGATATAGATTTTATTGTGTTTGCAACGCTTAGCCCAGATTACTATTTTCCAGGTTGTGGTGTGCAAATTCAAGATATGTTAGATATGCCAACTGTAGGTGCTTTAGATGTAAGAAACCAATGTTCTGGTTTTGTTTATGCTATTTCTGTGGCCGATCAATTTATTAAAACAGGAATGTATAAAAATATTCTTGTAATTGGTGCCGAGTACCATAGTAACGGACTAGATAAAACCACACGAGGCAGAGGTGTAACTGTTATTTTTGGTGATGGAGCAGGAGCTTGTGTACTTTCTAGAGAAGAAGATAATACTAAAGGTATTTTATCAACACATTTACACAGCGAAGGCAAATATGCCGATAAATTAATTGTTGAAGGGCCTAGCATTGCACATTGGGTTCCAGAAATTATGGAAGCTGGCGATAATGATTTAACTTATTTTCCATACATGGACGGCCAATTTGTATTTAAAAATGCTGTAGTTAGGTTTAGTGAAGTTATCATGGAAGGCTTAATGCAAAACGGCTTGCAAAAAGAAGATATTGATATGTTAATCCCGCATCAAGCGAATCTTAGAATAGCACAATTTATTCAGAAAAAGTTTGGCTTAAGTAACGATCAAGTATTTAACAATATTATGAAATATGGTAATACTACTGCAGCATCGGTTATTATAGCCTTAACAGAAGCTTGGGAAGAAGGGAAAATTAAGGCAGGCGATAATGTGGTTTTGGCGGCTTTTGGTAGTGGTTTTACTTGGGCAAGTGCCATTATAAAATGGGCTTAAAAATAATTGACCTTTTTTATTATAAGAAACAAAAAACCCAAAACGTTTAAGTTTTGGGTTTTTCTAGCTATTAATCAACTTCAACTAACACTTAAATGAAGAATCTTAAAGTATTAGGCGCAAAATTGAATAAAAAATTACAGCATATATGTTTATTTAACTGATTTTTAACAGTTTAAGAAAAAAACTCGAAACGCGTTTCGAGTTTTTTAATTATACTAATCTTAAATTACGAATTTGCTTTTGTGTAGACGACTAACTCTAAATAATTATGATTCGCTTTTATTGGTTAGATAGTATATACACGTTAACGTAATTTATTGTTTGTTATTGTGTTGAAAATCAAAATTTAACATATTTTTTTATAATATTTATGCATTTAGGTGTTAAAACGCAAAACCCTTAAACATATGTTTAAGGGTTTTTTTATTTAATAAGCCTGCAGAAACACTAACCATCAAAATATTAAGCAGGTTACTAAATTTTTTTTTTTACATAAATCCGCCGCCACTAGATTTAGTATTGTTGTCTCTTTGTTTTCTTTTTAAGGCTCTATATTTGCCACCACCAAAACGGTAAGAAAGCGCAATATTCCATGTGTTACTTTCCCAGTTAAAGGCTCCAACAGAAGGGAATGGAGTTGAGCCTTCAAATTCAAATTTCATGGTGTCTAAAATATCACTATAGTTAAAGCTTAATGTTGCTCTGTTGTCTTCTAAGAAACTATAGCGCATGCCTGTGTTAAGCATAAACATTGGTTTTCTTGTAAATTGAATGCCTTCTTCTTCGCCTCGATACATGGCAAAAACAGAAAAGCTTAATTTTTTTGATGCTTTAAAGTTATTAAAGGCTCTTAAATTCCAGATCACATTGTTAACCTCTGTATCTTGCCTAATAATATCGTTAACGGTTGCGTTTTGTATATTGTCGGTGTCTAAAATTTCAGTTATGCCTTGTTGAGTTTGCGAGTATAAATCGAAACTAGCATTTAAACTCCACCATTTTGTTGGTCGGTAATTTGTAGATAACTCGATACCAAAAGCAGAAGTGTTGTCAAAATTATCAAAAGATAAAATAGAGTTACCAGAGGTTATATCTGTTCTATCAATCGATACATATCTGCTTATATTGTCTTCAATAATTCTGTAAAAAACACCAGCAGTAATACTTCCTTTACCTAATTGTCTTGTATAATTTGTTTCTATAGAGTTTGTAAATTGCGGTTGTAATTCTGAGTTTCCAAAAGAAGAAACACGAGGTGTGCTCCACTCTCTAATTGGGTTTACTTGCTGTAATCCAGGTCTGTCTACACGACGACTAAAGCTTAATTGATATGCGTTTTTTTCTGATGGGCTGAATGTTAAAAAAGCTGATGGGTAAATTTGAAAATAATCATTGCTAAAAGGTATTAATTCTGTACTGCTATCGTTAAAAAGGCGTAAAGCATCAGCAGAAACATTTACTTGTTCTGCTCTTATACCAACTTGATAATTCCATTTTTCTAACGTTTTTCCGTAGGTAAAGTAAGCCGAATAAATATCTCTATTGTATTCAAAATCTGTACTTGGTGTTGGTATAATGTTTCCTTCGCTAGAAAAGGTTTGTCCTGTAGATGTGTATGCTATATCCGAATTGAATAATAGGGCCTGTAAACCAGCTTCAATTTTAGTTTTTTCGTTTATAGGTTTAACATAATCAACATTTATTGTAGTTTGGTTACGTTCTGTGCCTACATTATCGACATAATTTGGTGGGAAGTTAAAATTAAAGTAATCGAAATTTGCAATCTCATCATTTTCAAAATCGTTATAATCAATTTCAATATCTAAAGTTTCATCTTCATTATTAAATTCATGCTTGTAAGCTAAATTATATTGTCCAGAATTGTTTTCTGAGATGTTTGTAAATAACTGGCTTTGTGTAAATGTATTGTAGTTTATAATAGTATTTCCAAAACCATCGCCATTAAATATATTTTGATTTGTAAAAAACGAAATGGTGTTTTTATCATTCATATAAAAATCTACACCAACTTTGTATAAATGCGACTTGTTGTTATTGCCAAATTTAAAATCTTGTAACGAATTATCGTCTAAACGTTTTATGTCTCCAAAGTTATCAAACTTGCCAATATTGTTACCGTAATTGCCGTAAAAATTAAATTTTCCATTTCGGTAATTCATGTCTATAGAGCTGTTAAACTTCGCATAAACTTCGTGTGTAACACCTACGTTAATATTTCCATTAAAACCAACCTGAGTGTTTTTATGTAGTTTTATGTTTATAATACCACTCATGCCTTCTGGGTTGTATTTAGCCGAAGGGTTGGTTATTAATTCTATTTGTTTGATAGAAGTAGATGGGATTTGTTTTAATAATTGAGCAATTGGTACATTGCTTAATTTACCATCAACCATAACGCGAACATTTTCGTTTCCTCGAAGGCTTATGTTTCCTGTTTGTTGGTCTACACTTACAGATGGTATATTGTTCATAATATCGCTAGCGCTTGCACCAGCGGTGGTTAAATCTTTTCCTATGGTAATTACTTTTCTGTCTACTTTTTGTTGAATGGTAGATACTTCGGCAACAACTGTTACGGCATTTAAGCTTTCGGCTTCTTCTTCAAGTAAAATGTTTCCTAAATTTACTTTGTAATTGCCTCTGCCAATAGTAATGTTTTTATTAGCTGTTTTATAACCTATGTATTGAATGCTAACTATAACATTGCCTTCGGTTACTTTATCTATTGTAAATGTACCGTCATCTAAAGTAATTCCACCAGTAATAGTTTTGCCAGATGTATTTTTAACAATAACATTAACGTATGGTAAGGGTTCTTTTAAAGTTGCGTCTAATACTTTACCGGATATGGTGCCAGTTTTTTCAGATTTGGGATCTGGATCTGTTGCGTGAGCCGTTGAAAAAGAAAATAAAATAGCACACAAATAGAGTAAATGTCTCATTTTTATTTGATTGATTTTTTGATTGATATTTCTTAGAAGACGCAAAATTTCAATTTCTGTTACTATATTTTGTAGATATTAACAGTCTTTTAACTTTTTTAACTAATGAATAAAAAAACTTTGGTGCTTGGTGCATCGTTAAAACCTAATAGGTATTCCAATTACGCAATACAACGATTGGTTGCTAAACATATTGAAACTAAAGCTTTTGGTTTAAGAGAGGGCTTAGTAAACGGAGTGAAAATTGATACTAGCTTGATAGATTATAAGGGTATTAATACGGTTACATTGTATTTAAATCCAGAACGACAAAAAGCGTATTATAGTTATATTGTTTCATTAAAACCCGAACGTGTTATTTTTAATCCAGGAACAGAAAATCCCGAATTTTATAAAATTTTAAAAGAAAATAATATAGATTTTGAGGCAGCTTGTACTTTGGTTTTACTTTCTACGAATCAATATTAAGCCTAAAAAAGTAAGAATACCGTTAATTATTAAAATTTCGAATCCTATTTGGTAACCTGCTAATAAATTAACAGAATATTTGTTAATAATATAAGAAATAATAGGGGCAATAATAGCTACTACCCAAACATACTTGTCTTTAAGTTGTGCTTTAGTGTAAATTCCAAAAGCAAACAAACCAAGTAACGGCCCATATGTGTATCCTGCAGCTTTAAACAATTCCCATATAACAGAAACATCTTTAAAAATAGCATCAAATAAAATAATAACAACAACAAGTAAAAGGCTAATAAATACATGAGTTTGTTTTCTAATTCTTTTTTGCGAAGCTTTAGGTTTTTTATCTAATTCTATAATATCTATACAAAAAGAAGTTGTTAAAGATGTTAAAGCAGAATCTGCACTAGAATATGCTGCGGCTATTAACCCCAATAAAAAGAAAGCCGAAGTTACAAAGCCAATTTCGGGTAGCATGGCTATGGTAGGAAATAAATCGTCTTTTTTTGCTGTAATACCATGCATACTGGCGTATTGGGTTAACATTAAACCTAAAACTAAAAATAAAATATTTACAAAAATTAATACAACACTAAAAGAGACCATGTTTTTTTGAGCTTCTTTTAAATTTTTACAGGTTAGGTTTTTTTGCATCATATCTTGGTCTAACCCAGTCATGGTTATGGTAATAAACATGCCTGCAAAAAAACTTTTAAAGAAGTATTGAGCATCGTTAACATCATTAAAGAAAAATGTTTTGCTCATGGCACTTTCTTTAGCATTGGCATAAATTTCAGAAAAACTATTTAAGTCTAAGGCAGATGCAAGAAACGAAATAGTAACAATTACCGAAATTAACATAAAAAGCGTTTGCAACGTATCGGTAAAAATAATAGTTTTTATACCGCCTTTAAAAGTATATAGCCAAATAAGAGCAATAGTAATTACAACCGTTATGGCAAAAGGTATGTTAAACTGGTTAAAAACTAGTAGCTGTAATACTTTAGCAACTAAAAACAATCTAAAAGAAGCACCAACAACTCTAGAAATAAGAAAGGCTACCGATCCTGTTTTGTAGCTCACACTACCAAAGCGGTCTTTTAAGTATGTGTAAATAGAGGTTAAATTTAATTTATAATAAATAGGCAATAACACATAAGCAATAACTAAATACCCAAATAAATAGCCAAAAACAACCTGTAAGTACCCAAATTGTTTAGTTTCAACAGCACCAGGAACAGATATAAAAGTAACACCAGAGAGCGATGCGCCAATCATACCAAAAGCGACTAAATACCAAGGAGCAGATTTGTTCGCTTTAAAAAAAGCATCGTTAGTGTCGTCTTTTCCTGTAAAGTAAGATATTAATATTAAAACAATAAAGTAAGCTATAATTAATAGTATAATTTGTGAGGCTGTCATAAAAAACTAAATTTCAAGTTTTGAAAGTACAAATATAAATTGAAAAATAAAGTTTTGGTTTTTAATAGGGTATCTAAAAATTTTAATATTTATAAATGCGTAATGTTAAAAGGGAACTTGTATTTTAAAAGGATTAATTAAAATTAGCGAAATTCGTGTCTAAATAGTAATTTCGCCGTTATGGAATTTTCTTCAAAATTATTGGAGCGTGCGGTAAACGAAATGTCTCAATTGCCAGGTATAGGTAAGCGTACAGCATTACGTTTAGTGTTACACATGTTGCGGCAACCAAAAGAGCAAACTTTAGGGCTGGCAGAAGCCTTACAAGCTATGCGTAGCGAAGTGAAATTTTGTAAGTCATGCCATAACATAAGCGATGTAGAGCTTTGCGAAATATGTTCAAACCCAAAAAGAAATAAAAACATAATTTGTGTTGTTGAAGATGTTAGAGATGTTATGGCTATAGAGAATACCAGCACGTTTAAAGGTCATTACCACGTTTTAGGAGGCAAAATTTCTCCAATGGATGGAATAGGTCCACACGATTTAAATATAGAAACGTTAGTAAATAAAGTAAAAACAGGCGAGGTTACCGAGCTTATTTTTGCTTTAAGTTCTACTATGGAAGGAGATACCACTAATTTCTATATTTTTAAACAAATAAAAGAATATAATGTAACGACTTCAACTATAGCTAGAGGAATAGCTGTTGGAGGCGAGTTAGAATATGCAGACGAAATTACTCTAGGAAGAAGTATAGTAAATAGGATACCTTTCGAGTCGTCTATAAAATTTTAAACCAAACCTAATTTGAAACTTTCAATAGTTATATTAAATTATAATGTTCAGCATTTTTTAGAGTTATGTCTAAGAAGTGTAGAAGCAGCTATAACAAATATAGAAGCCGAAATTATTGTTGTAGATAACAATTCTAAAGATGGAAGTTGCAATATGGTAAAAGCTTTATTCCCAAAGGTTAATTTAATTGAAAACAAGAAAAACCTAGGGTTTTCAAAAGGAAATAACATAGGGGTTTTAAAAGCCAAAGGCGAATATCTGTGTATTTTAAATCCAGATACCGTTGTTGCTGAAGATACCTTTAGTAAAATATTAAACTTCTCTGATAGTAAAGAAAACTTAGGAATTCTAGGATGCAAACTTATAAACGGAAGCGGAGAATTTTTACCAGAAAGTAAGCGTAATATTCCTAAAGTAAATGTGGCTTTAAAAAAAATACTTGGTTTTTCTAAAAGTTACTATGCCAACCATTTATCTAAAGAAAATATAGGGAAGGTCGATGTGCTAGTTGGAGCATTTATGCTTTTAAAAAAAGAAATATATAATGAGGTAGGAGGCTTTGATGAAGATTACTTTATGTACGGAGAAGATATCGATTTGTCGTATAAAATACTAAAAGCAGGCTATAATAACTATTATTATGGAGGCTCTACAGTAATTCATTATAAAGGCGAAAGTACATTAAGAGATAAAAACTACGCACGTCGTTTTTTTGGAGCCATGCAAATATTTTACGAAAAACATTTCAAACAAAATTTATTTTTCGATATGATTGTGTGGCTAGGAATAAAATTAGCTTTTGTATTTAGAAAAACACGTAAAACAAAAGAAAAAGACGTTTCAGAATACGTTTTTATTTCAAATGCAAAAAATGAAAGCATTGAAAAAGCATTAACAAAAAAAGTAATTTTGCAAACAGAATTAAATGCAGTAAAACCAAAATCTGAAATTATTTTTGATGCTAATGTGTTAAGTTATAAAGAAATTATAAGTATAATTAATCGTTTTAATACACAGGTTACATATAAGATATTACCTAGTAAATCCAGTTTTATTATAGGAAGCAACAATGGGTTTAGCCAAGGTCAGGTTATTATGTTACAATAGTTTTATTGAATATATTAAAGCAAAACAGCAATTTTTTTAGTAATTTTGCAAAATAAAATTAAAAAACAAGTATTACGTTATTGATATGGCAAAGTTTGAGCTTAGATTACCTAAAATGGGAGAAAGTGTTGCAGAGGCAACAATAACATCTTGGTTAAAAGATGTTGGCGATACTATTGATATGGATGATCCAGTACTAGAAATAGCTACAGATAAAGTAGATAGCGAAGTACCAAGCGAGGTAGATGGTGTGTTAGTAGAGCGCTTATTTAATGTAGATGATGTTGTGCAAGTTGGGCAAGTTTTAGCTATTATTGAAACAGATGGTGAAGTTGATTCTGAAGCAGTTTCAAACCAAGAAACTAATACCGAGAAAGAAAGCGAAAGTAAAGAAGAAGCAATACAAGAAGTAGAAGCATCGATAGCAAAGGCTAAAGAAACTGTTGCGCCAGTAATTTCTAGTGGCGATCGTTTTTATTCACCTCTAGTAAAAAACATAGCAAAAGCCGAAGGGGTAACTCAGCAAGAGCTTGATGCTATTGCAGGAACAGGAAAAGACGGGCGTGTTACTAAAAACGACATTTTAAACTTTATTAAAAACAGAGGTAATGCTCAGCAATTAACAGCTAAACAAGTTGAAACACAAGTACAACCTGTTAAAACAACCGAAAAGCCTAAGGCAGAAAAACCAGTAGTGATTTCAAGTGGAGACGATGAAATTATAGAAATGTCTAGAATGGGAAAACTCATTGCGCATCATATGGTTGAGTCTGTACAAACATCTGCTCATGTACAAAGCTTTATAGAAGCCGATGTTACAAATATTTGGAACTGGAGAAAGAAAGTTAAAGATGGCTTTATGAAACGTGAAGGCGAAAACTTAACCTTTACACCAATATTTATGGAAGCTATAGCAAAGGCTTTAAGAGATTTTCCTATGATGAATATTTCTTTACAAGGCGATAAAGTAATTAAAAAGAAAAACATAAACTTAGGTATGGCAGCGGCTTTACCAGATGGTAACTTAATAGTGCCAGTTATAAAAAATGCCGATCAATTAAATTTGGTAGGTATGACTAAGCAGGTTAACGATTTGGCTAACCGTGCTAGAATAGGAAAGTTAAAACCAGACGATACCCAAGGCGGCACATATACCGTTACCAATGTAGGAACCTTTGGCAGCATAATGGGAACACCTATAATTAATCAGCCGCAAGTTGGTATTTTGGCACTCGGGGCTATTAGAAAAGTACCTGCAGTAATTGAAACTCCAGAAGGCGATTTTATTGGTATTCGTTATAAAATGTTCTTATCTCATTCATACGACCACCGTGTGGTAAACGGTGCTTTAGGAGGGCAGTTTGTAAAAGCAGTTGCAGATTATCTAGAGGCTTGGGATGTTAACAGAGAAATATAAGCCCAAAAGCATAAACAAAATTAAAACCTAACTGTAAAACGGTTAGGTTTTTTTATTTTTGTAAATTATCGTTAAAATAATTTAAATTTAATGCAATTAAACCTAACAAAACCCATCTGTTTTTTCGATTTAGAAACTACAGGAGTAAGTATAACAAAAGACCGCATAGTAGAAATTTCTATACTAAAAGTGTTTCCTAATGGCACCGAAGAGAGTAAAACATGGTTGGTTAATCCTGAAATGAAAATACCAGATGAGGTTGTTGCAATTCATGGTATATCAAACGAGAAAGTAGCAAACGAACCTACTTTTAAAGTACTCGCAAAAGATATTTATAATATGATAAAGGATTCTGATTTGGGAGGGTTTAACTCTAATCGCTTCGATATACCTTTATTAGCTGAAGAAATGTTGCGAGCCGATATTGATTTTGATATGAAAAACACTTTGGCTGTCGATGTGCAAACCATATTTCATAAAATGGAACAACGCACCTTAAGTGCAGCTTACAAGTTTTATTGTAACGAAAACCTAGATGGCGCCCATAGTGCAGAAGCCGATACTAATGCAACATACCAAGTGTTAAAAGCACAATTGGATAAATATGACGAATTAGAAAATAGTACAAAGTTTTTAGCCGAATTTAGCTCAAGAAAAAAGTTTGCAGATTTTGCAGGCTTTATAGCTTATAATAAAGAAGGCGCAGAGTGTTTTTCGTTTGGGAAACATAAAGGGAAATTGGTTACCGAGGTTCTAGAAAAAGAACCAGGTTATTTTGGATGGCTTTTAAATGCAGATTTTCCGTTATACACAAAAAAAATATTAACAGCTATTAAACTAAGAAGTTTTAATAATAAATTAGGGTAATAAAAGTATACGTTAAAATTAGGAGAGCTATTTTTGGCAAGTAAGCCCGCATTAGGGATTGTAATGTAAAGCCCACAGCCCGACAACGGAGGTGCGAGGACTTGCAATGTAAAGCCCGACCCTTGTGGTAATGCCCAAATTAAAAAAATTAAACAATGAAGTTGATTTGTATTGGTAGAAACTATACCGAACATATTAAAGAATTAGAAAATGAAAAACCTTCAGATCCTGTTGTATTTTTAAAGCCCGACACGGCTATTCTTTTAAAAAAACAACCTTTTTTTATTCCAGATTTTTCTGATGATGTACATTATGAGGTTGAGGTTTTGGTAAAAATTAATAGAGTAGGAAAGCATATAGATAAAAAATTTGCTCATAAATATTATAACGAAATAGGCCTAGGAATAGATTTTACTGCTCGCGACTTACAAAGTGCATTAAAGGCTAAAGGTTTACCTTGGGAAAAAGCCAAAGCCTTTGATGGAGCTGCTGTAATAGGCAAGTGGATGGGTAAAAAAGAGCTTGATAATATTGATGGTTTTGAGTTTTCGTTAAAAAAGAATGACGAAATTGTACAAAATGGAAATACGAGCCACATGCTTTGGAAAATTGATGAATTAATAGAATATGTGTCAAAATATTTCACTTTAAAGATAGGAGATGTTATATTTACAGGCACACCCGCAGGAGTTGGCAAAGTAGTAGCTAACGATAAATTAAAAGGTTTTATAGAAAACAACGAAATGTTTTCAATAACAGTAAAATAAAAAATGGAATTACATTATAAATTATTTAGAGTAAGAGAATTGGCTGATAATGACGAGGATTTTATAGCGTCGTTAGCCGAAGCTTTTTTAGAAGAAGTACCCGTTGATGCAGAACGTTTAAAAATTGCAGTTGCAGAAAAAAATTATCAAGAAGCTTATCAAGCAGCTCATAAAATGAAACCAACGGTAGATTTGTTCGAGTTAGGCGTGTTAGATAAGTTAATAGAAGTACAGGATTGGGGTAAGTTTACACAAACCAATGTAGATATTACAGAACAGTTGGATATTGTACTTACCGCAATAGATAAAGCTAGCGCAGAAATTAGGTCTGATTTTAAATTATAATGTTAGCCGAAATAATTACCATTGGAGACGAGCTACTAATTGGGCAAGTTATAGATACTAACTCGACCTTTATAGCAAAGCAACTTAATAAAATAGGGGTTTCTGTTTACCAAATAACATCTATACAAGATGATAGAGAACATATCTTGCAGGCTTTAGAGGATGCCGAAAAACGTGCAGATATTATAATTTGTACTGGTGGTTTAGGACCTACAAAAGATGATATTACTAAAAAAACCATTGCCGAGTATTTTAATGACGTGCTTGTAAAAAACGACACTGTTCTAGAAAATATAGAAACCATTTGGAGCCAACATATAAGAACAGAACTATTACAAGTTAATAAAGATCAAGCCTTAATACCATCAAAATCAAAACCCTTAATGAATAGGTTGGGCACAGCACCAGGCATGTGGCTAGAAAAAAACAATAAAGTTTTTATTTCGCTTCCAGGTGTACCTTATGAGATGGAAGCATTAATAAAGTATCAAGTTATACCGCAGTTAAAAGAAAAGTATAATTGCCCATTTATACTTCATAAAACATTATTAGTTTACGGAATAGGCGAAAGTGCTTTGGCAGCAAAAATAGAAGCTTGGGAAGATGCCTTACCAAAACATATTAAATTAGCATATTTACCAAATTTAGGAAAAATGCGTTTGCGTTTATCAACAAAGGGATATGATGAAGCTTTGTTAAATAAACAAGTACAAGAGCAAATAAATAAGGTAATACCTTTAATACAAAAGGAATACGGTGGTTTAGAAGATGAAGATGGTTCGGTAGAGGTTGTTATAGCTAAGCAATTAACTAAATTAGGTAAAACCTTGGCTATAGCCGAAAGTTGTACAGGAGGTGCAGTAGCAGAAACATTTACTACACATTCTGGAGCATCGGCATTTTTTAAAGGCGGATTAGTAACCTATTCAACACAATCAAAAATAGATGTGTTAAAGGTTAAAAAAGAAGAAATAGATGCTTTTTCTGTTGTAAGCTATCAAGTAGCAGAGGCAATGGCTAAACAAGCGCAGCAATTATTTAAATCAGATTATGCAATAGCCACCACAGGAAATGCAGGGCCTACCAAAGGCGATTCTAATGCCGAAGTAGGAACTGTTTTTATTGCTATAGCTACTAAAACAGGCGTTTATTCTCAAGAATTTAACTTTGGAAACTCTAGAATAAAAGTTATAAATAAGGCTGTAAATAAGGCCTTAGAAATGTTGCTAAAAGAAATTTTTAAAAATTGATAAAAATTACGTTGTCATAATGTAAAGATTTTATATATTTGCACCTCGATTTTAAGCAACAAAGAATTTAAAGTTATATAGAATGTCAAGAGTTTGTGAACTTACAGGAAAGAAGGCCATGGTTGGAAACAATGTGTCTCATGCAATGAACAAAACTAAACGCAAATTTCATGCGAATTTAGTAAAGAAACGTTTTTACATTCCAGAAGAAGACAACTGGATAACTTTAAAGGTTTCTACATCTGCGTTAAAAACGATTAATAAAATTGGTATATCTGCAGCAATTAAAGATGCGAAATCTAAAGGATTTTTAAAATAATAGCTGTATTTAATAAGTATAAGACATGGCAAAGAAAGGTAATAGAATACAAGTAATCTTAGAGTGCACAGAGCACAAAGAGTCTGGACAACCAGGAACTTCAAGATACATTACAACAAAAAACAAAAAAAATACGCCAGATAGAATGGAGATTAAAAAATTTAATCCTATCCTTAAGCGTATGACAGTTCATAAAGAAATTAAGTAAAAAATATAGGTCATGGCAAAGAAATCAGTAGCATCATTACAAACAGGATCTAAAAGATTAACAAAGGCAATAAAAATGGTAAAGTCTCCAAAAACAGGAGCTTACATGTTTGTTGAATCTATCATGAGTCCAGAACAAGTAAACGACTTTTTAGCTAAAAAGTAATATATATTGTTTAAAAATATTATAAGCTGCTTTCTACTCGAAAGCGGCTTTTTTATTTTATATTTATATGCCATAATAACAGTTTTTATAATTTGGTAAGATAATTGACTATAAGTAATTATTCTAAGATGTTGAAAAAGCATTGTTGCGTGCATCATATAATAAGTAAAAAGCTAATAAGCTATAAATAAATAATTGAAGCGCAATTAAAAAATATAATAGAACTTTAATTAAATAACCAACCAGTTAAAAAATGAGTTTTTTTAAAAAAATATTCTCTTCAGAGAAAAAAGAAACGCTAGATAAAGGTTTAGAGAAAACTAAAACTAGCTTTTTAGGCAAATTAAGTAAGGCCGTTGCAGGTAAATCTAAGGTTGATGATGATGTTTTAGATAATTTAGAAGAGGTGTTAGTAACTAGCGATGTAGGCGTAAACACAACTTTAAAAGTTATAGAGCGTATTGAAGCACGCGTATCAAAAGATAAATATTTAGGAACTGCCGAACTCAATCAAATTTTACGCGAAGAAATAGCATCTTTATTAAGCGAAACAAATTTAGGAGAAGAAACAGAATACACAATACCTGAATTACCTAAACAGGCAAACGGTAATAAAACACCTTATGTTTTAATGGTAGTTGGGGTAAATGGTGTTGGAAAAACAACAACCATAGGAAAATTAGCTTATCAATTTAAAAAGAAAGGACTAAAAGTAGTACTTGGAGCAGCCGATACGTTTAGAGCAGCAGCTATAGACCAGTTGCAAGTTTGGGCCGATCGCGTAGATGTTCCAATGGTTCGTCAAGATATGGGAAGCGATCCAGCATCGGTAGCTTTTGATGCTTTAGAATCTGGTGTTAAGCAAGATGCCGATGTTATTATAATTGATACCGCTGGTCGTTTACACAATAAAATAAACCTTATGAACGAGCTAACTAAGGTAAAACGTGTTATGCAAAAAGTAATTGATGATGCTCCGCATGATGTACTATTAGTTTTAGACGGGTCTACAGGTCAAAATGCTTTCGAGCAAGCTAAACAATTTACTGCAGCAACCGAAGTAACGTCTTTAGCGGTTACAAAACTCGACGGAACAGCAAAAGGTGGCGTGGTTATTGGTATTTCAGACCAATTTAAAATTCCTGTAAAATATATAGGCGTTGGTGAAGGTATAGAAGATTTACAAGTATTTAATAAATTCGAGTTTGTAGATTCATTTTTTAAATAAGTTGGTTTTTCTATGTGTCTTAAAACTAAATAGTTATGCGATATTAAGCTTTAATTAAATAATTAGTAATTTTATAGGATTATGAGTTATAATATTTATCATAATCTTTTAATTAATGTACCGCCAAAACAAGTGTTTGATGCCGTAACGCTACCAGAACACCTAAATAACTGGTGGACATTAAAAGCTTCAGGAAAACCAGAATTAAATTCTGAATATAATTTAAATTTTACCGATGATTATAATTGGTTTTGCAGAGTTATACAAATAAAAAAAGATAAGTTATTTTACTTAAAAATGACTAAAGCAGATGCAGATTGGAACCCTACTACTTTTGGTTTTAACCTAGAACCTAAAAACAATGCAACTTATTTAAAATTTAGCCATACCAATTGGCCAAAAAATAACGATCATTTAAAACACTCCTCTTTTTGTTGGGCTATGCTTTTAAATGGTTTAAAAAACTATTTAGAGCAAGGTGTTATTATTCCTTTTAAAGAAAGAAATTAATTAAAGCATTTGTTTTATCCTTAAAAAGGTGTGCATGTTTTTTTGTAGCATTAAAATGATGTATTTTAATTTTAGGACAATCAAATATATAAAAGGTTTAATTATATTGTATCTTTGCGCCCTGATTTATAGATAGTATGCGTACAAAAACTTTAAAGAAAAACAAGATTAATGTAGTAACTCTTGGTTGTAGTAAAAATGTTTACGATAGCGAAGTGTTAATGGGGCAATTAAAGGCCAATGGTAAAACAGTTGCTCATGAAGAGGAAGGTAATATTGTTGTAATTAATACCTGTGGTTTTATTAATAATGCCAAAGAAGAAAGTGTAAATACTATTCTTGAATATGTTAAAAAAAAGGACGAAGGCGATGTCGATAAAGTATTTGTAACGGGTTGTTTAAGCGAGCGTTATAAACCAGATTTGGTAAAAGAAATTCCTAACGTTGATGAGTATTTTGGCACTACCGAATTACCCGGATTGTTAAAGGCTTTAGGGGCAGATTATAAGCATGAACTAATAGGAGAACGTTTAACAACCACCCCTAAAAACTATGCCTATTTAAAAATAGCAGAGGGCTGCGACAGGCCATGTTCGTTTTGTGCTATTCCTTTAATGCGTGGTAAACATAAAAGTACACCTATTGAAGATCTTGTAATTGAAGCAGAAAAACTAGCAGCAAATGGTGTTAAAGAGTTAATACTTATTGCTCAAGATTTAACTTACTACGGGTTAGATTTATATAAAAAAAGAAATTTAGCCGAGTTGCTTGAAGCTTTAGTTAAAGTTGAAGGTATTGAGTGGATTCGTTTGCATTATGCATTTCCAACAGGATTTCCGTTAGATGTGTTAGATGTTATGAAACGTGAAGCTAAAATTTGTAATTATTTAGATATACCATTACAACATATATCAGATAATATTCTAAAAAGTATGCGTCGCGGAACTACAAAAGCGAAAACAACAAAGTTAATCTCTCAGTTTAGAGAAGCTGTTCCAGAAATGACCATAAGAACGACACTTATTGTTGGTTACCCTGGCGAAACCGAAGAGCATTTTCAAGAGCTTAAACAATGGGTAAAAGCTATGCGTTTTGAGCGTTTAGGTTGTTTTACTTATTCGCATGAAGAGAACACTCACGCTTATAACTTAGAAGATGATGTTCCTGAAGATGTTAAAATAGATAGAGCAAACCAAATTATGGAAATTCAGTCGCAAATTTCTTGGGAGCTTAATCAAGCCAAAATAGGAGAGACCTTTAAAGTGGTTATAGATAGAAAAGAAGGAAACTATTTTATTGGGCGTACAGAGTTTGACTCGCCAGATGTGGATAACGAAGTTTTAATTGATGCTACAAAAACCTATTTAAAAACAGGCGAATACACAACAGTTAAAATTACCGAAGCTGAAGATTTTGATTTATACGGCGACGTTGTAACAACTTTATAACAATTAAACTAACACCCCTTTTAGGCTTGCTTCTTCAAGTGTATTAAAGTTGAATAATTTTTGATCTAGTAGGTGAGATGGCGAAATGTTTTGTAAAGCATTCATCATAACCGAAGATCGGTCTGGAAAATCTGCTTCCCAGTTGGCAATCATTTGCTTTACTTTTTTACGCTGTAAATTTTCTTGCGATCCGCATAAATTACAAGGTATTATAGGGAAGTTCATGTGTTTGGAGTAGGTTTCAATATCACTTTCTTTACATAAAGCTAATGGCCTTAAAACAATTAAATTTCCAGCATCGTTTTTAAATTTTGGCGGCATAGTTTCTAGCTTTCCAGCAAAAAATAAGTTTAATAAAAACGTTTCTAGAATATCATTTCTATGATGCCCAAGTGCTAGCTTATTACACCCTAAATCTTTAGCGGCTTCGTATAAAGTGCCTCTTCGTAATCTAGAACACAAACTGCAAGTTGTTTTGCCTTCTGGTGTTTTTTCCATAACAACTTTATAGGTGTTTTTTTCTATTATTTTATAAGAAACACCTAATTTACTAAGGTAATTGGGTAATACATCTTCAGGGAAACCAGGTTGTTTTTGGTCTAAATTAACAGCAATAATTTTAAATGAAATTGGAGCTACTTTTTGAAAGTACATCATCATTTGTAATAAGGTGTAGCTATCTTTTCCTCCAGAAAGACAAACCATAATACTATCGCCATCATCAATCATTGAAAATTGCTTTATAGCTTCGCCAACCGATCTCTGTAACTTTTTTGTAACTATATCTATATGCTCCATGAGCACAAAAATATTATTTAATAACGTAAATTAAATATTAATGTTTAAGACTATTATTAAGAAGTTATTAACGAATAGTTGTAAAATGAAAAGTAAAAAGAAGTATTACTGGTTGTTTACAATACAATTAAGCCTAGCGTTATAAGGGTATAAGTTACTATGTTACAATAAACAAAAAATCTCAGTAGTTTAATACTGAGATTTTTAATGTAATCATTATTATTTTCAGGAATACGTTATTCTTCAATTAAAACCCATTCGCCTTTAGCTATTAAAGGTTCGGCTTGTTTGTATTTTAAAGTTTTGTTTTCGCCATTCATAACATGTTTAATAGTAACACGATCGTTACGACCAATTTTTGGCTTATCGCGTACAACAGTTTCTACAACTTCTGGTTGGCGTTGTGTGTTACCTGCAGCTCTGTTTTGTGCAGAGCGCTCGTCTAGATTAGGAATTTCTTCTTTTTGTACGTTTAGCTTTTCTTGTTTTCTGGCACGAGCTTCTTGTATCGTGTTTTGAGTTTCTTGAGGTAATTCGCCTTTAAATAAAAATGAAATTACATCTTTATTTACCTCGTCTATCATGGCTTTGAATAACTCGAATGACTCAAATTTGTAAATTAAAAGTGGGTCTTTTTGTTCGTGTACAGCCAATTGAACAGATTGCTTCAATTCATCCATTTTACGTAAATGCGTTTTCCAAGCATCATCTATAATGGCTAAAGTAATGTTCTTTTCAAAATCGTTAATTAGCTGTTTTCCGTTAGTTTCATAAGCCTTTTCAAGGTCTGTAACAACGTTTAAACTCTTTACACCGTCTGTAAACGGTACTACAATACGTTTAAATTTATCGCGTTGTGTTTCGTATACATTTTTAATAACGGGGAATGCAATATCTGCATTACGAGACATTTTATCTCTGTAATGATCAAAAGCAGTTTTGTATATTTTTGATGTAATGTCTTTTGCAGAAAGCTTACCAAACTCTTCTTCAGTAATTGGCGAGCTCATAGAGAAATAACGAATCAATTCAAACTCGAAGTTTTTATAATCGTTTGCGCCTTTGTTAGTTTCAGCAATACCTTCAGATGTGTCAAAAATCATGTTTGCTAAATCCACACGTAAACGTTCGCCATTTAATGCATTGTAACGACGCTTGTAAACCACTTCACGTTGTGCATTCATAACATCATCATATTCTAATAATCGCTTACGAACCCCAAACTGGTTTTCTTCAACTTTTTTCTGAGCACGCTCAATAGATTTTGAAATCATAGAATGTTGAATAACTTCGCCTTCCTTTAATCCCATTTTATCCATCATTTTGGCTATACGTTCAGAACCAAATAGACGCATTAAGTTATCTTCTAACGATACGTAAAATTGAGAGCTTCCCGGATCTCCTTGTCGGCCGGCACGACCACGTAACTGTCTGTCTACACGACGCGAGTCGTGGCGTTCTGTACCTACAATGGCTAATCCGCCAGCGGCTTTAACTTCGTCTGATAGTTTAATATCGGTACCACGACCAGCCATATTTGTTGCAATAGTTACTTGCCCTGCATTACCAGCTTCGGCAACAATATCGGCCTCGCGTTTATGTTGTTTAGCGTTTAATACATTGTGTGGTATTTTTCTAATACTAAGCATTTTGCCTAGTAATTCTGAAATCTCTACCGATGTTGTTCCAATTAATACTGGACGACCAGCTTGCGATAATTTAGTAACTTCTTCAATAACAGCGTTGTATTTTTCGCGTTTTGTTTTATATACCAAATCTTCTCTATCATCACGAGCAATTGGGCGGTTTGTAGGTGTTTCAAGAACATCTAATTTGTAAATTTCCCAAAACTCGCCAGCTTCTGTTAATGCTGTACCTGTCATACCAGATAGTTTACGGTACATTCTAAAGTAATTTTGTAAAGTTACAGTTGCAAAAGTTTGTGTAGCATCTTCAATTTTTACATTTTCTTTGGCTTCAATGGCTTGGTGTAATCCGTCAGAATAACGGCGCCCTTCCATAATACGTCCGGTTTGCTCATCAACAATCATTACTTTATTATCCATAACCACGTATTGTGTGTCTTTTTCAAATAAAGCGTATGCTTTTAGTAATTGGCTTAGTGTATGTATACGTTCAGATTTTACACCAAATTCTTTAAATAATTCTTCTTTTAATGTAGCTTCTTCTTCTGCCGATAAGCCTTGCTTTTCAATGTTATCAATTTCAATACCTATTTCTGGTAAGATGAAAAAATCTGGGTTGTCTTTACCAGATATATATTCTACACCTTTATCGGTTAATTCTACTTGATTATTTTTTTCTTCTATTACATAATATAATTCGGCATCAACCTTTGGCATTTCTCGGTTGTTGTCTTGCATGTAAAAGTTTTCGGTTTTTTGTAAAAGTTGTTTTACGCCTTCTTCAGATAAAAACTTAATTAAAGCTTTGTTTTTAGGAATACCACGATAAACGCGTAGCAATTGTAAGCCACCTTCTTTAGTATCGCCAGCGGCAATTAATTTTTTGGCTTCGGCTAAAACACCAGTTAAATATTTACGTTGTACAGAAACAATATCGTCTACCTTAGGTTTTAGTTCTGTAAACTCGTGGCGGTCTCCTTTAGGTATTGGCCCAGAAATAATTAATGGTGTACGGGCATCATCAATCAATACAGAGTCTACCTCATCAACAATAGCGTAATGGTGTGGGCGTTGTACTAAATCTTCTGGCGAGTGTGCCATGTTATCGCGTAAGTAATCGAACCCAAACTCGTTATTGGTACCGTAAGTAATATCGGCATTGTAAGCTTTTCTTCTTGCATCAGAGTTTGGTTGGTGGTAGTCAATACAATCTACACTTAAACCATGAAACTCGAAAATAGGCGCCATCCATGCGCTATCACGTTTTGCTAAATAATCGTTTACTGTTACTAGGTGCACACCTTTTCCTGCTAAAGCATTTAGGTAAACGGGTAAGGTTGCTACTAGGGTTTTACCTTCACCAGTTTGCATTTCGGCTATTTTACCTTGGTGCATGGCAATACCACCAATTAATTGCACATCGTAATGAATCATGTCCCAAGTAATGGCTTTTCCAGCGGCATCCCATGAGTTGGACCAAACGGCTTTGTCGTCTTCTAAAACGACATTTGCTTTTTCGCCAGAAATAATTCTGTCAAATTCATTAGCGGTAACAGTAATGGTTGTATGGTTTGTAAAACGTTTAGCGGTTTCTTTAACAACAGCAAACGCTTCAGGTAAAATATCGTTTAAAACGTTTTCTGTAACTTTATAGGCTTCATCTTTAAGCCTGTCAATTTGTTCGTATATATCTTCACGAGCGTCAATATCTTCAGTAGCATCAGCCTCTTGTGTTAGGTTTGCTATTTGTTTGTTTATTTCGGCATTGGCTTCGGCAATTTTAGCTTTAAACTCGGTTGTTTTAGCTCTAAGCTCGTCGTGCGATAAGGCTTCTAAGGTCGTTTCAAAAGATTTTATTTTATTTACAAGCGGTGTTGTAGCCTTTACATCTTGTTTGGCTTTATCGCCAACAAACATTTTAAGTACAGAATTTAAAAAACTCATAAGTTTAATTTTATATGTTTTATCTAGGGTTTACCTAGGGGTTTATCGTTATTAAAGGCCTTAAATTAAAAGGCAATCAAAGATACAGTTTAGAACAAAAAAAAAGCCTCAATTCGAGACTTTTTAACTGTTCTTTATGCTTTATTAATATTCATCTTCATTCCAGAGGTAATCCTCGTCGGTAGGGTAATCAGACCAGATTTCTTCAATAGAGTCGTAAGAGTCTCCTTCATCTTCAATAGATTGTAAGTTTTCAACAACCTCTAGAGGTGCTCCTGTTCTAATAGCGTAATCTATCAATTCGTCTTTTGTTGCTGGCCAAGGTGCATCACTTAAATAAGATGCTAGTTCTAATGTCCAATACATTTTGTATGTGTTTAATTTTCTGCAAAAATAATTTTTTAGTTTAAACACGCAAGAAAAAAATGAATTATTTCATTTTCTTTATATTTTTATTTTAAAAAAGTAAATAAAAACACTTCAGAAAATTAACCGTTACACTTTCGTTTAAAAAATATTTATGAATCATCTCAATATTTTCATAAGATCTTTTAAACTCATTTAACCATTAATTATAAGAACGTATCTTTTTGTAATCCAAACACCTGCAAATTATTCCTGCGGGTTAATACTATATTTAGCAATAAAAATTATTTGGGCGTTACCACAAGGGTCGGGCTTTTTGTTGCAAGTCCTCGCACCTCCTACGTCGGGCTGTGGGCTTTCCACTTCAATCCCTAACGCGGGCAAGTTTGCAAAGTAAGCGCTTTATACTTAGTTGTACTATACCTGTAAGTTAAGCACAAAAAACATTAAGTTTAAGTTTTCTCGGGTATCCACTTAATTTCGTTTGCTTGCAAATCCAACGACAACTTTCGTGCCAACACAAAAAGGTAGTCAGAAAGGCGGTTTAAATACGTTAAAGCATTAGCTTCAAAAGGCTCTAAATCATTAAGGGCAGAAGCCAAACGTTCGGCTCTGCGGCATACACAACGAGCAATGTGACAGAATGACACCGTTTGATGGCCGCCCGGAAGTACAAAGTGTGTCATTGGCGGCAAAGCAGCATTCATGGTATCCATTTCATGCTCTAAACGTTCAATATCTTTAGCCGAAATTTTTTCAATGTTTAAGCGTTCTTTACCATTTTTTAAAGTAGCTTTTTCTGGAGCAGTTGCCATAATGGCTCCAATTGTAAAAAGCTTATCTTGAATGGTAATTAATAAATCTTTATAATCAAGATTTATGTCTTGGTCGCGAATTAAACCTAAATGCGAGTTTAACTCATCAACCGTTCCGTAAGTCTCAATCCTAATATGGTGTTTTGGTACTCGGGTACCACCAAATAAAGCTGTAGTACCTTTGTCGCCTGTTTTTGTATAAATTTTCATATTACGAAGTTATTGTATTTTTTAAAGTTATACAAAGGCATATAACGTATAAGTGCTGTTAATATCTTCTTTATAAAATAAGGGTATAAAAGCACATTTTGTAAGTAATTTATTGATTGAATAAATTAAATTTGTTGCAGCTATTACTACAAATACTTATTATGAAAAAAAGCACGTTATTTCTTCTATTTTTTGCCCTCACATTTTTAGATAATATACATGCACAATCGCACATAGGTTTTTTAACCGATAACTATAGTGGTGTGCATGGTGTAATATCTAATCCAGCAAGCATAACAGATTCTCGCTTTAAAACCGATATTAATATTGGCGGAGCAAGTTTGTTTGGTAGTAACGATTATTTTGGAATTAATATTTTAGATGCCACAAAAGATGGTTATAGTTTCGATTTAGAGTCTAAAAAACACCCTAAAGATGCTAACTACGGAGCGTTAAATACAGATATTTTAGGGCCATCGTTTATGTTTAATTTATCTAAAAACAGCTCTATAGCACTTTTTACAAGAGGTAGGGCTTTTGTAAATGTAAACGATGTTAATGGAACCTCTATAGCCTCTATTGATGATGATACAACAGACGATTATACTTTTAATGAAGATGATATTAATATACTAGCACACGCTTGGGCAGAGTTTGGTGTCACTTATGCACGAACCATATTAAACAAAAAGCAACATGTTGTAAAAGCGGGTGTGTCTATAAAATATTTAAAAGGCTTAGGTAGTGCTTTTGCTTTGGGTAAAGATGTAGCAATTGAATATGATGCAGATGGAACCGACCTTGGAGGTGGCGAAACCACAGGAAGCATAACCTCTAGCGGAAGCTTAACCTATGCACGATACGCTAATTTTGATAATGAAGATTACGATTATAAAACACCAGATAATGCAAGTGGCTTTGGTGTAGATTTAGGGTTTGTTTACGAGTGGAGACCAAATTATACTAGCTATAAGGCAGACAATTCAACAAATTACACTTATAAAGATAAAAACAAATACAAACTTAAAATAGGTGTGTCGATTACAGATATTGGTTTTGTAAATTATAAAAATGGTGTAAAAGAAGCCTTTAATATAGCTAATACAAATGTAAACGAAGACCAGTTTGAAGCGGCAGAAAATTTTAGCGATGCTTTAAATACGTTTTACACACTTACAAACTCTGCAACCGGATATAAAATAGATTTGCCAACAGCGTTGCATGTAAATGCAGATTGGAGTTTAAACGAAAAATGGTATATAAACTTAAATACCGATTTTTCATTAATGTCTAAAAATAGAATAACAGCAAATCGCGTAGCAAATATGGCATCTGTAACTCCACGATACGAAAGTAAATGGTTTAGTTTTTACATGCCATTAAGTGTTGTACAAAATAATGGTTTTAGAGTTGGGGCAGGTTTTAGAGCTGGGCCTTTATATGTTGGTTCGGGCTCTGTAATTTCGGCAATATCTAGCGATAATAATAGAGAAGCCGATGTTTATGCAGGCTTGAAAGTACCTATATTTCAAAATGCTCCAAAAGATAAGGATGGCGATGGTATAATTGATAAGTTAGACGATTGCCCGAAAGAAGCTGGGCCAATTTCTAATAACGGTTGCCCAATAGAAGATAAGGATGAAGATGGTGTTTTAGACGATGTTGATGAGTGCCCTGAAGTTGCTGGTCCTGAAGAAAATAAAGGTTGCCCATGGCGTGATAAAGATGAAGATGGTGTGTTGGATAAAGACGATAATTGCCCAGAGCAAGCAGGCTCGTCAATAAATAAAGGGTGTCCTTGGCCAGATACCGATGGCGATGGAGTTTTTGACAAAGATGATGATTGTGTTGATATGGCTGGAACGCTAGCAAACCGCGGTTGCCCAGAAGAGGTTGTTAAGCAAATGCAAAAAACATTAAATGATTATGCTAAAACGATTTTATTTTTGCCTGGGCATGCAACAATTAAAGAAGAATCAACCAAAGTGTTGTTAGATATTATTGGGGTTTTAAAAGAATATCCTCATGCTAAATTTACTATAGAAGGGCATACAGATAGTATTGGTAGTTACGAATTAAACCAAACATTATCTGAAAAAAGAGCCCATGCAGTTAAAACCTTTTTAGTTAAAAACGGTATTGATGTTACACGATTATCTGCTATTGGTTATGGCGAAAGAAGGCCTATTGCTACAAATATGTATAAGGCTGGTAGAAAACAAAATAGAAGGGTAGAAATAAATTTGGTTAAGTAAAATAAAGCGAGTCTCTATAAAAAAAACTCAGTAATATATATTGCTGAGTTTTTTTATGTTAAACTCTTATTTTAAAATGTTCTTTTGCTTGCTCGGTTCTAAAAAACACTAAACCCCAAAAAAAAGTATCAATAGTTACTGTTACTTTTGGATGTTTTTTTATGGTTTCCCAAGCTTCAGTCATGCCTTTAGACCAGTATATATCATCAAAAATAAAAACCGAATTGTTATTTGCCGTGTTTAATAAGTTTTTAAAGTAGCTTAACGTAGCATCTTTTTGGTGATTTCCATCAAAAAAAATAAGATCGAAACTATTATGATTTAACTTTTTTATTTCTTCATTAAAATTACCATTAATAAACAATACATTTTTAATGTTGTCTTTTTTTAATTGAGCTTTAGTGAATACTAAGGTTTCATAACATCCCTCTATTGTGGTAATATTAGCATTGTTATTTCCTAAAGCCATAGCTTGAGTTGCTATACCTAATGATGTGCCTAATTCTAAAACAGTATTAGGTTTAAAATATTTTGTAAGTCTATAAAGTAATTTTGCTCTTTTGGTTGTTGTGCCAGCATGTTTAGCGATGTTATAAATTAAGCGTTCTTGTTGTTTCATAACACGCGAGCCTGCTCCTAAATCGGTTACATTAATTTTAGCTTTATTTTTTAATAATGTTTTTTTTAAGTTGTAAATGGCTTTGTATGGCTTGTGTTGGTTTTTATCATAAAAGCATTTTGTAACTAAATTATACACAAAGGGCGAGTGTACACCATGTTGGTTGGTAGATTTAAAAATAAATTTTATGTATTGTGTAATTTGATAAAGCATGCTTACTCTTCTAATTTAGAAGATAACTCGAACCAACGTTCTTCTTTGGCTTCAATAGTATCGATAATTTTTTGTAACTCGGCCGATAGTTTGTTAATGTCGTCTTGAGTTAAATCGGGGTTGTTAAATTTATTTTCTAGTTCCTTTTTGTCAAAGGCTAAAGCGTTTAGTTTGCTTTCAATATTTCTTAGTTCTTTTTCTTCATTAAACGAAAGTTTTGAGGCTTCGTTTTGTTTCCATGATTGTTTGTCTTTTTTGTTTTCGGTTGCTGTGTTCGATATTACAGGTTGGCTATCTTCATAAACTCTGTAGTCTGTATAGTTTCCTGGGAAATCTTCAATAACGCCTTCGCCTTTAAATACAAAAAGATGATCTATAACTTTATCCATAAAGTAACGGTCGTGAGATACAACAATAACGCATCCTGGAAAGTCTAATAAAAAGCTTTCAAGAACATTAAGTGTTACAATATCTAGATCGTTGGTAGGCTCGTCAAGAATTAAAAAATTAGGGTTTTGAATTAAAACGGTACATAAATACAGTCGTTTACGTTCGCCACCGCTAAGTTTTTCAACAAAATCGTATTGCTTTTTTCGGCTAAATAAAAAGCGTTCTAAAAGTTGTTGTGCGCTTATTTGTCTTCCTTTTTTTAACGGAATATAGTCGCCAAATTCTCTAATAACATCAATAACCTTTTGTTCGGGTTTTATGGTAATTCCGTTTTGTGTGTAGTATCCAAACTTAACGGTGTCGCCTGTTATAACTTTTCCAGAATCTGGTTGTGTTGTTTGTGTTAGTATGTTTAAAAACGTGGTTTTTCCGGTGCCGTTTTTTCCAATAATACCAACGCGTTCTCCTTTTTTAAAAGTGTATTCAAAGGCGTTAAGTATGGTTTTGTTTTTAAAAGCTTTTGATACTTTATGGAATTCTAGAATTTTACTACCTAGGCGTTCCATATTAAGTTCTAGCTGAACTTCATGGTCGTTTCTGCGTTGGTGTGCGCGGTGTTTTATATCTGCAAAATCGTCAATACGAGATTTAGATTTGGTAGTTCTGGCTTTGGGTTGGCGACGCATCCAGGCCAATTCTTTTTTAAATAACTGTTTAGCTTTACCGGTTTCAACAGCTTCACGTTCTATTCTAGCTTCGCGTTTTTCTAGATAATAGGAGTAGTTGCCTTTGTAGTTGTATAGTGTGCCTTCATCTAACTCAATAATTTCATTACATACACGTTCTAAAAAATAGCGGTCGTGGGTTACCATAAATAGAGTTATGTTTTCTTTTGCAAAAAAAGCTTCTAACCACTCAATCATTTCTAAATCTAGATGGTTTGTAGGTTCGTCTAGAATTAATAAATCGGGTTTATTTATTAAAGCATTTGCTAAAGCTAAACGCTTTATTTGGCCGCCAGAGAGTACATTTACTTTTTGGTTTAGGTTATCTAGTTTTAGTTTAAAAAGAATTTGTTTGTAAAGGGTTTCAAAATCCCAAGCTTGATGCTGTTCCATAGCATCAAATGCAGCTTGATAGGTGTCTGTGTCCTCAGGATTTAAAAGTGCTTTTTCGTAATTTGCTATAATGTTTAAAATTGGGTTGTCGCTAGCAAAAATGGTTTCTTCAATGGTTAAAGATTTATCGAATTTAGGGTCTTGAGATAAAAAAGAAACCTTAATGTTTTTTCTATAGATAACTTCGCCAGCATCGGCAGTATCATCACCAGATAAAATATTTAAAATAGATGTTTTTCCAGTTCCATTTTTAGCAACAAAAGCTATTTTTTGGTCTTTATGGATGCTAAAGGAAATGTTTTCAAAAAGCGTATGCTCGCCGTAAGATTTCGATATGTTTTCAACAGTTAAATAATTCAAAAGCTAGTATTTTTTGCAAATAACGGACAAAAAACCAAAAAACCAGCTATAAGTTTTATTCTTCAACACTAAAAGTTATATTTGTGATAAATCAATTTGCCTCTATATGAAGCCTTTTCTTCAACTTATATTCTTATTATTTACTATAGTATTTACCTCATGTATAACAAATAAAGATATTGTTTATTTACAGGATAAAGATGGAAGTAGTGGTGATGATTTGGTTTTAACAGAATTACCAAAACCGTATAAAGTACAGGTAAATGATGTTTTAAGTATTAATGTAAAAGCACTAGACCCCGAGCTTGTAGGTATTTTTAATCCTGTGGGAGAAGCTGAAAATTCAAGACAAGGTCAAGCAGGGTTATACTTTAATGGGTTTACTATTGATGTGCACGGCAATATAGAGTTTCCTATTTTAGGAGAAATTAATGTATTAGGGTATACTATTGAAGAAATTGAAGATAAAGTAAAAAGCGAATTATTAAAGCAATATTTTAAAGAAAGCGCCGAATTGTTTGTTACTGTTAATCTAGCAGGGTTAAGGTATACTGTAACAGGAGAAGGTGGCGCAGGTGTGTATACCTTATTTCAAGATCGAGTAAATATTATTGAAGCTTTAGCAAATGCTGGTGATTTGCCTGATACTGCCGACAGAACAGATATTTTAATAGTTAGGCAATATCCTGGCGGACAAAAAATACATCATATAGATTTAACCGATATAAAGGCTATGCAGTCGCCATATTACTACATACAACCTAATGATATTATTTTGGTAAAACCTCTAAAACGTAAAGCTTTAGGAGCAGGGCAAACAGCAATACAAAATGTTACAACTATTGCGTCAATTTTATCTGTATTAGTGTCTACTTATTTTTTAACCAAAAATCTTTAATTAAATATTTATGGAAGAAGAATTTGATATTGCAGAGTCACAATCGCAACCTACATTCGATTTAAAAGCATTTTTAATTCGAATTTTAAGTTATTGGAAGTTGTTTGTATTGTTTATAGGCGTAGGTGTATTTATTGTCTATCAACAAAATATAAGAATGCAACAATCGTATAGATTAAGTACTCAAATATCTGTTGAAGAAGAATCCAATCCATTATTTACTTCTAACACAAGCTTAACCTTTAATTGGGGAGGTGTTTCAGGAAAAGTACAAACTATTATTACCTCGTTAAGGTCGCGTTCCATTCATGAAAAAGTAGTCGATAACCTTCAATTTTATATTAGTTATTTAAAACAATCAAGGTTTAGAAAAGACGATATTTATAAAGCATCACCAATACGAATTAATTTAACACCAAACACAAGTCAGGTTTTAAACCATCCCATTAAAATAACATGTCTTGATGATAATAAATATCAAGTTTCAATAAGCTTTGAATCTAATACCGCAAGGGTTCAGAATTTTGATAACAAAAAAAGAAAAAATATAGATGTTAATATAGGCGAGTTTAAAGAACAATTTACCTTTGGCGACACTATTAGCTTGCCCTTTGTAAATGGTGTTGTGTATTTAGCTGAAGATAGAACTCCTAAAGTTAATGATGAATATTTTATAGAATTTAGCGATTTTAATGCAGTTACAGCAAAATATAGATATAAATTAGCTATAGATAACCCTAGAAATTCGCCGACATTAAATTTAAGTTTGGTAGATGTAAATAAAGGCAAAATTGTAGATTATTTAAACGAAACGGTTTCTGTTTTAAGTGAAGATCAACTAAACAGAAAAAATCAATTTGTAACAAATACTATAAAATTTATTGATAACCAGTTAGATAGGGTAAAGTCTCAATTAACGCTTAATGCCGATTCCTTAAATAATTACAAACAAAAAAACCGAATATTTAATTTATCTAACGAAAGTTCTGCAATTAATGCAAAACTAACAGGGCTTGAAGCCGAAAAGGATGATATAAATAGAAAACTAGCGTATTATTCAAGTTTAGAAAATTATTTAAAAACCAGTAATACATTTACAGATGTTCCTGCGCCAGCAGTTTCTGGAATAGAAGAAGGTAATATTGTAGCAAATGTATCTAGAATAAATGCATTATCTGTTCAAAAATCTAAATATGGTGCAACGGTAAGAAAGGATGCTACAATTTTTGCCGATTTAAATAGAGAAATTGAAGGTATTAAATTAGTGCTTTTAGAAAATATTAGTTCTGCAAATACAGAACTAAAAAGAGAGCGCCAAATAATAAACAATAAAATAGCTGTTGAGGATGCAAAAATTAGAAAGCTACCAAAAGCACAGCAAATGTTATTTGATATTGAAAGGCAATATGCTTTAAGTGAGAAAACATATAATGTGTTTTTAGCAAAACGAGGCGAGGCAGATATAATAAAATCTGCAAGTGTTTCAGATATTGTCGTTATAGATCCAGCTAAAGATACCGGCGCAACACCAATAGATTTAAAATTAAGTTCAAGATATTTATTTGCAATCATTGGCGGTATTTTGCCTCCATTATTATTGGCTTTTTTACTTACACTTATAGACAATAAAATACATAACCCTCAAGTTTTAGAAAAATTATCAACTATTCCATTATTGGGGGTAGTAGGAAAAAATAATTTAGAAAACAATATGGTTGTTCATCTAAAGCCAAAATCTACAATAGCCGAAGGTTTTAGATCCATAAGGTCCAGTTTACAGTATTTTTACAAAAAGCATAATTTAGAAGGCTCTAAAACCGTTATGGTAACATCATCAGTAAGTGGCGAAGGAAAAACATTTTGCTCAATCAATATTGCAACTGTATTTGCAATGAGTGGAAAAAAAACGGCATTAGTAGGTTTAGATTTACGTAAACCAAAGATTTTTGGAGATTTCGAAATTAAAAATGACATCGGAGTTGTAAATTATCTAATTGGACAAAAAAACTTTGAGGAGGTTGTGCAAAATACTAAAGTGCCAAATTTGGATGTTATAACATCTGGGCCAATTCCTCCTAACCCTTCAGAGTTATTAATGAAAGATAAAATGGACGATTTAATGAGGTCTTTAAAACAATCGTATGATTATATTGTTTTAGATACACCTCCTATAGGGCTTGTAGCCGATGCTTTAGAACTTACTGAATATGCTGATGCTACTGTATATATTGTAAGACAAGACTATACTAAAAAAGGGATGCTTAATTTAATTAACGCAAAATACAATAAAGGTGAAATAGCTAATTTAAGTTTTGTTTACAATGGCTATAATCAAAAAGGTAAATACGGCTATGGCTATGGCTATGGCTACGGTTACGGCTATGGCTACGGAAGTTATGGAAATGGATACAATGATGATGATGAAAAAGCAAGCTGGTTATTAAAATTTAAAAATATTTTTAAGGTTTAATTAATACTATTCTATAACGATATTGGAAGTTAAAGTTTATCAAAAAAATAATAATATAAGTTTTTTTAAACTCTTGAAAACGAGTTTGAAAGATGTTTATAATTCTAGGTTTTTGGCTCGCCAATTGGCAGAGCGCGATATAAAAGCGCAGTATAGACAATCGTATTTAGGGGTTTTATGGGCGTTTTTATTGCCATTAGGTACTGCATTTGTTTGGATTTTTTTAAATAATACAGGCACGGTAACATTGTCAGATACAGGTGTACCTTACCCTTTATATGCTTTTTCTGGTACATTAATTTGGTCCATTATTGTGGCGTCAATAAATTCGCCACTTCAAAGCACTAATGCGGCGAGAGGTATTTTAACAAAAATTAATTTCCCAAAAGAAGCATTAATACTTTCTGGAATATATAAGTTGTTGTTTAACAGTTCAATAAAAGTTATATTATTAATACTATTTGTTTTCTTTTATGGGGTTGGTTTTCATTGGAGTTTATTGTTGTTCCCATTAACAATTATAGGAGCAATATTATTTGGCACGACCTTAGGGTTATTTATTACACCTATAGGTTTGTTGTATAGAGATATTAGTAAACTTATCTCTTTTGGAATGCAGTTTTTAATGTACATAACACCTGTGGTTTATAGTATACCTAAAACTGGAATTATGAAATCTGTAATGACTTGGAATCCTATAAGCTCTATTATTTTAACTGCACGAGATTTATCTGTTGGATTTGAACCCACTTTTTTAATATATTTTTTAGTTGTACTAGGTATATGTATTCCTTTTTTATTAATAGGTTTAGTTATTTATCGTATCTCTATTCCCATAATTGTTGAACGGTTAAGTGCTTAATATGAAAAATGATGATGTTTTAGTGAAAGTTGAGAATCTTAGCAAGAAGTTCTGCAAAGATTTAAAAACCAGCTTGTGGTATGGAGTAAAAGACTTGGTTAGTGGTGTAAGAGGGAACGAGTATGATAAAAAATTAAGAGAAAAAGAGTTTTGGGCAGTAAAAGATATAAGTTTTGAATTAAAGCGCGGCGAGTGTTTAGGTTTAATAGGGCATAATGGAGCAGGGAAATCTACTTTGCTTAAAATGTTAAATGGTTTAATTAACCCAGATGCAGGAAAAATTACTATTAAAGGACGCGTTGGAGCACTTATAGAACTTGGAGCAGGCTTTAACCCCATATTAAGTGGTCGAGAAAATATTTATAATAATGGAGCTGTTTTAGGTTTTTCAAGAAAAGAGATAGAAAGTAAAGTAGAAGAAATTATCGATTTTTCTGAAATTAGAGAGTTTATTGATATGCCAGTACAAAACTATAGTAGTGGTATGAAAGTAAGGTTGGGTTTTGCAGTTGCAGCACAAATGGAACCCGATGTATTAATAATTGATGAGGTGTTGGCTGTTGGAGATGTAGGTTTCAGAATTAAATGTTTAAACAAAATTTCTGAATTATTAAATACTTGTGCTATTATTTTGGTATCCCATTCAATGCCTCAAATAGCTCGAATTTGTACAAAAGGATTATTGTTAGACACAGGTAAAGAAAAACTACTAACAAATAATGTTGGAGAACTTGTAGAGAATTATTATTTATCTTTTGAAGACAATTATAAGTCAAATGAAATAAATCCATATAATATTGAGATATCAAATATTATAGCTAATGGTGTTGAAATATGTAATAATGATCAAGCTTTAAATCTTAGTAAAGGAGAAGGTATAGATTTAAGTTTTAAGTTTAAATGCCCAAAAGATATTGAACATTTTTCAGTTCATTTACCAATTACAGATGAACAAATGATACATGTAGCAATTACATCTTCTTTAGAAAACCTTGGAATTAGTAAAAATCATGGAGATAGCTTTTATGTAAAATGTAAAATACCAGGTTCATTTACAAATGGAAAGTTTTATTTTGGTATTACTATAATTGAAACTAAAGATTTAAAAGGTCATTTTCAGATAGGAAGAACATTATATAAAAAAGAAAATTGTTTTAAGTTTTTTGTAAGAGAAGCTCCGTTAACAACCTCTGTTCCAGTTTTATTAAATTCAAATTTTACAATAGAATAATGAATAAATGCCCACTTTGTAATTCTAAAAAAAGTGAATTATTGTATAATAATTCAAGAGGTAATTTATTTCTTGAAAACTACGTTTGCGATAGTTGCGGTTTTGTTTATACATATCCACGTATTTCTAATGAAGAAGTGAATCATTTATATTTGGATGGTGCATTTTCTAAAGAAGCAAGAAAATCTTCAAAACCAGATTTAAATAAATTTATTCAAACCGAGTCTTGGGCTTTAGAACGACTACATTTACTTGAACAAAAAATACCAGATTTTTTTTTAAAAACCAAAACATGCTTGGAAATTGGTTGCGGTACAGGAAGCTTTTTGTGGCTACTTAAAAGTAGAGATAATAAAGTTAAAGGAATTGAGCCAGATTCTGAATTTGTAAATGTTGCTGTAAAAAGATACGGAATAGACGTAGATACTATACTTTTTGATGATTCATATAGTCCAAAATTATACGATTTTATATGTAGTTTTCATGTAATAGAACATGTTTTAAACCCACGAAGTTTTGTTAAAAATATTTATAGAAGACTAAATGCTAATGGTTCTGTTTATATTGAATGTCCAACTATTGATAATATTTATACAAATGATTTAAATACTTTTTTTTGGAACGTACATGTAAATACATTTTCAAATAAGAGTCTTCCTTGGTTATTAGAAAGTGAAGGGTTTACCGTGTCTGAAGTTTTTATGAATAGAGGTTTTGTAGCTGTTATAGCAACTAAAGGAGATGTAAAAAGCCACGACATTGATAATAAAAACAGGGTAAAAAATATAATTACAGACTTTAAAGCGCAACAACTTAAAGAAGATAAGAATAAAAAACTTTTAAGTAGAGTAAAAAATAAACTAAAATCTTTTCTTAAATAGAAGAAGTTTTAAACTTGAAAAAAATATAATGACCAAGCTTAAAAAAAAAGTTAAGAAAATTATCAAAAAAATATTAGGTTACAATAAGCCAATAGGTAATTTGCCTCAAATAAAAGTAACTAAATTAGCTAAAACTAATAAAAAAATTTTTCATGTTTCAGCATTTAATTATGGAAACGCTGGCGATGCTTTACTTCCATTAGCCCTTCAAGATTTATGGAAGGAAGTTGATAATAAAATAAAATGGAAAAATCAATTGGTTTACCCAACAGTTAATTTAAATTTAATAAAGCAAATTAATAAAACTAGTGGTATTGTTATTGGTGGAGGAGGCCTTTTTTTAAAAGATACAAACGCAAATAATCATAGTGGTTGGCAATGGCCATGTTCTATAGAAATGTTGTCTAACATAAATGTTCCTGTAGCATTGTTTGCAGTTGGGTATAATAGATTTAGAGGACAAGATGAATTTGAACCAGTATTTAAAAAAAATATAGTAGCATTTGCAAAAAAAGCTGTTTATCTGGGTTTAAGAAACCATGGTAGTATTAATGCTGTTAAATCATACCTTCCTGAAAATTTGCATAGTAAATTGCGTTTTCAACCTTGTATGACTACTTTTTTAAGACAGATTTATAAGAATGATATCAATTTTAATAAAAAAAAGGAGAATTTTATAGTAATAAATGCTGCTTTTGATAGATCTCATTTAAGATTCGGGGAAAACATAGGAGATACTTTATCAAGTATTGCTAGAGTTTTAAAAGTATTATCACAGCATTATAGTATAAAAGTATATAGTCATATGCTTGCAGACGAGGCTATTATTCCTTTTTTGCAGAGTTATAAGGTTGACTTTGATTTAGTTAGGCTAAGTGATCAACACCCTAAAAAGATAATTGAAGAATATATTAAGCCCAAACTTGTTATTGGTATGAGAGGGCATGCTCAAATGATACCCTTTGGGTGTAGCACGCCAATTTTATCTATAGTGTCTCATAATAAAATGCAATGGTTTTTAGATGATATTGGAAAACCAGAATGGGGGGTAGATGTTTTAAATTCAAATTTCGAAAAAGAGTTACACGAAAAAGCATTGCAATCGCTTGAAAATACAAATGATAGAATAGATTTTATTGAGAATAAACAAAATGAACTTTACAAATTATCTCTCAATAATATTGAAGAAGGTTTAACAGCTATAAGAAATCACAGCTAATGTCTACAACAGATTTTGTTCTTGTATTAGGTTCTGGGAAAAGTATTTTAAACTTAACCCAAGATGAAAAACAGAAACTTGAATCATGTAGTGTTAAATTGGCTGTCAATAAATTTTCAGCATTTTACGATAAATCTGGTATAACACCTACCCATATTTATTTTGAAGATAGGCACGATATATCTTCAGTTTTAATGCTTAAATACATATTTAAACGTTTTAGGAAAGAAAAAAAAAATCCAACGTTTATAGTTTCAGAATTTTATAAAAATCTTCTTTTTAAAAATAGTTGTAAATTTAATTTTATAAAGCTTAAACTTAAATTTAAAACGTATACCAATCTGTTTTTAGTAAAATTAGGTAGAAAAACATTAAAACCAATTAGTGTAAATTTATTTAACAAATATGTTTATTTATTAGCTAAAGTATTTATTACTAAACCACATGTATTATATAATTTAGTCTCGAAAGGATCTGAAATTCAATTTATTGATATAATACATTGTGAAAACAAAAAAAAGCAATGGGCTAAAACCTTAAATGATCCTCTATTTCATTTTAAAGGTAGTTTTTCAAGTGTTTTAAATTATATATCAATTTGTTTTCCTAATAAAACCATATTGTTGGTTGGAGTAGATTTTAATTCTTCAGATTATTTTTTTGAAGAAGAGTTAAATAAATTAGATTTTAAGACTAGTGATTGGACTTATGATTTAAGAAAAAAGCATAATAAACACTATAGTGTTATTCAAACCGATGGTGTAAAAATGGATGATGCAATGCCTTTTATGCTAGAAAAGTTAAAAGAAACTAATAACAAGATTTACTCAATAAATGAAAACTCTTATTTGGTTGAAAAAGGTTTTGTTAAGAAAATAGATATATAATAGTTTGTATTTATTAACCGAAAAAAAAATTTAATGAAACCGCTAGTTTCTATATGTATTCCAACCTATAATGGCGCTAAATTTATTACAGAAGCTATGGAATCTGCAATAAAACAATCCTATTCAAATTTAGAGATTATAGTTTCAGATGATAATTCGAAAGATGAAACCTTAAAAATTATTGAGGATTATAAATCTAAAACAAATATTCCTATTGCTATATATAATCATAAACCAAATGGTATAGGAGCAAATTGGAATAATTGTATAAAAAATGCAAAAGGAGATTATATTAAGTTTTTATTTCAGGACGACACAATTGTACCAAGTTGCATAGATAAAATGGTGGAGCAGGCTATTAAAAATCCAAGAATAGGACTGGTATACTCAAAAAGAAATTTCATTTATGAAAAAAATGAGAAGAATAAAAATTGGATAAAGACTTACGGTAATTTACATACTAGCTGGAGTAATTTAAAAATAGAAAATAATAAAGCATATTCTGGAAAAGTACTTTTAGCAAATAAAAAACTATTAGAAGTTCCAATAAATAAAATAGGAGAACCAACAGCAGTATTGTTAAAAAAGGACGTTTTTAATAAGGTTGGCTATTTTTCAACAATACTTAAACAATCTTTAGATATTGAATTCTGGTATAGATTAATGAAATACTATAGCGTAGTTTTTATTAATGAAGAACTAGTAACTTTTAGGTTGCATGAAGATCAAGCATCTGCAATAAATAAAAATAATTATTTGAGTGAAGTAAAACTATTTAATAAGCATTTATACTCAAATTTATTTTGGCAACTGCACTTAAAAAATAAGCGTATGCTTTTTTATGAGTGTAATATTTTAGGCTTATTAATAAAAAAGATAATTAATAAGTTAGCTAAAAATAATTAAAAACATATTATGCTTGCCATTATCATTCCATATTACAAATTAACCTTTTTTGAGGCAACTTTAAAATCGTTAGCAAACCAAACAGATAAGCGGTTTAAAGTTTATATAGGTAATGATGCCAGTCTAGAAAATCCGGAGGCTGTATTAAATAAATTTTCTGCAAGTTTTAAATTTGAATATAAGAAATTTGAAAAAAACCTAGGAAGCCTTTCGCTTACGCAACAATGGGAACGCTGCATAGCGATGAGCAAAAGTGAAGAGTGGCTAATGGTTCTTGGAGATGATGACGTTTTGGGTAAAAACGTAGTAGAAACATTTTACAGGCATATTAATACTGTTAGCAAGCAAAATATTAACCTTATTCGCTTTGCTTCTCAAATTATAAACGATACAGGAAAAGAAACAAGCAAGGTTTATATTAACCCAGAGTTAGAAAAAGCAACTGATGCTTATTTTAAAAAATTTAAATGGGAAGCAAGAAGCTCATTGTCAGAATACATTTTTAGCAGAAAAAATTTTGAAGCTTTTGGGTTTACACATTTTCCTTTAGCATGGCATTCAGATGATAAAGCTTGGTTAGATTTTACAAAAGGAGGTTTAATTTACTCCGTAAATGAAGCCATAATACAAATTAGAGAATCTAATGAAAGTATTTCAGGTAAAACAGATAATATCAATTTAAAAACTAAATCAACTGCATTATTTTTACAAAACACCTTGATTAATAAAAGTTATATGTTTTCTAAACATCAAAAAACTCATTTTTTATTTGATTTTGGAGAACATATAAAAGAAGTTGAAAAAATTAATTTAAAAAATACATTTATTGTATTTTATGGGTTTTTAAAAATGGGGTCCTTTTATAATGGGTTTAGGTTTTTAAGAAGAATGTATAGAGCAAAGTTTTTAAAAAAATAAATATGCTTTTTTCAGTTTCAGTTATAATTCCAGTTTTTAATGCCGGTCGGTTTATAGAAAAAGCAATACAATCTGCCTTAATTCAAGAAGAAGTTCAAGAAGTTATTGTTGTTAATGACGGCAGTACGGATAATTCACTTGTATTAATTAAAGAATTACAGAAAACAGATCAAAGAATTAAAATATTTCACCATAAGAATAATGAAAATAAAGGACGTTCTATAAGTAGAAACCTAGGAATAAAAAAAGCTACAGGAAACTATATGGCATTTTTAGATGCCGATGATTTTTTCTTAGAAAATAGATTTCTAAAAGATAAAGAACTATTTGAAACTAAACAGGAATGTGATGGTGTTTATAACGCTATTGGGGCAGAGTTTTATAGGAAGCCCACATTAACAGAAAAGGAAGAACTTACATTATTTACAGTTAAAAAAAAGATAAAACCAAAAGATCTTTTTAAAGTGTTAATAGAAGGAGAAGCAGGACATTTTTCAATAGATGCATTAACGGTTAAAAAGTCTATTTTTAATAAGGTTGGATATTTTAATAAATCGCTTGAAGTTTCAGAAGATACAGAACTGCTTTGGAGAATGGCCTTAAAATGCAATCTAGAAGCTGGTATAATTGATAGGCCTGTTGCAATGCGAGGCGTTCATCAAGAAAATGTTTTCAATAATCAAGATTTATATAAAAAAAATAGAATTAAAATGTATAAGTCTTTAGCTATTTGGAGTGGTTATAATAATGTATCAGTACAAAAAAAAGACAGAATACTTAAATGGTTATGGCTTTTAAGGTTTAAAGAGAATTACGGATGGTTTAAAGATACCCTTTTTTGGCTGGGTATATTAATAAAAGCTCCTAGTTATATGTTAACTATATTATCTGTAAAATACTTTCCATTAGTTAGAAAGAGGCAACAGTATTTTTCATTTTTTTATAAAAAGTAATAAAGCTAAATTTACTAAATGGACTTTTCAATATCTGTAATAATTCCAGCATTTAACGTAGAGCGCTTTATAGAAAAAGCTATTCGCTCCGCATTGCAACAATCTCAGGTTAACGAAGTAGTTGTTGTAAACGATGGGAGTACAGATAAGACCATAGAAATTCTAGAATCTTTAAAAAATGAAAACCCTAAGGTTAAAATTTATCATCATAAAAATCAGGTTAATTTAGGACGTTCGGCAAGTAGAAATTTAGGAATTATAAAAGCAACAGAGAATTTTATTGCCTTTCTAGATGCCGACGATTTTTATTTAAAAGACAGATTTGTTTCTGATAAAAAAATATTTCAAAGTCTAGAAAATATTGATGGCGTATACAATGCAGTTGGTTTTCATTTTTACAGGAAAGCCAAAACAACTGAAAGCCAAAACTTAAAATTAAATACATTAACCAAAAAATTAGCACCAGAAGATTTTTTTGAAGCTATTATAGCAAGTAAATATGGTTATTTACACTTAAATGGAATAACGGTTAAAGCTTCTGTATTTAAAACAATAGGATTGTTTAATAAATCGTTAATGGTAGCAGAAGATTCCGATATTATTTTTAAAATGGCATTAAAATGTCGTTTAGCGCCAAGTCAATTAAACACAGCTTTAGCCCTTCGAGGTATTCATGATAACAATGTGTTTAATCAAGAGGCCTTATATAAAACATATAATATAAAACTATATGAATCTCTAATAAATTGGAGTTTAAAAAATAAAATTTCTTATAAAAATATAGATGTAATTTTAAATTGGTTATGGTTTTTTAAATTTCGAGAAAATAAAAAAATAACCAATTACATTAGCTATTGGTTTTATTTGGTTATAAATAACCCTAAACTTTTATTTTCTAAGTTAAGTATCAAATATTTTCCTATAATTAGGCTTAGACAAAAACTTTTCCCATTTTTGTTTAAATAAATTGCTTTAAAATATCAGGTAATTAGATGTTTTAATAAACATTGAAACGCTTTGTTTAAAAACTAATTTTTAAAATGAACCCTAATAGTAATGTTACAATAATAATTCCTTGCTATAATGATGGAAAGTTCATTCATGAAGCCCTAAATTCTGCTTTAAACCAAACATTAAAAGCAGATAAAATTATTATTATAGATGATGGTTCTGATACAGAAACGAAAGCTGTAATTGATAAAATAAAGTATGATAATGTTGATGTAATTTCACAAGAAAATAGAGGTGTAAGTTGTGCTAGAAATAAAGCTATAAGTCTGGCTACTACAGGCTATATTTTAAATTTAGATGCCGATGATTATTTAGAACCAACATTTATTGAAAAAACGGTAGAAGTTTTAAAGAAAAACAAACAAGTTGGAGTAGTAAGCTCATACTGTAGAAGTTTTAAAGGAAAAAATACAGAAGTAGAGATAATAAAACCTTTAGGCGGAAATATTAAAGACTTTATTGTTAAAAATAATGGTAGAGCAAATTCAATATTTAGGAAACAATGTTGGATTGATGTAGGCGGATATGATGAGAAAATGCTAAAAGGTTATGAAGATTGGGAGTTTTGGATAGCTATTTTAAAACAAGGCTATTCAATGCATATCGTTAAAGAGGTATTAACTCATTACAGAATAAAAGAAACATCAAGAGATCAAACCGCTTTATCAAAACATGATTTTGAATTAAGAAAATATATGTTTAATAAACATAATGATGTGTTTAAAGATTTTTTTGACTTTTACGCCTTAGAATTGTTAAGAATAAATAGTGTTTTAAAAAACAACGTAATAAAAGTAAATAAATCGATAGATTACAAGTTAGGAGCATTAATTTTAAAACCAATAAGGTATATAAAACAAAAGTTAAATGGATAATAAAGCCAATATACTTGTTTCCATAATAGTACCTTGTTACAAGCAAGCTCATTTTTTAAATGAGTCATTACAATCTGTTTTAAATCAAATTTATACAAATTGGGAATGTATTATTGTAAACGATGGTAGCCCAGATAATACTGAAGAAATAACAAAAACTTGGCTAAATAAAGATAATAGATTTAAATATCTATACAAAGAAAACGGAGGCCTATCAAGTGCCAGAAATGCTGGAGTAAAAATTAGCAAAGGCACTTATATTTTGCCCTTAGACGCAGATGATATTTTACATGAAAGTTATTTGTTAAAATTAGTTCCAGTATTAGAAGAAGAGTCTTCTTTAGCCATAGTATCTACCTATAGTAAATTTTTTAAAAAGCATATTTCTAAAACTTTTTACGAGTTAAAACCCAATGGAAGTACACATAAAAATTTGTTGTATGCTAATCAACTATCAGCAACATCTCTTTACCGAAAAGTATGCTGGGAGCAGGTAGGAGGCTATGATGAAAGCATGAGAAAAGGCTTTGAAGATTGGGAGTTTTGGTTAGCTATTACAAAAAGAGGATGGTCATACAAAATAATTGAAGAGTTTTTGTTTTATTACAGAAAATCAAAACAATCCATGCTTGTAGATACTATAAAACATCATTCTGAAACTAACAGAGCATATATTTTTAAAAAACATAAAGAACTTTACATAGAAGATTTCGAGAATTGTATGTCGGTCATGTTTTTTGAGTTAAATAGAGCTAGAACTAAAGAAATTAAACTTAAAAACTCTTTGGAGTATAAATTAGCTAAACTTATAGCTAAACCATTTAAGGCGTTTAAAAAATAAGCAATACTTATATGATATCTGTAGTTATAAGAAATAAAAATGAAGATGAAGCTTTAGCTTTTTTACTTAAAAATTTAACAGAAAGGTAT
Source organism: Algibacter ulvanivorans (assembly GCF_048381495.1). Taxonomy (NCBI): domain Bacteria; kingdom Pseudomonadati; phylum Bacteroidota; class Flavobacteriia; order Flavobacteriales; family Flavobacteriaceae; genus Algibacter; species Algibacter ulvanivorans. The sequence goes on from NZ_JBLWGD010000002.1 coordinate 59,137, forward strand.
AAAGATGATATTGATGAAATAATAGTGATTGATAATTTGTCTACAGATACAAGTGAAGCTGTAACAAAAAAGTATGGAGCTAGGTTTGTAACCATTAAAAACTTTAGTTTTGGAGGTAGTGCCAATTTATGCGCAAAAGAAGCAAAACACCCAATTATAGTTATATTTAGCGCACATTCCTATCCTGTAAGTCATGATTTTTTTAAGCTAATAAAAGAAAAATTTAAAGCAAATAATAAATTAGCAGGTTTAAGATGCTTACATAATTCTAACGACTATAAAAATTACATAAACAATATTCCAGCCACTAAAGACCCTAACAAATCTGGTTTAATTTTCGCAGGATCTGCTTTTAGTAGAAATGTTTGGGAAAAGATTCCGTTTAAAGAAGATGTAGCAACTTTTGAAGATAAAGAATGGACAACAAGGGTTTTAAAAGCAGGTTATCATATCGATTTTGTAGCATCAATATTTAATTATGATATAAAAAGAACCAAAAAACAACTCTTCTTTAGGTTTAAAAACGATGTAAAAGGTAATTACCAATTATGGCATGAAGATGTTACATTTTTAAAGGCTTCAAAAGGTTTTTTAGGCTCAATAATTCAAACAGTAAAGTGTTTTTTTATCGATTTAGGATATGCTATTTCGAGATATATTTTTTTAATTAAGTTTTTGTTTAATAAACCAGATAAATTTTAGTTGTCAAAAAAGTATAGTTCATGGAGATGAATAAAAACAACAATTTTGATTTTTTAAGATTTCTCTTTGCAATTTTTGTAGTAATATCTCATGCCTATCCTTTATCTGGTGGCACAGAAAAAACACAATGGATTTATGAAATTACAAATGGGCAAGTAGTTATTGCAAGCATTGGTTTAAACGGTTTTTTTGTAATAAGTGGTTTTTTTATTTTTCAAAGTTTACAACGTAGCAAAAGTGTTATTAGCTATTTTAAGAAACGTTTTTTAAGACTTTTTCCCGGTTTATTCATGGTATTGTTATTAACTATTTTGCTTGTTCCATTTGTGTATCAAGGAAATACTTCGCTTTATAAAAACCTAGATTTTTATACATATTTACCTAATAACATGTCGCTGTATAATTTTCAATCAAGCATAAAAGGCGTGTTCTCTACACATAACTATCATTCAATTAATGGCTCTTTATGGACATTGCGTTACGAGTTTTCATTATACATAGCTTTAGTTTTTTTATGGTTTTTTAGAAAACAATTACGCACAATTAAAACCATTCTTATTTTAGCTTTTACAATTTTAATAGTAACTCATACATTTTTTTTACACCGATTCTCAGAATCTTCTATTTTAGGTATGCGAGGTTATGATATAATTAATTTTGGAGCTTTTTTTGTATTTGGTAGCCTATTAGCTAGTTTTAAATTTGATAATATTAAAGATAGGAGTCTTCGGTTTTTCATTCCAACCATGGTTTTACTTTTATTAATAATTATGGCATCAATTCATTTTAATGTTTATTTATATACTAAACATATTGCTTTTTCATTACTTATATTGGTTTTAGGTTATTTGCCATTGTCTTTTTTTAGTACATTTGGTAAAATAGGAGACATGTCTTACGGCATATATATTTATAGTTTTCCTATACAACAAACACTAAAACATTATTTTAATTTAGACCTATATTCATTTCTATTTTGGTCTATTTTTATCTCTATTGTTTTTGGTTATTTATCTTGGCATTTAATAGAAAAACAAGCTTTAATGTATAAAAACATTTCTATTTTAAGTTCTAAATATTTTATCACGAAAAATTTAGACAAGTCTTAACAACAGAATCAAAATATGATTAAACGAATAAGAAAAATTATAGAAGACAATAATAAGGCACAAAAGTTAAACTATAATCAGTTAAAAGAATTGGAATGGGCGCATATCTATCATGATAGTATTCGTGGTAAAAAATGGCTTGAAGAATTGCCTTTAAATATAGGGCGTTGGGCTGGGAATTATGCTTTTTTTTATGTTTTAAATAGAATTTTAAATGAATATAAACCAAAATCAATTGTTGAGTTTGGTTTAGGAGAATCATCAAAATTTATATCTAGCTATATCGATAATCATATTTCAGAAAGTAATCATTTAATTATAGAGCAAAGCGAAGAATGGCGTAATGTTTTTAACAATAACTATACATTGTCTGCCAATTCAAATATTAAAATTTGTAATATGGTAACTAAAAATGTAAAAGGTTTTGAAACTAATGGTTACGAGAATATTGAAAATGTATTAAATAAAAAGTTCGATTTTTATATTGTTGATGGTCCCTTTGGAAGTAAAAATTACTCAAGATACGATATTGTTGCTTGTATTAAAAATCATCAGGCTAACGATGATTTTATCATTATTATAGACGATTTTCAGCGAAAAGGAGAACAGCAAACTTTTAAGGATTTAGAAAATAAAATAAAAGAAAAAAAAATAGATATTCATACAAAACTCTATTCTGGTAATAAAGATTTTATGGTTTTAGCAACCCATAAATATAAATACGTAACAACTTTTTAACAATGAGTGCTCTGGTCTCAATAATAATACCTGTATTTAACAGATCTGGAATAATTGAAAACACTTTAAATAGTGTAATAAATCAAAATTATACTAATTGGGAATGTATTATTATTGATGACGGCTCTACAGATAATAGCATAGAAATATTAAACAACTACAAAAGTAAAGACAATCGTTTTAAAGTTGGAAAAAGACCAGAACATACCATAAAAGGCGCACCAACATGTAGAAATATAGGGCTGAGAAAAGCTGTTGGCGACTATATAATTTTTTTAGATTCTGATGATACTTTAGAACCTCATTGTTTAGAAAATAGAGTAACTAAATTTAAAGCCAATCCAGAAAATGATTTTTTGGTTTTTCCAATGGGTGTAATGCGAGATGGTTTAGTAACCAAAAAAGAAATTATTCATAAAACATCTTATTTAGAAGAGTTTTTAAATTATAGACTGCCTTGGTCCATAATGTGTCCTATCTGGAAAAGAGATTATTTAAATAAATTAAAAGGCTTTAAAGAAGGATACCCAAGACTTAATGATCCAGAATTAATGATTCGTGCTTTATTAATTAAAAACGTGAAATTTAAAGTTTTTAATAACGAAAATTATGATGCTATTTATTATCCAAGTATTTCTAACTGGACTTTAATTACAGACAAATATTATGATAGTTTAATGCTTTTTATTCCAGATATATGTAACGCTCTAGAAGCTTCAAATAAAACAAAATTAAAGAAAAATTTAAGTAACTATTTAAAGGTATGGTTTAGAGATTTTATGTTTCCTAGTAATAAAAACTTATTACAACAAAATAAAAAATTAATTGCTATGTTTTGTAAACAAGGAATTAATTCTTGGATAAAAACATGGTTTTTAAAAGCATTATTATATGCTTATTTAATAACACATTTTATAAAGCGTAAACTTGTTAAGAAAATAATTAATTTAACATAGTATTAGCATTAACCCATGATAAAAAGGATTGTAAAAAAGAGCTTGTTAACAACTAAAGCACTTTATAATTTTTATAAGTTCTCTAAGAATGATATACTAAAAATTAAAAATGCAGATATTGTTTTTGTACTTCCTTGCTTTCAAACAGGAGGTGCAGAGCGAGTACATCTAGATATTGTAAAGAGTGTTAAAGATAAATTAATCTGTATTTTATTTACACAAAATTCAGCAACAGATAATTTTAAAAAAGACTTTTTAAAATATGCAGATATTGTAGAAGTAAATACCATTTTAAATAAAAAGAATAATTTTATAAATAAAAAGCTAAAAAGTAAAATTATAAATGCAATAAACTCGAGCTTATCCATTAAAAGTATATTTAGTAGCAATACCAATTATTTTTACGAAATACTTCCTCAAATAAAAAAAAAGAGTATTGCTAAAATAGATTTAATACATGCCATTTCTGGCGAAAATCCAACTTTAGTAAATCATTATATTAAAAGTAGTGAGTTAGTAAACCATAGATTGGTAATAAATAAAAAAGCATATAACGATATTGTGTCGATATATAACAACGCACAATTAAATCCAGAATTGCAAAATAAAATAGCTGTTGTAGAAAACGCTATAACCTTTAATAAAAAAGAAAAGCTAACAAAAAGAAACAATATAAAAATAGGGTTTGTTGGTCGATGGTCTGAAGAAAAGAGGCCAAATATTTTTTTAAATATAGCATCTAAATTAAAGCAAGAAAAAATATTTGTAGAGTTTGTAATGGCTGGAATTGGTATGAAAAGTAATTTACATTTAATTAATAAAAATGGTATTAAATTTTTAGGCGAAATTACAGAAGATTCTGCTTTAAAAAACTTATATAAATCGCTTACCTTTATATTAATAACATCGAGTAGAGAAGGCTTTCCTATGGTAATTAAAGAGGCAATGGCTCATGGTGTAATTCCTATTTGTACAAATGTTGGAGGAATAAGTGAGCATATAAAAAACAATCAGAATGGTGTTTTAATAAATAATAAAGGAAATGAAAATGAAATTGCAAATCAATTTGTTATTGAAATTAAAAAACTATTGGAAAACAAACAGTTAGTTTCAGAATTGTCTTTAAATGCTTTTCAATATTCAAGAAAACATTTTAATATAAAAACGTTTAATACTAAGTATAGACAGTATTTGCTTAACGAAGCATAGTTGTAAATGATTACTATTACTTTAACATACCGCGATAGAGATTTAGGCATTGTAAAAAAATGTTTAGACTCGCTTTTGGCACAAACTTTAACAGATTTTAAAGTTATATTAGTTGATTATGGGAGTAAAACAAGTTTTGCAAAACCTTTAAAAGCCCTAGTTTCAAATTATTCATTTGTAAAACTAATTTCTTGTTCTGTAAAAGGGCAGTTATGGAATAAAAGCAGAGCCATAAATATTGCACTTAAAAAATGTTTAACACCTTATATTTTTATAGGTGATATTGATATGATATATCATCAAGACTTTATAAACGAACTTAACCATATTAAAAACGAAAAAATAGCGACATATTTTAAAGTAGGTTTTTTAAATAAAGCCGAAAGCGCAGTTTGTAAAAAATTCGAAGCTTATAATATCGCTTTTAAAAGTAATAAAGAAGCCACAGGGATGACACTTTATAGTACACATAATTTAAAGTCTATTAATGGTTTTGATGAGTTTTATAATGGTTGGGGGAGTGAAGATACAGATGTACATATACGGTTACAAAATTTAGGATTAAAAATAAATTATTATGATGAAAAAATATTAATTCTACATCAATGGCATCATAAAAATTACCGAAACAAGAACAGTAAAGCACCGTTTCATACTGGTTTAGAGCAAATAAATAATGCATATTTAGAGCTCACAAAAAAAACAGGAAAAATAAAAGCAAACCAAAACTATAACTGGGGGCAATACAATAAAATGGATTATGAGACTTTAAATAAAGTTAATCAAAGCTATCTGTTAACCAATAAAGAAGATGAAGTAAAGGCCTTTATTTACAATGTGCTAGCTACCATAACAGGAGCTGTTATAGAAGTTAAAATAACTAAACATATTGATTATAAATCTATAAAACAAAAAGCTAAATTGGTGTTTGGAAAAAAAACTATTAAGTTTTTAGAAATGGAAGTTGTAAATAATTTGTTATTAGAGTATATAATAAATAATTTAAGAAATTGTGCATATCGGTTTGAATATAATCGTAAAAACAAAACAATTAATTTAAGAATAAAACTATAATGGTTTAAATGAGAATATTATTAGTTTCCATGCCTTCAATTCATTTTTTTCGATGGACAGAACAATTAGAACATTCTGGGCACGAGGTGTATTGGTTTGATATTCTTGATGGAAACCCAGCAAAAAGACTCCCTTGGGTTAATAAAATTAATGGTTGGAGACTTAAATACCCAAATTTGAAAGGCCGATATTTTATTAAACAAAAACTTCCTTTTTTATACAAAAGCATAAAGCCTTTAATAGAAAATAGTGTCGAAAAAGCATTCGAAAAAACACTTTTAGAATTAAAACCAGATGTAGTGCATAGTTTTGTATTATATATTTCTTGCACACCAATTTTGCAAGTTATGTTAAAACATAAAAATATACCGTGGATATATTCATCGTGGGGGAGCGATTTGTTTTATTTTCAAAATAAGCCTAAATATTTAAAAGCTATTAAAAGGGTGTTACCAAGAGTTAATTATCTGTTTACAGATTGTTATAGAGACACAAGCATTGCAAAACAATATGGTTTTAAAGGCGATGTGTTAGGAGTGTTTCCTGGTGGAGGAGGTTTTCGGTTAAAAGAAATAGAAAAATTTATTAAACCAATTTCCAAAAGAGATACTATTTTAATTAAAGGATATCAAGGACGATCTGGCAGAGCACTTCAAGTCATTAAAGCATTAGAATTAATTTATAAAGATTTAAAAAAATATAAAATAGTAGTTTTTGGTGCTCATACAGACATTGCGAAATATATAAATAAACAAAGTTTAAAAACTAAATTAGCTATTAAGGTTTTACCCGCAGAAGATTTCTTGTCTCATAATGAAATTTTAAAACTTATGGGGAAATCTTTAATTTATATAGGAAATAGTAATTCTGATGGTATGCCAAATACACTTTTAGAAGCCCTTATACAAGGAGCATTTCCTATACAATCAAACCCAGGCGGCGCAACAGCCGAAGTTGTAAAACATGGCGAAAATGGTATGTTAATCGAAAATTATGAAGATTTTAATACTATTGCTTATTTAATTAAAACGGTAATAGAAAACCCCAATTTAATTAAAGAAGCTTTTAAAATTAATCAAGAAAATATTAAACCAAAATTTGATAGAGAGGTTATTAAAGCTAAGGTTATTTCAAAATATAATTCAATTTGTTAAATTAAGAGTTAACATCTTTAAAAAACAAACTGTATTTTAGCAATTATAGAAGTGTAAATAAATGAAACAAATAGGCTTTATTCCATTACGAAAAGGATCAAAAGGTATTCCTAATAAAAACAAACGAAAAATGGTTGGCAGACCATTATTTACTTGGGTTTTAGGCGAAGCCATTTTTTCTAATCTTGATGAGGTTATCGTGTATACAGATGATGAAAGTATCATTGATTTTATAGCGAAAGAATACCATTGGACAAATAAAGTTAAAGCTGTTTTAAGAAGTGCAGAAAGTGCTACCGATACAGCTTCTACAGAGTTTGCTATGTTAGAATATTGCGAGTCTATAAATTATAATTTTGATGTGTTTTGTTTACTTCAAGCAACATCACCATTTACCCGAAAAGAAGATATAAACACTTGTTTAGAAAAGCTTAATAACGAATACGACTCGGCTTTAACCGTTGTAAATACACACCGTTTTTTATGGGATAAAAATGGGAAAGCATTAAATTATAACCCAAAAGAAAGACCAAGAAGACAAGATTTTGATGGCTTATTAATAGAAAATGGAGCCGTTTATACAACAACAAAGGACAGTTTAAAAAATACTAAAAACAGGTTAGGAAGTAATGTTGCTATTGTGCAAATGGCAGAAGATTCTTTACAAGAAATAGATTCTGAAACCGACTGGACAGTTGTTGAGCAATTACTTATTGAAAGACAAAAACAAGCTAAACAATCTAAAAAAATAACGCACTTTGTTTTAGATGTCGATGGCGTTTTTACAGACGGAACAATTACTTATACAAAAGACGGAGAACATACTAAAAATTTCGATATGCGCGATGGTATGGGACTTGAAATATTAAGGCAATTTAATGTTAAAGTCATGGTAATGACTTCTGAAAACTCTGAACTTGTAGCAAAACGCATGCAAAAACTTCAAATTAAAAATGTGTTTTTAGGTGTAAAAGATAAATACACACTTTTAAATAATATTATTAAAGAAGAAGGGATTTCGCTTAGCAACGTTGCTTATATTGGAGATGATGTAAACGATTTAACTAACATTTGTAGTGTTGGTTGGTCCTTAACACCAAACAATGCCACAGATGTAGTAAAAAACAACGCAGATGTTGTACTTTCTAAAAACTCAGGCGCAGGTGCTATTAGAGAAGCTTGTCAATTTATAATGAATTATAACAAAAGGTTTTAATGCCTCAAAATTTAATGAATAATTACAAAAAACCATATATAATTGCCGAAATTGGTTGTAACCATAAAGGCGAAATAGAAATAGCAAAAGAGCTTATTAAAGTAGCTAAAATATTCTGTAATGTTGATGCTGTAAAATTTCAAAAAAGGCATAATAAAGAGTTATTAACAGAAGAGCAATACAATCAACCGCACCCTAACCCAATAAATTCTTATGGAGATACTTATGGCGCACATAGAGAGTTTTTAGAGTTTGATGTAGACCAGCATAAAGAATTAAAAGCATATTGCGAAGAAATTGGTATAACCTATTCAACCTCGGTCTGGGATTTAACTTCTGCAAAAGAAATAACAGCGTTAAATCCAGAATTTATTAAAATACCTTCGGCTTGTAATAATAATACCGAAATGCTCGAGTGGTTATGCGATAATTATAAAGGGGAGTTGCATATTTCTACAGGAATGACAACTAAATCTGAAATAGAAGATTTGGTTAATCTTTTCAAAAACAAAAACAGAAATAAAGATTTAGTGCTTTATAACTGTACTTCGGGTTACCCCGTTCCGTTTGATGATGTTTGCCTTTTAGATATCAATTTACTTAACGAAGCTTATGGTAAAGATGTAAAACATATAGGCTTTTCTGGGCATCATTTAGGTATAGCTGTAGATGTTGCTGCCTATACATTAGGAGCAAATATTATAGAAAGGCATTACACCATAGATAGAACCTGGAAAGGAACCGATCATGCAGCATCTTTAGAGCCAATGGGTTTGCGTAAGTTAGCTAGAGATGTAAATGCGGTTTATAAAGCATTACAATTTAAAAATCAAGATATTTTACCAATAGAGCAAGTACAGCGCAATAAATTAAAAAATAAAAAAGGGTAGTATGTTTTCATCAAATAAAATTAGGTTGTTTTGGTGGAACGAAATTAAACTACAGCGAAAGCCTAAAGAAAATTATGGCGACCTTCTTGGTAAATATTTAGTCGAGAAAATATCTAATAAAAAAGTAGTTTGGTGTAAGCCAGCAAACTTTCATATTCAAGATTTATTTAGTCCAATTTATGTAACTATTGGTAGTGTTTTAACGCACGTTAATAAAAAATGTATTGTTTGGGGTAGCGGTATTGTTTCTAAAGCATTTGAAATTAAAAAAGCAGAGTTTTTAGCAGTTAGAGGTCCGCAAACCAGAAAACATTTACTAGAACAAGGCTTTGAAGTTCCAGAAATTTACGGAGATCCAGCGCTTTTACTACCAAAATATTATAAACCTAAAATTAAAAAAGAGTTTAAGGTAGGCGTTATTCCGCATTATCAAGATTTTGAAAAAGTAAGTGCGTTTTATAAAAACCAAGAGTCGGTTTTATTAATAAATTTAATGACTAATAATGTTGAAGAAGTTACAGATTTGTTTTTAAAATGCGATAAAGTAGTATCCTCATCCTTACATGGAATTATTGTGGCACACGCTTATAGAATTCCGGCAATTTGGCATCAGTTTTCTAATGATGTTTTTGGCGATGGTATTAAATACCAAGATTATTTTGAATCTGTACGTATAACACCTTATGTTCCCGAAATTAAAAATGAAAAAATGAATGTAAACGAATTAGAATTGCTGTTTAATGGTAAGGAATCGTTACCAGAACAAACTGTGGTTGATGATTTATGTTCAAAATTAATGGCCGTTTGCCCTTTTAAACCAGAAGCATAACATGAAAAAAAAGATATTTGTTTTTTTTCCAGACGGTGTTGGTTTAAGAAACTTTGCCTTTACAGATTTTAAAAGTATTGGCGAAAACATGGGTTTTGATATTACGTATTGGAACAATACTATTTTTTCTTTAAAAGACAATTTGGGGTTTAATGAAGTCAAAATAGAAGACCATACGGCGCATCCATTATTGCCAATATATTCTAGAGCTAGAAAACGCGCAGAATTAAACGTTTCTAAAGATAAGTTTCAAGATAGTGTGTATCCAACTTATAAATTTCCATTCAATTACAAAGGCATAAAAAACACATTTAAAAGTCTTTATGTAAAATGGTTAATTGGGTTATATTCTTCAGAAAAAGGAATTGTAAAATTAAGAGCAAAAATTAATAAGTTAGAGCGTTCTACCTCGAAATATAAATACTGTAAAGCACAGTTAGAGCAGCATAAACCCGACATGGTGTTTTGTACAACACAACGCGCAACGCAGTCTATTAGTGCTTTGTTAGCAGCTCAAGATTTAGGAATACCAACGGTTGCATTTGTATATTCTTGGGATAACGTACCTAAAGCCATGCAAGTTGTAGAAACCGATTATTATTTTGTTTGGAGCGAGTTAATGAAACAAGAAGTATTAAAATACTATCCGTTTGTTAAAGAAAATCAAGTATTTGTAACAGGAACGCCTCAGTTTGAGCCCCATTATAATGCGTCCCTAAAACAAACCAGAGAAGCGTTTTGTAAAGAACATAATTTAGATGTATCAAAAAAATACATTTGTTATTCTGGCGACGATGAAACTACTTCTCCTTTAGATCAATATTATTTAGAGGATTTGGCAAATGCTGTAAGAAGACTGAACAGTAAAGGCGAAAATTTAGGCATTATTTACAGAAAATGCCCAGTCGATTTTACACCAAGATATAATGCTGTAATTGAAGCCAATAATGATATAATTGAAGTTCTAGACCCTATATGGAAACAAGTTGGTAGCCAATGGAATCAGGTTTTACCAACACCAGAAGATTTTAAAATGCTTTATAATGTTTGCGAACATAGCGAGTTTGTAACCAATGTATGCTCATCAACAATATTCGATTTTGTAGCACATAATAAGCCATGTATCTATTACAATTATGAGCAACCACAATTAAAAAAAGGTATTCGCGATATTGGTCAGAATTATAAATATGTTCACTTTAGAAGTATGCCTAGCGATAAAGCAGCCATTTTTTGTACAAATAAAAATAATTTAGAAGCTCAAGTAAAACAAATTCTAGATGGCAAGCTTTCAAATGTTGAAGAGTGTAAAATATGGTACAAAACAATAGTAGGTAAAGCGCCTACTGAAGCTTCAAAAACTATTTGGAATACCATTGATTCAATTTTAAAATGAAAGTAGGTTTTATAACATCAGAATATCCGCATCCTAAAGTTAATCATGCTGCAGGAATAGCAACAAGTATTAAAAACCTTGCTATAGCTTTAATTAAAAAAGGAGTTGAGGTTACTGTGTTTGTATATCATCAAAATGAATCAGAGGTTTTCTATGATCAAGGCGTAGAAATTCATAATATAAAATCGAAAAGATTTAAGTTTTCAACCTGGTATTTTTATAGAAAGCACATTCAAAACTATGTGAATAATGTAGTAAAGAATAAAGGAATTGATATTTTAGAAGCTGCAGATTGGACTGGAATTACTGCTTTTATGAGTTTTAAAACACCTTTAGTTATTAGAATGCATGGTAGCGATGCGTATTTTTGTAAACTAGATGGCCGTAAGCAAAAATTTAAAAACTTTATGTTTGAAAAATTGGCCTTAAAAGGAGCAGCAGCTTATGTTGCACCAACAACTTATGCTGGTTTTGAAACTCAAAAGATATTCGGATTAAATAAAAGTAAAATTAAAACCATTCATTATGGTTTAAAATTAGAAAATTTCGAGAATGAAAGTCCTGCAGTTTATAATAGAAACACCATTCTTTATGTAGGTACAATTATCAGAAAGAAAGGGGTTTTAGAACTTGCTGAAATTTTCAATAAAATAATTGATAATAACCCAGATGCTAAATTAATATTAATTGGAGGAGATGCTTCAGATATTAAAACTGGAGCAACTTCAACTTATGGTTTAATGACAGAAATATTTTCTGAAGAAGCAAAGAAACAAGTTAATTATTTAGGACAAATTCCATACGAAGACGTTAAAAAACACATTAAAAACGCTCATGTTTGTACATTCCCTTCATTTGCAGAAACTTTGGGTATGGTAACTATCGAATCTATGGCAATGCAAAAACCCGTTGTAAATACTAGTATTGGATGGGCGCAAGAGTTAATAGACCATGGCTTAAATGGCTTTTTAGTACATCCATCAGAAATTGAACTCTATTCAAACCAAATAACTCATTTGTTAAATGACGAAGCTTTATGTAGTAAAATAGGAAAAGAAGCTCGAGTAAAAGTTGAAACACTTTTTGATATCGATAAAAATGCAGATATTAATATAGAATATTATAAATCTATATTAAAAAAATGATTCTGCTAATTCATAAAAATAAAGTTGTTATTGAGGTTTTGGACTTAAAGACCAAAGCACAACTTGATTTTACTTTAAATAAGCCAATTGAGGTTTTATTTGAATTGGCAAATAGGTTTCCTAATCAAATATTAGTTTGGTGTGAAGCTACTTTCAAAAAAGCTTTAAATATTGATGGAATAAAGACTTCATTTTTACTTGAAAATACAATGATATCGTATAGTAAAACTAATTTTTTGCGAGATCAAATTGGTTATATAGAAGATTCACCTTTTTTAAAAGTTAATAAACATGTTAAATACCCTACATGGTTAATGAGTAGTTGTGTAGGAGCAATATATTCATCTCAATTATTAAAGTTTGAAAATAAAATTAATTATAATACCAGTTTTGATTTTGCATTAAACTCAATAGCTAAATTAGGAATGCCAAAGGGGTTGTTTTGTTATTCAGAACCCCAAATTTTAAAAGAAAAAATATCAAAAAATACAAATCAATCATCAGTAAGCGAATTGTTTAGGTTTGTAAAATTGCATTATAAAAGTGTTTGGAGTTTCCTGTTATTACTTAATTTTATTATTCATGAACGTAAGTTTCCTCTAATTTCATTTTTTAAAACACTATTCATAAAAAAGAATAATCTTAATTTAAGTTTTGATTTAAAAACTATAAATAATAATGTAATAGATAAAGATGTTTCAATAGATGTTATAATTCCAACATTAGGTAGAAAAGCTTATGTACACGATGTATTGATAGATTTATCACAACAAACAAAACTGCCTAATCAAGTTGTTATTGTTGAACAAAGCGAGCTTAAAGAAACTGAACTTGATTTTATTAAAAATAAGCCATGGCCGTTTAAAATAATTCATGAGTTTATAAATCAAACAGGGGCGTGTAATGCTAGGAATTTGGCATTACAAAAAGTAACTTCTAAGTATGTTTATTTAGCCGATGATGATAATAAATTTGGAAATTCTTTATTAGAAAATATCATTTCTAAAATGGAAGAATTCAATTTTAAAGCTATTAGTATAAGTTATTTGCAAGCTAATGAAATTGAAGAAAATAAGTATGCATTTCAATACAGTACTTTTGGAGGAGGAAGTAGTGTTATTTTATCTAAATATTTAAAGCATATTGCTTTTGATATGGCTTTGGAATTTGGATACGGAGAAGATGTAGATTTTGGTATGCAATTACGAAATTTAGGAGCAGATGTTATCTATGTTCCAGATATAAAAATATTACATTTAAAGGCTCCAATTGGCGGTTTTAGAACTAAATTTGTACATCCTTGGGAAATGGACAAAATAAAGCCTAAACCTTCGCCTACTGTGCTTTTTAATAGAATAAAAAACACAACCAATAAGCAATTATTAGGTTATAAAACAACCTTGTTTTTAAAGTTTTATAAAAACCAGAATATTAAAAATCCATTAAAATATTTGAGCAATTTTAAAAAGCAATGGAATTTAAGTGTATCATGGGCAAATCAATTAAAACATAAATCGCAGTTATAATGTTATCGGTAATTATTTGTACATATATGCGCGATCAATCTTTATTGAAATTATTACTTTCAATAAAAGGGCAAACATTTTATCCCGGTGAAATTATAATAGTTGATGGTTCGTTAAATAATAAAACAAAGCAACTTTTTGAAACCAATGCATTTCAAAATTTACGATATTTTAAAGTTGATGAGCAAGATAGAGGCTTAACCAAACAACGTAATTATGGTATTAATTTGGTTTCTAAGCGATCTGATGTTGTTTGTTTTTTAGATGACGATACGGTGTTGTTTCCAGATTGTTTAGAGCAAATAATGAAAACTTATAAAACTTACCCAAATGCACTTGGTGTTGGTGGTTATATTGCTGATGATGTTGGTTTTAAAGAAGTGGGAGTAAATTATAAACCAACAGAAAACGAGTTTTACTTTGATGGTTGGATGCGTAAAGACAGTAAACGATTTGTAATAAGAAAAAAGTTTGGGTTAGATTGTGATACGCCTCCAGGAATTTTGCCGCAATTTTCGCATGCAAGAAGCATTAGTTTTTTACCACCAAGTAATAAAGTTTACGAAGTTGAATTATTAATGGGTTGTATTGCATCGTTTAAAACTTCGGTTTTTAAAACGCACCAGTTCTCTACTTTTTTTGAAGGTTATGGCTTGTATGAAGATGCCGATTTTACAATTCGTGTAGCGCAAACAGGCAAAGTGTATGTAAACACAGCAGCTAAGTTATATCATTATCACGAAGCTTCAGGCAGACCAAATCAATACAAATATGGTAAAATGGTGGTTAGAAATGGCTACCATATTTGGCGAACTAAAAACCCTAAACCAACATTTAAAAATAAAGTGAAATGGCATGCAATTACGCTTTTATTAACTTTGGTAAGATTTAGTAATACGTTTACAAGCTCAAAAAAACGAGAAGCATTTAGCGAAACTGTTGGAAGAATGGTAGGTTGGTTTAAAGTTTTAATATCTTAACAAAATATGTTTAATACTATTATTCATCCAGATACACACTCAAAATTAATTGAGATTACGGATAGTTATTATCTTTTCGAAGACCAATCGAAACTACCCGTTTTTAATGGTACGCCTATTTTATTTGGAAAAGCATCTATTTTTGATGAAGCTGATATTACAAGCGCTAAAGCTACAACTCAAGATAAAGCGCATTTAGATAAATCAAGTCTTAAAAATTATATTAGAAGACAACTATTGCCAGCTTTAAACAAAGATTTTAATATTAATAAACGCTATCAAGATATTGCTAAAACGTTACCGGCTAAAAGTAAAATGTTAGTTGTTGGTGTAGGCGAAAAAAGTGATTATTATAAAGCGATGTTTCCAAATTGCGAAGTTGTAACATCTGATGTTCATAATCAATTTAAACCAGATTATGTGTTCGATGGGCATTTTGTGCCGTTTGCAAACAATACTTTCGATATGGTTTTGGCAGCGCAAGTTATAGAACATACTATAAATCCATGGAAATTTTGTTCAGAATTGCAACGCGTTTCAAAAGTTGGAGGAATTATTCAAATAGAAGCGCCTCATAATTTTCCTTATCATGCACAGCCTTACGATTTTTTTAGATTTACATATACAGGTATGCGTAGTTTATTTCCAAAATGTGAAGTTATAAATAGTGAAATTACCGAAGGTAGTGCTGCAATGGTGGCTGTTGCTATTTCTAATTATTTTGTAAACCTAAGCTCAATTGGAATTGTAAGAAGTAGTTTATTATTTATTACACGAATTTTATTTGGATGGCTTAAATATTTAGATAAAATAGGTGGTTTAAAACCAAATAGAAGATCGGTGTCTATGCCAGTTGGTTATGCGTTTACATTTAAAAAAGATAACGCAAAAAGGAGCTCAAAAGATTTATTAAACGTTTTCTATTCGTTAAAAAAATGAATTTTGTAATTATTACTCATGTTAAGCATATTAAGCAAAATGAAAATTTTTTTGCTTATGCACCTTATGTTCGTGAAATGAATATTTGGCTAAAACATGTTAGTAAAGTTACTATTGTGGCGCCATTAGTTAATTATGAGAAAAGTGAAATAGATATATCTTATCAGCATAATAATATCAATTTTAATAATATTCCAGAGATTGCATTTACTTCTTTTTTAGGCATTATAACATCTATATTTAAGCTTCCTAAAATTTGGTTTACAATTTTTAAAGCTTGCAGAAAAGCAGATCACATTCATTTAAGATGTCCAGGTAATATTGGTTTATTAGGTTGTTTGGTACAAGTGTTTTTTCCTAAGAAAATAAAAACAGCAAAATATGCTGGGAATTGGGATCCTAAATCTGTTCAACCTAAAAGTTATAGGTTGCAAAAATGGTTGTTGTCCAATACATTTTTAACAAAAAATATGACAGCAATTGTTTATGGAAATTGGAAAAATCAATCTAAAAATATA
This sequence comes from Algibacter ulvanivorans, assembly GCF_048381495.1. Lineage (NCBI taxonomy): Bacteria > Pseudomonadati > Bacteroidota > Flavobacteriia > Flavobacteriales > Flavobacteriaceae > Algibacter > Algibacter ulvanivorans. The sequence continues at coordinate 75,518 of NZ_JBLWGD010000002.1, forward strand.
AAAGCATTTTTTACAGCGTCCTTTACAAATGCAGAACGAGTAATTCTTAAAAAGCGTGAGTATACTGGAGAATTAAAATTTGTTTTTTTAGGAAGTTTGGTAGAAGGAAAACGCCCATTGTTAGCACTAAAAATAGTAGAGGCTTTAATTAAACAAGGTATAAACATTTCGTTTAATCTTTATGGCGAAGGTATTTTAAAGTCAGATTTAAAGAAATATATTGTTGATAATAGTTTAGAAGCTCACATTAACTTATTAGGTAACAAGAATAAAGCTGAGGTTGTAGAAGTTTTAAAAGAAAGTCATTTTTTAATTTTACCTTCAAAATCTGAAGGATGGCCAAAAGCTGTTGCAGAAGCTATGTTTTTTGGAAGTATTCCAATTGTAACATCAATTTCATGTGTGCCTTTTATGCTAGATTTTGGAAAACGAGGCGTACTAATTGAACCTGATTTAGAAAAAGCAACGCAAAGTATAAAAGAATGTTTAGAAAATGAAGAACGTTTAAAAACCATGTCTAGTAAAGCTAGTAAATGGTCGCAACAATATACTTTAGATGTTTTTGAATCTGAAATTATTAAACTATTAAAACCATAAATGCGCGTATTACAATTAATAGATTCTTTAGATGCTGGTGGCGCAGAACGTGTTGCGGTTAATATTGCTAATGCTTTAGTTGATTATACAGATGGTTCATTTTTGTGTGCTACTAGAAAAGAAGGACTTTTAAAAGAAAGTATTTCTGATAGCGTAGAATATTTATTTTTAAATAAAACTAAAACTATTGATATCTCTGCAATTAAAAGACTAAATGGATTTGTAAAAAAGAATAAGGTCAACATAATTCATGCACACTCTAGTTCGTTTTTTTTAGCAACAATTGTAAAGTTTTTAAATAGAAATATTACAATTGTTTGGCACGACCATTATGGGAATAGTGAGTTTTTAGTATCTAGAAAATATGGCGTTTTAAAACGATGCTCAAAATATTTCTCGCATATTTTTAGTGTTAATAATCCGCTTAAAGCATGGTCAATAAACGTTTTAAAGTTCAAAAGCGTTACGTATTTACCAAATTTTGCAACTGTAAATAAATCGCTTGCTGTATCAAATTTAAAAGGTACAGAAGGAAAACGCATAGTTTGTTTAGCTAATTTAAGGCCACAGAAAGATCATCTTACTTTATTATTGGCTTTTAAAGTTGTTTTAGATGCAAATCCAGATTGGACGTTGCATTGTGTTGGTAAAAAATTTCAAGACGAATATTCTAAAAAAGTCGAAGCCAAAATAGATGAGTTAGGATTAAGAGAATCTGTATTTTTGTATGGAAGCAAACCAGATGTGTATAATCTTTTAAAACAATCTGATATTGGAGTGCTTTCATCTAAATCTGAAGGATTACCTTTAGCCTTGTTAGAATATGGGTTTGCTAATTTGCCAGTTGTAGCAACAAAAGTAGGCGAGTGCAAAACGGTTATATCTAATAATGAAAACGGATTGCTAGTAAAAGCTAATGCCCCTAAAAATTTAGGAAATGCTATAAATAATTTAATTGGTAATAAAGATTTAAGGCGAACCCTATCAAAAAATTACAATAAACATATTGAAGATAACTATTCTGAAAAAGCACAGATAGAAACTATTTTAAAAGTGTATAGCGCTAACATTAAGTAAATTGAAAAACTTTAATTACATAAAATCCATTCTTTTGCACATTCTTATTGGGCTTGGAGTTTATAGTTTTAAGTTACTTTCTAAAGTATATTTACTTGCAATTTTAATTTATTTTACAAATAAAATTTTTAAGGCAAAACCATCTCAAAAAGCAGTTAAAGTTTTAATGGCTTGTAGCTACGTTGTTGGCGCAGAGGTGTTTTTAAGAATGACTGGCGGAAGTCTGCTTTACGAAGCTTCTAAGTATTTGGTTATATTTTTTACGTTAATGGGGCTTTTTTCGTCAAGATTAACCAGCCAACCCATACCTTACATTCTATATGTTTTTTTATTAATACCTGGTATTTTGGTGGCAGGTTTTACAGCTACAGAGCAAACAACTTTACGAACAGCTATAGCATTTAATTTAAGCGGTCCAATATGTTTAGGTATCGTTGCTATATATTGTTATAAATTAAAAATTAGCTATCAAAAAATTCACGATGTTTTGTTGTATATGGCCTTACCTCTTGTAGCTACAACAACATATTTATTTCTTTATACACCAGATGTTAGAGAAACCATTACAGGTACAGGATCTAATTTTGCTGCATCAGGCGGTTTTGGTCCCAACCAAGTTTCAACAGTATTAGGGTTAGGAATGTTTATATTTTCGGCACGTTTTTTTATGCTTTCGCCTACATTATTTCTTAAATTAATAAATGGCTTTTTACTAGCCGTTATAGGCTTTAGGGGAGTAGTAACTTTTAGTCGAGGAGGTGTAATAACCGCTTTAATAATGATAGCGGCATTTATTTTCTTTTATTTTAGAAAAGTAAATGCCAAGGCTAAATTTAGAATAAGCAGATTGGTAATTATTTTTGCCAGTTTAGGCTTAGTAATATGGTTAGTGTCTTCCATACAAACTAGTGGATTAATTGAGAATAGATATGCAAATAAAGATGCATTAGGGCGCGAGAAAGCAGATATTTCTACTGGAAGAACAGATTTGATTTCTTTTGAATTGGAAGAGTTTTTTAAAAATCCAATTTTAGGAGTTGGAGTTGGTAAAATTAAAGAATTAAGGCAAATAGCCGAAGGTATTGAAGCTGCATCACATAATGAAATGAGTCGTATTTTATCCGAACATGGTTTGTTTGGCTTATTAGCGTTTTCAATTTTATTAATAGCCCCTTTACTATTTAGGCTTAAAACAAAATCGAATATCTTTTTTTACTCCTGTTATATTTTTTGGTTTCTAACAATAAATCATTCATCTATGCGAATTGCGGCACCAGCTTTTGTTTATGGTTTATGTTTGCTAGATATAAAGTATGTAACAAATAGAATAAAAAAAGTTAAACAGCTTAAAGCAAAAAGTAAACCATCATAAAAACTTTGAAAACCTTAATATACATAGGTAATAAATATGGTGTTAGTAAGCATGCTAATTTGTCTACTATAGATTTGTTGGCGCCTTTGTTAAAAAAAACGGGGTTTAAAGTTTACACAGCATCTAATAAAAGTAACATAGTTGTTAGGCTTGTAGATATGTTATGGCTTTGTTTTAAATACAGAAAACAAGCAAGCTATGTATTAATAGATACTTATAGTACGCTAAATTTCTATTACGCCTATTTTGTTAGTGGTTTGTGTAAAATACTTAACTTAAAATATATACCTATACTTCATGGCGGTAATCTTCCAGAAAGGCTTCAGTCTTCACCTAAGCTATCTAAATCTATTTTTAACAATGCATTTGTAAATATAGCACCATCATTATATATAAAATCACGATTTGAAATTGAAGGGTTTCATAATATCATTCATATTCCTAATTCTATACAATTAGAAAATTATTACTTTAAAACGCGACCTATTAAAACTATTAATATGCTTTGGGTACGTTCCTTTTCAAAAATATATAACCCTTTATTAGCTATTAAAGTTTTAAAGACTTTTAAGAATAAAAATATAGAAGCTAATCTTTGTATGGTTGGGCCAGATGCCGATGGGAGTTTAGTAGAAGCTAAAAAATATGCTAATAAATTAGGGGTAAAAGTGCATTTTACAGGAAAGTTAACAAAGCAACAATGGCTAAAACTTTCTGAAGATTATAATGTTTTTATAAATACCACAAATTTCGATAATATGCCAGTTAGCGTTATTGAAGCTATGGCATTAGGCTTGCCAGTAGTATCTACAAATGTTGGCGGAATACCGTATTTAATAGCGCATAATAAAAATGGAATAATGGTAAAACCTAATGCAGTTAACGAATTTGTTGAGGCCATACAAACATTAAGTAATTTTACAGATAAAACTAAAAAAATGGTTAATCAAGCACGATTACATATTGAAAAACTCGATTGGAAAGTTGTTGAAAACCTATGGATTAATGTTTTAGAATAATTTATCTCTATAAGAATTAACTTATTATATTTACGGTCTCTCATTTTACTCCTTAATTAATGTCTAAAAATAGTATCCATTTTAATATATCAGAACGTAAAATACTGCTGCGTATTTTCGATATTTTATCAATATTATTAGTCTTGTATTTTGTAAGTAATACTTTTTATTTTGATTACTTTACACTTACAAAAGAAAATTGGGCTTGGGTGTTTGTACTAGCTTTGTACGTTTCTGTTTTTGGTACAGTTTTCGAAATGTATGATTTACAAAAGTCGAGTAAAATTGAAAAAATATCTGTAAGTATTGTTTTTACAGGTTCAATAACAGTATTGTTTTATCTTTTAACGCCGTTTTTTACACCAGTTTTACCCGATAATAGATTGCAAATACTATTTTTTTATTTTGCTATACTCACCGCATTATTTTTATGGCGCGTGGCATATATAACTTTTATAGTATCGCCAAGGTTTTATAAAAAAGTTTTAATTATTGGCGAAACATCTAATATCGAAACTATTGTAGATGCCTTTAGAAGCTCAGACCCAAATTATAAAATAGTAGGTTTTGTTAATTGTGAAGAAAACAAAAGAACCACAGTAAAATTTAATGCTATTAAAGAGTATAAACCAAATGAAATAAGAGGTGTAATTGCTAGAGAGAATATATCGGAAATAGTTGTGGCGAGCTATAATTCTGAAAACATCACCTCAGAAATATACTATACATTAATAAAATTATTAGAAGAGGGGTTTCCTATTAACGAGTATACGCAAGTATACGAAGATATGGCACAACGTGTTCCAGTTCAATTTGTTGGAAAAGATTTTTATAAATATTTTCCTTTTAGTAGAAACAACCAAAATAAGCTGTATCAGTTTTTTAACCGTGTTTTTAATGTTGTAGTGTCTTTAATAGGTGTATTAGTAGGTATTGCTTTAGTGCCATTTATTTTAATAGGAAATCTTTTAGGTAACCGAGGGCCTCTATTTTATTCGCAAGAAAGAATTGGTAAAAACGGAAAGATTTTTAAAATTATTAAATTTCGAACAATGGTTACTAATGCCGAACAATCTGGAGCAGTTTGGGCAAAAAAAGGAGATACTAGAGTGACGCCTTTTGGTAAATTTTTAAGACATTCTAGAATAGACGAAATACCTCAATTTATTAATATTTTAAAAAGCGAAATGAGTTTAATTGGTCCTAGGCCAGAACGACCATTTTTTGTAAAAGAACTATCTAAAATGCTTCCTTTTTATGAAACAAGACATATTATAAAGCCTGGGCTTACAGGTTGGGCGCAAGTAAAAACAAGGTATGCAGGATCTATTGATGATAGTTTACTAAAATTACAATACGATTTATATTATATAAAGCACAGAGGTTTTTTTCTAGATATGAATATATTGATTAAAACAATGAGCACCGTTATTTTCTTTAGAGGTCAATAAAAGACAATGTTACTGTTTTAGCTTAAACAGTATTTAAATGTTTTATCAAGAAAACATATCTTATAAATAAAGCAATAAGTAGAGGTGTTAAACCAATAGCAAAAACTTGCACACCAACAACCCAATGGAGTGTTAGTAGGCAAAGTAAAATAATTAAAAGTTTAATGTATTTAATAAACCAAGTATTTACTTTTTGTTTAAAGAGTTGGCCAATAACTAAAATATTAAGTGCAAATGCCCAAAGTAAATTGTAGTTTTGGTGTGTTCCTGTATGGTTTGTAGCAAACCAAAGCAATAAAATAAGTATACCAATTAAACCGGTTAAGGTAAAAAGTGTAATATCAAGCCATTTGGAGTGTTTTTCTTTTTTGTAATCAATATAAGTTATATATATTATTAATATAGCTAGAATACCAAATATAAAAAGAGGGCTTGTAAAAAATGTATTAGTGCTTACGTTTTCTTTTTTTAAAAATAATGTTTTACTTGCCTTTACTAATGGTATTTCTTTATTTTTAATTGTAGCGGCTTTAAAGAATTTGTATATATTTTCGGGTAAAAACATATGATTTTCTGGGCTTGCTTTTTTGTCTATAACAGAGCCAAGGGCTAAATCTATGCCTAAACTACCCCAAGAGTTTCGGTTTAAATTGTTTTGTATTAAAGTTCTAAAGGTGGCATCTTTAAAGTCTTTTGGGGTGCTGTATATAACAGAATTATTTGTAGCTATGTTAACAACATCTTTAATTTTGGTAGCACAGTTGTCATAAAAAAACTCGTATAAATAACCTCGGTTTTCAGGCTTGTAATTGTTTACTAAGTAGTTGTAAAGCTTTTGCTTTTCGGGTGGTGTTAAATTTAAAACTTGTTCTTTTATAGTACGATTATAATAATTGTAAACTTTATAAAATCTAGAAAAAGTAGTTTTACTTATTAAATAATTAAGTTGCCCTTGTGCAAATTTTAAATAGAAATTTGGTGCATCAAAATCGTACTCGCCATAACCATAAACCAAATCAATATTGTTTTTTAGGTCTTTTATTCTAAAAGCGCTGTGTCCAAAGGCATCGTTTAAAGAAGTGCCAGGGCCTACAGTAAGTACACTAATTTCGGCATTAGAGGATAATTGATTGTGCTGCGAGAAACATATTTCAACACACAAAAAAAGAGTTAAAAAAAGCAAGAGTTTTTGCATTATCTAAAGATACTAAAATCTAGTTTTAAGGAAAAAACATTAGAGTATAAAGCTACACTTTGGTCGCCTATATCTGTAAAGGCATAATCTATTTGAATGCCATTATATTTAAAACCTAAGCCAAAGCTTGGTTGAAAGCTTAATTGCTCACTATTGTCAAGTTGTAATTCATTTTGAAAGTTCCCCATTCCGGCCCTTAAGTATACCATATCAATATACCCAAACTCGAAGCCTAAAGCAGGATTTATACTAGCAAACGAAGATGAAATAATATCGTTATTCTCTTCAAATCTAACATTTAGGTTAACCGAGGTTAATAAGGTGTAATCGTAATTAAAATCGACTAATTTTGAAACCCCTATTTGTAGTTTCGGAATTGTAATTTCTGTGCTTTCTGGTAATTCTTGATTTTGCCCTTCTATGGCATCACTAATGGTGGCAAACTCTTCTTCATCAATAGCCCAAGCATTAAATGTAGTGGTAATATCTCTTGCCATAACTCCAAATTTCCAATTGTTTTTGGTTTCAAACTGAATTCCAACATCCAAACCAAACCCCCAAGAAGATGCAAAATCGCCAATAATTCTTCTAATAACTTTAGCATTTACACCATAATTTAAACCTTGTACCGGAAGTTGTCTAGCATAAGAGAAAGTTAAGCCATAATCGGCGGTAGAAAATAAACTAATTCTGTCGTAGTTTATATTGCCTTCGGCATCAATAAGTTGTGTAGTGTTTAAAATGTCATCAACAGCAAAGCGAATAAGCGAAATACCTATAGCACTATTATTATCTAAAGGCATTCCAAAAGCGGCATAATCATAATTAGCAATATTAGCAAAATAACTAGAATGCATTAATGCTAATTGATTGTCTTCAAGTTTTAATAATCCAGCAGGATTCCAATATCCAGAGTTTACATCGGCAGTATGCGATGTTACGGCACTACTCATACCCAATGCAGCAGCATCGACTCCAATATTCATAAACTCGTTAGAGTATTTTCTAGCGGTTTGGCTAAATACTGTAGCAGATAAAACACAAAGTAATGTGGTTATGTAAGGTTTCAATTGCAATTTTTTACAAAGATGCACATAATTTACATTCTTTAAAACTTCAAATTGTAATAGATATTGTTTTAGAGTGAAATTGTTTGTTATTTTTACAAAAAAATAAATATATACAAATGAAAAAACAGATACCCAATGCACTTACACTTTTAAACTTACTGTGCGGAAGTGTTGCTGTAATTCTTGCGGTAAATAACAATTTTACGGCAGCTACTTTTTTTGTTTTTCTTGGTATATTTTTCGATTTTTTTGATGGTTTTGCAGCTAGGAAGCTTAATGTGCAAAGCGAGTTAGGTTTACAGTTAGACTCTTTAGCAGATATGGTAACAAGTGGCTTGGTTCCTGGAATAATTATGTATAAACTTTTAAGTTTAACTATTTATACCCCAGAAATAACAAGCGATTGGAATTCTGTTGTTAATTTTAAAGGGGTTAAAGTAGCAATTTTACCTTTATTAGGTTTGTTTATTACTTTAGCTTCTGCATATCGTTTAGCCAAATTTAATTTAGATCAAGACCAGCAAACTTATTTTAAGGGTTTGCCAACACCTGCAAATGCTTTACTAATTATAGCTTTACCTTTAATTGTCGAGTTTCAAAATAACGATGCCATAAATGCTATTATTTTAAATAAATGGTTTTTAATTGGTTTTACTTTTTTAAGTTGTTATTTACTTAATTCGGGTATTAAACTATTTGCATTAAAATTTAAAAATTATAGCTTTAAAGATAATATTACACGCTACATTTTTATATTATTGTGTATTGTTTTACTTATTGTTTTAAAATTTGCAGCAATACCAGTAATTATATTAGTTTATATACTTATGTCTGTTTTAGATAATTTAACTACCAAATAACTTATAACACATGTTAGAAAACATTTTTACACTATTAATGTTGGTGCTTTTACAAGCCGTTTTAGGATTTGATAATCTCTTATATATATCATTAGAAAGTAAAAAAGCACCAGTTTCTGAGCAAAAAAGAGTTAGAAAAGTAGGTATTTTAATAGCTATTGCGTTACGAATTGTGTTGCTTTTTGTTTTGGTGTCGATTATTGATTTTTTTCAAGAACCATTTTCTTTTTTAACAGGAGGTATAGAAGATGTGCTAAAATTTGCCTTTAATGGGCACAGTTTAATTGTGCTAGCTGGTGGTGGCTTTATAATTTATACAGCTATAAAAGAAATTTGGCATATGATTTCTACAAAAGATTTAAACCATGATGTTGAAGAAGGAAGTGTGAAAAAAACTAAATCTGCAAATGCAGCAATAACGAGTATTGTTATTATGAATTTAGTGTTTTCGTTTGATTCTATTTTAGCAGCAATTGGGCTTACAAGTGCTATTGAAAATGCTACAACTGCATTTATTATTATGGCTATAGCCATTGTGTGTAGTGGTTTGTTAATGTTGATATTGGCCGATAGAATTTCTGTGTTCTTAGCTAAAAACAGAATGTATGAAGTTTTAGGTTTATTTATTTTATTTATTGTTGGTATTATGTTGGTTACAGAAGGTGGGCATTTAGCGCATTTAAAAATATTTGGAAATGAAATTGTACCAATGAGTAAAACAACATTTTACTTTGTTATTGTTGTTTTAGTTATTGTTGATGTGGTTCAAGGGCGTTACCAGAAAAAACTAATACAAGAACAAGAACTTAATAGTGATAAATAAGTATTGTATTTAACCAGTTTTAAATTATGTAATAACTGTATGTTAGTTAGTTTGAATTTTTTAAGTAATTACTCTCTAACTTTCTTTTTACGCAACTCGAAGTTTTGCCCTAAATAGACTTTACGTACCATGTCGTCGTTGGCAAGATCTTCAGGAATGCCATGTTTTAAAATACCGCCTTCAAACATTAAATATGTTCTGTCTGTAATGGCTAAGGTTTCTTGTACATTGTGGTCGGTAATAAGAATACCAATATTTTTTTTGGTAAGTTGTGCTACAATACGTTGTATATCTTCAACAGCAACAGGATCTACGCCAGCAAAAGGCTCGTCTAAAAGTATAAAATTAGGATCGGTTGCTAGGGCACGAGCAATTTCGGTTCTACGTCGTTCACCACCAGATAATAAATCGCCCCTACTTTTTCTAATATGACCTAAGCTAAATTCTTCAATTAACGATTCCATTTTCATGTGTTGTTCTTTTTTACTAAGCTTAGTAAGTTGGAGTACACTTAAAATATTATCTTCAATACTTAATTTTCTAAAAACAGAGGCTTCTTGAGCTAAATACCCAATACCGTTTTGTGCACGTTTGTACATGGGATAATTAGTAATTTCTGTATTATCTAAAAAAATATGACCTCCGTTAGGCTTTATTAAACCAACAATCATGTAGAACGATGTTGTTTTTCCGGCACCATTAGGCCCAAGAAGTCCAACAATTTCACCTTGATTTACTTCAAGAGAAACATCTTTTACAACTTTTCGTCCGCTATAGGACTTCATTAAATTTTCGGCTTTTAAAATCATATTTTTATATACTAAACGCTAAAAATAGTAAAATCTATATACATTATTATTAGTTAAGCTTGTTGCTTTTCTTTTTTATTTTGGTTTCTAACTACAATTTTAGAAATAAATATACTTACTTGGTATAAAATTAAAATAGGAATTGCAACTATTACTTGGCTTGCTATATCTGGAGGTGTAATTATAGCAGAAAGTATAAGTACAACCACCAAGGCATATTTTCTGTATTTTCTTAAAATTTGTGGTGTTACCAACCCAATTTTTGTTAAAAAGTAAATGATAATTGGTAATTCAAAAATTAAACCAGATGCTAGGGCAGAAGACCTCACTAAGGCAATATAAGAGCTTATATCTATTTGGTTGTCTACTCGAGTAGAAATACTATAATTAGCTAAAAAGTTAAGCGATAGCGGTGTAACAATAAAATACCCAAACAGTACACCTATAAAAAATAACAAAGAAGAAATAATTATAAAACCACGCGAGTGTTTACGTTCATTACTATGTAAACCTGGGCTAATAAATTTCCAGAGTTGGTAAATAACATATGGGAATGAAATTATAAAACCACCTAAAATGGCTGTCCAGATATCGGCTGAAAATTGTCCAGCCATGGTTCGGTTTTGTAATATCATAGGCATTTCTTTTGCACAAAATGTAGTTTCCATACCTATAAAATTGGCTGTTTCGCATAGCATGCTATATGTAGGAAACCCCATATCTAACGGAGCAAAAATTATTTGATCAAAAACAAATCGGCTAAAAATAAAAACCAATGTAGCTACAATAATAACAGCTAAGCAAATTCTAATTAAATGCCAACGTAGGTCTTCAAGATGATCTAAAAAAGACATCTCATTAATATTTTTTTTTGCCATTATATAATACCTTCTTTTATTAAATCATGTAAATGTACAATGCCAGCATAATTACCATTTTCTTCAACTAATAATTGTGATATGCCATTGGTTTCCATAACTTCTAAAGCATCTATTGCCATAGCTTCTGATGCAATACGTTTTGGATTTTCGCTCATTATATCTTTTGCTGTTAAACCCGAAAAATCATCAACTTTAGTTAACATTCTTCGTAAATCACCATCGGTAATAATACCAATAATTTTATTGTTTTCGGTAACAGCAGTTACACCAAGCATTTTTTCAGTTATTTCAACTATTACATTTTTTATATTTGTTGATGGACTTACTTCTGGTTTTAAGTTTACAGACGAAATATCTTGAACACGTAAATATAATTTTTTTCCTAAAGCACCACCAGGATGGTATTTAGCAAAGTCGTTACTAGAAAAGCCTCGTAATTCTAATAAGCAAACAGCAAGAGCATCGCCCATTACAAGTTGTGCTGTTGTACTTGTTGTAGGAGCTAAATTATTAGGGCAAGCTTCTTTTTCAACAAATGTGTTTAAAACATAATCGGCGTGTTGCCCTAAAAAAGAATCTGTATTGCCAGTTAAGGCAATCATTTTATTTTTAGCACTTTTAATTAGTGGAATAAGCACTTTTATTTCTGGTGTATTTCCACTTTTAGAAATGCATACTACAATATCGTCTTTAAGAATTAAACCTAAGTCGCCATGAATAGCATCGGCAGCATGCATAAAAACAGCAGGAGTTCCTGTAGAATTTAATGTTGCAACTATTTTGTTTGCTATAATAGCACTTTTGCCAATTCCGGTAATAATTACACGACCTTTAGAGTTGAAAATAAGCTGTGTAGCTTGGGCAAAATCATCTGTTATTAAGCTCGACATATGCAAAATGGCTTTACTTTCCATTTCAATAGTTTGCTTAGCAATGTTAATTATAGCATTTTTGTCTTTCAAAATTTATTATTTTTTGAGTTGATATTTAAAGATTTTATTATCTTTAGTCATAATCAAATATATAACTTAGTTATAATTTGAAAATTTGTTGCAAAACTAACGAAAAAAATATGAGGGTTCTCTAAATGTATAATGAAATTAATTAACTATAATTTCAATATTTTAAAGATATAAATAATACAATAATTATAAATAATTCATGTCAATATTAAAAAGTGACTTGCATGCTGCTCTAAAAAAATATTTTGGGTTTAATAAATTCAAAGGACTTCAAGAAGACGTTATAGAAAGTTTATTATCGGGTAATCATACATTTGTTATCATGCCAACAGGTGGTGGTAAATCTTTATGCTACCAATTGCCAGCCTTAATGCAAGAAGGTACAGCTATTGTAGTATCACCTTTAATAGCTTTAATGAAAAATCAAGTCGATGCCATTAGAGGTGTTTCTAAAGAAGATGGTGTTGCACACGTACTAAACTCATCATTAAATAAAACCGAGGTAAAACAAGTTAAAGAAGATATTGTTAACGGTATTACAAAATTACTTTATGTTGCACCAGAATCGCTTACTAAAGATGAAAATGTAGAGTTTTTAAAAACTGTAAAAATATCGTTTTTAGCTATAGACGAGGCGCATTGTATAAGCGAATGGGGGCACGATTTTAGGCCAGAATACAGAAACCTTCGTCATATTATAAAACGTATTGGCGATAATATTCCTATTATAGGTTTAACAGCAACAGCAACTCCAAAAGTACAGGAAGACATTATAAAAAACTTAGGAATAGGTAACGCAAAAACCTTTAAAGCTTCGTTTAATAGACCTAATTTGTATTATGAAGTACGACCAAAAACTAAAAATGTAGATGTAGATATTATTAGATTTATAAAGCAAAACGAAGGTAAATCAGGTATTGTTTATTGCTTAAGCAGAAAACGTGTTGAAGAACTAGCACAAGTACTACAAGTAAATGGTATTAACGCAGTACCTTATCATGCAGGCTTAGATGCAAAAACCCGATCTAGCCACCAGGATAAATTCCTAATGGAAGATGTCGATGTGGTTGTGGCAACCATAGCATTTGGTATGGGAATAGATAAACCCGATGTACGTTTTGTAATACATCATGATATTCCAAAAAGTATAGAAAGTTACTACCAAGAAACAGGTAGAGCTGGGCGCGATGGAGGTGAAGGCCATTGTTTAGCCTATTATGCATATAAAGATATTGAAAAATTAGAAAAATTTATGTCAGGCAAACCTGTTGCCGAGCAAGAAATAGGACAAGCTTTACTGCAAGAAGTTGTCGCTTTTGCAGAAACATCAATATCTAGAAGAAAATTTATACTACACTATTTTGGAGAAGAATTTGATACCAAAACAGGTGAAGGCGGCGATATGGATGATAATGTAAGACATCCAAAAAAGAAAGTGGAAGCTAAAGAAGACGTGAAACTTCTATTAGAAACCATAAGTAATACCAATGAAAAATATAAATCTAAAGATTTAGTAAACGTTTTAATAGGTAAAGAAAATGCATTAATTAACTCACATAAAACCAATACACAGCCCTTTTTTGGTAGTGGTAAACATAAAGCCAATAAATATTGGATGGCCTTATTAAGGCAAGCACTAGTAGCCGCTTACCTTAAAAAAGACATAGAAACTTATGGTGTAATAAAGTTAACTAAATCTGGTGAAGATTTTATAAAAAAACCGGTGTCTTTTATGATGACCGAAGACCATATTTACGAAGGCGAACAAGAAGACGGCACCATAATTACAGCAGCTAAAGGTTCTGGAGCAGTAGCAGACGATGCTTTAATGGGTATGCTTAAAGATTTAAGAAAAAAAAATGCAAAAAAACTAGGTGTACCACCATTTGTAATTTTTCAAGATCCTTCGTTAGAAGATATGGCACTTAAATACCCAATAAATTTAACAGAGCTAGCTAATGTACACGGTGTGGGCGATGGAAAAGCAAAAAAATATGGTAAAGATTTTGTAGCACTTATTGAAAAGTATGTTGAAGAAAATGATATTGTACGTCCTGATGATTTAGTTGTAAAATCTACAGGAACAAACTCTGCCAATAAGCTTTATATTATACAAAATATAGACAGAAAATTACCTCTAGACGATATTTCTTCCTCAAAAGGAATGTCTATGCCAGACTTTATAAAAGAAATGGAAGCTATTGTATACTCTGGTACTAAACTAAATATTGATTATTGGATTAATGATATTTTAGATGAAGACCAACAGGAAGAAATTCATGAATATTTTATGGAATCTGAAACAGACAATATTGATGCGGCTATTGATGAGTTTGATGGTGATTATGATGATGAAGAGTTACGATTATACCGTATAAAATTTATTAGTGAAGTAGCAAACTAAAAATAAGTAACAAAAAAACTGAATATGAAGGTTAATTGTATAGCCTCATATTCAGTTTTTTATTTAAGCTTTAGTTAATTTTTGTAATATTTTTTGCGTAACCAAAAGGAAACTTTAACTAGTAATATTAAAGCAGGAACCTCTACTAAAGGGCCAATTACACCCGTAAATGCTTGTCCAGAATTTAGCCCAAAAACAGCAATGGCAACAGCAATAGCCAATTCAAAATTATTACCCGCAGCAGTAAAGGCAACAGCCGTTGTTTTGTCGTAATTGGCGCCAGTTGCTTTAGTAAAGAAAAAGCCTATAATAAACATTAATGTAAAGTAAATAAGTAAAGGCACGGCTATAATTAATACATCCATTGGTATTTGTACAATTAACTCGCCTTTTAACGAAAACATAATAATTATTGTAAATAGTAAAGCAATTAAAGTTAATGGAGAAATAGAAGGGATAAATGTATTAGTATACCAGCGTTCGCCCATTAGTTTTACTAATATTAAACGACTAAAAATGCCCATAGCAAACGGTATACCTAAATATATAGCCACGCTTTCTGCAATGGTAGCTATAGATATGTCTATAATTGCACCTTCAAAACCAAAATAGGGAGGCAGTACAGTAATAAAAATCCAAGCATAAAAACTATATGCGAAAACTTGAAATATACTGTTTAAAGCAACAAGTCCAGCACCATATTCGCTACTTCCTTCAGCTAAATCATTCCAAACCAAAACCATAGCAATGCAACGAGCTAAACCTATTAAAATAAGCCCAACCATATATTCAGGATAATCTTTTAAAAAAATAATAGCTAAAACAAACATTAAAACAGGGCCTATTACCCAGTTTAATAGTAAAGATATAGACAGTATTTTTGTGTTTTTAAATACTTTAGGTAATAAGGAATAATTAACTTTTGCTAAAGGCGGATACATCATTAAAATTAATCCAATAGCGATAGGAATATTTGTTGTTCCGCTATTAAATGAGTTTATAATGTTTGGAAAACTAGGAGCAAAGTAACCAATGCCAATACCAATTAGCATGGCAGTAAAAATCCAAAGGGTTAAATTTCTATCAAGAAAACTTAGTTTTTTCATGGTAATTACAGGTAAATAAAGGTTTAAATTATTTAGCAACAGCTGTTGTTAGTAGTAATATCTTGATCTAGAAACTTTATCATTACAGCTTTCATTTTTATCCAGTTTTCTGTGTTAATACAATAGCAAACACTAGTTCCCTCTACATTGCCTTTAATTAATCCGAGGTGTTTAAGCTCTTTTAAGTGCTGAGAAATAGTTGGTTGTGCAAGGCCAATTTCGTTAACTAAATCGCCACAATAACAAGTGTTAATTTTAAACAACTGTTCTAGAATGGCTACCCTAGCAGGATGACCAAATACTTTTGCAAAAAGCGCAATTTCATTTTGTGTATCTGTAAACATTTCTGTTTTTGCTAATCCCATAATTATAATATATTAGTTTATTGCAATATTACGATAAATGAATATACAAACCAAGTATTTTAATTTAAGTTTTAAAACTAATGGGGCTTAGTTATTAACTTTTAACTTACTTTCCTATCTTTGCACTTTCTTAAAAAATAGAACAATGCAAGACGGATTATACGCAAAATTTAACACAACAAAAGGAGAAATTCTTGTCGCTTTAGAGTACCAAAAAACGCCAGGAACAGTTGGGCACTTTGTAGCTTTAGCAGAAGGTAATTTAGAAAATAAAGTAAAACCCCAAGGAACTCCTTATTATGATGGATTAAAATTTCATAGAGTTATTCCAGATTTTATGATTCAAGGTGGTTGTCCACAAGGTTCAGGAGCAGGAAACCCAGGATATCAATTTGACGATGAGTTTCATCCAGACTTAAAGCATGATGGTCCAGGTGTATTATCTATGGCGAATGCAGGCCCTGGTACAAATGGAAGTCAGTTTTTTATAACACATGTAGAAACAGCTTGGTTAGATGGGAAACATACTGTTTTTGGAAAAGTTTCTACAGGTCAAGATGTTGTTAATGCTATTGCACAAGGCGATAAAATAGATAGTATAGAAATTATAAGAGAAGGAGCCGAAGCCGAAGCTTTTAATCCAGTTGAAGCTTTTAGAGTTTTTGAAGGATCTAGAGCAAAACGCGAAGCCGAAGCAAAAGCTGCTGCCGAAGCCGAACTAGATAAAATAGCTGCTGGTTTTGAGAAAACAGAAAGCGGTTTACGTTACCAAATTATACAAAAAGGTAATGGCAAAAAGGCAGAAAAAGGGCAAACAGTTTCTGTACATTATAAAGGTCAATTATCAGACGGTACTGTTTTCGATTCTTCTTATAAACGTAACCAGCCAATAGATTTTCCTTTAGGTGTAGGACAAGTAATTCCTGGTTGGGATGAGGGTATTGGCTTACTAAAAGTAGGCGATAAAGCAAGATTAGTAATACCAAGCCATTTAGGATACGGAAGCGCTGGCGCTGGAGGAGTAATACCACCAAATGCTACTTTAGTTTTCGATGTAGAATTGATGGATGTAAAATAGCCTTTTAGGTTTATTACATAATAATAACATTTATAAAACACCCATATATTTTTGGGTGTTTTTTTGTTTATGCGGTGTAATGGCGTTTTAATTAATTTATTTGTCGATTATTTTTTTCAATACGGTACTATCTATTTATTTTTAAAGTATGATAAGTGTAAAAGATGCCAATTTAAATTCAAAAATATTAAAAGAACTTAATTATTCTTTTGCAGACGTTTTTATTTTTGATGGCTTTGTAATTTCAGAAATTAAACGAGGTGTTAATTTTAACTGGAATGATCATGCAAGTAAAATTGTAGAAGATGTTGCATGTTTTTTAGGTAAGGATGGTAAAGATGTAATTTATATTTCTAACCGTATAAACTCTTATGCAGTAGTAGCAGTAGATTGGTTTAAGTTTTTTAAAAACAATTATTTTTTAAAAAACTATTTTGTGGTTTCAAATAAGTCTGGAAGTAAACTTAATTTAATGATAGAAAGTTTGTTTTTTAAAGACAAAATAAAAAGTTTTAACTCGCTTTATACCGCCGTAAATTGGGTTAAAAAAGGAGATTTGAAGTTGCCAAATAGTAAAATATCTTTATTTTAGAGGTTTACTTCTAAATTATAAAATACGTGAATTCGTTAGAATTAGACAAATTAAAATACCCAATAGGGCAATTTGAATGTCCAAAAATTATTACTAAACAACATGTTGAGGGTTGGATAACAATTTTAGAGCAATTTCCTATTCGCTTAGAAGCTCTTGTAAAGCATCTTTCTAAAAAACAATTAGATACACAGTATAGGCCAGGCGGTTGGACAATAAGGCAGTTGGTACATCATATATCAGATAGCCACCATCATAGTTATACACGTTTTAAATGGGCATTAACAGAAGATAAACCTGTAATTAAAGCCTATAATGAAAAACTTTGGGCAGAATTAAATGATAGCAAATTGGCTCCCATTCAAATGTCAATAGAACACTTGAAGGCTATTCATTACAAATTAGTAAATTTATTAAAATCGTTATCTACTGAAGATTTAAATAAGTGTTTTATACACCCTGAAACTAATAGTGAAGTTTTACTTAGTTATAATATTGGTAATTATGCTTGGCATAGTAATCATCATTATGCGCATATAGAAAACGTAATGAAACGTAAAGGTTGGCTGTAAATGATTAGGCGTTTACAAATACAAGATGCAGAGGCTTTATTAAAAATTTATAACTATTATGTTTTAAATACTACTGCTACTTTTGATATTGATCCTTTAACTATTCATATGTTTTTAGAAAAAATAAAGCGTATTTCGGCTAAATACCCATTTATAGTTTATCTTGAAAATGATGAAATATTAGGGTATGCTTATGGCAGTAGCTTTAGGCCTAAACCTGCCTATAATTACGTAGCAGAAACTACTGTTTATGTAAAACATACAGCGCACGGAAAACAAATAGGAACAAAATTATATACAGAGTTAATACGACAGTTAAAAGAAACCAATTTACATTCGGTATTAGGCGTTTTAACCATTCCTAATAATGCAAGTGTAAAATTGCATGAAAAATTAGGGTTTAAACAAGTAGCAAGTTTAAACGAAGTTGGATTTAAATTTGGTAAATGGCAAAATATTGGTATTTGGCAGTTAAAATTGGTTTAATTTTTCCATTTTATACTACAGCCTATGCTTGGTTTTTGTAATTGCGTATTTTCTTTATTTTTAATTAAACAGTCTAATGCATATCTTAAATCTTTTCCTGTTACGGGCAAATTGTTTCCTGGTCTAGAATCGTCTAACTGACCTCTGTAAGTTAGTTTTAAATGGGCATTAAAAACATAAAAATCTGGAGTACATGCGGCATTGTATGCTTTAGCTATGTCTTGAGTTTCATCATATAAATATGGAAATGGATAATTTTCATGTTTAGCATGAATTTTCATTTTCTCGGGCGAATCTTGAGGGTATTTAATAATATCGTTACTAGAAATAGCAATAAAACCAATATCTTTTTCCGCGTAAGCGTTTGCTATAGCTACAATTTCTTTGTTAATATGAATTACAAAAGGACAATGGTTGCAAATAAAAAAGATTACCGTACCTTTTTCGCCTTTTAAAGTGTTAAGGTTTAAAGTGGAATTAGAAACTGTATCTAGTAGAGAAAAGTCTGGGGCTTTAGTTCCTAACGGAAGCATATTTGAAGGCGTATCTGCCATAATTTAAGTTTTTACCAAAGTTCGTAAATATTTGTATTTTTAAAAAATGGATAACACAATTACTTTTGATGACTTTACTAAAGTCGATTTGCGCATAGGAACTATTATAGAAGTTAACGATTTTCCTGAAGCAAGAAACCCTGCTTACCAACTTACAATAGACTTTGGCGATTTGGGAATTAAAAAATCTTCAGCTCAAATAACAACATTATATAAAAAAAGCGATTTGTTAAACCATCAAATTGTTGCTGTTGTTAATTTTCCTAGAAAACAGATAGCTAAATTTATGAGCGATTGTTTGGTGTTAGGCGCAGTAAACGGAAAAGATGTTGTGCTTTTAAACCCCGAAATGAAAGTAAAAAATGGATCGTCTGTAAACTAACTTATGCAAGATTTAGATAAGGTTCAAATACATTTTGATAGTCAAGGATTGTGGGTTTTAAACATAGCACTTGCTGTTGTTATGTTTGGTGTAGCGCTTCATATTACACTTCATGATTTTAAAGCATTAATAAAGCAACCTAAATTGGTTTTAGTGGGTATTTTGGCTCAGTTTATTCTGTTGCCTTTAGTAACTTATATATTGGTAAGTATAATAAAACCACAGCCTAGTATTGCATTGGGTATGTTTGTTGTTGCTGCTTGTCCTGGTGGTAATATTTCAAATTTTATGACGCACTTGGCAAAAGGAAATACAGCGCTATCGGTTAGTCTTACTGCATTTGCAACTTTTTTAGCAATGTTTATGACACCTTTTAACTTTAAGTTTTATAGTACTTTGTACGAGCCCACGGCTCAAATTTTAAAAACAGTCCAACTAGATTCTTATCAATTAATAAAGCTGGTTATTTTAATTCTTGGTGCGCCTTTGTTATTAGGAATGTTGTTAAGGTATAAAACACCTAATTTAGCCTTAAAACTTTCTAAAATATTAAAACCTTTATCTATAGCTGTTTTTGCTGCCATTGTAATTATTGCTTTTTCTAACAATATAGATGTGTTTAATAATTATATTCAACATGTTTTAATGATAGGAATTATGCATAATATATTGGCCTTATTATTAGGTTTTATAGTTGCAAAATTATTTTGTTTGTCATTTAAAAATCAAAAAACATTAGCGATAGAAACTGGTATACAAAATTCTGGATTGGGGTTGTTATTAATTTTTTCCTTTTTTAATGGGTTAGGAGGTATGGCTATTTTGGCTGCTTTTTGGGGAATTTGGCATATTATATCTGGGTTGTTATTAGCCTTTTTTTGGTCTAGAAAACAAGAAAACGTTTGAAATATATTTGGTTAACATTTGTAAGAGGGTATTTAAAAGTTGGCATGTATTTTTATTTTAAAAATATAAAAATACATGGTATAAAAAATGTACCTAAAAATAAGCCAGTTTTATTATTAAGCAATCATCAAAACGCACTTTTAGATGCTTTGTTGATTGCTACAAAATGCGGACGATTTTCGTATTTTCTAACAAGAGCTTCTGTGTTTAATAAGCCTATTATAGCTAGAGTTTTAAAAAGTTTGCAAATGCTTCCTGTGTATAGAGTTAGAGATGGTTGGGGTAATTTAGCAAATAATAATGCTGTTTTTAAATCTTGTTCTAAACTTCTAGATAATAGCGCGTGTATTGTTATTTTTCCTGAAGGCAACCATAATTTAAACAGAACGGTTAGGCCTTTAAGTAAAGGATTTACAAGGATTGTATTTAACACTTTAGAGAACAACCCTAGTTTAGATTTGCAATTACTTCCTGTTGGATTAAATTATTTGCATGCTGCTAAATTTCCCGATAGCACATCTATATATTTTGGGAATCCAATAGAAGCTAAAACCTATATTTCGGATAATATAAATGAATCTGTTTTAAAATTAAAAACAAAAATACAGTCTGAAATAGGGTTGTTAACAACGCATATTCCAAAGGATAATTATAAAGTTACTTTAAAAAAATTAGAAGATTTAAATGTTAATTTTTTAGATGCTAAAATGGTAAATGCTTGTATAGATTCGGGGGTTAAGAGCAGTAAATTTAAAAGCCCCAAAAAAAATACTTTTTTAAAGGCAATAATGAGAACTTTATTAATAATAGCATTTATATTACCTTATTTAGTTTGGGTATATATAGCAAAACCAAAAATTAAGGAGGCAGAGTTTATATCTACATTTAGGTTTGTTGTAGTTATTACATTAGCTCCAATTTGGCTAATTAGCTTATTTGTATTAATTGGTTTTATACTTGGTTGGAAACTAGCTATTTCCTATATACTTGCTAGTGTATTTATTGCTTTAGCTGCTGTTAAATTATAAAAAAAACCGCAATAATTAATTGCGGTTTAAATGTTATGAATTTGTGGGTTTTTGATAATTAAATATCATCAAAATCAATATCTGTAAATGTTTCTGTTGATTGAGTTTTTAAATCTGCTTCGGTAACTCTAGAGCCATCATCATATTCTTTTTTAAAATCTTTTTGGTGGCGCTCACTTATTACTTCATCGCCCTTTTCTTTAATAATATAATCGGTCATTTCTGCTAGAATATCTTTAAACTCAGCAAAATCTTCTTTGTAAATGTAAATTTTATGTTTTTTGTAATGAAACGATCCGTCGTCATTAGTGAATTTTTTACTCTCAGTAATTGTTAAGTAATAATCTTCTGCTTTGGTTGCTCTTACATCAAAAAAATAAGTTCGTCTTCCTGCTCTTAATACTTTTGAAAAAATTTCCTCTTTCTCCATCATACCGTTATTCATAATTTAATTGTCTAATTAATAGTTTCAAAAATCTAAAAAAAAACTATACTAACCAATAAAATTTAATTTTTCTTTTTTAAATCTAGATTTTTAATGCATTTAATTTAAGAAAAGCAAAGCTTTATGTTATAATTTATTAGTTGGAGTTTCGCTTAATTGTTTTAAATATAGGTGCTTATAGTAACCATCTATATTTATAAGGTTTTCGTGTGTGCCTTCTTGAACAATTTCTCCGCTGTCTAAAACAATTATTTTATTAGCGTTTTTAGCCGATGATACTCTATGACTTACTATTATTGCTGTTTTTCCTTTTGAAATTTTGTTTAAATTTTTTAAAATTTTCTCTTCAGTTTCTGTATCTACAGCAGATAAACAATCGTCTAGAAGTAATATTTTTGGCGATTTAATAATGGCTCTTGCTATAGATACGCGTTGTTTTTGTCCTCCAGAAAGTGTAATGCCACGTTCGCCTAAAACAGTATTGTAGCCTTTAGTAAATTTGGTAATGTTTTTGTGTACTTGTGCGTTTTTAGCAGCTTGTATAACATCATTATCGGTAGCATCTTGTTTACCAAATTTAATATTGGTTTTTATAGTATCGGAAAACAAAAAGGCATCTTGAGGCACATAACCAATGTTATCGCGTAAATCATTTAGATTTAAGTTGGTAATTTCTGTGTTATTAATGGTTATGTGGCCTTGGTTAATATCGTAAAGACGTCCTATTAAATCTAGTATAGTAGATTTACCAGATCCTGTTTTACCTAAAATGGCTAAAGTTTCTCCTTCTTTAATTTTAAAACTAACGTTTTTAAGGGCTTGTATGTTGGTATCATTATAAGTGAATGATACGTTTTTAAACTCAATATCGCCAGTAATTTTAGAGGGTGTACAAACCAAGTTTTTAATTTCTGGTTCAAATTTTAAAAACTCATTAATTCTTTTTTGAGAAGCTTCAGCTTGTTGAACAATAGAGGTTACCCAACCTACAGTTGCAACAGGCCAAGTAAGCATGTTTACATATATAATAAACTCTGCAATAGTACCAATACTTTCAATTTCACCATTAATGTATTGCATGCCACCAATGTATATAACTAGTAGGTTACTTGCCCCAATTAGAAGTATCATCATAGGAAAAAACCAAGCCTGTACTTTTGCTAAGTTTATTTGTTTTTCTTTACTTTCTGTAGCAAGTGTTTTAAAATTAACCGATGTTTGCGGCTCTATATTATAGGCTTTAATTACAGAAATACCACTAAACGACTCTTGAGTAAATGTAGAGAGTTTAGATAGGTATTCTTGAACAATTGTGCTTCGTCTATGAATTTCTTTACTTAGTTTATAAATTATAACAGATAAAATAGGAAGCGGCACAACAGTATACAAAGTAAGCTTTGGCGATGCGTTAACCATATAAATAATAACAATAACAAAAAGGGCAAGTGTATTAATACTGTACATTAAAGCTGGACCGGCATACATACGAACACGAGAAACATCTTCGGTAATACGATTCATTAAATCGCCAGTACGGTTATTTTTATAAAAATTTAACGATAACTTTTGGTAATGCGCATAAATCTCATTTTTTAAATCGAACTCTATATACCTAGAAACATTTATTATGGTTTGTCTCATAAAAAAAGTAAGAATAGCAGCAATAAGAGCGGCTCCAATTATATATAGAATAGCTTCTAGTAAATTGGCTCTAAAAGCAGTTTCGTTAATAGAGTGGTCATAATAATTTTCAATGGCTATAAATATTTTTTTTACGTAACGCGGTGTATAAAGTAAAAACAAACGGGCTACAATAGTTATAATAGAGCCAATTATAAGGTGCGTTCTGTATTTAAAAAAGTATTTATTTAAGTGTTTTAATGCTTTCATTTACCTAGTTAGGAATAGGATAGCAAATATAACGTATAAAAGCTAGAATAGTTAATTTAAAAGATAAGCTATTTGTTAAATATAGCTTAAAATATAAGCTCTCAATTTTTAAAAATAAGTACTGTTTATTTTAAATTTAGTATTATTTTTGCAGCTCTAAAAAAACAATGAATAAAGTTTCATATTTTTAATTAAAGTTCTTTGTAATGATGCTAAATAGAAGACATATACGTGTAAAAGTTATGCAAACCATGTATGCCTTTAAAGGTAGTGAAAGTGATGATTTTAGTAAAGATCAAAAATTTTTACTTTACAGTATAGATAATATGTACAATTTGTATTTACTATTAATTTCTCTACTAATAGAAGTTCAAAAAAGAGCTGAGAACGATTTACAAAAAAAGCAAAACAAGCATCTTGCCACCAAAGAAGACAAAGACCCTAACAGAAAGTTTGTTAATAACCAAGTATTAAGGTTTTTAAAAGAAAACCTTCCTTTACAAGACCAATTTAAGTCTCATAACATTAATAATTGGGAGTTAGATGGAGAGTATGTCGATATAATTTTTAAAGATATTATTGCTAGTGATTTGTATAAAGAATATATGAAAACTAGAGTATCTGATTTTAAGGAAGATAAAGTATTTATTGTCGATGTTTTTAAAGATATTGTAGCACCAAACGAAAAGCTTTACGAATATATGGAAGATAAAAACTTAACTTGGTTAGACGATCTTCCAACGGTAAATACAACCATTTTAAAGTTATTAAGAAAGGTTAAAGAAGCATCGCCCGAGAACTATTTTACCCCAAAACTTTATAAAGATATTGAAGACAAGCAGTTTGCTATAAATTTGTTTAAAAAAACATTATTAAATGCATCTACTATAAATACCGAGATTGATAAAAAAACCAAAAATTGGGATACAGAACGTATAGCAACCGTTGATTATGTATTGCTGCAAATGGCCATTTGCGAGTTAAATAATTTTCCTTCAATACCAGTAAAAGTAACAATAAATGAGTACTTAGAAATATCTAAAGAGTATTCTACACCAAAAAGTAGCATTTTTATAAACGGTATTTTAGATAAACTTGTAAAAGAGTATGAAGCTTCTGGCGAGCTTAAAAAAGTAGGCCGTGGTTTAATGTAAGTAAAATAAGGCTATTGTTAATTATTGTTAAGAAGAATACAAAAATTTTTAATCGACTAAATAATTACTATTTTTGTTCATCTAAAAATAAAATAAATCTATCATGAAAAAAGTAATATTAGGACTTAGCGCAATGTGTTTAATCGCATTTACTTCTTGTAAAGAGAATGCTGCCGAAAAAATTAACGAAACTAATATAGCAGCAGCAGCCGAAAGAGATGCTGTAGCCACTAAGTTTCCAGTAATAGAGTTCGATAAAAAAGAACACGATTTTGGCGAAATTGAAGCTAAAACTGCTGTAGAAACTACTTTTAAGTACACAAATAAAGGCGAAGCTCCTCTAGTAATTACAGATATAAAAAGCTCTTGTGGTTGTACAGTACCACAAAACTGGAGTAGAGAGCCTTTATTACCTGGAGATTCTGGAGAGTTTTCTGTGAAATTTAACGGAAGCGGCTCTAATAAAGTAACAAAAACAATAACAGTAACAGCAAATACCGAAGCAGGAGCAGAAACTGTAAAAATTACAGCATTTGTAAAACCAGATCCTACTAAAGTTAACAAGCAAGCAGTACAAGCAAAAAGCTAAATAAATTAAATAATGGGAGAAGGTATAGGTAGTTTATTACCATTTGTATTAATGTTTGTTGTAGTGTATTTTTTTATGATTGCACCGCAAATGAAACGAGCAAAAAAAGAAAAGCAATTTGCAGCCAATTTAAAACGTGGCGATAAAGTAATTACTAAAAGTGGGTTACACGGAAAAGTTGTAGATTTAAACGACAAAGATAATAGCTGTGTAATAGAAACTATGGCAGGAAAACTAAAGTTCGATAAGTCTGCAATTTCTATGGAAATGAGCTCTAAGCTTAATACAACTGCAACGGCTAAATAATTTAATTTGCCAATATAGCAACATAAAAAAAGCTTCCGTAAAGGAAGCTTTTTTTATATTTAAAATAAAAGTAACTAGCAGTTTTTATACTTATCATGCAATCCAACACCTTTAAGAATCATAGGAATAATTTTATCCAGTCTAGATTTTTTAGTAGCCTCTCGTTTGGCTGTAGCTATATGCTCGCAGTATTCATGTTGTTTGTATGGCGACAGAGTTTTAAAAGCTAATTTTAACTCCTTGTTGGTATTTAAAATAGTTTTTAACTCAACAGGAATAATAACCTCCTTTTTTGACCTATTAGGTTTAATTTCTTTTCCTAACTTTTGGTTTTCAATAGCCTCAATAATATAAGCTAAAACTACTTTTTTATCAATATCATTAATTGTTGTAAAGCGCATTTGCCTTAGGGCTTTAGTCTTGTTTTCTTGAGCATTAATCAATACATTATGTTCATCTTTCAAAAAAACACCGTTAAAAAACCAAATGCAAAAATGGTTTTTAAAAGCGCCAAACCCTAAAACATTTTTACCATTAAAGGTGTACACAGGCGCATTCCATTTAACCGTTTCAATAACTTCGGTAGTAAGAATAATAGCTCTTAGAAGTATTAAAGCATCACTAAAATGGTTGTGTTCTTCAATGTATTCTTCTACCGAATAAATTTTTTTCATAACACTAATCTATTAATATTTTGTATTTACTTAACAACCCTACAACCGAAGGTAAAGAAAATCGAGCACCTTGCATACGGTTGTTTTCGGGGTCTATACTAAAGTTTTTGGCAGTTCTAAAATCTGTTTTTTCTAAATTAGAATTAAAAAAAATAGCGTTTAACAAATCGCAATAATCAAAAACAGCAGCATTTAAATTACAATTTGTAAAATCGGTGCCTTCCATTTTACAATTTTTAAAAACAGTTTTAGATAAATTGGTATTATAAAACGAGGCATGATTTAATTGGCAATTATCAACTTTAATATTAAAAGCAAAATCGCTACATTTTTCAAAATCTAACCCCAAAAGTTTACAATCTTTAAAAATAATATCTTGAAATCCTGTTTGAAAAACATTAGCAGAACTTAAATTACAATCGTAAAATTCACATTCTATAAACCTTACGCTAGATAGGTCGGCATCTAAAAAACTACAATTAATAAACGTACATAATTCATAATCGCCCTTTTTAAATTCGTATTTAGCAAAGGTTAAATTTTCAAAAGTTTGTTCGTCTATAAAGTGTTGTTCCATCAAGTAATTATTAATAAACATGATTAACTGTAAATATAATTAATATACATTAAAACTATATTTAAATAGTAAGTATTTGGGCGTTACCACAAGGGTCGCGCTTTACATTACTAGTTTTGGCTCGATGCTCGCCTCGCCAAAAGCTAACCATTACAATCGCTAACGCAAAGTAATAATCTTAGTAATCAATGTTTAAAAAAAATTAAGTTTAATTTAAAGCCGCTTTATAAGTTTTTAAACAGCGTTCTCTAGCAAATTTATGGTCTACAATAGGTTGCGGGTATGTAAGTTCTTTAAAATCGGGCACCCATTTTTTTATATAACTTAAGTTTTTATCGAATTTTTGTATTTGAGTTGTAGGATTAAAAATTCTAAAATACGGTGCCGCATCTACACCACAACCAGCAACCCATTGCCAGTTACCAACATTACTAGCCATATCATAATCGTGTAGTTTTTCGGCAAAATAGGCTTCGCCCCAGCGCCAATCAATTAGTAAATGCTTGCATAAAAAACTACCAACCAACATGCGTACACGATTGTGCATAAAGCCTGTTTTGTTTAATTGTCGCATGCCAGCATCAACTAAAGGGTAACCAGTTTTTCCTTCGCACCATGCTTTAAATTCTATTTCGTTATTTCGCCATTCAATACGATCGTATTTAGGTTTAAAACTAGAGTTTTTGGTATGCGGAAAATGCCAAAGAATTTGCATAAAAAACTCGCGCCAAATAAGTTCTTGTAAAAATATTTCGTTGTTTTGGGCAATAGCCTTTATTGCCATTTTACGTATGCTTACAGTTCCAAACCGTAAATGCGGGCCAAGTTTAGAAGTACTATCTTTAGCAGGGAAATTTCTGGTTTCTTCGTAGTGCTTAATTAATGTTGGAGTAACCGTATAAGGCTCTATTTTTTGGTTAGATTTAATAAATTCTAAATCTGATAGGCTTAAATCTGGTAAGTTTGTATTTGATACTAAATTTTGTAATAAACTTTCTGATGGATACGAAACCAAATTAGAAGTTTTAAATAATGCTTTCCAACGTTTCATATACGGTGTATATACCATATAAGGCTTGCCATCACTTTTTGTTATATCGTCTTTTTCAAAAATAACTTGATCTTTGTAAGTTTTAAACTCTATATTGTTTTTACTTAAAAAAATATTTATTTGAGTATCGCGTGTATTGGCATAAGGCTCGTAATCATGATTTGTATAAACAGCATTAATAGTATAAAGTTTAATTAACTCTTTAAAAACCTCAATAGGTTTGCCATAATATAAAGCTATACTTGAGTTAAAATTAGCGCTTAATTTTTTGTTTATAGTTTTAATTTTTTCATGAATAAATGTAACTCTAGCATCATCTTTTGGGAGTTTTTTTAATATTTCAGAATCAAATATAAAAATAGGTAATACAGGTGGTTTGCTTTGTAGAGCTTTGTATAGAGCAGTATTATCATGAAGTCTTAAGTCGCGTCGAAACCAAAATATTGAAATTTTCATAGAAATTAATTATAAAATAAAATATATAGATTTAATGATGAAGCTATAACCAACCAAACTAAATAAGGTACTAAAAATAAAGTTTTAAGCTTAAGAATTGCTCGATAATTAAAAAACAAAAACGCAATTAATAACGTTAGTAGCCAAATACAAATCATGCCAAAAGTTATAGATTGGAAGTAGAAGAATATAGGATTCCAAGCTATATTTAATATCAATTGAATTAAAAAAATAAAGATGACAGATTGTTTATTAACTCTCGATTCTAATAGATAAGCCATATAAATAGCGAAGCAAATCATTATAAAAGTCCAAGCACTTCCAAACACCCATCCTGGTGGTGTCCATGGGGCTTTGTTTAGCGTTTGGTACCAAGACGATGCAACTCCATTTTTAGTAAAAAGACTACCAATGTACAGAGCTGAAAAATTAGCTGCTAGAAATAAAATTGTTTTTTTTAGCACAGTTAATTGCAGGTTATTTTTTTTAGCATTCCATTAAAAATATAGCCATGAAATGGAAGTACAGCATACCAATATAATCTGCCCATTAAGCCTAATGGCCTAAAGGTAGCAGTTTGTATTAGGGTGTTAGATTCTATTTTAAATTCAAGCCAAGCTTCGCCAGGTAATTTCATTTCGGCGAGTAAAAGTAAGCGTCCTTCGTTTTTGTTTGCATAAAGTACTCTCCAAAAATCTAGCGCATCTCCAACTTGCAACCGGTTTGGGTTTGTGCGCCCGCGTCTTAGCCCAACACCGCCCATTAATTTATCTATAAAACCTCTTAACTTCCATAAAAAATTTCCGAAATACCATCCGTTTTTACCGCCAATTTTCCATATTTTATCAATGCAGTCGGTTCTATTTTTAAATGTTAAATTTCTTTTATCAATATAACACCCAAAGGTTGGTACTTGGATGAAATCTGAAATATTACTGTTAATGCCGCTACTTGCATAAGCATCTTTCCAACTCGATGTAATTTGGTTGTTTTCTATTTTAGTAAAAGCATTGGTTAACGCATTATGATAGTTTATAGGGCTAATATTTAGTATTTTATTTAGTTTATTAGGTCTGCAAATAACTTCAACCTTCATACTGTTTACCAAGGCCACAGCAAGTTTGTATGATGTTGATGTTACAAAGTATAGCCAATAAGACGAGAGTCTAGGCGTCATAACAGGAACCGTATAAATTTTGCGTTTTAAATTTCTAACCTTGGCAAATTTTAAAAGCATTTCTTTATAAGTTAGTATGTCTGGCCCTCCAATATCAAAAGCTTGATTGTAGGTAGCTTGGTTTAATACCACTTTGGATAAATATTTTATAACATCAGATATACCTATAGGCTGGCATTTTGTATTTAGCCATTTTGGTGTTATCATAATTGGTAGTTTTTCAACCAAATCTCTAATAATTTCGAAAGATGCACTTCCAGAGCCAATAATAATTCCTGCTCTTAATGTTGTTAATTTGTAATTTCCTGTTCCTAGTTCTTGCTCTACAATTTTTCTAGAAGTAAGGTGTTCAGATAATTCACTATCGTTAGTTATACCACTTAAATAAACAACATGTTTTGCGTTAGTTGCATTTAAGGCATTTTTAAAATTTATTGCCGATTGCTGTTCTAGTGTTTTGTAATTTGAAGAAACAGACATTGAGTGTACTAAATAAAAGGCTGCATCAATTTTAGTTGGAATTTTTGTTAATGAGGCTTTATTTAATAAATCTATTTGTATGGTGCTAATTTTAGATTTTAAATAGGCTGGTGGTGTAAATCGATTTATATCGCGTACACAACAAATTACTTCATGCCCATTTTCTACTAATACAGGAAGTAGTCTTTTTCCAATATAGCCTGTTGCACCTGTTAGTAGAATTTTCATGTATAATGCTTAAAATTTAATTTAAAAAATTTCTGCTAATGCTTTAAATCTGTAATCGAATATATCTTTTAGTTTTTTCTTAATTATAGGGTTGGTTAAGCTACCAATTATACCAAAAGGCGGTTTGTAGCTAACAATATCGGTCATTATTGTGCCTTTTTTAGATGCTTGAAGTATATGCTCGTGATGCCATATTTTATAAGGACCAACACGTTGTTCGTCAACAAAATACTTACCCTCTTTTACATGTGTAATTTCCGTAACCCAATTCATTTTAATTCCTAATAGAGGCGAAACTTTGTAGCAAATTATCATACCAGCATACATATTTGAGGGTAGATAACTTGAAGTTATATTAAAACCCATATAGTCTGGCGTTATTAATTTTAAATTGCATGGGTTAGATATAAAATGCCATACATCTTGTATGGGTTTATTAATTTCTTGTGTTTTTTTAAACTGATATATTCCCATAACTTTATATTAAATGTTATTTCTGTAAAAATTTGTTTAATTATTTTTTCGTAAAGTTAAACAAAAATATTGGTGCAGTAAAATTTAGCAATAAATATTAGTTATAGTGTAATAAACTAAAAAGTAAGCACAAAAAAAGAGCTACATAATTATAGCTCTTTTTTTGTGCTTACTATATTGTAAAAAATTGTAGTTAAACCACTACAAATGTATTTATTAAGGCCTTCCTTTAAGCCTTTTTTCAATTTTTTGTTTAATAACAGTTAGCCGTTTCATTAAGTCCATTATTTCAGGATCTTTTTTTGCTTTATAAATGTCATTTAAACTTAATATTAAATTTTTAACCTCTCTAGACGATTCGATACGTTCGCTTGTAGTTTTAAAAGTGTGTTTACGTTGTTCGAATTCTAAAGCTTTATCAATAATCTCCATAATACTTATTTAATCTTTAATCCAATATCTTAAATTGATAATATACCAATTTTGACAATATAATAAAATATACCAGATTAACTATTTTAATGTATAATTATTAGGAAAAATTTAGTATTAATGCTAAATTATTATTTGTTTAATTGTTTTAGCTAGTTAAAGGAGCACCTTTTAAGCGTTTTTCTATTTTTTGTTTTATAGCGGTTAAGCGTTTCATGATGTCCATGATTTTTTCGTCTTTTTCAACCTTATATACTTGATTTAAGTCTAAAATTAATGCTTTAGCTTCTCTTGAAAGCTTTACACGATCACTAGTTGATAAAGATCTCATTTTTCTTTGTTCAAATTCTAACGCTTTGTCTATTAACTCCATAAATGTAATATTTGTTGCAAAGATAAAATACCATATAATAATAATTATATAAAATTAAGCAGAATAATTAATAATACTATAACAATAATTTATTGTTGCATATACATTTACTTGGGTATAACCTTAATTTATTAAAAAGATAACTATATAAACTAAGCTGCTTTTTAGTTGTTTAACACGATAATTTTGCTTTTTTAGCATAAAAAAACTGATAAGGTATCTTTTAAATTAAAATGTGTTATTATAATTCTGTTAGAGCTTTTTTTAAGCTTTTGTTAACAATAACCGATTATATAATGGTTAATTTTATAATGTTTTAAACCTTAATTATTAATAACTACTAACATGAAAAAATTACTATTATTATTTACAATGTGTACGACTTTATATGCAGTACAAGCACAAGTAAAAACACCGCAACCAAGTCCACTAGCTAAGTTAGAGCAAAAAGTAGGACTTACTGATGTAACTATTGAATATTCTAGACCAGGCGTTAAAGGAAGAACTATTTTTGGTGGTTTAGAGCCTTATGGAAGTATTTGGCGAACAGGAGCAAACAAAAATACAGTTATTACTTTTAGCGACGATGTAACTATAGCAGGACAAGAAGTAAAAGCTGGAGCTTATGCTATTTTTACACGATTAAACTCTGCTAAATCTTGGGATGTTATGTTTTATAACGATACAAATAATTGGGGAACACCTCAAAAATGGGACGATAGCAAGGTTGTTGCTACGGCTAAAGTAGAGGTTATGGAAGTGCCTTTTAACGTAGAAACTTTAGCAATTGATATTAATAGTATAAAAAATGATAGTGCACTTTTAGAGATAATTTGGGAAAAATCTTATGTGGCTGTGCCTTTTACAGTACCAACAGACGCTAAGGTTACTAAAAACATAAAGGATGTAATGAATGGACCTGCGGCTGCCGATTATTATGCGTCTGCTGTTTATCATTTAGAAGCTGGGCATGACATAAATCAGGCGGTTACGTGGATTGATAAAGCTGTTGAAATGAGTAAGAATGAGCCTAAGTTTTGGTGGATTCATCAACAAGCTTTAATTCATGCTAAAGCAGGAAATAAAAAGGCTGCTATTGCTGCGGCTAAGTCATCTTTGGCGTTAGCTAAAGAAGCTAAATATGATGCTTATATTAGAAAAAATGAAGCAGTATTAAAAGAATGGGGTGCTATGTAATATGCATTTTATGATAGAAAAAAGCGCAACTTTAAAAAAGGTTGCGCTTTTTTTATTATTTCATATTTGCTATAAAT
Source organism: Algibacter ulvanivorans (assembly GCF_048381495.1). NCBI lineage: Bacteria > Pseudomonadati > Bacteroidota > Flavobacteriia > Flavobacteriales > Flavobacteriaceae > Algibacter > Algibacter ulvanivorans. The sequence continues at coordinate 108,687 of NZ_JBLWGD010000002.1, forward strand.
TAATAGTTTAAGTTTATTAGCTTTCTTACTGCATCTAAAGTATTAATAAGTTGCTTACTAAATGCAAAAGACATTATGTTACTTTCTGTTTTTCCTTGTCTAAGTAATTCGTTAAAATGAATTATCTCGTAGTTGTATCCAATAGTCTTGTAATTAAAATCTATAGTTTTTTTATTGCCATTATTAGGTATTAAAGTTACAGTAGATGGCGCATGAAACTGTGTATTAATTTTAATGGTACCAGTTTCGCAATAAAAAATGGCTTGAGTTAGTGTGTCTTCAATAAGTGTGCTTTTTAAAATAGCATTTGCGTTTTCGTAATTAAAATTCATAGTACAAGACGAGTCGGCTCCATTATCAAAATAAGTAGCTTGTGCTTTAATATGTTTAGGAATCCCTAAAGTAGAAAGTGCTGCAAAAATAGGGTATATACCAATGTCTAATAAACTTCCACCTCCAAGAGATTTATTAAAAAGCCTTGATGAATCATCAAACGTTCTGTAGAAACCAAAATCGGCTTCAAGTGTAATAATATTTCCGTATAATTTGTTTTCTAAAGCTTTTAATACGTAATTGTAATGTGGTAAAAAATAAGCCCAAAGCGCTTCCATAAGTAGCACATTTTTTTCTTTAGCTTTAGCAATCATTTTATCAACCTCAAGACTATTCATAGCAAAAGGTTTTTCGCATAACACCGCTATGTTGTTTTCTAAACATAATAAAGTGTTTTCTTTATGTAATGCATGTGGTGTTGCTATGTATATGGCATTTATATTAGGATCTTTAACTAAGGCTTCATAATTATCGTACGCTTTTGTAGCATTGTATTTTAATGCAAAAGTATTGGCTTTGTCTTGATTTCTTGAAGCTACAGCATAAAGTTTTGCGCCTTTAACTGTTTGTAAATCTGTAGCAAATTTATGGGCTATATTGCCTAAGCCTATAATGCCCCAATTAATTGTTTTAAGCATGTGTTGTTTTGGTTTTAGGTGAAATAAATTGAAGTATACAAGCTATGATAATAACTATTATACAACCAACAAAATTTAACCATAAAAATGGAAGGTTTATAAATTCGTATAAATCTAAAAGGTATAAAGCAATTACTAAAACTTGAGTAATTAAAGCAGCAACAAAAACAGCATTGCTTTTTACAAATTTAAAGAAAAAGGCAAGTAGAAAAATACCCAAAACATTACCATAAAATATAGAACCTATAATGTTTACAAGCTGAATTAAATTTTCTGCTAGGTTAGCCACACAGGCTACACCAATGGCTATAATGCCCCAAGCAAAAGTAAACCAACGCGATGCTTTTACTTTTTCTTCTTCTGTTTTATTGCTAGAGTTTCTTATATATAAATCTATAGTTGTTGTAGACCCTAAAGCATTAAGCTCGCTAGCGGTGCTTGACATGGCAGCACTTAAAATTACGGCTAATAATAAACCAATTAATCCGCGAGGTAAATTGTTTAGTATAAAATGAATAAAAACATAATCTTTATCGTTACTTTCAACTTTAATATCTTGACTTACTGAAGCTTTATCTATTAATAGTCTTGCTTCCTCTCTTAATTCATCATGTGCAAGGTTAGCTGCTGCGATATAATTCGCAATTTTCGGGTCTTGAGATGTTGTATAAGCTTCAATAATTTTTTGCTTGTCGCTAAAAATTTGTTGTTGTTCTTTTTGAAGTGCTTTATATGCCTCGGCATATTCAGAATTTAAAACCACTTCGGTAGCTGTTGGATTAAAATTTACAGGCGCTTGATTAAATTGGTAAAATACAAATACCATAACACCAACTAATAAAATGAAAAATTGCATGGGGATTTTTAAAAGCCCATTAAATATTAAGCCTAATTGCATTTCTTTTACCGATTTTCCAGATAAGTAGCGTTGTACTTGACTTTGGTCTGTACCAAAATAAGATAGCATTAAAAATGTACCACCAATTATTCCGCTCCAAAATGTGTAGCGGTTATTTAAGTTAAAAGAAAAATCTAATACTTCCATTTTGCCACTAGCTCCAGCAATATCTAGCGCTTTACTAAAGGTAATGTCTTGAGGTAATTTATCTACAATTAGAAAAAATGCCACTAGCATACCAATAAAAATAACAACCATTTGGTGTTTTTGGGTTACGTTTACAGCTCGAGTACCACCAGAAACGGTGTATATAATTACTAAGCAACCAATTATTATGTTAAGTGTAAGTAAGTCCCAACCTAAAACTACAGATAAAATTATGGCTGGGGCAAATATGGTAATTCCTGCAGCCAAACCACGCTGAATTAAAAACAGAATAGCAGCTAAGGTTCTGGTTTTTAAATCGAAACGGTTTTCTAAAAATTCGTAAGCGGTATATACTTTTAATCGATGGTATAGCGGAATAAAAACCATACAAATAACAACCATGGCTATGGGTAAACCAAAATAAAATTGTACAAAGCCCATGCCGTCGTTAAATGCTTGTCCTGGAGTTGATAAAAACGTAATGGCGCTGGCTTGTGTTGCCATAACTGATAAACCAATAGTCCACCATTTTGATGTGTTGCCTCCTCTTAAATAATCTTTTACATTTTTGCTACCTCGTGTTTGTAGTGTGCCATAAGTTACTATAGCAATAAGTGTTACACAAAGTACTGTCCAGTCTATCCAGCTTAAAGTTTGCATATTTAAAAGGATTTAGTAATAATATAAAACAGAATAAAGTAAAAGGCATTGGCAATTAATACAGCAGAATATAATTTTAGCCATTTAGGTTTTGGTTGCTTTTCCATAGTTAATCGTTTAGTTTTTGGTTCTGATTAATATTATCTTTTCCTATAGATAGCATATTAGCAAATAATTTGTATGCACCAGAAACACCGGCAGGAAACTCTCTAAAAAAGCTTAATCCTGTATAAATGTAATGTCCTTTACCGTGTTTGGCAACAAGTAAGCTTCCGTGTTTGGCTGTTTCTCCTTTGTCGTGCATAGATAGAATAGGAGTAAACTCTTTACCCCAACTGTTAGGGAAGTATAATCCACGCTCTTGAGTCCAGCCATTAAAGTCGGTTTTGGTAATTTTATTTGGGAAGTTTAATACCTCGTGGTCTGGATTTAAAAAATGAACTTCGGCATTTTCATTGGTTACCCGATCTCTTGATAGACTTAGGTTATACGGTGCTAATTTTTCTACTTTTAAGCGGTGGCTGGTGTTGTATTGCACAATCATATTTCCGCCTTGAGCTACAAAATTGAATAATTGTTGTTGTTTAAAATTTAATTCTTCAATGGTGTTGTAAGCTCTTATACCAACCACTACAGCATCAAAATTATTAAGGGTTTCTGCTGTTATTTCATCAGGTTTAATAATACGCACATGATAACCAATTTGCTCTAAACTTTCTGGAACCACATCACCAGCACCTTGAATATATGCAATATTCTTGCCTCGTTTTTTAATATCTAAACGTACAATTTTACTTTCGCTTGGTAATAATACGGTTTGAAAAGGAATATGTTCATAATCAATACTAACAAGTTCTTTGGAATAACTGTTATCTCCAACATGAACAATTGGACTAATTAAACCTTCGCTTTGCTCTTTGGGAGGAATTACTGTAAAGACTAGTGTTTGTTCTTCGCCTTTATGAGTTATAGATACTTTTTGTGTTTTAGGGAATATGTTCCAGTTTTTAGGATGGCAAATTTCTACATGGCCCTCAAGGTTGTCTTTACCCGCTTTTACAACAACTGTTATATCTCGTTGTTTATTGGTGTTTAAAATGATAACTTTTTCGGTAATTTTTGCTGAAACTTCTGGAATGATTTCAAACGGGCGATACAGTTCGCCTTTATCGGGTTTAGAAAACCGTTGAATAATGGGTTTTGTAAATGTAAATGGGGTGTGGTTAATTAAAACATTAAAATCGATATTGAATATTCTTGGCGTTTCTGGTTTGCCAATAAGATTTGCATCATTAACTTGATACATACCTAACGATCCTTTTTCATTTAACCAATATGGTGTTGTGGGTTGTGTATTGCTAGCAACCTTAATAACTTCTTTAAAATTGTACTTAACATTGTTTTTTAGCGTTATGTTTTTTGCAATGTTTAAATTGCTAGTATTGTTTATGCTTTGTAAAATAATTGGTACATGACTTCTGTTAAGAGCTTCGATATTTAAGTTGATGGTTTCGTTTTGTGTAGCCCAATTTGTTTCGGCAGAAGCTTCTAAATATAGGCCAGCACACATTTCTATGATGGCTTTAAGCTCTTTGGTTTTTATGGTTTTCCAATGTTGATCTTCAATTTTTTGTAATAATTGATATGCTTTTACCAATTGCGCAACATGAGTTGAAGGATTTTTAAAATTAAAGTTATTTTCAATAGTATTCAAAATATCGCCAACAGCTTTTCCGCCTTTAACACGATTCCATGAGGTGTCGATACCTGCAAAAATATTATCACTTCCATTTAGTGGGGCGCCTTTTAAAAATTCTATAAACTCTTCCTGTGTGCCTCGTTGAGCTAAACGCCCAAAACCTTGGCACAAATGTTGGCTGCTAGCTAAAGCTGCTAGTTCGTTATTGCTCATGCCTTTTAAAGGGTAGTAAGTGCCAATATCAAAACTAAGCATGTTTGTTTTGTCTATTTTATCAAAAGCTTCTTTACTGCCATAGCGCCACCAGCTAGTATTGTAAAAAAGGCGTTTAGGTTGCCATAAGCTAGTTTGTTTTAATTGTTCTGGGTAGGCTGTAGCATTATTAGTTAAATTAAACGCTTCCATGCTTAATAGGGCAGATGTGGTGTGGTGCCCATGGGTTTGTCCTGCTCTTCGATGATCAAACCTATTAATAATTACGTCGGGTTTAAATTGTCTAATGGCAAGAACTACATCGCTTAAAACTTGGTCTTTGTTCCATATTTCTAAAGTTTCGTCGGGGTGTTTAGAGTAGCCAAAATCGTTAGCGCGAGTAAACAATTGTTCGCCACCATCTACACGTCTTGCAGCTAATAACTCTTGAGTTCTAATAACTCCTAATAGCTCTCTTATTTCTGGGCCAATAAGGTTTTGTCCGCCATCGCCTCGTGTTAACGATAAATATGCTGTTCTGGCTTTTACTTGATTAGCCATGTATGCAATTAAGCGAGTGTTTTCGTCGTCGGGGTGTGCCGCTACATACAAAACAGAACCTAATACATTTAGTTTTTGAATAGATTCGTATATGTAAGATGATGAAGGTGTTTTGGGCTTTTGGGCTTGTGTAATTGATAAGTAAAAAACACTAAGTAATAAAGTAAGTAAATGTTTCTGCATGATTTTTATTTAGCTAAAATCAAATATAAAAAAGAAACCAGCGCTAGGGCTGGTTTTAATGTTTCTTTAACGGTTTGTTATGATTAAGTAATAGTTTGTTTTTTTATAATCTAACAATTAAATATATTTTTAAATTGTTTTTATAACCACTTTTTACGTTTAAAATAAATAAGCATACCTATAAACATAACAATCATGACACCCCAAAGAATAAAATAAGAGTATTTGTATTTTAGTTCTGGTATGTACTCGAAATTCATACCGTAAATGCCAGCTATAAAGGTAAGAGGTATAAAAATGGACGCCATTATGGTAAGTACTTTCATAACTTCGTTCATTTTATTGCTTATCGTGGTCATGTACATATCCATTAAACTCCAAATCATTTCGCGGTAAATGTCTATGTTTTCAGATACTTGTATAAGGTGGTCGTAAACGTCTCTAAAATAGGTTAATGTTTTTTGTTGAATTAGCGTACTTTCATTTTTTTCTATACGGTTTGTAATTTCGCGAAGTGGAAAAATGGCACGACGTACTCTTAGAATTTCACGTTTTAGGTTTTGTATGTCTTGGCTAATATCATCAGATACGTTTCCTGTAAATATTTGCGACTCAAAATCTTCTATTTTATTGCCTAAAATTTCAATAACACTAAAGTAATGATCTACTACAGCATCAATAAGTGCGTAAAGTAAATAATCGGCAGGCATGTTTCTTACACGACCTTTAGCTTGTTTTATACGTTCGCGAACCTCGTCGAAAACATCGCCTTCGGCTTCTTGAAAAGACAGCACGTAATCTTCGCCAAGAATAAAGCTTACTTGTTCTGATACTATTTTCTCGTTAGCATCATAATAAAGCATTTTTAATACTATAAAAATATAATTTTCGTATTCGTCTATCTTGGGGCGTTGCGATATGTTTACAATATCTTCAAGTACTAATGGGTGTAGCTCGTAATGTTCGCCAATTTTTTCTATGGCATTAACGTGGTTTAAACCGTTAATGTTTATCCAAGTAATGGTGCCTTCTTCGTATGTAAAACATTCTTCAACATCAAGCAGTTCTTTTACATCGCATTTGGTTTTATTATAATCAAAAGCTTCAATAAATAATTTCTGATTGGATTTTTCGCCAGTATAAATTACGCTTCCTGGAACTTGTCCAACTTTTTTCTTAGAAAATTGGGTTCTTAATTTTTTAGCTACTTTTTTCATAATCTTATAAAGATAATTATTTAAACAGCATCAGAGCCATCATCATCGTTTGTAAAATCTTCAATAGCATCTTTTTCAACAAGGGTTACAGCTTTTTGTAATATAAGGTTGTTTGGGTAGGTTACAAGGTCTCCATTTTCTACACGTAAATGTAATTGAAAGGCACGAATGTCTTCAATAATTGCGGTAATAGGGAAGTCTTTATCGTGTATTGATATTTTATCGCCTACTTTATAAGGAAAGTTAAAAAACATTATAATTCCTGATGTTATGTTGCTTAAAATAGACCAAATAGCAAATAGCGCAATGCCAATTACGGCAAAAATAGAAGAGAATATAACAGCTATTTCTTTAAATTCTGTACCAAATACAAAAGATTCTATTAATAATGCAATAACTAATATGGTAACGGTAATATAGCGTCTAATAAGCCTAATTCTGGCATCGTTAATTTCGTTTTTTCGAGCTACTTTGGTTATAGTAAAATGAATAATATACCTAATAATAAATAATGAAATAAGTATTATGGTAGATATTATTAATTCATCACGATAGTCTTTAAAGAAATTTATAAGCATAATTTTAAATTGAAACTTTATATAAAATAAACACGCGTAATTAAGTACAAATTTAGTTTAATTTTAATGTATCTCTTAAAGATTCGTCTTCTAGATTTTTCTTTTCCCAATAGGCCAATTTTATGGTTTTTAGTTTGGTGGCTTTTGTGGTTAAAACTTTGGCATTGGTACCAAAGCCACTTTTATATGTGTCTTCCCAACTTAAAATATCAAAAGGGAATTTAGGATTGAATGTTATTGATAATGTTCGGTTTAATTCGGGGTAGTTTATGCTATAAGTATTAGCGTTTAGTGTAGCATGCGCATTATAAGCTTTTATATTTAAGTGCTGAAGTCTTGAATGCTCTAACGAAGGAATAATTTGTAATTGACCCGTTGGTAATGATTGTGGATTTATGCGAAGTTTTGTCCATAATTCGTTTTCTAAAATGGTTTTATTTATTTTAAAAGCCGCATCGGCTTCGCCTTCAAAGTAAGAGTGCGAATTTATTTCGAATTGTTCACGGTTGTTAAGCTGAACATATACATGCCCGCACCATTCTTGAACTGAAGCAGATACTTTTAAAGCATGTTTAGTATTTACAACAGGGTAAAACGTACTTTGCATGATAGAGTAAGGATAAATTCCGGTTACAAAGTTTTTAGTAGCATTTAATTTTAATATAGGAATGTTGGTTGGGTTTTGGTTATCTGCTTTTACTTGGGGTTTTGGTAAAAAATCTTCGGTAACAAAAACAAGTACTGCATGACCTTCGCGAATTTTGCCATAACGAGCTTGCTCAAGTTTATAGGATGAAATTTCGGCCTTTCCGGTATACCAATAGTTTTTAAATTCTGGCGAATTGTTTTTTTTACTAAAGTCTTTATGAACTATAAATTTTGTGTCGAAATTTGTAGCTGTACTTTTAATTACGCTTTCCTTTTTACAAGAAAAAAACAAGCAAAAAGATGTTGCAATAAAAAAAACAGATAATTGTTTTATTATGTGTGGTTTCATAATTACTTTTATTTAACCTGTGAAATTACAACGCTAAGTAGTTTCAACAATGGTATTTAACGTTTTGTAAACAAGGTGTACAGGTAAGCCCATAACATTAAAATACGAACCATCTATTTTAGTAACACCAATTTGCCCAATCCATTCTTGTATACCATAAGCACCAGCTTTATCAAATGGTTTGTATGTGTCTATATAGTATAAAATTTCTTCATCTGTTAAAGCTTTAAAAGAAACTTTTGTGATGTTATGTAATGTTTTTTCGAAAGTTTTAGTAGTGAAGCATACCGATGTAATGACTTCGTGTGTTTGGTTGCTTAAGGATTTTAACATGCTAAAGGCTTCGTTTTTATCGCGAGGTTTACCCAAAGCAGTATTATTGTGCCAGACTATAGTGTCGCTAGTAATTAAAATATCGTTTTCTTGTAATTCTGTTTTAAAAGGAAGCGCTTTTAATTGAGCAAGGTAATTTGAAATTTCAAAATGCGTTAATCTTGGCGGATATTCTTCTTTAACAGGTTTTAATTGTATTTTAAAATCTAGACCTAAATTTTTAAAAAAATCTTGTCTTCTAGGAGATCCAGAAGCTAGAATTACATTGTAGTTTTTAAGTTTATTGTTTAGCATTAATTAAGTATAACATACTTGTATAAAAGTAAGGAAAGCATACCAGAAAGCATAATAAATTTATACATATTACTTATATGGTGCATGTCTTTTTTTGTTGATGCATTAAATGTTTTAATTGTTGTGTAAATAAGTGGTCCTAATATAAAAAGTAAAAAATAACTAACAGCAATGGGCTGCTTGTATAAACTAGAAATAATATAATGTATAATTCCAGCTATAGGAAAAAAGTTTAAAATTGTAAGTGTATTTTTAGCACGTACTCTTCCTATGGCAATAGGTAAAGTGTTCATGCCAACTTTGTAATCGCCATTAATATCTTCAATATCTTTAGCTATTTCTCTTAATAAATTAATAGAAAAAGCAAATGTAGAGTAATCTAAAATTATTTTAAAAAACACAATTTGAGTGCTTTGGTTTGTTGGTGTTATGGCAGGAATTAACTCGAAAACACCAACAATAATTAAGCTTAAAGCAACAAGTATAGAAATAATAATATTGCCAATTAATAGAGTGCGTTTTAAATACGTAGCATACACATAAAGTAGTACAGATATTATTACAAATATTGAAAAAAATGGGGCTTTACCAACTAAGTGTGATAAATAAAAACCAATGCCAACACCAATAAAATTAAAAGCTATAAATAAATTGTATGCTGCTTTTTCAGGTATAAATTTGTTGATGTAAACTTTGTTGGGTTTGTTTATTAAATCGGTTTCAATATCGTAAATGTCGTTAATAATGTTTCCGGCTGCAGCAATAAAAATGGTAGCTAAAACTAAAAGGAAAATACCAAACCCGTTTAAAGTAGTTTGCACCCCAAAAGGCTCTAAAAGGGCGTATTTTATTAATAGTTGCACTAAGGCAATCATTAACATGTTTTTCCAACGAATTAGGTTTAAAAAGCTACGCATTTAGGTATAAGTTAAGGTATGTTTAATTAAACATTTTTGTAAACTGTTGCTAACTTAAAAATGCTAGTCGTATTTAGCACCAAAGTTATCATTCCATTTGCCTTGTACTTTTAAGACTTGTTCAATCACATCACGAACAGCTCCTTTACCGCCTTTTTTATGTGAAATATATTTAGAAATTCCTTTAATTTCTGGAACAGCATCTTGAGGGCAACATGGTAAACCTATAATTTTCATTACAGGGAAATCTGGAATGTCGTCGCCCATATATAATACGTTTTCAGGCTTTATGTTCTTTTTTCCAAAGTAGTCGTTTAGCTGTTCAATTTTGTTATGTGCACCTAAATATATATCTGTAATACCTAATCCAGATAATCTAACGCGAACACCTTCGTTAGAGCCTCCAGAAATTATGCAAACATTAAAGCCTTTGTCTACAGCAGTTTTTAAAGCATAGCCATCTTTTATATTCATAGTTCGTAGCATTTCGCCAGTAGTTGTAACTGTTACCAAGCCATCGGTTAGTACGCCATCAACATCAAAAATAAATGTTGTTATGTGTTCTAAATATTCTTTATAACTTTTTTCTTCCATGTGTGCGTTTAATAGAGTCGGTAAGCAATTCGTAAACCGCTTTATGATGCTCGTTTTCTAAGGTTTTTAAATGTTTTTTTATGGTTTTTTTATCGTTTCGTTTTGCAGGGCCAGTTTGTGCTTTAAAAGGTGATATATCCTGAATTTTATTTGCAGTTTCTAAAATTAATGGCTTTAATAAATCGAATTCTGCACCTTCGCTTTCTGTTATTTCGTGCCCAATTCTATATAGCTGATTGGTAAAGTTATTTACAAAAACAGCTGCTAAATGTAAAACACGTCTTTGTTCGCTATTAATACGTTTTGTTGGGCTGCCTAAACTTACAGCAAGTTTTTTTAGTAAAGGATAACTTTTTTTATCAATCGTTTCAATGCAAATTGGTACGTTGGCAAAATTTAAGTTAGCCGTTTTACTAAAGCTTTGCAAAGGGTATAAAACACCACGTTTTAGTTTTTTGTCTAGATCGTAAACACTAGCGCTACCAGATGTATGTACAACTAACCTGTCTTTAAAAGGAAGTTTACTAGAAAGCTCAGAAATAACATCGTCGCTAACCGCAATTATATAAATATCTGCTTCTTTTAGATTGTTTAAATTATCTGTGACATTAACTAAATGACTATAAGGTTTTATAGCTGATATACTTCTATTATACCATTGTACAACAGAAACCTCGTTGGTATTTTCAAAACCTTTAAATAAATGTGTGGCAACATTACCTGCGCCTAAAATAACTACTGAAATCATGTTACAAAAGTAGGTAATAAAAGGGTATTTAAAAACCTAATGTTTTATCTTTGTAGGTATGAAGAAAAAAGATATTGAAACCAGAGAAGATGTATATCTATTAGTGTCTTCATTTTATAAAAAAGTTAGAGCACATGAGATTTTGGGCCCATTTTTTAATACCACTATAAAAGATTGGGATGCACATTTACATAGGTTAACAACCTTTTGGGAAAGTAGCTTGTTTATGACACGAAAACTCGAGCATAAATATTTAGGTAATCCTTTAGAAGCACATGTAAAAGTAGATAGAGAAAACCATAATAGTATAACAGAAATGCATTTTGGTTTATGGTTAAATCTTTGGTTTGAAACTATAGAAACTCTTTTTGAAGGTGAGGTTGCAGAAAATGCAAAACGTCGTGCCAGAAAAATGGGAACGTTCTTATATCTTAAAATATTTGAAGCTAGAAATATATGATTTTAAATAAAAAAAGAGCCTCCTTTATTTATGTTTTAATTTACGTATTTTAATGTTTAACTTTTGCAAGACTTTAACACTTTCAAATAAACATTAATCCTTAAATTTGCAGAACCTTAAAAAAGGGTCGTATTATGCAAAAAAAGCTCGCCAATATTTTCTTTTCAACAAAACTTACTGCTGTTTTATTTATTGTTTTTGCTGTAGCTATGGCAACAGGAACTATTTTAGATGCAGGACAAGACATGTCGCCAACACCTTACACCAGGAATTTAATTTATAATGCTTGGTGGTTTGAAGCTATTATGGTGTTTTTTATTATAAATTTTATAGGAAATGTATTTAGATATAGGTTATATAAAAAAGAAAAGTGGGCAACATTTATTTTGCATTTAGCCTTTATTTTTATCTTGTTTGGTGCTTTTATAACGCGTTATGCTAGTTTTGAAGGTATGATGGCTATTAGAGAGGGCGCTACAGAAAACTCTTTTCTATCGCAAAAAACATATATAACAACCTATATTGATGGCGATTATAAAATAAATGGTGTACCGCAACGCTTGCCAATAGAAAGCGAAGTAGATTTTTCGGGTCGATTAGAAAACGATTTTAATATTAATACGAAGTATGGCGAACAACCAGTAAGTATTCAATTAGAAAAATTTATAGTAGGCGCCGAAGAAGATGTTATTCCTAATGAAAATGGCGAAGCGTATTTAAAAATTGTAGAATCTGGCGGAAATGGCCCTCACAATCACTTTTTAAAAGTAGGCGAGCAAGCTAGTATACACAATGTTATTTTTACATTAAACAATCCGGCAAAAGGCGCTATAAATATTGCATACCATAATGGCAATTTAACTATAGATTCGCCTTTTGAGGGTACATACATGACTATGGCTACAAAAGCCCAAGGTGTATTAGTGCAAGATAGCATACAACCATTAGTTTTACGGTCGCTATATAAAATAGGAAATATGCAAATGGTGTTTCCAAAACCAATTATAAAAGGCGTTTTTGATGTGGTTAAGAAATCTCAATTGCTTAAAAATGATGAAGATGGTGTTGTGTTAAATGTAACCACTAACGGAGAAACTAAACGCATAGGCTTAATAGGTGGTAAAGGCACGAATAGTAATTTTAAACAAATAAAAGTAGGCGGTTTAGACTTTGCTTTTAAATATGGCTCTAAAGTTTTAGAATTGCCTTTTTCGGTAAAATTAAACGATTTTGAAGCCGAACGTTATCCAGGAACAGAACGTGGTTATTCTGCTTACTCTAGCCAAATAACCGTTTTAGATGAAAGAACCGAAAATTTTGATTATAAAATTTACATGAATAATATTCTAGATCATGATGGTTATCGCTTTTTTCAATCGGGGTTTGATCCAGATGAAAAGGGTACAATTCTATCAGTAAATCATGATTATTGGGGAACTTTAATAACTTACATTGGCTATTTTATGCTGTATTTAGGCTTAATGGCTATTCTGTTTTCTAAACATTCTAGATTTGGCGATTTAAAACGCTACTTAGATAAAATTAAAGCTAAAAAAGCAAAAACACTTACTATTTTAGTATTCTGTTTTGGTTTTAATGCCATAGCACAAGAACATTTTGAAGGCGATGGGCATAACCACACACAACCAACTAAGGCGCAAATAGATTCTATACTTAAAGCCAATGTAGCACCCAAAGCACATGCCAATAAGTTTGGGCATTTGGTTATTCAAGATTTAAGTGGCCGAATGATGCCTGTTAATACTTATGCATCAGAAATGCTTCGAAAATTAAGTAAACACGATACTTATGAAGATATGGATGCAAACCAAGTGTTTTTATCTATTCAAGAAAGCCCAATGCTTTGGTATAATGTTCCTGTAATATACTTAAAACCTAGAAAAGCCGATTCTATTAGAAAACTTATTGGAGCCCAAAAAGAAACAGAATATGTACCACTAGCCGATTTTTTTACAAATAAAGGCGAGTACAAATTGGCACCGTATCTAGATGAAGCTTATAAGGCGCAAATACCAAACGGTTTTCAAAAAGAGTTTAAAGAAACCGATCAGCGTGTAAATTTATTATATAACACCATTGAAGGTATGTCGTTAAAGGTTTTTCCTATACCTAATGACGAGAATAATAAATGGATATCTAATTTTGATTATAGAAAAGATAGAACAGTAATTAAAGACTCGTTGTATGCCAATTTTGTTAGTAACGGGCTTAGAGCATATTTGTTTACATTAAACCAAGCTAAGCAAACAGGTAATTTTACAGAAGCTAATAAGTTACTTGAAGCTTTTAAGAAAACCCAACACCGTTATGGTGGAGAGGTTATGCTAAGCGACGATAAAATAAATACCGAAATTCTTTATAATAAATACGATATTTTTAAGAAGCTATTTAGTTGGTATATGTATGCGGGTAGCCTACTATTTGTGTTATTAATTGTACAAATATTTAATGGTAACCGTAAGTTTGTAAATGTTTCAGTTACTGTTTTAAAGGTTGTTATACTTGCTTTGTTTGTATTGCATACTGCAGGTTTAATTGCACGTTGGTATATTTCTGGGCATGCGCCTTGGAGTGATGCTTACGAGTCTATGATTTATGTGGCTTGGGCAACTATGTTTTTTGGTTTAGCCTTTGGAAGAAAAAGCGACTTAACCATTGCATCGACTGCTTTTGTAACTTCAATGATTTTAATGATAGCACATTGGAACTGGATGGATCCTGCCATAGCCAATTTACAACCTGTTTTAAATAGTTATTGGCTTATGATTCATGTAGCTGTAATTGTAGCAAGCTACGGACCTTTTGCTTTGGGAATGATTTTAGGAGTTGTATCATTATTTCTTATGATTTTTACCACAAAAGATAATAAAGCTAAAATGGATTTAAACATTAAAGAGCTTACAACCATTAACGAAATGGCTTTAACAGTTGGTCTAGTTATGCTTACTATAGGTAACTTTTTAGGAGGTATGTGGGCTAACGAAAGTTGGGGACGCTATTGGGGCTGGGACCCTAAAGAAACATGGGCGCTTATTAGTATTATGGTTTATGCTTTTGTAATACACATGCGTTTGGTGCCTGGTTTAAGAGGTCGTTTTATATTTAATTTATTATCAATTGTAGGTTTTGCTAGTATTATGATGACTTATTTTGGAGTAAACTTCTATCTTGCTGGTTTGCATAGTTATGCTAGTGGCGATCAAATTGTAAGTGTTAAATTTATTGGTATTGCTTGTGCTTTAGTGGCTATTTTAGGTGTCTTTGCTTATAGAGGGTATGCAAGATATTACAAGAAGTAATATTTAAATTATAATGAATAATTTCCTAATTAAAGTTTTAAAAAAAGTAAATGCTTTTAAATTTTTCAATTTTAGCATTTCTAGAAAATTTGGTGGTAAAAAGTTTGTTATTCCTGTTAGTGATAATATTGGCTATTCTAATTTATCTACTTCTGAGCCTTGGATGCTTGATGTTTTAAAAGTTGTTTTACCAATTAAAAATGGCCATTTTATAGATGTTGGTGTTAATACAGGTCAAACTTTACTTAAACTTAAAAGCGTTGCTCCTAAAGTAAATTATATAGGTTTTGAGCCTAATCCTTTTTGTGTTAATTATGTTGGTAATTTAATAGCGCTTAATGGTTTTAAAAATACGATTATTGTACCTGTTGGCATTTCTGATAAAACTGAAATAGGAGAACTTAACTTTATTGATGATTCTAAGGCAGATAGTTCGGCATCAATGATAGCCGAGTTTAGAAAAAACAGTATAATTAAAAGGCATGAATATATTCCGCTTTTTAAAGTTGAAGATTTAAATGCTAGCATTAATCTTGATAATATTTCTGTTTTAAAAATAGATGTTGAAGGCGCAGAGTTAGAGGTTCTTACTAGTTTCAAAAAGCATATTTTAAATTGTAAACCTATTATTCTTCTTGAAATTTTACCTGTGTATCCTGATAATTATAGTTTTATGTTTGATAGGCAAAGTAACGTTTTAAAATTACTTTCAGAATTGGATTACTCTATGTTTAGGGTTGTTAAGAAAAAGGACATGTTTGCTGGTTTTGAAGCTATATTTGAAATTGAAAACCATACCGATTTGAGTAAGTGTGATTATGTTATGGTACATAAAAGTAAGGTTGCTGATTTTAAAGCCTTATCTACACAGGTTTTTAATGTTTAGTTGTTTTATAAATTGATTGTCTAGAGTTCGCGTTAGGGATTGCAAAGGAAAGCCCACAGCCCGACGTAGGAGGTGCGAGGACTTGTATTGTAAAGCCCGACCCTTGTGGTAACGCCCAAATTATTTTTTTAATAGTGTTAAAATGTACTCGTAGCTTATACCAAAAGCAATAGCCAAACCAAAGCTTAATAGCGTGCCTATTAGTATGTATTCTGTGAGTTTGCGGTCTTGGGCTCTTGATAAATCGCTAAAACGAAATACCGATTTGGCTGCTATAAGAAAACCAACACCCTCCCAATGGTTTGTTATTATAAACATAAATACAAATAAACGCTCTAAAATACCTATGTAGGCACCTGCGTTTTTTAGTGTAGATTCTTTATTGTATTCTGATAAGTCCCATTTTGAAATTATAGTTTTCATGATGATTGATGAAACTTTAGTTATACACAATAAACAGGCTATAAATAATAGTATTTGTGGGGTAAAAAAGGTGTTTATATCGATATTGTATGGGTGGTAAATTTTAACTACCAAAGCTATTATTAGTAAGTGTGCTATTTGGTCTAGGCCAAATAGTAAACGGTTATTAATTTTGGGGTTAAGGTGTAATTTTATTACATCTATGATATAATGCGAAACACTTATTATAACGATACCTAACCAGTATTTTAACTGAAATTGTAATAGGATTGTTAATGTGCTAAAGTGTACTAAAATGTGCCAATATAAGTATTTCGATTTATGTTTGTGTGTTTCTTTGTGCTTTACCCATTTATAAGGTTGTAGTAAAAAATCGCCAATTAAATGTGCAAGTATAAGTTTTATGGCTAGTATTAGCATAGGTCTTGTATTTGGGTTTTATAGTAGTGTAGTAGCTTAGAAATTTCGTCGTAACCAGCTCTTTTAAGGCCTTGGCTAATATTACCTTGGGTTTTGTTTAAAACTTTGGCTAATTGGCTTTGGTTTAAATTGGGTTTTTTTAATGTTGTTTTTACTAAGTTAGCCGAGGTGCTAGACCAGTTGTTTATGGTTAATTGTGCTAGGTTTAGCATTATGTTTATTGCTGTATCAAACTGTTTATAAGGCGATTTTATTGCTAATGTTGTTTTTTTAAGATTTTCAAAACACTCGCCCGAGTTTATAAAAGCACTTCCGTTAGATTCGGTTATGTTTTTAGATATATAAGTTTTTTTTCCTATACCAATGGCTAGCCTTACATCTATATTTTCAAATTGCTTTATTGTGGCTTTAATTAAAATACAGGCTTCTAGTGCGTGTTCTGGTAAAACTTCTAATTGAAAACTGTCGCCTCGATATATCTCCCAAATTTTAGGCGATTTACCATAGCTATTTAAAATGGTTTTTAGTGCTTCTAGCCAATTTTCTGGTGCACTTTTTTTAGAGTTTATTATATCGCCCGTAATTATACTTGTCATGTAAAATGATTAATAATGTAAATCAAAAATATAGATTTTTATTCAAGAAAACAAAATATTAGTTTTTTAACTAATAATATTAATTATTAGCTTATTTGCTAATATTTTAAAATATTAGCTTTAAGGTAAATAAATGCGGTTCGTGTAAATAATGATATTTAGGTAATTACTTTAAAAGAAAATACAATCTGAATATCTTTGCATTTGAAAAAGTAAAATACATGTAATGAAGTTATTTAAAGAGTTTAAGGAGTTTGCTGTTAAAGGAAATATGATGGATATGGCAATAGGAATTATAATTGGCGCATCGTTTAATAAAGTTATTGATGTGTTGGTTAAACAAGTGTTTTTGCCACCATTATCTTTATTGACTGATGGAGTAAATATGGAAGATAAACGAATTATTTTAAGAGAAGCTGTGGTTAACACAAAAGGCAAAACCATTACAGATGAAACGGCCATTGGTTATGGTGCTTTAGCTGAAGCTTTTTTAGATTTTTTAATTATAGGCTTTACAGTTTTTATTGTTGTAAAGTTTATGAATAGGCTACGAAATAAAGCGCAAGACACTAAAGATAAAACGGTAGCTACACCAAAAGATATAGAATTGTTATCGCACCTTACAGCGCTTATGGAAGAGCAAAATGCATTATTAAAAGCAAAGCAATAGTTATGGCAAAAACAGGCAGAGAAAAAAACACTAAAAATAAGGCCAAACATGCTAAGTTAATGGCAAGGAAAAAAAATAAAAAAAAATCTGAAACTTTATTGCGCAAAGAACGCTTAAAAGCCATTATATCTAGAGCAAAAGCTAAAAAAAATAATGATTAAAAACGGTTGGATATTTTACTAAAAGCAATGTCTTTAAAATTTTTAATAACCATATTGGCTGTAGAGTAATCTTGGTTTTTAGAATGAAAACTATCAAAACCAATACAAAAAATACCAGCAGCATTAGCGGCTTTTATTCCATTGGTAGAATCTTCAATAACCATACATTCTTCTTTTGAAAAACCTGTAGCTTTTGCAGCTTTAATAAAAATTTCTGGATGAGGTTTAGATTGTTTTAAATCGCCACCACTAAACTTAGCAACAAAATACTGGTTTAAATCAAAACGATCAAAAATTTGATTAATACTGGTCATAGCTGCCGATGATGCAAGCACTAATGTAAGTCCGTTTTTATGGTAATCTTTAATTAAATCTAGAACACCATCAATAAGGCTCAAGCTAGAGTTACTATAAAAAAAGTGTTTGTAATATTTACGTTTAAGCGCAACTAGTGTTTCTGGGGTTTCTTTTAAGTTAAAATAATCTACAAGACGTTTGCAAATGTTAATTGTAGATTGCCCAGTAAAGGATTCGTAAAGTTCTGGCGAAACCTCAATACCAACTTCTTTAAACATATCGTGGTAGGCTTTATTATGCATGGGTTCGCTATCAATAATAACCCCATCCATATCGAAAATAACTGCTTTTAACATCTGTAATTTTTTTGCGAATATATAAGAAATGATGGCAATGCCCTAAAAATCTATTTTGATGTTATAAATATTTTTTCAATATTTGTTACTTATGATTGTTTAATTTGACTTCCGAATAGTGTCGAGATTCTCTCGAGCAAAACAAAAGCTAAGTGTTATATACATTTAGCCATGTTATATATTTAATTATTTCAAGATGCAATCAAATAAAATTTCTTTAAAACAATTTATTCAATATTTTAAAATTGCTGTAACAGGCAAAGCGCAAGATTTTACTTCGGGTAGTATTCGTAAAGCAGTTTTTATGCTTTCTATTCCTATGATTTTAGAAATGCTCATGGAATCTATATTTGCTTTGGTAGATATCATGTATGTCTCGCAAGTTAGTGTAAACGCAGTAGCAACTATAGGTTTAACAGAGTCTGTAATTACTTTAGTATATGCTGTGGCTATAGGTTTAAGCATGGCAGCTACTGCAATTGTAGCAAGGCGAGTGGGCGAAAAAGATATAAAAGGCGCATCAAATACAGCGGTTCAAGTTATTTTTCTGGGTGTGTTTGTTGCTATAATAATAAGTGTAATTGGCATTTTATACCCTAAAGAAATATTAAGTTTAATGGGAGGCGAACCCGATTTAATAGCAGAGGGATATGGTTACACACAAGTACTTTTAGGTGGCAACGTAACAATTATGTTGTTATTTTTAATTAATGCTATTTTTAGAGGCGCTGGAGATGCATCGGTTGCCATGTGGGCTTTGGTACTATCAAATGGTTTAAATATTATTTTAGACCCGATGTTTATTTTTGGTTTTGGGCCTATTCCTGCTTATGGTGTTAAAGGGGCTGCTATAGCAACAACTATAGGTAGAGGCACAGCGGTATTGTTTCAGTTAAGCATATTGTTTTTTGGCTTTAGTAAAATTAAAATAGCAGTTAAAGATTTGGTGCTTCAAGTTGGTGTTATGTTTAATTTAATAAAAGTTTCCTTAGGTGGTATTGGACAGTTTTTAATAGGAACATCGTCTTGGGTATTTTTAATGCGAATAATGAGTGAGTTTGGTAGCGAAGTTCTTGCTGGTTATACTATAGCTATTCGTGTTATGATGTTTACTTTAATGCCCGCTTGGGGTATGAGTAATGCTGCAGCAACTTTAGTTGGACAGAATTTGGGTGCTAAAAAATCTAATAGGGCAGAGCAATCTGTTTGGAAAACCGGAAAGTATTGTGCCATATTTATGGGACTTGTTTCTATAATATATTTAGTGTTTGCTCCGCAAATTATTATATTGTTTAATAGCACTCCAGATGTTGTAAAATATGGTAGTTTGTGTTTGCGTATTATGGCGGCTGGTTACATTTTTTATGGTTATGGTATGGTTGTTATTAATGCGTTTAATGGTTCTGGCGACACTAAAACACCAACATATATTAATTTTGTGTGTTTTTGGTTATTGCAATTGCCATTTGCTTATTTAATGGCTATTACACTAGATTTTGGACCAATTGGTGTCTTTTGGGCTATAACCTTGGCAGAAGTTTTAATTGCTATAATTGGCATTATTTGGTTTAAAAAAGGACATTGAAAAAAAATAGAAGTTTAATATTTATAAACTAAAAATTATCAAAACTAACCCAAATTTTCATTTAAAAAATAAGCATAAATCTGGATATAATTTAGAAGCATTATGTAAAGTGTATCCAGATTTGTTGCCTTTTGTATTTGAAAATAAATACCAAAATAAAACTATAAATTTTGCAAACCCTAAAGCTGTTAAAGCATTAAATACAGCTTTATTATTTAAGCATTATAATATAAAGTTTTGGCAGTTTCCAGATACTAATTTATGCCCGCCAATTCCTGGGCGAGTAGATTATATACACCATGTTGCCGATTTATTAAAATTATCTGAAATATCTGAAATAGTAAATGTTTTAGATGTAGGAACAGGAGCAAGTTGTATTTATCCACTTTTAGGATATGCCGAGTATAAATGGAATTTTGTTGCCACCGATATTGATAAAAACTCGTTAAAAGCGGCACAACATATTATTAATAAAAATAAGTTTAATGATGCGATAGAGTTAAGACTGCAGAACGATAAAACTCAAATTTTTAAAGGGGTTTTAAAAGAAGAAGATAAGTTTGCAGTATCTATTTGCAACCCTCCATTTTATAAATCTGAAGCTGATGCCTTAGAAGCTTCATCAAGAAAATTAAAAGGATTAAGTATTGAAAACAATAAGGTTATAAGAAATTTTTCAGGAACGCAAAATGAACTCTGGTATGCGGGTGGCGAAAAAGCATTTATTCATAACTACTTATATGAAAGTTCTTTGTTTAAAAATTACTGCGCTTGGTTTACAACTTTAGTTTCTAAAAAAGATTTGGTAAAAGGTATGTATAGCTCATTAAGAAAATTAGGAGCTACAGATATTAAAACTATAAATATGGGGCAAGGCAATAAAATTTCAAGAATTGTAGCTTGGACTTTTAATTAATAAGTATAAAAAATACGTTTAATATGTAATTTTTTTGTTTAGTATTAGTAACTAATATTACGATTTTAATTTTTACCTGTTTTTAAATATATTCCAGCTTGTAAACGGTGTAAGTTTAAACCATTTATTTTTCGGTTTAAATAACCAAATTGTAAATTACAAGATTTTGAAATGTTTATACCTAAGGCTATATATAACCTATTTTCTGTTATAATATGATATTTTAAAGTACTAAGAAATTCATTATTTAACTTAATAAATAAGCTTTTGTTTAGCATGAATTTTGTACCAAACCTATAACGTAAGCGGTGGGATGTAGATTTAAAATCGTGTTTATGGAAAAACCGTTGCTCTACTCTAATGCGGTGATCTATTGGAAGATTAAAAGTTTTGTGTTTAAAACTTAATTGCTCGAAAATTCGGTTTTCGTAAGTGTGAGGTTTATTTGTGTAAAATCCGCCATCAATATCACCATAACCATAACCAAATGTTGTAGTAAGTTTAGGTGAAATATTATAATTTATACTACCATAAAGTAGTATAAAGTTAAAATTCTCGGCCAATTCAAAAAACCAAATTTGAGAAAGAGCGCTTACACTAAACTTATTAGATATTTTATGAGTTCCTGCATAAGTAAACCAAGTGCCAGTTTTTTCTTCTTGATTTGATTGTGAGTAACCGTTTGATATATATAAAACGATTAGTAATATGGTAGTTAAGTGCTTCATACATATACTATGTAAATATAGATTTAGACTAAGTTTTAATGCTGTTATAAGAGTAAATGTGCACGTTTTAAATATAAAAGGAGCTCAATAATAGAGCTCCTTTTAAGTAAAAATAAGAACCTATTAAAAGTGTTCGTGTAAGTGATGGTGCTCATCAATTAATGGGCCGCCTTCAATAATTTGGTCTGATGCTTGTTGAGCAAATTTCTCAAAGTTTAAGTGAAAAGCGTGTGCTAATTGAATAGCTTTACCAACATACGCGCCTTTTTGCAACCATGTATTCATAGGGTCTAAAATTTCAGACGGTACACCAGGACAGTATTTAGGCATAAATAACCCAAAAATGAAGTTTTGTTCGTAGTCTACATTATCTAACTCTCCGTTAAGAATTGCAGTAATCATAGCTCTTGTGTATTTTAATTTTATACGAGAACCTACACCGTATGGGCCTGCACTCCAACCCGTATTAATTAGCCATACATTTACACCAGCTTCAGTCATTTTTTTGCTTAGCATTTCGCCATATACAGTAGGGTGTAAAGGCATAAATGGCTCGCCAAAACAAGCGGAGAATGATGGTACGGGTTCTGTAATACCTGCTTCTGTTCCAGCTACTTTAGCAGTATAACCAGAAATAAAGTGGTAAGCAGCTTGCCCAGGTGTTAATTTTGATACAGGCGGTAATACGCCAAAAGCATCACAGGTTAAAAAGAAAATGTTTTTTGGGTTATTGGCATAAAGTGTTTCTTGAATATTATCGATATGATGAATTGGATAACTTACACGTGTGTTTTGTGTTATACTGCTATCCATATAGTCTGGCTCGCTATTGGCTTTAAAAACTATATTTTCAAGTATTGCACCTGGTTTTACTGCTCTAAAAATATCTGGTTCTTTTTCTTCGGTTAAATCGATTACTTTGGCATAACAACCGCCTTCAAAGTTAAAAATGTTATTGTCTGCGGTCCAACCATGTTCATCATCTCCAATAAGCTTACGTTCTGGGTCTGCAGATAGTGTTGTTTTTCCAGTTCCAGATAGCCCGAAAAATATAGCTGTATCGCCAAACTTACCTACATTAGCAGAGCAATGCATTGGTAAAACATTTTTTTCGATTGGTAAAATCATATTTAAAGCAGAGAAAATACCTTTTTTCATTTCTCCTGTGTAGGCAGACCCTCCAACTAAAGCTATTTTTTGAGTGAAATTAAGTATGGAAAAGTTACCTTGACGTATACCATAAGATTTTGGGTCTGGACATTCGTAACCAGGCGCGCAAAGTATTAACCAATCTTCTTTAAAGTGTTCTAATTCTTTTTCGCTAGGTCTTAAAAACATATTGTAAACAAACATGTTTGACCAAGGAAGCTCGGTAACTGTTCTAATATTAGTTCTAAATTCGGGGTCGGCGCAAACGTATCCGTCTCTAGCATAAATTTCCTTTCCAGAAAGATATTTAGTAATTTCATTTTTTAATTTATCAAAATTTTCTGGAGAAACAGGTTTGTTTGTTTTTCCCCACCATACTTTATCGGTAGTATAATCATCTTTTACAAGAAATCTATCTTGTGGAGAGCGTCCAGTAAATTTACCTGTATTTATAGCAAGGGTACCGTTAGCGGTTTCTTTACCCATACCTTTTTCAACTGTAATTTTTTGTAATGCTTTAGGTGATAAATTCCAGTTAACTGTCACATTTTTTAATCCATATTGCTCTAAATCTGGATGTTTTGTTATTGTTGCTTTCATTTTAATTGAATTTAAAGGTTCCTATTAATATTTTATTTTAAAATGGCCATATTAGTGGCACTAGTATTAATGTTGTAATGAAAAACAGAAGTAGGAGTGGAGCACCTACTTTTAAATAGTTTATAAATTTATAGCCGCCAGCAGTCATTACCATTGCATTTGTAGTTGTTCCTATTGGGGTTAAAAATGCTGTTGATGCGCTAATAGCAACCACAATCATAAAAGGTTCTGGCGATAAGTTTAAAGTACTTGCTGCAAGTATGGCTATTGGCGCCATTAAGACAGCTGTAGCCGAATTATTAATAACTTGACTAAAAGTTGTGGTTAATAAAAACACGCCGCCTAGTAGTAATAATGGATGTATAGCACCTAAATAATTTACAAGCGTATTAGCAATTAATTGAGCTGTTCCTGTTTTTTGAAGCGCTATACCCATGGGTATCATTGCAGCTATCATAACAACACTTGTCCAGCTAATGCCTTTATATGCTTTTGATATGGGTACGCAACCTGTAAGCAATACAATACCAGCAGAAATTAGTGCAGCTATAGCACCTGGAACAATTTTAAAAACCATAAACACAATCATTAGCAATAAAGCACCTAAAGCAATAAATGATTTAAAACTTAGGCTTTCTACATTTTTAGCCATGCCTTCTGGACTGCCAATAATTACTAGGTTTTCGTGCTGTTTTTTTAAATCTTCAATATGTTCCCATGTGCCTCTAATTAAAAAAGCATCTCCAGGTTTTATAGTTATTTCAGAATCTAAAACGGGTTGCCTGTTTCTAGATATGGCTAGTAGTTGTAAGTTAAAACGTTTTAAATAGTTAGCTAGGTTATATTTTCTACCTACAAGCATAGAGTTTGGGTTTACAATAACCTCTGTCATTCCAACCTCTTGGTTTATTAGGTTGTTTTTAAGCTCATCTGTTATAGGTTCTAGAGGAAGAAGCCCTAACCTGAAAGTAATCATTAGTTTATTTATAGCCTCGGTTTCTCCTTTTACAGTAATAATATCATGGTACATAAATACCGTGTTTGGGTTTGGAAACTCAATAAACTGAGGTATTTTTTTTAATACATTAGGATGCCTTCTTTTTAATCGTATTATGGAAACATTATAATTTTTTTCAAATTGCCAAGTTTCTATTTTTGTATTTAATAAAGGCGATATAGATCTTACACGTAAGCGGTAATAACCAGTATCTACTTTATAAGACTCTATCCAATTGTGTAGGGTAGACTCTATGTTTACAGGCTTATTGTTTGTCTTGTTTTTTGGTAAAAGTTTATAGCCTACATATCTAAAATAAATTAAAGCTATTATAAGTAAAGGCAGGCCAATAAGAGCAAACTCAAAGAAAGAGAAGCTTTCAAAACCAGCTTCTATTAAAGCATTACTTGTAATAATATTAGGAGGTGTGCCCGTTAAAGTTAATAAACCACCAGTATTAGACCCAAAGGCTACAGGCATTAACATTTTTGAAGGTAAAGTACCAATGCTCCAAGCCGACGATATGGTTAAAGGCATTAAGGTTGCTACGGTACCAGTATTACTAACAAAACCAGATAAAGCGCCAGCTCCAAGAGTTATGATAACCAATAGTTTAGGAACACTTTTTCCTGCCCATTCAACAAATTTTTTACCCGCTAGAGCTGTCCATCCGGTTTGGGCAATACCTTCGCCAATTATAAATAAAGCGGCAATCATTATAACTGTTGGGTTGCTAAAACCGCTTAATGTTTCTGTAGCGTTTAAGATGCCAGTTAAGAATAAACTTAACATTGATATTAATGCAACAATATCTGGTGTAAACTTTCCCCAAACAAAGAGACCAATAGTGATAATTAAAATGGTAAGCATTAAATAGATCATATTCTGTAATTGTTTATTAGCTTTGGCTACAATTAGATTCTTATTAATTATAGTGTAAAATTACAGTAGATACCTTGGTATAATTATGACTAATGTCATGCTTTAAACACAAGCATAACTTTTTAATTATTATTATCTTTATAGATTAAAAATTGAAAAAAATGGTTGCGAATACGTTTTCGTAGTAAGGACTTTTACGATATTTTGTGTTTATGATGAATAATTAGATAAATAGCGTTATAAAATCATCAAAAAAAATAAAAATTAGAAATGAAGTTAGATATTTTGGCATTTGGTGCGCATCCAGATGATGTTGAATTAGGTTGTGGCGGAACCATAGCAAAAGAAGTAGCCAATGGTAAAAAAGTTGGTATTGTAGATTTAACAAGAGGCGAGCTAGGAACTAGAGGTACGGCCGAAACTAGAGACGAAGAAGCTTTTAATGCCGCCAAGATTTTAGGCGTAAGTATGCGTAATAACTTAGGGTTTTCTGATGGCTTTTTTGTAAATGATAAAGCGCATCAATTAGAAATTATTAAAATGGTACGGAAATATAGGCCAGAAATAATACTTTGTAATGCTATAGATGACAGGCATATTGATCATGGAAAAGGAAGTAAGTTGGTTAGCGATGCTTGTTTTTTAAGTGGACTTATAAAAATTGAAACTTTTGATGAAGGACAATTGCAAAAACCTTGGAGACCCAAACAAGTATACCATTACATACAATGGAAAAATATAGAACCAGATTTAGCGGTTGATGTTTCTGGGTTTATTGATAAAAAAATGGAATCTGTTTTAGCTTATAAAACTCAGTTTTTTGATGCTAATAGTAAAGAACCAGAAACGCCCATTTCAAGTAAGAACTTTACAGATAGTATTATTTATAGATCTAGAGATTTAGGACGTTTAATAGGTGTAGAGCATGCCGAAGGCTTTACTGTAGAGCGTTATGTGGCTGTTGATAGTTTGTTCGATTTAAGGTAGTTAGGCGTTTTATTAATTTTATTTTTATTTTTAATAAAAAATTTTAAAAAAAGTCTTTGTTATAAAGACTTAAATCAATTACATTTGCACACGCATTACAAAAATGCCATTTAAAGGTTGTTTTTTATTTTATGTTAAAAGCATTCCTTTTTAAAGCACTAGGTGTTTTAAATTAAATAACATGGTGGTTGTAGCTCAGTTGGTTAGAGCATTGGTTTGTGGTACCAAGGGTCGTGGGTTCGAATCCCATCATCCACCCAAAAAGAAAAAGCCTTTCAAATTATTGAAAGGCTTTTTTTGTGAACATTATTTTGTTTTATTTAGTTTTATACGTTCTTCTCTATTAGCTAATTCCCAAGCAGTATGAAAAATAAGTTTGGTACGTGTTTCTAAAAAGGCATAATTAATTTTATCAGGCGTATCAGAAGGTCTGTGGTAATCTGCATGCGTTCCGTTAAAATAGAAAATTACAGGAATGTTATTTTTTGCAAAGTTATAGTGGTCCGAACGGTAGTAGAAACGGTTTGGGTCATTATCAGCATTATAAGTGTAATCAAAATCTAATTTAAAATACTGTTTATTTATATCTTCAGAAATATTGTGTAATTCTTTGCTTAATTTATCAGATCCTATAAGATATAAGTAGTTTTTTCCACTTTCTTCATGTTTAGAATCAACACGTCCTATCATGTCAATATTTAAATTTGCTACGGTATTAGCTAACGGAAAAATAGGGTCTTCATCGGTATAATATCTAGAACCATAAAGCCCAATTTCTTCGCCAGTAACATGTAAAAATGCAATTGTTCTTTTAGGGCCTTTACCTGCATTTTGAGCAGCTTTAAAAGCTTCAGCAATTTCAAGTATGGCTACAGTTCCAGATCCATCATCATCAGCACCATTATTAATATCACCATTTTTGGATATGCCTATATGGTCTAGATGTGCAGAAATAATAATTACTTCGTCTGGTTTTTCGCTACCTTTAATGTATGCTATAACATTTTCAGAATCCTTTATACCATCTCCAAAATAACTTGCAGGTATGTCTTGAAAATAATCATTTTCGGCAATTGGCGACGGTATATTATTGGCTTGGTAATTACTTTTTATAAATTCGATGGCTTTTTTTTGGCCAGGTTCTCCTGTTTTTCTTCCTTCAAAATCGTCTGAAGCGTAAGTGTAAAGCATATCCTTTAATTCGCTAGCAGTTATAGTTGCTGCAAAAGTTTCAGGGTTTACTGTTTTTTCGGTTTTTGTTTTGTTTTGTGATGAACTACACGAGCTTAAAAGTACACTAGCACAAAGTAGTATTGCAAAATTTTTCATAAATCTATACATTTTTATAATATGCTATATTACAAAAATGTAATAATAGATTTAGATGTTTTGAGGCTAATTTAACAATTCATTATGTTTATCTATAACAATTCGGTGTTCTTGATTTGCAATTTGCCAAGCCGTTGCAAAAATTAGTTTGGTACGTTTTTCTAATAAAGGGTAATCAATTTTATCTGGTGTGTCTGTTGGCCTGTGATAATCTTTATGTTCGCCATTAAAGTAAAAAATAACTGGAATATTATGCAAGGCAAAGTTATAATGATCGGATCTTGAGTAATAATCGTTTGCTTCTCCAATAATGTTAAACCTATAATCTATATTGATGTTAAAAAAAGCATTATTTATTTTTTCTGATGTGTAATGTAGCTCTTTACTAAGTCTGTCAGAGCCTATTAAGTATATATAGTCTTTATTGTTTTTATGTGCATCATCAACACGGCCAATCATGTCTATATTTAAATTGGTTACTGTATTTTCTAATTTAAATATTGGATGTTTGGTATAAAATTCGGATCCTCTTTTACCTATTTCTTCGGCTGTTAAATGTAAAAATAATATACTGCGTTTAGGCCCATAGCCGTCTTGTTTTGCTATTTTAAAGGCTTGTGCCATTTCCATTATGGCTACAGTACCAGAACCATCATCATCGGCACCGTTGTTTATTTGTCCATCTGGAGACACACCAAGGTGGTCAAGATGGGCAGATATTATAATAACTTCTTCTGGTTTATCAGAGCCTTCAATGTAAGCTAGTACATTTTCTGAACTTTTAAACTTATTAAAAAAAAACTTTGATGGTATGGTTTGGTAATAAATATCTTTACCTAGTGGCGATTTTATACCTTCTCTTACATAATAGTTTTTTAAAAAGTTAGCAGCTTGCTTTTGGCCTGGACTTCCAACTCGCCTACCTAAAAACTCATTTGCAGAAAACTGGTATAAATGTGTTTTTAACTCTTTTGATGTAATAGAGCTAGCATACTTCATTATTAAAGTACTATCTGCTAATTTTATGTTGTTTTTTAGGTTTTGTATTTTTGTTTCATACTTTGGTTTTGCACAAGTGCCAACCAGAATGACTATTGAGAGAATACAAAAAAATTTCATGTATATTAAGCAATTATTAATTACATGTAACTTACAATTAAATTGTTTAGTTAAATGAGGGAATTTATTTTAATTTTTAACTACTGCAAATATACAAAACCTCACAGGAAATTACTTACTCATCAAACGAAATATCTTCAATTTCAGAGTCATCTATTTCTATATCAAGTTCTTCTAATTCTTCAATAGACGCTTCATTAAGTTTAACCTCTGTAGCTTCTATAGTTTCTGTATTAGCAACTTCGGTAGTAGAAAATAAGTATTTATAAGTTGTAACTGCTAGTGCTACGCCTGTTAAAATAAAAGTGAATTGTATAATTTTTTTTACTTCTCCTGTTTTTTTTGACAAATAAAAGGCAATTAAACCGAAAATTAAAGCTGCTAAAGCAGGAAAAATAGCTAAATTCGAGATAGGTAAAACAGAAAATAAAATAGCAAAAATAGCTGCTATTAGTGCTAAAATTGTAAATAGTTTTTTCATTTTTTTAATTTTTTAAGCCAGAAGCCGATTTTATTCTTAATTCTCCAGAACCCACAGGAATTTTAAATTTACCATAAACAGGAATTTTATTTTCATCGGCAGTAAACCATAACGTTCCATTAACGGTGTTTGATGTTACCGAGCCCAATGCTATTTTATAGCAAAGCTTACTGCCTAATGCTGTAGAAATAGTTTCTTTGCCTAAATAAGTAACTTTAGCCTTTACCTCTTCACGATCAAATAAAATAGTAAAGGTTTTATTGGTGCCTGGGCTTAAGTTCGTTAAATCGAATGTGCGTATGCTGTATAAAGTAGAAATTATATCCTTTGTGCCTGCGCCAATACTTACTGTTTTATTTTGTACCCAATTATTTTTCTTTTTTAATACACTTTTAACCGTTTTGGTTTTATGGCTAAAAGTATATTTCATGTTTTTATAGTAACCGCCTTCATTAATATCTCTATTGTGTAAGTATGGTGTTAATGTTTTAGGGTTTACATAAGTTTCGTATAAATCTCTAATTTTAAAAAAATTATCCCATTTGCTATAAGTAAATGCGGTACATTTTAAGCGTAAAAGTGTTGCCTTAGATGTTTTAACAGCATCGGTCTCCATGGTAACTTGAGCCAAATCGGTTAAAATGCCAGACATGTTGTAAGAGGCTGTGTATGTGAGTTTTTCATTAAGGCCAATAGCGTTATTTTGAGCATTAATGGTTACCGAAAGTAAAAATATTATTATATAAGTAATACGAATCATAAATATTGTTTTGGTTATAACGTACTAATAATCATTTATTGTGCCGAAAATACAATCCTTAAAATTATTATGCTAATTATTAATAAAAATTACTAATTGTAGTTTAGCTGATTTATGTCATAGTATTTAATTGAAGCTAAGTGTAAGTTTACTAGGTTATTAATTTATTTTATTATGAAAAATATTCTATTACCTACAGACTTTTCAAAAAACTCAATTAATGCCATTTATTATGCTATCGAGTTTTTAAAAGATGTAAAATGTCAGTTTTATATTTTAAACGTACAAAAAGCATCGGCTTTTATTACAGACGATATGTTGGTTGTAAACTCTTCTACAACTATTTATAAAACACTAATAAACGCAGCTAAAAAATCAATAAACAATATTATAACAACTGTTACAGATGAGTTTTACAACAAAAACCATACTTTTCATGCTATAGTAGATTACGATAATTTTATTGACTCTATAAACCAAGTTACCGCCAAGCATCAAATAGATTTAATTATAATGGGTACCAAAGGCGCTTCTGGTATAGCAAAAGTACTTTTTGGTAGTAATACTGTACGAGTTATGCAACGTTGTAATATACCAGTATTAGCTATACCTAATGGATGTAAATTTAAAGCTCTAAAACAAATGGCTTTTGCAACAACTAACTCTAAATGTTTTAAAATAGAACATTTAGCTATGTTTAGTAGTATTAAAAAACGTTTTAATGCTATAGTACAAATACTTCATTTAGCAGACGAAAACCATTTGGCTTATAGCGCATGCGATAATATAGATTTTTTTAATACACATTTTAAAAACTCTACCCAAAAATTTATAAGTGCACCAAGTCAAGATATTTATAATGTAGTCCATACCTTTTTACAAAAAAATAATATTAGTATGCTTGCTATAATGAATAAAAAGCACTCTTTTTTACAACGCTTATTTAATACACACGCTGTAGAAAGGTTTGCTTTTAAAATAGATATTCCGCTGTTGGTAATGCAGTACCAGTAATATTATATTTTTAGCAATTGTTTTTTTATGGTATACTGTAACAATTTTTATAATTGTACGTCAAATAAGTATCAATCAAAAAAATCAATTATAATCATGAAACAAGACAGGCAACTTATAGTCATTACACATTTAAGCCAGTTAATAACTTTAGTAACAGGTTTTGGCAGTTTATTGTTGCCATTAGTATTGTGGCTAACACAAAAAGAAAAAGTGTATCAAATGGATGCGCACGGTAAAAATATTATAAATTTTCAATTAAGCTTAATAGTATATTGTATAGTTTGTATACCATTAATATTATTATTTGGTTTGGGGCTTTTAGGTTTTGCAATTTTAGGAGTAATATCCATATTATTTCCAATAATAAATGCTATAAAAGCTAGCCGAGGCGAAACAGCAACATACCCATTGTCTCTTAATTTTATTAGTTAGTGAATTTCTGTTTTAAACAGGAATCTTTTGAGGTGTTACCTTATTAGATTTACGAGATAATGTAAAGCGCTCACTTAGTTAGTGGGCGTTTTTTTATGCTTTTTATTTGGGCGTTACCACAAGGGTCAGGCTTTTGGCAGTCGCTTTTTTGTGTTGCATAGGTGCAACAACACAAAAAGAGCTCCAACAATGCCGCAATCCTTAACGCGGGTGCAATTTTAACTAAAATTTGTAATAACATTAATAGCTTGCAGATACAAGAGCAAAAAAAAGCAGCAATTTTTTAAAATTGCTGCTTAAATATTTAGAAATTTCTGTGTGTTTAGGAATTTGTTTATTAGCTGTTTAGCATTACAGGCATAACAAGCATGGTAATATGCTCGCCATCATCAAGCCCATCAACAGGTGTTAAAATACCAGCTCTATTAGGCATACTCATTTCAAGTTGCACATTATCTGCATTCAAGTTGTTTAACATTTCTGTTAAAAAACGAGAGTTAAAACCAATTTGCATATCGTCACCTTGATAATCGCAAGTTAATCGCTCTTCGGCTTTGTTGCTATAATCAATATCTTCGGCCGAGATATTAAGCTCTGCACCAGCAATTTTTAAACGTATTTGGTGTGTGGTTTTGTTAGAGAAAATACTAACACGACGTACCGAGTTTAAAAACTGGTTTCTATCAATAACTAATTTATTTGGGTTTTCTTTAGGTATTACCGCTTCGTAATTAGGGTACTTCCCATCAATTAAACGGCAAATTAATTCAGAATTTTCAAAAGTAAACTTGGCGTTACTTTCGTTATATTCAATAATAACATCATCTTCACTAGCAGCCAAAATACCTTTTAAAAGGTTTAAAGGTTTTTTAGGCATAATAAATTCTGCCACTTGGTTAGCTTTAATATCTTCTCTAGTATATTTTACTAGTTTGTGCGCATCGGTAGCCACAAAGGTTAAACCTTCTGTAGAGAATTGGAAAAATACACCACTCATAACAGGACGTAAATCGTCGTTTCCTGCAGCAAAAATAGTTTTACTAATTGCAGTTGCTAAAACATCGCCAGTTATAACGGTTTTACTAGGGTCTTCTAGTGCAACAGCTTTAGGAAATTCGTTTCCATCGGCATAAGCTAATGCATATTTACCGTGGTTAGAGCTAATTTCTACGGTGTTATTGTCTTCAACAACAAACGTTAAGGGTTGCTCTGGGAAAGTTTTTAAAGTATCTAATAACAAGCGTGCCGGAATAGCAACACTACCTTCGCTATCGCTTTCAACATCTAAGGTTGATGCCATAGTGGTTTCTAAATCGCTTGCAGAAACGGTTAATTTATTATTATCTAATTCAAATAAAAAATTATCTAAAATTGGTAAAGTGTTCGAGCTATTAATTACGCCGCCTAAAACCTGTAATTGTTTTAATAAATATGTACTTGATACTATAAATTTCATGTAAATAACTGAGTTTAGTTTTTCCAAAATCGCTACTTACAAATATATTCCAAACCTAGTATATTTGGAAACAAACTTATTAACATTTAAGAAGCGTATTTTTTCTTTCTAAGGTAGTTAAAAGTAAAACCAAATATAGCTAGTAAAACTAGTGGTAGTAAGATGTTTATAAGTTGCCACTTGGTTTTTTGTGCTGCAATTTTTTGTTGATTTAAGAAGGCTACAGCAATTTCTTTGGTACGAATGTTTATAAGTCCGTTGTCGTCTAGTAAGTAATTTACAGCATTAAGCAAAAATTCTTTGTTGCCATAGGTTTGTCCTGTCCATCTATCAAAACCTAATTCTTGAGGTTTGTTTCTAACAACATCATTTTTAATAACATCGCCATCGGCAATTACAATCATTTTTGTTTCTACGCTTTTGTTTTTTACTTCGGTAAGGTTAAATGGTTTAATGCGATTACTGTAAACCGAATTAAATTTACCTTCCAATAAAACCGCAAGTGTTTGTTTGCCTTTGTTAAAGCTTTGCGGATTTTGCTCTTTAGTTACGAGTTCTAAACTTACTGCTCTTGGTGTGCCTTCAAGCTTTGTAAGCGGTGCCGTTTCTAATAGTATGGTTTTTTTAAGGCTATTTTTTAACGTATCTATTTGGTTTGCAAAATTAAACCGTACCAAGTTTAAATTGTTTACAATTGGGTGTTTACTGCTAGATCCTGCTAATGGCGAATAGGGCCATTTTAAATGCTGAAATTGCGATTGGCTACCTTCGCCCATAGCTAAAGTAATAGGAGCAGAGTATAGCGTGCTTACCATGTATGGGTTAATACGAACACCGTATTTAAAGAAGAAATCGGTTAAATTTAAATCTCTAGTAATCGCGTAATTGGTGCCAGAGGCATTGTATAAGCTATCTTTTTCCATAGCTACGGCATCAATTAACCATAGACTTTTTCCGCCATTCATGGTATATTGGTCGAGTACTAGTTTTTCTGCTTCGCTAAATGCTTCGGTTGGTTTTGCAGATATTATTAAATCGAAATTGTTAATAGCTTTTAGTGTTTTTTGGGGGCTTGTAGTAACACTATCTAAAGTAAAAGGCGCTATATAATAATATGTGCCAAGTTTTTGTACAAAATTAGCAATGTATTTGTCTTCTAGTTGCTTGTTGCCTTTTAAAATAGCAATTTTACGGCGTTTTGGTTGGGTTAGTTTACTAAATCCATCTGCAAAAGCATACTCTAAATGTTGTACCGAGTTGCTTACTAGTTCTTGTTGCGAAGCTCCAATTTTGTTTTTTACTAAAGGAATAGTAACTGTTTGCGAGTTGTAACTAGCCAAAGCCCAAGGAAAAATTACAGCTTGTGTAGATTTTCCGCTTTCTTGTACGCTTAACTGCATAGGTGTTAGCCCTCGTTGTGTAAGTTGTTGTATATTACGTTCTCGTGTTAATTCGTCTTCTAAAGGGTTTATAAAGTTAAAAACAATGTTGTTATTTATGGCTGCAAACTCTTCTAATAATTGTTTAGTTTCATTTTTAAGACGTCTAAATTCCGAAGGAAAATCATCACCTTCTAAAAACACATCAATAATAATTGGCGATTCAATATCTTCAATAATTTGTATGGCAGATTGGCTTAATGTATAGCGTTTATCTGTAGTTAAATCAAAACGTTTATATACTTTACTACTTATAAAATTAATAGCTAATATGGCTATAATTAAAATGGCTATGTGTTTTATGGTTTTATTCAAAAGTTTTTTCTAGTTGATATGGGTTAACCGATTTTACTTTATTGTTTTCAAACTCTAATTCTATACACTCTTGCATGGTATTAAATGCACCAGGAACAAATCCCATATTGTAATTCCATTTTTCTTGAGAATTTGCTTTTATGGCATCATCCCAGCCAAACCATTCGGGCTTTCCTAAAAGGGTTTTAACATCATTTTTATTTTTGCCTATTAATAAGCTGTCTGTTATTAGTTGGTTAGCCATTTCGTAACGTAAAGCAGGTTTTTCTTCCCAGGCTTGAGCGTTAAAATACTTTTTATGATGGTAGCTACTAAAAATATTTAGCATGGGATAAAATAAATAAAAGTACACAATAGGTGTTAATGCTATACTTATTAATAGTGTGAGCCATTTACGTTTATCTATGGTATTTACAAACAGCCAAACTAGTATAAATACAAGAATAATAAAAACAACAAATAAGGGTGTTATAATCATTTATTTCGGTTAATATTTAGTTTGGTTAGAAAAAGAAAGAAAAGTGTTATGCTTAAAAAATAAATAATATCTCGAGTATCTAAAACACCGCGACTTATACTTTTATAATGAAAACTCATGCCTATTTGTTCTATTAATTGGCTGGATATAAAATCGGCTACACCTTCAAAACCAATATAGAAAATAAAACAGATAAATACGGCTGTAATAAAGGCTACAATTTGATTGTCTGATAAAGTTGATGAAAAAACGCCAATAGCTGTATAAGAAGCTACTAAAAATAATAACCCAAAGTACGAACCTAAAGTGCTACCTAAATCTAAATTACCAATTGGGTTGCCTAATTGGTAAACGGTATAAACGTATAATAATGTTGGTAATAAAGCAATTAATATTAAAATAAGCGCGCCAAAATACTTACCTAATACAATATTAAAATGCGATATGGGTTTTGTTAAAAGAAGTTCTAGTGTGCCTTGTTTTTTCTCGTCAGAGAAGCTACGCATAGTTACCGCAGGAATTAAGAAAATTAAAATCCATGGTGCTAATAAAAAAAAGGACGATAGGTCTGCAAAGCCATAGTTTAAAATATTAAACTCGCCTTTAAAAAGCCAAAGAAATAGCCCATTTAAAACTAAAAAAATGGCAATAACCAAATACCCAATTGGCGAGGCAAAAAACGAGTTTATTTCTTTTTTTAAAATGGCTAACATTTGTTTTCGTTACTGGTTAAATATTGTTGGTTTTTATTATTAACTATTTAAGCGTTTCTACTTTATTTACACTCCAAGCTTCTGGTCTAATACTAAAAAGTGGTTTTACTTTGCTCCAAACGCCTTCAAATAATTCCGATTTTCTATAGTTTTCTAGCGCTTCTTCGCTTTCCCAGTAGCTATAAGTAAAAAAAATGCTAGAATCACTTTTATCTCTATACAATTCTAAAAAATGACAACCATTAAAAGCTCTAATTTTAGCTTTAGAATTATTGAAATTTTCAAGAAAAACTTCAATATTCTGTTTGTAAAATCCCATTTTTACAATTCTAACTAGCATATGTAATTTTTAAATTAATAATCTGCGGCTTTTATGTTTTGTGGTATTTCTGTTCCTTTAGGAATTACAGGGTTTGGTATAAATTTTATACTAACTGCATCCATTACACCTAAGCCTAAGAGTGTAGACGCGCTACCAACAGTATTGCTATTACTTTTGTAAACTGCAATTTCTAAAAAATTACCAGAATTAAAAACCACAAGTTTTCTGCCTTCGTCGTTTCGTTTATTTTCGGCAATATCAAAATTTACAATATCGCTATATTTTGTGTATATTTTTTTAAAGGTATAATGCCTAGCCGAAATTTCAAAATTACGTCCCTTTTGTATCGTTTCAAAAAAGTTACGTTTAATATTTGTAACCACATTGCCATAATTATCAATATAAATAACACTACCAATAATTTGGGTTTTGTCGTCATTTACATAAGGTACAATATTTTTAATAGGTTTAATAGTATTTATAGGTTTGCCAATAACCTCTAAAGTACCTCCACGAGCAATATGGCAAGCTACTTGTACAAAAACATCTAAAACCGGAAAACTACTTTGTATTTTATCATGAATGTTAATTTCTACAATTTTTTCTGGAGCAATTTCAGAGCAAATCATACTCATAATACCATTATTAGCACAAATAAAATAATGGTCGTCTAGTTTAATTGCAATATGTTTGTTTTCTGGATTTATTTCAGAATCAATACCTATAATATGTATCGTGCCTTTAGGAAAACTATTGTAAGCATTTTGAATAATATATGCAGCTTCAGGAATATTAAAAGGCGAAATGCTATGCGAGATATCAACAATTTTAACATCGGGCAACTCGCTATAAATAGCGCCTTTAGTAGCGCCAGCAAAGTAATCCTTTTCACCAAAATCGGTTGTTAATGTTATAATTGCCATGGGCAAAATTGTTAATATGTTTTTAATGTTAACTTACTCAAAATTATGTATTTTTGAGTTTCACTTGTATGTGATACAAACCTACATAATTTTTTGTTTTTGTTTTTATAATTTAAATGAAAATCTAAGTAAGTTTTTAACTATAACACATGTAAATCTTTAAACTAATAACACGCTTTTGAACGAAATTATTATCGAACTCGAAGAAATAACTCCAAAAGAATTTTTTGGAGCTCAAAATGCTAATATTGAACTTCTTAAAAAATATTTCCCAAAATTAAAAATTGTAGCCCGCGGAAACAAAATAAAAGCCTTTGGCGATGAGGAATTACTTGAAGAGTTTGATAGGCGCATAACCATGCTATTAAAACACTTTGCAAAATATAATAAGCTAGACGAAAATGCTATTGAGCGTGTGTTAACAAGCCAAACTAGCGACGATTATACAACCTCAAAACAAAGTGGCGAAGTAATCGTGCATGGTGTAGGCGGTAAATTAATAAAAGCCCAAACCGCTAACCAACGCAAAATGGTTGAGCTAATGCGCAAAAACGATATGGTATTTGCCATAGGGCCAGCCGGAACAGGAAAAACATATACTGGAGTAGCATTAGCAGTACAAGCACTAAAAAATAAAGAAGTAAAGCGTATTATTTTAACACGCCCAGCAGTAGAAGCAGGAGAAAATTTAGGTTTTTTACCAGGCGATTTAAAAGAAAAATTAGATCCATATATGCAACCATTATACGATGCATTACGCGATATGATTGCGCCAGAAAAACTAGCAAGCTATATAGAAAAAGGCACCATACAAATAGCACCATTAGCCTTTATGCGGGGTAGAACACTAGACAATGCCTTTGTAATACTAGACGAAGGGCAAAACACAACACATGCCCAAATGAAAATGTTTTTAACACGAATGGGTAAAAACGCCAAGTTTTTATTAACAGGCGATCCCGGACAAATAGATTTACCACGTCGAACCATTTCTGGATTAAAAGAAGCCTTACTTATATTAAAAAATGTAGAAGGTGTTGGCATGATATTTTTAGACGATAAAGACGTAATTCGCCATAAACTTGTTAAAAAAGTAATAGAAGCCTATAAAAGTATAGAAAATAACGCATAATTTTTTTTAGAAGCTATTTCCCGCTTTACACTATATCTTTTTGCTTTTAATGGCAAAAAGGATGCCGTTTCAATCGGGGCTAGGGCATAGAAACTAAACATCAAAATAACTATTCAAAAGCAAAAGGCTAACAGCTAAAAGCACAATACAAATGAGTAATACAATAACAGATACCAATTTTAATTTTCCTGGACAAAAAAGTCTTTACAAAGGTAAAGTAAGAGCCGTATACAATATAAACGATGAAGAACTAGTCATGGTAGCTACCGATAGGCTATCTGCATTCGATGTTGTAATGCCAAAAGGAATTCCATACAAAGGGCAAATACTAAACCAAATAGCCACAAAAATGATGGCTGCTACAGAAGATTTAGTACCAAATTGGTTAACAGCAACACCAGATCCAAATGTAGCCGTAGGCCATTTATGCGAGCCTTTTAAAGTAGAAATGGTAATTCGAGGATACATGTCGGGGCATGCAGCACGCGAGTATAAAGCAGGAAAACGTATGCTTTGCGGAGTACCAATGCCAGAAGGAATGAAGGAAAATGATGCTTTTCCAGAACCTATAATAACACCAGCAACTAAGGCCGAAATGGGCGACCA
Source organism: Algibacter ulvanivorans (assembly GCF_048381495.1). NCBI lineage: Bacteria > Pseudomonadati > Bacteroidota > Flavobacteriia > Flavobacteriales > Flavobacteriaceae > Algibacter > Algibacter ulvanivorans. The sequence continues at coordinate 147,631 of NZ_JBLWGD010000002.1, forward strand.
TGATGAAGATATTTCGCGAGACGATATTTTGGCAAAAGGCATAGTATCTGAAGCTGATTATGTTATACTTGAAGATTATACCCGAAAACTATTTAAACGTGGCTCTGAAATTGCAGCATCTAGAGGTTTAATTTTAGTAGATACCAAATATGAATTTGGAAAAACCAAAGACGGAAAAATTGTTTTAATTGACGAAATACATACACCAGATTCTTCTCGTTATTTCTATGCAGAAGGTTATCAAGAACGACAAGATAAAGGCGAAGCCCAAAAGCAACTAAGTAAAGAGTTTGTACGCCAATGGTTAATAGCTAATAATTTTCAAGGTTTAGAAGGACAAACCGTACCGTTTATGAGCGACGAATATATAGAGTCGGTTTCCGAACGTTATATCGAGCTTTACAAAAATATTACAGGAGAAACCTTTATTAAGGCCGATGTGTCTAATATCGAGCAGCGCATAGAAACTAATGTACTAGCTTATTTAAAGTAAAAAATATTTCTATTTGTTAAAAAAAGACCTTGATACCAAGGTTTTTTTTTATCGATTATCCTTTATTATTTTTACAATTCTATTAATACTAATTTCAGATAAATTCCACTCGTAACCATCAAAATTGGTAGTGTTTAAAAACTGAACAACTACAGTATCAATATCTTCATGATATTCGGCAAGACTTTGGTAGCCAGGAACCAAACCGCCATGATTATATACATATATTGAAGAATAAATATCTTGTTCTCCTTCATTAAATACAGAGCCATCGTTTAAGGCTCTTAAAAATGTACCAACATCTTTTGCTGTAGCTAACATACCGTATTCGTTGGTTTTAAAATCGTCTTCTAATCCAACATAATAGCCACTCATAACATCGTTAATATTTACTTCATTAAGCGAAAAAAATGTATGGTTTAGCTTTAGAGGAAGCAAAATGTTTTCTTTTATATAATCATTATGGTTATACCCCAAAACTTTATCAATAATTTTGCGTAGTAATAAGTAGTTTGTGTTAGAATATTCGTAACCTTTATCTGGTTGAAAACTAGCAGGTAAATCAAGTGCAAACTCAAGGGCTTTTTTACCGTTTTCTTGTTCGTTTTCCCAAAAACTAGGGTTGTCTGTAAAATTTGGAATACCACTTCGGTGTTGTACCATTAATTTTAAAGTAATTTTTTCTGCATTTTCAATTCGTCCAACCAGCTCTGGAAAGTAGTAAGATAGCGTGTGGTTTAATTCTAAACGGTTTTCTTTTACTAATTTAGTAATGGCTACAGCGGTATATAGTTTGCTAATACTTGCAATTTTAAATAAGGCCTCTGGATTGGCCGGTACTTTGGCATTTTTGTCTTTCCATCCTCCTGTATAAAAAGCGGGTTCCTTTCCAGCTTTATCAACATAAACTATCATGCCATCAAACCCATGACTAAGAGTTTCATCAACTTGTTCTTGTACGGTGTTTGGAAGTGGTAATATCCATGCCCAAACTAAAATCCAAGGGACATAAAATAAAGAGATTATAGTGCCAGTAAGTAATATTATCCTGAATATGTTTTTATAGTTTTTCATGCCTTATTAATTTACAATTCAAATTTCGTGTAATACATTTAATTATAGAATTTTATGGTGTTGAATTGTTTGTTTTAAAGGATGAATTGTTAGGTAAATTACTGGCTAACGTCTTTGTCCAGAAAACTGCATAGCTTCGCCTTTACCAAATGCATAGCTAATACCAAAGGTTACAAACCTACCTCGTTGTCTGCTGTTAAACAAGTAAAAATGGGGTTGTTGTGTTGTTGTTTTATTAATTCTAGAAGCAAATACATCGCGAATACTTAAGTTTAATATAACTTTACCTTTTAGTATTTTTTTTCTTAAACCAAGATCTGCAAAAAGGATATCTTCTATTTCGCTTTGTACGGTTTTGTATTTAGATCTATAATCACCAGATATTTCTAAATCGAATTGAGCAGGAAGTTTAAATTTTGTTGTTAAACTTGTAGCCCATCTGTGGCCTTTAAAATTGAAGTTTGTACTTTCAAAAGAGCCTTTTCTGCTAAAAAAGTTAATGTTAAAATCGCCATTAAAAGAAAACCAATTTGTTGGTGCATATTTTCCGTTAGCTTCAATACCTGTGGTGGTATTGGTTCCTATATTTTCTGGGGTAGAGATGCTTATGTTATCGTTAAAGGTGGTAATACGCTCTACAACATCAATAGTATACCTATTATACAAACTAAAATTTAGTGAGGCTTTCCCTAGCTTATGAATACTTGTAATCTCGTAAGAGTCTGTAAATTCTGGCTGTAAATCTGGGTTTCCGGTAGAAATACTAAAATTATTTCGAATGTTTGAAAACGGATTTAATGATCTTAATCTAGGTCTGTTAATACGTTTAGAATAACCAGCTTGTATAGAAAAAACATCGTTTACTTTATAAGATGTGTGTATACTTGGAAATATGTTTGTGTAGCTATTTGTGTTACTTACATTGGTTGTTCTAAGTAAAGTGTTTAGGTTTGTGTTTTCAAGTCTAGCACCTATTTTAACACCCCATATATCACCTTCGTATGCTGCAGTTGTATAAATACCTAAAACTTTTTGGTCAAAATCAAAAACATTAGTTAAATCGGGATTGTTTACCCAAACTCCATTTTCTAAGTCGCTTACCGCAAAATCGTTAGATACGCTATTTATAACATATTGCGAACCTGTTTCTAGCATATATTTTTCTAAAAATGGATGGGTATAATCTAACTTAAAGGTGTAATCTTCTAGCGAATAATCGGTACGTGTTTTTTGTTGGTAATCGTCATTGTTTCCTATTATAATAGTATTTTTAAAATCTGAAAACTGATCTTTTCTAAAAGAATTTCCTAAGGCGCTAAAAAGTAAACTTTGGTCTTCATGGCGTTTAAAATTCTTTTTGTATTGTAACTCATATCTTAGTTTAGGGTTATCGGCTTCTGTAAACTCATTTCGTAACCAACTATCGGTGGTTGTGTCCGAAGCATTGGTTTGATTGAAGTTTGTTATAAAATTTTGATCTTCAATTTCATAAGCATAAGATCCAGAAAGCGTGATAATGTTAAGGCTGTTTATATGATAATCTGCACCAATAAGAATATTGCCAAACTTCTCATTAAATTCTCCATCGCCAATACTATTAATAGTCGTATTATTTATTAAATCTTGATTTATAGATTTGCGTTCGTCAGGATACGTTCTAATGCCAAAACCTAATTGGCTAAAAAGGTTAAATTTTTCGGTACGTTTGTTAACGCTTAGCCCAAAACTATTACTATTAGGAACACCAAAATTTAAAGTAGCCGACCCGTTTACACCTCGTTTTTCAGATTTTTTAATAATTATATTTATAATGCCTGAAGTACCTTCGGCATCGTATTTAGCAGAAGGATTAGTAATTACTTCAACTTTTTCAATCATATCGGCTGTTATGCTTCCTAGGGCGTTACCATCGGCACTAGCTAGAACTGAGGGTTTACCATTTATAAGTATTTGTACACCTTGACTGCCCCTTAGGCTAATTTCGCCTTCAATATTAACATTTACAGATGGTATGTTGTTTAGTACTTCCAAAGAGCTTGCTCCTGTAGAACTTAAATCTAACCCTACATTAAATACACGTTTGTCTAGTTTAAATTCGGTTTGAGATTTTTCAGCTCGAACAACAATTTCATCTAAAGCTTGGTTGTCTTCTGTTAAGATTATAGTTTGTAAATTAATTGTGTTATTAATAATATTTAAATCTGTAATTTTTTTTGTTTTAAAGCCCATAAAACTAACCTCAATGAAGAAATTTGTTTCATTAGTTTTTAAGTTAAAAGTGCCATCTGGCAATGTAATAGTACCTGTAATTGGTTTTTTTAATGTGTTGTCTAGTAGCGATATTGTAGCATATTCTATAGGAAGTTGGCTATGGCTTTCTAATACTTTACCTGTTATAATAACTTGCGCGTTTTGCGAATAGACTAAATGGATGTTTAGGTATATTAGTGCAAAAATGATGAATTGTTTAAGCATGATTTAATAAATAATTAATCAAATTTAAAAGGGAGCTTAAACTTAAGGGTTATTAATATTAAAGATGTAATTTAAAAAATTAAAATTTAGTTAAAATTTACGATTTTTCCTGCTTAATAAATTTGTTTTTAATTTTTTATTGTAAACCGTTATATAGAGTTTTTATTTTATTGGTTGTTTTTCTAATTAAATTATAAACAAAAGCATTCGTTTTTGCATAATGAAACGATATAAAACATACCACAACCATAAATAAAATAGCTCCAAAAATAGCTGTTGATGGCTCTAAAGATTTGTTTAAAAAACGTTTTAAGCCATAACCCGTAAAACTTCCGTAAAGTAAAATAAAATGAATAACATAAATAGATAATGTTTTTTCTCCTATTCTAGCTATAATTGATTGTTTTAAAAATTGCTCTAGGGTATAGAATATACCAAATAAAATAAGCACATTGCCAAGCCTTGTAAAAAGATAATTGTAGTCTGCACTCATTTTAAATAGCTCGATATGTGTTACGTAGCTTAATTTAGTAAGTAAGTAAGACGAGAAGTAAATTAAAAGTAAACCAACAGTAAAAAAAGTAATTATAGTAATAAGTTTAAATTTATTACGATGTATATGCCTGAAAAATATTGTAGAAATAAAAGCACCAAATGCCGAATAACCAAACCAAGGCAAAATGGTAAAAATAGAACCGTTTGATTTAGTTATATAATTAGCAATAAACTTTGGTATATGCTCTAAAGTAATAGTTCTGTATAGAGGTTCGGTTACAAAACAAATGCAACCTATTGTAAATAAAATAATAGAAAATATATAGCTGTGTTTTTTAAAAAGACTATGTAGCCCGACTAAAAATATTAAAGAAAGGCCTATACACTGCAAAACATCAATTACAAAAAAGTAAGAACTAAAATATCCAGATAACCAATTAAACACATTAATACGTAAACTATAGCCAATAACTAATAATAGCAAACCTCTAAAAAGCCCTTTTTTTATTCTTGGTTTATCATCGCCTTTTGCAAAAGCACGAAGTAATAAATAAGCAAAAACTAAGCCCGATATAGTGAAAAAAGTAGGTGCAGTAATACCTCGAAAATACGACCAAATATTATAAACAGCATTACTGGTATCTCTATAAATAGGACTTAACAAGGTGTCTATAAAATGGCCTTGAAGCATCATTAATATAGCAAATGCCCTTACGGCATCTATAAAATATAAGCGATTAGATTGCAACATAAGTTGGTTAACTTCTATAAATATACTTTTAAATAATTTAATATAAAGTTTGTAAAGTATATATTTATAAAATCTTTTAGGTATGGAACAGCTTATAAAATCATTTTCAGATTATGCTTGGGGGCTACCCTTGGTGTTATTACTTATAGGAGGTGGGCTGTATTTATTGGTTTTATCTAAGTTTTTACCATTTCGGTTTTTTGGTCATGCCATTCAAGTATTAAGAGGTAAATATGATGATGAAAATGATTATGGACAGATTTCGCATTTTAAGGCTTTAACAACAGCACTATCATCAACCATAGGTATGGGAAATATAGCAGGAGTAGCAGTAGCAATTTCGGTTGGCGGACCAGGGGCTATGTTTTGGATGTGGGTAAGTGCCATTGTAGGAATGTCTACAAAGTTTTTTACATCGACGTTGGCTATTATGTATCGTGGTAAAGATAGTACAGGCCAACTACAAGGAGGTCCTATGTATTTTATTGTTGAAGGTTTAGGAAAACCTTGGAAGCCTTTAGCTATAATGTTTAGCCTTTTTGCAATGATTGGGGCTTTACCTGTTGTAAACGTAAACCAATTAACTCAAGCTATTAACGATATTGTTTTAACTCCCAATGGCGTAGAAGTTGGTTTAAAATCTAATCTTATACTAGCGCTTGTATTAGTAGCTATAACGTCTGTAATTATTCTTGGTGGCTTAAAACGTATAAGTAATGCCGCCTCTAAAATGGTACCTTCTATGGTGCTTTTATATTTTGTATTAATACTATTTATACTAATTTCTAACTATAACGTAGTTCCTAAATATTTTGTAATGATTTTTACTGATGCGTTTTCAGCAAATTTTTATCAAGGCAATACATTTATGGGCGGTGTTTTAGGAGGTTTAATACTGTTAGGAATACGTCGTGGTGCTTTTTCAAATGAAGCAGGGATTGGAACGGCGCCCATGGCTCACGGAGCAGCAAAAACAAATGAGCCTGTGCGCGAAGGTTTAGTTGCTATGCTTGGTCCAGCAATAGATACATTAGTAGTTTGTACATTAACAGCATTGGCTATATTAGTAACAGGTGTATGGGAAACTACTTCGAATAATGGTGTAAGTTTAACAGCTTCTGCATTTAGTACTACTATGCCTGTTTATGGTAAATATTTGCTTATGGTTTGTGTGGTTATTTTTAGTATTTCATCATTATTTTCGTATGCTTATTATGGTACAAAATGTTTGTCGTTTTTAATAGGCGCAGATAAAAAACATTATTATAATTACATTTATATTCTTAGTATTATACTAGCGGCTACAACACCATTTAGCGTTATGTTAAATTTAATAGATGGTGTTTTTGCTCTTATGGCAATACCAACCATGCTAGCAACTATATTGTTAGCCCCTAAAGTAATTAATGAAGCTAAAAAATATTTTAAAAGCATTAAATAAGAATTAAACCAAAGATACTAGTAAGCAAGCTTTTTTACTTAACTAGTATACAATAATAAACGAACTAAGGTTATGGCAAATAAAGACAAGGCAAAAGCCTATTGGAAAGAAAATATTAGGTATGTACTTATATTAATGTTCATATGGTTTATAGTGTCCTTCGGTGCAGGGATTCTTTTTAAAGATGCTCTTAATACTATTAAAATTGGTGGGTTTAAGCTAGGTTTTTGGTTTGCTCAACAAGGCTCAATGTATGTTTTTGTAGTGCTTATTTTTGTGTATGTACGTTTAATGAATAAATTAGATAAAAAATACGGTTATGATGCATAGTTTGTTTGTTGAAGGCTTAGGAGTTCAAAACTGGACATATATTCTAGTAGGGCTTACATTTACCTTGTACATTGGTATAGCAATATGGTCTAGAGCTGGTTCTACAAAAGAGTTTTATGTAGCAGGAGGTGGAGTGTCGCCGCTGGCTAATGGTATGGCAACAGCAGCCGATTGGATGAGTGCTGCCTCATTTATATCTATGGCAGGAATTATTTCTTTTGCTGGGTACGATGGCGCTGTTTATTTAATGGGATGGACAGGCGGTTATGTGTTATTAGCCTTACTACTAGCTCCTTATTTAAGAAAATTCGGAAAATTTACTGTACCCGATTTTATTGGCGACCGTTACTATTCCAATACCGCACGATTAGTAGGCGTAATTTGTGCACTTTTAGTATCGTTTACCTATGTTGCCGGACAAATGCGAGGTGTAGGTTTAGTGTTTTCTCGTTTTTTAGAAGTAGACATTAATACAGGCGTAATTATAGGTATGATAATTGTTCTGTTTTATGCCGTTTTAGGCGGTATGAAAGGTATTACATATACACAAGTGGCACAGTATTGTGTACTTATTTTTGCCTTTATGGTACCGGCGATTTTTATATCAATTCAAATGACAGGTAATCCCATTCCTCAATTAGGTTTTGGAAGCACACTATCCGATGGTTCAGGAACTTACTTATTAGATAAATTAGATGGTTTAAGCACAGATTTAGGCTTTGCTCAATATACCGAAGGCTCAAAATCGATAATCGATATATTCGCTATAACTCTAGCCTTAATGGTTGGTACAGCAGGTTTACCACATGTAATAGTACGCTTTTTTACAGTAAAACGTGTAAAAGATGCTCGTAAATCGGCAGGAATAGCATTATTACTTATAGTAATTTTATATACAACAGCCCCAGCTGTATCTGTATTTGCAAGAACAAACATGATCGAAACCGTTTCTAACAAACCGTATGCAAACGTTCCAGAATGGTTTAAAAAATGGGAAACAACAGGCTTAATAACATTTACAGACAAAAATAAAGATGGCTTAATTAATTATGTTGCAAATAAAAATCAAAACGAATTAGTTGTAGATAATGATATTATGGTATTAGCAAATCCAGAGATAGCTCAATTACCAAATTGGGTTATAGCCTTAGTGGCAGCTGGAGCGTTAGCGGCCGCATTATCAACAGCAGCAGGGTTGTTATTAGTTATTTCGGCATCGGTTTCTCACGACTTAATTAAGAAAATGATAAACCCTAAAATCTCAGAAAAAGGCGAATTAATAGCAGCTCGTTTATCAGCAGTTGTAGCAGTATGTGTTGCAGGGTATTTTGGTATTAACCCACCAGGTTTTGTAGCAGCAACCGTAGCCTTGGCTTTTGGTTTAGCAGCAGCATCTTTTTTTCCAGCTATAATATTAGGTATATTTTATAAAAAAATGAATAAAGAAGGTGCTATAGCTGGTATGGTTGTAGGTATATTAACCATGCTTTTTTATATGACTAAATTCAAGTTTGGTTGGTTTGGTGGCGGCGAAAAAACCGATTGGTGGTTTGGTATATCACCAGAAGGTTTTGGCACAGTAGCCATGGCTTTAAACTTTATTGTTTCTATTGTAATAATGAAATTTACTCCACAACCACCACAAAACGTTCAAGAAATAGTCGAAAATATTAGAATTCCAAGCGGCGCAGGAACAGCAACCCATTAATTTAAGAATAATTTGGGCGTTACCCCGCCAAAAAGCGGGGTCAGGCTATCCGTTACAAGTCCTCGCTTCGTACCTCAGCTGTGGGCTTTTCACTACTATCCTTAACGCAGTAATCAACACTCAATTTTTGTTATTAAAGAATAAATACTTTTTTAACATAAAATTAAAATCATCTATCGATAATTAAATGCTATTCGCAGAAAAAAGGGGTAATTAATCTAATATTTTGTTATTTTAGAAGCTTAATTATTTTTCACCACAACTATTAACAAAAAAATAAATTTTAAGACTAAACTATGAGTAATTATCACATAAAACATCTAGAAGAATACTATCAAGTCTATAGGAAATCGGTACGAGAGCCTGAAAATTTTTGGGAAGAAATAGCCGAAGAACATTTTATGTGGCAAAAAAAATGGGATAATGTATTAAGTTGGGATTTTTCAAAGCCCGAAGTAAAATGGTTTGAAGGCGCACAATTAAATATTACCCAAAATTGTATAGATAGGCATTTAGCAACACGAGGTAATAAAACAGCCATTTTATTCGAGCCTAACAATCCATCAGAGCCAGCAGAGCATATAACTTATAATCAATTACACGAACGCGTAAATAAATTTGCCAACGTTTTAAAAAGCCAAGGAATACAAAAAGGCGACCGTGTTTGTATTTACCTACCAATGATACCAGAACTAGCCATTTCTGTATTGGCATGTGCCAGAATAGGAGCTATACATTCTGTAGTATTTGCAGGGTTTTCATCAACAGCATTATCAACTAGAATAAATGATTCAGATTGTAAAATACTATTAACAAGCGATGGGTCATACCGTGGTTCAAAAACCATCGATTTAAAAGGTATTGTTGATGAAGCCTTAGAAAATTGCCCAGGTATAAAAACAGTATTAGTAGCAAAGCGTATCCATACAGATATTAATATGAAAGCTGGTCGAGACCAATGGTTGCAACCACTTTTAGATGCCGCATCAAACCAATGTGAAGCAGAAATTATGAATGCCGAAGATCCCTTATTTATTCTATACACATCGGGCTCTACAGGAAAACCAAAAGGTATGGTACACACAACCGCGGGTTATATGGTTTATACCGCTTATACGTTTAAAAACGTGTTTCAATATCGAGAAAACGACATATATTGGTGTACCGCAGATATTGGTTGGATAACAGGGCATAGCTATATAGTTTATGGCCCATTAGCCAATGGAGCAACTACCGTTATGTTTGAAGGAGTACCAAGCTATCCTGATTTTGGGCGTTTTTGGGAAATTATCCAAAAACATAAAATTAATCAGTTTTATACAGCACCAACAGCAATTCGAGCATTAGCAAAACAAGGCACAGAACTTGTAGAAAAGTATGATTTATCATCTATAAAAGTTTTAGGATCTGTAGGAGAACCAATAAACGAAGAAGCATGGCATTGGTATAACGATAACGTAGGGAAAAAGCAAAGCCCAATAGTAGATACTTGGTGGCAAACCGAAACAGGAGGCATCATGATAAGTCCAATACCATTTGTAACACCAACAAAACCAACTTACGCCACTTTGCCATTTATAGGCATACAGCCTGCATTAATGGATGAAGATGGTGTAGAGCTTAAAGGCAACCAAGTAGATGGTCGTTTGTGTGTAAAATTCCCATGGCCAAGTATGGCAAGAACCATTTGGGGAAACCACCAACGTTATAAAGACACCTATTTTTCGGCCTACGAAAACAAATATTTTACAGGAGATGGAGCTCTTAGAGACGAAGTAGGCTATTATAGAATTACAGGTCGTGTAGACGATGTAATTATTGTTTCAGGGCATAATTTAGGAACCGCTCCAATAGAAGATGCTGTTAACGAACACCCCGCAGTAGCCGAATCTGCTATTGTAGGATTTCCTCACGATGTAAAAGGAAATGCACTTTACGGCTATGTTATTTTAAAAGACACAGGCGAGAGTAGAAACCACGATAATTTAAGAAAAGAAATTAATCAAATAATAACCGAGCATATTGGGCCAATAGCAAAATTAGATAAAATACAATTTACAATAGGCTTACCAAAAACACGTTCAGGAAAAATTATGCGTCGTATTTTACGTAAAATAGCCTGTAAAGACACCAGTAATTTAGGCGATACCAGTACATTGCTAAACCCAGAAGTGGTTCAAGAAATTATAGATAACGTGCTGTAAATTTTAAAGGGCATTACCGCAAGGGTCGGGCTATCGCGAGTCGCTCTCTTCGAGGAGCTCCAACAAACGCTCTATCCCTAATGCAAAATTAAAAGGCAACCTTTTTTTAGGTTGCCTTTTAATTTTAATTATAAAAGTTTAAAATCTAGTAACAATTCCCCCTCAATAAAAGCCTGTAAATGGTCGCCCTTAATGTTTTCACCAGCACCAGATGCAGGTGTACCAGTAAATATAATATCGCCAGGCTCTAAAGTCATAAAAGAAGATACATAAGCAATAATTTCGGCAAAATTATAAATCATAAAATTGGTATTACCTACTTGTTTTTGTTCTCCATTAATAACTAAATTAAAATTAATATTATTTATATCGTTAAAGCTAGAAATAGGTTTAAAGTTAGAAACAGGAGAAGCACCATCAAAACCTTTAGCTAATGCCCAAGGCCCTTTACTATCTCGACTTTTTGTTAAAACGTCTTTAGCAGTAAAATCTATACCTATAGCTATTTCAGAAATATACGATATCGCATTATCAACAGAAATATCTTTGCCTTTTTTACCAATTTTAACCACAATCTCAACCTCATAAAGAAGTTGGTTTGTAATTTTAGGAAAAACAATGTTTTTATTATCTGTAACAAGTGTAGATTCAGCTTTTAAAAAAATAGTTTGAAACCCTGTTTTAATAGCATTAATGTCCGATTTATCATTTACGTAATTTTTTCCGATGCCAATTATTTTCATCTAAATATCAGTTTTTAATATGTTAATTTTTAAAAAATTAAAAGTAATAAATAAAGCAAATAATGTTTTCCTTTATATAATAATAATGGCCATTTTAAAATAATATTTAAATAATACCTTACCTTTAAAAATTGAAAAAATAACCATGCAACACTTAAATAAAACTCAAAAAAATAAAGATAGATTAAAGTCAAAAGTAACCATAGCACAAGCCTTTAAAACCATTATTTGGCCAAGAAGAGGTTTGGTGTTTGTTGGGTTAATATTAATTGTTATACGTAGTCTTGCAGGTTTAATTTTACCGTGGCAAAGTAAAGTTTTACTTGATGAGGTTGTACCAAGTAAAAACATTTCGCAAATTTATACATTAGTTAGTATTGTTTTGGCGGCTATTTTGGTTCAAGCAGCAACATCGTTTGCTTTAACCAGAATATTAAGTGTACAAGCTCAATATTTAATAAGCGAATTGCGAGCTCAAGTTCAGAAAAAAGTATTATCGTTACCCATTAGTTTTTTCGATAATACAAAATCTGGCGCTCTAGTATCTCGTATTATGAGCGATGTAGAAGGTGTTCGTAACCTTATAGGAACAGGTTTAGTACAATTAGTAGGCGGTTCGTTTACAGCAATAATATCATTAATAATTTTAATAAAACTAAACCCGTGGATGACTCTTTTTGTATTCATTCCGCTTTCTATTTTTGGTTACATTGCCTTAAGAGCCTTTAAATATATTCGTCCCATTTTTAGAAAACGTGGTAAAATTAATGCCGAAGTAAAAGGAAGGCTTACCGAAACTATAGCGGGTGTTAGAGTTATAAAAGCTTTTAATGCCGAAGAACAAGAAAATATAGTATTCGAAAAAGGTGTAGATAAACTATACCAAAATGTGAAAAAGAGCTTAACGGCAACGGCTTTAATGACAAGCTCTTCAACCTTTTTAATAGGCGTAGCCACTACAGGAATTATGGCTATTGGTGGCTATTACATGATTGAAAGTGAAATGACTACCGGAGAGTTTTTGTTTTTCACCCTAATTTTAGGATTCATGATTGCTCCAATTGTGCAAATGAGTAATATTGGTAGCCAATTAACAGAAGCTTTGGCGGGTTTAGATAGAACCGAAGAGCTTATGAATATGACCGCCGAAGCCGATAATGTAAATAGAAACATTCAGTTAGAAACCATACATGGAGATATCGAATTTAATAATGTTTCATTTTCTTATGAAGCAGATAAAGAAGTATTGCATAATATAAGTTTTAAAGCCCCAGCAGGATCTGTTACAGCATTGGTAGGGAGTTCTGGATCAGGAAAATCCACTATAGCCGGGTTATCGGCTACATTTTTAAACCCCAAGTCTGGTATAGTTAGTATAGATAATCAAGACCTATCAAAAGTCAAATTAAGTAGTTATCGACAATATTTGGGCGTTGTTTTACAAGATGAGTTTCTATTTGAAGGCACCATAAAAGAAAATATCTTGTTTCCAAGGCCAAACGCTACGGCAAAAGAATTACAAAACGCTGTAAAGGCGGCTTATGTAAACGAGTTTACAGATAGGTTTGATGATGGTTTAGATACCTTAATAGGAGAACGAGGGGTGAAGCTTTCTGGTGGCCAGCGCCAACGATTAGCCATAGCGAGAGCTATTTTAGCAAACCCTAAAATTATTATTTTAGATGAAGCTACTTCAAATTTAGATACCGAAAGCGAAGCCTTAATTCAAAAAAGTTTAAACGAATTGGTAAAAGATAGAACAACCATTGTTATAGCACACCGGTTAAGTACCATTAGAAAAGCAGACCAAATTTTAGTTATAGAAGATGGACATATTGTTGAACGTGGTACACACGACGAATTAATTGCTTTAAATGGCAGATATTTTGATTTATACACCTATCAAGCTAAAATATAATTATTATGAATGTTACAGACTTAAATGATTTAGAGTACAACCCATATTATAAAACCTATATAGGTAAAGTTGCTACACACAATACTTTAATTAAAGGGTTTATAGATGGCGAAATAGACGTTGTGAAATTTTTTAAATCTATACCAAAAGAAAAACTAGAATACCGTTATGCTCCAGATAAATGGACTATAAAAGAGGTATTGCAGCATATTATAGATACCGAGCGTGTTTTTATGTATCGTTGCTTCAGAATAGCAAGACATGATGTAACACCTCTTGTAGGTTTTGAACAGGATGATTATATACAACCCTCGCACGCAAATAAAAAATCTTTAAATGATTTGCTCGAAGCTTATCAAGTTACAAGGCGTAGTTTTATTGTGCTTTTAAAAAATTTAAGTGATAACGATTTAAATGTAGTAGGTAATGCCAATGGAAGTGCATTGTCTGCTAGAGCTGCTGCTTTTATTATATTAGGTCATGAAATACATCATATAGAAGTTATAAAAAATCGCTATTTATAACTCTAGTTTGCTATTTAAATACGCTAATAAGTAGGAGTATTTAAGATTTCTGTAATATAGCCTCGTTTATTAATACGTTGTTGTTTAGTACATAAACCTTTATAATCTGTTTCTAAGCATTTAATTATAATTTCATCTATTAGTAGGTCGTCTTTATTTTTAATCGTAATTTTTGAAAGATTTCCTTTGGCATTATAATAATAAAAATGTGTGTAAAATGTTGTAAAATTATCTTCTATTTTACTAATACTACCGTTTGTATTATAGTGGTAAATAGCTTCGTTTTGTTTATGTCTTTTTTGGCTGTAACAACTAATACGCTCTCTATAATTGGGTTTCCATCGTGTTTTACAATAGTGTGCTTCTCTGTCAGGAAACCATTCTTTTGTAAACCATAGTTTCTTTTCTTTTTTTAAAATTAACTTGCCTTCTTTGTTATAAGTTTCTGCTAATTTTATACGTCCGTTTTTTGTGAAGGTGTAGATTGTTTTTTCTTTTAGAGTTTTTTCACCTAGGCTAATACTATAAGTTTTAGTGGTTAATTCTTTTATTTTACTAATATTAAAATTATGCTTTTTAACAAAAGGGACAGATGCGCAAGATTGCAAAATAATAAGGCTAATAAAGTAAAAATACCATTTCATAGTAGTAATAAAAAGATGTTAACCTAAAGATACTACATTTTAAAAAATTATGCTTTTACAAGTGAAGCGTTTTTTTTAATGAATAAAAACACCAGTACCGATAAGACACCAAAAATAGAAAACCCAATAAATAAAGGTAGTACAGAGTGGGTTACATAGGTGCCAATATAATTAGCAATAGGAACAGCCATTACTGTAGATATAAAACCATTAATAGCAGCGCCTATACCAGCAATATGGCCTAAAGGTTGCATGGCAATGGCTCTTAAATTTCCAAATAAAAACCCAACAGCAAAAAATTGTAAAGCAAAAAAGCTTAATAAAATATAAATACTCGGGTTGTTTCCAGACCAAAATAAAATAACGTATAAAACCGATACTAAAACGTAAGCTATACTAGCAATATAGGCAATTTTTATCATACCATACTTAACTACAAATCTGCTGTTTAAATAAGTAGCTAAGCCTATAGAAATAGCTAAACTAGCAAAAATGTAAGGAAACATTTCTGCTAAATTATACTGTTCTTGAAAAATTTGTTGCGATGTACTTAAATATACCATAAACGAACCCGTAATAAACCCAGACACAAGTGTAAATGCTACAGCTTGTTTGTGTTTAAAAAACTCTTTTGTACCATCAATAAATAAAGTTGGAGTAAACTTTATACGTTTTTCTTTGGCTAAAGTTTCTGGTTGTCTTTTCCAAAACCAAAACATAATTATAATACCAAAAAGTAAATTGAAATAAAAAATTGATTTCCAATCGAAAAAACTAATTAATACCTGCCCTAGAGTTGGTGCTATTACAGGAACTAAAATAAAAAACATAACCACTATCGAAATTATTTTAGCCATATAATCGCCATGATAAGAATCTCTTATCATGGATAAAGCTAAACTTCTAGGAGAAGATAAACCAATGCCTTGAAATATTCTACCAATAATCATGATTTCAAAATTTTTGGTAGTTACACATACAATACTAGCAATAATAAACACTAGAAAACCAATAAAAACTATAGGTTTTCTGCCAAAACTATCAGATAGTGGTCCAAATATCAATTGGCCAAAACCAAGGCCAAGAAAAATCATGGTAATTAATAATTGATTGTCGTTAGCGTTTGTTGCATTAAGTGTTAAGCCAATATCTGGCAATGCAGGAAGCAAAGCATCAATAGATAATGCTACTATAGACATTAAAGAGGCCATTAAAGCTACAAATTCTAACTTAAGTTCTTGGGGTTTTTTCATAAGGTAAAAGTAGTAGAATTATAATTCTTATCTTATTAATAAGTATCTATTAATACAATATTAACATTGGTAAACTTGATATAAGCTCAGAATTTTAACAAGGGTTTTGGGTAGCGGTATTAAACACTATATTTGCAAACGGTTAACCTTATTTTATGTCGTTTAAAAAACTTATTCTGCCTTTAAAAGAATCTTTAAAAGAAAAAGGGTTTGTCGAGCCATTGGCTTTTCAAAAACTAGTTTTATCAAAAATAAAAGGAGGCGCTAGTATGTTTTGTATTGCGCCAAAACTAGCAGGAAAAACAACTAGTATTGTAATTAGTGTAATTCAAAAATTAAATGGTAAGGCTTTTGAAGATGCACCTAGAGCTTTAATTTTTGTAAAAGATAAAGCTGCTGCTTTGCAATTAGAATTAGAGTTTAATGCATTTTTAAAGGGTACAGATTTACGAGTGTATTGCGCTTATGATGAAAAAAATATAGAAGACCAACGCAACGAAATTTATGATGGTGTAGATGTTGTAATAGCAACACCAAAACGCTTAAATAAGTTATATTATCTTAATGGAATAAACTTAAATAAGTTACAAATGTTTATTGTAGAAGATGCCGAGTTTTTGTTTAAAAATAATAATCTTTCAGAAATAACAAGAACCCCAGAAAGTATAAGTAAATGCCAATATTTAGTGTTCTCAACCGTATTCGATAAAAGATTTGAACGCTGGCAAGATACCTTTATGTTTAATGCACAAATTATAAATTCTAAGTAGTTTTAATGAATAAAAGATTAGCAATTTCGGTTTTTATAATTTTACTATGTTTAAGTAATACTTTTAAAGGAGAAGCTCAAATAAAAAAAGAAAATTTAAAATTAGGGTTTTCTTATGGCACAGGCTCTCAAAATAAATTTCCTTTTAATTTAGATGATTATACGCATGAAGTAACATTTTATAAGGCTCAGATAAATTACTTAATTAAAGAAAAAAGAAAATGGGATTTTGAGCTTAATTTAGAGCCAAGTTATAACGAAGCTAAGCATCAACTTTTAAATAGATACTATGTTAAACCAACCGATGCAGAAAACTACCAAGAGTTAACTGAATTATACATGCAAAAACGTACCATAAAAGAATATGTTTTAAATATAGGTTTTATTGCCAGATACAAAATATATAATGGTATTAGCACTTATGCTATTGGTAGTTTAGGGCCTATGATTTCTGATAAAGCAACCGAAAGGTTAGCAAAAGGTTTTGCGTTTTCAGATATTTTTGGTTTGGGACTATCTTATGGTTTTAATAAACTACAATTAGACTTTAGGTATTCGGTTAGGCATACATCAAATCTAGAATTGAAAAAGCCTAACGGAGGGCATAATACTACAAATGCAGAATTATCTGTGTTATTTAAGTTGTAGTGTAAATAACTTTATGTTGTAATCCTTTACGTATTTTGTCGTAATTTTGATTATATTTACTTTGCTTTTAATTAATTAGTACGAAAGTAAATATGCCCAAATTTAATTTTCATCAAATTGCCATAAACTTATGCTTAAGTGTATTTGTATTTTGTCTACCTCTTTTTGGCCAGAGTACCGAAGAATATTATAAACTTTTAGATTCTGCCGATTTTTACATTGATACCAACACAGAAAAGGCTCAGGCTTTCCTTAATGCTATACCAAAGCCTATAGAACAAAGTATTTCAGGCAGATTAGCAACGTATTACGGTTTACAAACAATTATCTATGATGAGTTTAATGCATACGCTAAATACCACCAAAGCGCTATTTTAGCAATAAAATATGCCGAAAAGGAAAATAATTTTTGTGTGGCTGGCGATGCCTGTATAGGTTTGTTTTCAAATTTATACTTCATAGAAAAAGATACAACAGCTGTAAGTTATCTTGAAAAAGCTAGAAATTACTACAAAAAATGCGATTATGAGCATGGCTTGTTAGATGTAGAACAAGTAGAAGCTTATGCTAAATTTTTAGATAGAGATTATGAAGCTTGTAATAACTTTTTATTACAAAGGCTTAAAACTTACGAAACGATTAAAGACGACCCTTATTATTATATGTTTGCATTATATATGCTAACATTAAACTACATTAATTTAAATGATTTTAATAATGGGCATAAGTATTTTAATAAGTTTAAAACTATAAAAGAAAACCCTAATACTATTAAATTTAACTATCTTTCTTTTGAAAGCGCTATTAATAGTAGTTTTGCCGATGCTTTTTTTAATAAAAAACAAATAGATTCTACACGTTATTATTTACAAAAAAGCTCGAAAGGAACTAAATATATGGCAGTAGGAGCCTTAAAAGACTATTATAGATTATATGCCGATATGTATAAGCAAGAAGGAAACATTAATGCATCAAAGAAATATATAGATTCTTTGATGTTGTTACAAAACCAATTGTTTGATAATACTGTTGAAGCCAGCTTAGAAGTTAATGACTCTTTGGCTAAAGCAGAAAATGAATTATTGACAGAGAACAGACAAAAGAGGTTTAATAGTGTTTTAGCAGGTTTTCTTGTTATTATACTTTTACTGCTTAGTTTGTTTGTCTTTATTTATTATAAGAAGCAAAAAGAAGAGTTAGCGTTTCAGGCAAAAAATAATTTAAAATATTTAAAATCTAATAACGAGCAACTGGCAATAAAAGTTTATGGTTTAGAAGAATATATAAAAAATTTAAAAATAGAGGTAAAGCATATATCCAGAACCGATTCTATCGAGCAACAAAAAGAGAAAATTAAAGATTTATATAAAAATTTACACATAAACTCCTCTACGTTATTGGATAAAAGTGAAAATCATTCAGATTTAGTAAACGAGTTAAACCTTCAGTTTTTTAAAAAAATTAAAGAAGATTATCCGCAATTAAACAAGTCTGAAATAATAATATGCTATTATTTATTTATGGGTTTTACAAATAAAGAAATAGCAGTATTTTTAAATGTAACTATTAGGTCTGTTGAAAGTAGACGCTATAGAATATCTAAAAAAATAAATCTTGATAAAGAGAATACAACACTTCTTGAATATTTACAAAGTAATTATTACAACACTTTAGATAATAATTTACTTTAATAACAATTTTTTTAAGCTGTTTTTAATGTTGCGTAATAAATGCGTAGTAGTTTTTTGTGCTATTTTGTTGAATATTGTGATATTTGAAGTGCTATTATCAATGCCTTTAATTTAAAATAATTACATGCTTATTTTAAGGGTTAATTTAAAATATTGTTTGATTTGCGTAGGTTGGTTGTATAATCAAATTAGTTTTAGTTTTTTAATTAAGTTTAAGTAATTATTGAGAGCTTTTTTAAGTTCAAAAAAATTGAAGAGAAAAAAGTAGGAGTCTAGAAATAGACTCCTTTTTTTATGAAAATATTTTTTTATAGAGGAATATTACCATGTTTACGTTTAGGCATTTCTACTTTTTTGTGTTCAAGCATATCGAAGGCCTTCAATAGTTTTCGTCTGGTGTTTTTTGGTAGTATAATTTCATCAATAAAACCTCTACTGGCGGCTTTGTATGGGTTTGCAAATTTTTCGGCGTATTCGGTTTCTTTTTCAGCAAGTTTTTTTTCAGGATTATTGGAAGCAGAAATTTCTTTTCTAAAAATAATTTCGCTAGCTCCTTTTGCACCCATAACAGCAATTTCTGCACCTGGCCAAGCAAAGTTAAAATCGGCACCAATGTGTTTAGAGTTCATAACATCATAGGCGCCTCCATAAGCTTTTCTGGTAATAACTGTAACTCTAGGAACCGTTGCTTCACTTAGGGCATATAAAAGCTTTGCGCCATGAACTATAATGCCGTTCCATTCTTGATCGGTTCCTGGTAAAAAGCCTGGTACATCAACCAAAACTAATAACGGAATATTAAAACAATCGCAAGTTCGTGTAAAACGAGCAGCTTTTCTAGAGCTATTTACCCCTAACACTCCTGCAAAAGCCATGGGTTGGTTAGCAATTATACCAATGCTTCTGCCTCCTAATCTTGCAAATCCTACTATAATACTTTCAGCATAGTCTTTGTGTATTTCATAAAACGAATCTTCATCAATAATTCCAGAGATTACTTGATGCATATCATAAGGTTTGTTTGAGTTGTCTGGAACAATATCAGATAAAACATCTCTTACTTCATCATTAATTTTAAAATTAAGTTTTTTGGTGGTTTCTGTGTTGTTTTGAGGGAGATAGCTTAATAACTTTTTTACGTCTTCCAAGCAGGCTATATCGTTTTCTGAAGTTTTATGCGCTACGCCAGATTTTGTTGCATGGGTTACCGCACCTCCAAGTTCTTCGCTTGTAACTTCTTCATTAGTAACTGTTTTTACTACATTTGGTCCAGTTACAAACATATAGCTTGTGTTTTCTACCATAATGGTAAAATCTGTCATAGCAGGAGAGTAAACGGCACCGCCAGCACAAGGTCCCATAATTGCCGATATTTGTGGAATAACGCCTGAAGCTTGAACGTTTC
The DNA here is from genome assembly GCF_048381495.1 of Algibacter ulvanivorans. Taxonomy (NCBI): domain Bacteria; kingdom Pseudomonadati; phylum Bacteroidota; class Flavobacteriia; order Flavobacteriales; family Flavobacteriaceae; genus Algibacter; species Algibacter ulvanivorans. The sequence goes on from NZ_JBLWGD010000002.1 coordinate 168,197, forward strand.
TATAAAATATATCGGCATATCCGCCTAATGATCTGACACCTTCTTGTATTCTTGCTCCTCCAGAATCGTTAAGACCTATAATTGGTGCTCCCACTTTAACGGCCATATCCATAATTTTACATATTTTTTCGGCATGAGTTTCGGAAAGAGATCCTCCAAAAACAGTAAAATCTTGTGCATAAGTATAAATTAATCTGCCATTAATGGTACCATAACCAGTTACTACACCATCTCCGTAAAATATTTGGTCTTGCATACCAAAATCTGTAGTTCTGTGTGTAACTAAGGCTCCAATTTCTTCAAAAGAGCCTTCGTCAAGTAAGTATTCAATACGTTCTCTAGCGGTTAGTTTTTTGTTTGCATGTTGTTTATCAATGCGTTTTTGTCCGCCTCCTAATTTAGAAAGCGCAATATTTTTATTGAGTTTTTCTATTTTATTTTGTTTAGAATCCATAATTAATAGTTAGGTAAGCGAAGTTGTTTTTGGTCCTCTGTATATTGTTTTAAAGCTATTAAAGCTGCTACTTTAGCTTCGTTTTCGGTTTCAATCTTTAATGTTTCAGGTGTGAAATATTTTTTTACAAAATGAGTATCAAAATTACCAGAACGAAAAGCTTCATGTTCGCATACATATTTGCCAAAGGGTAGTGTTGTTTCTATACCTTTTATCTGGTAGTTTTCTATAGCTTTTATCATGAGCTGTATGGCTTCTTCTCGCGTTTTAGCGTATGTTATTAGTTTTGATAGCATAGGGTCGTAATAAATAGGTACTTCCATACCTTCTTCAAAACCATTATCTACACGAATGCCTTTACCTTTGGGTAATTTATAGATATCTAGAAGCCCTACACTTGGTAAAAAATCGTTAAGAGGATCTTCGGCATAAACACGTAATTCTAGGGCATGCCCATTAATTTTTAAATGGTTTTGTTTTATTTCTAGTTTTTCGCCACGAGCTATTTTAATTTGCATTTCTACTAAATCGATACCAGATATTAACTCGGTTACAGGGTGTTCTACTTGTAAACGGGTATTCATTTCAAGGAAATAGAAATTATGGTTTTCGTCTAATAAAAACTCGACAGTTCCTGCACCTAAATAGTCGCATGCTTTAGCCACTTTTATGGCCGCTTCTCCCATTTTATTTCGCAATTCGGTAGTTAATATACACGAAGGTGCTTCTTCTACTACTTTTTGGTGGCGTCGTTGTATACTACATTCGCGTTCAAAAAGATGTATAATGTTTCCGTGGCTATCTGCCATTACTTGAATTTCGATATGTCTTGGCGATGCTACATATTTTTCTATAAAAACCGAGCCATCTCCAAAAGCCGATGTAGCTTCGCTAATAGCACGATTCATCTGCGACTCTAAGTCGCTTTCTTTTTCAACAACACGCATACCTTTTCCGCCGCCTCCAGCCGATGCTTTTATTAATATAGGAAAGCCAATTTGAGTTGCAATTTCTTTAGCTTTATTTACATCTGTTATGGCTTTGTCTATTCCAGGAACCATAGGGATATTGTACGCTTTAACAGCTTCTTTGGCGGCAAGTTTGCTTCCCATTATTTTTATGGCTTTTGATTTGGGACCAATAAAAATGATGTTATTAGCTTCGCACAATTCTGCAAAAGCTGCATTTTCACTTAAAAAACCATATCCAGGGTGTATGGCATCTACATTTAATTGTTTAGCAACCTCAATAATTTTATCTGCTTTTAAGTACGATTGGTTTGATGGAGGTTCGCCTATACAAACAGCTTCATTAGCAAATTTAACATGTGGCGCATTACGATCTGCGGTTGAAAAAATAGCTACCGTTTTTAGGCCCATTTTTTTTGCAGTTTTCATTACTCTTATGGCTATTTCACCACGGTTTGCAACTAGTATTTTTTTCATATTATTCAAACTCTATTAAAAGTTGATTTTTTTCTACAGCTTCGCCATTTTTAGCTGAAATAGATTTTATAACACCTGCTCTAGGAGACATGATGCTGTTTTCCATTTTCATGGCTTCAAGTATAAACAACGTGTCGTTTTCGTTAACTTCTTGTCCAACCTTAACATGCATTTCTAGTATTAAGCCAGGCATTGGCGCTTTTATAGAATTAATTTGTTTTGTTGTACTTGTAGAAAGCCCCATGGCTTTTATTAACATGTCTAAATGGTTTGAAATATTAACATGATAAATAGAGTTGTTTACTTTTACTTGATATGTTTTTTTATTGAAATTGGCTTCAATAATCTCGGCTTTAAAGGATTTATTGTTTTGAAGGATATGATATTTGTCTTTAGAAGTTTGTAGTGCATCGAGTGCCAAAATTTCTTCTTGATTGATATCTAAATCGATAGTGTTATTTACCTTAACTTTAAAATTTTTACTCATAGTTTAAAAATTACTAGAAGTAAATATAAGAATTTTATTAAGGTAATTTAATAGCTTTTAAAAACCATGTATACAAATAGCGTAGAGCTCGTTTTTTTAATTAACAAAGGGCTTTTATTTTACTTTAAATCTAGAGATTTTTTGATGTTTTTTTATTGCTGTTCTAGATAGTATTATACCTATAATTAACGATACAAATGCGCCTACCCAAATGCCAGGAATAAAATCTATAAACAGAAAAAAATCATAAGCTCCGTGAAATAAAATGGCTAGAAATAGCCCAAATAGGTTTAAACCCACACGATTATTTGAAAATTTAGCTTTACCCATATAATATCCCATTAAAATGCCAAACGTAGCATGTGCGGGTACGGCTGTAAATGCTCTTGCTAATGCAGTTGCATAGCCGCCTTCTATAACATAAAATATGTTTTCGGTAGCTGCAAAGCCCATAGAAACCATAACTGCGTAAACAATACCATCAAAACGTTCATTAAAAGCTTTGTTGGGTTGCGCGAAATATCTAATAATTACGTATTTGCTAAATTCTTCAATTAGGCCTACAACAAAGAAGGCCTTTATAAATTGCTCGAGTATGCTGGTTTTGATTGTTAGTGGCAACACAATATCAAAAACATAGTATAGTATTGATGTTATAATTATACTTACAATAGCTCCTAGCAGAAAATTGTAAAGTAGCAAGCGTCTAGGTTCTTTTTCATATTTATCTTTAAAATAAATATATAGAATAATAACGCAAACTGGAGCAAGGGCTAAAAAAAATAAATTCATTTATATATGCTTCTTTATAGATTCTGCAACAAGTTTATAGTAAGGCTTGTTAGATGCAACAAAATGGTTGCCATTGTTACCTATTGTATTAAAAAGTTGTTTTAATTTATCTAGAGTTACTAATTTAATGGCTTCAACTTCTTCTTTTTGTATTTTTAGTTTTGAAATAGGTGTTTTTAATTCTGCTATAAAAGTATGGTGGAATTCATTATCAAAAATGGTGTTATTGTATGATTTAAAGCATTCGAACACTCCAATTTTCTTTAACTCTTTTTCGGTAATTGTTAATCCTATTTCTTCTTTAGTTTCTCTAATGGCAGCTTTTTCGATAGTTTCACCGGCATCAATATGGCCGGCAACCGATACATCCCACATTAAAGGGCATATTGATTTACTTGCCGAACGTTGAGATAGTAAAACCTCGCCATTAGTAGTAAAAAGCCAAATGTGAGCGGTATTGTGATAATAACCTTTTTGGTGAATAACAGATTTTAATTCAGATTTTCCTGTTGGCTTGCCATATTTATCAACAATATCAATATATTCGTCCATAGTAATTTAAAAAGAAATTCCCGCTTTTTGCGGGAATTGTTTTTTTATTTAAAATAGCTAAACGTTTCGCCGTCTTCTATTTTAAGTAAGGTTTCATAAATTAATTTAATTACGTTTTCTACATCTTCTTTATGGACCATTTCAACTGTTGTATGCATATATCGAAGTGGTAAAGATATTAAAGCAGAAGCTACACCACCATTGCTATAGGCAAAGGCATCGGTATCGGTTCCTGTAGCACGAGATAATGCCGAGCGTTGAAAAGGTATTTTTTTAGCTTCGGCAGTATCTGTAATTAAATCACGTAACTTTTGCTGTACTGCTGGCGCATAAGCTACAACAGGACCTTTACCTATTTCTAATAACCCTGCTTTTTTAGGCTCAATCATTGGGGTTGTAGTATCGTGAGTTACATCGGTAACTATGGCAACGTTAGGTTTAATGGTTTGCGTTATCATTTCGGCACCACGTAAACCAATTTCTTCTTGTACCGCATTGGTTACGTATAGACCAAATGGTAATTCTTTTTTGTTTTCTTTAAGTAATCTTGCTACTTCGGCAATCATAAAACCGCCCATGCGGTTATCTATGGCTCTACAAACAAATTTATCATCATTTAAAATATGAAACTCGTCTGGATACGTAATAACACAGCCAACATGAACACCTAGTTTTTCAACCTCGTCTTTTGTTGCGCAACCACAATCTATAAAAATGTTATCTGGTTTTGGAGGTTCTTCTTTAGCTCTATTACGCGTATGTATTGCAGGCCAACCAAAAACACCTTTAACAATACCTTTTTTAGTGTGTATATTAACAACTTTACTAGGGGCAATTTGGTGATCGCTTCCTCCATTTCTAATAACATAGATTAGTCCATTATCAGAAATATAATTAACATACCACGAAATCTCGTCGGCATGCCCTTCAATCACTACTTTATATTTTGCTTTTGGGTTTATAACACCTACAGCGGTACCATAAGTGTCTGTAATAAATTCATCAACATAAGGTTTTAAATAATCCATCCATAGTTTTTGGCCATCCCATTCGTAGCCGGTTGGTGCTGCATTATTTAAATATTTTTCTAAAAAGTCCATAGACTTTTTGTTTAGTATGCTCTTCTTTGCCATTTATAAAAGTTTTGCACTAAAATAATAATATATTAGCTATTAAGGTTTCTTAATTTAAAGTTTTAATGGTTAATTAAACTAGAGAGAGGGTTTAAATTTTTAATTGATGTTTTGTTTAAATATACAGGCGTTAAAATTATTTTAATGCTCTAATAATTTTCGAGCATTAACGGTATCGTAAATAATTTTTAGCTTGCTTATTTTATTGTGTGCATCAAATTCAATAATATCAACAACATCAAACGCTACTTTTTTATTCGTTTTTAAGGTCCATTTGTATGTAAAGTACAAGGCTATATTGTTAGTATCGTTATCTTCAAAAATGCCTAAAAGCTTAAGTTTAGAGTTTGTAGTATCGTTACTTAATTCATAATAAAAATCTTTAGCTTTTTTAGTGCCGTAAAGTGGCGAATAAACCATACCATTAGTATTAAATAAATTAATTATACTATCAATAGCACCATTTTCAAGGTAGTCTATGTATTTTTTAGCAACTTCTTTTTTTGTCATGAGTTTTATTTTGTAAGGCTAATTTAGTTATAAGTGTTTTTATAAATCTAATTTTTAGATAATTAGTTTTTATAATTTCTGTATTTTTGGCATAATAAATGTCCCAATGGTTTATTAAATGAACTACTTAAAATATATACTTATAATTTTTCCGTTTTTGCTTTTTGGTCAAATAGAGGAAGTTAAGCAAGATTCTATCGCCGAAAAGTATTTAATAATTGAAGGCGATTCTGTACCAAGAACATCTATAGATTTAGATGAAGTGATGCTGCTTCATAAACTAAAATTTGATAGCAAAAAGGATAGAATTCGTTATTTAATTTTAAGACGAAAAACGATAAAAGTATATCCTTATGCTAAATTAGCTGCCGAGCGTTTAGACTCTATGAATGCTCGTATGATGACACTTACCAAAAACAGAGATAAAAAACGTTATACTAAACGAGTACAAAAATATATAGAAGGCGAATTTTCTGAAGAACTAAAAAAACTAACCAGAACCGAAGGACAAATTTTAGTAAAACTAATACACAGACAAACAGGTAGTACTGCCTTTAATTTAATAAAAGAATTGCGTAGTGGTTGGCGTGCCTTTTGGTATAATACAACAGCGAGTATGTTCGATATTTCTCTAAAGCGTGAATTTGACCCAAAAAACGAAAAAGAAGATTATTTAATTGAAGATATTTTACAGCGTAACTTTCAAAGTGGCCGATTAGATCGCCAAAAACCTGCTATAGATTTTGATTTTTACGATTTAACCAATAAATGGGTGCACCAAAAAACCGCAGAGTAAATGCGTACTCAAACACCACTTGAAGAAAAATTAAATACCCTAACACATGCATTAGGTGCTTTACTTGGGGTCGTTGCTTTGGTATTGTTAATTACTAATAATACTAACAAAACACCATGGAGTTTATTTAGTGTTATAGTTTACGGTATTACAATTATTATACTGTTTAGCGCATCTACATTTTACCATGCCGCAAAAAATAAAAAACGTAAACATTATTTTAGAATTTTAGATCATATAAGTATATACTTTTTAATAGCAGGTACATATACGCCAGTTTGTTTAATTTCTTTAGAGCCAACTTTAGGTAGTACACTTTTTTTTGTAGTTTGGGGTATAGCTGCTTTTGGTATTGTTTTAAAATTATTTTTTACTGGTAAATTCGAGACGTTTTCAACTTTACTTTATTTGGTAATGGGGTGGTTAATTGTGTTCGATTTTTCTAACTTATCAAACGTAGTAGGCCATAAAGCTGTATTGCTATTATTTGCAGGTGGTTTGTTTTACACCGTTGGTATTGTATTTTATGCCATTCAAAAAATACCATACAATCATGTTATTTGGCATTTATTTGTGTTATCTGGTGCTATTTGTCACTTTTTTATGATATTTGATTATGTTATTTAATAATTTACTATGATTGATATTATAGCAGCAAACAGTACGCCACAATATTTACAAATAGAAAATTTAGCCAATATTATTTGGAGAGCGCATTATATACCAATAGTAGGAAAGCCACAAATAGATTATATGCTAGATAAATTTCAATCGGCAAAAGCTATTAAGCAGCAAGTAAAACATGGTTTCGAGTATTTTATATTAAATTATAATGGCGTAGCGGTTGGCTATATAGCTATAAAGCAAGAACAAAATGCATTGTTTTTAAGTAAAATATATGTGTTAAGCGATTATAGAGGAAAAAAAATAGGAAAAAATGCTATGCAATTTGTAGAGGAAAAAGCAAAATCTTATAAGTTAAAGCAAATTAGATTAACGGTTAATATTTATAATGCAAACTCTATAAAAGCTTACGAGACATTAGGGTTTAAAAATATGGGGTCTTTAGTTACAGATATAGGAAACGGGTTTGTTATGGACGATTTCGAGATGGTTAAGTTCGTATAAATTAACCTTCAATAACATCTTTATACTCTTCAAAAAAAGCTTCAAACAAGCTCATTTTTTCATTAAAAAACACCATAACATCGCGCCAAGAGTTTTTGTTATGGATAGAAACTTTTTGTTCTAAAGGCACATAAATTCTAGAAATTTCTTTAGAGTTGTCAAGAAAATATGCTTCATTAAATATAGCATCAGGAAGATAATCGTCTAAAAGAATAGATTTTAAAGCTTCTAATTTTTCCCAGTATTTAATACGGTACTCTAAATCGTCTTCTAAATCTAAAGCAATTAAGGCTGTTTTGTTATCAAAATGAAATTTAAAACTTAAACCTTTTAGTTTAGTATCGTACAAAATCCATTTTCTAGGAAACGATTTCCCAAAACTAGTCCAAAATTCTTGTCTTAAGCGTCTAGATTCTTCTTTGCTAAACATTAGTTTTTTGTTTTTTTTCTTTTATAAAATAACGATGTTTTTTTACAATTAAATTAAGTAAGCTATACCAACGCCTAGTATAATAGAAATAAATTTAGATAAATTAAACTTATGCCCATCGCCGCTTTCAAACAATATAGTAGTAGAAATATGAAAAAAGATACCAATAACAAAAGCGTTAATCATGTGTACATAATCTGCTATAAAGGTCGAATTATGAGAAATCCACGTGCCCAAGGGAGTCATAAAAGCAAAAGCTAATAAAAAACAACCAATTTGTATTTTCGAGTAGTTAGATTGTAGTAAAAACATTGTAATTAAAGTTGCTATTGGAATTTTATGTACCAAAACACCATAAACCATATCGTTATGATGATGGATAGAAAAACCCTCTAAAAAACTATGAATACACAAACTAATAAATAATAACCAAGGAAAAGAGGTTTCGTTTTTATGTATATGCACATGCCCATGTTCTGCGCCTTTAGAAAAAAGCTCTAAAACAATTTGTAGCATAATACCGCACATAATAAATAAACCAGTAAGCTTAGTTTCTAAATGGTTATACACTTCCGGAAGCAGCTCAAAAAGTGTTAAAGCTAATAAAAAAGCACCACTAAAGGAGAGTAGGAGTTTGGTGTTCCAAGATTTTTGTTTTTTAGTTACAAAAGCTAAAACAAAACCTAAAACAACAGCTAATAAGGGTAAAATATAATTATTCATTAAAAAATAATAAGTTCAAATTTTTAAATTATTTAATTTTTTTTAGAGTTGTAAAGTAAAATATTGTAATAATGAGGGGTATAGTAACTCAATAACAATTTATTATTTATTTAAAAATCATAATCAAACGCTCAGACAACTTGGTACTAAATTTTCGTAATTTATAATCTCCAAAAACATCTAATAAGTGTACACCAGCCTGCTCGAAAAGTAATTCAAAATCTGCTAAGGTAAAGGCACGAACACGCTCCTGGAAATTATATAATTTTTCATCAACCGTAAAAGTAATATCTTTAATAATATACCCATTTTCCACAAAACGTTTTAAATGAAAATCTATACCATTAACCGTTTTTACCTCTTCGGGCACTAAATTATTAATAACAAATTCGCTATTCATAAAATCAATAACACCAAAACCAAACTCGTTTAATTCGGCCTTAATAGCTTTAATGGTTTTTAAATTATCGGTATCATCATCAAAATAGCCAAAACTGGTAAACAAATTAAAAACAGCATCAAACTGTTTATGGTAAGGTTTACACATGTTATGAACCTCAAATTTTAACCTATGGTTTTCAAACTGTTTGGCGTATTTAATGCTGTTTTCGCTTAAATCTACACCAGTAACATCGTACCCAATTTTATTAAGGTAAAGCGAGTGCCTACCTTTTCCGCAAGCCAAATCTAAAATGGTACCGTGTTCCGGAATATTTAAATAATCGGTAAGTGTATCCATAAAAGCATGAGCTTCGGTATCATTACGGTCTTTATATAAAATATGATAAAATGGCGTATCAAACCACGAAGTAAACCATTTTTTTGTGTTCTTAGTCATAGTATTATTTGGGGGTTACCGCGCCCAAAAGCGCGGTCAGGCTTTCCGTTACAAGTCCTCGCACCAAAAAAGGTGCTGTGGGCTATCCACTTCAATCCTTAACCCGGATTTATCAATAAACTTTACGTTTGCCGCAAAATTACGTTATTTTTGCAATCTATTATTAGTAGAGTAGACGAAAAAGATGGCAGAAAATTTCAATATGGTAGCCAAAACCTTATTTGGCTTTGAAGATTTATTAGAAAAAGAGCTTACACAACTAGGCGCAATGTATATAAAAAAAGGTGTGCGTAACGTAGCTTTTTCTGGAGATAAAGGCTTTATGTACAAGTGTAACTTGGCATTACGTACAGCAATTAAAATTTTAAAACCCATCCATGCATTTAATGTAAAAAACGAGCAAGATTTATACAAAAAAATCTATGCTATGGATTGGTCTAAGTATTTAAAACCAACAGGAACATTAGCTGTAGATGCTACAATACATTCCGATTTGTTTTCACACTCCCTTTATATAGCCCAAAAAACAAAAGATGCCATAGTCGATAAATTTAGAGATACCGATGGGCAACGACCAAATGTCGATTTAAAATTTCCAGACCTAAAAATAAATGTGCATATAGACAGAAACCGGTGTACCATTTCTTTAGATTCCTCTGGCGATTCCTTACATAAGCGTGGTTATAAAACGGCAACAAACATAGCGCCAATAAACGAAGTTTTAGCCGCTGGTTTAATTATGCTTTCTGGTTGGGACGGCCAGTCCGACTTCATGGATCCCATGTGTGGTTCTGGTACCATGCTTATAGAAGCCGCAATGATAGCCTGTAATATACCGCCAAATCTAATGAGAAAAGAATTTGCCTTTGAGCGTTGGCCAGATTGGGATGTCGATTTGTTCGAAAAAATAGAAGAATCACTTCTTGGTAAAACTCGCGATTTTCATCATAAAATAACCGGTTACGACAAAGCACCAAGTGCCGTATCTAAAGCCATAGAAAACGTAAAAAATGCTCAATTAGAAGATTTTATAGAAGTTAAGCACGAAGATTTCTTTAAAACCCAAAAAGGGGGCGATAACAAGTTGCATATGGTTTTTAATCCGCCGTATGGAGAGCGTTTAAATATCGATATGGAGCAGTTTTATGCCAATATTGGCGATACCTTGAAACAAAACTATCCAGGTACAGACGCTTGGTTTATTACCAGTAATTTAGACGCTTTAAAGCATGTTGGCCTACGTCCATCAAGAAAAATACAACTTTACAATGCCAAATTAGAGTCGCGTTTGGTTAAATATGTTATGTACGAAGGCAGTAAGAAAGGCAAGTACATGAAGTAAATTTAGGAGAAGTGTTATTTAGGGCAATCGTTTTTTAATTATTAATAATAACATGAGTAATCTATTAACGGATAACATTATTATTTTATGTAAGTGTTTAATTATTACTCTATTGTAAAAAAACTATAAATGGCATTTAATCATACTTTTAAAGCTACAGTAAACTGGCAAATAGGAGTTAACGAAACAACACAACACCTAAAAGGCTTTAGCAGAAACCATAAAGTAACTATTGCTAATAAAAAAGCACCTTTAGAAGTGTCGGCCGCAAAGCCATTTAGAGGTGACGATACATGTTATAATCCAGAAGATTTGTTGTTATCTGCCATAGCCTCATGCCATATGATGTCGTATTTATATGTTTGTACTCAAAACAATATTGAAGTTTTAAGCTATACAGATACTGCACAGGCTATTTTAAATGTAGAAGCATCGGGTAGCGGGCGTTTTACAAAAGTAATTTTAAAGCCTTTAGTTATTGTAAAAGATGCATTGCAAATAGAATTGGCTATAGCATTACATGCAAAGGCAAATAGTTTATGTTTTATTGCTAATTCTTGTAATTTTACTGTAGAGCATTACCCAGAGGTAAAAACAAAATAAATATTTTTAAGACCTGTTTCTTGGTATAGATCCAGACGGTCTGTCTGGTTTAGTAAACTCTACTGGTTTAGATGTTTTAGCCTTTTTAAAAAGCGGGATTCTATAGGCTAAAAAGTAACTATAACCAACACCAATACTACTGCTGTCGTAAGTTTTTCCAAAGCCAGGAATATAAACGTTATCAAAATTATTAGGAATTGTTTGCCTAACAGACATTTTTAATTGTACGTTTAAGCCTAGGTATAAGTTGTTTACTAATTCGGCTTTCATACCTAAAATAACCTCGGCCCAAAAAGCAGTTAAACCTTTTATTTCTTGTTTGTTGTTTGATGTTAATTGAGGGTGCCAATATTGGTCTATGCTATATACTGTAAAACTATTTAAGTCGTGGCTAAAGGAACTGGCACCAACTCTAAAACCAGCATAAATCATGTTGTCCATGTTTAACCAGTTTTGGTACATATTAAAATCTATACCTCCTTTAATATAGCTTCCTTTTGTGGTGATGTTTAAATAATCGTTAATGGTGTTTTTTTCTTCAAAACCAATTTCGCCAGCTATGTATAGTTTTTCTTTTAAACGATAATCTGCCATAATTTCAAAACCAGAATAATCATCATCTAAAAAAGTACGAGCTAGCTTACCAATATCGCCTCCAACTCGAAGTCCGTATTTAAGTTTAATAGTTTTAGCGTTGTTTGTTGCATCTGTAATACTATCATTTTGTGCATTTATAAACCCACAAAACAAAAGCATACTTATTATGTTACTAATGCGATATATTAAAGTGTGTTGTGGTTTCATCTTCTACAGATTGGTTATCGGTTAATGGTGTTCTAGAAAGCATCCAGTTATCAGGGTCATCAACAATAGTTAGTGTTACATTTTTAAAAACAGTTTTAAAGCCACAGGCACGAGAAACAAAAACTTGCTCTCTACTGTAATTAATTTCTATTAAATCTTGGTTGCCTTCAATAAAATCATCAGAGCTGTCATCTGGCGTTCCATTATCATTAATAGAGGCTTCTTTAATTAAAAAATACCGGGTGGTGTTATCTGTTGTTTTTAGAGGTAAAACAACATTGTTGGTGTCTGTAAAGTAATATTCAGTTAAAAACTCGTCATTATCAACGCCAATAACAACTAAATCAAATACATTTTTTTTAATGTCATTGTCTTCAGAATCTAAAAAATCGATAATTAATCGGGGTGTTGTAGATGTTGAACCTGGACAAATATCATCGCGTTCGCAACTATAGTTTCCAACTATAATAAGAATAATAACAAGTAGGCTTATTTTTTTCATCAATATTTTAATATTGTTTATGTGTTTAGCGCTTTTCCAAAAGTACAACATTTTCTACATGAAATGTTTGCGGAAACATATCGACGGCTTGGGTTTTTATTACTTTATATTGGGCATCCATTAAAGCTAAATCTCTTGCTTGTGTTGCGCTATTACAACTAACATATACCACTCGTTTTGGGGCAATGTTAAGTATTTGTTGTACAACATCTTTATGCATGCCATCTCTTGGAGGGTCTGTTATTATTACATCGGGTTGCCCGTGGGTTTCAATAAATGTGTTGTTAAAAACCTGTTTCATGTCTCCAACAAAGAATTGAACGTTATTAATGTTATTTAATTGTGCATTTTCTTTGGCAGCAGTTATGGCATCTGGTACAGACTCGACACCAATAACTTTTTTTGCTTGTTTAGCAACAAACTGGGCAATGGTTCCTGTGCCAGTATATAAATCGTACACTAATTCGTTGCCAGATAAGCCAGCAAAATCTCTTGTAATTTTATAAAGCTCGAATGCTTGGTTGGAGTTGGTTTGGTAAAACGATTTGGCATTAATTTTAAATTTTAAGCCTTCCATTTCTTCAAAAATATGGTCGTTACCTTTGTAACATATAACGTCTTGATCGTAAATGGTATCGTTTGCTTTTCCGTTAATAACGTATTGTAAAGAGGTTACTTGAGGAAAGGTGTTGGCTATAAAGTCAAGTATTAATTCGCGTTTGGTTTTGTCTTCTTTAAAAAATTGTATTAAAACCATAACATCTCCAGTTGTAGATGTTCTAATCATCATGGTTCTTAACAACCCTGTTTGATTTCGTGTATTAAAAAACGCTAAATTATTTTTAATAGCAAATTCCTTTACAGCGTTTCTTATAGCGTTTGAAGGATCGGCCTGTAAATGACATTTTTTTACGTCAAGAATTTTGTCCCACATGCCTGGAATATGAAATCCTAGAGCATTTCTGTCGCCTAAATCTTTATCAGATTGTATTTCTTCAAGTGTTAACCATCGGCTATCGCTAAACGAAAACTCCATTTTGTTTCTATAAAAATATTGCTCTTTAGATCCTAAAATAGGAGTTACCTCAGGTAATTCAATATGCCCAATACGGGTTAAGTTATTAGTAACTTCTTTTTGCTTGTAAAACAATTGGTGTTTATAAGCCATATGTTGCCATTTACAACCACCACAAGTGCCAAAATGTTGGCAAGCAGCTTCAGTTCTTTTATCAGAAAGTTTATGGAATACGGTTGCTTTGCCCTCGTAATACGCTTTTCGTTTTTTAAAAGTTTGCACATCAACTACATCGCCAGGTACAGCATTGGGCAGAAAAATAACTTTTCCGTCTGGTGCTTTTGCTACTGTTTTTCCTTTAGCGCCAGCATCAACAACTTCTACGCTTTCAAAAACCTGTTTTCTTTGTTTACTTCTTCTTGACATGCTGCAAAAATAATAATAGCCAGAAATAAAAGTCTATTTATTTCTATTAACTTTAAAAGGAATTTTAAAATTAATTAAAAAAAAAGTGAACCTTTTAGCTTTTTTACAGTCTTTAAAGTAAAATGGAAGTTGTAAACGTACATAAAAGAACAATTAATTTACCTAAGACCGAAGTTGCTAAATTGTTAAAAACCATAGCTACCAAAAACGATAAAGTTTGGCCAAAAAATAATTGGCCGCCAATACGCTTTAAAAATGGTTTTAAAGAGGGCGAAAAAGGAGGGCATGGTATAATTCGTTATACTTTAGAAGTGTTAGATCCAGATAAAATAATAATATTTAGATTTTAAAACCCGAAGGATTTAATGGTATTCATAAATTTGAAATCAAATCAGTTAATAAAAAAAATACCGAAATAAAGCATAGTATTATTATGAAAACAGGACCAATAGCAACTATAAAATGGATACTTGCAATTAAATGGTTACATGATGCTTTAATAGAAAATGCTTTCGATACTATTGAAAATAATTACTTAAAAAATAAAAAACATACTAAATGGAGTTTTTGGGTAAAATTATGGCGATTTATATTAAGTAGAACTTAAAGTGAAAAATAGAAAAGCTAATAACGGGGTGTTGGTGCGACAGTTTCAGTCGGGAAACAAAAATGCATTAGCAAAATTGGTAAAGTTATGGCACAAAACGTTTTGCGAAAAAGCGTACTGGATAGTTAAAGATGCCGACGTAGCTAAAGATATAGCTCAAGATACTTGGAGTGTTGTTATTAATAAAGTAAACCAATTAAAAACACCCGAAAACTTTGGAAATTGGGCTTTACGAATAGTTTATACCAAATCTTTAAATTGGATTAAGGCTAATAAGCAATTGCAAAATAATATAAATTATAATAGTTGTGAGCAGGAAGTTTTTTATGATGATGATAATGAAGCATCAAAAAAAACAGAACTTTTAAAAACTATAAAAACATTACCAGAGCAGCAACAAGCTGTAATTCACTTGTTTTATTTGCAAGATTATTCGTTAAAAGAAATTAGTGTTTTATTGAATATTTCTGAAGGTACCGTTAAATCTAGATTATTTCATGCTAGAGAAAAGTTAAAACAAATTTTAAAAACTAAAAGTTATGAAAAGTGATAAAGAAAGTATTGATAAACTAATAAAAGAAACACTTACAGAAGAAGAAGCTAAATTTTATGAAAGTTTAGACGAACAAAATGTTCTTGAAATGATTTTTGGATTATTTAAAGGCAAAAATAAATGGATACTAGTAATAATGAATGTAATGACCTTAGTGTTTTTTGCGCTATTTATTTATTGTTTAATACAATTTTTTAACGTAGAAACCACAAAAGAATTACTAAAATGGGGCTTAGGCAGCATTGTATTTTTGCTAGGTGTAAGTATGTTAAAAGTGTTTGCTTGGATGCAAATGGATAAAAATGCTATTATGAGAGAACTTAAAAGGCTAGAGTTGCAAGTATCATCGTTGTCTGGTAGAATGTCAGAATAAGGTTTTAAGAAGTAATTATATTTTATTAATTTCGCAATTCCTAGGGATGATTTCTCTCCCACGCTGCTTTTTCGACTCTTCGAAAGAATAAAGGTACAGAAGGAATGGTTATTTTTTAAATATCCATTTGTTTGGATATAAACTTTTAAAATTTTTTAAAATGGCTGTTTTAAACCAATTAACTTCGCAACAAGCGATAGATTTAGAAAACAAGTATGGTGCACACAATTACCATCCGTTACCTGTAGTTTTAAACAGGGGAGAAGGTGTGTATGTATGGGATGTTGAAGGTAAAAAGTATTACGATTTTTTATCGGCTTATTCTGCTGTAAACCAAGGGCATTGCCACCCTAAAATTGTTAATGCCATGACGCAACAAGCCCAAACACTAACATTAACCTCTAGAGCATTTCATAATGATATATTAGGGAAATACGAGAAATTTGCTTGCGAGTTTTTTGGATTTGACAAACTTTTGCCAATGAATACTGGTGCCGAAGCTGTAGAAACAGCCTTGAAACTTTGTAGAAAATGGGCTTACGAAGTAAAAGGTATTGATGAAAATAAAGCCGAAATTATAGTTTGCGAAAATAACTTTCATGGTAGAACAACAACTATAATCTCATTTTCAAACGATCCTGTTGCTCGTAAAAATTTTGGGCCTTATACCAACGGATTTATAAAAATAGAATATAATAACCTTGAAGCCTTAGAAAATGCTTTAAAAAATAATGCTAATGTAGGTGGTTTTCTAGTAGAGCCTATTCAAGGCGAGGCTGGTGTTTATGTGCCAAGCGAAAATTATTTGCAAAAAGCAAAAGCACTTTGCGAAAAATATAATGTATTATTTATTGCAGATGAAGTACAAACAGGAATTGCACGTACTGGAAAATTATTGGCTGTAGATCATGAAAATGTAAAACCAGATGTATTAATTCTTGGTAAAGCTATAAGTGGTGGTGTATACCCGGTATCTGCAGTTTTAGCAAATAATAATGTAATGAATGTTATTAAACCTGGAAACCACGGTAGTACATTTGGCGGCAACCCTGTTGCTGCAGCTGTTGCCATTGCAGCTTTAGAGGTTGTAAAAGATGAAAATCTTGCCGAAAACGCATCAAAGTTAGGAGATTTGTTTAGAAGTGAATTAAATACATATATACAAACAAGTAAAATTGTAAACTTAGTAAGAGGTAAAGGCTTGCTTAATGCTATTGTAATTAATGATGATGAAGAAAGTGATACCGCTTGGAATATATGCTTGGCATTACGCGATAATGGCTTATTAGCTAAGCCAACGCATGGTAATATAATTCGTTTTGCACCACCTTTAGTAATGAATGAAGAACAATTGTTAGATTGTGTATCTATAATTGTAAAAACTTTAAAGCAATTTGAAAAGTAATTATTTATCAGGTATAAAATAAAAAAGGCGACCATTTGGTCGCCTTTTTTATTAATTCTGTTATTGATTTTGCATTTGCTCCATCATTTCTTGCGATTGTATCATTAACTCATCCCAACCAACAGTAGAAATTCTATAAATTGTCATGACCAAGTATAGTAAGTTTACTATTAAAATAACCATGGCAACAGTTTTTGCTGTATTCATAGCCTTTATACTAGAAGCATCAAAGTTTTCTGGGTTTAATTTTACTTCTTTTAACTTATTGTGTGCTATAAATAAAGCAACACCAGCTAGAATAAAGCCTAAACCACCAAAGCAGCAGCATAAAAGACCTAGTATTGCTAAAACGTAAACAAGAGTTGGATTGAGTTTTTGTTGTTCCATGTGTAATTTTTAATTGATTATTTTAATAATATAACTTGTTATAATTGTAACCACAGTTAAAATAGCTAAAGTGCCAATTATTTTATTTGAATGTTTAAATTTAAAGAAAAAATTTATTCCTATAAATAAAAATAAAGTAATTAAACTATAAATAGCTGGATACATTTTAAAAGCAGCAATAAACTCGCCTTTAAAAATTAATGCTAGTGCTCGTTGTATGCCACACCCCATGCAATCAACTCCAAGAAGCTTTTTGTTTAGGCAAGGTAGCATGTATTCTTCCATAATTTATTAACGCAAAATGATATAGCTAAAATACTAAAAGGAGGATTAAGAAATGTAAAAGTATTTTAATTTTTGTTTGAAATGATAACTTTTTTGCTGAAAACCTGGTTGTTGCCTAAGTTAATTTTTACAATATAAACACCATCACTAAACAATTTTGTGGAATAAGAATGTTTATTTGCATTAGAAGATAAATGGTCTGTTAAAATTTCTTTTCCAGAAGCATCAAACAAGCTTAACGATTCAATATTTAAACGGTTGTGGTTAAATATATTTAATTGAGAAATGGAGTTGTTTTGAAACACTTTAAAGTTTTTCGTGATGTTTTCGGTTGTATTTAAAGTGCTATTCTGCTTGAATGTTACCTCAAAACGGTTATTGTAAATACCTTTATTTAACGTTATATTAAAGGCGCCATGTTTTATGTTTGTATAAGTCTGGTTTTCGTTATCGTAAATGTAAACTTCTACCAGTTCTGGCACATCTTTTAATTTGTGTATTTTAATATTAAATTGGGTGTTATCAGCAGATACCTTTAAGCCTAATGGTAATCTTGTGTCTTCATTATAGTTAATAGATTTAATAACTAGCTCTTTATTGTTAGATATTAAATATGCATCGTTACTTAGCTCGTTAATATTAGCGCCATCAAAAAAACGATTAAACGTATTATTATTGGGTGTGTTTTTTCTAAAAGCTATTACGTTTTCTTTATAAAATGTATTATTTATATGCGTGTGTATTTTTATTTCTGGAATTATAGTTGGTTGCTCTAAAATAGATTTATAATCAATTCCATTATGAGACATAGCAACAGTTTTTTTATTGGTTTTTCCTGTTTTAGCTTGTTTAGTTTTGCTAAAAACAGAACCGTCGCCTGAAGGTGTAGAATCTTCTGGTAAATACAGTCGCATAGCATTGTTAAAAGTTACATTACCACCTAAACCATTGCTTTGTATTAAAAAGCCTTGCCCAACAGCAGCAAAGCGTCTTGAGTTGTTAGTACTAAAATCGGTTGTATTTCCTGTAGTGTTGGTGTTTCCGCTTCCGTCAGCATTATAATTTTGAAAAGGAGCTATTGTATAGGTGCCGTTATCAGATAAATTACTTAAATCTCCTGGCGTATATACCCCATAACCGCCTTCGTAATATTCTAAATAATGAGTGTTAGTTTGTTTTTGTTCCCAAAAAAATATATCTCCACTAATAACGGTATTTGTACCAGTTCCGCCATCAAGTACACTAGTATTTTCAATAATAAACTTCTTTAAATCTAAAGCAGATGGGTAAGGGTTTCCTGTTAAAGTAACAACAGTATTAGGTGTGCCAGAAGGTTGATTGTCTATACCATCAAAAGTACAGCTAATTGTAATTGTACCATTATTTGGTCTACCTCTAAAATCTAATACATTGTTAGGGTTTGGGCTTCCTTTTAGTGTAAAACCGTAACCAGTTTCAGTATCTCCAGTATCAAAAATTTGTTTCCAACTGTAATAACCTTCACCATCTTTTAAAGAGTATAACCAGTAGTTTGATAGCTGTGTGGTTGTGCCTTCGTATGCTGTTGTATATAAATAAGGAGTAGAAGAGACATTGGCTAAATCTGTATCGTCTGCAGGATCGTGTATGGTAGAACCGTTAAAATTTACATTAGTATTTAGCGAAGTATCTGAAACTCCAACAGGAGAACAAAAATAGTTGTATTCGTATACACCAGTTGTTTGGTTTTGATATATGGATAATTCTCCCGAATCAGAATTTTTTATATCTGCTTCTTGAACAAGTTGCGCATTTCCTCTAAAATAAAGATTAGAAGTAGGGGTTTCAAGCCTTATATCGTTATTTACATATAATACCACGTCTTGTGCATATAAATAACTATTGTCATCAACATATAAATCTTGACTAAAAGCTAAGTTGAAGCTTAGAATAAAGAAAAGTATTGTTTTTTTTAGCATAAATTTAAAAGAAGCGATATTTTAATTAATACAAATATAAGTAAATATTTTCAAATGTTACAATTTGTCGATTATATGTGAATTTTGTCGGTGTTTTATTGGCGTGATATTTATTGATATAACTATTTAAAGATATATTTTTTAATGATATTTGCAAAGACTATTACATTGTTATTTTAGATAATTTTTTTTGTATGAAATACTTAAATTATATTTTTATTATTATTGGTGCTTTTGTTGCTATGTATGCTAAAATAGGTACTAACCAAAACCAATATATACTTATTGGAGGTATTGTTTTACTTATGGTTGGTGTTTATAGGGTTTCTAAAAGTATACCAAGTAAAAATGTAGAAGATAATGAGGATAATCCTGAGCATAAATAGTTATGGCGTTTAAAGAGGGCGATTATGTTTTGGTTTTAGATGAAGACTTGTCTGGTGTTATTATTAAAATTACAAATAATGTTATTTCTATAGAAACTGATGATGGCTTTTTGTTAGATTTTGATGCCAAAGAGTTAGTTTTGAAGGGTAATAAGGCGTCGATAGCTTCTCAAATATTTTCGAATTCTAGTTTAGATGCTGTAGTGTCTGAAAAAGAAATTCCTAAACGAAAAAATAAGCCTAAAACTAGAGCTAAAGATAGGTATGAGCCTACTATGGAGGTAGATTTGCATATTCATCAGTTAGTAAAATCTTATAAAGGTATGTCTAATCACGACATGTTAACATTACAATTAGATACCGCTAAGCATAAGCTAGAATACGCAATACAAAAACGCATACAAAAAATTGTGTTTATCCACGGTGTAGGCGAGGGTGTTTTAAAAATGGAGTTAGAGTATTTGTTTGGCAGATATAGTAATGTTAAATATTACGATGCTAATTACCAAAAATATGGTTTAGGGGCAACCGAGGTTTATATTTACCAAAATGCCAACAAAAATTAAGGAAAGTCTGGTGTTACTTTTCTTGAGCTTGTGGTATTACTATCACTTAATACTCCAAAATTAAAAACATCAAGAGAAATTATTTCCAAATCAAAATTAGAAATTTCTAGCGTTACTAAATAGCTTTGTGTAATGGTGTGTTCTCTGTAGGCTGTGGCTACTGGAGTCTCTTCATTAGCTACATCTTTGTTTAGGTAATCTGGACCAAATTCGCTTACAGAAATATCGTTAGCAGGGTTTTGGTCTTGGCTATCATTTTCTTCATTTCTAGTATCAATACCATCGCCATCATCATCGGTGTCTAAATAATCTGGAGTTCCATCATTATCAGTATCTAAGGCATCACTTAAATCGCCATCGCCATTTGGGTCTGGGTCTTCGTTTTTAGTTAAAACATTGTCGCCATCATCATCGGCATCAATATAATCTGGTAAGCCATCGCCATCGGTATCTTGGGCATCATCATAGTTGCCATCGCCATTAGGGTCGCGGTTTTCTAATTCGGCAGGAATACCATCATTATCATCTTCAGTTAGTACAGTTTTTAATATTGCATTACCACTAGTACTTTCTATATCTTGTGTAATTTTAATTTCAGAATTGGGTATTACGCTGCAAAATAAATTATTGGGTAAAGAGGTATTGCTGTAGGTGCGGTAATTAAAAGGGTTTGTTGTGCTTATGGTATAAGTTTCTTCAAAAACACCAAATTCGTCAACATTAAAAATATCTTCTAGGTTAACATTATCTAATTTTAATGATAAAGATTCAGAAGGATCTTCTTTAGTTTTATAAAAAACCAAAGCATCTCCACCATCACAAGCTTCAAAACTGTTATCAAAATCTAGATCGACAGTAATAACATCTCCATCATCGCAAGAACTAAGAAAAAAAATATTTAATAAAATAAATACAGAAAATAATTTACGCATTGCATTTGGGTTTTAGGCAAAAGTAATAGAATTGTTATTTATAACGTTGGTTATTGCTAATAATTTTATTTCAAGTATTTTTGATGTATAAAAGCGGTTAAAGTTTATATGGCTTTACGTTAAAAAAGAAATATAATGAAATCTGTTTATTTTGATAATGCAGCAACTACTCCAATGCGAGAAGAAGTTATAAATGCTATAACAGAGATTATGAGGAGTAATTATGGTAACCCCTCGTCTTCGCACAGTATTGGAAGGGCTTCTAAGGCTTTAATAGAAAAATCTAGAAAAGTAATTGCTAGTTGTTTAAACGTTTCGGCAAGCGAAATTATTTTTACTTCTGGAGGTACAGAGGCAGATAATTTAATTTTATGTAGTGCTGTAAAAGATTTGGGAGTAAAGCATATTATTACTTCTAAAATAGAGCATCATGCTGTTTTGCATACTGTAGAAAACTTAAAAGCAAACTTTAATATTCAAGTGAGTTATGTAAACATAAATCCAAACGGCGAAATAGATTATACACATTTGGAGTTGTTACTTAAAAATGATGCTAAAACATTAGTAAGTTTAATGCATATTAATAACGAAATAGGCACTATTTTAAATGTTAAGCAAGTTGCTGGGTTGTGTAAAACGCATAATGCTTTATTTCATAGCGATGCCGTACAATCTGTTGGGCATTATAAAGTAGATTTACAAGATGTACAAATAGATTTTTTAGCAGCATCGGCACATAAATTTCATGGCCCAAAAGGTGTTGGGTTTGCTTTTGTTAGAAAAAACTCGGGTTTAAAAGCTTTAATTGTTGGTGGCGAGCAGGAACGTGGTTTACGTGCTGGTACAGAGAGTGTTCATAATATAGTAGGTGCCGAAAAAGCTTTGAAAATAGCTAATGATAATTTGGAAAGCGAAATGACTTATACCAAAACTATAAAACAATATTTTATAAATAAAATAAACGCCGAAATTCCAGAAGCTAAGTTTAACGGTTGTTCGGGTAATTTAAAAAACAGCACTTATACGCTTGTTAATGTTTGTTTGCCTATAGAGCCTAAACAAGCAGCCATGTTGTTATTTCAGTTAGATTTAAAAGGAATTGCTTGTTCTAAAGGAAGTGCTTGCCAAAGTGGAAGCTCATTAAAATCGCATGTTTTGGCCGAAATTTTAAATAATGAAGATTTAGAAAAGCCATCTATTCGTTTTTCATTTAGTAAATATAATACTACTGAAGAAGTCGATTATGTGATAAATGTTTTAAAAGAATTTCTTTAAAGGTTTTAACTAGAATAATATAGAAAAAGAAATAATGCAATAAATATATTACTTTTTTAGTATATTTGTAATAAGTCTCACACATTTTAACCTCAAATTTATAATGTTATGAGATATAGGTATGCCCTTTTTTTATTTATAGTTCTTATTATTTTACCTTTAAATATTTATGCCCAAATTGGTATGGGCAATACTAATCCGCATGCTTCTTCTATTTTAGATATAACCTCTACTACAAAAGGTGTTTTAACTCCAAGAATGACTTCATTGCAACGTGTTGCAATAACATCTCCAGCAGATGGTTTGTTGGTTTATGATACAGATGAAGGTGCGTTTTATTATTTTGAAAACACTATTTGGAATAAGATGGAAGGTAAAACTAGAGATAATTATAAACTAGTTAAAAATGTTTCCGATTTAGCAGACGAGCTTGCTGCAGGAGGAGGTACCTCTTATTTGTTAACTTCAAATACTTATTATGAAATTAATGGAAATATAACCTTAGCTTTCCCTATAACCCTTAACGATGCATATATATCTGGTTTAGATGCAGGAGAAGATAAATTGATTAGATCGGGAGGTGATATATTTTCAGGTTCAAGCGGCGGATTTGTAAGAAACCTAACTCTAGAAGCTAGTGGTATGGGCTCGGCCGTTTTTAATTTAACAGGCACAGGTGTAGAGGCCTTAATTTTTCAAAACTGTATAGTAAGCGACTCTGGTAGCGTTGGAAGTATTTCAAATTTCGGACTTGCATTTTTTAATATAGTCCAGTTTATAAATAATTCCGATGGTATTTCATTCACAAACATTTATAGTTTACTTTTAAGTAATTTAGGGTGGTTTGGAAATAATGCGGGCACATACGAAACTTATACAGGAAACTTTAATTTAATAGAGAAAGTTAGTGGGTTTTCAATTGTTCCTCCAGGAGCAGTTGGTTTAGATGTAAGTGCTAATCCTACAGTTGGCGCAGGAGTAATTTCTGGCACACCATTTACCGGACCTGGCACACACGTTATTGGTTATACTGCTGGCTCTTATACTAATTATTTTTTTAGTAATAATTGGAATGTAAATTGCCCTGGCTTAAAAGTTGAAAACGATGTAAGCGCTGCAGCAAATTTTTATTTTAATGGTACAATAACAACAGGTTTTGTACAAAGTATAACTAATGGTACAGCGGTTCCTATACAAGGTAATGGAACTTTTACAGCAACTAATTTATTTAGATTTACCGATGTTGGAGGAAATCGTTTAGTATATGATGGTATTGAAGATAGATCGTTTCAAGTTAATGCTTCATTGTCAGTTCGAGTTACAGGGGCAGCTGGTAATTTTTATGCTATTGTTTTTTATAAAAATGGCACCCAAATTACAGAATCTAATGCTGTGGTTTATGTAGATAGTGATACACAAATTCAAAACGTTGCTATTACAGCCGAAGTAAATTTATCTAATGGAGATTATATTGAGGTATACACACAACGCTTAACAGGATCTGGAACAGATTCTTTTATCGTTTTTTCTGAAAATGTAAGTATTAATTAAGGTTTAGAAAATTAAAATTTCATTGTTGTTCTTACATTAAAAACACGAGGTGTTAAGTAATTTGGAATAGCAATTTGGCGTTTACTACTTACATCTCTTACCCATGTATTGGTTATGGAGTTTTGTACATCGAAAATATTAAATATTTCAAACCCAAAAGAGAGTTCTTTAAAAGGTTTTTTCCAGCCGTTATTAAATTGTTTTTTAGCGTCTACTAGTACATACTGTAAACCAAAATCGGCTCGTTTGTATGATGGTAGCCTATTTTGAAATTCGTAAGGATTGGCATAACTAGGCGAGCCACCAGGTAATCCTGTATTAAAAACCATGTTTAAATACATTTTTACATTAGGCATGTTTGGTACATAATCTTGAAAAAGGGCAGCAAACTTTAAGCGTTGGTCTGTAGGTCTAGATATGTAGCCATTATCATCAATATTTTCTTCAGTTTTTAAATAACCAAAACTTAACCACGATTCAGTTCCAGGAACAAACTCGCCATTTAATCGCATGTCTAATCCGTAGGCATAAGCTTTAGCATTATTGTTTGCGGCATACCTAATTCTAACATTTTCTAGGGTATAAGGGTTAACATCGGTTAAGTTTTTATAATACGCTTCCGATGTTAGTTTAAAAGGTCTACCCCACATTTTAAAACTATAATCGTTACCTAATACTAAATGAAAAGATTTTTGAGCTTTTACTTTGGGTTGAATTATACCATTGGCATTACGAAGTTCTCTATAAAAAGGTGGTTGGTAGTATAAACCAGCGGCAACTCTAAAAAGCATATCTTTTTTCCAGTATGGTTTTATGGCAAACTGTGCACGAGGGCTAAAAACTGTTTGATTTGAAGAAGAAATATTTTGACCGCTTACAGACCAACTATGGGCACGTACACCTGCATTATACCAAACATCGCTACTTCCTAAAGTACTGCGTTTACTCCATTGAGCGTAAGCTTGAAAACGATTAATTTGTGTGTTATTTGTAGCTCTTACGTTTTGAAAAGGTACTAATGGCCCTGTAAAAGCTTCGTAGGGTTGCTCGTTTGTAGTTGTTTTTGGAGGTCTTACAGAAAACCCTGCCGAGTCTATAGTTTCCCATTCTACTAAACGGTCTCTAATATCTTCGTTGGTATATTTTATGGACCACTCAAACCTATTGTCGTTAACTTTAAAATCGCCTTTGTGCTCAATATTTGTAATAAGGGCATCTAAATCATTTCTTCCATGGTTAAGTTGGCTACCAATACCTTGGCTAAATTCTACTTCACCTAAGTTTTCATCACCAATATTACTATTAACTTCTCCTAGTCTGTATTGTGCTAAAATGTCAAAATATTCTTCTTCAGTAGTGTGATATGTCGAGGCAATGAAGTGTAATGTTAAGTCGTTATTTACAAAATAAGAGCCTTTAAAAGCACCAAAAAGAGTTTCGTATCTATCTTTTTCTTGCCCATCATAAAACACTAATAATGCTACAGGGTCGCTTAAAGTACCAAAATTAGTTTGGCGTGTTTGTGGTTTAAAATTGTATTTGTTTATTGAGGCACTACCTAAAAAACTTAAATGAAATTTGTTAGAAAATTTATATTTAAAGTAACCTTGGGCATCGGCAAAGGTGGGTTTAAAATTGGTTTCGGTTTCTTTAGCATTTACCAGTAAGCTATTATCTCTATATCTAAGCCCAACAATACTTGTAAATTTTGAATCTTTACTAATGTTTTCAACAGAAAGGCTTCCGCCAAGTAAGCTTAAATCGGCATTAATTTCAAACTGGTAAGGTGTTTTATAGGTAATATCTAAAACAGATGATAATTTGTCGCCATATTTTGCTTGAAAGCCACCAGCCGAAAAATCTACATTTTGTACTAAGTTTGTATTTACAAAACTTAAACCTTCTTGTTGCCCAGATCGAACTAAAAAAGGACGATAAACTTCTATGCCGTTTACATAAACTAAATTCTCGTCGTAATTACCACCACGAACCGAGTATTGAGTACTTAACTCATTATTGTTGCTAACGCCAGGAAGTGTTAATAATAGGTTTTCTACTCCAGCATTGGCTCCGGGTATTTTTCTTAAAACAGCAGGTTTTATAGTTATAATACCTTCAACATCTTTTTTTCTGTTGCTAGTTACAATTACGGTTGCAATTTGCTCTATAGATGTGCTCATTACAGGGTTAAACTCTAATTCTTCACCGTTTTTTAAGTTAAATGTGCTTACTATTTTTTTGTGAGACAGATGTGTAAACTCTAAAGTAATATTCTTGTTTGAAGGCACAGAAATGCTATAAAAACCATTAACATTGGTTGTTGTTCCAGAATTATTGATTTTAATGCTTACTTTTTCAATAGGAGCATTGTTTTCGTTTAAAATAATACCTTTAATAGTTGCATTTTGAGCAAAACTTAGTGGAAATATTGCAAAAAGCAGGATGGTTGTTAATAGTTGGTTAGCCTTCAATAGAGTAAAAGTTTATTTTCTGTAAAATAACGTTTCAAATGTAGAATTATTTCCAACATTATCGGTAACAATTACTTTTAAATTGTTTTTTGTGTCCGTTATTATACGGTCATTAAAATCGTAAGTTAAGGTATTCTTTTTATAATCGTATTCCATTAAAATCCATTTTCCGTTTATAGTTGCTCTGTAATTAGCTATTCCAGAACCCTCGTCGTTAATTTTAATTTTTAAATATCTATACTTACTTAGCCATTGTTTGTTTTTAAAGTTAATGGCTTTTATGGTAGGTTTTATAGTATCCATTACTAAAGTAAAAGTGCCTAACTTTTTTGTTTTACCTATTAGTAGGTTGTTTTTTCTTTTAGTTGAAATGTATGAAGGGTAATTGTTGTAACCTATAAGTTTAGCAATGTAAAGTTTGTTTTTATCTTCATTGGAATATTTGCTAATATTAAAAGAGATGTTAAAGTTCTTTTTGGCAGCTTTAATATCTTTATGAAGTTTAAGTGTATCGTTATTAACTTCAAAATCTATATAAAAATCTTCATAAAAAGTATCTTTATAAAAATCGACAGTTACATTTTTGGCTTTTAGGTTTGTAGTTTGGTTTGCTTTAATAAAATAAGGCGTTATTTTTGCTTTTTCGGGTTTAGATATACTGTTTTTTGTGCCTTTAATGTGTACCGTTACCCACGATTCGTTGTTTTTAAAATCTGCAACTCTTATTTTATAAACAGAATATGTGCTATCTTCAACTTTAATAATACCTTCATTTATAACCGATTTAAAAAGGCTTAAAGGATTGTTTTTTCTATATAGCTTTTGAAGCCTTTGTTTTTTTGTGGAATAATGTTCGTAATCAATAAGTTGGTTTATGTGTTTTGTTTCGTCAAAAGAAAAACGTTTAAAATCTATTTCAAAATTTCTACTTCCATTAATAAAGGTTTGAATGTTATATACACCATTTGAATTTGCAGCCAAATCTTGCCTGTCTATTGTACTAACGGCAAATCCAATATTACCAATGGCATTTATGCTTTCGGTTGTGTAATCGCCATTTTTTAAAGGTGTTAATCGTAGCTTGTATTTGTTGTTAGAGTTATTAATAAAAGCGTTTTCTTCTAAAGGATAGGCGTAAACATGTTTTATAATAGGGTAGGTTGTATCTTTAATATCAATTCCAAAAAGCATAGGGTTCATGGGGCGCTCTTGCTTGTCTCTAATTTCAAAATGTAAATGCGGGCCACCAGAACCACCGGTGTTTCCGCTGTAAGCAACAAGGCTATCTTTTAAAATAGGTAAATCTTCTGCTTTTGGAAACAATTCAATTTGATAAGTCTCTTTTTGGTATTGTTGTTTTTTTATATATGTTTCGATTTCTGGCGAAAATTTTTGCAGATGCGCATAAACCGTAGTGTAACCATTTGGGTGAGTAATATAAAGAGCCTTCCCGTAGCCATAATGAGAAATTTTAATTCTGCTAACAAACCCATTAGCCGAAGCTTTAACTCTTAAGCCAGTACGTTGTTGCGTTTTTATATCCATTCCAGAATGAAAATGATTAGAACGTAACTCGGCAAAAGTGCCAGATAAAATTAATGGAATTTCTAAAGGACTACTAAAATAATCTTGAGGGTAATTATTTTGAGCATTACAGTATAATGAAAAAACAAGAAAGAGGGACAGAATAAATTTCATAAATATGTATTAGGCTAAAATATTAATTTGATGTGAAAACGCAAAGTATAAAACAAAAATCGCGCCATGTTGTTTTGTTGTTGTAATAACTAGACTAAGAAAATTTATGATAAAACAATTGTGATTTATGGCTAGGAATGTTAACTTTGTGATATAAGTATTGAATTTTGTAAATGAGTAATATTGAGGATATTGTCGATTCGTTAGAAAACAAGATTAGTAAAGTATTACACAAACTAGAGCTTTTAAAACTTGCTAATTTGAAATTAAATGAAGAATTAGAGGTTTCAAGGCAAGAAAATCTAGCCCAAAAAAAGCATATTGCTAATTGGGAAGAAAAATATGAAGCCCTTAAAATGGCAAATACAATACTTGGTAGTGACGATAATAAAAGAGAAACTAAGCTTAAAATAAATGCATTAATTAGAGATATTGACCATTGTATTGCTCAACTCGCTGATTAAAGTTAATTAAAAGTCAATGTCAGAAAAGCTTAAAATAAAGCTATCTATAGCAAATAGAGTATACCCTTTAACAATTGAGCCAAGCCAAGAAGAAGGATTACGTAAAGCAGCTAAAAACATTGAAGCCATGATTAAGCAATTTGAGCAAAGTTATTCTGTTCGAGATAAACAAGATGTATTGGCTATGTGTGCCTTACAATTTGCATCTCAGGTAGAGCAGAAGTCTATTGATAAAGAAAATGTAAACGAGCATGTAGAAGATAAATTAAATGCTTTAAATGATTTGTTACATTCTTATTTAGCCTCTTAAACGTTCTTTAAAATAAATTAAAAGTTACTGCCTACATTGGTTATTTTTTTTGATAAACTCAACGTTAATTCTTTAAAAAGGGTGAGTTTAAGTTGTAAAAGCATGCTGCTAGTATTGAATTTGTTTTCGATATCTCGAGCAGATCCTTGATCAGCTTGTTAGCCCTAAACTTGTTTTTAAGGAGTTTATACAAAACTTTATACTGGTGTAGGCTTTTTTATATATTATAATCAACTAAATTAACGATGGATAACTCAATTATATTTGCAGTAGGCGGTGTAATATTAGGCCTTGTAATAGGCTTTATAATAGCAAAAACACTAGAAAAAAATAATGCTTCTAAGCTTGTAAAAGAAGCCAAGAAAAATGCAACTTTAATACTTAAAGAAGCAAAAAGTGAAGGAGAAACACTTAAAAAAGACAAAATTCTTCAGGCTAAAGAAAAGTTTATAGAGCTTAAGTCTGAACACGAAAAGGTTATTCTTGCTCGTGATAAAAAAATGGCCGAAGCCGAAAAACGAACTCGTGATAAAGAATCTCAAGTGTCTAACGAGCTTTCTAAAGGAAAGAAACTTAACGAAAGTCTTGAAAGTAAAATTAAAAATTACGATCACAGATTAGATTTACTAGAAAAGAAACAAGAAGAAGTAGATAAATTGCACAAAAGTCAAGTGCAACAATTAGAGGTTATTTCTAGTCTTTCTGCAGAAGAAGCTAAAGAGCAATTGGTAGAATCTTTAAAAGGAGAAGCGCAAAATGATGCGATGGCTTATATTCAAAGCTCTTTAGAAGAAGCTAAGCTTACAGCAGAACAAGATGCAAAGAAAATTATTATTAATACCATACAGCGTATAGGAACTGAAGAAGCTGTAGATAATTGCGTATCTGTTTTTAATATTGAGTCTGATGATGTTAAAGGCCGTATTATTGGTCGTGAAGGGCGTAATATTAGAGCTATTGAGGCCGCCACAGGAGTTGAAATTATTGTTGACGATACTCCTGAAGCTATAATCTTATCGTGTTTTGATTCTGTACGACGCGAAGTAGCACGTTTATCGTTGCATAAATTGGTTACAGATGGTAGAATTCATCCAGCGCGAATAGAGGAAGTTGTAAAGAAAACCCAAAAACAAATAGAACAAGAAATAATAGAAGTTGGTAAACGAACGGTTATTGATTTAGGGATACACAATTTAAACCCAGAGTTAATAAAAATGGTTGGTAGAATGAAATACCGCTCTTCTTACGGACAAAACTTATTGCAACACTCGCGAGAAGTTGCTAAGCTTTGCGGAGTTATGGCTGCAGAATTAGGGTTAAACCCTAAACTAGCTAAACGAGCTGGATTATTACATGATATAGGTAAGGTGCCTGATGCAGAAGCAGATATGGAGACGCCTCACGCAATATTAGGTATGCAATGGGCCGAAAAATTTGGAGAAAAACCAGATGTTTGTAATGCCATTGGCGCACACCATGACGAAGTAGAAATGAAATCGTTATTGGCACCAATTATACAAGTATGCGATGCTATTTCTGGAGCAAGACCAGGAGCAAGACGTCAAGTATTAGATAGTTATATACAGCGTTTAAAAGATTTAGAAGATATTGCGTTTGGGTTTAATGGCGTTAAGAAAGCTTACGCTATTCAAGCAGGTAGAGAGCTTCGTGTAATTGTTGAAAGTGAAAAAGTAGACGACCAAAAAGCAGCAGATTTGTCCTTTAATATATCGCAAAAAGTACAAACCGATATGACATATCCGGGACAAGTTAAAGTAACTGTTATTAGAGAAACAAGAGCGGTTAATATTGCAAAATAATAAATAACAATTGTTAGAAAAAAAATCCAGCTTATGCTGGATTTTTTTTTGTATTCATTGTAATAGTAAATGTGGTGCCTACATCTACTTTACTGCTAATTTCTATTTTTCCACCAAGTGTTTCAACTTGGCTTTTTGTTAAATATAAGCCAACGCCTTCTGCATTTTCATTACCATGAAATGTTCGATATAATCCAAAAACATCATCTCCGTATTTGTTCAAATCTATACCAATACCATTATCGGCTACAGTTATAGTTAAAACATCTTCATCTGATAAATGAGAGTTAATGTTTAGTGTAGGAATTCTGTTTGGGTGTGCATATTTAAGTGCATTTGATGCTAGGTTTTGAATTATGCTTTCTAAATAAGTACGATTTGCATAAATACAAATATTGGGGTCTATATTATTGTTTATTATCGCTTTTTTACTAACTATTTCTAGCTCTAGTATTTTAAAAGTGTCCTCAATGCAATTATAAATATTTAAGTTTTCGCGTTCTATTTTTTTTACAAACTGTTTACTTACAATTTCATTTAAATTACCAATGGTTTTACTTAACGAATCTGAAACTGTTTTTAGGTGTGTAATTAGTTCTGTTTTCTCTTCGTTAGTTTTAGCATCATTGTAAAACCCAAGTAAACTTTCAAAATTGCCCGCATACTCTTTTAAGTTATGAGTTACAATATGAGCAAAGTTTTGCAGTCTATTATTTTGGTTTGTAATTATATTTAGATTTCTAGCAATACTATCTTCTTTTTCTTTCCTAGAGGTAATGTCGGATATGGTACCAATAATACGAATAGGGTTATTAAATTTATCTCTTTTTACAACTCTGCCAATATCTTTAACCCATTTATATTTTCCTTCACCACATAATATTCTGTGTTCACTTGTATAGTAAGGAGTCTCATTGTTATAATGTTTGTTTAGGGTTTTTATTAAAGTATCAAGATCGTTAGGATGAATCGTTTTTTTCCAGTTATATTGATGAGAGCGACAATCTTTAATGCATAATATGGCTTTAGCTTCTTTAGAGTATTTAACTATATTGGTGTTTATATGAAAATCCCAAACACCAATGTTTGAGTTTTCTAGTGCAAATTGAGATATTAATTTATCATAGTTTAAATTTTCATTTACATCTATAATATCGTTTGCAATAAATGTGTTTTCTAAAATATTAGTCATGAGTAGGGGGAATGAGACAGCAAAATTAAATTAAAAATCGATAAAATGCAAATAACAACGATTAAAAACACTATTTTCTTGGATGATATTTTTCTACTACTTTGGTTAAATGGCTTTTATCTAGATGTACATAAATTTCGGTTGTAGTAATACTTTCATGCCCAAGCATAAGTTGAATGGAGCGTAAATCGGCATTGTTTTGTAGTAAATGGGTAGCAAACGAATGTCTAAGTGTATGTGGCGATATGTTTTTTTTTAAATTAATTTTTACTGCAAGCTGTTTTATAATTGTAAAAATCATAGCACGAGTAAGTTGTTTTCCTCTTCTGTTTAGAAATAAAGTGTCTTCATGTCCAGGCTTTATATTTAAATGAATTCTAATTTCATTTCTATATATGTTAATATATTTCTGTGTTATTTCAATAATAGGAACAAAACGTTGTTTGTTTCCTTTTCCGGTTACTTTTATAAAACCTTCATCAAAAAATAAATCAGATATTTTTAAGTTAATAAGCTCACTTACACGCAAACCGCAACCATACAATGTTTCTAAAATAGCTCTGTTGCGTTCGCCTTCTGGTTTGCTTAAATCTATAGCGTTTATAATTTTATCAATTTCTTCTTCAGATAAAGTATCTGGTAATTTTCGTCCTATTTTAGGCGACTCAATTAACTCTAGAGGGTTGTCTTTTCTATAGTCTTCAAACACTAAATAATTAAAAAAACTACGTAAACCAGATATTAATCTAGATTGCGATCTGGCATTAACGTTTTTTGCAACGTTATAAATGAATTGTTGAATAATTTCTGGAGTGATATTAACAGGCGAATAGCTAATATTATTAGTTTCAATAAATTTTATTAGCTTTTTTACATCTAAAGCATAATTATCTATAGAGTTTAAAGATAACCCACGTTCTATTTTTAAGTATAATTGGTAATCTTTTAAAGCATTTTGCCATTTCATAGGTGTAAAAGTAACCAAATATCAAGATATAAATGAATTATTTATATACGTAATTCTACGTATTTTTTATAAAAAATGTTAATAACATATTGTTTAACATGTTGAAAATAAGCAGTTTAGTTTATTTTGTTGATTGAAATGTTAATAACTTGGTTTATTGTGTAGTATTTTTCGAAAAAATGCCTTTTATTTGTTGTTATCAAACTAAAAACATTTAAAATTATGAAAAAATTATTTTTATTAGCTGCAATTGCAGTATTAGGTTTAACTAGTGTAAATGCGCAAAACTTTGGATTAAAAGCAGGTGCTGATTTTGCTTCTATGAAATTTAAAGCAGATGGGGAAAATATTTCTACTTCTGAAACGGGTTTTTATATAGGAGCATTTGCTGACATTGATGTATCAGAATCATTTGTATTTCAGCCTAGCGTTATGTATGTTTCAGTAGAAGAGTTAGATCAAATTGCAATTCCTCTTATGGCTAAATTTCCTGTTTCAGAAGAATTTAGTGTGTTAGCAGGACCTAGTCTAGGTATTTTATTAGATACTGGAGACGGTGTTAAATCATTTAATTTCGGTATCGAGGCAGGAGCAGCTTATGATGTTTCTGAAGACTTTTTTGTTGAAGCTAGATACAGTTTAGGTTTAGCAAATTTAATTGAAGACGCTCCAGATGATACTTCTATTAAACTAAGTGGTTTCTTTGTTGGTGTGGGTTACAAGCTATAATGTTTTAATAAATAGTAAAAAAGAGAGGCAATTAATTGTCTCTCTTTTTTATTAGCAAAATTTAATGAATTATACATTATGAAAAAAAAGTCAATTTTAGCAATACTTTTTGTTACTGTAGTAATGAGTTTACATGCACAAGACACTAAGTTTGGAGTAACAGCGGGTTATAACTCATTAATTGCATCAGTAAAATTTGATGGTATATCAGCTTCAGATAATGTCTCTGGGTTTTATGTTGGTGTATTTGCAGATATAAAAACTTCTGAAAAAATCCATATTCAACCAGAAGTTCAGTATGTTAACTCAAGGCAGGATGGAGAATCTGGTAATTCTTTAGTAATTCCATTAATGGGAAAGTTTAATGTTTCTGAGCAATTTAGCTTACTATTAGGACCTCAATTGGATTTTATTTTAGAGGAATCCGATGGGATTAAAAAAACAGGTATAGGTTTGTCTGCAGGAATGAGTTATGATATTACTGATAAGATTTTTGCTTCTACAAGGTATTCTTTAGGCTTAAATAATAGACTAGATGATGATGCGTTTGTTTTTCCTGATGAAGACCCCGGAATTGATTCTGGTGATATTAAGACGAAGTTTAACTTTTTTCAAATAGGTTTAGGATTTCGATTTTAAGTAGAAAAAAATATGTAAATTAAGCCGAAGTATCCTGTATTTCGGCTTTTTTATGCCTAATTTTTAAATATCTTTACAACATGAAAAAACTAATAATTATTAACGGGCCAAACTTAAATTTATTAGGCAAAAGAGAGCCTAATATTTATGGGAGCTTAACATTTACAGAGTTTTTAGAGGAAGTAAAAGATAAGTATCCAGAAATTTCTATAGATTATTTCCAGTCTAATATAGAAGGCGAGCTTATAGATAAGTTACATGAAGTTGGCTTTAGTTATGATGGTATAATTTTAAATGCTGCGGCATACACGCATACTTCTGTAGGTATTGGCGATGCTATAAAAGCAATTGAAACGCCTGTTGTAGAGGTTCATATTTCAAATACATTTAATAGGGAAGAGTTTAGGCATCAATCTTTTATATCTCCAAATGCTAGAGGCGTTATTTTGGGGTTTGGCTTACAAAGTTACGAGTTGGCCATACAAAGTTTTTAGGTTAGTTTATTAAATAACTTAATACATATCATAAAAAAAGCGATTCTTAAATTTAAGAATCGCTTTTTTTATGTTAACCTGTATTTTAAAAGTAAGCTACTTTGTAACTCTTATAAATGTATTACTTCATCGTAAGCTGCGGCAACAGCTTCCATAACAGCTTCACTCATGGTTGGGTGTGGGTGAATGGCTTTTAAAACTTCATGCCCAGTAGTTTCAAGTTTTCTACCTAAAACAGCTTCGGCAATCATATCTGTTACGCCAGCACCAATCATGTGGCAACCTAACCATTCGCCATATTTAGCATCAAAAATAACTTTTACAAAGCCATCTTTATTTCCGCCTGCGCTTGCTTTTCCAGATGCCGAAAATGGAAACTTACCAACTTTAATATCTAAACCTTGTTCTTTGGCTTGTTTTTCTGTTAAACCAACCGAAGCAATTTCTGGCGAGCAATATGTACAACCAGGAATGTTACCATAATCGATAGCTTCAACATGGTGTCCAGCAATTTTTTCTACACATAAAATACCTTCGGCCGATGCTACGTGAGCTAAAGCTTGCCCAGGTGTTACATCTCCAATGGCATAATACCCAGGGATATTAGTTTGGTAAAAATCGTTTACAATAATTTTATCTCTATCTACAACAATACCAACATCTTCTAAACCTATGTTTTCAATGTTCGATTTAATTCCAACAGCACTTAAAATAATATCAGCTTCAAGAACTTCCTCGCCTTTTTTAGTTTTTACAGTTGCCTTAACGCCTTTTCCAGAAGTATCAACAGATGTAACCTCGGCAG
This sequence comes from Algibacter ulvanivorans, assembly GCF_048381495.1. Classification (NCBI taxonomy): domain Bacteria; kingdom Pseudomonadati; phylum Bacteroidota; class Flavobacteriia; order Flavobacteriales; family Flavobacteriaceae; genus Algibacter; species Algibacter ulvanivorans. The sequence goes on from NZ_JBLWGD010000002.1 coordinate 204,044, forward strand.
AAGTCATAATATTAATTCCAGATTTTTTGAAAGAACGTTCTAGTTGTTTCGATACTTCTTCATCTTCAACAGGAACAATGTTTGGTAAATATTCTACAATAGTAACCTCTGTTCCTATAGAGTTGTAAAAATAAGCAAACTCAACACCAATAGCACCAGATCCAACAACAATCATTTTCTTTGGTTGTTTTTTTAGTGTCATGGCTTGTCTGTAACCAATTACTTTTTCGCCATCTTGTGGTAAGCTTGGTAACTCTCTAGAGCGTGCTCCAGTAGCAATAATTATGTTGTTTGCACTATATTCTGTACCATCAACTTCAACCTTTTTACCTGGTTTAATTTTACCGTATCCTTCAATAACGTCAATTTTGTTTTTCTTCATTAAAAACTGAACGCCTTTGCTCATTCCATCTGCAACACCACGGCTACGTTTAACAACAGCATCAAAATCATGGTCTGCATCTTTAACCTTTAGGCCATAGTCTTCAGCATGTTTTAGATATTCAAAAACTTGAGCAGATTTTAATAATGCTTTTGTTGGAATACACCCCCAATTTAAGCATACACCTCCAAGATTTTCTTTTTCAACAATTGCGGTTTTAAAACCTAATTGAGACGCTCTAATAGCTGTTACATAACCACCTGGACCACTTCCAAGAACAATAATATCGTATTTACTCATATGTTAAAGTTTAAGGCGCTAATTTACAAAATCGATTTTTAAAAAAAGACTTTAAAGCCTTATAAAATCTAAAAAAATATAAGTAAAATTTTACGAATTTGTTTAATTTGTCTTATGCTATATCAATATAGTTTATACTTGTTTTAGTACCTTTGTGTTGCAAGTTTTTTTATATGAACATACCTAGAACGAGTTTTCCTCGAATTGTAATTATTGGTGGTGGTTTTGCTGGTGTAGCTTTAGCAAAAAAATTATCAAACTGCGATGTGCAAGTCGTACTTTTAGATAAACATAACTATCACACTTTTCAGCCTTTATTATATCAAGTATCAACAGGTGGTCTAGAGCCCGATTCTATAGCTTACCCTATTAGAAAAATATTAAAAGATTTTCCAAATTTTTATTTTAGGTTGGCTAATGTAGAAGAGATAGATACCAAAAAAAATAAAGTAAAAACCAATATTGGCGATTTAAAATTCGATTATTTGGTGGTAGCATCAGGCTCTACAACAAACTATTTTGGTAACACCCAAGTAGAAAAATATAGTATGGCCATGAAAACTGTACCACAATCTTTAAATTTAAGAAGTTTAATACTTGAAAATTTTGAAGAAGCACTTTTAACATCAGATTTAAACGAGCGTAATGCTTTAATGAATTTTGTAATAGTTGGTGGCGGACCAACAGGTGTTGAACTTGCAGGAGCTTTGGCCGAAATTAAAAAAGGAATCTTACCAAAAGACTACCCAGATTTAGATACTCGATTAGCACAAATTCATATTATCCAATCTAGCGATTGTATTTTAAAAGGCATGAGCGAAAAAGCATCAGCCAAAGCCGAAGATTTTCTAGAAAAATTAGGCGTAAACATCTGGAAAAATGTACGAGTAACAAACTACGATGGCAAAACAGTAACCACAAATACCGATTTAACCTTTCAGGCCGCTACAGTAGTTTGGGCTGCTGGCGTTAAAGGAGCCACGATAAAAGGGCTCGATGCTCAAGATTATGTAACCCGAGGAAATAGAATACTTGTAAACCAATATAATCAAGTAAAAGGGTTTAACCATATATTTGCTATAGGAGATATTGCTTGTTTGGTAAACGACGATTTTCCTAGAGGTTTCCCAATGATGGCACAGCCAGCCATACAACAAGGCGATCAATTAGGAGTTAATATTTTAAAACTAATTGATGGTAAACCAATGAAACCCTTTAGTTACAAAGACAAAGGAGCCATGGCAACCATTGGAAGAAATAAAGCCGTTGTAGATTTAAAAAACTATAAATTTCAAGGTGTTTTTGCATGGTTTGTATGGATGTTTGTGCACCTGTTTTTTTTAATAGGATTTAGAAACCGAATGGTTGTATTTGTAAACTGGGTGTATAATTATATACGTTTTGATAGGGAAGCTCGCCTAATTATAAGGCCATTTAAAAACCAAATAAAAGAATAATAATTTTTAGGGCGAATTGCAGAAAAAGCAACCAGGCTTTCGGCAGTCGCTTTTTTGTGTTGCATAGGTGCAACAACACAAAAAGAGCTTCAACAAATGCCTCAATCCTTTTCGCGGGTTAACAATAAAGCTATATTATACCATTAAAGATCGTCTGTAAAATGCCTACGTTCTTTATTATTGCTAAATTTATTTTTGTTGTAACTTAAAGAATCTCCTTTAGGAATAGATAACGATGCCCAATCACGACCTTTTAATAATTTTCCTAAAAAAACAAGTTGTCCAATATGGTACGAGTAATGCGCCAATTGCCTGTTAATAGCTTCGGTAACAGTATGGCCTCCATTTCTAATGTAAATAATGGTTTCTAAATCTTCAGCTTTAAGCGGTTTAATAGCCTTAAACAAGCATAACCAACCACTTTCCCAGGCCGCAATAATAGCTTCTTTAGAGCTAAAGTTATTTATAAATTCACGATCTCTATGTCTCCAATCCTTTTCGCCATCTTCAGTTAAAAAATTGGTCCATCGGCTTAGCATATTGCCAACCATGTGTTTAACTATTATGGCAATGCTATTGGCATCTTCATTGCTTTGCCAAACCATTTCATCAAAATTAAGTTGGTTAAAGGTTTTGTCGCCTAAGCTTTTGTAATATTCAAACTGTTTAATTACACTTGTTAAATAACTGTCCATTTTATAAATATAAAATTATTTATTTGGAATAAAGGTTAAAGAAACCCCATTTATGCAATGCCTTTTACCGGTTGTTTTTCTAGGACCGTCGTTAAAAACATGTCCTAAATGCCCACCACAAGTTGCGCAATGCTCCTCGGTTCTTGCATAACCTAAATTATAATCTGTAGAAAATTCAACATGACCTTTAATCTCTCTATCAAAGCTAGGCCAACCAGTTCCAGAGTCAAATTTATGCTCACTTTTAAATAAGGGCGTATTGCAGGCTTTACAGGCATAAATACCAGCTTTATTGTTTTTGTTTAATGGGCTACTAAAAGCACGCTCGGTTCCAGCCTGTCTTAATACATAAAACTCTTTGTCTGTTAATTGGTTTTTCCATTGGGCTTCGGTTTTAGTAATTTTATATGTTTTTTTTTCTTTTTTTTGAGCTGTAGAATTACAGCTAAAAACTAAAATTAAACTAAAAGCAATTAATATGTTTTTCATTTTGTATAAATTTACTATGGATTAAGTCGGTTTAATTAGGATAACATAACGAGTTGCACTATTAATTTAATAAACTTAATATTTAAAAAGTGTGACAAAAAAATAATATCTGTGTCTAAAAATTAAAGATACAATTTTTGTATTTTTAAGAATTGAAAATTAAACTCTAGAATGATGAAGGTAAAACATACATTTTTAATAATAGCGGTGTTAACTTTAGTTTTAGCATGCGCAACAAATCCATTTACAGGAAAAAAAACAATGGCGTTAGTGCCTAACTCTCAGTTGTTTCCAACGGCATTTGCACAATATAGCCAATTTTTAAATGAGAATAAGGTAATTACAGGAACCAAAGATTCTGAAATGATAGTAAGAGTAGGGCAGCGTATTGCTGTAGCTGCAGAGCGTTGGTTAAATGCTAATGGTAACCAAGGATATTTAAATGATTATAAGTGGGAATATAATTTGGTTGACGATAAAACGGTTAATGCATGGTGTATGCCAGGAGGAAAAATTGTATTCTATACAGGTATTTTACCAATAGCAGAAAACGAAGCAGGAGTTGCAGCAATTATGGGGCATGAAGTAGCGCATGCATTAGCAAACCATGGGCAGCAACGTATGAGTGCAGGGTATTTGCAACAAGGTTTAGCAGTAGCAGGAAACATAGCGATTAAAGACGAAAAATCAAGAAATGCATTTAATCAATATTATGGTATTGGTTCTCAATTAGGAGTTATGCTACCTTTTAGTAGAAGTCATGAAACAGAATCTGACCAAATAGGTATTCATTTAATGGCTATTGCTGGGTATAACCCAGACGAAGCAGCTAAATTATGGAAACGAATGAAAGCGAATAGCGGAGGCCAGGCGCCACCAGAATTTATGAGTACGCATCCATCAAACGATACAAGAATTTCAAACCTTACTAAATGGGCACCGCAAGCTAAAGCAGAAGCTAAAAAATTTGGGGTAACATCGTTTAGATAAAATTTAAGTATTTTTAAATAAAAATATTTGTTTACTTTAGAAGCTGCTCATAAAAGGGCAGCTTTTTTATTATGACAGTATTGAAAAAAGGGAGTAAAAAACTTTTAAATGCTTGGGCATTTTACGATTGGGCTAATTCGGTTTATACACTTACCATTGCTTCATCTATATTTCCTATATTTTATTCGGCTTTATTTCTTAAAACGGCATCAAATGTAAAAACCGTTTGGGCTTTTGGTTTTGAGTTTAAAAGTACAGCGCTAATAACATTTGTAACAGCTTTTACCTTTTTAGTTGTTGCGTTAACATCGCCAATAATGTCTGGTATTGCAGATTATGTAGGTAATAAAAAGAATTTTTTAAAGTTTTTTTGTTACGTTGGTAGCGCGGGTTGTATAGGATTGTATTGGTTTGATATTACACCAGATAAAATACATTTAAGTTTACTTTTTTATTTTATGGGGTTAATAGGCTATTGGGGAAGTTTGGTGTTTTATAACTCTTATTTACCCGATATTGCTTTTCCAGAACAACAAGACAGTATTAGTGCAAAAGGTTTTTCGTTAGGGTATTTTGGTAGTGTGCTTTTACTTATTTTTAATTTGGTTATGGTTATGTATCCAGGATTGTTTGGATTCGATGTTAGTATATCGAAAGCATTATTAGAAACTGGTACAGAAGTAGAGATAAATCAAGCCTTGTCTGCAGCAAAAGATTTGGCTTCGTTTAAGGCGATGAAAATTTCTTTTATTACAGTTGGTGTTTGGTGGGCGTTATTTAGTCAATATTCGTTTTACTATTTACCTATTGGAGTATCTTCTGGGCATAAAGTAACTAGGGCAATTGTTTTTAATGGTATTAAAGAGTTACAGCAGGTTTGGAAACAATTAACACAAAACCTTAGGCTTAAACGCTATTTGCAAGCTTTTTTTGTGTTTAGCATGGCGGTGCAAACTATTATGTTAGTGGCTGTGTATTTTGGTGAAGAAGAAATATCTTGGGGAGGCGATAGCGAAAAAACAATGGGGTTAATAGTTAGTATATTGGTTATACAATTGGTGGCTATTTTGGGTGCTTATTTAACATCAAAGGCATCATCGAAATTTGGAAATATTAAGACGTTAATTGTGGTGAATTTTATTTGGATGGCACTATGTTTTTATGCTTATTTCATGAAAACGCCTTTTCAGTTTTACATTGCAGCAAGCATTGTTGGTTTGGTTATGGGTGGAGTGCAGTCGTTAGCACGATCTACATATTCTAAGTTTTTGCCAGAGACTGAAGATACCACTTCGTATTTTAGTTTTTACGATGTGGCAGAAAAAATAGGAATTGTAATTGGTATGGTGATTTTTGCATTTATCGATCAGTTAACTGGAAGTATGCGAAACGGAATTTTGTTTTTATTTACTTTCTTTTTAGCAGGAATAGTTTTGTTATTTAGAGTTTTAAAAACATCAAATAAATAATAAAACCACTCTATATGAGTGGTTTTAAACTGTTGTTTTTTGATTTGATTGTTTTTTTCTGGTATTATACCTAGTTTTTGTATAATGTAACGCTTCCGTAATCAGAATCGATTGTTAAATTATGGTTTGATGATTGATTTTTGTGGTATCCTTTATAACGTTTGCTTGTTCCATCTTTAATTTCTTTTGTAATAATTAGGTTGTCGCTATCTCTTAACGAAGCGTAATCTAAATTGATATTAAAGTTAAAGTCGTAATTATAATCATATCCAACTTTAATGCCTGTGTAATCAGATTTAATAGTTACGTTGTTAGCGTTTTCAGTTATACGGTTTATCTTAATAGAACCATAATCGGCATTAAGAGTTGCACTAGCATGAATATCTCCAATAATGGTAGTTAGGTAGTCGCCATTTCCAACAATGTTATTTGTTCTATCTATTTTTATGCTACCATAGTTACATTTAAATGTTACATCTTCGGCCGATTCTATTTTAGAGCTCGTGTAGTCGGCATTAATATGTATTTCTTTAGTTTTATTAATAGTAAACTCGCTATAATCTGCATTAATATTTCCGCTTTTTATATACTCGAAATAACAGCCTTTAGTGTAATCAAAATTAATTGTGTTATTGTTAGCCATTAATTCTTTAGTGGTTATTTTTCCGTAATCACAATTTATATTGGCATGCCCTTCCAGTCTGTCTAAATTTATATTTCCGTAATTATTTTTTAAATCTACCTTCCCGGTTATAGGCATTTTAATAATGTAGTTAATTTTTACTTTAATTTTTTTGTTGCTGCCCCAATTCCACCAAGAGTTTGAGCTTTTTTTGCCAAATTTGGTTTCGGCAGAAACTAAATCGTGTGTCGAAGAAAAATTCACATCAATTTCATTTAATTTTTTTTGAATATACTCTTGGTTATTTCCAGATGCAGTAATTTTAATTTCAAAAACTATTTTGTTTTCATTCCATGTAATTACATTAATATTACCGTAGCTATTGTTTACTTTTAAAGTTGCATTTGGGTTTACTGTAAACGTTTTGTTTATGGTTTTTGTTTGCTCATTTTTAATTTCTGTAGTTGCAGAAATAAATAGAGGAAGTATTAATAACGCAATTAATAATTTAATGTGTAGTGCTGGTTTCATGTGTTCGCTTTTTTTGATTGTTATGTGATTGATGTACTTTAAAGTTTATGAAGTTATTTGAGTTCTCTTTTTTTTTTTTTGATAGTTAATTTTTAGAATTACATATTTAATTCTGATATTTCTTGATTTAATGATGATTTTAATTGTTTTATGTTTTCAATTTGGGTTAATGTATCTTTTAAAATATCTATTCTATTTTGAAAGTTAGAAATCATGGCATAAATAACGCGGTTATCTTCGCCGCTTTCGTTTAAATCAATTTTTAAAGATTGGTAATTAGTTTCTAGTATTTGTATTTGTTTTAGGGCGTCTTGTATTAAATTTTTAGCTTCTGGTAACGACTCTTTTTTTAGTTTCTGTAATTCTTCGTTAATAGCAGCTGTAAAAAAATCTTGAGTTTCTGCCATTTTGGGTGAAACATTAGCTAAGTCGTATTGGTTATTAGTTTGCGGAGTAATTGTAAAAAGTGTTATTAAAATAGCTACAGAAGCAGCAATGGCTATAAAAGGTTTCCAGAAATTGTTGTTGTTTTTTTTACTTTTTAAAGCGATGTTGTTTTGGTTGTTTAATTTATTTAAAAACCGTGTTTTGTGCCCTGTATTTGGTGTTTCTGTATCGAAATTGTGTTCTAAGTTTTTAAATATATTGTCTAGTGTGTGTTTTTCCATGGTAAATGTTTTAAGCAAATTCTTTTTCTAACTTTTTTCTTAGGCTATCTTTAGCTCTTGATATTGTTGTTCTGCAATTAGCGTTAGTTATATTCATTATTTCGCTAATTTCTTCGCTATCATAACCTTCTATAAGGTTAAGGGTTAAAGCAATTCTGTAATTATCTTTTAAGGTTTTAATGGTCTTTAAAATTTGTTGAGCTTTTAGGCTTAGTAAATCGTAACTGTTATTAATTCCGTTTGTTTCGTTGTTTGTTTCATCTTCAACTTTGTATAAAACACTATCAAAAGACACTTCGTTTTTTTTATTGTTTTTGTTGAAGTGATAAATACTGTTGTTAATAACAATTCGTTTTAACCATGGGCCAAAAGTAGATGTGTCTTTTAGGGTTTCTAGTTTTGTAAATGCCTTTAAAAATGAATCTTGCATAATATCTTCAGCTTCAAAACTATTTTTTACAATTCTTAACGAAGTGTTGTACATAGCTTTATAGTATCTGTTATAAATTTCCATTTGCGCAGATTGGTTACCAGTTGCACAAAGGGCAACAAGTTGTTCGGTATTTTGTTTGGTTAGTGTCACAAAAAATTGATTGATATAGTATAGATGGTTTAATTTTTTATTTGTTACAGTTTTCAAAAAAAAATCCTACTTTCTTAAAGAATGTAGGATTTGGTTTGTTTTCTTTTACAGGTTTTAAGTGTAAATATTTGTGTTGTCTTGCCTAATTATTTTTTTTGCCCATTTAATGGCTTCGTCAAGTTCTGTAAAAGACTCAAAGGGTTTGTTTAAAAATATTTTTTCAATTTCGGCATTTCTTAAGGCTATGTAATTAGAGGCTACTACAGCAAAGCCTATTAGATTTTTAATTTTAGACGTTTTTGTATACACAGCAGGATCTACAGCGTAAGAGTTTTTACGGTGTGTTATGTAAACAAAATTTTTGGTTAAAAAATGAGTGTTGGCAACATCTTCAAGAGTTTGATTGTCTTTAAGAGTTATTGTTTTACCTTCATTGATTTCTGCAACCAAGTAGTTGTTGTAAATATAAAAAGTACCTATGGGTAATGTTAAGGTTTTTTTCATAAGCCTAAATGTAGTAATTTTAAAACAAAAAAACTCGAAAAATAAATTTCGAGTTTTTTTATTTAATTAAATAAATATTGGTTTTTACGATTCTGTAGGCTTTTCTGCTTTATCTATTGTAATGCTAAGCTCTTCGGTTTTGGTATCTAAATCAATATTAATATTGTCGCCTTCTTCTAGGTGCGAAGCTACAATTTCTTCGGCTAAAGCATCTTCAACATATTTCTGGATGGCTCTTTTTAATGGGCGCGCTCCGTATTGTTTGTCGAAACCTTTTTCGGCTATATAGTCTTTTGCGCTTTCAGTAAGGGTTAAATTGTAACCTAATCCTTTTATGCGTACTAAAAGTTTTTGCAGTTCTATGTCAATAATTTTATTGATATCTTCTTTTTCAAGGGCATTGAATACAACCACATCGTCAATTCTGTTTAAAAATTCTGGGGCGAACGATTTTTTAAGTGCGTTTTCAATTACGCTTCTTGCGTTAGCATCTTCTTGTGCTTTCTGTGAGGCTGTACCAAAACCAATTCCTGTACCAAAATCTTTAAGTTTACGAGCTCCAATGTTGGATGTCATGATGATAATGGTATTTCTAAAATCAATTTTTCGTCCTAGACTATCGGTTAAGTAGCCATCGTCAAGTACTTGAAGTAACATATTAAATACATCTGGATGCGCTTTTTCTATTTCGTCTAATAGAATAACAGCATAAGGTTTTCTTCTTACTTTTTCGGTTAGTTGTCCGCCTTCTTCGTAGCCAACATAACCTGGAGGTGCTCCTATTAATCTAGATATGGCAAATTTTTCCATGTATTCGCTCATGTCTATTCTTACTAGCGAATCTTCACTATCAAAAAGTTCTCTAGATAATACTTTTGCTAATTGAGTTTTTCCAACGCCAGTTTGACCTAAAAATATAAACGAACCTATTGGCTTGTTAGGGTCTTTAAGTCCTGCTCTGTTACGTTGAATGGCTTTTACAACTTTTGCAACGGCATCGTCTTGGCCTATTACTTTGCCTTTTATACGATTAGGTAGCTCTGCGAGTTTATTAATTTCGGTTTGCGCTATTCGGTTTACGGGAACGCCTGTCATCATAGATACAACATCTGCTACATTATCTTCGGTAACAATTTCTCGGTGTTGCTTGGTATCTTCTTCCCATTTTTCTTGAGCAATGGCTAATTCTTTTTCAATGCGCTTTTCGTCATCTCTAAGTTTTGCGGCTTCTTCATATTTTTGCTTTCTAACAACGGCGTTTTTAGTTTCTTTAATCGCTTCAAGTTGCTTTTCAAGTTCAATAATTTGTTTAGGAACGTCAATATTTGTTATATGAACTCGAGATCCAGCTTCATCTAAAGCATCAATGGCTTTGTCTGGTAAAAAGCGCTCGGTCATGTATCTGTTTGTTAATTTTACACAGGCTTCAATAGCTTCTGGTGTGTAATCTACATTATGGTGTTCTTCGTATTTACCTTTAATATTGTTAAGAATTTCTATGGTTTCTTCAACGCTAGTAGGTTCTACTATAACTTTTTGGAAACGACGTTCTAAAGCACCATCTTTCTCAATATACTGTCTGTACTCATCTAAAGTTGTGGCACCAATGCATTGTATTTCGCCTCTAGCTAAAGCGGGTTTAAACATATTAGATGCATCAAGGCTTCCGGTTGCTCCTCCGGCGCCAACAATGGTATGAATTTCGTCTATAAATAAAATAACATCGTCGTTTTTTTCTAGCTCGTTCATAACGGCTTTCATGCGCTCTTCAAATTGGCCACGGTATTTAGTGCCAGCAACTAGGCTTGCCAAATCTAAAGTAACTACGCGTTTATTAAATAAAATACGCGATACTTTTCGTTTAACAATTCTAAGGGCTAAGCCTTCTGCAATAGCAGATTTACCAACACCAGGTTCGCCTATTAAAAGTGGGTTGTTTTTCTTTCGTCTGCTTAAAACTTGAGAAACACGCTGAATTTCCTTTTCTCTACCCACAACAGGGTCTAACTTACCTTCTTCGGCTAAAGCCGTTAAATCGCGCCCAAAATTATCTAAAACAGGGGTTTTAGACTTCTTGTTAGATTTGCCAGATGGAGCGTTAAAAATGTTGTCTTTTGCAGATTCTCCTTCAGGAGTAGTGTCGTCGTCTTGAAATTCAGACTTAGGTTCTATATAATCGTTATCGTTTGTAATCATAGATTTAAATTGTTCTTTAACATTATCGTAATCAACTTTAAGCTTATTTAAAAGCTTGGTAGTGGGGTCGTTTTCATTTCTTAAAATACAAAGCAATAAATGCGCTGTATTTATAGATGTGCTTTGAAATAGTTTGGCTTCTAAAAAAGTGGTTTTTAAAGCGCGTTCTGCTTGTCTTGTAAGATGTAGGTTCTTTTTTTGATTAGAAGCTACAGTAATATTAGGATTAGCAGGACTTAAAATTTCAACTTTACGCCTTAAATGGTTTAAATCAATATCTAAGGCGTTAAGAATGTTTATTGCTTTTCCGTTACCGTCACGCAAAAGTCCAAGCATTAAGTGTTCTGTGCCAATAAAATCATGGCCTAACCGTAGTGCTTCTTCTTTGCTATAAGCAATAACATCTTTTACTCTTGGGGAAAAATTATCATCCATAAATCGTGTCCTTTCTGCATTAAAAATAGTAAAACATTTTAACTAAAGTCAAAAACTATACCTAAAAATGTATGTATTGTGCTAATTGACGAAAAAATCTTTATAAAATCAAAATTTTAGTAGGTATACTTATTAACCAAATAAGTCGTTAAAATTGTTAATAAATTACATGAAAAATGAAGTTTGTTTGTCTTACTATAACTAATGGAATTCTTATATTAGCATGTTTTGAAAATTACATAAACTAAATTAAATAATATATGGCAGAAGGAGAGAAATTGATCCCTATTAATATTGAGGATGAGATGAAATCGGCATACATCGATTATTCGATGTCGGTCATTGTGTCACGTGCTTTACCAGATGTAAGAGATGGGTTAAAACCAGTTCATAGACGTGTACTTTACGGTATGCACGAATTAGGTGTTAGAGCAAATTCGGCACATAAAAAATCCGCAAGAATAGTTGGAGAGGTTTTAGGTAAGTATCATCCTCATGGAGATACCTCGGTTTATGATGCTATGGTGCGTATGGCACAAGAGTGGAGTTTGCGTTATATGCTTGTAGATGGACAAGGAAACTTTGGTTCTATTGATGGAGATAGTCCTGCGGCAATGCGTTATACAGAAGCGCGTATGCGTAAAATATCTGAAGACATGTTGGCAGATATTGATAAGGAAACCGTAGATCATAAATTAAATTTTGATGATACACTACAAGAACCAACCGTTTTACCAACTCGTATTCCAGGACTTTTAGTAAATGGAGCGTCTGGTATTGCCGTTGGTATGGCTACCAATATGCCTCCTCATAATTTAACCGAAGTGGTTAATGGTACAATAGCTTACATAGATAATAATAATATTGAAGTAGACGAGCTTATACAGCATGTTAAAGCACCCGATTTTCCAACAGGAGGAACCATTTATGGGTATGATGGTGTAAAGGAAGCATTTCAAACAGGACGAGGCCGAATTGTTATACGAGGAAAAGCAAATATAGAAGAGGTTAATGGTCGAGAATGTATTGTTGTAGACGAAATTCCTTACCAAGTGAATAAAGCAGATATGATAAAGAAAACTGCTGATTTGGTAAACGATAAAAAGCTAGAAGGTATTTCTACTATTCGTGATGAATCCGATAGGAACGGTATGCGTATTGTTTATGTGCTTAAACGAGATGCTATTCCTAATATTGTGTTGAATAAATTGTTTAAGTATACAGCGCTACAGTCTTCATTTAGTGTAAATAACATTGCGTTGGTAAATGGAAGACCGCAATTGTTAAACCTAAAAGATTTGATTCATTACTTTGTCGAGCATAGACACGAGGTTGTAGTAAGACGTACTCAGTATGAACTACGAAAAGCCGAGGAAAGAGCCCATATACTTGAAGGTTTAATAATTGCGTCTGATAATATTGATGAAGTAATAGCTCTAATTAGAGCATCGGCAAACGCAGATGAAGCCAGAGAAAAGTTAATTGAACGCTTTAAGCTTTCTGAAATTCAAGCTAAAGCGATAGTTGAAATGAGGTTGCGTCAATTAACTGGTTTAGAGCAAGATAAGCTTAGGTTGGAGTATGAAGAATTAATGAAAACCATTGAAGATTTAAAGGACATTCTTGATAAAAAAGAACGTCGTATGGATATCATTAAAGCAGAGTTAGAAGTTGTTAGAGATAAATATGGAGATGAGCGCCGATCTACTATCGAGTACGCAGGAGGCGATTTAAGTATTGAAGATATGATTCCTAACGAAAAAGTAGTAATTACTATTTCTCATGCTGGATACATTAAACGTACATCGTTAACAGAATATAAAACACAAAACCGAGGAGGTGTTGGTCAAAAAGCATCCACAACCAGAAATGAAGATTTCTTAGAACACTTATTTGTAGGAACAAACCATCAATATATGTTGTTCTTTACTCAAAAAGGAAAATGTTTCTGGATGCGTGTTTATGAAATTCCAGAAGGTACAAAAACATCAAAAGGTCGCGCTATACAAAACTTAATAAATATAGAGCAAGATGATAAAGTTATGGCTTTTATTTGTACTCAAGATTTAAAAGATGAAGATTACATAAATAGTCATTACGTGATAATGGCTACTAAAAAGGGACAAGTAAAAAAGACATCATTAGAGCAGTACTCAAGACCAAGAACAAACGGTATTAATGCCATAACAATAAAAGATGATGATGTATTATTAGAAGCTAAATTAACAACAGGCGAAAGTCAAGTTATGCTGGCCTTAAAATCTGGTAAGGCTATTCGTTTTGAAGAAGCTAAAACAAGACCAATGGGACGTGGAGCTTCTGGAGTTAGAGGTATTAGGTTACAAGACGAAAAAACAGATGAAGTTGTTGGAATGATAGCTGTTGATGATATGGAAAGTAACGTACTTGTTGTGTCTGAAAATGGTTATGGTAAACGATCTAGTTTAGAAGATTATAGAATCACTAATCGAGGTGGAAAAGGTGTAAAAACCATATCTATAACCGAAAAAACGGGTAATTTAGTGTCTATTAAAAATGTAACTGATGATGATGATTTAATGATCATTAATAAATCGGGTATAGCTATTAGAATGGCTGTTAAAGATTTAAGAGTTATGGGGCGTGCTACACAAGGCGTTAAATTAATAAACCTTAAAGGTAAAGACTCTATAGCAGCAGTAGCTAAAGTAATGCATGACGAAGATGAAGTAGAATTGGATGAAGATGGACAGGTTATAAGTTCTGAAAGTGCCGAAAACACTAATGCTTCAGAAGATGGCACAACTCTTGATAATAATTTAAACGATAATAACACTGAAAATTAAACTTAATATTTTTTAAAAATGAAAAAACAATTAATCATAGCTTTAGCATTTTCAATAAGTGCCTTTTCTTTTGCTCAAAAAAAAGAATTAAAAGCCATAGAAAAAGCTATTAAAAATAACAATTTTGCTGAAGCCAAATCTGGTATTAATCAAGCAGAAGGCTTGCTATCTGCAATGGACGAAAAGTCTAAAGCAAAATTTTACTTTTTAAAAGCTAAGGCTTTGTATGCAAACGGTAAAGGAGCTATAAACGATATTGATACGGCAATTAAAAGCTTAGGTAATGCCAAAGGTTACGGTTCTGAAATTAAAGAATTAAAACAGACTATGACTAATGGTTTGTTAACTACTGGTAATTCAGCTTACGAAAAACAAGATTACTCGGTAGCATCAAAGTATTTTGAAAAAGCCTACAGAGTAACAGAAGTAGACACTATGTTTCTTTATTACGCAGCTGCTACAGCAGTAAACGTAAAAGAATACGATAGAGCTTTAGGGCTTTACGAAGAGTTAAAGAATATAGGGTATACAGGTATTACTAAAGAATATTTTGCTACAGATAAAGAGTCTGGAAAAGAAGTGGTTCTTGATAAAGGAACACGCGATTTATACGTTAAAGGAGGAAGCCATATAAAACCAGGTGAGCGTTTAACAGAATCTAAAAAACCAGAAATAGTTAAAAATATTGCACTTATTTATATATCTAAAGGAGATAACGAAAAAGCACTAACAGCCATTAAAGATGCTAGAGTAGAAAACCCAGAAAATGTAGATTTAATAATAAACGAAGCTAATATTTATTTGCAGTTAAAAGATGAAGATAAGTTTAAAACACTTATTGAAGAAGCAATTACTAAAGAGCCAAACAATGCTGCATTACACTATAATGTAGGTGTTGTTAATATGAATAAGGGAGCGGTTGAAGATGCTCAAAAATCATTTGAAAAAGTTTTAAGCTTAGACCCAGCATACTCTGATGCAGCACTAAACCTTTCTAATTTATACATAGAAAAAGGAAATGTAATTATAGAACAAATGGGTAAATTAGGTATGAGTAAAGCCGATGATGCTAAGTATGAAAAATTAAAAGAAGAAAAGAATACTTTATTTAATGAAGGCGCTAATGTTTTACTTGATTTTATTAGTAAAAACCCTTCTCCTGGTACAGGTATATTAACCCAGTTAAAAAATATATATCAAGCTTTAGGGGAAACGCAAAAAGCTAAAGATATTACAGCAAAGATTGATGCAATTCCTGCTGGAGAGTAAGTTGTAAATACTCTTTTAAAATATATAAAAAATGCCGCTTTATAGCGGCATTTTTTATATAATTTTTTTTATAACACGAAGTTTGTGCGTGTGTGTGTTTCTATCAACGTTATAAATACCAGAATGGTCAAGCCTGTCTATTCTAACTTTTCCATGAGCATGAATAATGTAGTTGTCTTTCATAATAATACCTACATGAATTATAGCGCCTTCATTATTATCAAAAAAAGCTAAATCGCCAGGCTCACTTTCTTCAATAAAGCTTAAAGCTTCGCCTTGAGTGGCTTGTTGTGAAGCATCGCGTAATAATTTATAACCGTTTAGTTTGTAAACCATTTGGGTAAAACCAGAGCAATCAATTCCAAAAGGTGTTTTGCCACCCCATAAATAAGGCGTGTTTAAAAACGTAAAAGCGGTTTTTATTAGGTTAGATTTGTCAACCTTTTCGTTAATAAAATTGCCATCGTACTGGTGGTTTAAAATAGAAAGCCCGTTTAAGCTAGAGCCTATAGTAATAGGTGATAATTGGTTGTTTTTATCTTCAATAAACTCTACTAAATCGGTAGATAGTTTAGGTGTTTCGCTATTTAATGTTTTGTATTGGTCTTCAGATATTTCAAAGTACTGTTTGTTGTCTATCCAGCCTTCATACTTATCAAAAGCTAATCTAATTTTACTCCATTGTTTTCGTTGTTCTAAAACCTTAAAAAAATCGCCATAAAGTACTTGCGAGACTAGTTCGCTAGTGTCGCTTGGTTCATTTCTAAGCGGAACAATGCTTAAATTACAAATACCGTATTGCATTAAATACTTCTTTCTTCTATTTTACTTATTAACGTTCAATAATCATTGCAGAAGCACCGCCGCCGCCATTACAAATTGCTGCAGCTCCAATTTTAGCATTATTTTGTTCTAAAACATTTAATAAAGTAATAAGAATTCTAACACCAGAACAACCAAGCGGATGTCCTAGAGAAACAGCGCCACCATTTACATTAACATTTTTATCGGTAAGGCCCAAAATTTTCATATTAGCTAAACCAACAACCGAGAATGCTTCGTTAAACTCGAAAAAATCAACGTCGTTTAGTGTAATTCCTGCTTTATCAAGTGCTTTTGGTAAGGCTTTAGCAGGTGCCGTTGTAAACCACTCTGGTTCGTGGGCAGCATCGGCATAGCTTTTTATTGTAGCTAAGGGTGTTAAGCCTAACTCTTCAGCCTTTTCTTTGCTCATTAAAACCATAGCTCCAGCACCATCATTTATAGTCGAAGCATTTGCGGCAGTTACAGTACCATCTTTAGAAAAAGCAGGGCGTAAATTAGGTATTTTGTCTAATTTTACGTTGGTATATTCTTCATCTTTATTAACTATTATAGGTTCGCCACGACGTTGAGGAACTTCTACAGGAACAATTTCATTATTAAATTTACCTGCTTCCCAAGCATCAGAAGAGCGTTTGTATGATTGTATGGCATAAGCATCTTGATCTTCTCTAGAAAACTCATATTTATTAGCGCAAGCATCAGCACATACGCCCATAGCATTTTGGTTGTAGGCATCAACTAAACCATCTTTTTGCATGCCATCTACTAGTGTTGTAGGGCCAAACTTAGTAGCAGTTCTAGCGTGTAAGTAATGAGGTATAAGGCTCATGTTTTCCATACCTCCTGCAACAACTATATTAGCATCGCCTAAAGCAATAGATTGCGCTGCTTGCATAACGGTTTTCATACCAGATGCACAAACTTTGTTTATTGTAGTACATGGTACGGTGTTAGGTATACCTGCATAAATTGCGGCTTGTCTAGCTGGAGCTTGCCCAGTACCAGCTTGCACCACATTACCCATTAAAACTTCTTCAACCAATTTAGGGTTTAAATTTATTTTATTTAAAGCACCTTTTATTGCAATAGCGCCTAGTTTAGGAGCTGGTATAGTTGATAAAGCACCCAAAAAGCTTCCAATTGGAGTTCTTGCTGCAGATACTATTACTACTTCTTTGTTCATTAATCTATTGTTTTAATTTAGTCTATGCGAAAATAACGATTTTTTAGTAGAAATTTGAAAGATTAGATTATTATAAAAAAGCTTAAAAGCTTATAATTTTATTACATTTGGTTTCTAGAAGACACATTCGTTATTAATATTTGATATTTAGGGGATTAATTATGATGAAATCTATATAAATTATTTAAAATAGCTTATGGTGTTTTGAAAAATAATGAAAAAACACAGTTACAAAATAAAAGTAGAATGGACAGGAAATGAAGGTGATGGAACGTTAAATTATAAATCTTATAGTAGAAATCATGACATTATATCAGACAAAAAATATGATGTAATTAAAGGTTCGTCAGACCCTTCGTTTTTGGGAGACAATACAAAGTATAATCCCGAAGATCTTTTTTTGTCATCCTTGTCAGCCTGCCATATGCTTTGGTACTTGCATTTATGTTCAGTACATAAAATTATAGTAATCGAGTATTTAGATGTTGCTGTGGGAGTTATGGAAGAATTTGAAAATGGTAGTGGTAAATTTACAAAGGTTACTCTTAATCCAAAAGTGAAAATAACTGATAAAAATATGATTGAAAAAGCAAATAAACTACACATAGAAGCTAATAAAATGTGTTTTATTGCAAATTCTTGTAACTTTAAAGTAGAACATAACCCAAGTATAACAACCTAATTATAAAGATATAATTAAATGCTTATGTTAATTATTAATAATTAGCTTGTAAATTATTAAAAATAGTACTCTTAATCGAGCTCGATATTTTTGTTAAATAAAGAAAAGGGAATGAATTTAAACCAATGAAAGACTTTATAAATAAACTTTACAAAAATCATTCTTTGATTTATAAGGTGCTATTATTTATATGCACAACTTTTTTAATTGTATATCTATTTCCTAAAAGCGGAAAATTTAAATATAATTTTGAAAAAGGTAAACCTTGGCAATCTGAAAGTTTACAAGCCCCTTTTGATTTTGCTATAAAAAAAACAGACCAAGAAATAGCTCTAGAAAAGAAAAATATTGTTGAGAATGCAGTATTGTATTTTAATTTAGATAATACTATAGAAACCAAAGTTAGAAATGCTTATAAAAGCCAGTTTACAAGTGCTTTTTCAGATACACTATCAACTTACTTACATAGCAATTTATTTAAAACCGGAGAACATATTATTTCAGAATTATATAATTACGGTGTATTAAGTGATGATTACGATTTTTCTGAAGACCGTTCTATTGTTATTCTAGACGGAAGAGAAAAAATACACGATGGTTTTTACGCTAATTTAATTAAGCAAAAAAATGTAAGTACGGTAATAGAAAAAGTTTTAATAAAAAACAATTTGTTAAACTTTAAAACTGGCTACGTTTCATTGTTTTTCGATTTGGTAGAGCCTAATATTACGTTAAACAAAACGTTAACCGATAAGATAATTAAGGATGAGATTAGTAGAATTTCGTATACTAGAGGTAGCATTGCAAAAGAAACCTTAATAGTATCTAAAGGCGAAGTTATAGAAGGCGATAAGTATCAAGTTTTAAAATCATTACAATCTGAATACGAATCTCAAGTGTGGAATGAGGCTAATTATAATTGGGTATTATTTGCTTATACCTTGTTGGTGTCTTTAGCCTTATTAATGCTGTTATTATTTTTAAGAAAATATAGAGTTTCAGTTTTTGAAAATAACACTAAAGTAACTTTTATATTTTTTAATATCTCGTTAATGATTTTTATAACAACCTTAGTGGTTAGTTATGATTCTAAATACATTTATATAGTTCCAATTTGTATTCTTCCATTAGTTTTTAAAGCCTTTTTTGATGCGCGACTCGGGTTGTTTGCTCACGTACTTACAGTACTTTTACTAGGTTTTATTGTGCCTAATAGTTATGAATATATGTTTTTGCAAATTATAGCAGGAATAGTAACTATTTTAACGGTTTCAGAATTATATAAACGAGCTAATTTATTTATTTCGGTAGGGCAAATAACACTAATTTACATCGTAGCTTACTTTGCATTTTTTGTAATACATGAAGGTAGTGTAGAAACACTTAAGTGGGAAACCTTTATTTGGTTTGTTTTATGCGGGTTAGCTACTTTATTTGTGCAACCTTTAATTTATGCATACGAAAAGCTTTTTGGGTTAGTTTCAGATGTTTCACTTTTAGAATTGTCCGATACTAATACAAAACTATTAAAAGAACTATCAAATAAAGCGCCAGGTACGTTTCATCACTCATTAAATGTAGCAAATTTAGCTGAAGCTTCTGCAAACGAAATAGGAGCAAATGCTATGCTAGCTAGAGTGGGAGCGTTATATCATGATATAGGTAAAATGAAAAATCCAACGTATTATACCGAAAATCAATCAACCGGAATAAACCCTCATGACGAGTTATCTTCTAAAGAAAGTGCAAGAATAATTACAGACCATGTTATAAATGGAATAGAAATAGCAAGAAAAAATAATTTGCCAGATCGTGTTATTGATTTTATAAGAACGCATCATGGAACAAGTGTAGTCTATTATTTTTATATGAAAGAAAAGAAAGATTACCCAGAAACCGAGGTTGATAAATTAGATTTTAGCTATCCTGGGCCTAAACCATTTAGTAAAGAAACAGCTATTTTAATGATGTGCGATAGCATTGAGGCAGCTTCTAAAAGTTTAAAAGAGCCAACATCAACAAAAATAGAAACTTTTGTAGAAAATATTATAAATAAGCAGATAGAAGAAGGACAATTTTTAAATGCTAACATAACTTTTAAAGAAATTCAGTCAATAAAAAAAGTGCTAAAGTACAAACTAGCAAATATTTACCATTTACGAATTGAATACCCAGAATAAAAACTGAAAAAAAATAAAAAAAATGTTTGTGTTGTTTAAGATAAAAACTAAATTTGCATCCGCATTTAAATTTAATGTGTAGTTCATAAAAAATATTGGAGAGGTGCCTGAGTGGCCGAAAGGAGCGGTTTGCTAAATCGTCGTACCTAGAAATAGGTACCCAGGGTTCGAATCCCTGTCTCTCCGCAATTTTCTAATCTATATTTAGATAACCTTCGGGGTGTAGCGTAGCCCGGTTATCGCGCCGCGTTTGGGACGCGGAGGTCGCAGGTTCGAATCCTGCCACCCCGACTAACCTAGAAATAGGAAACATCAAAACATTGTTAATCGTATGATTATCAATGTTTTTTTTGTTTTTTACACATTTTATTTGTCATCAAATGAAAGCATCTAAACCCAATAAAAAAGTGTGCAAATCGGTGTACAATTGTTCACTGGAAATGTAGTAACTTTAAAGAGCTTTAAGACATAATTTGACTTTCGTCTTTACAAATTATTGTTTAACATAAAGTCATTTAAAATGAAAACAAAAAGCACTTTTACGGTTATTTTCTTTACAAGAAAATCAAGAAGCAACCCCAATCAAATTTCCATCTATGTCCGTATTACTGTAAACGGTAAACGCTCAGAAATGAGTTTAAAGCGAAGTATTGAACAAAACCAGTGGGACAATACTAAAAATAGAAGGCGAGGTAATTCAGAAACTGCCAGAATTCTAAACGCTTATTTAGATGGGGTTTATAACAAACTGCTTCAATGTCATAAAGAGCTTATAGAAGAAGATAACGTGTTATCCTCTGATGCCGTCAAATCTCGATATTTGGGAGAAGATGATAATAGTAGAACCTTAAAAGAGTTAATCGTTTACCATAATGGCAATATGATTCACGTTCTCAAATCAGGAACGATGAAGAATTATTACACAACAGAACGCTACTTACTGAAGTTTTTGAAAAAGAAAAAAAGACTAAAAGACATTTATTTAAAACAGTTAAGTTTTAGGTTCTTTAATGATTTTGAACACTATCTAAGAACATATGAAAACTCCAAAAGGAAATTTATCGATAAATAATAATAATAATAATAATAATAATAATCTACCCAAATGTAAAGTTCAAAAATACTAAGTCATTTCAATTAGGATCATTAAGATAAATTTTTTTTTAGGGCTTTGTATTCTTCCATATTTAATTTTAAGACATATTGATTAGAATTAAAAGTATGCTTGATAATCACAAATTTATCAAAGGCTTCTTTAATCTTATTTTTTAACTCAATAAGTTCTGATTGTTTTTGAAAACATGCTTTTCTGTAATATGCTAATTCCTCATTCTCGGTTATTAAAATTGGTTCTTTGAATTCTGATTTTTCGACGAATTTTTGTTGTTTTTCTCCTATTTCTTCAAATAGCGATTCCAACATTTTTTTAGTTGGCTTAAGTTGTGTTTCTTCAACGTTTTTTAAAACTGAAATTAAGGCATCCAAGCGTTTATTAAAAACATTTTGAAGAGAGGTTCCATTGATTCCTAAAGTATCATAAGGGAAAAGATTATTATCTTCAAAAAAAGCAATCATAAAGTCTAAAGTTTCAGAATAACTTGGACCGATCTTTTTTGAATATTTCTTAAATTTATCTAAGGTTTTCTTCTTTAATCGAATGGTATTAAAATCATCCATAATTTATGAGATTGTAACAATAAAACATTGGTTTCATTGGCCTGAAAACGGATTTTACGCAAAAATTTGAAACTGATAACAATTCTTAAGTGGTTATGTTGTTTAAAATCAACAATTACAAATTATTAACATCGCGCAGCGTGTTACCCTCTTGCTATTCCCTCTTAGTTTTACAAACACGCTTTATTTAGGGATTATTTATATGTTAGTGAGTTTCTGTAATTGTTAACTTTCTATCGGGGAATACTCTCATTAGTTATATTCTGAAATCAAACAGACTAGAGTATATTTATGCCTCCTTTAATATGTAAATATATTTTTTGTTCATTCTTTTTTTCAATCCTCCTCTTAAAGTTTGGTGGTACCTTTTATTTTTTTATTACTATTTTTTTTTATCACTATGGTATTTGGGTCTTCATACCCAGAACCTTCAAATTCACCTTTATGGGTAGTAGATGGTGTAATTGTTGGTAACAGCGACCCAAAATTAAACCCTAACGATGTAGCAAGTATTTCGGTATTAAAAGATGCTTCTGCAACAGCTTTATATGGAAATAGAGGTGCTAATGGTGTTATTATTGTAACTACTAAAAGAGGTGTAGTTGGCGGTAAGCCACAAGTTAAAGTATCTGTAAAAACGGCAGTAAACCAATTTAACCCAGGTAAGTTCGAGATAATGAATTCTCAGCAATTATACGATTACCATACAGAACTAGGTAATACTAACCCTTGGTTTACTGAAGATTTACTTGATAGGGATTATGATTGGATTGATGGAGCAACTCAAGATGCTTTTGTAAAAGATGCTTCGATAACTTTTACATCGGCAACAGAAACACATAACTTATTTTTATCTACAGGATATTACAACGAAAAAGGAACTGTTATTGGTAACGAACTAGATAGATACACATTTCGTACTAATTTAGATTATAACATATCAGACAGGTTAACTATTAAACCTAAACTTAACTTTGTTTTCGATAGAAGAGATAATACAAGAAATGCTTCATTATACGAAGCTTATACTAATATGCCATGGGATTTACCTTTTGCAGAAGATGGATCAGTAGTAAACGCTACCTTATCTCAAGGCGATGATTGGCTTGGTAGAGATAAAAGAAACTTTTTCTATGACAGACAATGGAATTATTCAGACTCTAGATCGTTCGATTTATTTGGTAGCTTCGATTTTGAGTATAAATTACTACCTAACTTAACTTTCATATCTACCAATAACTTTAGGTATGGAACATACGAGTCGTTTTCTTATACAGATCCAAGGTCTAACGGTGGTACAACAACAAATGGTTCGGTAAGCGATTATACGTATAGAAACTTAACAAGATTTACCAACCAAATGTTAAGATACTCGAATACGTTTAACGAAAATCATACCGTAAACGTTTTAGCGGCATACGAGTATAATGACGGAAGCTCTAAAAACGTATCAACAAGATCAGAAAATGTAGTCGTAAATGGAGAAGTACAAAGTGTTGGTTTAAAACCTGCTGCGACCGATGGTAATGCTGGCGAGTTTGCACAACAGTCATTCTTATTCTCTGCAGATTACGATTATAATGGTAAATACTTTGTAAAAGGTTCTATAAGAGTCGATGGGGCTTCTGCCTTTGCTAAAGACTATCGTTATGGCGAGTTTTACTCGGTAGCTGCAGGATGGAACATTCATAAAGAAAATTTCTTTAACGTTAACCAAATAAATGCGTTAAAATTAAGAGCCAGTCACGGTGCTGTAGGTAACCAACCAGGTGGATTTGGGTATTTAAGTACTTACGATGTTAAGTTTCAGTACGCTGGGATTATTGCAGCAAAGCCAAACCGTTTAGGAACAGAAAACTTAACTTGGGAAAAAGCTATCGAAACCAACGCAGGTATTGATGCTACATTGTTTAACGCAGTAAACTTAACGGTAGATTATTATAACAAAGAAAACTCTGGTTTACTTTATTTTAGAGCCTTATCAGACCAAACAGGGTTTAGTGGAAGATATGAAAATATTGGGTCTATAACGAATAAAGGTTTAGAGTTTGCGGTATCTGCAGATATTATTAATAAAGACGATTTTGGTATTAATGTAGGTGCTAATATTAGTTTTAATAAAAATGAAGTTAAAGAACTTGCCGATGGTACCGATATTATTAGCGGATCTACTATTCTTAGAGAAGGCGAAGAGTTTGGTACATTTTACATGAGAAAATGGTTAGGTGTTAACCCTGGCGACGGAACACCAGTTTACGAAGTTGTAGACGAAACAACAGGAGAAGTTAGTACAACCAACGTATATAACGATGCTACAGTACAAATTGCAGGAACTTCAAACCCAGATTTTACTGGAGGCTTTAATACTAATTTTAGATATAAAAGCTTTACATTAAGTTCTAACTGGAGTTTTTCTTACGGAGCAGAATTATACAACTCTTCTCGTAATTTATTCGATTCTGATGGATTCTATTTACAATTTAACCAAATGGTATTACCAGAAGGTTGGAGCAGATGGCAACAACCAGGCGATATTGCTACACACCCTAAACCAAGACCAGGAGGTTATGCAGGAAGTAACCAAACCTCTACACGTTATTTAGAAGATGGTAGCTACTTAAGATTAAATAATATTAGATTATCTTATGATATTCCTAACACTATATTAGATCGTTTAGGTATGGCAGGAGCAAATATTTATGTAACAGGAGATAACCTTGCAACCTTTACTAAGTTTACAGGTGTAGATCCAACAATTGGAGGTGCAGGTGGTTCTGTATCATTAGGTTATCCTATTCCAAGACGTTATGCATTAGGTCTTAATATTACGTTTTAATTAAATAAAAATTTAAGCATGAAAAAAATAATATATACATCACTATTAGCAATCACCGCTGTATTTACATCGTGTGATTTAGATAGAAGCCCCTTTACAGAAATTGCAGCAGAAGATTTGTTTCAAGATCCTGGAGCGGCTCAAGCAGCAACACTTGGTAATTATCTGTTTTTAAAAGGAGATAAAGGTTACGACGGATGGTCTGACGATTTACATAGAATGTCTGAATATTCGGGAGATAACGTTATGATAAGTGGAGGAACAACAGATCCGTTATTCTTCTTTTACAACTACCAAAGAAACCCTAATAACTCAAGAAATAATAGGTTTTGGAGTAACTCTTTTAAAGCTATTGTAGGTACAAATAGAGTTATAGAAAGTTTAACCGAAGGTGTTTCTGAAGAAGAAGATCAAGTAATTGGAGAAAACTATTACATAAGAGCACTTGTGTTTTTTCAAATGGGAAATGTTTTTGGAAAACCTTATAATCAAGGTACAGAAAACCTTTCAATTCCATTAAAGTTAACTTCAGATATTACAGATTTACCAGATAGAAATACGGTAGGCGAAGTTTACGATCAAGTTATTGCAGATTTATTAAAAGCAGAAGCTTTAATGACTATTAACAAAGGTGCATCCTTTGCATCAAAAGAGGCAGCACAAGCTTTATTATCTCGTGTGTATTTATACATGGGCGATAATGTTAAAGCTATAGAATATGCAGATAAAGTAACAGGTTCTGGTACATATACACTTTTACCATCTAACCGTTTCGAGGTTATGAATACTTTAGCACCTGCAGAAAACGAAGAGGCCATATTCTCTATTACATTAACAAAAGATATTGATATTCCTGGAACAGAAGATTGGTACACCATTGGCTCTTTCTATGCTAATATAGATGGTGTAGGCTGGGGCGAAATGTATGCATCGCAAACGTACCTTGAATTAATAAACCAAAATGAAGGCGATTTAAGAAAAAGTTTTATAGAGCCTCAGTATTTACTTGATGGAAGCGGGCAAAGAATTCCTGCTGTTTATTGGGTAGACGATAGTGACTACACTTATGTGTTTGCAAGAACAACAGAAAGTGCAGGTACAGTTACTTTTGATTACGATGGTAATAATTATACTTTAGAATCTGAAGACGTAGGTGGTAAAACACAATATTACTTTAACGGACCAAGCGGAAGACAGGATGTTACTTTCGATTTTGATATGGATAAACGTAATGGATACCCTAAATTCTTCATTCTTAAAGCATCTCAACAAGAAAACGATTTACACCTGTGGTCGCCAACCGTATCGCGTTTAGCCGAAATGTATTTAAACAAAGCAGAAGCTTTAGCTAAACAAGGTGCAGACCAATTGGCTTTAGATGAAATTAATGTGCTAAGAAACAGAGCTAATGTGCCAGAGTATACTTTAACAACACTACCAGCAGGCAAAACGGTACTAGATGTCGTATTAGACGAGCGTCGTTTAGAGTTGGCTTTTGAGGGGCATAGAAAGTTTGACGTGTATAGAAACAGCAGAACAATGAATAGAAGATACCCAGGAACACATCTAAATAATTCAAGCCCGTTCTATGAAATAGAATCTACTAATAATGTTATTATAGAGTTTATTCCAGAACAGCAAATATTAATTCAACCAACTTTAATTCAAAACGATTAATTATAAATATTAAAAATGTGCATTAGGTTAAACTAATGCACATGTTTTGATAAACATAAAACAAATAGAATTATGAAAACATTAATTATAAAGAAAAAGAAAGCTTCAGCGTTAGTTGCCTGTTTTGTAATGGCTTTGTTAGCAATTACTTACTCTTGTACGCCAGATGCTGTACATATAGATACAAGCCTTAAATTGCCATTAGTGCCTTTAAATACAGATGGATGGGTAGTAACAGACTATACTAGTCAAGAAGATAACGATGGCGAAGGTGCAGGAAACGGAAGAGTATTTAACACGTTTGATGGAAACCCAGATACTTTTTGGCATACTTGCTGGAATGGTTGTACTGCCGTGCCTCCACACTATTTTGTGGTAGATATGTTAGAGTCTAAAACAATAACTGGTTTTCTTTTTACACAAAGGCAATCGCTTTCTAGAAACATAGAAGTATGCTCTATAGATATTAGCGACGATGGCACAAATTGGACATCGGTAGGCGAATTTAACCTAGAAAAAGTAGCATCGCCACAAGACCGACCTTTAGATGCAGAGGTGTCTGGACGCTATTTTAGATTTAATGTAGTAAAAGTTTACGATGGTACAAACAATGCTGCTTTAGCTGAAATTGCACCTTATTTTTAAACCTTACCAAATACAAAGCCCTAAACAAAAATGGTTTAGGGCTTATATTAATACAGCTTCACTATCATAATAATGTCTATATTTTAAATAATAAAAAGTAATTATTTAATACAGAACAAATGAAAAAATATACTCTATTTCTAATATTAATTGGTTTATTGTCATGCAGTAATGGCGTTGATAATTTAAAAGCAGAAAAACTGTTTACAAGTGTACCTTCAGAAATATCTGGAGTAACATTTAAAAACAATATATTAGAATCAGAGCAATTACACTACTACAAATACCAATACATATATATAGGCGGCGGTGTTGCCGCAGCCGATTTTAATAATGATGGCTTAGAAGATTTATTCTTCACATCAAACATTTATCACAATAAATTATTTTTAAATAAAGGTAATTTTAAATTTGAAGACATTACCCTAAAAGCAGGTATTGAAAAGCGCGTAGGTTTTGATGTTGGCACATCGGTTGCCGATGTAAATAACGATGGTTTTCTAGATATTTATATTAATCGAGCTGGCTGGTACAACGGTGACGAGCGCTTGTCTAATATGCTTTATATTAATAACGGCGATTTAACTTTTACAGAAAAAGCAGCCGAGTACGGATTAGATGATCCTAATAGATCTATTGCTTCTACTTTTTTTGATTATGATAAAGATGGAGACCTAGATCTTTACATAACAAACGCACCTTCAGATTTTGGTTTAACAGGCGCATTGTTAGACTTAAACGAAATTAAAAAACAAAGAACTAAAATTGATGCATCAAAAAGCTCCGATAAACTTTATAGAAACAATGGCGATGGAACTTTTGAAGATGTTTCTGAAGCCGCAGGCATTCTTCCCGATTTAGGTTTCGGACTTAATGCACAAGTTGGCGACCTTAATAATGATGGTTGGCAAGATATTTATGTATCAAACGATTTTATTTATCCAGATTTTGCCTATATAAATAATGGCGATGGTACTTTTACCGAAAGCAGAAACGCCCTTTTTAAACACATATCGTATTACAGTATGGGTAGCGATATTGCCGATGTAAATAACGATGGCTTATCAGATTTGTTTGTGTTGGATATGAGTCCAGAAGACTATGTGCGCTCTAAAACCACTATGTCTATGATGTCTATAGACCGTTTTAACGAAATGGTTCAAAAAGATTATCACCATCAATATATGCATAATGTTATGCAAGTAAATAACGGAAACGGTACATTTAGCGAAATAGCAAACATGTCGGGGCTTGCAAAAACAGATTGGAGTTGGTCTTCCTTAATTGCCGATTTCGATTTGGATGGTTTAAACGATATTTATGTTACTAATGGCATTTATAGAGATGTTGTAGATAGGGATACCAATAATGAGATTAACGATTACATTAAAAAAAACAAAGCCAACTTAAAGGAAAAAGATTTCTACGAGTTTACACAAAAACTACCACAACAAAAACTTACTAATTACTTCTTTAAAAACGAAGGCAACACTTTATTTTCAAACGCATCAAAAAATTGGGCTAACGAGACACCAACTTTTTCTAACGGTGCTGTGTATGTAGATTTAGATAACGATGGCGATTTAGATATAGTAACCAATAATTTAGACGAAAACGCTACTATTCTTAGAAACAATGCCAGAGAATTAAACAACAACAATTATATACAGTTTAAATTTAAAGGCTCTAATAAAAATAAATTTGGTGTAGGTACAACAGTAAATGTGCACCAAAATAATAGGCAAATACTTAGTAAAACCCTTGTAAATGCAAGAGGTTATTTATCATCTACACCTAATACTTTAAACTTTGGTTTAGGCAAAAACTCTAAAATTAGCAAAATAGAAGTTGTTTGGAACGACGGAAAAAGACAAACCTTAAATAACATCACGCCAAATCAAACAGTAATACTTAACTATTCAGAAAGTACAGAAAGCATTAAAAAAGATAACCAAAATTTAGCATCTACATTATTTAAAGAACAAGATTTTAACTTTTCGCATAAAGAAATAGCTTATAAAGATTACGATAAACAATTATTATTACCACATAAATTATCGCAAACAGGGCCAGCCGTAGCAAAAACAGATCTAAATAATGATGGTTTAGACGATGTGTTTATAGGTGGCGCCCACAAGCAACCGGCACAACTATTAATAGCTACCAAAACAGGCGCATATCAATCTGTTATTGTTAATAATTTTATTAACGATAGTGAATATGAAGATGTAGCCGCCTGTTTTTTTGATGCCGATAACGATGGCGATGCCGATTTATATGTGTCTAGCGGAAGTTATGAGTTTTCTGAAAATTCAAAACTATTACAAGACAGACTTTATATAAATAACGGAAACTTTAGGTTTAAACGCTCCAATAATAGAATACCAAATGTAAAAGCCGCTGGAGCTGTTGTAAAAGCATCAGATTTTGATAACGATGGCGATTTAGATTTATTTGTTGGTAGCCGTGTTATTCCTGGTAAATACCCGTATGCACCAACCAATATATTACTTGTTAACGAGAAAGGTGTTTTTAAAAATAAGATTACAGAAATTGCTCCACAAGCCGAAAATGCGGGTTTAATTACCGATGCTCAATGGGTTGATATTGACAATGATGCTGATGCCGATTTAATACTTACTGGCGAGTGGATGGGGATTGAAGTTTTTATAAATGAAAACGGAAAACTCTCTAAAACCAACGCTTACAATAGTTTGTCTTCTGTAAAAGGGTGGTGGAATTCAATTTTAGTTGAAGATATTGATAATGATGGCGATAAAGATATTATTGCAGGAAACCTTGGGTTAAATTACAAGCATCATGCTTCAAAAGAAAAACCATTCCATGTCTATACTAACGATTTTGATAATAATGGTATAGAAGATATTGTATTGGCAAAATACTATAAATCTAAACAAGTACCAGTTAGAGGTAAATCTTGCACATCGCAACAAATGCCTTTTTTAAAAGAAAAAATAGCCACTTATAACGAGTTTGCAAACTCAGATTTACAAGGTATTCTTGGCGAAGGTATACAATCATCATTGCATTACGAGGTTACAGAGTTTCGTTCAGGAACTTTTATAAATAACGGAGGCGGAAACTTTAGTTTTAACCCTTTTACAATCGAAGCTCAAAAATCGCCAATTAACAGTATAATTTATCAAGATTTTGATGGCGATACGATTAAAGATCTTCTTATGGTAGGAAATAACTATATGTCTGAAGTAGAAACAACTCGAGCCGATGCTGGCATAGGAACCTTTTTAAAAGGTAATAAAAAAGGAACATTTAACTATACAGTAAACCATCAAACTGGCTTTTTTGCCAACCAAGATGCTAGAGCTATGCTACACTTAAAAACGGCAAATGGCAAATCGGTATTAGTAGCTAATAACAATAACAAACATCAAATTTTTAAAAATAATTAATAAATACTAAAATCTTATAATCCAAAACCAAAAATGAAAGCACCTAAATTAAGTGTAAAAAGCACGATTTTATTTTTAGCAATTTCTATAAATATGCTACTTTCTTGTTCATCGTGTTCAAAAAGTGATGATACATCATCAGAGAATCAAGGCGAAGAGCAGGAAGAAGAAACAGAAACTTTAAACTTAACTAAAACAGTACCAATGGGCCATAATAGCTGGGTTATTGGAAGCGTATCTCAAGATATTAGTGTAGTTACAAATTCGGGAATCCAAAATTGGACCTCTTTAAACGATGTAATTCGTACTTATGTTAAAACAGGTGCAGGAGAGTTACAGGTGGGTTTAAAAATGAAATCGACAGACGGAAAATCAAAAATAAAAGTTACCGTTGGTGGTGTTTCTAAAGAGGTTGTAGCATCTAGTACAACTTTTAAAACCGAAGAAGTAGGAGCATTTACTGTGCCAGCGGGATATAATTATGTTGAAATTCAAGGTATAGAAAAAACAGCTACTTACATTGCAGATATTACAGAGATTTTATTTGGTGGTTCTGCAGTAGCATCAGGAATTAATTTTGTGCCAACAAGCAATTTTCATTTTGGTAGAAGAGGCCCATCAGTTCATATGAGCTATAAGCAACCAGAAGGTAAAGATGTACAATGGTTTTATAACGAAGTTACAGTTCCAGAAGGCGAAGATCAATTAGGAACGTTTTTTATGACAGCAGGTCATGCTCAAGGTTATTTTGGTATGCAAGTAAACTCGGCTACAGAAAGGCGTGTGTTATTTTCTATTTGGAGTGCATTTAGTACCGACGACCCTAGCCAAATTCCAGAAGATTATAAAGTTACTAATTTAGGAAACGGAGCAGGAGTAACTGTTCAAGATTTTGGTAACGAAGGGTCTGGAATACAATCTTTTATTGATGTCGATTGGAAAGCTGGCGTTACTTATAAGTTTTTATTAAAAGGAGAGCCTGCAAGTGTAGCCGGATCTACAGATTATACAGGATACTTTTTCGATCCAGAAGTAGGAGACTGGAAACTAATTGCTAGTCTAAGAAGACCAAAAACAAGTACTTATTTAACTAGAGTACATTCGTTTTTAGAAAATTTTAACCCAAGTACAGGACATCTTTCAAGAAAGGTAAACTACGGAAACCAATGGGCATATACTACCGATAATACTTGGACAGAAATGACTGATGGGACATTTACAGCCGATGCTACAGCAGCAAATGGAGACAGATTTGATTTTGAAGGTGGTACAAGTGGAAATACATTCTTTCTAAAAAATTGTGGTTTTTTTAATGCTAATGTGCAGCCTAATACAGCTTTTACTAGAACAGCTTCTGGTGCAGCACCAAATATAGATTTTTCGGCCTTAGAAGAGCCAACACTTCCAGATCCTCCAGCACCAGTAACTTTAATAGATAGAAGCGCATGGACTATAGCAGATTATAGCACTCAAGAAGATAATGGAGGAGAAGGCGATACAGGGCGCGCAGCCGATGTATTAGACGGAAACCTAGATTCGTACTGGCACTCTTGCTGGAGTGGTTGTACAGCAACACCACCGCATCATATTACTATAGATTTAGGAGCCGAAACGAATGCCGATGGTGTGCGTTTCAATCAAAGGCAATCATTGTCTAGAGCTGTTAAAAATATCGAAATTCAAATAAGTACAGATAATACAAATTGGACCTCGGTTGGTAATTTTGAGTTACAAAACAGTAAAGACGTTCAAGATGCAGATTTTTCAGCAACAAAAACATTTAGATATTTAAAATTTATATCAACAACAGCACACGACGGTAGCGATAATGCTGCAATGGCAGAAATTATGGCTTATACTAAATAAAATTATTGTTTGAGTTAGTTTAGTTTGTTTTTTTTTAAGACCCTTAGTGTTATAGCTAAGGGTTTTATTATAATATATAAGCTTGTAAAATATGTAGCATAAATAAGAATAATTTATAACTCGAAAATATAGAATTAATAAACAAAGTAAGCGTGCTAAAGTATTAAATTTAGTAATTATTAAATTTAATGCTTTATCTAGAAAAGTTAAATAAGTACAAGAATATACAGATACATTTTATGATTTATTTTAAAGCCATAATAAGAGCATTTTTTAAATTAATGCTTTTCCTTTTTATTACTAATTATGCAAATTCGCAAACGTATAGTCCAATTAAAGATTACAAGTATTATATTGAAAACGAGCAAGTAATTGAAGAGAATAAAATGGAAGCCCATGCTTCATTCACTTCGTTTACATCGGTAAATAATGCTTTGCAAAACAATGTGTATTACTATCAATTGCTAGATGGTTTATGGAAATTTAATTGGGTTAAAAACCCAAAAGATAGGCCTGTTACATTTATGAATGTAACTGAAAATGTATCGCATTGGGATGATATTAAAGTGCCAGCAAATTGGGAAGTAGAAGGTTATGGTGTGCCAATTTACGTAAATCATCAATATGAATTTGCAGACTATAAAGCACCTGTAGTTGATGATATGGAGCTTGTTGATGGTGTTTACCCTAAAAATCCTGGTAATGTTCCAGATAATTATAACCCTGTTGGTTCGTATAGAAGAGACTTTACTATAAATTCTGATTGGAAAGATAAAGAACTATTTTTGCATATTGGCGCTATGAAATCGGGAGGTTTTGTTTGGTTAAATGGTAAGTATATTGGGTACTCGCAAGGCAGTAAATTACCAGCAGAATTTAATATTACCAAGGCAGCCAAAGTAGGAAAAAATACGATTGCTATTCAAATTTTTCGATGGACAGATGGTTCTTATTTAGAGTGTCAAGATTTTTGGAGAATAAGCGGTATAGAGCGTAGTGTGTATATTTATGCGCAACCCAAATTACGAATTCAAGACTTTAAAACGGTTTCAGTATTAGATAAAGCTTATAATAATGGTAAGTTGGACTTAGCTGTAACATTAAAAAATCATTTAAATAAAAATACTAAAGGATTACTTTCTTATAAAGTTTTAGATGCAAATTTATTAGAGCTAAAATCTGGAAGTAAGCAATTTTCAGTTCAAAAAAATAAAAGCGTCACACTTTCATTTTCAGAAGAAATTAAAAACGTAAACCCATGGAGTGCAGAACATCCAAATTTGTATACTTTAGTTTTAGAACTTAAAGATAATAAAGGCAAAACCTTAGAAGCAACAAGTATTAAAATTGGTTTTAGAACAGTTGAAATTAAAAATGGATTACTTCTAGTAAACGGTAAACGTATTACATTAAAAGGTGTAAATGCTCAAGAGGCAGATCCAGAAACGGGACATGTAATGTCTGAAGCCTTGATGCTTAAAGATATTAAAATGTGGAAAGAAAATAATATAAACGCAGTTCGTTTAAGCCATTACCCACGAGGGAAACGTTTTTACGAATTATGCGATTTATATGGTATTTACGTTGTAGACGAAGCCAATATAGAATCGCATGGTATGTATTACGGAAAGCATTCATTGGCTAAAAAAGCAAGTTGGGAAAAGGCGCATGTAGATAGAATGGTACGTATGGTAAAACGCGATAAAAATTATCCTTCGGTAATTATTTGGTCTATGGGTAACGAAGCCGGAAATGGTATTAATTTTTTTAAAGGTTATAATGCTATAAAGCAAAACGATAAGGCCAAACGCCCAGTACAATACGAACGCCCTTATAAAGATAAAGATGGTACATTGTATGATATGGATACCAATACCGATATTATAGTACCACAATACCCATCTCCAGCACGTTTTGAAGCTATTGGTAAATCTAAAACAGATAGGCCGTTTATACCTAGCGAATATGCACATGCAATGGGAAATAGCACAGGTAATTTTCAAGATTATTGGGATATTATTGAGCAATACGATAATTTACAAGGCGGATTTATTTGGGATTGGGTAGACCAATCGATATGGAAAACCAATAAAAAAGGAGAACGTTTTTATGCTTACGGTGGCGATTATGGTAAAAACATGCCAACCGATAATTCGTTTTTAAACAATGGTATTGTTTTTCCAGATAGAACACCACAACCTGCTTTATACGAAGTAAAAAAAGCACACGAGTATATTAATTTTAAAAATAAAGGCATAAATAAATATAACGAGTTAAGAGTATTAGTTGAAAACTTATACGATTTTACAAATCTTGATAGCTTTAATATTACAGCAAAAGTAAAAGCTGATGGCAAAACGTTAAAAACTATATCTGTAGAAAATATTAATGTAGAACCTAACACCGGAAAACTTATTCGGTTAAATTTTGATGGTATTAACTTTATTAAAAACACAGAATATTTTGTACACATATCGGCAAAAACCAAAAATCAATGGGGCATTTTACCTAAAGATTTTGAAGTAGCCCACGAGCAAATACCATTACATCAAAAATATAAAAAAGAAGTACTTGGCGTAGCATTTAAAAACCCAGCAATACAAGTAGAAAGTAATGATACTAATATTTTGGTTTTAAACACCAATTTTAAAGTAGTTTTTAATAAAAGCGAAGGCAAAATTATAAGTTATAATTATAAAGGAAACACACTTTTAAAAAACAAAAAAGGACCAAAACCAAATTTTTGGCGCCCTATGACAGATAATGATTTTGGTAACCAAATGCACATTAAAAATATTGAATGGAAAAAAGCATCATTATTTTTAACCGTTACTAATATTAATATTGATAATACAAATAAAAACAATGTACAAATAAAAATAGATTACACTTTGCCAGGTGTAAATACGAAATACCATAGTGTATATACTATTTATGGTAATGGGGTAATTAAAATAGATAATACTTTAAATAAAACGACCTATCAAGGCGATATACCACGAATTGGTATGCGTATGCAATTACCAAAACAATATAATAATATGAGCTATTTTGGTAGAGGTCCTTGGGAAAATTATAAAGATCGTAATAGCTCGGCATTTATTGATTTGTATACCTCTAAAGTAAAAGACCAATATGTGCCGTATATAAGACCACAAGAAAACGGATATAAAACCAATGTGCGTTGGGTTGCACTTTCAGATAAAAATAAAAATGGTCTTTTAATAACGGCATCAGATATAAAAAAAGGGTTAGGCGTTAGTGCTTTGCACATGCCTAATGAAGATTTTGATACTACAGTAGGCTTATCCTATCAAGCTAATGCTACAGTTAATGAGACTTATAAAATAGACGGAATTCCTGAAGTAAACTCTAGTAAACACACTACAGATATTAAGGAGCAAGATTTAGTTCAGTTAAATATAGATTTAGAACAACGCGGATTGGCTGGAGACGATAGTTGGTACTCCAAACCTCAAGATAAGTATCTTATTAAAGGTAAATCCAAACATAATTATAGCTTTTATTTAATTCCTTTTGAAGATAAAACGACTAAAGATTTTATTGAGTTAAGTAAGCAGTATACTAATTTGTAACTGTATCTGTTGATTAATTTATAAAAGTGATAAGCCACATTTTTAATGGGTTTGTCACTTTTATTTGTAATTATTGTAAGCTTAAAAAGTTTTAAAGGCGTTAAACGCTTTTTATAGATAAAGTTTAGGGTTTCGATAAAACTTAACTTGTTATTTTTCTATTTCTTAAATTGTAATATTAAAATTTAAGAAATTAATAATAATTTCTTTTCTACGTAAGTTTACGAAGTTTAAATAACAATAATTACGTATAAATACTTAGTTTTGTATTTAAATACGTAATTATGAAACATGTTATTGTTGTTGGAAATGGTATGGTTGGTTATAAATTTTGCGAAAAGTTTGTAGAAAATCCAGAATATAAAGCATTTAAAATTACTGTCTTTGGAGAAGAGCCAAGACCTGCTTATGATAGAGTTCATCTAAGTGAATTTTTTGAGAATCAAGATGCTAAAGCCTTAGAAATGGCTCCCGTAGAATGGTATAAAGAAAATAATATTGAATTAATTACAGGTGAGCGTGTTGCAGATATTAACCGAGCGTCTAAAGTAATTACTACAGCAAAGGACCGAGAGTTTTCTTATGATTATTTAGTTTTAGCTACAGGTTCTGCACCTTTTGTACCACCAATTAAAGGGGTAGAAAAAGAAGGTGTTTTTGTATATAGAACAATTGAAGATTTAGAAGGTATGCTGGCTTATGCAGCTAAATTAAAGGCTGAAAAACCAAATGCTAAAGCCGCTGTTCTTGGAGGTGGTTTATTAGGTTTAGAAGCAGGAAAAGCGGTTATGGACATGGGTTTAGAGCCTCATATCGTAGAGTTTGCTTCAAAATTAATGCCAAGGCAATTAGATTTAAGAAGTAGTCAAGTTCTTCAATTAAAATTAGAGTCTATAGGTTTAAATATTCATTTAAGTAAAGCAACAAATCAAATTCTTGGTAATGGATCTATAGTAGGAATGGAGTTTGGTGAAGATGATTTGTTAGATGTTGATATGCTTATAGTTTCTGCAGGTATAAGACCAAGAGATGAGTTAGGAAAAAATTGCGGACTAGAAGTTGGTGTTCGTGGTGGTATTGTGGTTGATAATAAAATGCAAACATCAGACAAAAACATTTATGCCATTGGCGAAATAGCTTTATATAATCAAATGATTTATGGCTTAGTTGCTCCAGGATACGATATGGCTGCTATTGCTGTAAATCAAATTATAGGAAAAACAGATGCTGTTATGCCTAATGATATAGATATGTCTACCAAGCTAAAATTAATAGGGGTAGATGTAGCAAGTTTTGGCGAACCTTTTATGCCAGCTTCAAAAGGACATTCTATAATATTCGAAAATAAAACGCAGCATTTGTATAAGCGCATTAACGTAAGCCATGATGGTAAAAAACTTCTTGGAGGAATATTGGTTGGCGATGCTACAGATTATAATATGCTACACCAAATATATTTAAATGGTATGCCAATTCCAGAAGATCCATCGCAATTAATATTACCCGCAAGCGAAGGTGGTTCGTCTTTTGGTAGTGTTTTAGATTTGCCAGATACGGCTCAAGTATGCTCTTGCGAAAGTGTTTCAAAAGGCGATATTTGTTGTTCTATTATAGAAGGCGATTGCGAGAATTTTAGCGATGTAGTTAATAAAACCAAAGCCACTTCAGGATGCGGTGGTTGCAAGCCAATGGTTACCGATTTGGTTAACGAAACATTAAAATCGCAGGGTAAAGAAATTAAAGAAACCATTTGTGAACACTTTAATTTTAGCAGGCAAGAACTGTACGATCTTATTAAAATTAACAAAGTGCCAGATTATCAAGAAGCACTTAATTTATTTGGCGATGGCCATGGTTGCGAAATCTGTAAACCTTTAGTGGCATCTATTTTTGCAACAATTACAATGGAAACAGCCAACAAGCAGCCAGGTATACAAGACACTAATGATAGATTTTTAGCAAACATCCAACGTAACGGAACCTATTCTGTAGTGCCAAGAGTTGCCGGAGGAGAAATAACCCCACAACAATTAATTGTAATTGGAGAAGTAGCTAAAAAATACGATTTATATACAAAAATAACAGGTGGGCAACGTATCGATTTGTTTGGCGCACAAATTCATCAGTTGCCTATGATTTGGAAAGAATTAATTGATGCTGGCTTTGAAAGCGGTCATGCTTACGGAAAATCATTAAGAACCGTAAAAAGTTGTGTTGGGTCTACATGGTGCAGATACGGTATGCACGAAAGTGTAACCTTTGCTATAGATATAGAAAACCGATACCGTGGTTTGCGCTCGCCACATAAATTAAAAGGCGGTGTTTCTGGTTGTATTCGTGAATGTGCCGAAGCCAGAGGAAAAGATTTTGGATTAATAGCTGTTGATGGTGGTTGGAATCTTTACGTTTGTGGAAATGGTGGTGCAACACCTAAACACGCTGTGCTATTAGCAGAACAATTAGATGATAAAACAGTTGTGAAATACTTAGATAGGTTTTTAATGTATTATATAAGAACAGCTGGGCCTTTAGTAAGAACAGCACCTTGGTTGGATAAATTAGAAGGTGGGATAGATTATTTAAAGCAAGTAGTTATAGAAGATTCTTTAGGTATAGCTGAAGATTTAGAAAAAGAAATGCAAGGTTTAGTAAATAAGTACCAATGCGAATGGAAAGAGGCTATAGAAAATCCAGAAATGATGAAACGCTTTAAGCATTTTGTAAATTCTGATGATACCGATGATAATTTAGAATTTGTACCAATGCGTGGGCAAAAAATGCCTAAAGCTTGGATATAAAAGTAAAAGCAATCGAATAATAGCTTTTAGGTTTACATGTAGTAAGTAGCTATAAAATTCAATAAATAAAAATTAATAAATTAAGCTATGCAAGATATATTAAGTCAATATCAAACAGTTACTAAAGAAACTGTAAAAGAGTGGTTTAAAGTAGGGCAAACTACAGATTTTCCAGAAAATAGTGGAGCTTGTATAAAATATAAAGCCAAACAAATAGCGGTTTACAATTTTACCAGAACAGGTAAATGGTATGCCACACAAAACTTATGCCCACATAAAATGGAAATGGTACTTTCGTTAGGAATGATTGGCGATAAAAACGATATCCCTAAAGTAGCATGCCCAATGCATAAAAAAAATTTTTCGTTAGAGGATGGAAGTAATTTAGCAGGCGAAGATTTAAAAATAGCTACATATCCTGTTAAAATTGAAAACGGAATTGTGTATATTGGCTTTTCGGATTAATAAAGAACCAAAACGCAAAATATGAAACCTACCAGATTTGAAGCAGCAATAGCATTAATTGATAAAGCAAACTCTGAAGATGTAAACACATACGAGGTTGCAGGGCTAAAATATCCAAAGGAATTGTTGTATTCGCAGCGTATGACAAGGAAATTGTTACAATTTAACCCAAACGCATCTAAGGCCTTACAAATTGCTGCTCGTGCTCAACATATTTGTAGATGGAAAATTGGTAGAAAAGAATATCCAATGGATCGGGTTGGGTATTTAAAATGGCGTGAAACATTAAAAAAAATGCACGCCAATATAACTACCGATATTTTAGATCAAGTAGGCTTCGACGAGCCATTTAAAAATAGAGTAAAATCTATTATTCTAAAAAAACTAATTAAAAAAAATGAAGAATCTCAAACACTAGAAGATACTATATGTTTGGTGTTTTTAGATTACTATTTTGAAGAATTTGCCGAGAAACACAGTAACGAGAAAGTTATAGATATTCTTAAAAAAACTTGGGTAAAAATGTCCGATAAAGGCCATGAAGCAGCATTAAAACTACCATTTTCAGATACAAGTTTGGCTTTAGTAAAACAGGCTATTTCATAAATGTAAAAAATGACAAAATCGAGTAATTCATTAGACCAAAGTACGTTTGATAAATTACGTCGTTTATATATTATTGCTTTAAGCACCATTGCTGTTTCAGTAATTGTTAGTCAAATATTAATTCGTAAACACCTTAGTGGTCAAGAAAGCGATTCTACGGTTATAAATGTAGCTGGTAGGCAACGTATGTTAAGCCAAAAGTTAACAAAAGACGTCGTGTCTTTGTCTGCAGAAACCAATCAAGAAAACAGGGTTTTATTAAAAAACAAAATAAAGGAAACACTTAAGCTTTGGGAGTTATCTCATTACGCACTTCAACATGGCAACGATAGTTT
Organism: Algibacter ulvanivorans; assembly: GCF_048381495.1. Taxonomy (NCBI): domain Bacteria; kingdom Pseudomonadati; phylum Bacteroidota; class Flavobacteriia; order Flavobacteriales; family Flavobacteriaceae; genus Algibacter; species Algibacter ulvanivorans. Next base: position 244,261 of record NZ_JBLWGD010000002.1, read on the forward strand.
AGGCTTACCCAAAAAAAACAGCAAAAAAGTAACCAGAAAATTTAAACAATTAAATCCAGTTTTCGATACAATAAGCAAAGCATCACATGCAATTATTAACGTAATAGACTTGTTTCCAGAATTATCTCATAAAAGTTATAAGATAGATATTGATAAAGTAAAGGCTAACGAAAGTAACTTTTTAAACCTTATGGACAATATTGTAAATCAATACGATATTGAAGCTAATGAAAAGGTTGAATGGTTGCGTAAGTTAGAGTTATGGTTAACAGCATTAACATTATTAATATTATTAGGCGAGTTTTTATTCATTTTTTGGCCAGCAGCAAAATCGGTAAAAGCTGTTTTAGCAGATTTGTTAAAAGCCGAAAAACAAGCCAAAAAAATGGCCTTTGATGCCGATGAGTTAAGTATAGCTAAAGAAAAATCAATTAAAGAGTTGCGCGCATTAAGTAGAGTTATGGATGAAACGTTACTGTTCGCAAGAATATCGCCAAACGGAAATGTTATACATTTTGGCGATAAATTTTCGCGCTTATTTAAGTGCTCTAAGTTTAAAGAAACTACACTATTCTGGAATGTACTGTCTGTAGTAGAAAATGAGCAATTAGTTCTAGAAGATATTATAGTTAAACATAAAAAAACGGGTTGGCAAGGCGAAGTAAAATCAACCACTAAAGATGGTCATAATGTTTGGTTGGAAATGTCTATAATTCCATACAATCCAATCGAAGACAAATCAGAATTATTAATTATAGCATCTAATGTTACTGCACGTAAAATAGCCCAATTAGAAATTGATAGATTGACTGAAAAAAGCTTTGAAGAAAAGATGAATCAGCAAAAAATTATTTCAAGTAAAATTATAGAAAACCAAGAAAAAGAACAAAATCGCATTGCTAAAGATGTACACGATGGCATAGGGCAAATGCTTACAGGATTAAAATATAATTTAGAAAGTATAGATACTAACGATTTAGCTAAAACAAACTCTAAAATAGAACATTTAAAAAACCTTACATCTAATATTATTAAAGGTGTAAGAACTGCAACTTTTAATTTAACACCCCCAGAATTAACCGATCATGGTATTGTGCCTGCAATAACAAAATTAACGCTAGAATTAGGAAAACTAACAGGAAAAGAAATCGTATTTTTTAATAAAACCGATTTTAATCAACGGTTAAATTCACTTTCCGAAATTAATGTTTACCGTATAACGCAAGAAGCAATAAATAATGCTATTAAATATGCCGAATCTACACATATTATAGTTTCTCTATCTCATAGTAAAAACATATTAAGTATTGTTATTGATGATAATGGAAAAGGATTTAATCCAGATAAAGTAAAACATGTAAAAACAGGAGATGGAGGTATGGGAATGACTTTTATGAAAGAGCGTATAAAGTATATTAATGGTCGCTTATTTTTAACCTCAAAAGAAGGACAAGGAACACGAGTTACATTAAATATTCCTTTAGAAAATTAAAAATTAAAGACATTTAATTAATTTAGCATGCATAGAAAACTAATTTTGTAGTTAAACTTAAAGGAAGTAAAAATAAAGTTGAAGTATAATCCACAGCTTTAAAGAGTTAATTACGTACAATTACGTAATTTTATTACATTTGTATTTATGGATATAATTAATGTTGTACTAGCCGACGATCATGTTTTAGTAAGAGATGGTATAAAAGCACTTTTAGAAGATCAAACAGGCATTGTAGTAATTGACGAGGCATCAAACGGAAAAGAAGCTCTAGATGTAATTAATAAAAATAAGCCACATGTTTTAATTGTAGATATTAGAATGCCCGAAATGAATGGTATAGAAGTTGTACAAGCAATTGCAAAGTTACAAATAGGTGTTAAAACATTAGTGTTGTCTATGCACGATTCAGAAGAATATGTAGTGCAAGCTATTCAAGCAGGCGCAGATGGATATTTATTAAAAGGCGCGAGTAAAGAAGAGTTTTTAAAAGCCTTAAATAGTGTAGCTGCTGGTGGTAAGTATTTTACAGGAGATGTATCTACAATTATTATGAATAATTTTGTAAATGGTAATGTAAATACTAATGCTACGCCTAAAATAGAAATTAAAGAAGACCCTTTTAAGTTAACTAAACGTGAAAAGCAAATTTTAGGTTTAGTTTTGCAATTAAAAAATAACAAAGACATTGCAGAAGAGCTTAATATTAGTAAGCGTACAGCCGAAGTACACCGTTTTAATCTCATGAAAAAACTAAAGGTTAAAAACTTAATGGAGTTAAGTAATAAGGCTAAAGAGTATGGTTTAGTTTAATTAACAATTAACAATTAACAATTAACAATTAACAATTAGCAATTAGCAATTAGCAATTAACAATTGACAATTATCAATGTTTTGTTGATACTATACTAAAAAAATCTTATTTTTTATTAGGTATTTATCTCATTATGAGTGGGTTTGTATTTTTAATTTTTACTGTTTGTTTTTAAAGTTTGCCTAAATAATCACGTTGCTTTTGCCAATACTAGCACAGTCCCTTGGTTAGCTCATATTAGTTCTTCAACTATAGTTGTTATTATTCATGTAATCAATGTTTTTACTTTTTCAATAGGGGTTCTCTTTTATATTTAATTCTTAAAATTCTTCTAAATTAATACTTCATTTTGCTAAATAATTAAAAACAGCAACCCTTATTTGCTAACTTCATATTTCTTAATTATTACGTATCTTTATTGTTTGTAATTAAGTATAAATACGTAGTTTTGTACGTATAAAAGTACTTAATTATGAATGATGCAACACCAGTAAAGTCAACAACATTAAATTTATTTAACCTTAAAAGTGTATCTATACGTACATTTTGGATTACAGCAATATCTTTTTTCTTATGCTTTTTTGCATGGTTTGGTATTGTACCTTTTATGCCAGATGTGGTTAAAGATTTGGGGTTAACACCAGACCAAAAATGGAATTCTATAATATTAGCAGTTTCAGGAACCGTATTTGCGCGTTTATTAATTGGAAAATTATGCGATAAGTATGGACCTCGTTTATGTTATACATGGTTACTAACGTTGGGAGCTATTCCAGTTATATTGTGTGGGTTGGTGCAAACACCAACACAGTTTTTAGTTTGTAGGTTATTTATTGGGTTTATAGGCGCATCATTTGTAATAACACAAGTGCATACATCTTTAATGTTTGCCCCCAATATAGTAGGTACAGCAAATGCAACTTCTGCTGGATGGGGAAACCTTGGAGGCGGTGCTAATAGATTAGGTATGCCATTAATTGCTGCAGCTGTAATAGGTTTTGGTGTAGCCGAAGCAGAAGCTTGGAGATACTCTATGGTAATTGCTGGGGTTGTTTGTTTTATAATGGGAATTGTGTATTTCTTTTTTACACAAGATACGCCACAGGGTAATTTTAAAACTTTAAGAGCATCCGGGATTAAAATAGATAAAAAGAAAGATCAAGTAGGGTTTGCATCTGTATTAAAAGATTATAGAACATGGATTTTGTTTTTGGTTTACGCGGCTTGCTTTGGTATAGAATTAACCGTTTATGGCACTATGGATGATTACTTGCAAAATACCTTTCAATTAGAAAGAGTTACAGCAGGAAACATTGTGTTATCATTTGCATTAATGAATATTTTTGCAAGAACACTAGGCGGATTTTTTGGCGATAAATTTGGTAAACTTAAAGGATTAAGAGGTCGTGTATTATTTTTAGCAGCAATTTTAACTGTGCAAGGTACCATGTTAATTACATTTTCTACAGCAACAAGTATCGCCGTAGGTATAGTGTTTTTAATATTATTTAGTTTGTCGGTTCAAATGGCCGAAGGCGCCACGTTTTCTGTAGTACCGTTTATTAATAAAAAAGCAATAGGGTCTGTTTCTGGTATTGTAGGCGCAGGCGGTAATGTTGGTGCGTTTTTAGCAGCTATGTTACTAAAATCGCAATCTGCTGTTGCCGAAAAAGCAGCCATTGCAACAAATCAGGGTATGGGAGAATATGTAATAAATGCAGCTCAATCTGCAGCATCGTCATCAGCTGTATCTAACGGTTATTTTATAATAGGTATTGTAGTTTTAATAACAGCGTTTATCTCGTTAGCTATTCGTTTTTCTGCAGAAGATGAAAAAGTAGCCAGAGTAGATTCTCGTATAGCTTCTAATAGAGCTATTACTATTCGATAAAAAACTGATTTTTAGTAGGTTTATTTAGTGAATTTAAAATATATAAGCCCTTTTTTGTTGTATTCAGAATAATAAGTTTAGCATTTGTTTTCTGAAATAAAAATGTATTATTTAGTGTAAAATGTAAGTTTTCATGATTAAAAACGAAGTAAAAACTACCTGTTCTTATTGCGGTGTTGGCTGTGGTATTATTGTTAAAAAAAATAGCAATAATAAAGTTTGGGTTGAAGGCGATAAAGACCACCCTGTAAACAAAGGCATGTTATGCTCTAAAGGCATGAATCTGCATTATGTAGTAAATGATACTTCCGATAGAATTTTATACCCAGAAATGCGATGGAGTAGATCGCACCCAAGAGAGCGCGTAAGTTGGGATGATGCTTTAAATAGAGCAGCAAGTGTATTTAAATCAATAATTAAAAAACACGGTCCAGATAGTGTAGGGTTTTATGTTTCTGGGCAGAGTTTAACCGAAGAATATTATATAGCTAATAAACTTACAAAAGGTTTTATTGGAACAAATAATATCGATACAAACTCACGCCTATGTATGAGTTCTGCTGTCGTTGGATATAAAAAAACTTTTGGAGAAGATAGTGTGCCAATATCGTATGAAGATATTGAATTGGCAGACACATTTTTAATTACAGGAGCAAACCCAGCATGGTGTCATCCTATTTTGTTTAGACGAATAGAAAAACGAAAAGAAGATAACCCCAATGTAAAAATTATAGTAGTAGATCCCAGAAAAACAGATACAGCAAATTTTGCAGATTTACATTTGCAATTACTCCCAGGAACAGATATTATTTTGTACAATGCCATTGCAAGATGTTTGTATAAACGCGGATTAATTGATGAAGATTTTATAAAAAATCATACCGAAGGTTTTGATGATTATAAGGCATTAATATTCAAAACGTCATTAAAACAGGCGTCAAAATTATGTGGTGTTGAAGAAAAAGATATAAGAAAAGCTGCCGATATTATTGGTCTTTCAAAAGGCTTTATAAGCATGTGGGCTATGGGGCTTAACCAAAGCGTTATAGGAACAGATAAAAATGTATCGTTATTAAATTTATCATTAATAACTGGGCAAGTAGGAAAACCTGGTTCAGGACCATTTTCACTAACAGGACAGCCTAACGCTATGGGTGGGCGAGAAGTTGGAGGAATGGCAAACCTTTTAGCTGTTCATAAAGATTTAATGAATGAAGAACATCGTCGTGAGGTAGCTCAATTTTGGGGCGTCGATAAAATTAACCCTAAGCCTGGGCTAACAGCAACACAAATGTTTGATGCGCTAGAAAGCGGAAAATTAAAAGCCGTATGGATAGCTTGTACAAACCCATTGGTAAGCTTGCCAAACTTAAATCGTGTTGAAAAGGCCATGAAAAATGCCAAATTTGTTGTGGTTCAAGAAATATCACATAAATCTGATACGGTTGGTTTCGCAGATTTGGTGTTGCCCGCTGCAGGTTGGTTAGAAAAGGAAGGAACCATGACTAATTCTGAAAGAAGAATTTCTTATTTACCTAAAGAAATACAAGCCCCAGGAGAAGCTAGACCAGATGTTGAAATATTTTGCGATTTTGCACAACGTATGGGGTTTAGAGGGTTTAACTTTACTAACGCTAGCGAAATTTATGATGAGTATGCAGCTATGACAAAAGGCACGAATATTGATGTGTCTTTTCTAAATTACGACAGGTTAAAAACCGAAGGCACCTTTCAATGGCCAGTTCCAGAGCATAGACATCAAGGTACTTCAAGATTGTTTGAAGATAAAATATTTTATACACCATCAACAAAAGCTAGATTTAATTTACCAAAATCTATTATAAATACTTCTGTTTTACCAAATAATGAGTATCCGTTAGTTTTAACAACAGGTCGTGTACGAGACCAATGGCATACCATGACTAAAACAGGTAAAGTTTCGCGCTTAAAAACACATTATCCAACGCCGGTATTAGAAATTAATCCTGTAGATGCTTTTTTATATAAAATTAAAAATGGAGATATTACAGAAATAAAAGGAGAAAATGGCGTGGTAAGAGTTCGTGCTAAAGTTACAGATACTATAAAAAAAGGCGTGGTATTCTTACCAATGCATTGGGGAAAACAATTACAAAGCAATTTAAATAGAGCTAATAACTTAACCAATACACATATAGATCCTGTTTCTAAAGAACCAGATTTTAAATTTACTCGTGTATCTGTTTCAAAATACAAAAAAACACCAGAAAAAATTATTGTTGTTGGAGCTGGAGCCGCCGCTTTCAGGTTTATACAAAATTATAGAGAAAATAATGATACAGATCAAATTCATGTATTTTCTAAAGAACCTAATTTGTTTTACAACAGAGTGTTATTGCCAGAATATGTTACAGAAGAGTTATCGTGGGAGCAGCTATTAAAAATTAAAAATAAAGAACTAGATAAGCTAAATATACATTTACACCCAGAAACTTCAATTTTAAAAATTGATAAAACAGGAAAAACAGTAACCGATAATAATAACATAGTACATAGTTATAATAAATTAATACTAGCCACAGGCAGCAGAGCTTTTGTTCCTAAAGATGTTCAAATAGATTTACCTGGACGTTTTACCATGCGAAATAAAAGAGATGCCGATAGTTTTAAAGCCTATTTAGATGCTACAGGTTTACCTCCAGAAGAGCAACATGTAGTTATAGTTGGTGGTGGTTTGTTAGGGTTAGAACTCGCAGCTGCAATGAAACATAAAAATGCTAAAATTACAATAGTGCAACGTGGTTCACGCTTAATGGAACGACAATTAGATAAAGTTTCTAGTAAGCTATTAGCATTAGATGTTCAAGAACGTGGTATACAAATTTATTTTGATAATGAAGTAAGCACCGTGTTTGATGACGAAGATACAGGAGAATTAAACATAACGCTTAAAAGTGGAAAGTACATCACAGCCAATGCTATTGTTTATGCTATTGGAACTATTCCTAATATTGAAATGGCTAGAGCTAATGGTATAATTTGTGGCCGAGGTGTAAAGGTAAACCAGCATTTACAATCATCGGAACCCGATATTTTTGCTATTGGAGAAATAGCCGAGTATAATAACCAATTATTTGGAATAACATCAGCAGCAGAAGAGCAAGCTAATATATTAGCCAATTTTATTGCAGGCGATATAAGCTGTGTTTATAATGGTTCGGTTTTAATGAATATTTTAAAATTTAATGATTTAAGTCTTTGTAGTATTGGAGATATAAGCGTACCTGATAACGATGATAGTTATGAGGAAATTATCTTTACAGATATTAAAAAACGATATTATAAAAAGTGTATTGTAAAAGATGATTTGTTAATTGGAGCTGTTTTAATGGGAGATAAAAATGAGTTTGCCGAATTTAAAACCATGATTGAAAGTAAAATTGAAATGGCAGATAAACGCGATACATTACTTCGAGGGGCTTCAAACGATGTGCCAGTATTAGGAGAGTTAGTATGTTCTTGTAGTCAAGTAGGTGTTGGAAATATAGAAGAAGCTATTTCAAAAGGATGTACAGATTTTACAGAATTGTGTAATAAAACAGGAGCAGGTTTAGGGTGTGGTAGTTGTAAAACAGAAGTAAGAGAAATTCTTCAAAAATCTAAAGTATTAGTGTAATGATAGAGCCATATAGATTAATGATTAATGGGGGAGTGTTATCGCCATCAGAACTTAAATATATTTGTGAGGCTGCAGAAAATCTAGGTTTAAATGCTATTTCTTTTGGCTCTAGACAAGATATTATTTTTCCAGAAGAAATTGATGAGACTAAATTTAAACAGTTTGATAAAATTAAGTTTGTAAAACCAAAACGAGATGGAATTGAAAATATAGCATCTTCTTATGTGTCTGCCGAAATTTTGCAAAGCACTTCGTGGTTAACCAGCGATAGGTATTTATATGTTTTAGAACAATTTAAACACAACCCTAAACTCAGGATAAATGTAATAGATCCTAAACAACGTTTAGTACCATTGTTTACAGGAAACGTAAACTTTATAGCATCAGAGTATGAAGATTATTGGTACTTATATTTAAGGCTTCCAGATTGGGAAAAAACATTAATGTACCCAGCGCTTATTTATAGTTGGGATATGGATAAAATAGAATTTGCTATAGAAAACATTTTAATAGAAGAGCCAGAAACTATTGAAACTGTTTTCGATTTAGTAAATGATGCTGTTGATACTAATAATAGAACTGTTGATAAACCATTGGAAGTCCCATTTTACCCTTTCCCGTATTACGAAGGCATGAATCGTATTGGTACAGATCGCTATTGGTTAGGTTTGTATTGGAGAAATAATAGATATGATATCCCTTTTTTAAAAGCTATGTGCGACTTATGCTCAGAAAATAAAATAGGTAAAATATCTATTACACCATGGAAATCTTTTATAGTTAAAGGAATTCCGTTACATTCTAAACTAAAATGGGAAAAGTTTTTAGGAAAATATGGAATAAACGTGCGACACTCCATGTTGGAAATGAATTGGCATTTACCAGTAAATGATCAGGACGCATTAAATTTAAAAAAGTATTTGGTTACTAATTTTGATCAAAACGATATTAGTACCTATGGTTTAACTTTCGGTATTACAAAATATAATAGCGATACATATAATTTTACATCTATTGTAATTGAAAAAAATAAGCAGCCCGAAATTGTTGGTAATTTTAAAACAAGAGATACCTATAATTTATTATATGCTAAGAATTTCGATCCTAATACTAGGGAGTATATAATGCATGTACAAGATGTTGATAAGGTGGAGTTACCTGGGTTATTAATGGAGTTAAGTCAGTTGTATTTTGAGCAATTAGGAACCGAAAGGGAAGAAGATAAACAAGTTATTGTAAAAGAAACCAAAGAGGAAGAGGTGTATCAATGCAAAGATTGTATGACCATCTATAACGAGATTTATGGAGATATTACACAAAATATTAAGCCTCATACCTCTTTTTTAAAGCTTCCAGATACATACCAATGCTCATTATGCGAAGCGCCTAAAAGTAATTTTGAGAAAAAGATTTTAATTAAATAGTAAGATTTAAAATTAGAGTAAAAAAACTAATCTGTATTAGTAGAGTCGTATTGCTCTGTATATTTTACATTTTCTTTAGTAAGTATTTCTATAGGTAAATAAACTTTGTTTTTTGGGGTATTGTTTTTAAGTAAATAATCCGACATTAACCTTATAGATTCGTAACCTTGATTAAAAGCTTTTTGCGATATTAAAAAAGAAACAGAGTCATTAAGCAAACAAGCAATATTTTGTGGTGTATTATCAAACCCAATAAACTTTATTTTTTTTAAAAAAGTGTCTTTTATGCAATCTATAGCAATGTAAATTCTACTTGAAGGTACAAACACACCCGAAATTTCTGGGTTGGCTTTTAAATATGAATTTATTTTTTCTTTGGTATCATTACTGCTGTTTAAGTTTTCAATTTTTAATGTTAATACTTTTACGTTAATATTATTCTTTATAAAATAATCGTTAAAGCCTTCAATTCTTTTCGAAACAGCATTGTTTTTTGTAATGTTATGGCGGGCTTGAATAATTAAAAAAGTAGACGAAGTAGGAAGGCTTAATCGCATAAACTTACCAGCTACATAACCCGCCATATACGAGTCCTGCCCAACAAACGATATGTTGTTAAAACCTTTAATATCAATGTTTAAAAACAAGTAAGGAATGTTTAACGCTTCTAATTTTTGTACTATTATTTTAGTTTCTTTCGAGAAATTAGGAACCATTATTACACTTGTAGGATTAGATTCTATTAAAACATTAAAAGAATTCATGTAAGCGTCTGCATCATATTGATTAAAAGTGTATGTTTTTACTTGAATTCCAGAAGTTTTAACATCGTTTGCAGCTTTTGTCATACCAATATGAGGTAATTCCCAAAATAAATCTAAATCATTATGTTCTGGTATTAATGCAGCAATAGTATACTTGTTTTTCATGGCAAGAGCACTAGCAACAGGGTTTACACTAAAATTATAATGGTCAAGAATTTTTTTAACTTTAGCTTCTGTTTTTTTTGATACACCGCCACGGTTGTGTATTACTCTATCAACTGTGCCCTCAGATACATTGGCTTCTTTAGCAATATCCTTTATTGTAATCATGCTTGTAATTTTAAGCAATTTAGTAATTAATTTTCATTTTTGTGTGCGCACACTATTTTTTTGTTATATTTGTGTGTGCGCACACGAAATATAAATTGTTAGAAGCAAATAATATAATAAATAGGAGAAAGTATTCTTGTGCACAAAAGGTCCAATTTATTTAGGTTAAAAAATATAAAGCCTCAAAAAAATAATGAGGTTTAAATTATAATAATTATAAAATTTAGTTATGAGCACACATTATGAAACGCGTTATGCCTCAAGCCCACAAGCAGTAAAAGCTTACGATACGGCGCAACTTAGAGAAGAGTTTTTAATAGAAAATTTAATGCAACCCGACCAATTGGTTTTGGTATATACGCATTACGATAGGTATATGGCAGGTTCAGCAGTACCACTATCACCAATAAAATTAGAGACTATCGATCCTTTAAAATCTAGTTATTTTTTAGAGCGCAGAGAGTTAGGAATAATAAATGTAGGAGGCGATGGAACGGTTGAAGTAGATGGCGAAATTTACGCCCTAACATTAAAAGATGCATTGTATATTGGTAGCGGTGTAAAAGATGTTGTTTTTAAAAGTAACGATAAAAATAATCCGGCAAAATTTTATTTAAATTCAGCCCCAGCGCACCAAACATTTCCAACCAAAAAAGTAAGCAAATCCGAGGCAAATAAATTAGAATTAGGTTCTTTAGAAACGGCAAACCATCGCACAGTTAATCAAATGATAATAGGCGGTATTGTAGAGACATGCCAGCTTCAAATGGGGATGACAGAGTTAAAAACCGGTAGTGTATGGAATACAATGCCAGCACATGTACACGACCGTAGAATGGAAATATATTATTATTTAGACATTCCTCAAGACCAAGCCGTATGTCATTTTATGGGTCAACCGCAAGAAACCCGTCATATTTGGATGCAAAACCATCAAGCAGTAATATCGCCACCGTGGTCAATTCATTCAGGCTCAGGAACATCAAATTATACCTTTATTTGGGGTATGGCAGGCGAGAATTTAGATTATGGCGATATGGATGTCGCAAAAATAACAGATTTACGATAGTTTATGAGCATATCATTATTCAACATAAAAGGAAAAGTAGCTTTAGTAACTGGAAGCACACATGGATTAGGAATGTCTATGGCCAGAGGTTTGGGGCTAGCAGGCGCGACCATAATTGTTAATGGTAATTCTTCACAAGAAAAAATAGATACAGCTGTAACCGCCTATAAAAAAGAAGGTATACATGCCGTTGGCTATAAGTTTAATGTAGCCAAAGAAGAAGAAGTTATTTCTGCTATTGCCAAAATAGAAAAAGAAGTAGGCCCGATAGATATTCTTATAAATAATGCCGGTATAATAAAACGTACACCTTTAATAGATATGGATGTTACCGATTTTAAACAAGTTATAGACATCGATTTGGTAAGTCCGTTTATTGTATCAAAACATGTTGTAAAAGGGATGATTTCAAGGCAAGAAGGCAAGGTAATAAACATATGTTCAATGATGAGCGAGTTAGGCCGTAATAGCGTAGGCGCTTATGCAGCAGCCAAAGGCGGTTTAAAAATGTTAACCCAAAATATGGCAACCGAATGGGCGAAGCATAATATACAAGTAAATGGCATAGGACCAGGGTATTTTGCAACCTCCCAAACGGCTCCAATCCGTGTAGATGGTCATCCGTTTAACGATTTTATAATTAATAGAACCCCTGCTGCAAAATGGGGTAATCCAGACGACTTGGCAGGGGCGGCTATATTTTTATCATCAAAGGCTAGCGATTTTGTAAACGGGCATATTTTATATGTTGATGGCGGAATTCTAGCAACCATAGGTAAACCAACAAACGAAGATTAAATATAAATATTTAGGCAAACAGTTCGTTTTTACTAACATTCTTAAATATTAAAAGATTAGTATATAACAACAGGTATTTATAAGTTAAAAACGTTTGTTAGTCAGTTTGTAAACTTAATAATAAACCAAAATAGTGCCAAATGGAATGGTTTGTATAATCCTTTTTGTAAAGTTATTTAAATTATAAAAATTAACTATTAACTTGCAAAAATGTTATCGGCTTTTACAAAACGTAAAATTTTAAAAACCATTCCATTTGGAGTTATTTGGTTGGTTTTTGGTGTTTTATTTCTTTGGGTAGAGTATGCTGCTTTAGAAAACATAGAAAACACCTCGAAAACCGCTATACAAATGCAGGTAGATGTGGTAGCATTTGCACTAACGGGCATAACTTGTATAGGTTTAATAATAGGTTTTATTGAAGCAAATTATTTAAATCGTTTATTTGAAAATAAAAGTTTTTTAATAAAAATTATTTCAAAATTTTTAATCTACGCCATATTTTTTATGGTCGTTATTTTTATTACTTTTCCTATAGCAGCAAGTTTAGAGTTAGATGTTTCTGTTTTAGATACGCGTGTATGGGATAAATATTTTGATTTCTTTTATAGTATTACCCATATAAGTGCTGCATCTCAGTTATCTTTTATGTTAATGGTATCGTTACTTTACGCCGAAATAAACGATAATTTAGGACAAAATGTTTTACTAAATTTCTTTACAGGAAAGTACCATAAACCTAAATCCGAAAATCGTATTTTTATGTTTGTAGACATGAAAAACTCTACAACTATAGCCGAAAAAATAGGGCATAAAAAGTATTTTGAATTATTACGCGCTTATTATTCGGGCTTTTCTAAGGCAATTATTAAAAATTATGGCGAAGTTTATCAATATGTAGGTGATGAGATTGTAGTAACATGGAAACTTGAAAAAGGCATTAATAAAAATTATTGTGTAGCATGTTTTTTCGATATGAAAAAAGATTTATTTAAAGAAAAAGATGTTTACCTTAAAAACTATGGTGTTATACCCGATTTTAAAGCTGCCATTCACTTTGGAAATGTAACAACAGGTGAAATTGGCGCACTTAAAAAAGATATTTTTTTTACTGGCGATGTGTTAAATACCACAGCACGTATTTTAAGTGTTGCAGCTAATTTTAATGAAGATTTATTAATTTCTGGAGCGCTTTCTAAAAAATTAAATTTACCTAAAAACTATAAATTGATAAAAAAAGGAGAAACCTTATTAAAAGGGAAGTTAGATAATGTAGAAATAGTGGCAGTAAAAAAAGTAAATTAAATAGTTTAAGTCATTTACAATAGCTAATAAAAGACTATAGCATTTAAATGGTGCATCCTAATTTATAAGGTTAACGAAACGAAACATCAACCAACTAATCTCAATCGCATAACTAAATGATACTATTTATGTTCAAAGTAACCTTTAAAAAATAAACTTTGACCTATTTGTAAAAAAAGAAAAACCCATAACTTTCGCTACGGGTTTCATTTGCGGAGAAAGAGGGATTCGAACCCCCGGAGGTGTGACCCTCAACAGTTTTCAAGACTGCCGCATTCGACCACTCTGCCATTTCTCCTTGAGTGCCTCATCAAGCTATTTGCCTGAATGCGGGTGCAAATATAAAATCCTTTTTCGTTCTATTCAAATAAAAAATCATTTTTTTCAAAATAAATTTAAAGAAACAGCTAAACCCCATATTTTATGCACCAAAAACCCAAAAAGAAAATAGCAAACCTTATTTTTGCATAAATATATTTACCCTTTATGGATACAATAAAACAGCTTAACTGGCGGTATGCAACAAAAAAGTTTGATGCAAACAAAAGCCTAACAAAAGCAAAATTAAATATCATAACAGAAGCCTTTAACCTTACAGCAACCTCGTTTGGGCTACAAACCATTAAAATGGTAGTTGTAGAAAATAAAGAAATCAGGCAATCGCTTGTAGAGCACTCATACCATCAAAAACAAGTGCTAGACGCCTCACACTTACTAGTAATATGCATACAAGGCAATATTGCCAAAACCGATGTAACAAGCTATTACCAAAACATAAAAAACATACGCAACACGCCAGAAAGCATATTAAAACCGTATCAAGACGATTTAATTAACATGATGCAAGGCAAATCCATACAAGAGCGTCAACAATGGTCCACCAACCAAGCCTACATAGCGCTAGGAAATTTAATGACGGTTTGCGCCATAGAAGGCATAGACGCCTGCCCAATGGAAGGCTTTATACCATCAAAATACGACCAAATACTAAACCTAACCCAAAAAGGACTAAAGTCGGTATTGCTTCTACCCATAGGATATCGCGCACACGACGATATGTTTTCAACCCTAAAAAAAGTAAGAAAACCCATAGAAGAAGCCGTAATAACAATATAACAAAGGGCGTTACCACAAGGGTCGGGCTTTCGGTAGTCGCTTTTTTGTATTGCATAGGTGCAACAACACAAAAAGAGCTTCAACAAAACCTCAATCCCTAACGCAACAAAACAACATAAAATAAACAATATGCCAGGATTTGAATTATTTGGAGATTTAGAAAAAGAACAAGTAAACGACGTACTAGACAACGGCGTACTTATGCGCTACGGTTTCGACGCAATGCGTAAAGGCCATTGGAAAGCCAAACAACTAGAAACCGAACTAGAAAACACATTTCAATCTAAACACGTACAATTAGTATCCAGCGGCACAGCAGCTGTAACAGTAGCATTAGCAAGTGCAGGTGTAGGAGCCGGCGACGAGGTTATCATGCCAACCTTTACCTTTGTAGCCAGTTTCGAAGCTATTATGATGTTAGGCGCCATTCCCGTTTTAGTAGACATAGACGATACTTTAGGCCTAAACCCACAAGCTGTACAAAACGCCATAACACCCAAAACAAAAGCCATAATGGTAGTGCAAATGTGCGGAAGCATGGCAAACATGGAAGCCTTACAAAATATAGCAAACAAAAATAACCTATTATTAGTAGAAGATGCCTGCCAAGCCATTGGCGGAACATATAAAAACAAACCACTAGGAAGCATAGGTCATTTAGGGTGCTTCTCGTTCGATTTTGTAAAAACCATTACCTGTGGCGAGGGCGGAGCCGTAATAACAAATAACGACACCTATTACACAAACGCCGATCATTATAGCGACCATGGTCACGACCATGTTGGAAATGATAGGGGAGCAGAAACACACCCGTTTTTAGGTTATAATTTCCGTATATCAGAATTGCATGCAGCCGTAGGTTTAGCACAAGTAAAACGCTTACCAGAGTTTTTAAACATTCAAAAACGTCATTTCAATATCCTAAAAGAAGCGCTATCGCAAATACCCGAAGTTACATTTAGAACCGTGCCAGAAGGCGGAGTAGAAAGCTGTGCATTTTTAAACTTCTTTTTACCAGATTTAGAAACCTCAAGAAAAGTAATACAAGGCTTTAAAGATGGTGGTATAGATGCTTGCTGGAATTATTTCGATAATAATTGGCATTACATACGTAAGTGGGAGCATTTAAAAAGCTTAAAATCATTATTTCCAATATCAAAAGAAGTAAAAGACGGGTTAGCGTATCTTAAAACAAAAGACTTCTCGAAGTCAGACCATTATATAGGCCGAAATATATCGTGTTTAATAAAACTTTCATGGACCGAGCAAGAAGTTAAACAACGCGCCAATAAAATGGCAGCCATTATAAAATCGGTATTGTAAATTAACAAAAAGTTATAAAAACAGTATTTAAAAGGAAATTTGTTAAACTTACTGTAGTATTTCTAAAAGTTCTTTTAAATACTGTTTTTATGTTTATATATTACTATTAAAATTGTATTTACTCTTTGTTTTAATAGTTTACATAATCTACAATTTCTAAACCATAACCAATTAAACCAACACGCTTAGTTTGTTGGGTATTAGAAATTAAACGAAGCTTATGTATGTTTAGGTCGTGTAAAATTTGAGCGCCAATACCAAAATCTCTATTATCCATATTAATTCTTGGAGCTTTAGCAATGTTATTTGCAGTTTGGTGCTCCTTTAAAAAAGCCAATCTATTTAAAATATTCATAGATTGAGATTCTTGATTAATAAAAATTATAGCACCTTTGCCAGCATCATTTATAACCTTAAACATATTGTCTAACTGCTGGTCGGCATTATTGGTAAGAGTGCCTAAAATATCGTTATTAATTAATGTAGAGTTTATTCTGGTTAGCACCTCTTCGTTATCGCTCCATTGTCCTTTTGTAAGTGCTATGTGTACTTGTTTGTTAGTCGTTTGTTTGTATGCTCTTAGCCTAAAACTACCAAAACGAGTTTCAATTTGAAAATCTTCTTTTTTCTCAATTAAAGAGTCGTGTTGCATTCTATAAGCTACTAAATCTTCAATAGAAACTATTTTTAAATCTAACTTTTTGGCTACTTCAATAAGTTGTGGTAAACGTGCCATAGAGCCATCTTCGTTCATGATTTCAACAATAACTCCAGCGGGTTTTAAACCAGCTAGTCTTGCAAAATCTATAGCGGCTTCGGTATGTCCAGTTCTTCGTAATACACCGCCTTCTTTGGCTACTAAAGGAAAAATATGCCCAGGTCTTGCTAGCTCAAAAGGTTTTGTGTCGTTATTTATTAGGGCTTGTATGGTTTTTGCCCTGTCGCTAGCCGATATGCCTGTTGTTACACCACCGCCTCTTAAATCTACAGATACAGTAAAGGCTGTTTCCATAGGGTCGGTATTGTTTCTAACCATCATATCTAGCTCTAACTCTTTACATCTGTTTTCTGTTAAGGGAGCACAAATAAGACCTCTACCATGCGTGGCCATAAAGTTTATCATTTCTGGTGTTACTTTATCGGCAGCAGCTAAAAAATCGCCTTCATTTTCACGGTTTTCATCATCAACAACTATAATAACTTTTCCGTTTCTTATATCGTCAATTGCTTCGTGTATTGTATTGAGTTTAAACTCTTTTTTTTCTTTTTGTGTCATAGTGCTTACCATCATGGTGCAAAGATATGGCTTATTTTAAGGATTCTAAACAATTTACTTTTAAGTCGCCTTTAATTTTTTCATTTAAATACAGGTAAGTAACAAAGTAAATTGGTAAACTAAGTATTAACAAGAACATATTAGGGCGTTTTTGTTTTCTTTTTATATGATTATAAAATTGAAACGCGTTAATAATAGATTTTATAAAATAAACTACATATAGTAATAACGAAATTATGCTTAACTGTATGGATGCTGTAGCTAAAGGTAATAGTTTGTTGTTTTTAAATACAAAAAATAAAATGAATAATATTACGCCAATAATGTACAGCGTTATTGCAAATTTAGAGTGTTCGGTATAGTGTTTTTTTGTGATTTCGGCTGTATCGTAACTAGTGTTAATATGTAAACCAATGGATCGTAAATCTGTAGTTGATAATCCTCTAGATTTTAAAATATCAAAGGCTTTGTACCTGGTGTTCTTATGGTGGTCTTGATTTTCGTGATTAGTAATAATATCTACAAGTTGCTGGTTGTTGTATGCTGTTAAAAACTTATAATCAAAACTATCTTTTTCTTTAATTTTAAAAATCTTTTTAAAAGGCTCTAAAACGTTTCCAAACTCAAATAGACCCCTATCTGCGGTAGCTCTTTTTGTTAGAAAAATACCTAATGGGAGCATGACTAAAGTAGAAAACCAAGGTGCTATAATAGGGTTAAAGTCGCCTGTTTTTGCACTATTTGTAGCAAATATGCCAATAAAATGATAGGTTAAAAACAACAAAATAGCAATAACCATAGGTAAGCCAATACCGCCTTTTCTAATTAAAGCACCTAAGGGTGCGCCAACAAAAAACAAGATAACACAGGCAAAGCCTAAAGCAAATTTTTCGTGTAATGATATTACGTGTCTGTTAAGCCAAGCTTTAGAGTTTTTTGTTGTAGCATCTTTAGATACTATAAGCTGTTTAGAGCTTATCATAGATTTTAATGAAATATCTACAATATCTAGTTTTTGTTTGGTTTTAAAAATATCTAGAATTGGCCCTAAATAGACAGAGTCTTTTGTTTTTTTTTGGTTTGGGAAATTTCTGTTTAACCCCGATCTTAAATATAAATTTTTTGAAAACGTAGCATGCTCATCATTATATTTTACAACAAGAGAGTCTATGGTTTTGTTTAGCCCGCTTACGTTAAGCATATTGTATTTGTCGGTTTGCGATTGCTCATTAAAATCTACTTTATTAATCTCAGACAAATCAATATTTATAACTTTAGTTTCGAATACGCTTTTAGCAAATGGTTTTCTAAGTCTGGCTTTTCTTTCTTTTGGTTTTACATCGCTATAGTAATGCCCATCGGTTAAAATAAGTTTTAAAACATTGGAATCTTCTTTACTAGCAAGTTCACCAATTTTAGATTTTATAACGGTAGCATTGGTTCTGCCATCGCTGCCTTTAACGTGTATGGTTACGTCTTTTAAAAATTGGTCGCGATCGCCATATTTATCAACAAATTTTATATTGTAGTTACCAACAGGGTTAAACTGGCCTTCGGCAAGTAGCATGGCTGGTTTTAATTTAGCGATGTTTCTTCTTAAATTATAAGAGTTTAACTCGGCCCAAGGAATCACATTATTGGAAAAGAAAAAGGTTACTATGCCCAAACCTACAATAAAAACACTAAGGCCAGACATGGCACGTTGTAGTGATATGCCTGTAGATTTCATGGCGGCAAACTCGTAATTTTCGGCAAAGCTTCCAAAAACCATTATAGAGGCTAAAAGTATGGTAAGTGGTAATACTAAAGGTATAAGTTTAGGCATAAAGTAGCCTAAAAACTTAACAATTACTATAATATCTAAATCTTTACCGGCTAATTCTTTTATGTATAGCCAGATGGTTTGTAAAACAAAAATTAGCATGAGTATTATAAACACGCTAAGAAAAGTTTTAAGGTAAGTGGTTAGTATGTAACGGTCTAATATTTTCACACGAATGAATATTCTAATTATTTAAAATAGAATGAATTAAAAATAAGAACGCGTGTAGTCCACTTCGTTCTTATATTAAAGATCTTTAAATTAAAATTTGTTAATACTTTTTTCAAAAGAATACCTAATCTAGTTTATTGATGTAATAGTCTTTATACTTATTTGCATCAAAGGTAAATAAGGTTTTTGATAAAGGCTCGTTTGTTTTAAAAGAATTTACAGTAAGTGTGGTTTTTGTATCGTTTTTACCTATTTGAATTAAGTTGTATATGTGTTTTGTTTGTGCATCTATGCCTAAAAGAATGTTTTTTATTTCGGAATTAGAATCAATGGGTGTAAGTTTTACATATTGAATTTTTCTTCCTTTTATATTCTGCTCAATATCCATGTTGTAAGTATATCCATCTTCATAAAATGATAACATTTTACTTGGTGTTATGGCATCGTTTTCATCATCAATATTAGATGTTATAGTTACTTCTTCATCTTCATTACTTATGCTATATAGCGTTTTACCATCAAAAAGTCTTGTAACACCAAGAATATTTAATCTGTAATTTTCGCCTTGCATTATAACATCGCCTTTGGTTTCTTGCTTTATGTTTTCAGATAAATTTTCTAATGTGTATTTAAAATCTAACGAAATATTTTTATAGCTTTTAACTTTTATAGATACTTCGTTTAATAAGGCTTTTGCTTTATCTTGATTTTGTGCAAATACAGAGCAAGAAACTGTAATTATTAATAGGATTAAGTATTTTTTCATTAAAAATATAGTTTTCATTGTATTATAATTCGTTTTCTAAGTGTTGGTCTAGAGCTATTAAGTCTGGGACAAGTACTTGTCTGGCTTTACTACCTTCAAAAGGACCAACTATGCCTGCAGCTTCTAATTGGTCTATTATTCTACCTGCTCTGTTATAACCTAATTTTAATTTACGTTGTAATAACGAAGCAGATCCTTGTTGGGCGGTTACAATAACTATGGCTGCATCTTTAAATAGTTTGTCTCTGTCCGATATATCTATATCAAGACTTGTGCCACTTTCTTCGCCAACATATTCTGGTAGCATATAAGCATCAGGATAGGCTTTTTGAGCGCCAATAAAATCGGTTATTTTTTCAACTTCAGGTGTGTCAACAAAAGCACATTGCACACGAATTAAATCGTTGCCTTGTGTGTAAAGCATATCGCCACGCCCAATAAGTTGGTCGGCTCCAGAGCCATCTAAAATAGTTCGCGAGTCTATTTTAGAGGTTACTCTAAATGCTATACGAGCAGGGAAATTGGCTTTTATAATACCAGTAATTACATTTACAGATGGACGTTGCGTTGCAATAATTAAATGAATACCAATGGCACGTGCTAATTGTGCTAAACGTGCTATGGGAGTTTCTACTTCTTTGCCGGCTGTCATTATTAAATCGGCAAACTCATCAACTACTAAAACGATATATGGTAAAAATTGATGTCCATCATTAGGGTTTAATTTCCTAGCTTTAAATTTTGCATTGTATTCGGCTAAATTTCTACAAAAAGCATTTTTAAGTAGTTCGTAACGGTTATCCATTTCAATACATAATGAGTTTAATGTGTTGATAACCTTTGTGTTGTCTGTTATTATGGCATCTTCGCTATCTGGAAGTTTAGCTAAATAATGACGTTCAATTTTATTAAAAAGTGTGAGCTCTACTTTTTTAGGGTCTACTAAAACAAATTTAACTTCGGCTGGGTGCTTTTTATAAAGTAATGATGTTAAAACGGCATTTAGTCCAACCGATTTTCCTTGACCTGTAGCTCCGGCCATTAATAGGTGAGGCATTTTTGCTAAATCGACAACAAAAGTTTCATTGCTAATTGTTTTTCCTAAAGCAATAGGTAATTGCATTTCGGAGGTTTGAAATTTCTTTGAAGCAATTACAGATCGCATTGAAACTATGGTAGAACTTTTGTTTGGTACCTCTATACCAATAGTGCCTTTTCCTGGTATTGGAGCAATAATACGAATACCAAGTGCAGAGAGAGAGAGGGCTATATCGTCTTCTAAATTTTTAATTTTTGAAATACGAATTCCAGCCTCTGGAACAATTTCGTAGAGCGTAACAGTAGGACCAATGGTGGCTTTTATGCTAGATATACCAATTTTGTAGTTGTTTAGAGTTTCAACAATTCGGTTTTTGTTTTCTTCTAATTCTTCTTGGTTTATTGTAATACCTTCGGTATTGTATTTTTTTAATAAGTCTAGTGTTGGAAATTGGTATTTTGCTAATTCTAGAGTAGGGTCAAACTGTCCGAAATCTTCAACCAATTTGTTGGCAAGGTTATCGGTTTCAGAACCTTCTTCTTTAATATTTTCAACTTTTATTTCTAATTCGGGTTCTTCTTCTTCAACTTCTGGCTCAGGAATTTTAACTTCTAAGGGCGCCGTTTCTATTTTTGGTTTTATTTCTTGTATAGGTTCGGTTTTTTTATTTTCTAAAGCTACTTCATGAGCAGATTTTATAGCTTCAGCCTCTTCAGATAAGTTGTTGTCTATTGGAACTATAACATCTTCTTTCATGCTAGAAAGTTCTTCTTTAATATCTTTACTTGCAGATTTAAAGAGTTTTGTTATACTTTCAAAAGTAACCTTAAATCGTATGGCTAAATATGTTATTAACCCAAAGAGAAGTAATAGTATAGTGCCTATTTTTCCAATATAGTCTTGAAGAAAATGATTAAGCTCGAAACCAATTGTACCGCCTAAAATATCATTTTTATTTCCAAAAAAACCTAGAAGAATTGACAACCAAATTATTATAAGTATACCCCAAAACCAATGTTTTCTTAGTTTAGTTTTGTTAATATTCATTAAAACATAAACGCCAGATAAAAAGGTTAGCCCAGAAAAAATAAATGATGCTACACCAAAACCACGCTGAATAAAAAAATCGCTTAACCAAGCACCAGATTTGCTTAACCAGTTTTTTGGTTTTACTTCGCGCGAAGTAAAATTAGATAATGTACTTTGGTCTGCTTCACCTGTAAATAAATAAGAAACAAAAGCTATAAATAATAAAAGCCCTGTAATGGCTAGAAAGCTTCCTAGTACTAATTTTTGCTGACTAGACAGCTTAAAGCTTGGTGCTTTTATTTTTTTTCTAGGTGCTTTTTTAGCTTTGGTTTTGCTTTTAGCCATTAACGATTTATTGTTTAAAAATAGAGTTGTTTATACAACTCAACAAAAATACAAATTACTAACGTTTATCCTAGAGGAATAGTATTTTAAAAAATTTTTGGAAGATATATAATTAAACCTATTATACTTGCAAATACAGAGGCTATAAATACAGCCCCTGCAGCAATATCTTTTATTAAACCAATTTTGTTATGATGCTCTGGGTGAATAAAATTAGCAATTTCTTCAATAGCAGTATTCATGCCTTCGGCACTCATAACTAAGCCAATAGCTAGTATTTGCATCATCCATTCGAGGGCAGAAATATTAAAATAAACTCCAGCTAATGTAACCGCTATGGCTATAAAAAATTGAATTTTTATGCTAGCTTCTGTTTTTAAGAGTAAAAAGGCACCTTTAAACGCATACCCAACACTTTTTAAACGGTTTACTAAAAACGATTCTTTTTTAGGCATCTTGCAATGCTTCAAGAGCAGCTTTATAGTTTGGTTCGTCTACAATTTCATTAACTTGTTCTGTGTACTTAACAATGCCATTTTCATCTAAAACAATTACGCAGCGCGAGTGTAAGCCTTCTAAAGGCCCATCAATAATATTTAAGCCATAATCTTTGCCAAAACTTCCATCTTTAAAATCGGATAGGTTTATAACATTATCTAAGCCTTCAGCACCACAAAAACGCCCTTGCGCAAATGGTAAATCGCGAGAAATGCAAAGTACTTTTGTGTTATCCAATTCGCTTGCTTCTGTGTTAAATGTTCTAACAGATTGCGCACAAGTACCTGTATCTATACTAGGAAATATGTTTAAAACTAATTTGCTACCCGCATAATTGGTTAAACTGTGTACTGCTAAATCTGTAGTAGTAAGTAAGAAGTCTGGTGCTTTTGTTCCAACTTCTGGTAATTTATTTGATGTATGTATTGCGTTTCCTTTTAATGTAATTGAAGCCATTTGTATATATTTTTATTTGAACAACTAAAATATGAATATTAAATAATTTAATCTTACTATTTAATAACTTTATTTATGTGTTTTAAGTGTTTTGCTGATATTGGTGCATATGTAAAAACTATAGTTTTTGGCGTTTTTAATAAATTTTATCAATTATTGTATAATTTATTAAAATATGAATATACTTTTTTTAAGATATATAATTAGTAATTTTAGTACATCTTATTTAAAATGAGGAAATTAAATAGCTTAACATAAAAACTTTAGCAATGAATAACAATGAACAACATTTTAAGGGCGGAGACGCTAGTCAATGTCCTTTTTTAAGTGGAGACCAAAAGCAAACAGCAGGACGCGGAACTAGTAATAGAGACTGGTGGCCAAACGAATTAAAATTAAATATTTTAAGACAAAATGCACCAAAGTCTAATCCATTAGGAGAAGATTTCGATTATGCTAAAGCCTTTAATAGTATAGATTTTAATGCTTTAAAAAAGGATGTAATTGATTTAATGACAAACTCTCAAGATTGGTGGCCTGCAGATTATGGGCATTACGGAGGTTTTATGATTCGTATGGCATGGCATAGTGCTGGTACATATCGTGTTGGTGATGGTAGAGGCGGTGCTGCTTCTGGAAATCAGCGTTTTGCGCCTTTAAATAGTTGGCCGGATAATGGAAATTTAGATAAAGCCAGATTGCTTTTATGGCCTATAAAAAAGAAATATGGTAATAAAATATCATGGGCAGATTTAATGATTCTTGCTGGGAATTGTGCTTTGGAGTCTATGGGATTTCCAACTTTTGGTTTTGCAGGCGGTCGTGAAGATGTTTGGGAGCCAGAACAAGACATTTACTGGGGAAGCGAAACAGGTTGGCTAGATAATGATGAACGATATGATACAAGCGATGGTGATTTAGAAGGTCATCTTGGAGCGGCACATATGGGATTAATTTATGTAAACCCTGAAGGACCTAACGGAAATCCAGACCCTTTAAAATCGGCTCACGATATTAAAATAACATTTGGTCGTATGGCAATGAATGATGAAGAAACGGTAGCTTTAGTTGCTGGAGGACACACTTTTGGGAAAGCGCATGGCGCTGCAGATCCAGATAAGTATGTTGGTAAGGAACCACACGGAGCACCCATTGAAGAAATGAGTACAGGTTGGAAAAACACATATAAAACTGGTGTTTTAGATGATACTATTACAAGCGGTATAGAAGGGGCGTGGACACCAAATCCTACCCGTTGGGATGCCGATTATTTTGATGTGCTTTTAAATTATGATTGGGAGTTAACAAAAAGCCCTGCTGGAGCACACCAATGGACACCAACAGCGGCATCAAACGCACGAATGGCGCCTAAGGCTGGAGATGCAAATGGTAAACAAGCCTTAATGATGACAACCGCAGATATGGCGTTAAAAGTAGATCCAACCTATTTAGAAATTTCAAAACGTTTCCATAACGATCATAAAGCTTTTGAAAATGCTTTTGCAAGAGCATGGTACAAATTAACACATAGAGATATGGGGCCAATTAGTCGTTATTTGGGGCCAGAAATACCTAAAGAAGAATTATTATGGCAAGATCCAATACCTAAAGTAAATTATAATTTAAGCGATGATGATATTAATTTATTAAAACATAAGATTATAGCTTCTGGGCTAAGTGTATCGCAATTAGTTACTACAGCTTGGGCGTCGGCTTCAACATACCGAGATTCCGATAAGCGTGGTGGTGCCAACGGTGGGCGTATTCGTCTAGAGCCACAACGTAGTTGGGAAGTTAACAATCCAACGCAATTAAGCAAAGTGTTACATGCGCTTGAAGATATTAAAAATCAGTTTACAGGCTCAATTTCTATGGCCGATTTAATTGTGCTTGCTGGCACAGTTGGAGTTGAAGAAGCTGCTAAAAAAGCTGGACATAATATTAAGGTACCTTTTACACAGGGTAGAGGTGATGCTACACAAGAGCAAACCGACATAGAGTCTTTTGGGTATTTAGAGCCATTGGCAGATGGTTTTAGAAACTATATAACCCCTAAAGTAAAAGTTGCTGCAGAAGATTTATTGGTAGATAAGGCTAACTTATTAGCACTTTCTATTCCAGAAATGACTGTTCTTGTTGGTGGTTTACGAGTTTTAGGAGCAAATTTTGATGGTTCTAAATATGGTGTTTTTACTGAAAATGTTGGGCGATTAACTAACGACTTTTTTACAAATATTCTTGATTTCACATATACATGGAGTGCAACATCTAATGATGATACTATTTTTGAAGGTAAAAATAGAAAAACAGGTGAGGTTACATTTAAAGGTACACGTGCCGATTTAATTTTTGGTTCTAATACCGAATTAAGAGCTGTAGCCGAAGTTTATGGAGCAAATGATGGACAAGATAGGTTTGTAAAAGATTTTGTTGCAGCTTGGACTAAAGTAATGAATTTAGATAGGTTTGATTTAAAATAATAATTATTAATAATAGCGCGAAAGGAATGGTTTTTATCATTCCTTTTTTATTGAAACATAAAAACAATGAAAGCTACAAATAAAGTGTTTGAAAGCATAAAAAATAAAGATAACAACAGTTTAAAAGCATTGTTGCAAAATAACCCAAAATTAGCCGAAACTAAAGACGAACGAGGTTTTACACCATTAATTTTAGCAACGTATTTTGATAACCAGTTTGCTACAAAAATTTTAGTAGAACATAAAGCGCCTATAAACGATAAGGATGCTTCTGGAAATACCGCTTTAATTGGTGTGAGTTTTAAGGGAAACGTAAGTTTTGTTACTTATTTAATTGAAAATGGGGCAAATTTAAATGAAGTGAATAATAATGGAACCACAGCCTTATCGTTTGCTACACAATATAATAAGGTAGATGTTGTAAAATTGTTGTTAGAGCATAATGCAGATAAGAGTATTAAAGATAGTAATGGAAAAACAGCATTGGATTACGCAATCGATAAAAATTTTGAAACTATTACAAAACTTTTAAAATAAGGGGTTTGTAATTTATATTGTTTTATAAAAATAAAAAAACCATCTTGCCTTGGCAAGATGGTTTTTTATGCATTTTTCTTTTTCTTGTTTTCTATTTATCAATAGAGCCTAATACGCGTTTCATAAAGTTATTAACGGCATCTTTTTTAGTTGCTCCATCTTTAATCATTTTGTTTACTTCAATAGCGCCGTACATATTAGATATTAATTCACCAATTACATCTAGCTCTTCATCTTTAAGCGAAGGTACTTCTGTTAAAGCTTCTAGAGTTTCAATGGTTTCAATTACAAAATCTTCGTCGTTATCTTCAATAAACTGTGTTAAGTGTTTAATTACTGGTAGTTTCATAAATAAACTATTTTTAGGCTTCCGCGAAAGCGAAAATGTTAAACAACTTCGTTAACTAGTTCTTTTAAAACATCAAACTTATTGGTTTGTACTTGGTTTACAAAGGCACCATTTTTAAAGGTTGCAAATGTTGGTAGGTTATCAACAGTAGCTAATTTTCTACTTTCAGGAAATTTTTCAGCGTCAGCTATAACAAATGTTACGCCTTCTATTTCTGAAGCTAATTTTTTAACCTTTGGTTTCATTATACGACAGTTTCCGCACCATGTTGCAGAATATTGAACCACAACGGTATTGTTTTCTGCTATTAGTGTTTGTAAATTGTCTTCGTTTAATTCTTTTAACATAGCATTTGTTTTTATAGTCTTTACGAATTAAAAAGTTAGATAAATTACTTTTTAATTCGTAAAAACATTTTAATTTTATTATTAGTTAGCGTGTGCAGCTAAATACTCGGCAGTTGCTTTTGCATTGGCATTCATGGCTTCTTTACCTTCTTCCCAGTTTGCAGGGCAAACTTCTCCTTTTTCTTGTACGTGTGTTAAGGCGTCAACTAAACGAATATATTCGCCAACGTTTCTACCTAATGGCATGTTGTTTATGCTTTCGTGTTGTACGGTTCCTTCTTCATCAATAATGTAAGTTGCTCTATAAGTTACGTTATCGCCTTCTACTTGAACGGTTCCTGTTTCTTCGTCGTAAGTTTCGTTAGTAATATCTAGAATTCCTAAAATGCTAGATAAGTTTCTGTTACTATCGGCCAAAATTGGGTAAGTTACACCTTCAATACCTCCGTTATCTTTTGCTGTGTTTAACCAAGCAAAGTGTACTTCTGGAGTATCGCATGAAGCACCAATTACAATAGTGTTTCTTTTTTCGAATTCGCCTAAAGCAGCTTGAAATGCGTGTAATTCTGTTGGGCATACAAAAGTAAAATCTTTTGGATACCAAAATAATACTACTTTTTTCTTGTTGTTTACTGCTTCTTCAAGAACATTAACTTTAAAAGTATCTCCCATTTCATTCATGGCGTCTACGTTTAAGCTTGGAAATTTTTTACCTACTAATGACATTTGTATTCGATTTTTTTAATTATTGTTAATTATTTTAATGCAAAAGTACTTCGCAACTAAAGAAAATAAAACAACATAAAATTTTAAATACTTATTGATTAATAGTAATTATTTATAGGTCTTGATATTGAGTTGTTTAGGTTGGTTTTTTTATATAAATGTATTTCTTATTTATGCTTTTGTTAGCTGTCTTATTTTAATTGAAAAAGCAGCAAATAATAATGTAGTAAATGGGCTTAACCAATTAAAAATAGCATAGAAAAAATACTCGGCAACACCAACGCCTAAAACACCAGATTGGTAAGCGCCACAAGTATTCCAAGGTATTAAAACGGAAGTTACAGTACCAGAATCTTCAAGAGTTCTACTTAAATTTTCTGGAGCTAATCCTTTGTCTTTAAAAGCTTTTTTAAACATTTTTCCAGGAATTACAATAGCTAAATATTGATCTGAAGCTATTGTATTTAAACCTAAGCAGCTTATAACAGTACTAGCAAATAACCCGAAAACACTTGTTGCTATTGATAGTAAGGCACTTGTTATTCTTGAAAGTGCTCCAATGCCATCCATAATACCTCCAAAAACCATGGCACAGATAATAAGAAAAATAGTCCAAAGCATACCTTTCATTCCGCCAGAAGAGAACAAATCGTTTAATTTTTCGTTTGGCGTAGTTATTTGTGTATCTGTTAAAATAGATGTTATTATTGATGATAACTTAGAATCGCTTAAACTATCTAATATATTAGGCTGAAAAATAAATGCAAAAATGGCAGCTAATATAACACCTGCACTTAATGCTATTAATGGTTTGGTTTTTAGTAATATTAAACCAATAACAGATAATGGTACAAAAAACAGCCAAGGTGTTATGTTAAAATGGTTATTAATGGTGTTTAATAAGTTACTTACATCTGCGTTTCCAGAAGTTGTAATACTAAAACTTAAAACGCTAAAAACAATTAATGTTATTATTATTGTAGGAACAGTAGTAAAGCTCATGTATTTTATGTGAGTAAATAAGTCTGTTCCGGCCATGGCAGGAGCTAAGTTTGTGGTATCGCTAAGCGGAGACATTTTATCTCCAAAATAAGCCCCAGAAATAACGGCTCCGGCAATTATTCCAGAACTTATGCCTAAAGCGTTTCCAATACCAATTAAAGCTATGCCTACGGTAGCAGAGGTGGTCCATGAGCTTCCGGTTGCAATAGATATTACAGCAGCAATAATTACAGATGCTGGTAAAAATATTTCTGGGCTTAATACTTGCAAGCCATAATACACCATAGCGGGTATAACACCACTAACCAACCATGTACCGGCTAATGCACCTACTAAAAATAAAATCATAATAGGTATAAAAACGCTTTTTAAATTTTCCCATATTTCGGTAAGCATTCTTTTTAACGATACTTTATTAAAAAAACCAACTATTGCTGCAATGGCTCCTCCAATAAGTAGAATGAATTGATTTGAGTATTCGCCTAAAAGTTCGCCATTTGCAAACATAATATTGTAAAAAAGCAAAGCCATTAATAATATTACTGGTATAAGAGCTTCAATAAAATTAAGCGCTTTATTTTCTATGATGTTCTCATTATTGGCTTTAAATTCAGAAATATTATTTTGTTCTTGCATAAGGGAAATTTTAGTTATGTAATGTTACGATTTTATTATTTTTTATCAAAATGCATTTAACAGAGTGTTTATTAGGTGTTTATTGGTAAAAGTACTTGGTGTTTGTGTGTTGTTTTTAATTTTATTAATCGTTTTTATGTTTATTAGAAGTTATATTTATTGTGTTGTTTAATGTTATATTCATAAAGTTTTAATACTAGTTTTACTAAAGTTCTAGACTATTTCAGGAGTGTGTTTGTAATTAAAAAAGTTTGTATTAAAATTAAGTGTTTTTTCACGTGCATTATATTTTAAAATTGTTGCTTAACTTAGCCTGTTTTATATGGACTCATTAACTCAAATTGTTTTAGGTGCGGCTTGTGGCGAAGCTGTTTTAGGTAAAAAAATAGGTAACAAAGCATTGTTGTTTGGAGCTATTGGAGGTACAATTCCAGATTTAGATGTTTTAATTGGCAGTTGGTTATATGGTAATGAAATTGATGCTATGTTGTTTCATAGAGGTTTTATGCACTCCATTTTGTTTTCTATACTGGCAGCTTTCTTTTTTGGCTGGCTATTTTATAAACTATATAATACCAGAAAACGATTAAACACAACCACATTAACAGATTGGATAAGTTTATCTTTCTGGTCGTTATTTACACACCCCTTATTAGACTGTTTTACACCTTATGGTACACAGTTATTTGCGCCATTTAGTAATTACAGAGTAGCCTTAAATAATATTGCGGTTGCAGATCCTGCCTATACATTACCTTTTTTAGTAGGTATAATAACTTTAATGTTTTTTAAACGCGCATCAAAAAAAAGAAATGTATGTTTAAAGCTAAGTATAGGTATTAGTTCGGTTTATATGCTATTTACATTAGCAAACAAGCTGTATGTTGATGCTATTTTTAAAAAATCATTACACGATAATAATATAAGTTATATTAGGTTTAGCACACAACCAGCCATTTTTAATAACATTTTATGGTATGGCATTGTAGAAACCAAAACGTCATATTTTGTGTCAAGTTATTCGTTGTTAGACACTCAAAATCGTTTTTTAAATTTTCGAGAGTTACCCAAACAGCGCGATTTAAGTCCATTAGAGTATCAAGACATAAAAAGCTTAGCATGGTTTAGCAATCAATATTATAGTATTTATAAATTAAAAGAAAACGAATACCAGTATAACGATTTGCGTTATCCGCTTTTAGATGCAAACAACCCTAACACGTCTGTTTTTAGCCTATTACTATATAAAGAAAAAAACAGGTTAAACATGAAGCCATTTAAAGCGAAACTAAATAATTTTGAAAACGTTATGGCTAGTTTATGGTTAAGAATTAAAGGTATTTAACACAGTATTGTTTTGGGCGCAACCACAAGGGTCGGGCTATACGTTACAAGTCCTCGCTCGTACCTCGCTGTGGGCTATCCACTTCTATCCCTTGCGCGAAATTTGCCAATTAAGTTAATAATCTCTAAGGTAATTACAGCTTTAATTAATTTAGTTGAAATAAAAAATATAATATTACAATACCCCAATTTCTAGCATACAAGCTTTCATCATCTTGTAAGTGCGCTCAATATCGGCATCCAAACCAATAGAAAACCTAATTAAACCATCACTTAAACCCATGTCTTTTTGTTCGTTTTCAGGTATTTCAGACGATGTAGAGCTTCCTGGAGCACTAAATAGCGTCTTGTAAAACCCTAAGCTAACAGCCAAATACCCTAAGTTTTTATGCTGCATAAGTTCCATAAGTTGGTTTGCTTTTTCTAACGAACCAACATCAATTGTAAGCATGCCTCCAAAACCATAAGTTTCATTCATCATACTTTTAAACAAACTATGAGACGGATGCGACTTTAAACCAGGATAAACAGTTTTTAAGCCATCGGCTTCAAATTTTTCAGCTAAAAACAAACCATTTTTACTATGCTGTTGCATTCTTATGTGTAATGTTCTTAAGTTTTTTAAAATTGAAGCTGCACGTAAACTATCCATAGTCGACCCTAAAAGCATACAAGCACCATCATTAACATTTCTTAAGTCATTAATAAACTCTTGAGTACCACAAATAACACCGCCAACAGTATCACTAGAGCCATTTATAAACTTAGTTAAGCTATGAATTACAACATCTGCACCTAGTATTGCAGGAGAAATTGATAGTGGCGAAAACGTATTATCAACCACTAATTTCAAATTATGTCTTTTAGCAATTTCTGCTAAGCCTTTAATATCGGCAACTTCTAAAAGCGGATTGCTTACAGATTCGCAGTATATAACTTTTGTGTTTTTAGTTATAGCAGCCTCAACACGATCAAGCTTTGTAATATCAACAAAAGAGGTGTCAATATTAAATTTAGGCGCAAAGTTTTTCAAAAACGCATACGTACCTCCATAAATAGTTCTGCTAGAAACAATATGATTGCCAGCACTACATAATTGCATGATAACAGGCGTAATAGCGCCCATTCCAGATGCCGATACATTAGCCGTTTCTGTCCCTTCCATGGCAGCCAAAGCTTCACCTAAATATAAATTAGAAGGCGTAGAGTGGCGCGAATATAAATAACAACCATCTGCATTACCTTCAAATGTATCAAACATGGTTTTAGCAGATAAAAAAGTGTAAGTTGACGAATCTGATATAGAAGGGTTAACACCTCCAAATTCTCCAAAGTACTGTAAGTCTTGTATATTGTTAGCAGGTTTAAATGGCATAATAAGTTATATTTGTTTAATACAAAGTTTAAGTTTTTTAGAATTAAAAACAATACTTTGTTGTTGTAGTAGAAAATAAAACTATTTAAACGTATATTTATAGAATAATTAATTATAAGTAGGCTTGTGTTTGGTCTATTAATGAAATATTTTCAAGTATGACATTTGACGCAACCGATAAAAAACTTCTTGAATACCTACAGCAAGATTGTAAACAAACCAATAAAGAACTTTCTAATAAACTTGGTTTGTCTGTTACTGCTGTGTACGAACGCATTAAAAAGCTAGAAAAGACAGGTTTTATAGATGGATATATAGCTGTTGTTAATAAACAAAAGATAGACAGAAGTTTTGTTGTATTTTGTCATATTAAACTCCTTCAGCATACTCAAGAGTTTGTAGTTAGTTTCGAAAAAGAAGTAAAGCGTATTAATGAAGTTCTAGAATGTTATCATTTAAGTGGCGATTACGATTATTTACTTAAAGTAATTGTAAAAGATATGGCAGCTTTTAGGGAGTTTATGGTTAAGAAATTAACTAATATTAACCATATTGGTAGCACACATAGCATGTTTGTAATAAATGAAGTTAAACACAGTACAACAATAAATTTTTAAAATGAGTTCTAGGGTATATAAATTTATTGAGCTTATTACTATTTTCGTTCTAGTACCATTTAGTTTCTCATTAAATTACTCGCCGTGGATTAAATTAAGCATCGGTGTTTTAGGTTTTGCTTATGTAATTTATATACTCTTAGCTGTTGAAAACTTAAAATTTAAAATATCTAAAGAGATAAAATGGAAGCTGTTTTTTAAAATAACAATAATAAAATTGTTATTTATAGCATTTTTTACTACCCTTTTTGTATGGTTAACAGATGCAGAATCTTTATTTATAGTGGTGTTAAATAATCCTTTAAAGTGGTGTGTAATTTTATGTGTTTATAGTTTGTTTTCGGTATATCCGCAAGAGCTTATATATAGAACTTTTTTCTTTATTCGTTATTTTAGTTTATTTAAAAATGAAAAAGTATTTGTTTTTTTTAATGCAATTTTATTTGCTTTGGCGCATTTGTTTTTTGGTAGTATCTTGGTTTTAGTTTTAACTTTTATAGGAGGTTTAATGTTCGCGTATACTTATAAAAACACAGAATCTACACTTTTAGTGTCTATTGAGCATGCTATATATGGTTGTTGGTTATTTACCGTAGGTATGGGAGCTATGCTTGGGTTTCCCTCTTAACAAAATATCGACGAAATGCACTTTTTGTGCTATGTAATCAAATCTTTTTATTATTTTTAAACCTGCTATTAACAACAAAACTATTTTGAAATATGAAAAAATTAGGACTAATTATTCTAGGAGGTATTATAGGGGCATTATTAACATATTACTTTTGTCCGCAATCTGTTGCAGATAAACCCAATATGCATGCCGAAGCTACTGCCCCAAGAGATACTATAACAGTAGCTCAAGCAAAAATATTAAGTAATAATTGGGAAAAAAATAACCAAACAGAAGTAGATTCGTTAATAGATGTTGAAGGGCCTAGAAAAAAAATGCGATCAGTTTGGTGGTCGTTAAAAGAAATTAATGAGTATTTATCTTATGCCCAAGCTAAATCTGATACTTTAGGTTATAAAATGACAGGAGTTAGAGTATACTTAGGTAATTATGGTAAAAATGGAAAACCAGGAAAAAAGAATAGAAATACTATGTTTATAGTGCCAACAGGCCCTAAAAACACATCAAAAGCAAGTAGTTTGAATGTGCTCTTACCACCTGGCGATCCAGACATACCAGTACCACCTTTAAACGATGCTAGTGGAGGAGATACCGGTTACCCACAGTAATATAAATGAATGATTTTCTTTTAGAATATAAAAATACCTTATCGTTTGGTATTGAAGTTTTAGCAGCTGTTACTGGTTTAGTATTTTATAAAAAATATAAATTAACAGCTGCTAAATATTTTATATGGTTTTTAGTCTATTTATCCGTATGCGATTCTACTGGAGGATATGTAAAATATGTAAATAATGGGTTTTTGTCCTTTTTACAAGGTACGGTTTTTAGTAAAAATTTTTGGTGGTCTACTTTATATTGGAAAGTAGGAGCTATTGTGTTTTTTTCGTTTTATTACTATAATATTTTAAATAAATTATTGTTTAAAAAAATTATAAAATATAGTTGTATTAGCTTTTTATTGTTTTCCGTTATTTATATAATAATTAATTGGAATGATTATTTTATTCGATTTTTTCCTATAATTAGTATTCTAGGTGCTCTTATTATATTTGTTAGTACTGTTTTTTATTTTATAGAAGTATTGCTAAGCGATAAAATATTAACGTTCTATAAATCATTAAATTTTTATATTAGTGCAGCTATTTTTATTTGGTGGCTTATAATAACACCTTTAGTGTTTTATGATATTTATAATGTACAAGGAGACTGGAATTTTATATTCTTAAAGTGGCAAATTTATTTATTTGCCAATATTACTATGTACACAACTTTTATATTTGCTTTAATATGGTGCAAACCACAGAACGACTAGCAACTAGCGCTTCAGAGCGGTATTTATTAGTATACATGATTGCTGTTTTGGTAATTGTTACATCTTTAGTTATAATATTTTTTGTTGTTTTTTTAAAACGAAAAAATAAATTGCTTCAAGATAAAATTAGGCAACAGCAAGCTTTTGAGGCCGAAATAATTCAGGCGCAAACCGAAGCGCAAGAACAAACACTTAAAAATATAGGCTGGGAACTGCATGATAATGTTGGGCAATTATTGTCTTTTGCAAGCATGCAATTAAGTATTTTAAAAATGCAGGTTACAGATGATGTTAAAGAGAAGTTTAAAGACACTACCGAAGCTTTAAGTAATGGATTAAAAGAAGTTCGTGCACTATCAAAAACATTAAACAACGACGTTATTTTAAACATTGGCTTTGAAAAATCTATAACCAATGAGTTGGATAGAATGAGAAAAATGAAATTTAAAACGGCAAAGCTTGAAACTATAGGTAATAAAGTAGAATTTAAAGATAGAAAGCATGAAATAATTATTTTTAGAATTCTTCAAGAATTTTTATCAAATTCAGTTAAATATTCCGAAGCTAAAAACATTACTGTAGTTTTAAATTATAAGCCCCAACGCATATTAATTACTGCTACAGATGATGGTAAAGGGTTTGATGTTAAAGCCATAGAAAAAGGTTCGGGCTTAATAAATATGAAAAGTAGGGCTGCTTTAATTAATGCAGGTTTTGAGCTAAAGTCTAAAATAGGTGAAGGTGTTAAGTTATTTTTAAGTTACCCTTTAGCCTAAATTTTATTTTACATAAAGCTATTTTAGTTAAAAAAAACTCATCCAAAATACTTAAAAGCTTTTTTTATTAATTTTAATTTTCCTTTGTAAGGGGCATATCTAAAAGGAGGATCTATCCAGTTACCACGTTTTATAATAGGTTTACTATTCGAAAAAGTATTAAACCCATGTTTGCCATGATATTTTCCTATACCGCTAGCTCCTATACCGCCAAAGGGAAGTCTATGGTTTCCAAAATGAATGAGCAAATCATTAATAACACCGCCACCAAAACTATATTTGTTAATCATTTTTTCAACAAATTGTTTGTTTTTAGAAAAAACATAAAGCGATAAGGGTTTATTTAACTGCCAAATAATGTTTTCAATATCTTTATCTGTTTTGTAGGTTAATATTGGTAAAATAGGTCCAAATATTTCTTCTTGCATAATTTGGCTATTTAGGGTAGGAGTATCTACTAATGTAGGCGAAATGTAACATTCATTTTCATCTACCGTACCGCCAAATACAATATTACATTCTTTTAATAATCTAGAAAGTCTTTGTGTGTTTTTGGTGTTTATAATTCTTGGGAAATCTTCAGATGTTTTAGGGTTTTCGCCATACCTTTTAATGATTTCGATTTTTAAAGCTTCAATTAATTGCTTTTTAATATTTGATTTAGCAATAACATAATCTGGAGCAATACAGGTTTGTCCGCCGTTTAATAATTTTCCCCAAACTAGTCTTTTAGCTACAAGGTTTAAGTTAATAGTGGCATCTATAATACAAGGCGATTTGCCTCCTAACTCTAAGGTTACAGGTGTTAAATGTTTGGCTGCTGCTTTGGCAACAATTTTTCCAACTTTTGTACTGCCTGTAAAGAATATATAATCCCATTTTTGGTTTAATAATTCAGTAGAGGTTTCAATACCACCTTCAACAGATGTTGCAACATCTTTAGGAAAAACATTTTCAATTAATTGCGTAATTATTTTTGACGTGTTTAATGTAAGTTCGCTTGGTTTTAAAACAACCGTATTACCAGCAGCAATGGCCATAATTAAAGGCTCTATAGCTAAAAGGAAAGGATAGTTCCATGGTGCAATTACTAACACCGTTCCATATGGTTCTTTATAAATATAATCTTTTGAAGGAAATGTTAATAAAGACGATTTTATGCGTTTAGGTTTTGCCCAGCGTTTTAAGTTTTTTATAGCTAAATTTAGCTCTGAAATAACAATGCCTATTTCACTTAAATAAGTTTCAAATTCAGATTTTTTAAAATCATTTTTCAACGCATTTAAAATAGCTTGTTCGTTGGCTAAAATTTCGGTTTTCAATAATTTTAAAAGAGATAACCTATAATTTACGTCTTTAGTTTTTTGTGTTTTAAAAAAATCGTTTTGAAGGGTAATAAGTTTTGAGATTGATTTCAATTTTTTTCTTTTAAAGATATAAAAAATTAAAGACAAGCATTCCAAACAGTATCATCGGGTAATGGGGCATTAATAGAAATAGGTTCTTGTTTTACAGGATGCGTAAATTCTATATGCTTAGCATGTAAATTTATGCTAGCATCTTTATTGCTTCTGTCGAAACCATATTTTAAATCGCCTTTTATAGGACAACCTATACTAGATAGTTGTACTCGTATTTGATGGTGTCTGCCTGTTTCTAAACGTACTTCTAATAAAAAGTAATTGTCTAGTGTTTTTAACAGTTTATAATGTAGAATTGCTTTTTTGCTACCCGAAACTTCTTTTATATGCGCTTTAGATTTGTTGTTTTTAGGATTTTTTTTTAGCCAATGGGTAAGTGTATCTTGTTGTTTTGGTGGTTGGTTTTTTACTAATGCCCAATAGGTTTTACTAATATCTTTAGAAACAAATAATTTGTTTAATCGAGGTAAGGCTTTACTAGTTTTTGCAAAAATAACAAGCCCTGTGGTTGGTCTATCTAATCTATGTACGGTTCCTAAATATACATTGCCAGGTTTGTTGTACTTAATTTTAATATACTCTTTTATAACATCGCTAAGGGGTTTGTCTCCAGTTTTATCGCCTTGTACAATATCTCCAGCACGTTTGTTTATTGCTATAATATGGTTGTCTTCATATAAAACTTGAAGGTTGTTTTTATTTGATAGGGTTTTAGGCATATTTGGTGTTTCGATTTCTCGATTTGTTGGAAGCTTAGATGTTAAATAGGGGTATTATTATTTTTAATCTTAAAGGGCCAACTTTTTACTTAGGCATATTAATAAGATTAATATTTTTCGCTTTCATTAGGGAAATCAACACTTTTTACATCATCAACATATTGCGAAATAGCATTAGTCATATCTTCATATAAATGTAAATATCGACGTAAAAACCTTGGATTAAATTCGTGTGTCATGCCAAGCATATCGTGTAAAACTAAAACTTGCCCGTCTACATCTGGACCAGCTCCAATGCCAATTATGGGAATACTAACACTATCGGCTACTTGCTTAGCTAGTTTTGCAGGAATTTTTTCTAAAACTATGGCAAAACAGCCTAAACGTTCAAGTAGTTTGGCGTCTTCAATTAAATTTTCGGCTTCTTGTTCTTCTTTTGCACGAACGGTATAAGTTCCAAATTTATAAATAGATTGAGGTGTTAATCCTAAATGGCCCATTACAGGAATTCCGGCATTTAAAATACGTTTAATAGAGTCCTTAATTTCACGACCACCTTCTACCTTTACAGAGTGAGCACCGCTTTCTTTCATAATTCTAATGGCAGATCGTAAAGCTTCTTTAGGGTCGCTTTGGTAGCTACCAAAAGGTAAGTCTACAACTACTAAACATCTATCTATAGCTCTAATTACAGAAGAGGCATGGTAAATCATTTGGTCTAGTGTAATTGGTAATGTTGTTTCGTGGCCCGCCATAACATTACTAGCAGAATCGCCAACAAGTATAACATCTATACCAGCGCCATCAACAATTTTTGCCATGGTATAATCATAGGCGGTAAGCATAGATATTTTTTCGCCATTGGCTTTCATATCTACTAATGTTTTTACAGTAACGCGTTTATATTCTTTTTTAGCTACAGACATGTATTTTTTAGTTTAGATTGCATGTAAAAATACTAAATTAAGCAGATACTGTTAAACTTTTCTTTAAAGCATGTCTTGATTGCTGGTTATCAGTTATTTTAGTGGAAAACTAAATATTATGGCACGATTTATATTCTATTTAGCCCTATTAATTTCTTCTGTTTTGTTTGGTCAAACTGATGAAAACGCACATGTTAAAGCAACTGTTGATACTTTTTTTGATGGTTTTCATAAGGGTGATACCACTATAATGAAATCTGTAATGGCAGATAAAGTTCTTATGCAAACGGCCTATAAGAACAAAGAAGGTAAAGATGTTTTAGTTACCGACAAGCCTAACAAATTGCTAGAGGCTATAGCCAATAGACCCGATGACCAGAAATGGGATGAACGCTTATTGGATTATAACATTCAAGTAGATGGCAATATGGCTAATGCTTGGACACCTTATGAGTTTTGGTACAATGGTAAGTTTAGCCATTGTGGTGTTAATTCCTTTCAGTTATTTAAAGATGGTAGCCAATGGAAAATTATTTACTTAATTGATACGCGTAGACGCTCTTCTTGTAACCAAGCCGATTAACAATCTGAAAGATATACACCTACAGCCAAACCACCTTCAGATGTTTCTTTGTATTTAGAATGCATGTCTTTTGCAGTTTCCCACATGGTGTTTACAACTTTATCTAAAGGTACTTTTACGTTTTTAGGGTCGGTGTCTAAAGCAAGTTCGGCAGCATTTATGGCTTTTATAGCGCCCATAGCATTGCGTTCTATACACGGTATTTGTACTAAACCACCAATAGGATCGCAGGTTAATCCTAAATGATGCTCCATAGCAATTTCGGCAGCTACCAAAACTTGTTCTGGAGTGCCGCCAAGTAGCTCGGTTAATGCGCCAGCTGCCATGGCAGACGAAACGCCTATTTCTGCTTGGCAACCACCCATTGCGGCACTAATTGTGGCTCCTTTTTTAAATATGCTTCCTATTTCTCCGGCAACTAGTAAAAAGCGTTTAATATCATTAAAATCGCCATCGTGGTTTTCAATAACTAAATAATACATTAAAACAGCTGGTATAACACCTGCACTACCGTTGGTAGGAGCTGTTACTACACGCCCTAAAGATGCATTAACTTCGTTAACAGCTAAAGCAAAACAGCTTACCCATTTTAGTATTTGACGAAATTTTACTTCGGTATCTCGAATAGCATAAATCCATTCTACTGGTGTGTTGTATGGTGCGTTACCTTTTAAGTTTTTATGCATATCGAATGCGCGGCGCCTTACGTTTAAACCTCCAGGCAGGTTGCCTTCAGTATGGCAACCCGTATACATAGAGTCTAACATGGTATCCCATACACGCTTTAACTCGGTATTTATTTCTGTTTCTGTTCGTATAGATTTTTCGTTTTCTAAAACAACTTCAGAAATCGATTTGTTAAGGGTAGAACAAAATTTAAGAAGTTCTGTACCTTTATCTATAGGGTATGGGAAAGCGCATTTTATCTCGAAATTTCGCTTCGAGTTTTTACGTTCTTCTTTAACAACAAATCCGCCACCAATAGAATAAAAGGTTGAACTTGTTTTTTTTCCGTTACAAATGGCCGTGAATTTTAATCCGTTAGAGTGAAATGGTAAAAACTTTCTATTAAATATAATATCTGTTTTCGGGTTAAATGCTATATTAAGTTCGTTGTTTAAGTGTATTTTGTTTTCTGCTTTTATGCGATCTATTGTTGCATTTATAGAGTCTGCAGGAATGGTTTCGGGGTCTGCACCACTTAGCCCTAACATAATAGCAAAATCGGTAGCATGCCCTTTTCCTGTTAATGATAGCGAGCCATATAAATCGATTGAAATGGACTCTATGTTATTAAATTTTTTTGTCTTTTTTAATTCTTTTATCCAACGCTCGGCAGCACGCCAAGGCCCTAGGGTGTGTGAGCTTGATGGACCAATGCCAATTTTAAGCATATCGAAAACAGAAATACATTCCATAGAATTAATAGTTAAATTTTAAGCAAATATATATTGTTTTTTATTTGATTACTATGCTTTTTAGTTTAATAAATAGTTGTTAAATATATAGGCAGTTGTTTTGCGCAAGGGATAGAAGTGAATAGCCCACAGCGAGGTACGAGCGAGGACTTGTAACGTATAGCCCGACCCTTGTGGTTGCGCCCAAAAGATGAAATTGACAAAAGGTAAATGACAGATGATTGAAGGCAAATGGTTTACTGTGACTGTAAACTTAAATAAATCTGACACTATGACATATTTTTTTTGTTGGCATAATGATTGACTTATACAAATCGAAATTAAAAATAAATACAACATTTCTGTGAAAGCGGAAATTTATAAACCATAAATAAAATATATTATGAGTAAAATTATTGGAATCGATTTAGGAACAACAAACTCTTGCGTTTCGGTAATGGAAGGTAACGAGCCTGTTGTAATCCCAAACGCGGAAGGTAAACGTACTACGCCATCTGTTATTGCCTTTGTTGAAGGCGGTGAGATTAAAGTTGGCGACCCAGCAAAAAGACAAGCAGTAACAAACCCTACTAAAACAGTTTATTCTATTAAACGTTTTATGGGTAATAAATATTCTGAGTCTAAAAACGAAGCAGAACGTGTACCATATAAAGTGGTAAAAGGCGATAACGATACGCCAAGAGTTGATATTGATGGTCGTTTATATACACCACAAGAGTTAAGTGCTATGATTCTTCAAAAAATGAAGAAAACAGCCGAAGATTACTTAGGTGCAGATGTAAGTAGAGCTGTAATTACTGTACCTGCTTATTTTAACGATAGCCAACGTCAAGCTACTAAAGAAGCTGGTGAAATTGCTGGTTTAAAAGTAGAACGTATTATTAATGAGCCTACTGCTGCTGCTTTAGCTTACGGTATGGACAAAAAAGGTACCGACCAAAAAATAGTGGTATTTGATTTTGGTGGAGGAACACATGATGTATCTATCCTTGAATTAGGTGATGGCGTATTTGAAGTACTTTCTACAGACGGTGATACACACTTAGGTGGTGATGATGTTGATGAGAAAATTATTAACTGGTTAGCCGATGAGTTTAAGGCTGAAGAGTCTATGGATTTACGTGAGGATCCTATGTCACTTCAACGTTTAAAAGAAGCAGCAGAGAAGGCTAAGATCGAGTTATCATCTTCTGCACAAACAGAAATTAATTTACCTTATATTACAGCTACTGCTAGCGGACCAAAGCACTTAGTACGTACTTTAACACGTTCTAAATTCGAACAATTAATTGACGATTTAGTAAAACGTACTATCGAGCCATGTGAGTCTGCTTTAAAAGCTGCTGGATTAAGTAAAAATGATATTGACGAGGTTATTTTAGTAGGTGGTTCTACACGTATTCCTGCTGTACAAGCAGCCGTAGAGAAATTCTTTGGAAAAGCACCAAGTAAAGGTGTAAACCCTGATGAAGTAGTTTCTTTAGGAGCTGGTATTCAAGGTGGTGTATTAACTGGCGATGTTAAAGATGTATTACTTTTAGATGTAACACCTTTATCTCTTGGTATTGAAACAATGGGGAATGTATTTACTAAGCTTATTGAGGCTAATACTACAATTCCTACTAAAAAATCGCAAATATTCTCTACAGCAGCAGATAATCAACCATCAGTAGAAATTCACGTATTACAAGGTGAAAGAGCCATGGCTGCCGATAATAAAACAATTGGGCGTTTCCATTTAAGTGATATTCCACCAGCAAGACGTGGAACTCCGCAAATTGAAGTTACGTTCGATATTGATGCCAATGGTATTATTAAAGTATCGGCTGAAGATAAAGCAACCGGTAAGAAACAAGATATTCGTATTGAAGCTTCTTCTGGATTAAGTGAAGAAGAAATCGAGAAAATGAAAGCAGATGCTGAAGCAAATGCAGAAGCAGATAAAGCTGCAGCAGAAAATGCTCAGAAATTAAACGAAGCAGATTCTATGATTTTCCAAACAGAAAAGCAATTAGAAGAGTTTGGCGATAAATTATCTGAAGATAAAAAACAACCTATTGTTGATGCTTTAGAAGAATTGAAAAAAGCTTACGAATCTAAAGATATAGCTGTTATTACACCAGCTTTAGATAAAATTAACGAAGCTTGGAAAGTAGCTTCTGAAGAAATGTACAAAGCACAAGCCGAAGCTCAAGGTGGTGCACAACCAGGACCAGATGCTGGTGCAGGAGAACAAGCACAATCTGAAGGAAGTGATGTTGAAGATGTTGATTTTGAAGAGGTAAAGTAAGTTTTTAAAAACTTAATTAGATAATAAAAACGCAACCAGAAATGGTTGCGTTTTTTGTGCATTAATGCGAGCACGTAGTATGGTAATCTGTTAAAAGGGACTTTATATTTTGAAGAGATTACCACACTACGCTCGTAATTGACGTTTCAAATTTTGTACTTTCGAATTCTAAAATAAAACTATGGCTTTTTCGCAAAAAATAAAACCAAGCTATACTCCAAAACGTTTAGCCGTAAAACTCAATTC
The DNA here is from genome assembly GCF_048381495.1 of Algibacter ulvanivorans. NCBI lineage: Bacteria > Pseudomonadati > Bacteroidota > Flavobacteriia > Flavobacteriales > Flavobacteriaceae > Algibacter > Algibacter ulvanivorans. The sequence goes on from NZ_JBLWGD010000002.1 coordinate 287,385, forward strand.
TAAAGGTGAGCAATTTGTTGTTCAAGGGCATCCGTGGGTATTTTCAAATAATATCACCAAAATAAATAACGATGCTAAATCTGGCGATTTGGCTATCGTTTTCAGTAAAAACAAAAACAAAGTAATTGGTTTAGGTTTGTATGATGCTAATTCGCCTATTAGAATAAAAATGCTTCATAGTAGCCATGAAAAAGTAGAAATAGGAGCAGCTTTTTTTAAAAATAAAATAGAAGAAGCCTACAAAAAGCGACAACCACTATTAAAAACAAATACAAACAGTTATCGCTTATTGTTTGGCGAAAATGATGGTTTCCCAGGCTTAATAGCAGATGTTTATGCATCGATTTTAGTGGTTAAGATATATTCTGAAATTTGGCTACCATATTTAGAAACTATAATGCCAAGTTTGCAAAAAAAGTGTGAAGCAGAAACAGTTGTAGTACGTTTAAGCCGTAGTTTAGAAACTTCAAAACAGCATAAACTAGATAATGGCGAAGTTGTTTATGGTGTTTTGGAAAATGAAGTTGTAGAATTTGTAGAGCATGGTGTAAATTTTTCGGCAAATGTTATAAAAGGACATAAAACGGGTTATTTTTTAGATCATCGTGCAAATAGAAAACAAGTGGGAGAGTGGAGTAAAGGTAAAACCGTTTTAGATGTGTTTAGTTATGCGGGTGGTTTTTCTGTGCACGCTTTAGCCAATGGAGCCAAAGAAGTAACAAGTCTTGATATTAGTAAACAAGCACTAGAAATAGCCATAGAAAACGGAAAACTAAATCATTACACAGGCAAACATAAAATAATTGCTGGCGATGCTTTTGCCGAATTAAAACAGTTAATAAAAAACAACATAACGTTTGATGTCGTTGTTATTGATCCTCCTAGTTTTGCAAAGCAAGCATCAGAAATCGAATTAGCGAAAAAAAAATATGCACAACTTGCAGAATTAGGCGAAAAATTAACTGCTAAAAAAGGATTGTTGGTGCTAGCATCTTGTTCTTCTAGAGTTTTATCTCAGCATTTTTTTGATATTAATAAAAACATTTTAAATGATGCTTCTCGTGGTTATAAAATTATGCTTAAAACAGGGCATGACATAGATCATCCTATAGGTTTTCCAGAAGGAGCTTATTTAAAATGCGGGTATTATAGGTTTAATAATTAAATATTTGCAAATTATTATTAGTAATTTGACGAATAAAAACTACTGTTAAGTACTATTTTTTGATTTTTATGAGGTAATAGATTTAATTTGTTATTGAATTTAAGTAAGGTTAAAAAAAGTGTTGAACAAAAGCGTTAAATATTTAATTGATAATAAGCAAGTCATAGTTTTTGTTATATTTTTCTTAACAATTTTTGGAATACTAACTTCTCCTTTTAGTTCTAAAAATGCTCTTTTATCAAATTATAAGCTTTCGGTAGATGCCATTCCAGATTTAGGAGAAAATCAACAAATTGTTATTACAGAGTGGGGAGGTCAATCACCAGAAGATATTGAAGATCAAATTACATTTCCTCTTACCTCTAATTTATTAGGAATACCAGGAGTAAAGTCGGTGAGAAGTAATTCCATGTTAGGTGTTTCAATGATTTATATCATTTTTCAAGATGATATTGATTTTTATTGGTCGCGATCTAGGATTGTTGAAAAATTAAACGCTATTCCTTACAACCTTTTACCAAAAGGTGTGCAACCAAAATTAGGGCCTAATGCTACTGCTTTAGGTCAGGTTTTTTGGTATACACTTGAAGGAAGAGATCCTAATGGCGAAGTTACTGGAGGATGGAATTTAGAAGAACTTCGTACTATTCAGGATTTTTACGTTAAAAATAGTTTAAATGCCATTTTAGGTGTTTCAGAAGTTACTTCTATTGGAGGGTTTGTTAAGGAATATCAAATTGATGTAGATCCAGAATTGATGCATCAATGGGGTGTTACTCTAGAGCAAGTTGTTGTAGCAATAAAGAATAATAATCGAGATGTTGGAGCTCAAACTATTGAAATTAATAAAGCTGAATATTTTGTTCGTGGTTTAGGTTATATTAAATCTATTAAAGATATTGAAAATGCTAGTATTTTGTCCAATGATTTTACTCCTATACGAATTAAAGATGTAGCAAAGGTAATAATGGGACCTGCCCCACGCCGAGGTGTTTTAGATAAGGGAGGTGCAGAAGTTGTGGGAGGTGTTGTAACGGTGGCAAATGGAGAAAATCCAATGGATGTTACTAATAGTATTAAAGAAAAAATAAAAAAAATAAGTATTGGCTTACCAGAGAAAATGCTTAGTGATGGTACAATATCTAAGTTAGAAATTATTCCTTTTTATGATCGTTCAAAACTAATTAAAGCCACTTTAAATACATTGAGTACCGCATTGTGGTTAGAAGTTTTAATAACCATAATTGTGGTTGTTATTATGCTTCGAAATTTAAAAGTAGCTTTTTTAATATCTGGGTTATTACCATTAACAATTTTAACAGTTTTTATTATAATGAAACTGTTTAGTATCGAAGCAAATATCGTTGCGCTTTCAGGAATTGCAATAGCTATAGGAACTATAGTAGATATGGGTATTATATTATCTGAAAATATTATTAGATATCAACAAAAACATCCGAAAATGTCTATTAAGAGTATTGTAATAAATGCAACTAAAGAGGTGTCAGGGGCTATTATTGCTGCAGGATTAACAACAATAATAAGCTTTATTCCTGTATTTACATTAACTGGAGTTGAAGGGAAATTATTTATACCTTTAGCTTTTACTAAAACTGTAGCATTATTTTCGGCAGTATTGATAACCTTATTTATAATACCTCCATTAGCTTCTGTTGTATTGAAGAAGAATATTAGGAGTAAAAAGTTCATTTCAGAAATTTGTGTGTCTATTTTAGGGGTAATAGCATTGTTTTTAGGATTTTGGGTTGGAGGTCTATTTTTATTTTTTGGACTATTAGCAATAGCTTTATATAAAAAACAAATAAATACTTACCAATATAAAATTATGACACTTGGTAATGTAATATTAATGGTTGCTTTATTGTTAGCAATGCATTGGCGTCCTTTAGGTTTTAGTATTAGTTGGTTTGGAAACTTGTTATTCGTTGTTTTTCTTCTAATATTAATTTTGCTCCCTTTTTATGTTTTTATTAGATATTATCATAAAATATTGAGTTGGGTTTTGGAACATAAAAAAATTTCAATTAGTATACCTTTATTAGCAGTTTTTTTTGGGTTCTTTATTTTTCTTAATTCCGGAGAAGAATTTATGCCTAGACTGGAAGAGGGTGACTTCCTTTTGATGCCTACTTCATTACCTCATGCTGGTGTTTCAGAAAACATTGAAATACTTAAAAAGTTGGATGTAGCAGTTGCAACGCTTCCAGAAATAGAATATGTTGTTGGAAAAGCGGGAAGAACTTCTTCGGCATTAGACCCTGCACCAATGTCTATGTTTGAGAATTTAATTTCTTATAAATCAGAATATATTTTGGATGAAGATAACAATCCAATAAAGTTTAAAGTCAATGAGAAAGGAGAATTTGAAACTAAATCGGGAATAGCAGTTCTTCCTGGGTCTGGCATAAAAACTAGAGAATTGATAGTAGATGAATCAGGTGAATATTTCAGAAATTGGAGGAATCACATTAAAAATGAAGATGATATTTGGAAAGAAATCACAAAAGTAACACAATTACCTGGAGTTACATCTGCTCCTAAACTTCAACCTATCGAAACTAGATTGGTTATGTTACAAACCGGAATGCGAAGCCCTTTAGGAATAAAAATAAAAGGACAAAATTTAAAAGATGTAGAAACATTTGGGTTAGAGTTAGAAAGAATTTTAAAAAGAACTAAAGGGGTTAAAGCAAGGTCAGTTTTTGCAGATAGAGTCACAGGTAAGCCATATCTTTTATTTGATATAGATCGAGATAAAATAGCAAGGTATGGTTTATCTGTAGAGAAAATACAAAGTATAATAGAGGTTGCTGTAGGTGGTAAAATAATTTCAAAAACAATAGAAAACAGAGAGAGTTACGGAATTCGAGTAAGGTATCCTCGAGAACTTAGAAATTCTCCTAAAGATTTAGAAAAAATTTATATTGATTTGCCAAATAAGACATCAGTTCCTATAAGTAATTTTGTTACAATTCTCTACAAAAAAGGGCCACAAAGTATAAAAAGTGAAGATGGTTTTCTTGTTAGTTATGTAATTTTTGATAAAGTAGACAATTTATCTGAAGTTTCATGTGTAACTAAAGCTAAACAAGAAATAAACAAACAAATTAAAGCTGGTAATTTAGAGATTCCAAGCGGAGTAAATTATGAGTTTAGTGGTACTTATCAAGACCATTTGCATGCTCAAAAAACACTTAGTTTTATTATTCCTGTTTGTTTCTTAATTATTCTACTTGTACTTTATTTTCAATTTAAGTCTATTACAACATCATTAATTGTATTTTCTGGTGTTCTAGTAGCATTTGCTGGAGGTTTTATATTAATTTGGTTTTATGGACAATCTTGGTTCATGAATTTTAATTTCTTAAGTGTTAATTTTAGAGAATTATTCCACATAGATACTATAAATTTAAGTGTTGCTGTTTGGGTTGGATTTATAGCTTTGTTCGGTATTGCTACTGATGATGGAGTTATTATGGCGACTTATTTAAAGCAAGCTTTTGAAAAACAAACAAACCAGAATATCTCTGAAATTAGAGCAATTGTTATTAAAGCAGGCAAAAAGCGTTTACGTCCATGTTTAATGACAACTGCAACAACTATTTTAGCTTTATTACCTATTTTAACCGCTTCAGGTAAAGGTGCTAGCATAATGTTACCAATGGCTATACCTTGTTTAGGAGGTATGTTAATGGCATTAATTACATTATTTGTTGTTCCTTTATTATTCTGTTGGAAAAAAGAATTGAGTTATAACCGATTAAGAACAAAATAAAAATGACACGGAAAATAGTAACATATGTAGTTGTTTTATTAATAGGGGTACTTTTGGGATATCTGTTTTTTGGATTATCTGATTCAGCAGTTTCTTATCAAAAACAAACCGTATTAGGTAGTAAAGGAAGTTGGACCTGTTCAATGCACCCAAAAATTCAAAAAGATAATGAAGGTAAATGCCCTTTATGTGCGATGAATTTAATTTATGTTTCAAAACAGAATACTTTACTTTCAGATTCTCAGTTTAAAATGTCAAAAGATGCTATATCTTTAGCAAATATAGAAACTACTACTATAGGTTCAAGTATAGTAAAAGATGCTATAATAAAGCTATCTGGAAAAATAAAAACGAATCAACAAACCGATGGTGTGCAAACTTCTTTATTTAATGGAAGAGTAGAGCGGTTTTATTCAAACTATGTCGGAAAGAAGGTTTTTAAAGGACAAAAATTAGGAGTAATCTATTCACCAGAATTATATTCAGCTCAAGATGAGCTTTTAAGTTCATTAAAATATAGAAAAACACATAAAAATTTATTTACTGAAGCAAGAAACGCAGATGGTCTTTGGAAAGTTTCAGATGCAGAAATAGATTTGATGCTTGCTAAAAAAAAGCCAATGTTTAACTTCAATTTATACGCTGATGTTTCAGGAACAATTACAGAGACATTTGTTAAAGAAGGCAAATTTTACAAAGAAGGACAAATCTTATTTAAAACTTCAGATCTTCGAACAGTTTGGGGGATTTTTGATTGTTATGAAAACCAATTAAAAGGTGTGAAAATTGGTGATAACATCCAAGTTTTAGTAAAAGGTTTAAATCCAAACATAATAAATTGTAAAGTAGATTTTATAGAGCCTATAATTGATGACGTAAAGCGTACTATGGCTCTTCGTGTTATTATGGATAATAAAGAAGGTTTGTTAAAACCAGGTATGCTTATATCTGCTATATTAAATTTAGATGTCTTAGATAACAAAACAATAAGAGTACCAAAATCAGCTGTTTTATGGACAGGAAAACGCTCTATAGTTTATAAAAAAATATTTAATAATGAAGAACCTATTTTTGAAATGGTAGAAGTAGAGCTAGGGCAAGAAATAGGAGATTATTATGAGATTACAGAAGGAGTGTCTATGGGTGATGTAATAGTAGTCCAAGGTGTATTTACTATTGATGCAACAGCTGAACTTAGTGGAAAAAGATCAATGATGTCTATCAATACTATTCAGGCTAATAATATAAATTCTGATACCAACTTAATGAAAAAGAGGTTAGATGTGGCAGTATCAAAAATCAATTTAAGTAATAGCTCTAAAGATAATTTTCTAACAGTATTAGAATATTACATTAAGCTAAAAGATGCTTTAATTAAATCAGATTTCGATAATGCAAACAAAAAATCAATAGCATTAGAAAATAAGATAAAAAGTATGTTAGAGTTAGAAAATCATCAAACGAAAGAACTTAATACTCTTAAATTAAATTTAAATAAAATAACTAATGCCAAGACTATAAAAGAACAAAGAAGGGCTTTTAAATTTTTATCTAAGAATATGGTTTCCATCACATCAAAAATAAGTAATTTAACAACTAGAGTGTTTGTTCAATATTGTGATTGTGTTGATGATTTCACAGGAGGGAGTTGGTTAAGTTTTGATAGTAAAATTTTAAACCCATATTTTGGTAATGCAATGCTTGGTTGTGGTAGAGTAGAGCAAGTACTTAATTAACTTTATATTTTAATTATTTAATTTTTTTTATTATGCACGCATAATAAATTATTGATTATATTTGCTAAAATCAATTTTAAGTCATGACTACTAAACTTACCCAACTTTTAAATATTAAATACCCAATAATTCAAGCCCCCATGTTTTTGGTTTCTAACGTTAGTATGGTTAATGAGGCCATGTGTGGAGGAATTGCAGGTTGTATTCCAGCATTAAATTATAGAACACTAGATGAATTACGAACCGCATTACGCGAATTAAAAGCCGTAAAGCCAGAAGGAGGGTCTTTTGGTTTTAATTTAATTGTAAACAAATCGAATGTTAAGTATAAAGGACAGTTAGAAGTAATTTGCGAAGAAGGTTGCGATTTTATAATTACATCTTTAGGAAGCCCAGAAGAAACTATAAACCAAGCACATAAAGCAGGCATTAAAGTGTTTTGTGATGTAACCGATTTAAAATTTGCTAAAAAAGTAGAAGGTTTAGGAGCCGATGCCATTATTGCTGTAAATAATGAAGCTGGTGGCCATCGAGGTAATGTATCGCCAGAAGCCTTAATAAAAGAGTTAAGTACTCATTGTAATATCCCAGTTATATCTGCAGGAGGAGTTGGGTGTAAGACCGATATTGATAATATGTTAAGTTATGGTGCCGAAGGCGTATCTGTAGGAAGTCCTTTTATAGCCTCTACAGAAGCAGCAGTTACAGAAGAGTATAAGCAAGCTTGTGTTGATTATGGCGCAAAGGATATTGTTATGACAGAGCGTATTTCTGGTACACCTTGTACAGTAATTAACACCCCTTATGTGCAAAAAATAGGTACAAAGCAAACATGGTTAGAGTCTGTTTTAAATAAAAACAGGAAGCTTAAAAAATGGGTTAAAATGATTCGTTTTTCAATAGGTATGAAAGCCACAGAAAAAGCAGCTACAAAAGCTACCTATAAAACGGTTTGGGTAGCTGGACCAAGTATAGAGCACACAAAAAAAATATTACCAACAAAAGAGATTATAAATCGTTTGGTAAGTTAATTTACTTTGTTTTATCACTAAATTTGGCTTGTAATAAAGTTTTGTGATATGAAAATAGAAAATGAGTCTCAGCTTCGAGAATTATACGGATATCCTAAAGGGCGAGCAAAAGATAAAGTGCTTAGTTATATTGAAAAACACGCCTTAAACTTTATAGGAAAGTCTCCATTTTTAACACTAGCTACATCTAATAAAACAGGAAAAATGGATGCCTCGCCAAGAGGAGGCATTCCAGGTTTTGTTAAAGTTATAAATGTAAATACGCTTGTAATACCTGATGCTAAAGGAAATAATAGGGTAGATAGTATTTGTAATATTATTGAAACTGCTAGAATAGGTTTACTGTTTTTTATTCCAGGTATAGATGAAACTTTACGCATTAATGGTAGTGCTTATTTATCTACAAACACCGAGTATATAACGTTGTTTAATAATGAGCAAAATCCTCCAAAAGCTTGTATTATAGTGTCTGTAGAAGAAGCATTTTTACATTGTGCAAAAGCGTTTATGCGCTCAAATTTATGGGATGCATCTGCACAAATTGATAGGGATTTGTTTCCAACAATGGGGCAAATGCTTAAAGATCAATTAGGCACACATGAAACTCCAGAAACTAGAGCAGCCATGATAAAACGCTATAATAAAGATTTGTAATTATTTAATAGGAATGTAAAATTCTGTTTTTAGTTTTTCTTCGGCAACTCGGTCTGGGTGGCTTATGTAACGTTCTCGTGTTGGTTCTTCACGAAGTTCGTACTCGCTATTTAAAAGCCAATCATTAAAAATGTAATTATAAACATCGGCAAAATTTTTGTACGAGCCTTGGTATAAAAACATAGCAAATTTTCCTCCTTTTAAAGTTTTTACTCCAATATCTCCAACAGGTTTAGCATTTTTATGAATTATTAAACAAGCATCATACCTTATTTTTTCTTCATCGGTAACCTTAGGGTCGTCGTGTGGTAAGCCTATCATTTGTATGCCTTTTGTAAAAAGTTTTTGAACTTTTACTTGCCCCCAAAGTTTTTCCCAAGCACTAGCATAATTTAAGGTTTGGTAAGCTCCATGCATACGATAATATAAGCATAGTTTATCATTTTCTTCTATAATTTTAGCTTTCTTAATATTTAAAGTCGTTTTCATAATGTTTGTTTTTTGAAATGTGTATGATTTGTTTTTTCTATATTCTGAAGGTGAAATTTTAAAATGATTTTTAAATGCTTTTGATAGAGACGAAGGCGTTTCAAAACCAACACGGTAAGCAATAACTTCAATATTATCAGTCGAGTATCTAATCATTTTGGCAGCAGTTTCTAATCGTGTTCTAGCAATATATGCGCCTATAGGTTCGCCTAATAAAGCTCTTGTAATTCTATGAAAATGAAAAGGAGAAAAATTAGAAAATTCTGATAAAGTTTTAATATCTATCTTATTGTCTAAATTATTATGAATATACTCCAGAATAACAGCTAAACGCTCTTTATAAAATACTTTATTTGTCTTTTCTGATTTCATATATTATAATTAGATGTCTCAAAAATAGATATAAATTAAATCTAAGACTTTTCCATTCTTGCTGACTTATTATTATTTTTATAAAGTATTTAAAAATATTGTCCCCATAAGTTTTTGGAAGACGTCTTAATAGTATAAACAAATAAATTTTAAAGATTATGAAAAATTTTATGATGATTTTTGTTGGTAAAGAATATGCCGACTTAGGGCTATCTCCAGAAAACATGCAAGGCAGAATGGAAAAATGGTTTGCTTGGGGAGACAAAATGGAAAAGGCAGGAATACTTAGAGGAGGAGAAGCATTAACACCTCAAATAAGACGAATAACTGGCGAAAATAGAACGGTTACCGATTTAACCTCTGCAGAAGTTAAAGAGATAATAGGAGGCTACTATTTAATTACCGCAAACAACTTTGATGAAGTTCAAGAGATTGCTAAAGATTTTCCAGATTACGATCTAGGGAATACTGTAGAAATTAGAGAAGTTATGGTTTTCGATCAATAATGGAGCACAAACTCATAGACCATCTGTTTCGCCATCATAGTGGAAAGATGGTCTCTGTTTTAATTCGAATATTTGGATTATCTAATTTAGATATTATTGAAGATGCTGTTCAAGATACATTTATAAAAGCAAGTATTGTTTGGCGAACTAAACGACCTGAAAATCCAGAAGCATGGCTTACACAAGCTGCTAAAAATAGAGTCGTTGATATTTTTAGAAAGCTTCAAACTGAAAAGCGAAATAGTCCTCATTTATCTCAAGGAATTCATACCATAGCAATACATGAACTTTTCTTAGATGACGAAATTGATGACGCGCAATTACGAATGATTTTTACTGCATGTCATCCAAGTTTAAGTGCAAAAGTTAGAATTGCATTTGCGTTAAAAACGGTTTCTGGTTTTAGTAGTAAAGAAATAGCATCGGCGCTTTTAACAAAAGAAGAGACCATAAAAAAGCGTTTAACTCGAGCACGTCAATCTATTCAAGTCAACAAAATTAAATTTAGTATTCCGCAAGGCAAAACTTTAAAAGCACGTTTGTCTAGTGTTCTTGAAGTGTTATACCTTATTTTTAATGAAGGATTTCATTCTAATTCTAAAAAAAATCTAGTAAGAAGTGATTTGTGTGGAGAAGCCATGCGCTTGTGCCAATTAGTTATTAAGCACAAACAAATGGGAACTCCAGATGCATATGCATTATTCGCGCTTATGTGTTTTCATTCTTCACGATTAAATGCTAAAATTAACTCAAATAACGAAATCTTAGATTTAAAGCAACAAGATAGAAGCCAATGGCATTTTCCGCTTATAAAATTAGGAAACTCAATGATGAATAAAGCTGTTGAAACAGATCAATTCTCAAGTTATCATTTTGAAGCAGCTATTGCTGGAGAACATATGCGCTCAGGAAGCTTTGAAGATACAAATTGGGATAAAATACGGGATTGGTATGAAGCATTATATAAAATTAATCCAATGCCTTCGTACGTGTTGACGCTTGCTGTAATATCTATTCAAGTTGAAGATTATAGTAATGCAAAAGTGTATTTTAATAAATTAAATCCTGAAGATTTGCAACAAAGAATATATTTATATTACGGAGCGAAAGCAGATTATTATGCTGCTACCAATAATTTTAAAAAGGCAATTATATTTATTGATAAAGCATTAGAAACTGTAATTAATTTATCAGAAAAAGAATATCTTCAAAAGAAAAAAGAAAAATTAATTGACAGATTAAAACTTATCTAAGAGTTTAGGTTTTAATTCTGGCCACTCTTCTTTTAAAATACCATAACAGCATGTACTACGTTTAAAACCATCAAGCATTAAAGTGTCTTTGCGTAAAATACCTTCAAGCGTACCGCCAATTTTTTCAACGGCTTTTCTAGAGGCTATATTTCTTTCGTCAATTCTAAACTCTACTTTATCAAAATTTAAAGTTTCAAAAGCATATTGAAGCATTAAAAATTTCATGTTTGTATTTAATCCTGTGCCTTGAAACGATTTACCAATCCATGTCCAACCAATATGTAAAACTTTATTGTGCCAATGTATAAGTCCAAAGCGGGTACAACCAGCATATGCATTGGTTTGTTTATCAAAAATTATAAAAGGTATAGCAGTTTTATGGTTATAGGCATTTATAGCCGTTTGTACATATGTTTTTAAACTATTAGGTGTATTAATTTTATTGGGTGAGTATTGTATTAAATTATCTTGTTTGGCAATTTCTAAAAGATGTATGTAATTCTCTAAATTTAAAGGAGAAAGTTTAACACGATTGTTTTCAAGGGTTGGTGTTTTAAGCATTTATACTAGGTTGTTTATTAAATTTATATTAACTTCATGTTTACCATCAAATAATTCAATATTTAAATTATTACTAAATAGTTCTGAAGCTTTTTTAGTTTCGCTTTTTAAACGCGCTTCAGTTATATATTCATCTTTATTACCACAAATTAAAGTGACTTTGGCTTTTAAAAAAGAAAAATCATCAGTTTGTAATTCTTTAGGAATACCGCCAGAATGTAAAATTAATTGAGCACATTGTAATTGGCGTTTTGCAACATAGCGCATTGCCACACTTACACCTTGCGAGTACCCAAACACAATTAAATTTATATTTTCTGGAATTTTTTCGGCTTTAAAAACAGCATCAAAATTACGCATAACATTCTCGGTATCTTTAATCGTGTTTTCTTTAGTAAGCCAACTGGAACCAACATGTTTAAAACCGGGTTGTATGTAATATTTACTAGCCGCTTGTGGGGCAATAATATAATTTTCGGTAGCATTTAATCCTTTAAAATATTTTAAAAAATACCGACTTAAATACCCCATGCCATGGCAAACAAACCAAATATTTTTGGTAGCGTTAGTAAGTGTGTTTAAAGTCGAGTAGGTATTGGTTATGGTATACGATATTTCTTTTTCTTCTAAACTCATTTACGCTTATGTTTTGTACTTTTGTTAGCAATTTTAAAAATACATTAAATCTATGCAAATATCTAAAAAAGACCTCTTAGAAAAATTTAAAGTTATGGCAAAAAACACGTTGTTAGAAACTTTAAATATTGAAATGGTTGATTTTGGAGACGATTTTTTAATTTTAAAAATGCCGGTAAACTCCAGAGTGCATCAACCAGATGGCGTTTTACATGGCGGCGCTACAGTAGCCTTAGCCGAAACTACGGGTAGTTTTGCAGCCCAATTGTTTTTAGAAACTAACAATTTTTTTGTTCGCGGAATAGAAATTAGTGCAAACCATGTAAAGAGTATACGCGAGGGTAATGTATTTGCTAAAGCTATCTTTATACATAAAGGAAGAACAACCCAATTATTCGAAATTCGTGTTACAGATGATCATGATAATTTAATTTCGTTATGTAAATTAACCACTATTTCGTTACCTAAAAAATAAGAATGACTTCAAACAATTTTTTCGAGTGTATTGAAGCGCATTATAAAAATAAGCTTCCTTTTGTTGTATATAGTAAACCTAATAATGATGAGATTTGTGCGCGTTTACAACAAGACTCTAGTTTAAATTATGCAACAACTTTTACCGAAAGTGGTTTTGTGTTTTCGCCATTTGATGATATTAATAAAACCGTTTTAATTTCAGAAGATAAATCAAAATATATAACCTGTGCTGCGTTTAACACATCACTCGAAAAAAATGTAGAAAACATTCAGCTTAATTCAGATTTAAGTAAAGCTAAAGCTTTTCATATTAATTTAGTAAAACAAGGAATACATTCTATTAAAACCTCGAGCTTAAAAAAAGTAGTACTATCAAGACAAGAAACGTTAAGCTTATCTCAAACAAATCCCATATTAATTTTTAAAAGTCTTTTAAAAGCTTATAAATTGGCATTTGTATATTGTTGGTATCATCCAAAAGTTGGGTTATGGCTAGGAGCAACCCCAGAAACATTAATAAAAATTGAAGGCCCTAAGTTTTCGATAATGGCATTGGCAGGTACACAAGATTATAACGGTAGTTTGAATGTGGTTTGGCAAAATAAAGAAAAACAAGAACAACAGTTTGTAACAGATTTTATAATTAACAACTTAAAACCCTCGGTAGAAAATTTTAAAGTATCGGATACCGAAACAGTTAGAGCAGGAAATTTAGTGCATTTAAAAACTATAATTTCGGCACAGCTAAAAGAAAAAGCATCGTTAAAGCATATCGTCGAGGCTTTGCATCCAACACCAGCAGTTTGTGGCGTACCAAAGCAAATAGCAAAGCAATTTATATTAAAGCATGAAAATTACAATCGCGAGTTTTATACCGGATTTTTAGGCGAATTAAATAATGAAAAAACAATTGCTCCACGTACAAGTAAGCGTAATATTGAAAACAGAGCTTATGCAATAAAACGAAAAAGCACTCAGCTTTATGTTAATTTAAGGTGCATGCAACTTAAAGATAAAGAAGCCATTATTTATGTTGGAGGCGGAATTACCAAAAGTTCTAATGCCAATAGTGAGTGGGAAGAAACCGTATCAAAATCATTAGTAATTAAAAACGTTTTATAATTTTTTTAGCCTGTTTTTAAGTATTTTTGAGCATAGAAAAAGATTACATGACTTACCCAAAAATTCCACTAGCACAAACCGTAATTCAGCTTTGTAAAGCCAAAGGCATAAAACACATTGTAATTTCTCCAGGAAGTAGAAACGCACCTTTAACTATAGGTTTTACGCATGATAGTTTTTTTAAGTGTTACAGTATTGTTGATGAGCGTTGTGCTGCTTTTTTTGCTTTAGGTATAGCACAACAATTGCAAGAACCCACCGCTGTAGTTTGTACTTCTGGAAGTGCATTGTTAAATTATTATCCAGCAATATCTGAAGCTTTTTTTAGTAATATTCCACTAGTAATTTTATCTGCAGACAGACCAAAACACCTTGTTGGAATTGGTGATGGGCAAACCATTAACCAGAAAAATGTATTTGAAAACCATATTTTATATTCTGCAAATTTAAAACTAGATATAAAAGATGAAAAACAAGTGCCAAGCCATGAAGAACTTCCAATTTTTAAAAACTTAGAAGATAAGTTTGAACGCTTATTAGGTTTACAAAAAGACATACAAACACATAATGAAGAAGAAATTAATACTGCCATTAATTTAGCAAACTACAAAAATGGCCCTGTGCATATTAATATTCCGTTTGATGAACCCTTATACGAAACAGTTGATAAACTTAGTGTTTCTCCTAAGGCAAAAGAAACAAATGTAAAATCTGAAGATATAGAAGATTATTTATTACAATCTTGCTTTGAAGATTGGAATGAGTCCTCAAAAAAAATGATATTAGTTGGGGTTAATGGGCCAAACTTAGTAGAACAAAAATATTTAGATGAACTAGCCGAAGACGATAGTATAATTGTGCTTACCGAAACAACATCAAATATACATCATCCAAGTTTTTTTTCAAGTATAGATAAATTAATAGCACCGCTTACACATGAAGAAAAAAAACAACTACAACCCGATATTTTAATAACCTTTGGAGGGCTAATAGTATCAAAAAAAATTAAGCAGTTTTTACGAAAATACCAGCCAAAGCAGCATTGGCACATAGATTCTAAAATAGCAAACGATACGTTTTTCTGTTTAAATAATCATTTTAAAAAAACGCCAAACCAATTTTTCGAAGCCTTTTTACCTAGAGTTACACATTATGTAAAAAGCAATTATAAGCTTACATGGACAGCAGTAAAGCAGCACAGAATAAAAAAGCACAAAGCATATTTAGAACAAATTCCGTTTTCAGATTTTAAAGTATTTAGTAATGTTATAAAAACAATTCCTAAAAACTATATATTGCAATCTGGAAATAGCTCAGCAATTCGTTACACACAATTATTTAAAATAAATAAAAGTATAGACGTATTTTGTAATAGAGGCACAAGTGGTATAGATGGAAGTACATCTACAGCCATTGGTTGTGCAGTTGCTAATAATAAACCTACAGTTTTAATAACTGGCGATTTAAGTTTTTTTTACGATAGTAATGCCTTATGGAATAATTATATTCCTAAAAACTTTAGAATTATTGTAGTAAATAATCAAGGCGGTGGTATTTTTAGAATTCTGCCAGGACATAAAAACACCGATAATTTTGATACTTTTTTTGAAACAAACCATAATTTAACAGCAAAGCCTTTATGCGATATGTATGGCTTTAAATACGAATCTGCTAATAACGAAGCTAACCTGAAAACAATTTTAAATACTTTTTACTTAAATGAAGATAAACCAAAATTGTTAGAAATTTTTACTCCTAAACGTATAAACGATGAGGTACTTTTAAACTACTTTGAGTTTATTAAGTAACATGTGACTTGTCTAGTTTTGTTGTGTCTAAAAAATAGTTATCTTTAGAACGGTTATCAATTTAAAATTATTTTCTAACACATTAAACGAAATCATTATGAGTAAAAGAGATGAGCTTATTGCAAAATATGCTGCAGATTTAAAAGACAAATGCGGAGTAAACGCAGATATGGATTTATTAACTAAAGTAACAATTGGTTGTGGACCATCAATTTACAATGCAGATGCTTCAACAGTTTCTGGTTCTGACGAGTCTGAGTTAGCTACCGTAAAAAACAACTTTTTAATTAAAAAATTGGGTTTAAGTGATAGTGCTAAGTTAGATGAAGGCATAGCATCTGTAATGGAAACCTATGGTAAATCTAACCGTAACAAATACAGAGCAGTAGTTTATTATTTACTTACTAAACATTTTGGAAAAGAGTCTGTTTACTAGTAATTAGTCTATATAAAACATTAAAACGTTACTTGTTAGTAACGTTTTTTTTTGCTGAAAATAAATGTGAAATATATTAAAACTAGGGTGGTTTTAAGCTTAACTTAACATATAAAAAATGTTACCTTTGTGGCATGATTAAATTAGGAGAAATAAATACATTAGAAATACTTCGAGAAACCGACCATGGAGTTTATTTAATTGATAATGAAGATAACCAAGTGTTATTACCAAATAGATATGTGCCAAAAGATTTTAAAATTTGGGATAAACTTGATGTGTTTGTGTATTTAGATAATGAAGAACGCCCAGTAGCAACTACAGATATGCCATATATTAAGCGTGGCGAATTTGCATTGTTAAGATGTAATCAAGTTACAGATTATGGAGCCTTTTTAGATTGGGGCTTGGTAAAAGAGCTATTTTGCCCTTTTAAAGAACAAGCATTTAAAATGAAACCAGGCGGATGGTATCTAGTGCATTGTTATTTAGACTCTAAAACCGAAAGATTAGTGGCTTCAAGTAAAACTAATCGTTTTTTAGATAATAAAGAACTTACTGTGAAAGCTTTTGAAACGGTAGATTTAATAGTGTCCCATCCATCCGATATTGGAATGAATGTTATTGTAAATAAAAAACACATGGGGCTTATTTACAAAGACAGTATTTTTAAAGATTTAAGTATTGGCGATAAAATTAAAGGCTTTGTTAAAAAAATACGACCAGGTAATAAACTTGATATAACCTTAGGTAAGGTTGGATATAGAAATATTGAGCCTAATGCCGATAAAATTATGCTACACTTACAAGACAATAGTGGTTTTTTAAATTTAACCGATAAATCTACTCCAGAGGCAATTAAGGACCAGCTACAAATGAGTAAAAAGAACTTTAAAAAAGCTATAGGTACGTTGTATAAAAAACGTTTAATTAATATAAAACCAGACGGTATTTATTTAGTTTAAAGTAAATGAACTACGCTTTATTATTTTGTTATTAACACCGTTAAAGGCTTCATTAATGGTGTCGTAATCTACTTTTTCCGAAATGCAAAAATCGTTTTCCATTTCTGCATTCATTTTACTACCCAAATCATGACCAACCACACCATAAGCATATAGGTTTTTTGCTTTTTTTCTAAATAAAGGTGTTTCAATTAGGTTTACAGAGTACGAATTAATTCTGTTAGCTACCACACCGTAAGGCGTAGAGTTTCCAAAGTAAGAATTAAGTTCGTTAATAATTAAAGAAGCGTTACTCATATCAAAATGTACACCTTCGTTAAGTTCTACAACAGCTAGGTGTTTAAAAAAGAATATGTTGCCCAAACGACTTTCTACAGATTTTATAATTTGATTAGAAAAATCAGACTCTATTATTTTCATTTTAAATTCAAATTTATACCCCGTTGCTCTAGGTAGATTTAAGTTTGTTTTGCTAAACTTTTGTTTATGTGACACATATAAGTTAAATAAGTCACTTTTTTTATTAAAAAAACGCCCGCAAAGATACTGTACATAAGTAAAGTATATATGTTAATTTTTATTTAGTTATAATTATTATGAAAAATGTTGTTGTATTAAAGAGAATATCATTAATTGTATGCTTGTTGGTTTATATTCATATCATATAAGCATTTTTTTTCTTGTTTTGTTATGTTTTATTCATCTAATTACTCGATAAATAAATCTTCATTTTTGTTAATTTTATATATAATAGGGGTATTTAAAACCTTATTACGGTGTTTTGTAATATAAGTTGTTACATATATCATTTACTAATTAGTATTTTTGTGGCATGATAAATCAAGATACTATAGTCGCATTGGCAACGCCATCGGGAGCTGGTGCAATAGCAGTAATTAGACTCTCAGGGAAAGATGCTATAGCAATAGCAGATTCGTGTTTTAAATCGGTTGTTTCTAATAAATTATTGTGTAATCAAAAAACGCATACCATTCATTTAGGGCATATTATAGATTCAGGACGCACCATTGATGAGGTACTAGTATCTGTTTTTAAAAACCCTAATTCTTATACAGGAGAAGATGTTGTAGAGGTGTCTTGCCATGGTTCAAATTACATTCAACAAGAAATTATACAATTGTTTGTTAGAAAAGGATGTAGAATGGCTACTGCAGGCGAATTTACTTTACGAGCTTTTTTAAATGCTAAATTAGATTTATCGCAAGCCGAAGCGGTAGCCGATTTAATTTCTAGTGACAATGAAGCATCTCATCAAATAGCAATGCAGCAAATGCGGGGAGGTTTTTCATCTGAAATTGCCAAACTTCGCGAAGAACTTTTAAACTTTGCTTCTTTAATAGAGTTAGAACTCGATTTTGCTGAAGAAGATGTTGAATTTGCAGACAGAACCCAATTTAAAGAGCTAATAGAGCGTATAAGGTTTGTATTAAAACGCTTAATAGATAGTTTTGCTGTAGGTAATGTAATTAAAAACGGAATACCTGTGGCTATTGTAGGTGAGCCTAATGTAGGGAAATCTACACTTTTAAATGCATTGCTTAATGAAGAACGAGCTATAGTTTCGGATATTGCTGGTACGACCAGAGATACTATAGAAGACGAAATAAGTATAGGAGGTGTAGGTTTTAGATTTATAGATACCGCTGGTATTCGTGATACTAAAGATGTGGTAGAAAGTATAGGTATAAAAAAGACGTTTGAAAAAATAGAACAGGCTCAAGTTGTTGTATATCTTTTTGATGCCGCAGATTTTAAAACCAATAGTTCGAAATTTAAAGTTGAAATAGAAAAAATTAAAAATAAGTATCCGCAAAAACCACTTTTAATAATAGCTAATAAAATTGATACGCTTACAGAAGAAGAAGTTCAATTTTTAGATAATGAACTAGCTATGATTTCTAATATAAGTGAAAGGTCTTATGGGCAGTTACTATCAGCAAAGAAAAATATTGGAGTAGAGGAGCTTAAAAATAACCTTTTAAGCTTTGTAAATACAGGAGCATTAAGAAATAATGATACTATTGTAACTAATTCTAGACATTACGATTCGTTATTAAATGCTTTTGAAGAGATTGAAAAAGTTAAACATGGTTTAGAGTCTGGTTTGTCTGGCGATTTAATGGCTATAGATATTCGTCAAGCTCTATATTATTTTGGTGAAATTACAGGTGAAATTACTAATGATGATTTATTAGGTAACATATTTGCTAATTTTTGTATCGGGAAGTAATTTTTTAATAAAAAAACTTAGTTGCTTCTAAAAATAGAAAAGAGGCTTTATTAGCCTCTTTTCTGGAATTAACTAAAACAAAATGAGTTTAAAAAGTAGTTTCGCCCTCATTTGGATTATACACATAATTAAACGTATAGTATTGTGAGTCTTTATCTGTATCTGAGTCTTTATAATAGCTCAAAATTTCAAATTTAGCATACTTGCCATTATTCGTTTTAACAACAATAATTTTTCCTGTTATAGGAGAAATTAAATGATTACTTGGATTATAATCATACCAACCATTTCCAGAACCAGTAGTTATAGCTAAACCATTAGTAGAGTCGTCTTGTTTTAACAAAGAAGTGTTAACATTTTCAACACCACTTAAGGATCCATTTGTGATGTAAATTTCTGCATTTCCAGTTCTTGCGGGTTGATCGTCTGCAGTAGCCGAACCTCCATTTACCAAAATAGTAGTTCCTCTAAAGGCAACATCCCAATTATCTGTAGTTGTAGTGCTACCAGTTTCAAATGAGAACCTCACATAGTCACCCGAAACTGTAGGAGGATTAGTTGAGTAATCTGATGTTTGCTCTGCTTGCAGGTTAACCACTTGCATAGACTCTACAGGTAATAGCTTTGGGGCGTCATCATCGCTACAAGAGAACATTATTATTGATAGTATTGCTAATGATAAAAATTTAAAAGATTTCATAATATATATAATTAAAAATTAAAATTAAGTTTTGCATAAAAAAGTCTTCCCGAAATATTGCTAATATTTTGGGTGTCTTTAAACCCAAAAACATTATCAACACCAATTCCAAGCACATAATTTTTATAAAATGTTTTATTAATAGCTATATCCCATATGGTATAGCCTTCAACAAACTCATCGTATTTATCTAAATATAAGTTGTTGTTACTGTCAAAAAGACCATATTTACTTCTATAAGTTCCTCTTAAATTGGTGTTGAATTTAAGCTTAGGGCTTGTATAGGAAAGTTTAATATTTGCCATATGCCTAGATCTATTATATAACCAAGAGGTAACTGTAGAAGCAGGTGCTTTTATGGCTTATACGATTGAGTATAAAGGTAGTATTACTAATAATAGAGGATTAAATGCTAGAACAGATGATGTGGGGATCTATGCTCCAAAAATTAAAAACTTTATCTATATGACTCAAGATCAAGATGGCTTTTCTTATACAGAAGAATTAATTGAGTACTCAAAATAAGGTAGTCACAACATGAAAATAATTCAAATTAATAAGTTTCTGTTTTTTCTGCTGCTAGTAGTGTTGTCATCTTGTAATTCTATAAAAGAAGAACAGCAAGAAGAAAGAATTGTAAATAGAGAAGGAAAAGAATACTTGGTGCAAGATTCTTTATTAATCACCACACGAGATGGTGCAAAAATATCAGCCATCGTTGTTAGAAAAAAAGCTAATACAAAGCCACAACCAGTTATATTATTCCATACAATATATACGCGTAAAGATGATATTAATAGAGCCTTTGAAGCAGCCGATAAAGGTTATGTAGGAATCGTGTCTTATACTAGAGGAAAAAACTTAAGTCCAGATAAAATAGTGCCATATAAGCATGAAGGCAACGATGTTTACGATGTTATTGATTGGATTACAAAACAAACATGGAGCAATGATGAAGTTGGTATGTATGGCGGTAGTTATGTAGGTTTTGTACAATGGGCTTCAATGAAAGAAAAGGTGCATCCTGCTTTAAAAACTATTGTACCATCAGTAGCTGCGGCACCTGGTATTGCTGAGCCTATGGAAAATGGGGTGTATTTAAATTTTCATTATCCTTGGTGGCATTATGTAACCAATAATAAAACGTTGGATACGGTTTCTTACTTCAACGGAAAGCGTTGGAATGATTTGAATTTCGATTTTTATAATAAAGGCATCGCTTATAATAAATTAGACAGTTTAGATGGCACACCAAATCCAGGATTCAATCAAAAATTAAAGCACCCAACATTTGATGACTATTGGAAAGGTATGTCCTTGTATAAAGAAGATTTTTCGAGAATAAATATTCCAATTTTAAGTACAACAGGGTATTATGATGGCGGACAATTTGGTGCGATGTACTATTTGAAGTCACATTATAAATTCAATAAAAATGCGGAGCATTATCTTGTAATTGGGCCATATTCTCATTTTGGAGCGCAAGAGCTTCCTGAAAAGGATATTTTAGGATATACCATAGATCCAGTAGCGCAGATAAATATTAAAAACATCATCTTTGATTGGTTTGATTACATCTTTAAAGGCGCTGAAAAACCAGCATTATTAAAAGATAAAATCAATTATCAAGTAATGGGAGCTAATACATGGAAACATGCGTCATCATTAGATAAAATTGCTTCTGAATCATTAAGATTTTATTTTAACAAACAACGTTCTGGTGTTGCTTTTAAATCAACTTACAATACAGGAAACTTAGGAATTAATAAACATTTTAGCTTGTCAAACAACCCTGATTCAACAGCGTATTTAGAGCAAAAGATTGATTTTGCGGATCGTAGTCAGTACTCTTGGAGTTTAAGTGGTGATAGAAACATAGTAACAGAAACATTAACTGTAGGAGAAGGATTTTCTTTTGCAACTGAACCCTTTGAAGAAGATGTAGAATTGAGTGGTTCTGTGACAGGAATATTGAATGTATCCATCAATAAAAAGGATTTCGATTTAAACGTTTTAGTCTACGAACAAACAGCAGATGGTGAATTCTTTAGTTTAACAATTCCTTTTACAACCAGAGCAAGCTTGTCTAAAGATATTGCAAAAAGAAACTTGCTTATACCTAATGCGAAGACTTCAATACCTATTAATAATTTCAGAATGACAAGTAAGAAAATAAAAAAGGGTAGTAGAATAGTGGTTATGCTCAATGGCATTAAACATCCTTTTGCACAAATTAATTACGGCACAGGAAAAGACGTGAGCCAAGAAACAATTGTTGACGCTAAAGAACCATTAATTATTAAATGGTATAATGACAGTTTTATCAATATCCCGATTAATAAGTACTGATTTTAAAAACAGAACTTTTGCACCATAGCTTTAAAATAGTTTTGTAAAACAATAAATCAAGTAAGTCATCAATCAAATGAAACGCTTAAAATGAATCTATTAAAAATAAGGCAATCTCATTTTTTTTGTTAATTGTTTTGATATTGTCTTTTAGTGCGTATACGGTTAAAGAAAACAGTACAAGAACTAATAGACTATTACATAGAGAAGATGTTTATCTTGGTCAAAAGCCACCAGGTTTAATCCCTAAGTTATTTGCGCCTGATATAATTAGAACGGAATATAGAGAAGCAACCGTAGCTTTCATGTCTAATTTAAAAGAATTATATTATTGTAGAAGAGGAGGTGAGCATAAAAATAATGCCATGGTTGTTGGTACTGTTTCATCAAGAGGTTACAACTTTCAAAATATTATTTAATTAGAATCTATAATAATAGTTTGTATAAATACATTGACAATGAAAAATCACACACTAAAAACCTTAGCATTTATACTATTAATTTCTTTAAACGCTTGTAAAACTAATAAGCAGAATTCAGTCAATAATGATTCCCTTATTAATGTAGAAAAGGATCATTGGTACATGTCATATAATAGTTCAACAAAGGAGAGATTCATTCCCGTTGAACTTTTTACTGGGGAAAAATGGGATGGAAAGCATGAATTAATCCTAAAAGAGGTTTCTGCCTCTACCACTTCTTGTGACTCTGTTACTGGAAAGCGATGCACTACTTATAAGATTACCGGGCCTTTCAAAACAGAAAAAAATGACACTAAAATTGAATGGGCTGGTAATGAAATTTCCTATTATCGAAGAACATATAATACCCAAAGCGGAGGGAATGTTGAATCTTTTTTTACTATTAATGAATCAAAAGATGGTCTAGTAAGAATTTATGATAATAGAAAACAATGGGGTACAAGAACTTATGATGGATTAGGAAGTAAATTCCCGCTTGGTTATTGGAAGCAAGGCGAAGTGCGGACTTATCCCTCTGGAAGACCAACTAGAATTGAAATAATAGAACTAAATGGACCAAATAATTGCCTTACTTTTCGATGGACAGTTGGACAAGGAAAAGGAAGAAATTCTGATAATATTTACACTTTTTGTCCTGAACGCGGCTTAACATATTTTCGTCATAATAATTAATAATATACAGGTGAAAAATTAAGTCCCTACAGAATTTTGTGTTTATGAAGAACTATTTAATAAACCAAACACAAAATATTTTATAGTTTAATAAAAGACAGAATTAACCTATTTGTTATCATAAAGTAACAATTCATCATCAAGAAATAACAGTTCGTAAATATTAGTAAAATCATTTATAAATAGTTTATAAATTTACAACTTCAAAAAGCAAATAAATAATGAAAAATCTTCTTCTTCTGTTATACATCGCTCTTTTTTTTATAGGAATTTCCTGTGCTAACAAAGACCAAGCTAAAAAGTCAAATCAACAATCATCAAAACCTTTAAACTTTATAGCAACGCTAGATTCGGTTTGGACTATGGAACAAATTCCTATTAGAAAACGAGACTCTGTTATGCGTATTCATGGTGACGATTCAGAATTGTTTAAAAAATACCAAGCCATCTACAAGAAAAATCATATCATAAACGAAAAGAAAGTACGATACATTTTAGATACCTACGGTTGGCCAACTAAAGCTATGGCAGGTGAAGATGGTAATTGGACCATTTGTAATGTATTGCAACATTCTAGTATTGATGTGAGAGTGAAATATTTACCAATGATGGAACAAGCTGTAAAAGATAAAAAGCTAGAACCGCGTTTTTTAGTTAGAGCAGCTGATAGAATTGCTACAGACAATAATGAACTTCAAATTTATGGCGGACAAGTTAAATATTACCCAGAAACAAAAAGTTTTAATCTGTGGCCTATAAAAGATCCCGCTAATGTCAATAAAATAAGGGCAGAAATAGGTATGAATTCTATTGAAGAGTTTTTAAAGCAAAAGCGAGTGCCTTTAGAGTGGAATGTAGAAGAACAAATAAAAAGAACTGAAGCGTTTATTGAAGCAAAACGTCAAAATATTAAACAAAAATAGTAAATGAGCAATCTTAATACATGCTTTAGAGAATTTCCCCAGCCTAATATAATTTCTGTAAATAATGTTCAGCTAGAAGTTTTTGAAGCTGGAACAGAAAATAAAAATCCAATGGTGCTTTGTCATGGTTTTCCTGAGCACGCGTATTCATGGCGTTATCAAATTTCAGCCTTTGCCGAAGCTGGTTATCATGTTATAGTTCCAAATCAAAGAGGCTATGGCAATTCTTCTTGCCCTGCAGAAGTCTCAGAATACGATATAAAACATTTAACGAACGATTTAGTTGCATTGCTAGATTATTACGGCTACAAAAATGCTGTTTTTGTTGGTCATGATTGGGGCGCCAATGTCGTTTGGAACCTTGCTCTTTTGCATCCAGAACG
This sequence comes from Algibacter ulvanivorans, assembly GCF_048381495.1. Classification (NCBI taxonomy): domain Bacteria; kingdom Pseudomonadati; phylum Bacteroidota; class Flavobacteriia; order Flavobacteriales; family Flavobacteriaceae; genus Algibacter; species Algibacter ulvanivorans. Next base: position 312,152 of record NZ_JBLWGD010000002.1, read on the forward strand.
CGTAAATAAAGTCATAAATCTTGCATTACCTTATCAAGAAAGAGGCGAAAAACCTTGGCTAGAGGTTATGGAAACCTTTTTTGAAGACGATTTTTATTTTGTGCATTTTAATAAGCAACCAGGAGTTGCAGATGCTGTGTTAGAAGAAAACACTAAAAACTTCCTTAGTAATTTATTTCGTAAAAATGTACCACTTACGCCACCAGAACCAGGTATGTTAATGATTAATCTTGCTAAAGCAAAACATCCACTAGGTGAACCTATTATGTCTGAAGACGATTTATCAGTCTTTATAAAAGCTTTTAAAAATTCAGGGTTTACAGGTGCAATAAACTGGTACAGAAACCTAGATTGTAATTGGCATGTAATGGCAGATGTTGTACCAAAAATAGAACATCCAACATTAATGATATATGGCGAGAAAGATATGATTCCAAAATCTGAAACATTAAAAGAATTTGCACTAAATTTAGATGTGTTTAGTCTATATTGTGGCCATCACATTCAGCAAGAAAAACCAGAAGAAACTAATAAGCTAATATTAGATTGGTTAAAATAGCACCATAGTTGTGAATAATATTTTACGGAAATAATGTCGAGGTAGAAACTTTTATTTCCGTAAAATAAAATTAATCAGGTAATCAATCTTTATTCTTTTTAAGTAATAAAAGACCAGCTGCTACTTCAATAAATTCAAAGATTAAAAAATTTAACTACACAGAACTTAAAAAGCCAACCATTATACTTCCTACAATTCTAAAAAGTATAAAAGAACTAATAACTGAAGTAATTAAAATAACTGAATATTTCCAAGTTTTACTAAAAAACTGAATGAGTAATATTGAAACACCAATCCCTGTCATTAACCCTGTGTAAATCAGTAAAAAAGCAATTTCGCCATCGGTATTAATAGCACTTAAATCAATGCGTTTAAGCTTTGCTGGAATATCAAACAATACAGAAAGTCCAGAAATTAAAAAATAAAGTGCCATTCCATAAGAATATATGTAACCAATTTTTCTTTTCATTTTATAGTTGTTTTTTAAGAATTTAATAGCTTACTAATTTTACTTTTATACGTCTGCCCAATAGGAATTTTATGTGTATCGATTATAATTCGGTTCCCTTCAATATATTTTATTTTATCCTTGGCTACAATGAATGATTTATGCACACGAAAAAAGTGATTAGAAGGCAATAATGTTTCTAAAGCTGATATTTTATGATTACTTAAAAGCATTTTATCTGTTAAATATATTTTTGTGTAATGCCCGTAAGCTTCAATAAATAAAATATTTTCAGAATGAATTTGATGCTGTTGTTTATCGGTCTTTACAAAAAAACTAACGTTTTTAGTGGTTGAGGTTTCTGCTAAATCGGATTGTGGTTTTGTACTAGTTATAGCCTTATTTACCGCTTTTATAAAACGTTCAAAACTAAATGGTTTTAATAAATAATCTGAAATATTGAGTTCGTAACCTTCTAAAGCAAATTCTTTATAAGCAGTAGTTACTATTATTTTTGGTGGATTAGCTAGTGTTTTTAAAAACTCAAAGCCTGTTAATTTGGGCATGTTAATGTCTAAGAAAAGTAAATCTACACTATGTTCGTTTAAAAACTGCATAGCTTCAAAAGCATTGTAACAATTTCCTTTTTTTTGTAAGTGAGGCAAAGCATCGCAATAGTTTTCAATAATACGATGTGCAATAGGTTCGTCATCTACAATTATATATTGAATCATATTGCGTGTATTTTAAGCGAGAGTTTATAATTGTTTTCTTTAACTTCTATTTGAAGATTATGCTTATTAGGGTACAATAATTTTAAACGTTGTTTTAAGTTTTCTATTCCAATTCCTGCTTTTTTAGTTGCCATACTCGAATCAAAATTATTTTGAATAGAAAAGTATATAATCCCGCTATCGGTTTTTATATCTATATGAATATAAGCCTCTTCAGCTAAATGCTCTACACCGTGTTTAAAGGCATTTTCAAGTGGTAGAATCAACAATAAAGGTGCAATTTTAATAGTGGGATTACTATTATTTTTAAATCTAATATCTACAGATTTATGGTGTCTAATTTTATGTAAATCAATGTAGTTTTTTAAATACGTTATGTCGTCTTTTAAGAATACGTTTTCTTCCTGTCCCATATAAATGGTATAACGCATCATGTCTGATAATTTTAAAACTACATTGGGTGCATCATCAGATTTTTCAATAGTTAATCCGTATAAATTATTTAAAGTATTAAAAAAGAAGTGAGGACTAATTTGACTTTTCAATAAGGCTAATTCTGCTTTAGCTTTTTTAGATTCTACCGATTTCATCCATTTCCATTGCTGATAAATCCAACCGATTAGTAACACAAAAAGAGGAACGGATAATATAATTTTTAGTTCTTTTTCTTGCTGTAAATAACGATTGATGTCATTTATATAAACTCTTATATAATAGAAATAGCTTAAGGTTACAATATAATAGCCAACAATAATGAGAGCATATTTTTTAAAATATGAAGGTGCAATAATTGAAAAAAAACCAAGCGCTATAACAATTAAACCCTTAAAAGTTAAAGGATTATCAATTATTTGTGATTGATTATCGTTTGCCATTACCAGAATAAATAAGACAATTAAGAATAAAAGTTTTACGCTTATTGTTTTGTGTTGTTTTAAGAAAGAAAAAAAGTGAATAGGCAAAGATGTGATTAGCCAACCAAAAATGAAACTTAAAGTATTTGCTAAAACTTCCGAATTGTCTATGTGAATAATTTCAAAGTAGGACAAACACACTACAACTATCCTAAATAGCAGTAATCCAATTATAAATGCTTTGTACTTTTTTATAATGGCAATCATAAATCAAAATTAATGATAATTGTCTTTATGCCATCAGAATTTACACAAACACATCTATGGGTTCCATCAACAGCATCTTTTCATGCGTAAACAAGATTGTGCGCTTTATGGAATAATTTACGATTAAAGTGTGTGTGTTGGTGAAATATAGTTTATAAAGAAAGAATCTCATAATACGTTTGCTTCAAATTATTTTAATACACATAAAATCATGAAGTTTTTTTTTAAATTTATAGTAATCGTTACATGTTGTTTTTGGTTTCAAACCATTTCAGCACAAGTAGCAAACAATATATTAACCCAAGATGAAAAGCAAAATATTGTTGCTACAATTCAATCACACTTAAAAACGACTTATGTAAATCTAGAAAAAGCCAACAAAATGATTGAGGCTTTGAATATTAACCTAAAATCAAAAAAGTATAAGGCAATAAATAATCCTGCTGAATTTTCTAAAGCCTTAACAAAAGATCTTCAAAATAGTAGTAAAGATTTGCATTTTAAAGTAAATTATAAGCTAAAACGAATAGCTAAAAACAAACAAGTGTCTTCAGAAGATATGCGCTTGAAAAAAGAACAAATGATGGCGAAGAAAATGGCGCAAATCAATTTTGGTTTTATGGAAACTAAAATATTGCACGGTAACATAGGTTATTTAAATCTTCGTCTATTTGCAGATACTAAATACGCAAAAGAAACTGCTACAGCTGCAATACGTTTTTTAAGCAACACCAATGCAATAATTATCGATTTGCGCTATAACAAAGGAGGTGTGCCAAGTATGATTCAATTATTATCAAGCTATTTTTTTAAAGATAATCCTGTTTTGTTAAGTAATTTTTATGAGCGCAAAACAAATACCGAAACACAACTTTATACATTAAATATAGATGAAAAATCAAAAATGGTTAACAAACCACTTTACATTTTAACAAGTAAAAAAACTTTTTCAGCAGCTGAAGCTTTCGCTTATAGTTTAAAACATTATAACAAAGCAATAGTAGTTGGTGAAGTTACCAAAGGAGGAGCTAACAGAACCAAACGTATTACTATTAACAATCAGTTTTCAATTTCAATTCCATATATCGAAGCCATCCATCCAAATACAAAAACTAATTGGGAAGGAACAGGTGTACAACCAAATATTAAAACGTCTAAAAAAGATGCGTTTGCAACAGCGTATTTAGAAGCCTTAAATAATACTATAAAAAGAAATAAAAAAGCAGTTTTAAATCAAGTTGGTTATACGTTATTACAAGAAAGTAAAACAAAGGATGCTATTTTAATTTTTAAATCAAATACGCTTTCTTTTCCAGAAGATGCAAATACTTGGGATAGTTTAGGTGAAGCCTATGTTATAAATAAACAACTAGAAAAGGCTATAGAAGCATATAAAAATGCGATAGCATTAGACCCAAATTTAGAGTCGGCAAAACGTATGATTCAAAAGTTACAATCTAGGAATTAAGATGAAAAAGAAACAACTAAAAAAATGGAGTTTATCCGCAATAATAATAGTTTTAGTTACCACTATTTATTTTCAATTATTTAAGCAGCCTGCTTTAGTTGAAGGTAATGACCTTAGGTTGATTAAAACCTATACACATCATACCAACGAAGTTTGGGAAGTAAAGTTCGGACCAAATGATAGCTTAATGGTTAGTGGCGGACTTGAAAGCAAAGCTAAAATCTGGAATAGAATTACAGGTAAGGTGTTACATAATTTACCTCACGAATACGGAACACCTTCGGTTGATTTTAGCCCAAACGGAAAAACAGTTTGTACAGGTTCTTATGACGGAAAAGCTAGAATTTGGGATGTGCAAACAGGAAATTTAATTCATGTGTTAGGCGGAAATGACGGCACATTATGGTCGGTAACATACAGTCCTGATGGAAAACTAATTGCTGCAGGTGGTAATGATGATAAGGTTTCAGTTTGGAGTGTAGAAACTGGTGAGTTAATCCATGAGTTTAAAGATGCTAACCATAACATTTGGGAAGTAATATTTCATCCTTCAGGTGAGTTGTTGCTAGCTTCTGGAAGTGATAATGCTATTAGAGTTTATGATATAAAATCAGGTAAATTAGTTAAAACAATTCTAGGGCATTCGCAAGTACCATTATCTATGGATTTTAGTCCTAATGGAAAATATTTAGCAAGCGCTGGTGATGATAAAACTGTAAGAATTTGGGATACAAAAAACTGGAAACTTTTGCATACTTTAAAAGGAGATAATCAAGCCATTCATTCGGTAGTTTTTATTGATGATAATCGTGTATTAGCTGGTGGAACAGACAAAAAAGCCTTAGGAGAGTTTTTAGAGTATCATTTTAATTTTACAGGTTTTACAACACCTATAATAGCAACGTTTTGGGATGTTGAAAAGGAAAGGGTTATACAAACCATTTCAAATCACACCAATGATATTGGTTTAGGCATGGACATTAGTTCTGATGGAAAGCTAATTGCAACACCAAGTAAAGATAAAACCATAAAATTTTGGGAAATACAGAACTAAAATAACTAGTTCGTTACCATGAATTAACTATTCATCTTCAAAAGATAGTAGTTCGTGAATATTTTTAAAAAGGCATACAAATAGAGAATAAATTTATAACGTCTATAAGCAGATTAATAATGAAAAGTATAGAATTCAAACTTATAAATCCGATTAATTATAAAAAAGATGTACTACAATTAGTGCATCAATTAAATCCTAATAAGGATATCAATTTTTTAGATGAAACTCTAAGTAAAATGGTTAAACTTCCTAATTATAATTGTTTTGCCGTATTTAGTAATACCAAATTAGTAGGAATTTCTAGTGGTTGGACAACTATTCGCATGTATAGAGGTAAGCATTTAGAGTTAGACAATGTAGTTGTTGATTCTAAAATTCAATCTAAAGGATTAGGGAATTACTTAATCAGTCAAATAAAAGAATGGGCATTAAAAAATGAATATACATGTATTGGTTTAAATACTTATGTAAGTAATTTAGATAATGTTCCTAATAATTTTGTGGGAAGAGAAATTTCAGTAGGAAATACAGAAAAATTTATATCAAAAGGTAAAATGCCCGAAGCCATTTTAAAAACATGGTCAGAGATTTGGGAAAATAAAAAATTAAAAAGAGCTTATCGTGCAGATGTTAGTGTACATGGTAAAAAATACTTTGATGGAAACAATGCAGAGGTAACAACATTTATTTCTATTGTATAGTTTGTTAACCTTCATAGAATCTAATATTCTAAAAAACAACTAATAAACAATATAAAATTTTAGTTTAACATATGTATTTAATTACATTCAAATTCAAAAGAAAATAATGAAACATTACATTTACTTATTTGTACTTATCGGATCGATTTTAATGGTAAGTCAACATGCAATTGCTCAAAAAACTGATTTACAAACAGCACAATTTCAAAATAGAATTGAGGATTCCATATTTTCTAAAACTTTAGGTGAAAGCCGTGATTTTTGGGTAAAATTACCAGATAATTTTAAACCAGGTAATGATGAAAAATATGCTGTGATTTATCTAATGGATGGATTTTCACTAGAAAGCACTTTGGAAGCCGTTTATGGTAATTATTGGGGGCATTACCTACCGCATATGATACTTGTTGGAATTTCTAATCGCAACAACCGAACAAGAGATTTAACTACCTCACAGATAAAAATGAGACGCGGTAGTACATTTGATAATGAAACTGGAGGAGCAGAAGCCTTTACTAAATTTATGGAAGAGGAGCTCATTCCGTATATTGATAGCAAGTATCCAACTATGGCTTATCGTACCTTAATTGGGCATTCTTATGCTGGTTTGTTTACCTTAAATATGTTGGTTAACCATAAAGATCTTTTTCAAAATTATATAGCCATAGATCCAAGTTTAGATTGGGATAACCAAAAATTATTAAAGGAAGCCAAAGAAAAGCTGAGTACAGAAAGTTATGAAGGCAAATCTCTTTATGTGTCTTTAGCAGCAGAGCAGCTACATATAATGAATGAAGAAATAACCATGGAGAATATTATGGATGATTCTTCAGAATTTACTTTGTTTGCGCGTTCAATTATTGAGTTTTCAACTTTTGCTGAAACTAAAAAACAAAATGGACTAAATTTTTCATGGAAGGTTTATAATGAAGATTTACATGGTACTGTTCCGTTACCATCAATAAGAGATGGGCTTATTTTTCTTTTTAAATGGTATCAGTTTAAATCTCCGCAAAAATATAATAATCCAGAAACTCCTATAGAAGAATTGGTTTCGCTATTAAAGAAGCAGGAACAAATTTACACCAAACATTTTGGTGTTCCTACTGCGCCAATGATAGACGAAATGCTAAACGGTTATGGTTACATGAATATGCAAATGGGACAACCTGAAAAGGCATTCATGTTTTTTGAAATGAATATTAAGTATAATCCAACAAGTGCAAATGCTTATGATTCTATGGCAGAGTATTATCAAGTTCAGAATAATAAAGAGAAAGCTTTAAACTATGCTTCTAAAGCTTATGAATTAAGCGGGAGTGATTATCATAAAGAACGAATAGAAGCGATAAAAAATATAAAAGAATAAGGGATAGGAATTTGAGATATTTAAAGTTAAGCCATGTTGTTTTTCGTTAATTTACTTACATGAGGTATAATTTAGTGACCTTGTTCTTATAGGTTTGCCCTATTGGAATTTTATGTGTATCGATTATAATTCGGTTGCCTTCTATGTACTTAATTTTATCCTTGGCAACAATAAACGATTTATGAACTCGAAGAAAATTATCAATAGGTAATAGTGTTTCAAACGACGAAATTTTTTCATGGCTTATCAACATGTTATCTTTTAAAAAGAGCTTTGTATAATTCCCATAGGCCTCAATATAAAGCAGGTCGGCTAAATCAATTTGATGGTGTTTTTTATCGCCTTTTATAAAAAATCGTGAAGTTGTATTAGCTTCACTCGTTGTGGTGTTAATAATGGTATTTGTCGATGTATTTTCAGAAACTTTATTAACTGCTTTTACCAAGCGGTCAAAACTAAAAGGTTTTAAAAGGTAATCGACCACATTAAGTTCGTAGCCTTCTAATGCATGTTCTTTATAAGCAGTAGTAATAATAGTTTTTGGCGGATTGGTTAATGTTTTTAAAAAATCTAGACCTCTTAATTTTGGCATATTAATATCTAAAAACATAAAGTCGACCGTATTGTCATTTAAAAACTGCATGGCTTCCATAGCGTTATAGCAATTTTTTTCTAACTGTAAATGCGGCAATAGGCTACAAAATTCTTCAATAATTTCGTGTGCTAAAGGCTCGTCGTCTATAATAATATATTTAAGCATGTTTCGAAATTTTTAAAGTGGCTTTGTAAGTATTAGCTGATTTTTCAACAGTAAAATCATGTTGGTTTTTATACAATAAAGATAATCTTCTTTTTAAATTTTCTAAGCCAATACCTTTTGATGACGCTATTTCTTTTTCATCGAAATTGTTTTCAATGTCAAAGCAAATATGGTTTTTATCATCATATAAATTAATATGAATATAGGCGTTTTCCGAAAGCGTTTCCACACCATGTTTAAAGGCATTTTCTAAAAGAATGATAAATAATAATGGTGCTACGGTTAAACAGGTGTCTATATTGTGATTAAAACGAATATCTACTGATTTTTTATAACGGATTTTATGTAGTTGAATATAATTATTTAAATATGTTATTTCATCCTGAAGCGCCACTTGTTCCTTTTCGCCTTCGTAAATGGTGTAACGCATCATATCGGATAATTTAAGAATAACCTCTGGTGCAGCATCCGATTTTTTTATAGATAATGCATATAAATTATTTAAAGTATTGAAGAAAAAATGCGGATTGATTTGGCTGCGTAATAAAGATAATTCGGCTTCCGATTTATCGGCTTTTAGTTTTTGTACCCATTTCCATTGTTCAAAAATCCAAAGCATAAACAACACAGGAATTGGAATAAAAAAAATATATAACGGAAAGTCTGCTTTAATTTTTAAATAGGCATCTAAACCGCCAGTAAACAATCTTAAATACAAGAAGTAGAGTAGTAGGGTTCCATAAATAAAAACAATAAGACGCCAGTACTTTTTAAAAAAAGTTGGCACAAGCATATAAACAAACCCAAGCCAAAACCCTAGCATTAGAATAAAGGTAATTGGGTTGTCTGGCAAGCTCATTTTTGAGTCTATAATTAACGCTATAAAAAACAACGCCATTAAACCTAAAATACTGATAATCGTTTTTTTCTTCTGTTTATAAAAGTGAATAGGTAAGGCAATGAGTGTTCCCCAAAACAATCCGTAAATAAATATTTCGTACGATTGCTCTTCGGGTAAAAGAATAAACCCAAAATAATCTAATATATAGAAAATGGGAACAATAACGACATATCCAAATACAAAGGCTTTGTATGTTTTTAAAAACTGAATCATAACTCAAAATTACCAATGTTATCCTATTTGTACAACTATTTGGATAGACGTTACTGTTTTTGGTTTAAACACCTATGTTTTTAGGATAAACCTTATTTTGAGTTTAATTCGTAACTGTTGCCGTTTTACTTACTATTTTCCATTCATTAGTGTTTAATCTTTTAAGCAAAAAGAGATCTACATAACGCTTGTTGGTGTTTTCAAAAATAATTTCTGCTTGCGCTGTGGCAATATCATTAATCACTTCAACCGAGAGAAATGTTCCTTTTCTACCATTGTATTTACCGTATTCACGTTTGCTAAATAAATCGGCATAAAAATCGATGCTCCAAAGAATATCTTCACCATCACGGTTTTTTAAATATAAGGTAGCATCTTTAGTGAAAGCTTTTTTTATAACGTCTGTTTTGTTATACGAGGTGCCTTCTAAATAATAATTAATAGTTGTTTCTATAAGTGCTTTGTCATTAGTTTGAGCTGTAGCTGCGCTAAAAGCTAGTAGCATACAGCATAGTAAAAAATAGTGTTTCATATGTTAGTATTTATTGTTTATAGATATTGAAATAGGAAATTGATACGTTGTTATTTTATTAACCAATCCATTGTTTTAACAGCTTTTAAATAGTACGCCATATCTTCTTGTGTACTAATGCTAATACGCGACCAATTAGGGTAGTTTTTACCAGAGCCTCCAATAGGTTCGATGCCATAGGTTTTTAGTCTTTCCCTATATTTAGTAATGTCTTTTACATTAATTAGGATAAAGTTTGTGTAACTTGGAATATATTCAATCCCCAAACGACTTAAATTATTTTGCACGTAAGTTTTAACCGCATCGTTCTTCACTCTAAAATCCTCTACATAAGCATTATCCTTCAAGGCAGTTATAGCAGCAGCTACACCAATATTATTAAGCAAACCACCAAAAGTATGGTATTCACTTTTAATACGCGCAATAGTTTCTGGTAAGCCCAGAGCATATCCTATACGCAAACCAGCCATTCCGTAGGCTTTAGAAAATGTTCTCACGATAAGAACATTATGCTTTTCTTGAAGTAATTGAACAGTTTTTGGACGCATATTAGGTGTTAGCATATCTATATACGCTTCATCTACAACGACCAAGCAGTTTTTAGTTGCCACCCATTTGCAGAAGGTTTCTAATGTTGATGCATCTAAAATTTTGCCTGTGGGATTGTTAGGATTGCATATAAATACCAGTTGGGTTTCTGAAGTTACTGCTTCTTCAGTTGCCTTTAAATCGATACTCATATCTTGCGTTAAAGGTATTTTCTGTTGTTTATGGTCGTAAACTTTATCGGCAAATCGTCCCACCACATTAAACGTGAGTCCAGGCATAATAAGGCTATTTTTTGTTTTACCGTAAGCTCTGGTTAACATACGTAAAATATCAAAAGACCCATGACCAATAATCACCTGATTGTTGTCTAAACCATGTTTTTGAGCAATGGTTTCAATTAAATGATCGGTATCAAACGGGTTAAAAGATGAATAACGATTAACACGCGATACTTGTTGCGCTATAACTTCTTGTACTTTTTTGGAAGGCCCATACGGATTCTCATTAGAGAACAAACGTATTTTTGGTTCTTTTAAAGGTTGTATCTGTTCGTTTGTATGTGCAAAAGTTGAAGCATATAATGTAGGCGAAATAGTAGCAGCAGCTGCAGCCATTCCACCAAATTGTAAAAACCGTCTTCGGTTAAAATTTTTGGATTCCATAATCTTGATAATTTTTAACAAAGCTGAAATAAATTCAGCATATTGACTACCAACATCACGATTTTGGCATACAAAAAGACGATTTTAGGACTCTAAATACTGCTTTCTATACTGCGCAGCGGTTTGATTGGTCAGCTTTTTAAAAGCGGCGTTAAACGAAGAAAGACTATTAAATCCACTATCATAAGCTATGGCGGCAATTTTATGATGCTTATTAGCCTCGTTAACCAATAATTTTTTTGCTTCTTCTATTCTGAAGTGTGTAATGTACTGTGAATAATTGATACCTTTTACTTGATTAATAGCCTGCGATAATTGTTTGGAAACAACATTTAGTTTTTGACTCACTTTCGAAAGTGTAAGATCAGGATTCAAATACAATTTTTCAGATTGCATTAAAGCGTCAAGACGTTCTACTAGATTAGAAGCTTTTACTAATGTTAAATTGGAATTGGAATATTTTTCGGTTTCAACTTTAAACAAATACGGATGTTTTAGCGCCCAACCCGAAAAGAATAAAATAACCAACGAAAAGAAAAACGCCATTCCTAAATAATACGGAATAACACCTATGGAAATCAAAAAATAAACGCATACAATAATTAATGTAACCACTAAAAAAGATTGTAACCACTTTACAATTTTCGACTTGTCAGGTACAGAATTTACTTGTTCTTGCTGATGTAACCAATACAAAGCGTAGCTCGTGTATAAGACAATATGAATAATATAGGATATATAAAACACACGAGCCAAAAGCGTTTTATTGTTAGGAATTAGCCAACAAAAAGCTATCACCAAAAACATGGGTGCGTAATGCCACAATACCTTGGATACCTGAATGCTATCGTTAGGTTTATATCGCAATTTAGTGTACCACAAAAGCGATGGGCCTATGGCCAGTAACACACCTAAAAACACATTTCTAATAACAGGGTCTATAGGGAAATAGTTAAAAAATAACGATTTACCAATACGTAAACTAAAGGCTAATAAATAAATAGCCAGAAAACTGTTGGCTAAAGGTTGATTCTTTCTAGTTGAAAGTAAGAATATCGAGAAAAATAAGCCTAAAATAACGCCAATACTACCAAAAAGTAGCTCAACATGTTTAAATATTTCTGGGTTTACATCCATAGAGCAAAGAAACAAATTTTATAATAGTTCTGTAAACATAATCTTGATAAACAGTATCAATTTCAGTACAAACAATTCAGTAGCATAGCCAAACTCAAGGAGAACATTAATTTGAAACAATATGTATCAAAAAACACCTTGTTGGTCATCTTTTATTTATAGAACGTACAAAAGCTATCATATTTGTAAACATATTAAAATCAATTAAAAAATGAACACACTATCAATAAAAAATCTAACCAAAACCTATCCAAACGGAGTTAAAGCCTTAAACGGAATTAACCTAGAAATTACCAACGGAATGTTTGGTTTATTAGGGGCAAATGGTGCCGGAAAATCATCATTAATGCGAACTATTGCATCGTTGCAAGAACCATCATCTGGAAGTATTACGTTTAATGATACTGATATTATAAAACAACCGCAAGAAGTTAGAAAACAGTTAGGTTATTTACCGCAAGAGTTTGGGGTGTATCCTAAAATATCAGCAGAAAAACTACTTGACCATTTAGCAGTTTTAAAAGGGGTTTTAAATAAAAAAGAGCGTAAAGAACAGGTTACTGCGCTATTACAACAAGTAAACTTATATCAGCATAGAAAAAAATCAGTATTCACTTTTTCTGGTGGTATGCGTCAACGTTTTGGTATTGCACAAGCCTTGTTAGGCAACCCTCAAATAATTATTGTAGATGAGCCTACTGCAGGTTTAGATCCAGAAGAAAGCAATCGTTTTTTGAATTTATTAAGTGAAATAGGGGAGAATGTTATAGTGATTCTATCCACACATATCGTAGAAGATGTGCGGAATTTATGTCCTAAAATGGCCATTCTTTCTAATGGTGAAATCATTTCACAAGGCAATCCAACCCAAATGGTTGCGAGTATTGACGGTAAGGTTTGGTCTAAAATTATTGCTAAAAAAGATTTGGAAGTCTTTAAGAAGACCTTTAGTGTTATTTCAACAAAATTAGTGGCTGGCGAAACTCAAATTAGAGTGTTATCAGATAATAAACCAGAAACTGGTTTTACTAGCATTACACCAAATCTAGAAGATTACTACTTCGCAACCTTGTTTAACCATAATCAAAACGCTTAAGCTATGTTAATTAAGTTACTACAATTTGAAGTTTTTTATCAGTTTAAACAACGAGCGTTTCCGTTGTTTGCCCTTTTGTTTTTAGTATTGGGTGTGTTTGTTGGTCAACAAGGCTTTGCGCCACAGGGCGTTAATTTCAACTCGGTATATCAAGTGTACTTTCATACCAGTTTGTTTACTTTGGGTAGTGTGTTTATCATTATGTTTTTTGCCATTAGTGCCATGTTAAGAGATGAACAGCACACCATGGAAGGTATTGTTTTTAGTACTTCTATTAAAAAGCAGCATTATTTTTTAAGTCGTTTTTTAGGCACATTCATTTTTAGTGTTTTAGCGTTTTCACCCTTTGTTTTAGGTTATATTTTCGGCAATTATTTTTTCGGTTTAGATGCAGAACGTATTGCTGAATTTAAATTAATTACCTATTTACAACCTTGGCTATATATTGTATTGCCCAATGTTTTTATTTGTTCGGCAGTAGTATTTTCGGTATGTACCTTAACCAAAAAGAGTATTGCCACTTATGCGAGTGCCGTATTTATTTACACCTTATATTTTATAAGTTCCATGGTTTTAAATTCGCCATTATTGGCGCAAGCCACACCAGCATCACCAGAAAGTATGGCTATGGCAGCACTTGCAGACCCATTTGGAATTGCAGCTTTCTTTGAGCAAACACAATTCTGGACACCTTATCAAAAAAACACTCAATTATTATCGTTCTCTGGCTTGTTTTTAATGAATAGAATGATTTGGATAGTAGCCTCTATTGGATTGTTAGCTGTTACTTATAAAATATTTTCATTTAGAAAACTGACCAAAAGAGTAAAGAAAGAAGCACGTAAAGTGGAGAAAAGCGTATCTAAAATAGCTTACAGACCTTTACAAACGATTAACAATATTAAAGCACAAACTTTAGCTTTTACAAACTTATTAAAGCTAGAATTAAAGAGTGTGTTTAAGAGTTTGCCTTTTATTGCAGTACTCATTATGTGGTTGCTAATTGTGTTTTCCGAGTTGTTTTCAACTGCAGTCCGTGGTGGCGAATATGGTGTGAGTTTATATCCGTTTACAAGCGAACTTATTTCATTAATCGTAGATCCGTTAACCATTTTCAGTTTAATTCTAATCGTGTTTTATAGTGCAGAAATGGTTTGGAAAGAACGCAGCTTAAACTTCAACCTAATTGTTGATGCCACACCTGTACAAAACTGCGTATTCTTTTTATCAAAATTTACAGCCTTATTGTTGTTACCTTTTATTTTGATTACTTCAGGAGTTGTAATGTGCCTCTTGTTTCAAATAGTATTGGGTTATTCTAATTTCGAATTTGGTTTATACGCTTCGCTTTACTATTTCTATGGATTGCAACTGGCTATATTCTGTATGATTGCGTTATTCATCAGTAGTTTTTCAAAAACAAAATTTATGGGAATGGGCTTATTTGCGCTAGTGGTAGTGTTAACGTTAAAATCAGGCGCATTAGGTTTAGAACACCCATTAACCAGTCTTGGATTTTTACCAAGAGTGTCGTATACCAATATAAACGGATTTTATGGTGGTGTTATTCAATATCATTATTTGGGCATGTATTGGTTAGCTTTTGGGCTGCTATTAACCTTAATGTCTTTTAAGATTTGGAATAGAGGAGTGGTTGCTTCGTTCAAGGTGAAATTACAACAGTTAGTTTCTAACTGGACCATAAAACAACGTTTGGCTGTTTCTGTATTGTGCCTTCTTTTCATCAGTTTCGGTAGTTTGGTGTTTTACAATACCAATATTGTTTCAGAATATACAACAATAAATGACAAGCTAATTTTTAGTGAAAACTATGAAAGAAAATATAAGAAATATGAAGTGTTAGAACGTCCTATTCATATTTCAAAGAAAAATGAAGTAGCAATATATCCATCTGAAAAAAAAGTAATGGTAAAGGCAAGTTATATGTTGAAAAACAAAAGCGAGAAATCTATGAAAAAGGTGTTTGTTACAGAGAGAATACCTCTTGAAAATATTAGTTTTGAAAACGCACGTTTAATAGAGAATGACACGGTTTATGGTATTTATCTATTTGAATTTAATAAACCTTTACAACCAAACGATTCTGTAAAATTTAGATATCAGTTAAAAAAAGAAATTAAAGGCTTTGAAGAAGATTACTCTATTGGAGAGCAGAGCACTTATATGAACCGATTTAGCAATTTCGAGCCTATTCTTGGATATAGTGCATCCATCGAAATTAAAAATAAAGCAGAACGTAAAAAAAGAGGTCTTCCAGAAAGAATGGAGGAAGATATTTCAGATAGTCATATCTCATTAGAAGATTTTAAATATGAAAAAGTACCGTTTGAAACTATTATATCAACAAATGGTGATCAAACAGCCATTAGTTCTGGAAAATTGGTGAGTACGTGGTCAAAGAACAACCGAAACTTCTTTCATTATAAATCGGATAAAAAAATAATTCCTGAAGTGGGATATATTTCGGCTAAATACACAACGAAAAAAACGAATTATAAAGGAATTTCAATAGAGCAATATTATAATGAAAATCACGGTGTTAATATTGATGATATGGAAAAGAGCATAAAAGAAACATTAGATTATTGTCAACAGAATTTCGGGGTTTATCCTTTTGATTATATAAGAATAGCCGAAGTGCCATCTTACTGGCCATTTGGCGGATTCGCACATCCTGGTGTGATTAGTATGACCGAAAATCGATTGTATTTAACCAATGTTAGTGACTCAAGTACATTTAATTTGGTAGCAAAACGTACTATTCACGAAGTAGCTCATCAATGGTGGGGACATACTTTATCGGCCAAACCTGTAGCTGGTGGTTCGCTATTTGTAGAAGGCTTTGCAAAATATACCGAAGCCGTTATTATGGAAAAAATGTACGGTAAAAGAGCGGTGTATACCTTAACCGAAGATGCAAGAAGAAAATACTTTAATTACCGCTCGTTTGCCAATGGTATAGAGCCACCAGTTTATAAGGTTCTTGGGCAATCTTATATATCGTACGGGAAAACGCTAAACGTAATGCTAGCAATGCGTGATTTAATTGGCGAACAACAACTAAATAAAGTGCTTAAAACAATTACAGATGGTAATCGTTATAAAAATAATTTTGAAATTACTTCTTTAGATTTCTTAAATGAAGTGTACAAAGTAACACCAGAAAAGCATCACACTTTAATTAACGATTGGTTTAAAAAAGTGATTACTTACGATTTATCTATTGATGAAACGAGCAGTTATAAAGCGTTGCCAAATGGCACCTATGAGCTAACTGTAAAGGTAAATGCAAAACGTTTTAAAATGTTAGAGACTGGAGAAATATTACCAGAAACAATAAACGAACCTATTAAAATTGGGGTGTTTGCCAAACATCCGTCAAAGGTGGAAGACGATAGTTCTGTGTTGTATTACAAATCGCATCAAATAAACAAGGAACAAACAGAAATTAAAATTATTGTAAAAGAAAAACCAACTCATATTGCTATTGATCCTTATGGTACACGTAGTGATGAGAATTTGGTGGATAATGTTTTTAATATCAATTAAGCTAGGGTAAAAACGATAGCAAACAAAAAATGTATGAGTATTAAATTAGATAGTTATAGCACATTAATTATATAAGCTTTAAGATAAGTAGCTAGTAATAACCTTATTATTTAAATACATCTTTATGTTTTCATAAATAAGCTATATAAAGATTTAGTAAAGTGCTTATATATTGATTAGCATTAAAAATTTAACAAGCAGCTTAAAATAAATCGACAAAACGCTTGTTTTTAACGATTAATTGCATAAATTTGTGTTTTAATCCCTAAATCTATAACATGAAAGTGAAGATTATTTTATTCAGTTTAGGCTTATTTTTGTTTACAGGCATTGGTTATGCTCAAAAAGGTAAAGGCCCAAAAAGTTTTATTAGCGAAAAAGTTACAATAAAAAAATACCATAATAAAGGAGAATTAGAACGCATGCAAAAAGGAGAATTAATTGCCTTATATGCTGAAAGAATACAAGTACTTATTAGAACTTTACCTTATGTTGCTTTTGCTACTAAACCCGGAATAACAATGGCTACCTTAGGAATTCCTACTAGTAATGATAATACTAAAGCATTAGACAATCAATTTGAAGCTACAGACGATTACCTTAAAAGTGCTGGCGAGTTTCATAGAGAATATTTACCTTATTCTGATACTGGCAATTTAATAGCTGGCATATTATTTTATGAAGAGATTATGAAATCCTTACATCAGTATAACGATTTTCGCTAAATAGTTGTATCTTAAAAGTTAGTATGGTATTTATTTTTGATAACAAAGAAATCAAAAATAAATACCATTTTCATTTTATAGAATTTTAAGCTTATAACTCATTAAAATATTCTTTTTTGTTTTCATATAAAAGTGCATTTTGTCGATTTTATTTGTCTAAAAATCACTTATTTAGTGTATTTCAGCGAAATAATTGGTATTTCATAGATTTTTTTTTATTTTTGAACATGAATTAAATATGCAATTATATTTAGTTTTATTTAAATATTTTGATTATGAAAAACATGACCCAAATCATTTTCATGCTTCTTTTTGTTATAGCAAATAGTTTTGCTCAACAAGAAAAAGGTATTGTTGGAGAAGAAAACTGGCTAAATAACTGGACAGAGTTTAGACCTAACCAAAAGGAATACGGAGAACCTACAAAAATACTAACAGGAAACATATCTGAAAATACGACACTTTATAAAAAAGAAGTGTACTTATTATTAGGTAGTGTTTTTGTTACTAATGGAGCTACATTAACTATAGAATCTGGTACTGTAATTATAGGAGATTATGATTCTAAAGGGTCATTAACTATCTCAAAAGGAGCTACAATAATTGCAGACGGACATCAAACAGATCCTATTGTATTTACATCAAACAGAAGTGTTAAAAGAGCTGGTGATTGGGGCGGATTAATTATACTTGGCGATGCGCCTTCTAATAAATTTGGTTATGGTTCGGTTGCTTCGTACCATAATAAATTGAGCCCTGCTTTTAATGGTTTTGTAAATTATGGAGGCGAAAATGTTGATGATAATTCGGGTGTTTTAAGATATGTTAGAATAGAGTTTGCCGGAAAAAGAGTAAATAATGGTAGCTATTTTAACGGCTTATTATTAGCAGGTGTTGGTAACCAAACCATATTAGAAAATATAATGGTAAGTTATGCAGCAGGCAATGCTTTTGAAGTTCTTGGAGGAAATATTAATATGTATAATATGGTTTCTTATAAATCAAATAGTAATGATTATAAGTTTAATTTTGGTGCTCAATGTACTTTGCTAAACTCTTTAGCTGTTAGGTCTCCATATGTTTCAAGTAGCGATGGGTCTAGATGTTTACAGGTATTATCATATAACAAAAAAGATGAAGTAGACTTTGCTAAAAGTGGCACTTTTGTAGTTGCTAAAAATTTAACCTTATTAAATGATAGTAAAGATTTAGAAACAGATATAAAAATGAATTTAGTTCAAGAAGCAATTTATGTAGGCGAAAACACATCGCTAGACATGAATAAAAGTGTAATTTCTGGATTTAATCCTGCTGTAATATTGGACGAAAAAATTTCATTAAACCAACAAAATTTAGAGCGAATTGGCTTAAACGCTATGTTGTTTAATAACTGTAATGGCAATATTTTTATTGAATATAATTCTAATAATGAAGACTTAGAAAACTGGTACGGAAATAGTGCATTTTTTAATGTATACTCTAAAAGCGATAATTATGAAACTTTTATTGATACAAGAAACGAAAAGAAACCAGATTACAGATTACGAATTAATAAAATAATTGCATCAAACGAAGTCGATCCAGATTTAAAAATGGATTAAATAAATGTGTTGTAAAACCCTAGGTATTTATACTTTCCTGTTTATACTCTCATAGATTTTGGAAATTCTTTTTACTCTAACTTATAAGTTGGTTAGTATTAATTTCTAGTAGTTTTTTAAGAATGAAATGAAATTGAATGAGAAAAATTACTCTTTTATACGTTATCACTTTTTTTGTTTTAATATTAAGCAAAAAAAAGATATATGCTCAAGTAGTAATTAGTAAGCCTAATTTAGGGTTTACTCAGGCTTGTGCTAGCCCTTCGTTTAATACTTATAATTTAACGTTCTCGTTCTCGCCAGAATCAGCTTTAGAAGCATCAAATCAATTTATTGCAGAATTATCAGATCAATCAGGTAGTTTTTCAAGCCCAACTGTAATTTATGCTTCAACAGCAGGATCGGTAACCACATCGCCAGTAACATTTGGCTTTTCACTTCCAACAAACATTTCAGGCGAAGCCTTTAGAATAAGAATAAAAAGTACTGCTCCCAATTCTATTAGTTCAAGCTCAAGTGCATTTGCTGCATATTATAAAATTCAAGACACACCGTTTTCTATAAATAATTTAATTGAAACAGGTGTATATTGTTCTGGTGGTAGTTATGTATTAACTATTGATAATCCTGGTAGCGAATCAAACGACTCGCCATTGCAATACGAATCGTTAACTTTTAAATGGTATAAAGAAACAGGACCTACAACATCTGTTTTTGTGGCAGATGGCGAAACCTTATCGGTAAATCAGCCAGGAACGTATTTTGCCGAAACTAATTATGGTACTTGTACATCAAATTCATTTTCTAACCGTGTAACAGTTAGCGAAGCCGCTTCTGGTTCTACAAGTAGTATTAATTCTAGTTTAGGCAATCCTTATTGTGTAACAGAAGGTCCTACGGTTTTAAGTGCCATTAATGCCAATGCGTATCAATGGTTTAAAAATGGTGAAACTATACCTGGAGCTACAAGCCAGATGTATGAAACAAACGAATCGGCCGAATATTCGGTAAGTATAGATTTAGGGAGTTGCATGACAAGCGCGTCTATTAATCTTGAAAACACAGGGTTTTCTAGTAGTATTGATGTGGATGATGTTGTAAATATTGATGATGATGAAACATTTATAGCTACGGTAACAACAACAGCCAATAATCCAGAATATAAATGGTTTTTAAATGATGTTATAATTAGTGGTGCAACTACTAATAGTTTTGAAGTAACACAAACAGGAACATATAAAGCGGTTGTAACTCAAACAACAGGTTGTAATGCCTCAACCGAGTTGGTTTTTGTAGTTCAATCTGCATTTCCAAATGTAGAAAATATTCCTAATTTAATAAGTCCTAATGGTAACGGGGAAAATGATACTTGGGTAATTCCGCAAAAATATGTTAGTGGAACAAATACCGAAGTTGTTATTATAAACTCTCAAGGTAAAATAGAACTAAAAACTAACAATTATCAAAATAATTGGCCCAATAACCAATTAGATTTTAAAGATGTTAACCCTCTATATTACTATATAATTACCACGACCGATGGTAAAATAAAAAAAGGTACAATAACAGTTGTAAAATAGCATGAAAAAATATTTACTACATATAGTTTTGTTTTTTTGTATTTCACAACAAATTTACAGTCAGGACAATGGGGTTGTTGCTTTTAATATTCCAGCAAGAAGTTCTTTAAAATTTAACAGGCAGTTTATTAATCCAGCTTTTAGTTTTGTAAGGGAACAAAATAAATTTATTAGTTTTAATAATAAAAAAGAATGGGCACAATTTGATGATGCTCCTCAAACTTATTTATTCGGATATTCAGGCCGATTTAGCGAAAACATAGGTGCTGGCGTAAGTTTGTTTCAGCAAAACTACGGCGTTTTAACCACTTTTGGAGGGGTAGTAAATTTTGCTTACAATGTTGTGCTTAATAGAGATAGTAATTTAACTTTTGGAGTAAATCTTGGTGCTTATAAAAGTGGCATAAATCAAGGTCATGTTGTAACTAATTTTCCAGACTCATCGCTAGAAAATTTTCCTTCTAATTCAATAATTACAATAAATCCAGGTATAAACTATGGCACAGAGTTTTTAGATTTAGGAGTCTCAATTAAAAATTTAGCATCATATAACTTTACAACGTCTAAGATTATTGAAGACGACCCTGAACAAGCTTTTCAAGCCCATATTATGTATACAGGTTATATGGATAGCCGTGGTTTTTTTGATGAGAGTAAATTTACTGGTATAATAAGCTCTGAGTTTAAAAAAGATCAAACGGTATTGTCAGGAATGGTAATGCTAATGGTTCCTAAAGGTATTTGGGCTCAAGCAGGTTATAATACATTGTATGCCTTATCTGCAGGTCTAGGCTTGAATATAAGTTCTCAAATAGCTATAGAGTATAATTATGGTAAGGGTGTGGGCGGATTTTCAACTTTTGGAAACTCTCACGATATAACTTTGGCTTATAAGTTTAAAAATAGATATAGATACGATTATAGTGGCGATGATGATGAGGAAGCTTTATTACTACCTTCAAATAGAAGAAAAGTTATGGTTTCTAAACGAAGAAAGTCATCTAAAAAAGTACAATCTCGTAAAGAATCAAGTAGTGTTGTAAGTAAAAAAGAAACGAATTCTAACAAAAAAGATTCAGTTAAACAAGCGCAACAAGTAAGAGTTAAAACTGAAAAAGCCGCCGCCGCTGCTCAAGCTAAAAAAGAAGAGCAACAAAGAGTAGAAGCCGAAGCTGTCGCTCAAGCTAAAAAAGAAGAGCAACAACGAATAGAAGCCGAAGCTGCCGTTCAAGCTAAAAAAGAAGAGCAACAACGAATAGAAGCCGAAGCTGCCGTTCAAGCTAAAAAAGAAGAGCAACAACGAATAGAAGCCGAAGCTGCCGTTCAAGCTAAAAAAGAAGAGCAACAAAGAGTAGAAGCCGAAGCTGTCGCTCAAGCTAAAAAAGAAGAACAAGAAAGAGTAGAAGCCGAAGCTGCCGCTCAAGCTAAAATAGAAGAGCAACAACGAATAGAAGCCGAAGCTGCCGCTCAAGCTAAAATAGAAGAACAACAACGAATAGAAGCCGAAGCTGCCGCTCAAGCTAAAATAGAAGAACAACAAAGAGTAGAAGCCGAAGCTGTCGCTCAAGCTAAAAAAGAAGAACAAGAAAGAGTAGAAGCCGAAGCTGCCGCTCAAGCTAAAATAGAAGAGCAACAAAGAGCAGAAGCCGAAGCTGCCGCTCAAGCTAAAAAAGAAGAACAACAAAGAGTAGAAGCCGAAGCTGCCGCTCAAGCCAAACAAACAGAAGAAACTCAAGCTATATTAGTAGAAGATAATGTAAATACTGATAAAGAATTGCCTATTGAAGAAATAGCTTTAGATGAAGTCTTGTTAGCGTTTAAAAACACAACAAGAGCATCTAGTAATGCACAAAAAACATTATTAAATCAATTAAATGAAAAAGTAGCTATAAAGCAACAAGATTTAGACGATTTAAAAGAGGAAAATGATTTGAGCGAGCAAGGTATAGTTAGTGCTCCAAAACCGTTTAAAAGCGTATCGTCTGAAAATGCCGAAATAGAAAGTTTAAAATTAGCTATAGATAATTCAATAGTTTTTGGTGAAGCTAAAATTACCGAAATAGAGAAGCTTTATAAGCAAAGACTTAAAAAGGTTAAAGATAAAAAGGATGCTATAAATATTGAGTATTTGAAAACTATTAAAAAATTAAAATCCGAGCAATTACAAGCTAAAAATATGAAGCAAAATTTAATAGCTAAACTTGACGATATTAAAGTAGCTACAGATTTTGAAAAAAATAGAAGAATAAAACGCGCTGCTTATGATAATGAAGATGATAGATATAATAAGGATAGAGCAGCCTTAGAACGCATTAAGAAGTTTACAGAACCTAGTTTGCAGCCATTAACAAATGACGATTTTGATTATGGTGAAACACTAAGCAATATTCAAATAGTTAAAGGAGGGAATCATACAGAGCCAGGGTATTATTTAGTAGTTGCGGTACATAGTGATGTAAGTAAAAGAGATGAATTTTTACAAAAAGTTGTTGCCTCTGGCCAAAAAGATATTAACTTCTTTTTTGATGTAAATACAAGTAAATATTATATATATTACGATGTGTTTGACAATATCAATGAAGCCAAAAACTCATTAGATGCCAATAAAGGAACTAAACCCTTTAATGGAAAAATGTCTATGGTTAAAATTGAAAATTAATAAGTAAACTTTACAATATTATTGTATTAATTATTTATTAAATAACACTAAAAAAGTAAGAATTAAATTACTTTTTTAGTGTTGTTTATCGATTAAAGTAGTTATATTTCGTCAAACTACTTAAAAATATGCGCCTCTTCTTCATGGTTACAAATATATTTACGATATTTATACCGTTTAATAACACTAAACAAAGGTGAGAAGTTTGTTTTGTAAGATAAATTCTATTTTGTGTGGTGTTAAATAATAGGCAACACTTCTTATTAATTAGCCTCAATTAATAAGAAGTAAAAATATAACCAACCATGAATAAAACTACTTATGTAAGCAATGGACTTGTTTTAATGCTACTCTTATTGAGTTTGCAGTTGTTTGCACAGAATTTTGTTCCTTTTACACCTAGATTTAATCAAGATTTAAAAGGAGATATTCAGCTTATTGGAAATAATATATTAGGTCCAGATAACAATGCATTTAATGATGGAAGTGTTTATAATCATAATGTAGATATGGTTTACATTGATATTGATGGAGATGCTTCAACATTTAATTCGTCGAGTGCAGATTTAACTATACCTAACCCCGGATGTTACAGAATAATACATGCTGGGTTGTATTGGGGAGCGGTAACAGAAGGCACAGAGCCTTTTACAAATGTTAAGTTTAAAGGGCCTTCAGGTGGTTATCATGATATTGTTGGAACAGTAATTTTCGATGCTAATGGAAGCTCGGTAGATGGCGGAGATAGTTTTCCTTATGCTTGTTTTGCAGATGTTACAGATATTGTAACAGGTTTAGCAACAGATCTTGGAACGTATACAGTAGCAAATGTATCGTCTTTACAAGGCGAGACGGCTAATTTTACTCCGTATAATGGTACAGGTAACTCAGCTGGTTGGTCGCTTTATATTGTTTATGAAGATCCTACATTACCGGGTAAATCTATTACTAGCTTTGATGGTTTTAGTGCTATTAGTGTACCAGGAGGAAATCCAAATTTAGATGTTCCTGTTTCTGGTTTTAGAACCATCCCTGCGCCAGCACCAGTAAGAGCAAATTTTGCATTTGCAACCTTAGAGGGTGATAGCCCAATACTTGGCGATCAATTACTGCTTAATGGTTTAAATTTATCAACTGCCGATCGTCCTGCAACAAACTTTTTTAATAGTTCGGTAACACAGCTAAGCGCTTTACCAGTTACAAATAGAAATCCAAATAGTACTAATACCTTAGGGTTTGATACTGGTGTAATTGTAGTTCCAAACCCATCAAATACTGTAATTGCAAATGATGCTACTTCGGCAACAGTTAGGTTAGAAACAAGTGGAGATACATATTTTCCTTATTTTTTCTCTTTAGCCGTAGATATAATAGAACCTAATATTGTTTTAACCAAAATTGTTGAAGATGCAGCAGGTAACGATATTGGAGGCATGCTTGTTAACCTTGGTGATGAGCTAAACTATGTTTTAGGTTTTCAAAACACAGGAAATGATAATGCAACTAATCTAATTATAAGGGATATCCTACCTACTAATATTGTATTTAATTATCCGGCAGATATTGGAGTTCTACCACCTGGAGTAACTGTTCAAAGTTATAACCCAACAACCAGAGAGCTTGTTTTTAGTGTAGATAATTCTGTAGTCGAGGAGAACGATCCAGTTCAAGAAATTCGTTTTAAGGTTACAGTTGTTTCTACTTGTAGTTTGTTAACAGACGCTTGTTCTAATATTATTAGTAATCAGGCTTTCTCTACATATAATGGTACATTAAATCCAACATTTACCATATCAGACGATCCAAGTTTTAATACAAATACAGGATGTTTATTAACACCTGGCGCAACAAATTTTTTAGCAGATATAGATTGTGTGTTTGAAGAAGAAGTTATTTTATGTGGTGCAAGTACGGTTTTAACATCGGGTAGCGGCTACGATTCATATTCATGGTCTACAAGTCCATCAGGAACACCAGTAATAGGAACCACGCAATCTATTACTGTAACAGAAACAGGAACGTATTATGTAAGTAACACGGCATTAGCTCCGTGTCAATCTACAGAGCAAGTTTTTGAAGTTATAACTTTTGGTGCAGGTGTAACAAATCCTGTTATTCCTTATGCTGATGAAGTTGTTATTTGCCCAAATGATGGTAAAGAATTACCTAATATATTCTTATGTGGAGGCAATGGCCCTAGGCTTATAGAAACAAACATAACAGATACAACATCTATAATTTGGGAACAGTTGGATGAAAGCAGTTGTACAGCGGTTGTTAACCCAGATTGCGCTAATGAAGATGAAGCGTGTACATGGAATCAAGTTGAAACAGGCCCTAACTTTTTAGCGGATACAGCAGGCGAGTTTAGGTTAACTTTAAATTATGATGGAGGTTGTTTTAATCAGTTTTACTTTAATGTATATACAAATTTATTAGTGCCAACAGTAAACTCAAGAGATATTTATTGTACAACTCCAGGTGAAATTGTTGTAGGAAGTATTCCTAGTGGATACGAGTTTAGTATTGATGGTGTAAACTATCAAACAAGTAATGTGTTTTCTGTTACTACTCCTGGCATTTATACGGTTTATATTAAACAAATAGGGGTAGATCCCAACCCTTGTGTTTTTACTGTGCCCGATGTTCAAATAAGACAAACCAATTTTACAGTATCTACATTAATTAATCAACCACTTTGTAATGGAGATTTAGGAAACGTAACTATAGCTGCTAATGATGTGCGACCGCAGTATTACTTTTCAATATCGCAAGGCGGAACTGTTGTAAATAGTGTAGGCCCAATAACCCCAAACAATTATACGTTTTCTAATTTAAACCCAGGAACATATACTATTAATGTGTCTACTGAAGATGGTTGCCTTTATTCTGGAGATATAGATATTATAGAACCCGATTTATTAGAAGCAACAGCAGCATTAACAACACCGTTAACGTGTACCGATGGAGAAATTACAGTATACCCAACAGGCGGAACTCCACCGTATTTTTATTTTATAAATGGAGCAACCGATTTTCAAACAGTACCAACAATTGCAGTTACAGCTCCTGGTGTTTTTAATATTAGAGTTGTAGATTCTAATAATTGTAGTGCAGAAACTTCAATTACGGTTAATGCCATTCCTGCTCCAGATTTTACGGTTAATGCAACAGATATTGCATGTTCTGATACTGGCGATGTAGGAACCATAACTTTTAACGTTACAAACCCTAATGGAAATACCTTAGCGTATAGTATAAATAATGGAGTAACATTTACCAATTCAAATGTGTTTACAGGTTTAGCAGAAGGAACTTACGAGGCTGTAGTTCAGTATAGTATAGGTCCCGATGTTTGTGTAACTACACCTCAAACGATCACTATTTCAACACTTGCAACAGTTACAGGTACGGCTACATTAACAACACCTTACAGTTGTATTTCCGATGGAGTTATAACCGTTTCTGGTGTTTCGGGCGGTACAATACCATATTCTTATAGTTTAGATGGGGTTAACTTTCAAACAGGAAATACATTTACTGGTTTAACCGCGGGCACATATACAGTAACAATAAACGATGCAAGCGGGTGTGCGTTTATAGCCGCTCCAATTACTATTACTTCGCTTAACCCACCTACAGATATGGATTTTAGTAGTACAGCTTTAAGTTGTCCTACACTTACATCAGATGTTACAATAACATCGGTGTCTGGCGGAACACATCCTTTAGAATACCAAATTACAGCACCTTCAAGTGCAGTTACTGCATACCAAAATTCAAATGTATTTTCTGGGTTATCTCCAGATACATATACCTTTCAAGTTAGAGATGTAGATGGTTGTACATATAGTGAAACTTATACTATTGCATCTTTACCACCTATAGCTTTAAATGCTGTAATTACAAAAGATTTAGATTGTACAGCATCTCCAGATGGTATAATAACAGGTAATGTTTCTGGTGGAGTAGCTCCTTTTACATATACCGTTTCATTTAACGGTGGTGCATTTAGTGGTGCGAATGCTGTTACAGGAACTTCATTTACACACGCGGCACCAACAGATGGAACGTATCAGTTTCAAGTTACCGATGCTAATGGATGTATAGCAGAATCTGGAGTACAAACAATTAATACTATTTCTTTGCCAGAAATTATATCTGTACTGCAAACGCAGCCTATTTTATGCAATGGAGATAGTAACGCTGCTATAGAAATTAATATAAATAATGCTGTAGGAACTGCTCCATTTGTTATTAATGTAAATAACGATACCACAACCACAGATTATGGCACGCAAACATCTAGCTTGCCAGCAGGCGATTATACAATAACATTAACCGATGCAAACTCTTGTGTTGATACAGAAACTATTACAATAACAGAGCCAAATCCTATAGATTTTGCATTAACTAAGGTAGATATTACTTGTAATAATCCAGGCGGTTCAAGTTTAGGGTCAATTACTGTACAAAATGTAACTGGCGGAACCGCGCCGTTTACTTATTATATTACAAATAATTTTGGCGATGCAATTTCAGGTAATCCTTATTCGGCAACTTCAAATGAAGATCATACCTTTAATATTATAAATTTCGGAACGTATACCGTAAATGTGGTTGATGCTAATGGTTGTAGTTTTTCTAGACAGGAAACCATGGCATCTCCACCATCAGACTTATTAATTGATGTAACTAGTGTAGTTCCAAATTGTACATCTGGCGGAACTGCTATAGTAGAGGCCATTTCTACAGTTGGAAGTGGAAATTATGAATTTGCTATTTTAGAGTTTAATACATCGCCTTATGCAGCTGCTACATCGTATTTGCCACCAGATATAGGGTTTCCAAACCAAAGAACATTTGATAATTTAACTCCAGGTGTTGTTTATACGTTTGTAGTACATGATTTAACAACAGATTGTTATTATGTGAAATCTGCCGATTCACCTATAGCTCCAGCATCAACATTAACATCTACCGTCGTGCCTAATCATGTTGAATGTCTGGGAGAAAATAATGGTAGTGTAACATTTACAATTGATAATTTTGATAGTACAACAACATCTGTTGATTATGAGATATTTACAGCGTTTACTAACGTTTTAATTGATGGACCAACAAACATAGCAGTAACTTCTGGAACACCAGAAACAGTTACAACGCCTACTCCAGGTACATTATCGCCAGGCCAGTATTATATTCGTTTTACAGAAAACGGGACAGGAGCTTTTAATGGTTGTGAGTCGGCATCAACAATTTTTGAAATAAGAGAATCTGCTGTAGCTTTAGATATATCTGCATCGGTTACTAAAGATGCTAATTGTAACCCTAATTCAGGAGTTATTAACGCTATTGCAACTCATGGTACGCCTCCTTATTTATATCAAATAACAACAGTAGCTACACCACCATTAGCTACAGATCCAGCATGGGCATCGGCAAGTACTTTTAATGTAAATGCTAATAGTTATTATGTACATGTGCAAGATGCTTATGGTTGTATTCAATCTACACCAGTAGTTGTATTGCCTTCAGACCCATCACCTGTAATTTCGGCATCTGTAAATAATCAATGTACCACTACTGAAGGTCATTTCGAAATAGATGTTACTTTAACTAGCGCAGGTATACCGCCTTATAGTTATAGTATTAACGGAGGTGCATTTCAAACCAATACAGCACCGTTTACTATTTCTAATTTATCTTCAGGAACACATACTGTTGAAATTCAGGATGCTAATGGATGTGGTAACTTAGTTTCTGTAGATATTGCTGCGCCAATAGAAATTATTCCTACCACAACCGTACTACCAACTTGTAATAATGATGATGGAGAAATAACTATAGCAGGCTCTGGAGGAACAGGTTTTTATACCTATTCCATTAGCCCAAATCCAACCTCTATTACTTTATCAGGAAATGTGTTTTCTGGTGTGCCTTCAGGAACATATATAGTTACAATAACAGATACGGTAACGTCATGTTCAGAATCTGTAACAGTTGTTTTACCAGAAGCTACGCCACCATCATTTACAGCATTACCAACTGCTGTTACTTGTTTTGGTGATAATAATGGAGCATTTCAATTACATGTTAGCGGATATTCTGGAGCATATACTTATGAAGTTTTCGATAGTGCATCAACATCAGTTTTTGGAGTTGTAAATGCAAATACATCTACAAATCCTCATTTAGTTTCTGGACTTTTAGCTGGAACATATTCTGTTGTTATAACAGAAACTGCTAGTCCGTTTTGTACAGCAACAAATACTGTTATTATACCATCTCCAACCGAGGCGCTTGATTTGGTAGCTTTAGAAACATCGAACGTAACTTGCGATGATGATAAAGGAACTATTACAGCTACAGCTACAGGAGGTTGGGGAACTTATGAATATGAATTAACTGGAGCGGCTACAGTAGCGTACTCTTCAAATGGTGTATTTACTAACTTATCGGCAGGTTCTTATACAGTAAATGTTAGAGATGCTGGTGGTTGTATAGTGTCTGAAAATGTACCACTTAATTTACCTACACCAATAGACGCAACAGTAACAGCAACACCAAGTTTGTTGTCATGTTTTGGTGATGCTAATGCTACAATAGAAGTAAGTGCAGTTACAGGAGGTGAAACAACAAACTATACCTATACACTTAATATGACGGCTCCAACGGTAAGCTCTTCTGGACCGCAAACATCTCCAATTTTTAATGGATTAAGTGAAGGTACTTATCATGTTATTGTTTCCGATGGCTATAATTGTGAATTTACTTCTGCTAACATTGTTATTACCCAACCTACAGAAGTAGAAGCTAATTTAATTAAAGCAACATCTCAAACTTGTACAACGCAAGCAACATTAACATTAAGCGCAACTGGAGGAACAGGAGCTTACGAGTATAGCGATACAGTCACTTTTTCAACAATCTTAGGAACGTTTGCATCTTCAATAACCTTTCCAGTATCAACAGGAACTTATGCATATTATGTAAGAGATGCTAATAGCTGTGTATCTGCAGTTTCTAACGAAATAACAAACGAACCATTATCTACTTTAATGGTGAGTTTAGATACTACAAATGCTGTTATAAATTGTGCTGGAGACGATAATGGTGTTATTATAGCAACCGCAGAAGGTGGTTTAGGAAGTTACGTATATACATTGCAAGATATCTCAGGAAACCCAATTACGCCTGTAACCGAAACTAGTCCGGGTGTATTTACAAATCTTCCAGTAGGAGATTACCAAGTTCAAGTAAATAGTGGCGATTGTATAGAAACCTCTGTAGTAGCTCCAATTACAAATGCAGCATCACCTTTAGATGTGTCTTTCAATCCTATAGATGTAACTTGTAATGGTGAAAATGATGGTATGTTAGAAATAATAGCCTCAGGAGGCACAGGAATAATTAAATATGCTATTTCGCCACAATTAGATCAGTTTTTTGATGTTGATACCGTTGAAAATCTTGCTCCTGGTAATTACGATATTGTAGTTCAAGATGAGCTAGGTTGTTATGTAACGTATAATTTTAATATAGGCGAACCTTTACCATTAGGCTTTACATATACAATTAATAGTGAAGCGCCTTGTGAAGGAGATTCTACAGGAGAATTTACTATAGAAATTTTAGGAGGCCAACCACCATATAGTGTTAGTTTAGATGATGTAACTTATATATCATTACCACCAGGAACAACAACATACACATTTTCTGGTTTAGAAGGTGGAGAAAAAATGGTTTATGTTTTAGATGGTAGTAGTTGTATAGGAGACAGCCCGTTTTCTATTCCGTTACAAGATCCTATAGTAATAAACCCTATTGCAGATATTGATTACGAATGTATTAATGATTTTACAAATAACTCTAGTACAGTAACTAATAGCGTTACCGTAACAGTAGATGAGGGTATTACAGATACTTCTGTTTTAGAATATGCGCTTGATGGTGGTGCTTTTGCAACAGGAACAGGTGTTTTTGAAAATTTAACTCCTGGACCTCATACTATAGAAGTACGCCATCCAAATGGTTGTGTGCAAATTACAGATAATGGTATTCCTTTTGTTATAGAAACTTTTCAGCCTCTAGCTTTAGTTTTAGAAGATGGCGGTTTAAATGAAATTGTTGCTGTGGCTTCAGGAGGATCCGAACCTTATGAGTACAGACTTAATGGGCAATCTTACGGAAATGAAAACACGTTTTTAATTTTTGAATCTGGCGATTATACCGTTACAGTTATTGATGCTAACGGTTGCGAAGTATCTGCAACACGTTTCTTTGAATATATAGATGTGTGTATACCTAATTATTTTACGCCAAACGGTGATGGAAATTTAGATGAATGGGGACCAGGTTGTGCAAATCAATATAGAAACTTAACATTCGATATTTTTGATAGATATGGTCGTAAAATAGCCACCTTAAAAATAGGAGATAAATGGGACGGTAAGTATAGAGGTGTAGAATTGCCAACTGGCGATTATTGGTATGTTGTAAAGCTTAACGAACCGAGAGATAAAAGGGAATTTGTAGGACATTTTACTTTGTATAGATAATTAAAACCCTTAAAGAAAGTAATATGCAATTAAAAAAAATATATATAGGTTTGCTTCTTATGGTTATAACAAACGCGTTTGGCCAAGAATTAAACCTGCCTGTTTTTACACAGTATTTGGCAGATAACGATTTTGTTGTATCGCCAACTTATGCAGGAATAGGCGATAATTTAAAAATAAGAGCAAATGGTTTAACCCAATGGGTTGGTATAAAAAACGCACCCGATAATCAATCTATTTATGGTGATGTTAGAATTGCAGATCGTTCTGGTGTAGGTTTATCGTTTTATAATGATAGAAACGGAAACACCATTCAAACTGGTGGAAAAATATCGTTTGCACATCATTTGGTTTTAGATTATTATTCAAAACTATATCTGTCTTTTGGTATTTCTTATAACATAAATAATTTTAGAATAGATATTGATAATTTTAATACCACTTACGAAAATCCAATAATAGACCCTTTTGTTACTGATGATAGAAGAACAAGTAACAATAATTTTGATGTAGGTGCTTTGCTGAGGTATAAAGGTGCATTTTTTAGTTTTAACGCCAATAATATTCTAGATAAAAATCTAGATAAAACGATACGAGTTTCAGAGCCTAATTTGTTGTTAAATTATCAAATATATTCTGGCTATACATTTAAAGGACCTAAAAAAAGTGGTTTAGAATACGAACCTTCTATTTACTACCAAATGTTTACCAGCGATAAACGTTCGAGTACCGATGTTAATTTTAAGTTTAGAAAATACAATAGAAATTACGATTATTTCTGGGCAGGAATTTCTTATCGTTTTTTAAACGACCAATTTTTTAAACCTTTAAATATTGGACCAATGGTAGGGTTTCAAAAATCTATTTTTTACTTTGGCTATGCTTACCAAATTACTACAAACGAGCTATCTGCTTACAATTCTGGAACCCATGTTGTAACTATAGGATTAAACTTTTTACAAGGTATTAGTAATTGTCCTTGTACACAAAGTGCTGTTCGTAAATAATTAAAGTTATTAGCTATTTATCTTTTTTTTAATTTTTTTAAAACCAGTTGTATTATTTTTTCGTTAGTATTATAAAGTTAGTTAAAATGTAAAATTAATTCAGTTTACTGTTTTATTTTCGTTTTTAATATTTTCTACTGTAAAGGCATTAGAAAAAATTATAATTTAAGATTAAATGTATACAAACACTTGCAAGCAATTAAAATCGTTGTTTTTAAACGTAGTTGTTATAACTATGAGTGTTTGTTATGTGTTTGGTCCAAATTATAAAGTGGTTAATAAGTTGTTGCATTCGCTTTCGCATCAAATTAATATTCAGGAAAATTTAAATTCGACAACTTTTAGTAAAGTGCATCATCACCATCATCATTCTAAAAATGTTTCAGAAATCAACCATAATCACGAGTTTTTAGAAATTTTAAATGAAGTATTAGAAGCTTCAAGCACAAAAAACAATCCTGAAACTCCAGAAATATTAGAGTTTAAAATAGATAAGCATATAAAAACAAGGGAAGATTATTTAACCAGGCATCTTTTTTGGTTTTCAACATATAAGAAAGTTTTTTTTGCTCCATATCAAAAAGTTTCAAAAGGTTTTTTAAAAGAAATAATTAAACCTCCGCAATTTGGTTAGTATTATAGTTTGTTGTGTTTAATTAGCAAACCAACAACTAAAAAATAATTTAATCACACAATTTTTATTCAATACTCTGCACATTTTTATTGGCTGTAGAGTAAAATACAATTACAATGTTAAAAAATACAATAATACTATTATTGTTGCTATTTAGTGTTGGGATAATAAACGCCCATGAGTTAAATGGAACAGTAATATCAGAAGATAATGGGAAACCACTCCAAGGTGTTGGGGTTTACAATAAAACAACCGGGAATTATACTTATACTAACGTAGCTGGGTATTTTGAAATTGATGACGTATCGGAAAATGACGTTATTTATTTTTACCAATTAGGTTACGAAAACAAACAACTTGTTATTAATAATTCTCATTTAAATAGTACTGTAAATATTAGTTTGTTAATATCTTCAGCATCGCTAGATCAAGTTTTAATCGTATCAAAAGTAAATACTTTAAGTACATTTTTAGATGTCGATATAAAAACAAACCCTGTAAAATCTTCGCAAGAAATTTTAAGAAAAGTGCCAGGTTTAATTATTGGGCAGCATGCTGGTGGTGGTAAAGCCGAGCAAATATTTTTAAGAGGGTTTGATATTGATCATGGTACCGATATAGCCATTAATGTAGATGGTATGCCGGTAAATATGGTATCGCATGCGCATGGTCAAGGTTATGCAGATATGCACTTTATAATACCAGAAACTATTAATAATATAGATTTTGGTAAAGGTTCTTATTATGCCGATAAAGGAAATTTTAATACGGCTGGATATGTAGATATAAATACAAAAAAAACAATCGATAATAATCTTGTATCGTTAGAAGCGGGACAATTTAATACCTTACGTGCTTTAAGTATGGTAAAATTAGTAGATCTGGAAAATAGTTCTGCTTATTTAGCTTCAGAGCTTATGCTTTCTGATGGCGTTTTTGAGTCGCCTCAAAACTTTAATCGTATTAATATTATGGGGCGATATAATTTTAATAATTATAAAGACCAAGAATTTAATATCGCTCTTTCTCATTTTCAAAGTAAATGGGATGCTTCGGGGCAAATTCCTGTGCGAGCAGTAGAAAGCGGACAAATTGGACGTTTTGGTGCTATTGATGATACCGAAGGCGGAAATACAAGCAGAACAAACCTTTGGTTAAACCATACTAAACAGTTAAATGAACATTCGGCTTTTAAATCATCAGCTTATATAACTAAATATGATTTCGAGTTGTTTTCGAATTTTACATTTTTTCTAGAAGATCCTGTAAATGCAGATCAAATTCGTCAATACGAAGATAGAACCATTATAGGCGCACAAACAGCTTTAGAGAAATCGTTTCATCTTGCAGACCACAATGCACAATTAAAATACGAATTGGGTGTTGGTTTTAGGTATGATGATGTTAATGATGTACAGCTGTCTAGAACTAAAAATAGACAAGAACTGTTAGAGCGTTTAGCTTATGGAAATGTAGATGAGTTTAATGGGTTTTCGTTTGCTAATATCATGTACAAGAAAAATAAATGGACCATTAATCCGGGGCTGCGTTTAGATTATTTTAATTTTAACTACGAAGATTTATTGACAGAGGCATACGATAATAAAAGTGAAAGTAAAGTTTTATTAAGCCCGAAATTAAATTTCATATATGCACCATCATCAAAAATACAATGGTTTGCTAAAACAGGATTAGGGTATCATTCTAACGATTCTAGAGTTGTTACAGCAAATAATGGTAAAGATATTTTACCAACAGCCTATGGTACAGATATTGGTGTAATTACAAAACCTGTAGATAGGTTAGTTATTAATGCTGCTTTATGGAGTTTATTTTTGCAACAAGAATTTGTTTATGTTGGCGATGCTGGTATTGTAGAGCCTAGCGGAAAAACAAAACGTTATGGTGTAGATTTTGGTTTGCGTTATCAATTTAACGATTGGCTATTTTTTAATACCGATGTAAATTATACCTATGCTAGAAGTAGTGAAGAGGCTAGCGGTCAAGATTACATTCCATTGGCGCCAGATTTAACATCTTCAGGGAGTTTAAACTTTAAAAATTTAAATAATTTTTCGGGCGGGATTAGTTATAGAATGATTGGTGATAGACCAGCAAATGAAGATAACTCGATAGTTGCTGAAGGCTATTTTATTACCGATTTAAATTTGAATTATACACATAAAAACTGGACGTTTGGTTTAGTTATTGAAAATTTATTTGATAGCGAATGGAAAGAAACTCAATTTGCTACAGAAAGTAGATTGTTTAACGAACCTGCATCAGTTGAAGAAATACATTTTACACCAGGAACACCTTTTTTCTTAAGAGGTAAAGTATCGGTTAATTTTTAAAAACAAATCTTTTATAAATACCAAAAAGCGCGTCTTATATTTAAGATGCGCTTTTTAGTTTATCGCTCTAAAACTTTAATCATTTTAAACGATTTTAAAAGATGAAATAAGCCTGGTAAAATAACTAAACCACCAACAATTAAAGATATGCCAAGAACATTAATAGTTTTTTCTGGAGCAACCGTATCTAATATACTTATATCGGTTATAGATGTAATTATTAAATTAGGGTAATGTGTTATTATAGCAGCTAATAGTATTAAAATAACTTGAGTGCCAGCTAAAGTTCTGCTAACAATTCGTCTTGCTTTTTTTATGCTTTTTAGTAAAGGAAAAATTAAAATAGCAGAAACTAAAACTAAACCTATGATATATGGGTTTTTTATAAAATCTGTAACAAAGGTAATATTGTAAATAAAGCCATAGCCTAAAACTAAAAAACCAATAAATACAACAGCTAGTGTAGCGTGTTTAGATTTGCTTACAAATATATAACGGTGTTTATTTTCTACTTCGCCAATTAATAATATAGATGTTAAAAAGGCACAAAGTGCAGCAAAAAAACAGCCCACTAAAATTGAAAAAACATTAAACCATGGAGTTACAAATAATTGATAAAAGTTATAATTTTCATAATTATCTGTAATAATTAATTCGCCAGATAACATAGAACCAGCTGTCATGCCTAAAAAAATAGGGGTAACTAAGCTAGAAAATCTAAACATCCAATCGTATAAAATTTGCGATTTGTCTTTATAAGCATCATAGTGCCTAAAAACAAAGGCAACACCTCTTAAGGTTATTCCTAATAAAACTAAAGTTAAAGGGATATGTAAATATATAACTAAAACATTGTAAAAATCTGGGAAACCAACCCATAGTATAACGACCATAATTATTATCCAAATATGGTTAGCTTCCCACACAGGCCCCATAACACGGTAAATAGTTTTTTTTGTTAATACTTGACTTTTTTTTGTAGCGAATAACTCAACAATACCAGCTCCAAAATCGGCACCAGCTAAAATAACATAAAGTAATAACGATACTAATAAAAATGTTAAAACAACATATAACATATTAAACTAATTCAGAATTATTAAGCGATTTAATTTGGCGTTTCATTAGCCAAGTTACAGCAATGGTTAACACGCTGTAAAGCACGACATACATATAAAAACTAAATACCATGCCAGGCATTGGTGTTACAGCATCTTTAGTGCGCATAATGTTGTGTATAATCCAGGGTTGCCTACCAACTTCGGTTACAATCCAACCAGCTTCAAGAGCTATAAAACCCATTGGGGCAAGCCAGGTAAAAAGTAACCAAAATTTGTTGTTTTGCCACCATGTTTTTTTTCTTAAACTTATAAAAAATAGAATACCTACAACTAATAATAAAGTGCCAATACCAACCATGGTTTGAAAAGCGTAATGAACAATAGCGACGTTAGGTATAACATCTTTAGGAAAATCGTTTAAACCTTTAACTTCGGCATTAAAATCGCCAAAAGCTAAAAAAGAAAGTGCTTTGGGGATTTCTATTTTATAACTAACCGCTTGTTTTTCGTTATCAACAATGCCTCCAATATATAGCGGTGCGCCTTTTTGTGTTTCGTAATGAGCTTCCATAGCTGCTAACTTAACAGGTTGTCTAACAGCAATGTCTTTAGCCGATAGGTCGCCACTAATAGGTTGTAAAATAGCAGCAAAAGCACCAAAAGTTATGGCTATTTTAAAAGCTTTTTTATGGAGTTCGGTATGTCGTTTTTTATATACTTGATAGGCATGAATTCCTGCTACAGCAAAACCAGTTGCTGTAAAAGCAGCTAATGTCATGTGTAAGGCTTGGGTAAACCAAGCAGGATTAAGTAAAGCGTCTACAGGATTGATATTTAAAAATTCGCCATTTATATAATCAAACCCAGAAGGGGCGTTCATCCAACCATTTGCAGATACTACTAAAATACCAGAAGCAACACCAGCTATGCCAACTATAACACCAGTAAACCAATGGAACTTTTCAGGTATTCTATTCCAGCCATATAAATAAAAACCTAAAGCAATGGCTTCAACAAAAAAAGCAGCACCTTCTAACGAAAAAGGCATGCCAATAATGGGGCCAGCATGCTTCATAAATTCAGGCCAAAGCAAACCCAACTCAAAAGATAACGCAGTACCAGATACAGCACCAACAACAAAAAATATAGCAACGCCTTTTTGCCAAGACTTAGTTAGTTTTAAATAAATAGGGTTTTTAGTGTTTATCCATTTTTTATGGGCTACAATCATAAAAAAAGGCATAACCATACCAATACAAGCAAAAACAATGTGAAAGATTAGCGTAAATGCCATTTGTAGTCTAGCGGCATCTAAATTGTCCATAAAAATAGGATTTTAAGTGGTTATACAAAGATAACTCATGCTGTTGATTTGGCTTGTATTAAAATCAGCATTTTTAACTTATTTTTCCTTGTTTATTAAATGCTAAAAAGGCGTTTGTAACTTTTGTTTATATTCAATTAGTAAAACTTTAACATTTTATTAGAAAGGAGCCTTTTGTTTTATTGACTCTTTAACTAAAACACAAAATCTTTCTTTATACATTTGTTTGGTATTTTTTTTGCAATACATTTAAAAAAATTAAAAATGAAAAAACACGTAATTTTTATTCTTGCCTTATTTGCGTTTACAATAGGGCATTCTCAAATATTAGAACCTGTTAAATGGTCTACATTGGTAAAAAAAATATCAAATTCAGAATATGAGCTTGTTGCAATTGCTAATATTGATGATAAATGGCATTTATATTCTCAAACTGTTCCTGAAGGTGGACCAGTTTCTACACAATTTTCGTTTGAAGGAAATAATAAATATTTAAAAAAAGGAAATACTAAAGAAGAAGAAGGGGTTATAGTACACGATGTTACTTTTAATATGAAAGTTAAATATTTTGAAAATAAAGCTAAATTTACACAGCGCATAAAACTTAAAAGTAAGCCACCATTTACAATTAATTCTGAAGTTAGTTATATGGTTTGCGACGACTCGAAATGTATTATGCCAGACCCAGCAATTTTAGTATTCAATTTACAGTAATTTAAACTAAACCACCATAAATTAAATGATAAAGCGTTACTTTATTCTTTTGGCCTTAGTAGTATGTTCTATTGGTCATTCTCAAATATTAGAACCTGTTAAATGGAAAACGTCTATAGAGAAAATTACAGAAAATGAATATAATTTAATAAGCACAGCTGTTATTGAGCCAGGATGGCACTTGTATTCCCAAGAGGTGCCACAAGACGGCCCTATACCAACAACATTTATTTTTGATGATGCTAATGGTGCATTTAAATTTATAGGAAACACAACAGAAGATGAAGGTCATATTGTTGACGACCCTGTTTTTCAAATGAAAATTAAGTTTTTCGAAAAATCGGCTGTTTTTATTCAAAAAGTTCAGCTTAAAGGTCGTGTTAAAACGGTTAATGGTTCGGTAGAATTTATGGTTTGTGATGATACGAGGTGTCTACCACCAACCGAAGTAGAATTAGTTTTTAATATAAATGGAAGTGTAGCCAAAGAAAATAAGGCTGTAGTTACCAATCAACCTGTTGATAATGCATCGGTAAATAATATGCTTTACGGTATGACACCTAAAGACATTACATTAGTTTCTGGCGAAATACAAGAAAAAAAATCTCTATGGACTATTTTCGGACTAGGTTTTTTAGGCGGTTTATTAGCCTTATTAACACCCTGTGTATTCCCAATGATACCGCTTACCGTAAGCTTTTTTACAAAAAAAGGTGGGCAAAATAAAAGCTCGGGAGTAGGAAAAGCGTTGTTATATGGCTTTTTTATACTATTAGTATACTTAATATTAAGTATACCTTTTCATTTACTAGATTCTGTAAACCCAGATATTTTAAACGAAATTTCAACTAATGTATGGCTAAATGTTATATTCTTTTTAGTTTTTATGTTTTTTTCTTTTTCTTTTTTTGGTTATTACGAGTTAACATTACCAGCTAGTTGGACCAATAAAACCACACAAGGCGAAAATGCTGGCGGTTTTATAGGTATCTTTTTTATGGCATTAACATTAGCCATTGTTTCATTTTCTTGTACCGGACCAATTTTGGGCTCCTTGCTTGCAGGATCCTTAACAGCCGATGGAGGTGCGTGGCAACTTACGGCTGGTATGGCAGGTTTTGGCGTGTCTTTAGGTTTACCATTTGCTTTATTTGCAATGTTTCCTAATATGATGAATGCTTTGCCAAAATCTGGTGGTTGGCTTAATACTACAAAAGTTATTTTAGGATTTTTAGAGTTGGCTTTAGCCTTTAAATTCCTTTCTAACGCCGATTTAGTAAAACATTGGGGACTTTTAAAAATAGAACCATTCTTGATACTATGGATTGTTATTTTTGCAGGTTTAGCCTTATATCTATTTGGAAAAATAAAATTTCCTCACGACTCTCCAATTAAAAAATTATCTTTTGCAAGAATAGCAGGAGGTATTTTAGTAGTTGCTTTTACAATATATTTAGCATCTGGGTTTAGAGTAAATAAAAATACGAATACATTTACATCTCTAACCTTATTAAGTGGTTTAGCGCCTCCTGTTGGCTATAGTTGGTTTTATCCAAGTACATCAACAAATAATTTAAAAACGTTTAAAGATTTAAAAGCAGGTATTGCTTATGCAAAACAGGTTAATAAGCCTATTATGATAGATTTTACAGGCTACGCTTGTGTTAATTGCAGAAAAATGGAAGAACATGTTTGGCCATTAGAAAAAATTGACAATTATCTAAGGAATGAGTACGTTTTAATTTCGCTTTATGTAGATGATAAAAAAGAGCTTCCAGAAGATGAGAAAGTTGAAGTAAATAGAGTTAATGGCGGTAAGCGTTTACTTAAAAATTACGGACATAAATGGGCTAATTTTCAAACTCAATTTTTTAAATCTAATTCTCAACCTTATTACGTTTTATTAAATTCTGATGGCACTCAGGTATTAAACGAACCTGTAG
Organism: Algibacter ulvanivorans; assembly: GCF_048381495.1. Lineage (NCBI taxonomy): Bacteria > Pseudomonadati > Bacteroidota > Flavobacteriia > Flavobacteriales > Flavobacteriaceae > Algibacter > Algibacter ulvanivorans. The sequence continues at coordinate 353,192 of NZ_JBLWGD010000002.1, forward strand.
GTTATACGCCAAATGAAAATGATTATGCAGCATTTTTAGAAAGTGGACTAAATACTTTTAAGAATAATATAAAATAAGAATGAATAAATTAATATACATACTTTCAGTAGCACTAATTTTTGTGTCTTGTAAAAAAGACGATACCAATAATAATTATGTATCACTTTCAGGAACCATAACAAATGCAATATCAGACTCATTAGTGGTTGCTCAAAATCAAATTATCAAGTCTATAAAAGTAAACTCAGATGGTACTTTTTCCGACACACTAAAAGTAGAACCCGGAAATTACGTGTTGTTTGATGGTAAACATGAAGCCTACATATATTTAAAAAATGGTTTTAATTTAAACATTACAGTAAACACCCAAACTTTTGATGAGTCTATATCCTTTAAAGGAAAAGGAGAAGAGGTGAATAATTATTTAGCCGAAAAAGTGTTATTACAAAATGAGTTTCTTAATTACGACGAGCTTATGCGAGCAGACAAAGCCGTTTTTGATGAAAAAATAAACTCAAGTATTAATCAATTTCAAGTACTATTAAGTAAGGTGCAAAATGTAGACAGTTTATTTGTAAATAATGAAGAAAAAAATTTTGAAGCCATAATAAAACAAATACAATCTGTTTATAGTAAAAAAAACAAACTACTTGTTTTTAAAGGTAAACCATCACCAAAATTTAATAATTACGAAAATTATAAAGGCGGAACAACATCGTTAGACGATTTAAAAGGAAAATATGTATATATAGATTTATGGGCAACTTGGTGTGGGCCATGTAAAGCAGAAATTCCGTTTTTGCAAAACGTAGAAAAAGCATATCATAACAAAAATATAGCATTTGTTAGTATTTCTTTAGACCGAGAAAATGCCTACCAAAAGTGGAGAGATATGGTTAAACAAAAAGAAATGTCTGGTATACAATTGTACGCTAAAGGCGACCAGAAATTCGCGAGAGATTATAATGTTTCATCAATACCAAGATTTATTTTAATTGACCCTAAAGGGAATGTTATTGATGCCAATGCACCCAGACCATCAAGTAAAAAGCTAATAACTTTGTTTAATCAATTAAACATATAGTTTTTTTATATGTAGTTTTTAAGGTATTTGTAAGTATTTAAAAGACTTTTAATTTAACTTAGTAACATAAGTTACTTAATAATTTTTTTAATAGAATTAATATTGCTTATTATTAATTTAATTGTAAGTAACCTTATAAAATAATTAAAAAACACATGTCTAATACCAATATAAAGTTTTCTAGTTTAGAAAAGTATTTTGAGCCATATCGCAATAATATTGTTGGTGTTAACCAGTATTTTGATTCGCCTTACGGAAGAAAAAAAATTATATATGCAGATTGGACAGCAAGTGGTAGATTATATAAACCTATAGAAGAAAAGTTAATTAACAATATAGGGCCTTTTGTTGCTAATACCCACACAGAAACGTCTATAACAGGTTCTGCAATGACTTTAGCTTACCATGATGCAAGGCAAATAATTAAAAAACATGTAAATGCTTCAACCAACGATATTTTAATAACTGTTGGTACAGGAATGACTGGGGCTATAAATAAGTTTCAGCGTATTTTAGGATTAAAAATTAGCGAAAACTTAAAAGAAAACACTAAGGTTCCTGAAGAAAAACGTCCAATAATTTTCGTGTCGCATATGGAGCATCATTCTAACCAAACATCATGGTTAGAAACCATTGCTAGAGTAGAAGTAATACCATCTAATAAAGCGGGTTTACCTTGTTCAATAAAACTTAAAGCGCTTATAGAAAAACATAAAAATTGCCCTATAAAAATTGCAGCAATAACAGGATGCTCTAACGTTACAGGAATTCGTACTAATTATCATGAAATTGCAAAAATCATGCATCAAAACAATGGTTTATGTTTTGTAGATTTTGCTTGTTCTGCACCTTATGTAAATATAAATATGCATCCAGAAAATGAAGATGAATATTTAGACGCCATAACCTTTTCGCCTCATAAATTTTTAGGAGGTCCAGGAGCTTCTGGGGTATTAGTTTTTAATAAAAAATTATATAAAAACTTAGTGCCCGATAATCCAGGAGGCGGTACTGTAAGTTATACAAATCCTTGGGGAGACCACGATTATATTGATGATATTGAAACAAGAGAAGATGGCGGAACTCCAGGTTTTTTACAGGCTATAAGAATAGCACTTTCAATTCAGTTAAAAGAAGATATGGGGGTGCAAAATATTTTAGATAGAGAACACGAATTGAATACTATTATTTTTGATAGACTAGCTAAGATTGATAATCTGAAAATTTTAGCCCCAGAACATAAAGATAGGTTAGGAGTATTTTCATTCTATATAGATCATGTGCATTATAATTTAATAGTAAAGCTTTTAAATGATAGGTTTGGGGTTCAATCGCGCGGTGGTTGCTCTTGTGCAGGAACTTACGGGCATTATTTATTACATGTAGATCAATTAACTTCTAAGGCTATTGAAGAAAAAATACTAGAGGGTTGTTTAATGGAGCGACCAGGGTGGATACGAATGTCTATTCATCCAACAATGACTAATGAAGAAATAGAGTTTATTTGCCATGCTATTAAAGAAGTAGCTGTAAATTGCAAAGCATGGGGAACAGATTATGAATATAACGCCATAAAAAATGAATATATTCATAAAGAAAACCAAAATATAGAAAAAAATATAACTAAAAACTGGTTTAAATTATAAGCGAAGATTTTTATTAAATAGGTAGAATAATTGCTATTAGCTTATTAGCAGTTAATTATGGTACAGAGTTGTGTTAGTTTTTTTAGCCAATAAAATAGCTTTTTATCTAAAAAAAACTAACACTCTTTCTTTTTAGCTTAAATTTATACTGTAAAACTTCCTAAGTTATATAACCTTAAATATTTAATGAAACTATTAGAAAAATTAAGATACTATTCTTTTTGGGGACTAGATATTTTAAAAGGAGGCAAAGTTAGATCTCATTATAAAGACATAAGATATATTTTAGAAAACTATAATACTGAGGCTTCAAAGAAAAGAAGAGCACTTCACTTAAAATGTTTACTTAAACATGCAGTAGAAACAGTTCCTTATTATAAAGAAAATAAAGGGTTAAATTTAGTTGAAGACTTCCCTGTTGTTAATAAAATTTATATAAGGAATAACTATAAAAATTTTGTTTCAGAAAAATATAAAGATAAATCCAGCTTTGAAGTTAGTACGAGTGGTTCTACAGGGACACCTTTTTCTGTATACTTAAATAAAAATAAGAAAAATAGGAATACAGCTGATGCCATATACTTTGGAGAAAAGGCGGGTTATTTCATAGGGCAAAAGCTTTATTATATGAGATCTTGGGGTAATGTGTCTTCAAAAGGGAAACTATCATCATTTATTCAAAATATTAAAAAAGTAAATGTTAAGTCGGTTGAAGATGAGAATTTTTCTAATTTGGTAGACCACATGAGAACAAATAATTCAACAAAAGCTATCTTGGGTTATTCTTCTGCTTATAAGGAAATTTGTAAATACTTAGATAAGACAAATTCTGATCCAATTACAGCAAATATTACCTCTATGATTGCTAATGCAGAAGCTTTAGGAAATTATACAAAAAAATCTATAAAAAAATATTTTGATTTTGATATACTTTCTAGATATTCTAATATGGAAAACGGAATAATTTCTCAACAAATTAAAGAAGAAGGCAGTTCCTACCATATTAATTGGGCTAGTTATCATGTAGAAATATTAGATATGAAAAGTGATAAACCTGTAAAATACGGAGTGCCTGGGCGTGTTGTTATAACAGATTTATTCAATTATCATGTGCCTATGATTAGATATGATACAGGTGATATAGCGGTAATGGGAATAGATGAAAATTATTTTAATGGTGCACCATCATTTACTAAAATTGAGGGGAGAAGAATGGATGTAATTTATGACACCAAAGGGAAACCAATGACATCTGTTGTTTATGAGTTAGAGCATTTTCCGGAATTTAAACAATTCCAATTAATTCAAATAAATAAAAATACTTATCTGGTGAAATTAAATTTAGATGAAGTTTTTCAACATGAAGAAAAATTAAAGAAAATGTTACAAGTTTATTTAGGTGATGATGCTATTATAAATATTAAATATGTTGATGATATGCCTCAATTATCCTCAGGAAAACGAAAATTAACTATGAATAAATTTTTAAGTGTTTAAAAGAGTTATTATTTATCAATAATCTTAACCTCAAATAGTTTATCCCAACGTTTACCAGTTACAAAAATAGTTTTTGTTTTTGGGTTATATGCAATACCGTTTAAAACATCTAAACCATCATGTTGCTTAACTTTGTTCTTTAAAGGTTTAAAATCTATAACACCAATTACGGCTCCATTTTTTGGGTTAATTATAGCAACACCATCTTTTTGGTACCGATTTGCATATATTTTTCCGTCAATCCATTCCATTTCATTAATGCCAATAATTTTTCCTTTATTGGTAAAAACTTGAATATATTCTTGTTCTGTTAATGTTTCAGAATTTAACAACCATATTTTTTCGGTACCATCGCTTTTGTATATCGTATTGTTAAAGTTACATAAACCCCAACCTTCTTTACTGTTTCCGTATTTAAAGCTACTAAGTTTTTCAAAAGTATTAACATCGTAAACAAAACCTGTGCCTTTTTGCCAAGTAAGTTGGTATACTTTATTATTTAAAATGGTTAAACCTTCACCAAAATATTCATCAGCTAAATCGATATTTTTAATAATTTTTCCGGTTTTATAATCAACTTTTCTAAGTTTTGATTCTTTTAATTGCCCTGTACTTTCGTAAAGTGTATCATTATAAAACTCTAGCCCTTGCGTATACGATGTAATATCATGCGGATATTCATTAATAATTTTATAAGTGTATACTTTTGGTAACTCGCTATTTAAAATAGTAATAGTAGATGTTGTGGTTTGTTTTGTGTTATTAAAATAAACAGTAGCCTTAATAGTTTGTTTACCTAATTTAAAATGGTTTAAAGCAGAGTTCTCTTTAATTTTTTTTCCGTTTAATGTATATAAAACAGAGTCTATCGTGTGAGCCTTTTTATTAGTTAAAGACAGTTTTAGTGTTTTGTTGTTGGCAATATTGCCTTTTTCGGCATTGGTTTTTATAGTGAAATCACTTTTTTTTTGACTAGAGTTAGATCCGCAAGAAATAAAAAAAATGCTTAATAATATGATTGTTAGATATTTGTATTTTTTCATTTTACTTATAAATTTAAAGCAAGATATTTATTTAAAATCGGTTAAAAAAATCATTGTGAAAATTTTAAAAGTTTGTATCTTTGCAGCCGGCAAGTCCTACACAACCAGCTCCTGTTGAATCCTCCAGGTCGGGAACGAAGCAAAGGTAAATGGTCGTAGCGGTGTGATGTAGGTAGCTTGCCTTTTTTTGTACCATAAATTTAAATCTTGAAAGCTTATGCGCCTCAAGATTTTTTAGTTTATTGCGTATTTTTAATCATGCATACCTTCATGATTATTATTGTATTTTTAAAGGGTTAAATTATATAAGTAAATGTCTAAAGTTGTTTTAATTACTGGTGGTTCTTCTGGCATAGGAAAATCTATTGGCGAGTTTTTAGTAGAAAAAGGGTATATTGTATATGGTACTAGCAGGAGTCCAGAAAAATATAAAGATAGCAAATTTCCTATTTTGGCTTTAAATGTAAAGGAGGTAACTACAATTTTATATACCGTTAATACTGTTATTAAAAAGGAGGGTAGATTAGATGTTGTTATTAATAATGCCGGTGCAGGTATTACTGGACCTATAGAAGAAACCCCTAATGAGGAAATAAAAAACAATTTTGAAACTAATTTTTTTGGCCCTATTAATGTTATAAAAGCAGTTTTACCGCAAATGCGCAAACAACAAGGCGGTTTAATTATAAATGTTACATCTATTGCGGGGTATATGGGTTTGCCATATCGTGGTATTTATAGCGCCAGTAAAGGTGCGTTAGAGTTATTAACTGAAGCTTTTAGAATGGAGTTAAAAGACTTTAATATAAAAATGACCAATGTAGCGCCTGGCGATTTTGCAACAAATATAGCTGCTGGCAGATATCATGCACCGTTACTTGAAAATTCGCCATATAAGAAACCTTATGGAGACACCTTAAATTTAATGAATACGCATGTAGATAATGGTAGTAACCCTAATATTATGGCTAAAGCCATTTATAAAATAATAAATACAACTAATCCTAAAGGTCACTATAAAGTTGGAGAGTTTATGCAAAAATTCTCGATTGTTTTAAAGCGTATTTTACCAGATAAGGTTTACGAAAAAATGTTAATGAATCATTATAAATTATAAGCTTACCTGTTTATAAGTCCAAGTAATTGCTCTTCAAACTGTACAGAGAAAATATTGGTATTACTATTTACAATACTTTTGTTTTTGGCAATTAATATGGTTTTTGTCATGGGGTAAACGGCTAACAATTCGGTAGATTCTTCTGGGTTTTGAAACTTAAATTCATTTTCGCTTATAAAACCATTATCTATTAATAGTTTTTTTGATTTTTCTGAGTCATAACTATCAATGTTTATAGAGATAAATGTAACTTCAGGATATTTTCTTTTAAGTTCTTTTAGTTTATAATGACTTTCTTTGAAATGCTCGTAATAAGTGTGAGACCAAAAGCTTAATACAGTAGGAGAATTTATTTTACTACCAATTTTAAAAACATCATTATTATAGCTTACAATTTTAATATCTGGCACTTTACTGCCTTCTTTTAGTCTGTTAAATGATGTTGTATAGCGTACCATCATTTTTTTGCCTTTTTCACTTTTACTTTTTTCTAAATAAGATTTTAAAACCGTATTATTAAATTTTTCGTTTTTACTTTTGGATAAGTATCCCATTGTAAAATGGTATAATAGCTCATCTTTTAAAGCAGTATTAGAAATTAAGCTATCAATAAGTTTTAATCTGTCTAAGTTAAAGCACAGCGATTTTCTGTCAAAACATGCGTTAGCATCATGTTTATCATGCGCTTTAAGGGATAAATTACTTAAGTTGTATCTTAAAAATTTATTGTAATTATGATGATTACTTAAAAAATCGTCATTATAGTTAATTTGTTTTCTATAGTCGTAAAAATCATCGGGTAACGACTTTAATATAGCAGCTTTGTTTTCTCCATAATGAACAAACGGATAAACTTCTTTACTAGAGTAGTACGAATAATCAATATTAGCGTTGGCTATTTTTAAAAACAAAGAAGAAGGATTATATTTATCTTTAAAAAGCTGTAATGCTTTTACTTTTGATAGCTTTAAAGAATCTGCATGTTTTTGGAATGTAGCTCCGTCAAGTTGACTTAATTTAATAATATACTTTTCTTCATCTTCATTTTTAAGAAACTCATTTATAAAATAATTATTTTTTTTATCGCCTTTACCACTATAAACTAACGACTCGTCAAAATCTAAAGTGTTTAATCTAAACAATAAACTATCATTTGGTTCTAATAATATTAATTGATATTCGCCACCGTGCCTAAACGTATACAAACCTTGATTAAGACTGTCAATTTTGTATAAAAACCTGTTTTTTCTATCTAAATTTACCGTATCAATAATGGTTTCGTTTTTAGATAAAACAATATAATTTGTATTTGGGTTAATTATTTCGCCACCTAAGTAAGCATAATCTACAACTGTTTCTTTGCTGTCTTTTTTGCAACTAAATAATGATAAAATAATACAAGCAATTGTAAAATAAAACTTCATAAATCCCTCCTGAGTCGTTTATAACAACAAAAATATGGCTTGTAATTAAAAAGTCCTGTTAATGCGTTGTTAAATGTTTAACAAACAAAATAGTAATTAATACTAAAAAATAGGCTTGTTTAGTTTTCGGCATACCAATGTAATTTTTTACTTTTGCAAAAAATTAAATAATCCTTTATGTTATCAGTATCAAATCTTTCTGTTCAGTTCGGTAAACGTGTTCTTTTTGATGAAGTAAATACCACTTTTAATAATGGTAATTGTTACGGAATTATTGGCGCAAACGGATCTGGAAAGTCTACTTTTTTAAAGATTATTTCGGGCAAATTAGAGCCCACTTCTGGACACGTATCGTTAGAGTCTGGTAAGCGTATGTCTGTTTTAGAGCAAAACCATAATTTATATGATGAGCATACGGTTTTAGAAACCATATTAATGGGAAATAAACCATTATTTAAAATTAAATCTGAAATTGATGCACTTTACGCAGATTATTCTGATGAAAATGCAGAAAAAATAGGGGAGCTTCAAGTTAAATTTGAAGAAATGGATGGTTGGAATGCCGATAGTAATGCGGCCTCTATGTTATCTAATTTAGGTATAAAAGAAGAGTTTCATTATACTTTAATGTCAGATTTAGATGGTAAGCAAAAAGTACGTGTATTATTAGCTCAAGCTTTATTTGGAAACCCCGATGTGCTAATTATGGATGAGCCTACCAACGATTTAGATTATGAAACTATTTCGTGGTTAGAAAACTTTTTAGCTAATTACGATAATTGCGTAATTGTTGTATCGCACGATAGGCACTTTTTAGATGCTGTATGTACACATATTTCAGATATTGATTTTGGCAAAATAAACCATTATTCTGGTAACTATACATTTTGGTATGAGTCTTCGCAATTAGCAGCCAGACAACATGCACAGCAAAATAAAAAGGCCGAAGAAAAGAAAAAAGAATTAGAAGAATTTATACGTCGTTTTTCTGCCAACGTTGCTAAAAGTAAGCAAGCAACCAGCAGAAAGAAAATGCTAGAAAAGCTTAATATAGCAGATATTAGAAGAACAAGCAGACGTTACCCAGCTATTATTTTTGAACGCGAAAGAGAAGCTGGCGATCAAATTTTAAATATAGAAGGACTTTCTGCTTCAATTGAAGGCGAAGTTTTATTTAAAGATATCGATTTAAATTTAGCTAAAGGCGATAAAGTGGTTGTGTTTTCTAGAGATTCTAGAGCAACAACAGCTTTTTATCAAATTATCAATGGTAAAGAAAAAGCCGATGCTGGTAAGTTTATGTGGGGTGTTACAACCACACAGTCATATTTACCTTTAGATAATAGCGAATTTTTTGATAATGATTTAACACTTATAGATTGGTTACGCCAATGGGCACAAACTGAAGAAGAACGAGAAGAAGTTAATATTCGTGGCTTTTTAGGCAAAATGATTTTTAGCGGCGAGGAAGCCTTTAAAAAATCGTCGGTACTATCTGGAGGAGAAAAGGTAAGATGTATGCTATCTAGAATGATGATGATGAGGGCAAATGTTTTACAATTAGACGAACCTACTAACCATTTAGATTTAGAGAGTATTACAGCATTTAATAATTCGCTTAAAAATTTTAAAGGCACTATTTTATTTACTACACACGACCACGAGTTTGCACAAACTGTAGCTAATAGAGTTATAGAATTAACACCAAACGGAATTATAGATCGTTACACAACGTTTGATGAATATATGCAGGATAAAAAGATTAAGGAATTGCGAGATAAAATGTATACAGTAACCGCTTAATCAAGCTCTAACTCTGAAGCTAAGTTTTTAATAATAGGTGTTGCTTTTTCAAGTTCGTCTTTATGAACGTGAATTTCTTGTAACCCTTGTATTGATGAGCCAAAACCAGCTAATCGGCCAGATTCAGACTCGTCTTTAATAACAGCGCATATATTAAAATTTTGTAATTCGTTAAATATGCGTTGAACTTCTATAAAATTTCCAGAAAATACTCTTATATAGTTAGACATGGCTTAAAGTTTTAAAAAGGTTCTTCTTAAATATACAAAAAAATAAATAATTTTTATAAAAAAAAGCCAGCTAATAGCTGGCTTTTAATGTTTAATATTTTAGTTAATTATCTTAACTCTGCACCAAGTTGTTTTTCAAAACTACTTTGTAATTTGTTCATGATTTTATCAATCTGTTTATCGGTAAGTGTTTTGTTTTCATCTTGAAGCGTAAAACTAACAGCATAGCTTTTTTTACCTTTTGGTAAGTTTTTACCTTGATAAACATCAAACAAATTAATATCTCTTAATAGTTGCTTTTCACTTTGCTTCGCTATTTTGTATATAGCTTCAAAAGTTACATTTTCATCTAAAAGTAACGCAAAATCACGTTTTACTTCTGGGTATTTTGGTATGTCTTTAAATTTTACTTTATTGTGCTTCACTAAATCTAAAATGGTGTCCCATTTAAAATCTGCATAAATTACTTCTTGGCTAATATCAAAATGCTTTAGTACAGACTTTTTTACTAAACCAAAATCTACAAGCTTGTTTTTACCTAAGCCTAAGCTTAAACCTTCAGAAAATAAATCGTTTTTAATAGGCGCTTCTTTAAATCTAGATATTCCTAATCGTTCTAGAATTGAAGTTATTATACCTTTCATTAAAAAGAAATCGCTTCTTTTTGTTTTCTCGTACCAGTTTTCTAATACTTTGTTTCCTGTTATAAAAACAGATAAGTGTTTAAACTCTTCGCGTTTGTCTTCATAACCATGGTATGTTTTTCCAAATTCAAATAATTTTAAATCTGGGCGTTTTCTGTTTATATTAAACGATATAGCTTCTAACCCAGAGAATAATAATGATTGTCGTAAAACAGATAAATCATTACTTAAAGGGTTAAGCATGGTAATATTGTGCTCGTCTTTAAGCTGTTCACTTAAGGCAATATAGTTTGGTGTGGTTAAAGAATTGGTTAAAGTTTCATAAAACCCTTGAGCAACTAATTGATTTCCAATTATATTTTGAATTTTATAATCTTCAAAACGGGTTGTAGAAGAGATTGATGCGTTAAGTTTTTCGGTAGTTTTAATATTGTTATATCCGTAAACTCTTAAAATTTCTTCAATAACATCGGCTTCTCTTTCAACATCATTTCTAAAAGCTGGCACGGTTAGGCCTAATCCGGCTTCGGTAACGTTATTTACTTTAATTTCTAACGAGCTTAAAATGCGTTTAATAGTTTCTTTAGGAATTTCTTCTCCAATTAATTTTTTTGCATTTTCAAAGCTTAAACGTACTTCAAAATCTTTAATTTTATTTGGGTAAATATCAACAATATCGCTTGTTATTTCACCACCAGCAAGTTCTTGTATTAATAAAGCTGCTCGTTTTAATGCATATTCGCAAATATTTGGGTCTATACCACGCTCAAACCTAAATGAAGCATCAGTATTTAATCCGTGGCGCTTAGCAGATTTTCTAACGCTAACAGGGTTAAAGTAAGCACTTTCTAAAAATATACTAGTTGTGCTTTCTGTTACACCAGAATGTAATCCGCCAAATACACCTGCAATACACATGGGTTTATCGGCGTCGCAAATCATTAAATCATCTTCATGTAATTCGCGTTCAACACCATCTAGAGTAACAAATTTTGTTCCTTTTTCTAGAGTTTTAACTTCAATTTTATTTCCAGAAATTTTCACAGCATCAAAAGCGTGTAAAGGTTGCCCTAAATCGTGTAAAACATAATTTGTGGCATCTACTACATTATTTATTGGGGTTAAACCAATAGCTTTTAAACGGTGCTGAAGCCAAGTTGGAGATTCGGCTACTTTTAATCCTGATATGGTAACACCGCAATATCGTGGCGCTTTATCTTTATTTATTACATCTACATCTATTTTTAAAGTGCGATTTTCTACGTTAAATGCACTAACAGAAGGCGTAATTAGCTCTAGATTAATATCTTTTTGAAGTAATCCTGCTTTTAAATCGCGTGCGGTACCTAAATGGCTCATAGCGTCTGCACGGTTTGGTGTTAAACCAATTTCAAAAACTTGGTCGTTTTCAATTTCAAAAACATTAGAAGCAAGCGTTCCAACTTCAATATCGTTATCTAATACTAAAATACCGTCGTGCGATTTTCCTAAGCCTAATTCATCTTCGGCACAAATCATCCCAAAGCTTTCTTCGCCTCTAATTTTTCCTTTTTTTATGATCCAAGACTCGCCTTCCTCAGTATAAAGTGTTGTGCCTATTGTTGCTACAGGTACTTTTTGCCCAACAGCTACATTGGGTGCTCCACAAACAATTTGCAATGGTGTATCTGTACCTATATTTACTGTTGTAACTTTAAGTTTATCTGCATTAGGGTGTTTAATACAAGTTAAAACCTCGCCAATTACAACACCTTCTAATCCGCCTTTAACCGATTGGTAGGTTTCTAAACCTTCTACCTCAAGACCTAAATCTGTAAGTAACTCGCTAGTTTGCTCTGGTGTCCAATCTGTTTTTAAAAATTGCTTTAACCAGTTGTATGAAATTTTCATCTGTTGATTTTTATTTTTTTTAGGGTCAGATGCAATGCCTTTTTAAACGCTTTAATGTTTTATTTTTGTTACTAGGCATTTCATAAATTAATATCCTATTATGAATGCGCAAAGATAAAATATTGCAGTTAGCATTCAAACAAACCCTAGTTTTTTGTTAGTATATTGCTGTAATTTCGATTAATAAATTTTAAAATCATTTTATGAAACAAATTATAACATTAGTCTTGGTTCTTTTTATGTTTTCTTGTACTAGTAAAAACAAGCTAAAAACTTTAGAAAAGGGTATGTATAGGGCCGAGTTGAAGGTAGACGATACATTAAAATTACCATTCAATTTTAAAGTAGTTACTAAAGATGAATTGCATGTTTATAATGCAGAAGAAGTAATTGAGGTAACATCTATTTCGTATAAGAACGACTCCATTTATATTCAAATGCCAGTTTTCGAGGGGTATATTGCAGCTAAACTTGAAGAAGATTTTTTAAAAGGACATTTTGTAAAACCTAGTTTAAATAGAGTAATGGCTTTTAAAGCAGAGAAAAGTGAAACTAGGTTTGATACGACAACGGAGTTAACAAAATTTAATGTTTCTGGAAATTGGGAAACTACATTTAGCCCAGATTCTGATGAAGATACTTATTTCGCTAAAGGTATATTTAAACAACAGGGCGCTATAGTAACAGGAACCTTTAGAACAACAACGGGCGATTATAGGTTTCTGGAAGGTGTTATAAATAATAATAGATTACAGTTATCTACTTTTGATGGGGCACATGCCTTTTTGTTTACTGGTAGCGTTACAGATAGCACTATAACTGGTATGTTTTATTCTGGTAGCCATTGGAAAGAACCTTTTATTGCTAAACGAAATGATGCTTTTAAGTTGCCAGAAGCGAGTACGCTTACTTTTTTAAAAGAAGGTTATAATAAAGTGTCTTTTTCTTTTCCAGACACGCAAGGAAATATGGTGTCTTTAAAAGATGAACGTTTTAAGAACAAGGTTGTTTTAGTTCAAATTATGGGAACTTGGTGCCCAAATTGTTTAGATGAGAGTAAGTATTTTGCAAGGTATTATAATAACAATAAAAATAAAGATTTAGAGATTGTTGCTTTAGCCTTCGAATATGTTAAAACTGAAGAAAAGGCTTTAAATAACATTAAGCGTTTAATAGAAAATGTGGGTATAAATTATCCTGTTTTATTAGCACAGTATGGTTCTGCTAGTAAGGTGAAAGCTAATGAGAAATTACCAATGCTTAATCATGTATTATCCTATCCAACTACTATTTTTATTGATAAAAAAGGAGTGGTTAGAAAAATTCATACAGGTTTTAATGGCCCAGCAACAGGTGATGAATTTGTGAAATTTAAAGTTGATTTTGAAGGATTTGTAAACAGTTTGTTAAACGAGTAATTTTTGTTAGAGTTTTTCGAGCATTACATTAAAATCGTATTGCAAATCTTCATGTAACTTGCTAATTGTTTTTTTTGCTAGTATAATTTGTCTATTATACATGTTTTGTAATTGAGTGCTTCGTTTTATACTAGGTTTAAAATTTTTAAGTTTTGCACAAAAATAGAGTAGGAGTTCTACTTCGCTTTCTTTTTTTTGCGAATAGCGAATATATTTTTTTACGTTTTTAAGTATTTTACGCGTACTTTTTCTAATATAAAAATAGCTGTTGGTGTTTATGGTTTCAAACTCATTGTCTATGTAGTTTTTAATGGTTTCTATGTAGCCAGTTTCATTATGCGATTCAAAAAGTAAATAGGTTAGTAGCTCTTTGTTTTCTTTTTTAAAACGTGCAAGTCGTAAACATAGTTGCTGAGTTTCTTGAAGCGAAAGCATATTTAATTCTTTTTTAATTTCTGGAAGTGTAACGGCTTTCATTTAATGTTATATTTTTATTATAAATATAAAAAAACCATTACAAGTGTAATGGTTTGATTGTTTTTTATTTAAAAGCAGTGTTTATCTTAATTTTGGATAATTACTAGGGTTTAATTCGTGCATAATATCATAAACACTTTCAAAAATATCTTCAGCAGATGGTTTTGAAAAGTAATCGCCATCATTACCATAAGCGGGTCTGTGTGGTTTAGCGGTTAATGTTTTTGGGCTACCGTCTAGATATTGAAATGCATTTTGTTCATTTAATATTTTATCTAGTATATAAGCAGAAGCGCCTCCTGGTACATCTTCATCAATGATAATAACTCTATTCGTTTTAGCTATACTTTTTACAATATCGTGGTTTAAATCAAAGGGCATTAACGACTGTATGTCTATAACTTCGGCATCAATTCCAACTGCTAATAAGTCTTTTGCTACTTGCTCAACAATACGAAGCGTAGAACCGTACGAAACGATTGTTATATCTGTACCTTCTTTAATGGTTTCAACAACTCCAATTGGCGTTTTAAGGCTGCCTAAATTATTAGGCATTTTTTCTTTAAGTCTATAGCCATTTAAACATTCTACAACTATTGCAGGATCATCACCAAGTAAAAGTGTATTGTAAAATCCGGCAGCTTTAGTCATGTTTCTTGGTACTAATAAATTAACACCTTTAACTAAGTTTAAAATACCACCCATTTGAGAACCAGAATGCCAAATTCCTTCAAGTCTGTGGCCACGTGTTCTAATAATTAAAGGGGCTTTTTGTTTTCCTTTTGTTCGGTAATGAACTGTAGCTAAATCGTCGCTAATTATTTGTAAAGCGTATAAAATATAATCTAAATATTGAATTTCTGCTATAGGTCTTAACCCTCGAAGCGCCATACCAATACCTTGACCTATAATGGTTGCTTCTCTAATTCCTGCATCGGCTACACGTAGTTCTCCGTGTTTTTCTTGAAGCCCTTCTAGGCCTTGGTTAACATCTCCAATGTTACCAGTATCTTCTCCAAAAACTAAAGTTTTTGGATTGTTGCTAAATATAGCATCAAAATTATCTCGAAGAATAATTCTGCCATCAACTTGTTCTGCGTTATCGTTATAAGTTGCTTTTACTTCTTTAACTCTGGTGTTAGATTGTTGTGTTTCAGTATATAAATGCGAACTAAATTTTGGTTGTACATGTTCAAAAACAGCATTAATCCAGTTATTTAGTGTTTTTTTCTCAGGAATAGACTCACCAACAATGAATCTTAACGCTTTTCTGGCATGAGATAAAATATCTTTTCTAGTTGGTTCATCAATTTTTACTAAGCTATCTTTAAGTTTAGAAATAAAGATTCCGTTAATACTAGAAGATTCAATTTGTTTAAAAATTGATATTAATTCTTGCTGTTCTTTTTTTATAGGTTTTAAAAAGATGTTCCAAGCATTTTTTTTAGCTTCTCTTACATCTCTTTTTGCTGTTCTTTCAATTTCAATAAGTGCTTCGTTGGTGGCAATACCGCTTTCAATAATCCATTCTCGTAATTTTACATTGCAATCGTTTTTTGCTTCCCATTCCAGACGTTCTGTATTTTTATAACGTTCGTGAGAGCCCGAGGTGGAGTGTCCTTGTGGTTGTGTTAGTTCTTGTACGTGTATTAAAACAGGAACGTGTTCTTCTCTTGCTATAGCTCCAGCTTCTTGATAGGTTTCTATAAGGTTGGCGTAATCCCAGCCTTTTACACGTAAAATTTCGTAGCCTTTATTGTCTTTATCTCTTTGAAAACCTTTTAGTATTTCAGAAATATTTTCTTTAGTTGTTTGGTATTTAGCATGTACAGATATGCCGTACTCATCATCCCAAACACTTATTATCATTGGTACTTGTAATACGCCAGCAGCATTTATAGTTTCAAAAAATAGGCCTTCACTAGTACTTGCATTGCCAATAGTACCCCAAGCTACCTCGTTACCTGCTTTAGAAAAACCAGTTGTATTAATACCTTTAACGTTTCTAAAAATTTTAGATGCTTGCGCTAAACCTAATAGCCTAGGCATTTGGCCTGCAGTTGGCGATATATCTGCACTAGAGTTATACTGGTTTGATAAATCTTTCCAGCTTCCGTCGTCATTTAAACTATGGGTAGCAAAATGGCCTCCCATTTGCCTACCTGCCGACATAGGTTCTAACTCAATATCTGTGTTAGCATATAGGCCAGCAAAAAACTGTTCTGGTGTAAGTTCTCCAATAGCCATCATAAAGGTTTGATCTCTGTAATACCCAGATCTCCAATCGCCTTTTTTAAAAGATTTAGCCATGGCTAATTGTGGCACTTCTTTGCCGTCTCCAAAAATGCCAAACTTAGCTTTACCTGTAAGTACTTCACGACGCCCTAGCAAACTACACTCGCGACTTATTAAAGCAATCTTGTAGTCATTAATAACTTCTGCTTTAAAATCTTCGAATGATAAATTGTTTTCTAAGTTAGTTACGGGTTGCATAAGTTCATATGTTTAGTTTTGCAAAAGTAGTTAATTATGGCCTATTTTGCAATTAATTTTAGTGTTAAAATATTAGTGAATTCTTAATAATTCGTTAATAAAAAGGGTTTTATTAAGAAATATGTATTTATAAAAGCTGTTTTTTGATTATTTTTCAAACAAAAACACTAATACCATCGTCTTCTAAATAAGCCTAAAAGTGCTTGTGGGTCTGCTGTAAATTTAAAACGGATGCTTTGGTCGTAATTTGGCTGGCCAATTTCCCATCCTAAATTTGAATATATTGGGAGGTAAATTTCAAAGTAGTCGGTTACTAAATTAATTCGTATTCCTGAGTCGTAAACAAAATTTGGTGATCTAGATTTGTTTTTAACAAACCCTATGTCGCCATAGGCTAAAATGTATTTCCAGAGTGTTGTACTTGTGTTTAAAGAGGTCATCCATTGGTTAGCAAAAGGGGTTTCAAGTTTAGATTTAAAACCGCCTTCGGCTTCGATAAATTGTTGACTAAAAATCCCTGAGGCCTCAGAGCGTCCTAAGTAGTTGTAGTCAAATAAATAATCTGTGGGTCTGTCTAGAGCGAAACTAAAAAAATCTGAATTTGGGTTGGTTTTATTACTAAAAAAGGCTCCAGCAAAAGCTCTTATATTTAATTGTCTGTTGCTTTCAAATAATTGCCTAAATTCATAATTGAAAGATATTTTGCTGAATTTTTTACCTAATTGAAAATCGGTACTCCACTTATTAAAATGAATAAGGTTGTCGTTGGAGTTAACATATCTTATATTGAAAATATTATAGTTTGGTTCGCTTGTGGTTAATACATTGTTTATGTCTTTATCTCGATGAATGTTTACATGTCTTATGCTTAACCATTGTCTTTTGTTTGATCTAAAATCATTATTATCTCTAAAAAGAAATTGAATAGAAGGTGTTATTTGCCTAACAAATAAGTTTTCTGCATAGGAGTTGTAGCTAGCGGCAATTCCATAATGTATGGTGTATAGGTTTTTGTTTTGGATATAATGACTTTTAAATATTGAAGCTGCACCAGTTAAAGATTTTGATTTTAACGAATAACGTGGTGCTATTTTATAGTTAAACAGTTTTCTTAAAACTGTTTTATTGTAAATTTTTGCGCCTAAAGTTACACCATCATATATGTTATTAAACTCTCCAATAGGCATAAAAAATACTTGATTGTAGTAGGGGTCTTCAATGTCTTGAAATAACCTAAATTGTAAGGGTTTGTTGTTAAAAAAAAAGCCTTTTAAGGATTTCCAATTGTCTCTTAAATTAAATTCTGGAATGGTGTTGTTATAGTTAAGTACAAGCTTGTTAGCGTCTAGTTTTGGTATGGTAATGGTTTTACTGTTATTTATATTTTCAATCCATGTTTTTGATATAATACTATCGTTATTAAGCGTATACAAAGAAACAGGCATTTTGTTTGTGCTTTTGTTCTTTATAGTAAGGGTTATAGAGTCTTTGGTTTTTGTAACTTTTTTTATTTTAAAGTCTATTTTTTTTCTTGTGGTTAGATAGTCTTTAAAAAACCAATCTATATTTTTATCTGTTTTAGATTTTATAAACGTTTCAAATTCTTTCGTTGTTGTTGGTTTTAATTTATTGGCTTTTAAAAATGCTTCAATACTATTTTCAACAATATTTTGGTTTACAAAATCGTCTAAATATTTTAAACCAACTCCTGCTTTAAATTTGTTAGCAATGTTTTTATTGAATTTTAATAAAGAGTCTTTAGCCATAGATAAAGGTTGGTCTCTATTTGTTCTGGCCATTAGCATATACGATAATACATATTTATCGTTAAACTTCATATCGGCTGCATGAAAAGATCGAACGCCCCAAAAATCAGCAATTGAGCCAAGAAATTTCATGTTGGGGTAGTGTTGGTCAACATACTTCATTAGGTAATATATTTGTATACCGTCTATTAACCATTGTTCTTTTCGTGGGTTTATTAAAAGTGTATTTTCTAGATAGTTGTGTAAGGCTATCTTTAAAAATTGTAACTCGTACTGAAAATTATTAGGATAAGGTTTAATAAAACTTGGTAAAAAGTTTAAGCCATAAATAGGATCCTTATTATAATCTATTTGAGTTAGAAGTAATTTTTTATGCGGGTAATTTCCGAAGTTACTGGTAATAAATGTTTTAATTTTTTCTGTAATTAAAACTTTATCTAAAACCTCTAAACCCTGGTCGTTTATATTTGAAATTATAGAAAAATCGCCATCTTGTATGGTTTTGTAGGTTGATGATTTGTTTAAAAAAAGTTTATTAGTAACTCTGTTTTTGCCTTCTAGTTTAACTATTTGTTTGTTAGGTAGTTGTTTGTTTTTAATGACATCTAACTCTGAAGTTAAAGCATAACCATTGGGGTATTCTATTTCTAGCGTAATGTCTGATTTTGGTATAAATAAATCGTCTAGATTTTTATTACTATAATATTGCCATGAGCCATTATAAATAGCAGGTGTTATGTACCAATATCTTAAGTTAATATCTCCAATATCATCAATACCATAATTTGTAAATTTGGCATTTGGAATTTTTACCAAGTACTCTAAATTAATAGTATAAGACTCTTTTGCCTTTAAGGGTTTGTTTAATTTAATTTCAAGAATATCGGTTTGGTTTTTAAGTTGAGTAAATGTTAAATCTTTACCATTTTGTTTTATTGAAGTAATGACTGAAAAACCTCTGTCTTCGTTTTTTGCAAGATGAAAATCGTTGTTATATTCATCGGCTATTCTTATGGCTAGGGGTGTTTTTTTTGTTGAATAGCTATTATTCCAATCGTGAAGGAAAATGGTTTTTAATTCATCATCTGTTGTGTTTTGATAATGAATGGTTTGAGATATGTTTATTTGTTTTTTATCAACATTAAAAATAGCTTTAATGTCCATTTTGTTTTGCCCAAAACTAGTAAAGCAATTTAATAGAAAAATGATACAACTATAAAAACAAATTTTCAATTATATATAACATTAATGGTTAATAAATTCATGTAAGGCACCGCAATATAATAAAATATAGCGGCTTATAGCCTGACATGAAAGTTATTATGTACAGTAGATTGGCTGCGCATAAAAAATAAAATAAAAATTATTTTAAAAATTAGGACTATAGCCAGATTCTTTATAAAAATTATCTAGAATATTTATTACTTCGTCTTCGGTATCAACTAAATGTATAAGGTCTAAATCGTTTGGGCTAATGTTTTTAAACTCATTTAAAAGTGTTTTTTTTACCCAGTCTATAAGGCCTTCCCAAAAATCTTTTCCAACTAAAATGATAGGGAATTTGCCAATTTTATGTGTTTGAATTAGGGTAATAGCTTCGAAAAGTTCGTCTAGAGTTCCAAAACCACCAGGCATAACAACAAAACCTTGCGAGTATTTAACAAACATTACTTTTCTAACAAAAAAGTAATCAAAGTCTAAGCTTTTATCGTGGTCAATATACGGGTTGTCATGTTGTTCAAATGGTAATTCAATGTTTAGTCCTACCGATGTTCCGCCACCTAAATGTGCGCCTTTATTTCCGGCTTCCATAATACCTGGTCCGCCACCAGTAATAACACCATATCCGGCTTCGACAATTTTTTTAGCAACACTTTCTGCTAGTTTATAGTATTTGTGGTCTGGTTTTGTTCTTGCAGAGCCAAAAATAGAAACGCAAGGACCAATTTTACTCATTTTTTCAAAACCATTTACAAATTCGCCCATAATTTTAAATATGGCCCAAGAATCATTAGTTTTTATTTCATTCCAACCTTTATGGTGTTTTTCTTTTCTCATAATATATTTTTGTGTTTTCTTTCCGTATGATGAAAATTTTATTTGTTTAAAATGCAACAGGCTAATTTAATTCTTTTTTAAGAAATTTTGCTGTGTAACTTTTTTTATGCTTGACTACTTTTTCTGGGGTGCCTTCTACAACTACTTGTCCGCCACCTTTACCACCTTCGTAGCCTATATCTATAATGTGGTCTACTGTTTTAATAACATCAAGGTTGTGTTCTATAATTAATACCGTATTACCTTTGTTTGCTAGTTTGTTAAGTACAAGCATAAGTACTCGAATATCTTCAAAATGTAGGCCTGTTGTGGGTTCGTCTAAGATATAAAAGGTGTTTCCGGTGTCTCTTTTGGAGAGCTCTGTGGCTAATTTTATACGCTGAGCCTCTCCGCCAGAAAGGGTTGTACTTTGTTGTCCTAATGTAATGTAGCCTAAACCAACATCTTTAATGGTTTTTAGTTTTTTGTGAATTTTTGGGATGTGTTCGAAAAAATTTACGGCTTCATTTATAGTCATGTTTAAAACATCGCTTATGTTTTTGCCTTTATATCTAATTTCTAGGGTTTCTCTATTAAAACGTTTGCCTTGGCAAGTTTCGCATTCTACATATACATCTGGAAGAAAATTCATTTCAATTACTCGTAATCCTCCGCCTTGGCAGGTTTCGCAACGTCCGCCTTTAACGTTAAAACTAAACCTACCAGCTTTGTAACCTCTAATCATGGCTTCTGGTACTTTGGCAAATAGCGCTCTAATTTCGCTAAAAGTGCCTGTGTAAGTTGCAGGATTACTTCGAGGGGTTCTGCCAATAGGCGATTGGTTTATGTCTATAACTTTATCAATATATTCTAGGCCTTTAATGCCTTTGTATGGCATTGGTTTTTTTACTCCATTAAAATAATGTGCATTTAAAATAGGGTAAAGCGTTTCGTTTATTAGTGTAGATTTTCCGCTGCCAGACACTCCTGTAACACCAATCATTTTTCCAAGAGGAAATTTAACCGAAATGTTTTTTAAATTATTTCCAGTACAGCCTTTAAGTTCTAAAAACTTGCCATTTCCTTCTCTTCGAGTTTTAGGAATTTCTATTTCCTTTTTACCATTTAAATAATCAGCCGTTAGTGTATTGTGTGTTTTTAATTCGTCTGGATTTCCAATACTAATAATGTCGCCTCCATATTTACCTGCTTTAGGGCCAATATCTATAACGTAATCTGCGCGTTCTATCATGTCTTTATCGTGCTCGACTACAATTACCGAATTGCCAATATCGCGAAGCGATACTAAAGAGTTAATTAGTTTTTCATTGTCGCGCTGATGCAAACCTATACTAGGTTCGTCAAGAATATAAAGTACACCAACAAGTTGCGAGCCTATTTGTGTTGCTAACCTAATACGTTGCGCTTCGCCACCAGATAATGATTTCGAGCTTCTGTTTAGCGATAAATAATCTAAACCTACATCTAGTAAAAATTGAAGTCTGGATTTAATTTCTTTAACGACTTCTTCTGCAATTCTTAATTGTTTGTCTGAAAGGTGGTTATTTAAGTTTTTAAACCATTCTGAAAGTTCAACAATATCTGTATTTGCAAGTTCAGCAATGTTTTTATTGTTTATTTTAAAATATAGAGATTCCTTTTTTAGTCGAGAACCATGGCAAACAGGACATTTAACTTTGTCCATATAATCTTTAGCCCAACGTTTTAAGGATTTTGATTCGGCAGTTTTGTATTGGTTTTCAATAAAATTTGCAACGCCCTCGAAATCTATTTTGTAATCTCGTGTAACACCTAGGGTTTTACTCTCAACAGAGAATTTGTCATTTCCGCCGTATAAAATTATTTGCTTGGCTTCTTCTGGGATATCTTTGTAGGCATCGGTTAATTTAAAATTAAAGCGTTGGGCTATGGTTTCAAATTGTTTGAATATCCAACTATTTTTTTGAGGGCCGTGTGGCGCTAATGCACCTGCTTTAATAGATAATGTCTGGTCTGGTATTATTTTATCTGGGTTAATTTGATACAAAGTGCCTATGCCATTGCAGTTAGAGCATGCGCCTTTTGGAGAATTAAACGAAAAATTATTTGGTTCTGGGTTTGGATAAGAAATACCAGAACTAGGGCACATTAAACTTCTACTAAAATAGCGTGTTTCGTTGGTGTCTTGGTCGATTACTAATAGTACATCTTCACCATGGTACATGGCTGTGTTTATAGTTTCGGTAAGGCGTTTGTCGTTATCTGCACCATCATTAATAACTAATCTATCTATTACAATTTCTATGTCGTGAGTTTTGTAACGGTCTAGTTTCATACCTTTTACAAGGTCTCTAATTTCGCCATCGGTTCTTACTTTTACAAAACCTTGTTTAGCAATTTGCTCGAATAACTCACGATAATGCCCTTTTCTAGATCGTACAACAGGAGATAAGATATTTATACGTTTACCTTTAAAATCTTTTATAATTAAGGCTTTTATTTGCTCGTCGCTGTAGCTTACCATTTTATCTCCTGTGTTATAGCTGTAGGCATCACTTGCTCGTGCAAATAATAGGCGCATAAAATCGTAAATTTCAGTTATAGTACCTACGGTAGAACGTGGCGATTTGCTGGTTGTTTTTTGTTCTATGGCAATTACAGGTGAAAGCCCGTCGATTTTATCAACATCGGGACGTTCTAGGCCACCAAGGAATTGTCTGGCGTAAGCTGAAAAGGTTTCGATGTATCTGCGTTGGCCTTCGGCATAAATGGTATCGAATGCTAATGAAGATTTTCCACTACCAGATAAACCTGTAATCACTACAAGTTTTTCGCGCGGAATAGATACATCAATATTTTTAAGATTATGTACTCTAGCTCCTTTAACTTCTATAAAATCTGTGAATTGGCTCATAAAATCGCAAAGTTGCGAAGTTACGCTTTTTGATATTAAAAATAAAGTAGGTTTGTTTTGTTGTTTGTTAAATTCTTGATAAGTTTTTATGTTAAAATGTGTCTTGTAGAGGCTTGTGGTTATAAAAAAAATGGCAGGCTATTTAAATAGCCTGCCATTTTTTATTTGTTTATTTATTGCGGTTAGTTAACTGTTACCATTTCGCCAGATTCTAAAGACTCTGTATAATTGGCAGTAACTTGTTTTAAATAATTGAAAAACTTTTTTCCGTCTTTTCTTTCTAAAACTACATGAATGTCGCCATTTTTATCAATTACTTTTTTTACAATTACTAACTCGTTATACACACTTTTATAATTTGCTACGCCACCTCGTTTAACTATAAAATTAAGTCGAGGAAAATCTATATGTTTAAAAGCAACTGTTTTAGGAGTCTTTATTTTTAAAACATCGCCTACTTTTGGGTTTGTGTTATTGTATGTTGTTTTGGTATTAGCATTAGCAAACAAGACGCCAAAAACTAAAATAATTGTAAAAAGTAAATTTTTCATAGTATAATTTTTAAGGATTAGAGTTACTAATATATAAACTTATAGACATTTATTTTTGGCGACAATACGCTTTTTGTTTTTGTGCAAACCTGTATTTTTTTAGGTAAAAAATAGTGTTTGGTGTTATTGCGTGTATTATACCCTAAACGCAAGGTGGTATTTTGTTTTTGTTTTTATTGTTTGTGTTGTTTTACGTTAAGTTTTTATGGGTGTATTTTTGTTTGAAATTGTTTTGTTTTGATTGTTGATTTAACAAAAAATTAACAATTTTGATTAACTAGAGTGTTTGGTTGAATACTTTATTTGGCTGATAGTTGCGCAAGGGATAGTAGTGGAAAACCCACAGCGAGGTACGAGCGAGGATTTGCAACGGATAGCCCGACCCTTTTGGGTTGCGCCAAAAAAAAATTATTTACTTGTTTTAATATCGTTTATTTCTAAGCCTAAAAATAGTAGTTTGTGAAATGTTGGTAGTTGTACGCCTGTTTGTGTAACTGTCCAATGATTCCATGACGCTTCAAGTCCGTTTATGGGTAGGATAGAGGTCCACATTTTAAAGGCTATTGGTTTGCCAGAGTTGTCGAGTATCCATAGATAGGAGTCTCCAGGTGTTGATCCGCCAGAGGTGTAAGTTACTAAAAGGGCTTCGTTATTGTTTTTTGTTTTTATAAGTTGCCGCTTTACACCTGTATCGAAAACTTTGTATGGAGCAACTAGCCAAAAGGAGTCGTTATGGAAATATCTAATGGCTTTTGTTATTAACTCTTGTGCCATTTCGCTTTCGGTTTTAAAACTGTGTATGTAGGCTTTATGGTTTTTGGGGTTGTTAAAATCTAAAACGACCTTGTTTTGTTTCCAGAAAACGGTACAAATGTTGTTTGCTTTATCCCACTCGTAATGGTGTCGTTTTTTAAAAGTCCATTCTATATAATTGGTTGTTTTATAGGCTTGATGATCTAATGCATTTAGCATTTTATGGGCTAAGGCATCGGCTTGTTGGCCTTGTATTCCTGTAGGTAAACCTTCGTTGTACTTAAAGTATAAATAACCAAAAAATAAAGCGCTGGGAAGTGTTAAGAATATAATAATTCCGGCAATTATTTTTAATATTTTTTTTGGTTTAATTGCCATAAAAAACAATCGTTAGGTTAAGTTATTGCTAATTTATTAAATAAGAACGATTAAAAAAAAAGAAAAGGTTAAAAACCAATGGCTGTATCGTCTCCTCGGTAATCTGCACCGCCTTCGTAGCTGTTATCTTTTAATACAAGTATGCCATCTACTTTGCCTATAACTGGTGAGTCTTTTTGGTTTATTTTGTAGCCTAAAGTTTCTAATTGTTGTATTAGTGTATTGTTAAATTTATTTGGTTCCATTCTTATTTCGTCTGGTAGCCATTGATGATGAAAACGAGGTGCATTTACTGCTTCTTGCATAGTCATGTTGTATTCGTGTACATTTAAAATAGTTTGAAGTACAGAGGTAATTATGGTTGAGCCTCCTGGGGTTCCTAGTGTCATGTATAGCTTATTGTTTTTTTCAACAATGGTTGGTGTCATGGAGCTTAGCATACGTTTTTCGGGCTCAATTTTATTGGCTTGGGCACCAATAAGACCAAACATATTTGGTACTCCTGGTTTACTGCTAAAATCGTCCATTTCGTTATTTAAAAAGAAGCCTAATTCTGAACAATATAGCTTCGAGCCATAAGCACCATTTAATGTGGTTGTTACAGCAATAGCGTTACCAAATTGATCGATAATAGAAAAGTGTGTTGTTTCGTCGCTTTCTACAACCTGTATGTTGCCATGCGATACATGGCTTGATGGAGTTGCTTTGTTAAACGAGAAATTACGCATTCTTTTGTTTAAATAGTTATCTTGAATTAGGGTGTCTATTGGAATTTTTACAAAATCTGGATCGCCTAAATAATAGCTCCTATCGGCATAGGCACGTCGTTCGGCTTCGGTAATAACTTGTATGGCTTTTAATGAGTTATGCCCGTATTTGCTTAAATTAAATGGTTCTAGCATTTTCATAATTTGCGCTAAACATACTCCGCCACTAGAGGGTGGAGCCATAGAAATTATTTTTAAGTTATCGTAATTAAAAGTTACAGGTGTACGCCACTTTGCTTTGTAATTTGCTAGGTCTTGTTCGGTTAGTATGCCTCCGTTGTCTTGAATAAATTTAGCAAGTATTTTAGCAGTTTCTCCTAGATAAAATTCATTTTTTCCATGTTTTAAAATACGCTCTAATGTTTTAGCTAATGCAGGGTATTTTATAGTATCGTTTGCTTTCCAAGAATAATCAAAAAGCATAGAGTCTTTATTAGCTTTAGAAAAAAGAGGTTGGTATTTTTTTATTGTTTTTTCTTGCTTTTTTGTAACTATAACACCGTTTTTAGCTAGCGCAATTACAGGGGTTATAATGTCTTTAAATGGCAAAGAGCCAAGTTTTTCATGAATTTCAAAAACCCCCGAAATAGTACCTGGAACTCCCACAGCCATAGCGCCTAAAGTACTTTTGTCTGGAATTACATTGCCATTTTTGTCTAGATACATATTTGGTGTAGCTGCCATTGGTGCTTTTTCTCTAAAATCTATAGACCCTATATCTCCGTTTGCTTTTCTGTATACCATAAAACCACCTCCGCCAATATTTCCAGCAAATGGATAAGCTACGGCTAAGGCTAATTGGGTTGCACACATAGCATCAAAGGCATTTCCTCCTTTTTTTAAAATATCACTTCCTATTTTAGAGGCCTCTGCGCGAGCAGAAACTACCATAGCGTTTTTTGTAACTAACCCTTTTACAGGTGCAGGTACTTTTTCTGTTTTTTTACAAGAAACAATTAAGCAAAGTAACACCGTAATATTTAAAAAATGTTTAAGCATATATATGTTGTTTTAGTGTAATTAATTTTTGTTCTGATGATAAGATAAGCTCATCAAAAAAAAGAGAAAATTCATTTTCAAATTCGGAATAAAAAGTTTCGAGTTCAATAACCGCTTCATTCATATTAGAGCGGTTTTTGGTACGTCTGTTCATGCCTTCTAAAACCCTTGTAATACCTTCTATTGATGCATAACTTAATAACCAATTATCTGCAATCATGTAGGGCATCATTTTTTGGATTCTTAGCGGTAATATGTTATAATTTAAATTTAAGGCGTCGTAAAAATTATTAACATACTCGTTTAGAGGTGTTTTGCAGTAATGCTTCCAGTTTTTGGCTAAAAAATGGTCGTAAAGTATATCTACAATAACCCCAGAGTAATGCCCGTATTTTTTATGAAGTCTTTTAGTGCTTAATCTAAATGTTTTATGGGCATCGGTATAGGAATCGATATGCCTATGTAGCAATATACCTAATTGAATTTCTTTGGGGTATTTTTTATATTGTTTCCCTTTAATACCGTCGGCAATAAAATTTCCAATAGTAACTAAATCGTTTTCGCCAGATAAATAAATATGTGCTAAATAGTTCATTGCTGAAATTTACGAATTCTGTTTTAAGAATTCCGATTTTGAAATACTATATTTGTTTTTTAATAAAAATAATATATGACACTTATAAAATCAATTTCAGGAATTAGAGGCACTATTGGTGGGCAAGTAGGAGAAAACTTAACGCCTATAGATGCTGTAAAATTTGCATCGGCCTATGGCGTTTGGATAAAACAGCAAAGAGAAAAAGAAAACTACAAAGTGGTGGTTGGTAGAGATGCCCGTATTTCAGGAAAAATGATTCAAAGCCTGGTTATGAATACCTTAATTGGTTTAGGTATTGATGTTGTTGATGTTGGTTTATCTACAACTCCAACAGTTGAAGTTGCTGTGCCTATGGAACATGCCGATGGCGGAATTATTTTAACAGCAAGCCACAACCCAAAACAATGGAATGCATTAAAATTATTAAATGCTAAAGGCGAATTTTTAGATGCGGTTGAAGGGGCAAAAATTTTAAAAATTGCTGAAAGCGATGATATGAATTTTGCCGATGTTGATAGTTTAGGAAAAATAACAAAAAACAAAGCTTATATAGATTTACATATTATTGAGGTTTTAGATTTAGATTTAGTAAATGTAAAAGCTATTGAAGAGGCACGTTTTAAAGTTGTTGTAGATGGTGTAAACTCTACTGGAGGTATTGCTATTCCTTTGTTATTAGAGCGTTTGGGGGTAGATGTTGTTAAGTTATATTGCGAACCAAATGGGCATTTTCCGCATAATCCAGAGCCTTTAAAAGAGCATTTAACAGATTTATCGGCCGAAGTTAAGAAACATAATGCCGATTTCGGAATTGTTGTCGATCCTGATGTAGATCGTTTAGCCTTTATGGATGAAAATGGTGATATGTTTGGAGAAGAGTACACACTTGTTGCTTGCGCCGATTATGTGTTAAGCAGAACCCCAGGAAATACTGTAAGTAATATGAGTTCTACAAGAGCTTTACGCGATATTACCGAAAAGCATGGTGGTAAATATGAAGCTAGCGCAGTAGGAGAAGTTAATGTGGTTAAACTAATGAAAAAAAATAAAGTAGTAATTGGTGGCGAAGGTAATGGCGGTATTATTTATCCAGCGGCACACTATGGTCGTGATGCACTAGTAGGTGTAGCGTTATTTTTAAGTTTACTTGCCAATAAAAATATAAGTGTAAGTGCTTTAAGAAAAACTTACCCTAGCTATTTTATGAGTAAAAAGAAAATAGAACTAACCCCTGGGCTTGATGTAGATGGTATTTTAAAAACCATGGAAACACGTTACCAAAAGGAAGAGTTAACAACTATAGATGGGGTTAAAATAGATTTTTCTGAAAGTTGGGTGCATTTACGTAAAAGTAATACAGAACCAATTATTAGAATTTATACCGAAGCAAAAACCCAAGACGAAGCCAATGCTTTAGGTGATAAGTTTATAGCCGAAATTGGCGAAATAGCAGGTGTTTAATTGTCTTAGCTATGTTATAATATATTATTATCCACGCTAATCTAGTTTAGATAGCGTGGTTTTTTTTTGTTGTGCTATTTGCAATTTATAAAGCAATTAGTAATTATTAATAAATAAGAGATTAGATGTTTAAAAGAAAAATTGAGCGTTGTTTTGTGGTTTTAATCTTGATGTTTGGATTATTATCGTGTAAAAACGATAGCATAAAAAAGAACTCTAATAAAGTTACTGGAAATGTTACATCTAATTTGCAGGTCGACCATTTGAATATTTGGGTTAAAAACCCTAAAAAGGCAAAGAAAGCATTAACAGATGTAGGATTTACTTGCGTGCCAGATTCACTTTCTCAAATTCATAACGGGCAAGGTACAGCAGGAAAGTATTTTCATTTTTTAAACGGTTATCTTGAGTTAATTTTTGTTAACAATAAAAACGAATTAGAAGAAAATTGCAAAAAAAATAAAGAATTAGATTTTGTAGAAAGAGCAAATTTTAATAATAATGAAGCCTCGCCATATAGTATAGCTTTAAAGGTTAAAGATTATAATATAGATAAAATACCTTTTAAAAAAGTAGCTTATCACCAAAACTGGATGGCAGATAAAATGAATATTTATTCGGCTAAAAATTCTAAAATACAGCTAAAAGAACCATCAATTTTTGTTGTTTATCCTGAAATTGAATCAGAAACATTTAAAACATTAGCACATTTAAAAAATATACCAGAGAAATACGCATTTGCTAGAACATTTTATAAACACCCAAATGACGCAAAAAAAATTACAAAAATTGTAATAACATCTTATGGGTTGAATTTAAAATCCGAAACTATTAAAGCAGTTAACAAAATAGAAAACGTAACTGTTAAAAACGGTTCTGAACACATAATGGAGTTGTTCTTTGATGAAAATGAACAAGAAATAACAATTGATTTAAGACCAGAATTACCATTGATAGTATATTTGTAAATAGATTGAAGCGTTTGTAATTTGTTAATTATAAACGGTTAATATTAAAAATAATTTTATGAGTTTATAGGGAAAAGAGTAATTGCGTATTAATAATGAAAGATCTATTTAATCATATTTGTAATTATTGTAATTTAGAAAAAGAAGATTTTCTTGAAATAGAACCATTTTTTAAAACCAAGACAGTATCCAAAAAAGAAATAATTTATACCTCAGGAGGTAAAAACTTAAAACATTATTTTGTGTTAAGTGGTTGTTTGCAAATGTATTATATTAATAATCGTGGTTTCGAGCAAACCTTGCAATTTGCCATAAAAAACTGGTGGATTACAGATTACTTGGCATTTCAAAAAAATCAAAGTTCCGAATTTTACATACAGGCCATAGAACCTTCAGTTATACTTGAAATTTCATATGCAAAGCAAGACGCATTGCTATTAAAATTACCAAAATTAGAAACCTACTTTAGGTGTATTTATCAAATTGCCTTAGGCGCAGCGAATATGCGAATAAAATATATTTT
This sequence comes from Algibacter ulvanivorans, assembly GCF_048381495.1. Lineage (NCBI taxonomy): Bacteria > Pseudomonadati > Bacteroidota > Flavobacteriia > Flavobacteriales > Flavobacteriaceae > Algibacter > Algibacter ulvanivorans. Next base: position 383,673 of record NZ_JBLWGD010000002.1, read on the forward strand.
TAGTTACTCTAAAGAAGAAGTGTATTTTAGATTTAGAGAAGCTTTTCCAGACTTTGTTAATAATGTTCCGCAATATTTAGTGGCAACTTATTTAGGATTGTCGCCAGAGTATGTTAGTAAAATTAGAAAAAAAAAGATTAATTGAACCAGTTCAATTTTATTGTAATTTATCAAGCTTAGCTTTGTTCTATTAATAAAAAATAAAAAAATGGAACAAAGAATTCAAATAGACCAATTACAACCAGAAGCTTTTAAAGCAATGTATGAGTTAGAAAACTACCTTGCTAAAAGCCAACTTACAAAAACGCATAAAGAGTTAATAAAAATTAGAGCATCGCAAATTAATGGTTGTGCGTTTTGTATAAATATGCATACTAATAGTGCTTTAAAAAATGGCGAAACTAGTACGCGTATATTTCTTTTAAATGCATGGAAAGAAACTACACTTTTTACAAAAGAAGAAAAGATAATTTTGGCAATTACTGAAGAGGTAACATTAATTCATAAATCAGGACTCTCAAGCACAACTTATAATAAAGCGCTTGATGTTTTTTCAAAAAAATATATAGCGCAAATTATTATGACTGTAACCGTTATAAATGCTTGGAACCGTATTGCAATTAGTACAAATAAACCTGTTTAGTTATGAGAAAAATAAAGCGTACACTTAGTCTATTGTTGTTTATTACTGCTTTGCTTTTAAGTTGTAATTTAGAGAAATCTAAACCTAAATTAGAGCAGCAAAACGAATTAATATCTAAAAACACACCGAATGCAGATATAAAACACATAAAACCTTTTAATAAAGCATTACCAACTATTGGACTTTTAATGTATAATGGCGTTTTGCAAAGTGAAATTATTGCAACATCAGATGTGTTTTCAAAGCCAGATGCCGTAAATGGAAAACCACTTTTTAATGTTATAACTATAGCAGAAACAGAAAACTATATTGTTACAGAAGAAGGTATGAAGTTTATTCCAGATTATACGTTTAAAAACTGTCCTAAATTAGATGCGCTTTTTATTCCTAGTGCTTATAATATGTACGCGCAGGTTAATAATAATAACATTGTAAATTTTATTAGAGAAAAAAATAACGAAACAACATATACAATAAGTAATTGTGCTGGCGCTAACTTAATTGGCGAATCTGGTATTGCTAAAGGGCATAAAATAGTTACTTGGATTGGAGGTGGCGAAGAATTACAGAAAAACTACCCAGACTTACTAGTACAAAACGATAGTTTGGTAACTTATGTAAAAGACGGTAAGTTTTTATCATCAAACGGTAATTTGGCAAGTTATATTCCTGCATTAAATTTGCTAGAAATACTAACAAGTAAAGCGCAACGAGAATTTGTTGAGAGTTACTTGTATTTAAATAGACTTCAAAATTGGAAAAAATAACTTAATGTGTTAATTATGTTAGTTTTAAAGTGTTTTATTTAACGTATTAACTTTAATTGTTTTGTTATTTTTAAGTGTGCATGTAGTTGGTTTTTTGTAATTGATTAAAGTGATTGCAATATCTTGTTATAAAAACTTTAAAAAATACTTATATTGTTCTCGACTAACAAGATTAAATAGCACATGAAAAAACTAGCATTACATTGGAAGATTATTATAGGAATGGTTTTAGGAATCATTTTTGGGTTTATAATGAATACCGTTGATGGCGGTAAAGGATTTGTAACCGATTGGATTTCGCCATTTGGAACCATATTTATTAATCTTTTAAAGTTAATAGCTGTACCATTAATTTTAGCATCGTTAATTAAAGGAATTTCAGATTTAAAGGATATCTCTAAAATTAAATCTATGGGCTTGCGTACCATAGGTATTTATATTTCTACCACGGTAGTGGCTATTGTTATTGGTTTAAGTATTGTTAACTTGGTAAAGCCAGGTAACGGAATGCCACAAGATACGATTGAAAAAATTAAGCTTAAATATGAGAATGATGCTGGCGTTACAGATAAGTTAATGAAAGCCTCGGCACAAAAAGAAGCTGGGCCTTTACAAGCCTTAGTCGATATTTTTCCGAGTAATATATTTAAAGCATTTGCCGAGGCTTCTATGCTTCAAGTTATATTCTTTGCCATTTTTGTTGGTATCTGTTTATTACTTATTGGAGATAAAAAAGCAAAGCCTTTAGTTAAGTTTTTCGATTCGTTAAACGAGGTTGTTATGAAAATGGTAGACTTAATAATGCTTTTTGCTCCATACGCTGTTTTTGCATTGTTAGCAAACGTTATTATTGCTTTTGATGATGTTGAAATTTTAATTAAACTGCTTTATTACGCGTTTTGTGTTGTTGGTGGTTTAATTTTAATGATTGGTTTTTATTTACTTTTAGTAAGTATATATGCTAAAAAATCGCCTTTATGGTTTTTGCAACAAATAAGTCCAGCGCAACTTTTAGCTTTTTCTACAAGTAGTAGTGCTGCAACGTTACCAGTTACTATGGAGCGTGTAGAAGAGCATTTAGGAGTAGATAAAGAAGTGTCTGGTTTTGTATTACCAGTTGGAGCAACAGTAAACATGGATGGTACAAGCTTGTATCAAGGTATTGCAGCGGTGTTTATTATGCAAGTTATTTGGCCCGAAGGTTTAACTTTTACCAATCAATTGGTTATTGTACTTACTGCTTTATTAGCTTCTATAGGTAGTGCTGCAGTACCAAGTGCTGGTATGGTAATGTTGGTTATTGTTCTAGAATCTATTGGGTTTCCTGCAGAATTGTTGCCTATTGGTTTGGCTTTAATTTTTGCGGTAGATAGGCCACTTGATATGTGTAGAACCGTTGTAAATGTAACTGGCGATGCTACTGTATCTATGATGGTTGCTAAGTCGTTAAACAAATTACACGACCCTAAACCTAAAGAGTGGGATGATAATTACGATGCTGTAAAATAGTATGAACTTTGGCAAATAGGTGCGTTAGGGATTGTAGCGGCATCCTTTTTTGAGGTACGAGAAAAAGATATAGCGAAAAGCCCGACCCTTGTGGTAACGCCCCCAAAAAAAGAAGCTTTATTAGAATTTTGGGATGTATTTTAAATCCTTTAAATTTATATCAACCGAAAAAATATAAATATGAACGTTTGTTTTATAATGTATCCGTGGGAAGAAATTGATCCTGAAAATGATACAACCCTTGCTTTAATTAAAGAATGTGTTAAGCGAAATCATGGTGTTGCTATGTGTGTGCCTGCCGATTTAACCATTAGAAATAGTGTAACGACTGCAAATTGTAGGGTTATTGGTAGGATGGATAAAACTCCAAGTTCGTTAAAATCGTTTTATAGAAAAGCCGAGCTGCGTGAAGAAATGCTTCCGTTGGCTGGCTTCGATGTTATTTTTTTTAGAGCCAACCCGCCTTTAGATCCTATTATGCTTAATTTTTTAGACTCTGTTAAAGACGATGTTTTTATAATGAATTCTTTACAAGGTATGAGAGAGGCAAATAATAAGCTGTATACCGCTGCCTTTGGCGATGCACATAGTAATATTATACCAGCTACGCATGTGTCGAAAAGTAAACGTTACTTAATAAAACAGATTAAGGAATCGAAATCTGATAAAATGATTTTAAAACCATTAAATGGTTTTGGTGGTTCGGGCGTTATTTTAATTGAAAAATCGGCGATGAGTAATATTAATTCGTTGCTAGATTTTTATATTACAAGTGGCGATGGATCTTCAAACTATGTAATTCTTCAAGATTATATAGAAGGGGCAAATCAAGGCGATGTGCGTATACTTATTTTAAATGGCGAACCTGTTGGTGCAATGAAGCGTGTGCCGGGTAACGAGGATCATCGTTCTAATGTTTCGGCAGGTGGTAGTGTTCAGCGCCATACGTTAACCAAAGAAGAAAAAGCGCTGTGTAAACAAATTGGTCCTAAATTGGTTAACGACGGTTTATATTTTGTAGGTATTGATGTTATTGGCGGTAAGTTAGTAGAGGTTAATGTTATGTCGCCTGGCGGTATAACTTACATTAATAAAGTGTATAAATTAAAAACTAAAATAGAAGAAAAGGTTATAGACTTTTTAGAAATGAAGGTTTTAGATAAGCTTCAGGCTTTTGATAGACGAACCAGATTGCGTAAAACAGTTCAAGATGCTTAAAGGTTAATACGTATAAAAAATAATATACTTAGGTTAACGTCTTTTTTAGGGGAATTAATTATTTATAAAATATGAGTTCGAGTATAAACTTAACATCACCAATTGTTTCGGTTAAATGGCTTAAAAATCATATAAATGAAGAAAACCTTATTGTTTTAGATGGTACAATAAATAAGGTGTTCGATGTTTTGTTAGAACAAATACCTAATGCTAGATTTTTTGATATAAAAAAGAAGTTTAGCGATGTAAGTAACCCGTTTCCAAGTGCTTTTCCTTCAACAGAACAGTTTCAAAACGAAGCCAGACAATTGGGTATAAACAACGCAAGTGCTATAGTGGTTTATGATGATAAAGGCATTTATTCAAGCGCTCGTGTTTGGTGGTTATTTAAAGCTTTTGGTTTTACAAATATAGCTGTTTTAAATGGTGGCTTTCCTGCATGGAAAAATGCTGGCTTTAATACAGAAACAATGCAAAACTATAAAGGGCATTCTGGTAATTTTGTGGCTAAACTTCAGCCTCATTTTATGAGGTTTTTTAATGATATAGAAAAGGCTTCTAAAAATGAAACACATAAAATTATAGATGCAAGGTCTACAGGAAGGTTTAATTGTATTGAGCCAGAGCCAAGGGCTGGTTTGCGTATGGGCACAATACCAAATTCGGTTAATTTACCTTTTTCAGATTTATTAACAAATGGCATTTTAAAATCTAAAAAAGAACTAGCTAAAGCTTTTTATATGGTTGCCGAAAAAGACGACCCTATAATATTTTCTTGCGGTTCTGGAATTACTGCTTGTGTTTTAGCTTTGGGCGCCGAAATTTCTGGTTATAAAAACATATCGGTTTACGATGGCTCTTGGACAGAATACGGAAGCTTAACAACAGGACATTTAGAAAAACCAAGTACTTGGACAAAAGACGAGTTATTGGCTTATATTTTAATGTATGTTTCTAATTCTGATTTGGATGAATCTAGAAAAGAAAAACAATATATTTTAAGCCGGGTTGATAAAGATGTTTATAATCGTGTTAGTAAGCAGTTTGATAAAGATAATGATTACCAGAGTATTCAAAATATTATTGAAGCTATAAAAAAGCATAATTATTACCGTAATGATTTGGCCGATTTGTTTGCCGATATAAAATTAATGGCTTTTGCAGATGGCGATTACGATCCCATAGAAAAAATGATTTATAGCCATTTAAAAAAAATACTAAACGATGGATAGGCTAACGGTTTCGCAAATAATTTCTAAAATTGAAGCAGGCCATACTTTTGAAGCTGTGGCAATAGATTATGCATTTACAATAAAAATTGATGAGTATGTGCCGTATATATGCGCAGCGGTACATGACGGACATCAATTTAGAAAAGAACTTTGGAGTAATTGCATACATACAGCTTACGAACGTTGGTATGAAGAAGATCCTGAAACTAAAAACATGATTAAATCGCATCCCATTGTTATTGCAGGTTGCGACTCGCGTTTTGAGTACGACTTAAATAGAGCACCCGAAGATGCCGTTTTTACAACAGCTTGGGGTAAACAATTATGGAGAGAGCCTCTTTCTATAAACATAAAAAAACGAAGCCTTGAAAAGCATGCTAATTTCTATAAAATAGTTTATGCATTAGTTAATACTTTAGAAACAAAATTTGGATTTTGTACCGTTTACGATATGCATAGTTATAATTGGAAACGATGGGATAGAGAAGTACCAACATGGAATTTAGGAACATCTAATATAGATAATAAACGTTTTGGTAACGTTGTTGAAAATTGGAGACAAAGTTTATCGGAAATAAAATTGCCTAATGCAATAAAATCGGACGCTTTAATAAACGATACCTTTCAGGGTCACGGATATTTTTTAAAATTTATAACACAGAATTTTAAAAATACCTTAGTTTTGGCAACCGAAATTGCTAAGGTGTACTGCGATGAATACGAGCAAATTATATTTCCAGAAGTTGTAAAAGCTGTAGAAATAGAATTATTAAAACGTATTTCTTCGCATGCCCAAAATACATACAAAATTTTTAAAGGTTGATTTATGAAGATTGATACCAATGGCACAACAAAAAATCTTTTAGAGATAGACGAAAATATTGATGCTTTAGTTAAGCAAATAGAAATGCTTAGTTATGTTAACCCAACTAATATAGAAGAAGAAAAGAAACGCTTTTTCTCGTCAAAGTATCTAACAGATCCTATTTTTACTTACCCAGAAATTAATTTTGATAGATTTAAGCTTCATCGTGCTTTATTTACACAATCATTAGAAGCAATTGATGATGCCGAGATTAAAAATTTGTACGAAGATATTATTTATGCATATTCTGGTTTAATTCAATGTATACAAACTATAGGAACAGGTAAAAAGTTTTATTACAATTGTTTACGTTGTTTTGGTACACCTACAGAAAACGATGTAGAAAATGCTAAGTTTATTCTTCATTTTGAAGATGAAAATAAAGATGTTCCTGCATTTCTACCAAAATATAATTCAACTGAAGCCGAAGTGTTTTTTAAAGATTTTTCTAAAAAATATAACTTTACTTATCATATAAAGCAATCAGATAAGCTTTCGGCTATTGCTATGGTATTAAATAATATAAAGACCTTAGTTTTAAATACAAATTATACCTATTCGGACAATGAAATAGCGGTGCTTACAAATCACGAAATAGGAGTGCATATGGTAACCACAATGAATGGTTTACTACATCCATTAAAAATATTTTCTCATGGTTTCCCTAATAATGAAGAAACGCAAGAAGGTTTAGCAGTATTCTCAGAATACATGAGTAATAATTTAACAATAACTCGTTTAAAAGAGTTGGCATATCGTGTTATTGCGGTAGATAGTTTGGCAAAAGGTTACACATTTTCTAGAACGTTTAGGCTATTGCATAATCAATACGATTTAGATAGGGAAACAGCCTTTTATATTACTGTAAGAGCGCACAGAGGCGGAGGTTTTACCAAAGATTATTTGTATTTAACAGGACTTAAAAAGGTTTACGATTATTACCATCAAGGTAAGGACTTAAGTTTATTGTTAACCGGAAAAGTATCTTTGGAGTATGTTAACGAAATAGAGTCGTTAATTAATAAAGGTTTTGCTGTGCCAGCTAAGCATATTACAGACTCTTATGCCGAAAATAAAAACACAAACAAAAAAGTAGATTTTATTTTAAGAAGTTTAAAATAATATTAAAAGTAAGTTTTTTTAATAGTATAATCTATCTTTTTGTTGTTGGAGTTTAGTATTTGTAAATATGTTTCATTACCAAATTCTTGGCTAACATATTCACAAAAATCGTTTCCGTTAGTAAAATCTAAGTTGTTAATTTTTAGAACCTTCATGTTTGGCCTTATGCCTTGGTTATAAGCATTAGAGTTTTCTATTACAGATTGAATGTAAATGCCTTTATTTATTGAGTATCCTAGTTTAAATCCTATTGTATTGTTTTTAATGGGATTGTGTTTGGGTTTAGAAAGGTAAATGTGTTTGTTGTTCCAATTAATAGTTACTTGGCTTCTAGATAATAAACCATTTCCAACAGAAACGGTATGTCCAGTTTTAAGTATGGTATTTTTAAATTGTAATTGGTTTATATTTAAAGAGTCAGAATAAGTTATTTCTCTATGCATAGGTACAGGTGTTCCAATAATTCCGCTTTGATTTACACCTTTTTCTATATAGGATTTATTAATAATATGCTTCTTTTTAAGTACAGAGTATATTTGGTTGTTTATAGATAACGAACCGTTTGATCCGTAGTCAAGCAAAACGTTTTTAATTTTAGCTTGCCCTAAGTTTAAGTCAATAAAAATATTATATTGTTGATCTGTTTTAAACGGTACAGCAATACTTTCTTTTAATAAATTAATATTAGGTTTTTTTAATAAAGTTAAAGTGTTTTGATTTTGATTAATTGTCCAATTGCTATGCCTTATTAAATTAGATCCAATAATTCCATCTATTTTTAAGCATTTTAATACTGCGTTAGCTTTAAAATCGCCAATAAAGGCTGTTTGATTTAAAAACGCCACATTACCAATATTAATAGTGTTTACTTGTACCCATTTAACTTGTTTTTTGTTGTTATCGCTATCAATTATATTGCTTTTACTAATGGTTTTAAAATTATGTTTATCCTGAAGTTTTTTTGATATGCTAAAAGGCGCTCCTGTATCAAATAAAAATCGATAGTTATGTCCGTTTATAACAATTGGTACAATTATAAGGTTGTTTTGGGTTTCAATGTTTATAACATGTTTGGGAGTATTGTAACTAATACTTCCGCGGTTAATGACTGTAGTCCATTTTGTAGAGCAGCTTAAAGCTGTATTAATTAAAATAAATAAAAAGGATAATGTTTTAAAATTAGTTTTCATTACTTTAATTTTTTTTACACTAAGTTTTAATTGTTCTTTTTTAGTCTAAAAACTTACTCTTTAACTCTGGAGTGGGTATCATACAGGTTTCTTTTTTGCCATACCATTTATAGCGATTTTTTGCTATAAAATGATATGCCCAATTACGTATAAAATTGGGAATTATAAGAAAAACAGCCATGATGCTTGTTGGGAAACCTAAATTTGAAGCTATTTTTAAAGCTGCTGTAGATTTAGATTGAATGGATTTGTTTTTAGGATTATATAATAAAATTGAATCTGTTTTTGTGCTATCTATATTAAATGTTTTAATAATTTGTTTACCTGTGTTGCTTTGTAATGGAGCAAACATAAATACATTGTTTTTATCGCGTTTAATAACAAATAAAACAGAACTATTGCACAGGTTGCAAACGCCGTCAAATAAGATTAGTTTTTTATGTTTGGGTATGTTTAAATTCACATGGTAAAGATACTATTTTACAATGTATTTAAGAATTCGTTTAAGTCGATTTCCTTGTCTAATTTAAGCTTCTTTTTAAGGCGGTATTTACTCTTTAAAACACTATCTGGTAATACGTTTAGCATTGATGCAATTTCTTTAGTAGAAAGGTTCATGCGCAAAAAAGAGGCGAGTCTTATTTCCTTTTCGCTAATATCTACTGCAATGGCTTTAATTTTGTTATCAAAGTTATTATGTACTTCAGAGAAATAGCTTTTAAAAATTTCCCAGTCTTTATCTTCGGCGCTTTCTTTTTTAAGAAGCATTACCAATCGTCTAAATTCTACTTTAAATAATTCAGGAGATTTTTTAATCTTTTCCAAGTTTTCTTTTAACTCTTGAATAAAAGTGTTCTTTTGTACTAAATGTAGGGTTTGCGACGCCAACTCTTTCTTTTTAAAAGCTATTTCTTGTTTGTAAATAGCTTCTTGTTTATCACGTTCTATTTTGTTTTTCTTGAGGCGTTGCTTGAATCCAAAATAGAGTAGACCCGCAATGGCTAATAATGAAATTATGCCAATACCATAAATTGTTTTGGTGAGTTTGTCGTTTTTGGCTTGTGCGTTTAAAGTTTTTATTTCTTCCTCTTGTAATGCTATTTCTGCTTCTTTTTTTTCGGTTTCGTATTTCGTTTTTAACTCATCTACTTGTTTAGCATTCTCAAGGTTAAAAATACTATCTTTTAGATTAATGAAATTTTTTATATCCAATAAAGCGGTTTTATGTTGCCCTAACTTATCATAAGCAATAGATCTGTTGTAAAGCCCATCACGCTTAACATCCATAGCTTTAATAGAGTCTGAAAGATGAATGGATAATGTATGATTTTTAACTGCTAATTTATATTGTTTAGTGTTATAATATGCAGAACCTAAAGCATTGTATCCAATTGAAAGATTAATTAATGAGCCTATTTGTTTTTCTATTTCTAAAGATTCTTTTAAAATTTTTATTGCTTCGGCATGATTACCAGTTTCTGAATAAATACTGGCTATGTTTGAGAGATTGATAGATATAAAATCTTCTCTTTTAATTTCTTTAGAAATAACAAGGCTTTTATTGTAATTTTTAATTGCATTATTATAATCTTCAAGATACCAATAGGCATTTCCTATTTCTATATAAGTTACAGCTGTCCAGTTTTTATTTTTTAAGCTAATTAATAAATTTAACGATTCTTTTAATGGTTTTAGTGTTAGTTGATAATTACCTCTTAGCATTTCAATTCGAGCACTTTGTCCTAAAGTTACAGCTTTAATTAATTTGTTTTCTGAAGTTAGAGTATCTAAAATTTTTAATGCTAGTATATTTTCTTTTGTTGCAGTTTCAAAATCTCCTTTATCCATATTAATAGTCGTTTTTCTATTAAGACTTTGTAACATGTATTTATTGTTTCTAGCATTTAAAGCATTTGTATAACCTATTTCTGAAATTTCTATGGCTTTATCATAATTTCCTTGTACACATTCAAATGTTGAATAATCTTCAGTTAATTCACATAATTTATTAACTGATTTTAACTGCTTTAGAATATTTAAAGATTTTTTAAAATAAAATCTAGAAGAGTCTATATTTGGCAAAAATCGATAGTAGTAAGCTAAATTATGATATGCCAATCCTATCCCTTTACTATAATCATTTTTCACAGACATGTTTAATACGTCGTTGGCATATTTGAAAGCAGTTTTTGGGTTTAGATGTTTGTAATGTTGAAATAAAAGTTGAGCAGTTTCTACTTTTTGCTCAATATTAGTTTGAAAGTTATATGAGCTTTTTAAGCTATCTGCAATTTTTTGATTCTGGGCCTCGGTATTTTGATTGTATAGAATAAATGTTAAAATAAATAAGATTAATTTTTTCATGGTTTGGTTATTTAACTCATACTAAGGTAATTAATTTAAGAATACAATAAGCTTCCTTGTCAAGACTCAAAAATGGTCTGTCCATATAAGGTCTATTTAATTCATTATGATTAAAGAAAAAAATAGAATTTAAAATATTGATTTTTAGGTAGTTGTTGTTTTGTGGTTGTTTCTGTAAAAAGCAGGGGTTATGTGTGAAATATTAAACCTGTCCATACTTTGTCCATACCAAAAATTAGTTTTCATATCCATTCATCTCTAGTTTTGAGTTGTTGAATCACAAAAAAACAAATATTATGAAAACCCAACTATTAACATTCAAAAACGTTTTTTTTACAATAGTTTTTATTGTTACTTTACTTTCATGTAATGGATGTAGTAAAGATGATGATGGAAATGACCAAGCTGCCAACATAGAAGATATTGCTGGTTACCTTAAATCTTTAAATTACAATCCTAATGAAATATTAGGTGTAGAAGACATAGGTTCTGAATCTTTAAAAAAAACAATTGAATCGGAGTCTAATTCAGATGATGATGTACATGGAACAAATACAAATACCGTATGCACTTCAATAGAGTACGATTTGAAAACTAATTTTAGTGATATCCCTATTTTAGATCCCAATAAAGGTGTTATTTGGCCTGGAGCATTGGTTTATGGTGATGCTTCATTAAAAAATGGTACGCCTACTAATATTACTATTAATCGTGCTCCCATGACTCTACGTGTAGAATTACCGGGTATAGGTGAAGCTGGTAATGTATATGTTGAAGATCCTAATAACACGACTACAGGCTCTGGTATAGATGAAGCTTTAGAGTGGTGGAATGCTAATGCTTATCAAGCAGGGTATAGAAATGCAGCAGCTTCAACATCAGAAGCAACGACATTATATTCTAAACAACAAATGAGTTTAGAGTTAGGTTTAAATGCAGAATGGGCAAAGAGTGATATATCAGCAGAATTTGATTATGAAAGTACTGTAGACAAAAGAGTTGCTATGATGGTTTATAAACAAGTGTTTTATACCATTTCTATGAATCAACCTACAAATCCTGCTGATGTATTTCATGAAAGTGTTACTCCTGATCAGGTAAAAGGATATTTTAATGAAAGTAAACCAGCTGCATACATACATAATGTAAGTTATGGCCGTATAATAATGTTTAGAATGGAATCAACTGTTGAAGCATCAGATTCAGAATTAAAATCGGCATTTGAATATGCAGCAGGTAAGAATAATGTAACTGGAAGCCTAAAAGTTAAAGTTGATAAAATATTAAAAAACTCGAGTATTAAAACCTTTGCTATTGGTGGCAATGCGGCTGTAGCGGCCGAATTGGTTTCTGCACAAAATTTTGGTGATTTAGAACCTATAATTAAAGGTGAAAATGCTCTTTATAGTAGAGATAATCCTGGAGTTCCTATTTCTTATACTGTTAGGTATTTAAAAGACAATACATTGGCTAAAATGGGTTTTACAACAAAGTATACAGCAGTAACATGCACTACTACAGGAAGAGTACACCCAGGAATGGAGTTTAATAATCATACAAAGAATGATGGATTTAGAGTTGGTCTTACTTACAAAAATAATATGCCAGGTGAATCATCACAAAGTTATGAAGATTTAGGAATAAACCAGAAATGGATGAGAAATGAAAGTTATGACAATACAATTGGTATGCAACTACCAGATGGCGCATATGATATTCGTATTTATATAGAATTACAAATTGATGATGAAAAAGGAGTAGACAGCGAAGGTAATGAAATTAATCATTGGCATATTGATGAGAATTATAAACAGCGTTATTTTAAACAAGAATTAGGTAATTATATACACAATGGTGGTAGCGGAATTTATGATAAATGTTATATAGCCGAAAAGGAATGGCTTAAGGCTGTCACCGTAAGATCACTTAAATGCCCTTGACAATAAAGAAATTATTAATACAGTCGGCACCTAAAGTTGGGATTCAGCAACTTAGTGGTGTTGGCTGTTATTTTTAATCTAAATGCTCTGTTTTTACCTTAATCAGGGTTACTTGTGCGGTTTTTACATAATCGTCATGCCAGCCAAAATAGTTGCCGGTTTTAAAGTAGTTTTCGTGTGCATAACCATTGCCAACGTAATCATAAATTAACGTGTAATCGGTGTTAATACCTTTGGTTTCACAAACTAAACCGTAATAAAATTTACCATTTTCAATTTTTATTTTAAATGTAAAAATTTCGTTATCAACAACGCCAACATCTAGTTTTTCATCAAAAGCACTTGTCCATGGTTGTCCAGTATCAGGTTTTGTATAGTAATCTAATTGTATAGTACCACTATTCCAACGAATTTTAACTGTAGCAGGAGCACCTTCTAATCCTGTTGTTTCTTTGCCGTGTATTTGGGCTACTATAGTTCTGCCATTGCCTTCAACATAATCAACTTTTAAAGTGGTTTCTAAAATGTGCGTGCCAGTATTCATTAACCAATTATCGGTTGTGGTTTGGTTGCCTTTCCAGAATTCGCGAAGCTCTGTTCGGCAATATTTGTCTCCTAGTTCAGACTGTCCGGAAGTTGTATAGCCTGTAAACTGGGTAAACAAGGTATAACTACCATCTGTATTTTTGTAAAAGTATTTAGATTGAGCACTTGTTAATGAGTTGTTTTCTATGGCTTCGTAAAAAATGGAGGTTGCTTTACCAGAACCATTATTTAGCGGAACAGATAAATACCAATTTTTCCATACAATGTTTGGAGTGTTTTCTGTAGGTAGTTCTTCTTCAACTTCTTCATCAATAACCTCAACCTCTTCTTCGGTAGATTTATTGCTAGGTTCTTCACTTGTGCTACAGTTATAGATAACTAATATGGCGCATAAAATAAAACAGGTAATTATAGGCTTTTTCATTTTAAAAACTTTTATGTAAAGATAAATGAATTATTTTTTTGCTTCAACAAGTTCTAGTAAATCTAAAGCTACATTGGTTGTAAATATGCCATAATTAACTATGGCTTTGTTTTTCTCAATGGTGTCAATGCTTCCAATAGCTCTGCCGTCTTGCATGCGAACACGGTCGCCAATTCTTAGGATGGGTTTTGGTTTGGGTTGCTCTATTGCTTTTTTCTTTTCGGCTTTTTTCTTTATTCTTATGATGTTAACTTTTTTTTCGGCTTCTTGTTTTACTTGGTTTTCTTTGGCTTTTATGGCGCGTTTTTGTTTTGCTGTTACTTTTTTTCGTTTTGAGTTTTCTATTTGTACTAATTTAAATAACTCCGACATTAATTGCCGTTTTTGTTTGTTTTCAAAGTATTTTTCAGCAATATCGTTAACTTTTTGGCCCAGATAAATTAAACGTTGGTTGCTGTCGTATAGCTCTTGGTAGCTTTCTAGTTTTTTCTGTATTTTGGTGTTTATTTCTTCAAGTTTATCGGCTTCTTCTAATTTTTTCTTTTCATTTTGCTTTAAAGATTGCCCAGTTTTTTCTAGTCTTGATCGTTCTTTTTGTAGTTTAGCAATAGTCGCATCAAACCTAACTTTACTGCGTTCTATTTTCTTTTTTGCTCTGTTTATTAAACTGTATGGTATGCCGTTTTTTTGTGCGACTTCAAAAGTAAAACTGCTTCCGGCTTGGCCAATTACAAGTTTAAAAAGCGGTTCTAAAGTACGTTCGTCAAATAACATATTGGCATTTAACATGTACGGTAACTCGTTTGCTAATATTTTTAGGTTAGAGTAGTGGGTTGTAATGATTCCAAAAGCTTCTCTGTGATAAAATTCTTCAAGAAATGTTTCGGCTAGTGCACCACCAAGTTCGGGGTCGCTTCCTGTACCAAATTCATCAATTAAAAAAAGAGTGTTTTTGTTACACTTTCTTAAAAAGTAATTCATTTGTTTTAACCGGTAACTATAGGTGCTTAAATGGTTTTCAATAGATTGATTGTCGCCAATATCGCTTAAAACTCTATCAAACAAACAAACTTTACTGCGTTCGTGTACCGGAATTAGCATGCCGCTTTGTAGCATAACTTGTAGTAATCCTACAGTTTTTAAAGTAATACTTTTACCTCCAGCGTTAGGTCCAGAAATAACAATTATTCTGCTGTCTTGTTTTAGTTCTATAGTTTGCGGAAAGGTTTTTTCTTTCTTTTCTAAATTGTTTAAATAAAGTAAAGGATGGTAAGCATCGCGAAGTAGCATGCTTTTATTTTCTGAAAATTCTGGAAGAATACCGCTCATAGATTTTGCATATTTGGCTTTAGCCGAAATAACATCTATGTTAATTAAATAGTCTTGATAATCTTTTAATAAAGGCAAAAACGGACGCATAAAATCTGTTACTTCCTTTAAAATTCGTATAACTTCTTCTTTTTCTTCGTATTCTAAATTGTTGAGTTCTCTGGTGTGTTGTAGAGTGGCTTCGGGTTCTATATAAACAATGCTTCCAGTTTTACTGCCTCCCATTATAGAGCCTTTAACTTTACGTCTGTACATTGCTTTTACAGCTAAAACACGTTTGTTTTCTACCACCGATTCTCTAATATCATCTAAATATTCAAGGTTGTGGTAGGTGTTTAATGCGCTGCTAAAACTTGCGTTAATCTTTCCTTTTATTTTGTTTATAGATTGGCGTAAATCGAAAAGTAAGTTTGATGCATTGTCTTTTATATCTCCAAAACGATCTACAATGCTATCAACTTTTTCAATTAATATTTTAGTAACTTCAATATGAGATGAAAATTGATATAAATTGGGATAATATTCTTCAAATTTTTTTAAGAATTTAACAATTTCGTTTACTGTTATAGACATGGCAACTATTTTTTTTAAGCCATGAACTTCTAAGTATGTGTTTTCTATATTTAAGAGTTGTATTTCTTTTAAAATGGTATCGAAACCATGATTGGGTATGCGGTTGTCGTTGTAAAATGAGGCTACATAATCATTAGTTAAGTTAAGCGAGTTGAGTAATTTTTCTTTGGTTTTATAAGGGGCAATTTGCAATGCTTTTTCATGACCTAGCGGTGTTATACATAGTTCACTAACTTGTTGTAATACCGTTTGAAACTCTAAATCTTGTAATGTTTTTTCGTGAATATGAATCATTCTTTTCTTTACGTTCTATAAATAACGAAATACAAAGTTAAACATTCTATTAAATGTTTTTTTTTGTTATTGTGGTTAAAGTGTTAATTAACAAGGTAATAAGGTTATTTAACAAAATGCTAACATGTTGGGAAGGCTTTTCTGTTTAATTTCATTAAATCTATTAAAAGTCATCAATCAAACTATAGTCAGTTGTTAAAAGCTCAATCTCGATTTAGATTGAGCTTTTATCCATGAATAGTTTCAGATTTGCCATAATTCTGAATTATTTTAGCTTCAAAATCAATTAATTCTTTCCAACGTTTCTCAACATCAATACCTTTTCCGTATTGGCGTGCAAACCCTATAAAGGTTGTGTAATGTCCAGCTTCGCTAACCATTAAATCGTGGTAGAATTTTGATAATTCGGGATCTTTAATGCGTTGCGATAGTAGTTTAAAACGTTCGCAACTACGTGCTTCTATCATGGCAGAAAATAGTAAACGGTCTACCATGCTTTGTTGTCTGTTGCCTCCTTTGTTCATAAACTTATAAAGTTCGTTTACATAATGGTCTTTACGTTCTCTACCTAATGTATAGCCACGTTTTTTTATAATGTCGTGTACCATTTGAAAGTGTTCTAACTCTTCTTGCGCTAGTTTTATTAATTCTGTAACTAACTTTTCGTGTTCACTATTATTGGTAATAATGGTAATGGCATTAGTTGCAGCTTTTTGTTCGCACCATGCATGATCGGTAAGTATTTCTTCAATGTTGCTTTCTACAATGTTTACCCATCGAGGGTCTGTAGCTAATTTTAAGCCAAGCATACTCATAAATTAAATTTTTAGTAAAGATAAGATATAGTTTTGATGAGGAATTTTAAATTCTAAAATATAAATTTTAAAAGAACAGAATTTTATTAATGTATGTAAAAAGTAGTTAATTTATTAATTGTTTTAAATGCATGTTTGTTTATTTGGTATTTAATTTTTTTAGAAGAACAACCCAGCTTAATGATATTGAGTTTGGTGCTTGCCCCAAGTTAATGTCTTTACCATCAGATACGTTTGTGATACTTCCGTTTTGAAGTTTACCGCCATTTCTGGGGTCAAACCATTTTATGCTATATTCGCCAGGGTTTAAAATATTTATGGTTTTAGAGCCGCCTTTGGGAAGAAAAGCGATATAGTATTTGTTAAAATCGGTTAATAAATACCCCGAGTTTATTGCAGCATTATTGCTTTCTAAATTATGTATGGGAATATGGTTGTTTTCTATAAAGTACTTTGCATGCCGCATACGCTCATAATATTTTTCGTATAACTTGTAATTATCTGTAGTTATGTCGCTTTTGTGTGAGTAATAATGAATTCCTGCACTACCCGCTGTAATAGAAGCCCAAAGGGAATTATTTGTCCATATTTCTATATCTGGTAATTTACTACTATAAGGTTCTGAATAGCGAACAATCCATTCTTTTTTGTTTTTTGTAGATAAATTTTTTGCATGTAAAAGTTGATGGTGTCCATGCGTTACGTTTTCAAAATTTGCTTGAAAAGATATAGTAGTTAAGGAGCTTTTACCTGGTAAGGCGGTTAATTCAGGAAAAATACTAAAATCGGTACTTGGACCATTATGCACGCTTACTAAATCTCTGTATGGGCTAAGTGTTTGTATGTAATTTGCAGCTTCTTCTATTTGTTTAGCATTGTATTGATCGCCTCCGCTATCCCAATTGGCCTCTTCGCCTAAATTGTAAATAATGTTAAGGTATCCAAATCGGGCTATTAATTCTCTATAATATAACTTTCTGCTATTTGAAAGCATTTGTCTAGACACACCTTCTTGATCTTCAAACCAATTGCTGTTTTCGGTTTCTGTTAATACCAATTCTTGAGCCATACCTTTGTTGTACATGTGGTCGAAAACTATTTGCCATTGGTCAAGCTTAGAAACATCATAGGTAGTGAAATCTGTTTTGTTAGGAAATGGGTAGGCTCTATCTCCATCACCAGTAATATTCATGGTTAAAAAGTAGTGTATATTAAGACCTTGGTTGGCTAAGTAATTTACAGCACCAATTATTTCTGTTCCCTTTCCATTTTGCCAACTGGGATCGCCAATTGAGTAGTAATTGGAAACCTCTGTATAGTCATGTCTCGCTGGTGTGGCATCGAAGTCATCATATTCTAAAAATGTTTCAGGACTATCTGCTCCAATTTCAAAATAGTAATCACCATTATCAAATTGAGCAAAATCTTTGCCTACATATTGTAATTTACCTTTAGCTCTAAAATCATCACCTAATTTATCTGTTACATTAATTTCAAACATTCCAGAATTTCCGTCTATAGATATGGGTTGTCCTGCTAATGGATTAGTGCTTATAGCAATATTAGCACCAGTTCTAAACGATATAGTATAATTCCATAAGCCAGTTTCATTTGGTGTAAAGTGGCAACGCCATTTGTTACCTGTATTAGCACTAGTTTCTGATGCGTTACCATCTGCTGCAAAATATGCAGGTACAACGTATGGAATGGATGATGGGGAGGTTAGGGTTACATTCATTCTGTAATTTAGAAAAGTTGCGGGTTTTTCGGTTAAATTTGGACCATCGAAAGTTAAAGTGATTTTATGGTATTGTTTTAATTCGCCAGATATTGTTTGGCTATAAATGGTGTTTTGTATTAAACTGATTAAGCATATTACATAAATTATTTTTTTAAGAATCATAATGTTATATATATTTTGGTTTCAGATAATAGAGATAGTTTTAATTAAATAGGTTGTAAATATAGCTTAACTAATATAATTCCAGATGTTTTTAAACTTACTAAGTTGTTTGTAAGTGTTTAAAAATATTTGATGTTCTGGTAAGGCTAGAGCGGGGTCTATTTTTAATACAGATTTTGCGTGGTGTCTGGCAAGTTGCAGAATGTCGTTGTCTTTAACAATGTCTGCAATTTTAAGGTTTAAAATACCACTTTGTTGTGTGCCCATAATATCGCCAGGGCCACGTAAACGCAGGTCTACTTCGGCAATTTCAAAACCATCATTGGTTTTAACCATGGTTTCTAAACGTGTTTTACTATTGGCACTAAGTTTATGGCTAGTCATTAAAATACAATAGCTTTGTTCTGCACCACGACCAACACGACCACGTAATTGGTGTAATTGCGATAAGCCAAAGCGTTCTGCGCTTTCAATAATCATTACAGAAGCATTTGGTACGTTTACACCAACCTCGATAACCGTAGTTGCTACCATAATTTGAGTTTCACCTTTAATAAAACGTTGCATTTCATATTCTTTATCGGCAGGTTTCATTTTTCCATGAACAATAGAGGTTTGGTATTTAGGCATAGGGAAGTCTCTGGAAATACTTTCATAGCCATCCATCAAATCTTTGTAATCCATTTTTTCATTTTCTTGAATAAGGGGGTATACAATGTAAATTTGTCGCCCTTTATCAATTTCATCACGAATAAATTTAAAAACATTTAGTCGGTTTTTGTCGTAACGATGTACTGTTTTTATAGCCTTTCTGCCGGGTGGTAATTCATCAATAATAGAGATGTCTAAATCGCCATAAACAGACATGGCTAAAGTTCTTGGAATTGGTGTTGCCGTCATCACTAAAATATGTGGTGGCAGCGTGTTTTTTTTCCATAATTTACTTCTTTGTTTTACTCCAAATCTGTGTTGTTCATCAATAATGGCTAGACCCAAATTTTTAAATTTAACCTTGTCTTCGAGTAGTGCATGAGTGCCAATTAATATTTGTAAATCTCCATTTTCTAAAGATTCATGAATTTTTTTTCTATTTGAAGTTTTAGTTGATCCTGTGAGTATTGAAATACTGATATTTAGTTTGTTACACCATTCTTGCAATCCGTTATAGTGCTGGACTGACAAAATTTCAGTTGGCGCCATTAAGCAGGCTTGAAAACCATTGTCAAGTGCCATGAGTATTGACATAAACGCAACTATAGTCTTGCCAGAGCCAACATCGCCCTGTAAAAGTCTGTTCATTTGTGCTTGACTTCCTAAATCGGCTCTAATTTCTTTTAATACACGTTTTTGTGCGTTGGTTAAATTGAAGGGTAAATGATTTTTAAAAAACGAATTAAAATAGGTGCCAACTTGATTAAAAGGAAAGCCTTTTATTTTAGATTTATGAACCAGGTTTTTAATAATTAATTGCAACTGAATATAAAATAATTCTTCAAATTTTAATCGAAATTGCGCCCTAGAAAGTAGCTCTTGATTTTTGGGAAAGTGCACATTAAAAAGTGCCGATTGTTTGCTAATTAATTTTAATTCTGAACGTAAATTATCAGAGAGAGTTTCTGTAAATTTCCCATTGGTTTCAATAAACAGTTGTTGCATTATTTTATTAATCGTACGATTTGTAATGCCTTTATTGTTTAATTTTTCGGTTGATGGGTAAACCGGTTGCATGGCAGAGCGTAGGTTTTTTTCGTGGTCTTCTAGCAATTCCATTTCTGGGTGTGCCATATTAAACTTACTGCTAAACCAATTGGTTTTTCCAAAAGCCACGTAAACTTTATTTAGTTTTAAACTGTCTTTAATCCATTTTTGCCCTCTAAACCAAACTAACTCCATAGTTCCAGTATCATCTTGAAATGTTGCTACCAGGCGTTTGCCGCGTTTTTGTGCTACTTCTTTAAAACTGGTTATTTTACCAATAACTTGCACATCGGCATTACTGCGTTGCAATTGGCTAATTTTATAATATTGCGTTCTGTCAATATACCGGTTAGGAAATAAGTTTATAAGATCTTGGTAAGTGTAAATGCCTAATTCTTTACGTAACAAATCGGCTCGATTTGGGCCAACGCCTTTTAAATAATCAATGGGAGTTTGCAGCTTTATAGACATAAAAGCGAAATTAATAATTTCAAATAAAAAAATATCTTATTAAATTCTTAATATCAAGTTCAATTTTAGAAATTTTTATAAGTATATCTTATTTCTTTTTAAATAATACCTAAAAAAAATAATTTTAGTTTATAATTATTTTGCATTGGTTAAATTTGAACTTCTTTTTAGAGAAAATTAAAGCCATTTATTGATGAGAAAACTTAACGAATTTATTTGGGAAACCCACGGTATTCATGCAGGTACAGAACAAGACCACGTAAAACATGGTATTGATAAGTTAGAAGATATAGTTGATAAAGCTATAGAGGCAGGCAACCCAAGTATAACGTTTATAATACATTCTCCTAGGCTAACTAATTTTAGATATACAGCCGAAAGAGATACAAACGTAAAGTTTATTCGTGGTAACAAATCGTATTTAAATTACCCTAAGCGTATAGCAGGCTTACGCGAAAAATATAAAGGACAAATAAATATAAAATACGGTGTAGAGTTAGAGTGGATGGGACCAGGAATAGGTTTGCAATGGAGCAGATCTAAAATATTTCAGGCAGAAGATGCCGATTATGTTATTGGTTCTGTACATTTTGCTCCAGAAGGATTACCTTACGATGGCTCTAAAGAAGAAGCACAAGAGTTATTAAAAATACGTGGTAGTTTAGAAGCATATTGGGGAGGTTATTTTGATGAAATGACGCAAATGATAGAAAGTTTTGGAGACATGATTCAAATTATTGGCCATATCGATTTACCTAAACTAAATGTAGACATGCCAGAAGCTTTGGTTAATTTTGAAACAAGTGCGCACCCATTAGCAAATAAATTTAGAACCCTTTTAGAGCTTATTGCAGACAGAAACTTATCTTTAGATGTAAATATGGCTGGAAAATTTAAAGGCGTTGGCGTATATCCAGTACAAAGCATACTGCGTCGTGCTAACGAGCTTCAAATACCGGTTTGTGTAGGTACAGACACACACCACGTACGTTACTATGGTTTAAATTATAAAGAAAGCTTAGAATATATACAAGAAGCTGGTTACGAGAGTTACGTAAGCTACTCTAAACTAATTCCAGAAAATCGTACCATCTACAATGATCATGATTTAAAAGTAAAATACACCGTTTTAAACAAAGGTATAGAGCTATTAAACCAACGATTAGATGATAACCAACGACGCATAATTCCAGATTTTTCCTTTGGTGGTTCCTTCTCAGAATTTGTAGATTTATATAGAAGCGCAACCGGAATGGGTAATTATAACGCCATCAGAATTCGTAAATGGGGCAAATCTATAACCGTTACAAACGAAAAACCTAAAAACACCCAAAAAATTGTAAATGGGTTGTTTTCAGAACATCTAGACGAACCTGGAGTAATTTCTTCATTATTCAATACACTAGCCTCAGAAGGCATTAATGTAGAAACAGCCCGATTAAAATCTAATAACGACGGTACAGCTGTTGCCTTCCTGTCAATCGATAATAAAAACGGAAAAGTGCAAAACGCTATAGATTTTACAAAAGGAACCGATAGCGGGGTGTTTAAATCGTTAACCTATCAAGAACATGCAGCCATGCCAAACTATTATAACGAAGGCGTATATTTACTAGAAATGGATGGCGTAAAACTAAACCTAGCCTTAAGCGATAAAGTAATTTTAACAAAGCATAACAACGCACCAGGTGTGTTGTTAATACTATTATCTGCACTAGCATCAAAACACATAAACATTAAAGATTTACGCCTAGGAAAACTAAACGATATAGGATATTCTGCCTTAGCTATCGATGGCGATAGCCATGTTATAAGAAACCTGCTATCAAAACTAGGTAAACAATATTACGAGGCAAATTTAATAGAGTTTCATAGTTTCTAAAACCCAATACCTAAAGTAAAATTTGGGCGTTACCACAAGGGTCGGGCTATACATTACAAGTCCTCGCACCTCCTACGTCGGGCTGTGGGCTTTTCATTGCTATCCCTAACGCGGGCATATTTGCTAGTAAAGTTAGCCTAGTAAAAATTAGCTTAGCTTTTGTAAACGCTTGTTTTTAGTAAAGTTAAAATCAAAATTAATAACAAATCATAACAACCCAATAAAATTTTATAGCTTTGGTTTAATCTTTGATTAATCAAAAAAATAATGAATCGCATAATCCAATTCTTCTTTCTTATTGCAACCAGTTTGTTATTGGCACAACAAACCAAAATTGTAGATTTTAAAAAAGTAAATACTGTATTAAACTTCAACCAAATGAAGGTAGATAGTACCGTTTTTAATTCTTACGAAATAAAATTTAAAATTTTAAAACAAACAGATTCCATTTACTTAGATGCTATAAACATGAAGTTTCTAAATGTAGCATTAAACCAAACTTCGGTAAAGTATAAAAACAACGGAAAAAAGCTTATTGTTTACAACAATTTTAAAGCATCAAAAGTATACACACTTAATTTTTTATTCTTTGCTTCACCTAAAAAAGCCATGTATTTTATAGGTTGGGACAATGGCTCTCAAAATCAAATATGGACCCAAGGACAAGGTAAAAACACAAGCCATTGGTTGCCTTCCATAGACGATATGAACGATAAAATAGAATTCGATATTAGCTGTGTAGCCCCAAAAGAATACAAGGTTATTGCCAACGGAAAAATGATTTCTAAACGCGAAACACCAACATATAATTTATGGGAATTCGATATGCAAAAACCCATGTCTAGCTATTTAGTTGCTTTAGTTATAGGTAAATACAATAAAAAAACAGAGTATTCAAAAAGCGGTATCCCTTTACACATGTATTATTACCCAGAAGATGCTAATAAATTCGAGCCAACTTATCGTTACACAAAGCGCATGTTTAACTTTCTTGAAAAAGAAATAGGAGTGCCCTATCCATGGCAAAATTATAAACAAATACCAGTAAAAGATTTTCTTTACGCAGGTATGGAAAATACAGGAACAACCATTTTTTCCGATAGCTTTGTAATAGATTCTACAGCATTTGCAGATAAAAATTATGTAAATGTAAACGCACACGAATTAGCGCACCAATGGTTTGGTAATTTAGTAACAGAAACCTCGGGTACACACCATTGGTTGCAAGAAGGCTTTGCAACCTATTACGCACTTTTAGCCGAACGAGATATTTTTGGAGATAATTATTACTATTGGCACCTCTACGAATACGCACAAGAGTTGCTAGAACAAGATATGGCCGGAGGTGGTACGGCATTACTTAATCCAAAATCTAGTAGCACCACATTTTATAAAAAAGGCGCATGGGTGTTACACATACTTCGAGAAAAAGTAGGCGACAAAGCCTTTAAAAGCGCAGTAAAAAATTACTTAAAAAAGTATGAATTTAAAAATGTAAAAACAAGCCATTTTATAACAGAAATAGAAAAAGCAAGCGGTAAAAATTTAAATAATTTTGTAAAGTTATGGTTAGAAAATGAAAGCTTTAATTATGATGATGCATTAATAAGCCTGAAAAAATCTGTATTTATTCAAGAATATTTAATGGTAGATTGCGAGGTTTTTAACTCGAAATGTACAAATTATTTAGGTTCTGGAATTTCAGATGAAGCCAAAATAAAAGTAATCTCGCAAATACCTAATCATTTAAAAAAAGAAGATTTTAAAAACAGTTTAAAAGTGCGGCAAGCCATTGCAAGATACGTTTCTAAAATTCCTTCTCAATTAAAACCGTATTACGAAACATTACTTGACGATAAATCTTATATAACTATAGAAACAGCTTTATATAATTTATGGAAAAATTTTCCTGAAGATAGGCAAAAGTATTTCGATAAAACTAAAGATATTCAAGGCTTTAATGATAAAAATGTTAGAATTTTATGGTTAGCCTTAAACTTAGTGTCGCCAGATTTTGAAGATAAAAAAATAAGAAGATATTACGAAGAGTTAACATCATATACAAGTTCAAAATATCAATTTGAGGTGCGCCAAAATGCATTTCGTTATTTAACTCAAATTCAAGCCTGTAACGATTTGTGTAAAAAAAACTTAAAACAAGCAACAAAACACCATAATTGGCGTTTTTCAAAATTTACAAAAGCATTATTAAAAACTGTAGAAACTAAATAGGTTACTTTCTACGCTCTGTATTTGCTGGGTTTTGACAAATTAAACATTTAGCTAGATAGGTAATAGATAGCTCGTAAACCCCATCTGTTCTTCCTATATTTGTTGTGTTTAAATCATACGAAAACCCAAAGCGTAGTTGCTCAAACTCTAAACCAACAAAAGCATTTACCGAAGTTAATAAATGGCTGTTTTGATTGTTTTTAGCTGGGTTTGTAACAGCTGTAGCGCCAAGCATTAGTTTTTCTAAACGCGCCATGGCTCCAATATCTAAACGGTTGTATTCGCCCTGTTGCATGTAATTTACAGACAGTAATAAATCGTTATAATCAAAATAAGGGAACTTATAAGCAGCATGAATAGAGTAAAAAATATCTAAAGGTGCATGGCCATTTTCAACAAACGAAATATTAGGCTTGTTTAAGTGTTTTACTGTAGCGCCTAGCCATAAATCGGTATTGTTTCGTGTGTTTTTTTTATCGAAAACAAAACCTGCCGAAAAATCAAGAAAACTAATATTTCTGTTAGCATTTAGAGCATAAGGATCGGTAGATGTTGCGTTTATAGTTTCTGAGTTAATATTAATTTGATCGGATAAAACCAAGCCGCTAAAGTTAAATGATTTTGTTCCAAAACCAACCTCGACGGCGGGTCTAAAATACCAGTCGTTAGCTAAATTAACATGGTACGAAAAATTGGCATTACCTTGTAAATGGTTGTATTTGGTATTGTTTTCTCGTTGGTTTATAATGCTAAATCCTATACCGCCAACATCTTCAATCCAAGAGTTAAAAAAAGCGTACTCGGTATCTACTCTTAAATCTAAGCTTGGCCATTGCGTTCGGTGTATTAAACCAAAATACGAAGCGTCTTCAAAACCAGAAAACCCAGGGTTTAAGGTTTCGGGTACTAAAAAATATTGTGTAAAAACAGGATCTTGTGCTTGCGCTTTATATGATAAGCAACCCAGTATTATAATTATAAATAACTTTATTTTCATCTTTATTTTTGCTTATTTAATAGAAACAAACGCTCCTTTTCGAGTAATAATTTTTCCATAAAATGTTTTAGCTACAAGGGTAAAATAGTAGTTTCCGTTTTCTGCTTCGGCATCGTTTATTTTTCCGTCCCAGCCTTTAATACTGTCTCCTTTTTCAGAATAAATTAAGCTTCCCCAAGTATCGTAAATATTAAATTCTATATGACTAAGGGCAATCGATTCTGGTGTAAAATAAGCATTCATGCTATCGCCATTAGGGGTAAATGCATTTGGCATAATTAAACTATATCCTTTTTCTATAATTAATGAAAGTTGTTTGGTGTAAACACAGCCAAAAGGGTAAACCGCGGTTTGTGTAACTAGATACGAACCTTCGTTTAGGTAAGTGTGTGTTGGGTTTTCGTTTGATGAAAAATTACCATCACCAAAATCCCATGATACAGAAACGTAATTTCCTGTAGATAAATTAGTAAATTCAATAGGGTCTTCCACAGAATAAAAACCATAAGTACTTATTGCTGTAGAAGTTGCTGTGAAATCTGGATTTCCTAAAACTGGTATTTCAACATTGTAAGATAAACTAGAAGTACAGCCAACACTATCCATAACATCAATAATAACTAAGCCATCTTGGTTGGTGCTCATTATTTCATTATTAGCGCCGCTAATTGTTCCGCTAGACCAGTTTATGTTATATGGCGGAACGCCTCCAGTAACCATAGCAATAAAGGATTGGTTTACGGTTTTTGTTTCGCAATTAAAATTGGTTTCTGTTTGTATGTTTAATTCTAGTGGCTCAAACCTGTTAATGGGCCATTCGCCAGAAATGGTACAATTATTAGCATCGGTAACTTCAACAGCATAATCGCCTGGAGGTATGTTTGTTAAATCTTCGGTTGTAGAGCCATTAGACCAAGCATAGCTAAAAGGCGGAGAGCCACCAGTTACTATTAAATTAATAGCGCCACTATTTGCATCATCACAATTTAAGGCATCGGTTGTATTGGCCGATAGGGATAAGTCGTTAGGTTCTGTTATGGTAAAGGTTTCAGATATAATACAAGGTTTGCCATCGGTTATGGTAACGGTGTAAGTTCCTGGGCCTATATTGTTTCGTTCTACGCCAGCTGTAGGGTCGTCATCCCAAATTAATGACACAGGCGGTATGCCGCCAACAAGATTTAAAACAATTCTACCATCTTGCTCTCCATAGCATGATACGTTGTTTACAACTGGATTTATAGCAAAAATAGGAGGTTCTGATATAGTAATTGTTACCGATTTGTCGCAATTTGTTTGGTCTGTAACGGTAATAGTATAGTCTCCAGGTGATAAATTGGTTTGCGACATACCAGAGCCTAAATTACTCCAAGTAACATTATAAGGAGGGTTGCCCCCAGAAATATTATTAATGGTTATCGATGCATCGTTATCACCATAACATTCAATTTCTGTCGCTGTAAAATCAATTAGAATTTCATCAGATTGATTTATAATTACCTCTAAAGTATCTGTACAATTAGATCTGTCGGTTACTATTACATTATAAGTTCCAGCTATTAAACCTGTTATGTTTTGTTGGTTACTAGTAAAACCATTTGGCCCTGTCCATGAATACGAATAATCAAAAACACCAGGAGATACTTCAAAAGTTCTACCTCCAACTGTAGTGATATTAATTTCACCAGTAGCGTCTCCATAACAAATAACATCTACTTGGTTTGCTAAACTTACAATAAGTTCGTCTGGTTCTACAACCGAGACGTTATGAGTTATAGGTGTACAGTTATTGGCGTCTGTTACTGTAATTTCGTAGTTGCCAGGACTTAAGTTCGAGAGGTCTTCGGTTGTTGCGTATGGCATGCCATTTCTTGTCCAATTGTAAGTGTAAGGTGTTGTTCCGCCAGCTATTTCTATATTAATTTCGCCATCATTAGCGTTAAAGCACGAAATGGTTTCGGGGTTAAAATCTATATTAGAAAAAATAAGTTCGTCAGGTTCTGTTATAGTAAAAGTTTCAGAGAATGGGCACCCGCCATTGTCTAAAATATTAACAGTATAATCTCCAGGTTCTAAATTAGCAATATCTTCATTTGTGTTGGTGTAACCATTTGGACCAGTCCATGTAATTTGATAGGGGTTGCCTGTAGTAAATGGTACGCCTCCAGATATTGTAATATCTAGAGAACCATTATTTGCAGAAAAGCAATTACTGTTGGTTTGATTAAAAGTTATGCTTATTGAAGGGTTAACAGTAATTACGACCTCAAACGTATTGCCAACACAAATTCCAGTAGTAGGAGTAACAGTATAGGTTACGGTAGATGGGTTTGTAGTAATATTGGTTAAGGTTTGGCTAATATTGTTTTGTGGTGTGTTTTCGCTTGAAGTCCCAGTAATTGTTCCTGCTGGGTTAATTATTGGTGCAGGCCAAGTGTAGGTTGTGCCTGTTGGCGCAATATCTCCGCCAGAATTGTCGGGCGAAATTACAAAGCTATTGCCGCTACAAATAATATCAGATTTGTCGCTAATATTTGGTGTTTGGTTTATAGTAATCTCGGCTATATTAGAAGTAATTTCTGTACAACCACCAGAAGAGAAAGTTATTATTACGTAATAATAAACGGTGCCAACATTTCCAGAAGGCGGATTAAAAGTAGAGCTTGTTTCTCCTGTAATTGCAGTTCCAGTAGTTGTATCGTTTGTTGTATTAGAATACCATTGGTAAGTTGGTGTGCCAACGCCATTGGCATAGCTAACAGTTAATTGGTTTAAAGTGTCGCCTAAACAATAAGTATCTGAAATGGGTTGAGATGTGAAATTTGGCGCTGCGTTTACAATAACTTCAGATGTGTTACTGGTTACATTACAATTAATACCTGTTTGAGAGACAATAACATAATAATACATAGTGCCAACTATAGTTGTTAACGGTGTAAAGTTTTGGTTTGTAGCTCCTGCTATAATAGAGCCTCCAATATTTGAATTTACCGTATTGCTATACCATTGGTAAGTATAAGTTGTACCTAAACCACCAGAGGCTGTTACTTCTAAGCTTTGAGGTGTTGTGCCTTGACAAATGGTTTGGGTTAATAACGGCTGATTTGTAATTATGGGGTCGCTCACAACTATAATTTCGGCAACTTCGCTGGTAATATCATTACAACCACTTCCGTTAAGTGTAATAGTTACATAGTAATAATAACTACCAGGTGTATTAAAGGTTGGTGGCGTATAGCTTGAATTTGTAGCACCAGCAATTAAAACACCTCCAGTATTTGTATTTGTTGTATTACTATACCATTGATAGGAAATGGTGCCTGTACCTCCAGAATGTGTAATGCTTAACGCAGAAGAAATATCGCCGCCAACACATAAACTTTGCGTAGGTGTTGGGTTTGTGTCTATTTGAATTCCTTCAACTATTTCTATTGTAGCTACATTAGAGGTTATTTCGTTACAACCAGCACCCGATGTAAATGAAACAACACAGTAATAGTAAATAACTCCAACAGGGTTGTTTGGTGGTATGTAGGTTGATGATGTTTCTCCTGCAATTAATGTGCCTCCTGTATTTGTGTTTGTTGTGTTGCTGTACCATTGATAAGTTGGTGTGCCTGGTCCATTAACAGAAACCGATAGGGGAGTAATAGCGCCATTTAAACATACAGATTCTGAAATTGGCTGACTTGTAAATTCTGGAGCAGGATCTACGGTAATAGTAATATTTACTGGATTTCCGTCGCAACCTTCTGCTGAAGGCGTTACTACAAATGTAACATCTTCTGAAGTTGTATTGGAGTTATAAATAGTTTGAGTTGGGATGGTTGCTGTATTTCCAGAAGCTATATAACCTGTAACTCCAGTAGGTGCTGTGGCGGTCCAATTAAATGTAGTTGAAGTAATATTTGAGGTTAAAATAATTTCACTTGTATTTGTGCCAGAACAAATGGTTTGTGTTAAATCTGTATTTGTTATGGTTGGAATAGGGTTTACTGTAAAGTCTTCAGTATCTGTTGTTGTTCCGCAGCCGTTAGTAATACTAAATGTTACTTGATAATTACCAGGAGTAGAGTAAACTATTGTGCCAGGATTTAAAGTGTTAGCTGTTGCTGGTGTACCTCCAGGAAAATCCCAACTGTAAGTTATGGTTTCTGTACTTGGAGCGCAACTATCTACATTGGCAGTTGGCGTAATAGATGCCGAACCGCATGAGTTATTAATATTACTAATTGTAGCTGTTGGTGGTTGTTTAACTTCAATAGTTTCAGATGTAGTATTCGTGCCGCAAGAATTTTCGGTAGTTAGTGATAATGTATAGGTTCCAGCCGAAATAAAATTAAACGAAGGTGAAGCTGAGTTTTCATCTGTTCCGTTGGTAAAATTCCATTGTACAGGATTAGTTCCGCAAAATTCAGGAACAAAAGTAACTTCCCATAAATAAGTTTCTCCGCCACAGCTTTCGCTTAAATCTGTAGTGTTTGTAGCTTGAATAGCTAATGGTGTACACCCATTATTAGTGTCTACGGTAAAAGCCGCTACAAGTTCGGGTTCTATACAAATGGTTTTGGTTACTGTGTTGGTAACACCACAGGAGTTTTCGCCATATAATGAAACAGTATAGGTGCCAGGTGTAGTGTACGTATGGCTTGGGTTACGCATAGTAGATGTAGAGCCATCACCAAAATCCCAATAATAACCATCATTTATACTACAATTATTGCTATAACCATTTAAAGAAGTGTTTTGGAAAGAAACAGCTGTATTAACACAACTTGTAGGAGGATCTTCAAAATCTACCTCGGGTCTTCTTAAAATAATTATAGGCCCAGCAGTTAAATTGGTTTGCCCACACGATGTAACAATGTTTAAAATTACGGTATAAGAATTAGGGCAACTAGTTTCTGTGTAAGTATGTGGTATTGGGAAATTTTGAGAATTTATAGGATCGGCAGCATTAAAATAAGGAGAAGCTTCTAGTTGGCTTTGCGTGTAAAACTCGGTTGTACCATCACCAAAATCGATATAATAATTAGTGTCGGGCGGGTTTGAAGCCCATGATCCTATAGCAAATTCAATGGCAGGAACAGGAGTACAAAGGTTAACCGTATTACCTGGGTTAACAATGGATCCAGTTGGGTTACTTGAGTTTTTTATTAAATACGTTACCGTATTATCGCAATTTGTACCAATACCTGTTATTCTCATATTAAATGAACCTAATTGTGTATAGGTATGTGTAGCAGGAAAAGTTACATTGGTTTCTACTGCACTACCATCGCCCCAATCAACATTGTAAGATGTTACACAAGGCGATGTATTTGCTATGCCAACATTTATGGTGTATGAAGGGTCTGTTGTATTGTTTCCGCAATTGTTAAAAGGATCGAATCTGTTATCCACATCTTCAAATTCAAGTAACGGTTTTTCTTGCACGGTAATGGTATGTGTAACAGAGTTTATACATCCATTAGCGTCTGTTACGGTAAGTATAACATCGTAATCTTCTGTTCCGCAACCTAGGGCATTAAAAACATGCGAAGGGTTGTTGGCAGTACTGGTGCCACCATCTCCAAAATTCCAGCTATATGTAAATGGCGCGTTACCTGAAACGTTTGATGTAAAGTTTATAGAAGTATCTGCACAAGCACCTGCATTATTAAAAGTAAAATTAACAGTAGGTAATTCTGTTACAACAATTGTAACTGTACCGCTTGCAGCAGAAGTATCGTTGGTATTGTCGCTAACCGATACTAATTGATATGTGTAAGTACTTGCTGTATTTGTGTTTGCCGTAACTGTTGCTGTATCGCCTGTAGATGTTACCGTTTGCGTTGCACCATTTAAGGTGTAAGTAAATGTGTAAGGTGCATTTCCTCCAGATCCTGTAAAAGTAACTTGTGGCGGTGTAGCGTTTCTGCAAACTGTTGTAGAACCCGAAATAGTTGCATTTGGAGGTCGTTTAAAATTAGTAGTGTTCCTTTTTAAAACGGTTGTAAAAGCATGATTTAAACTAAGTTTATTAAAATGAATTTTATTTAAAGCAAAAAACGAAAAACTAATTATAAAAAATGCAAATATGGTAAGAAAGTAATTCTTTCTCATGTGTAAAAGTTTGGTTGTTAATAGCTGATACTAAAATAATTATTCTTTTTAAAGGAGCACTATTTATCAAGAATATATGTTGGTTTTTTCTTTAAAATACCGAATACTGGGGATGTAATTTTAAATTTTAAAAAAATGTTATACTTTTTAAATAGTAGAATAATGATTTATATTTACAATTAGAAAATTAATATATGAAAGCATTAGTAATTTCTGGTGGAGGGAGTAAAGGCGCATATGCAGGAGGAGTTGCCGAGTATTTAATTAAAGAAGAAGGTAGGGTGTACGATTTGTTTTTAGGAACATCAACAGGGAGTTTGTTAATTCCGCACTTGGCAGCAGGCAAAATAGATAAAATTCATAAAGTTTTTACAAATGTAAATCAAAGTAATATCTTTAGTGTAAACCCCTTTGTAATAAGAAAAAAAGGTGACAGAGAGTTTGTTTCTATCGATTTTATAAACTCGTTATGGCAGTTTATTAAAATGAAACGCACCTTTGGCGAAAGTAAAGCATTACGTAAATATCTTAAAAAGCATTTTACATACGAAGAGTACTTAAATATAAAAGAAACAAAGGAAGATGTTGTTGTTACAGTTTCTAATTTATCTAAAAATATTGTAGAATATAAATCTATTAAAGATTTTAGTTATGACGAATTTTGCGATTGGATTTGGGTGTCTTGTAATTATGTGCCATTTATGTCTTTAGTTAAAAAAGATGGATTTGAATATGCCGATGGCGCTTTTGGTTGTGTTGTACCTATACGAGAAGCTATTTTAAGAGGTGCCACAGAGATTGATGCTATTATTTTAGAGTCTGAAAGTTTGGCGTATAATAAAGTGCTTGGTAAAAATCCATTTTCATTAATGTTAAATTTATTTGGACACTTGCTAGATCAAGTTGAAAGAAGTGATATTTTAATTGGAAAATTAGCAGCTAAAAATAAACACGTTAAGCTTAATTTGTATTATACACCATCAAAACTTACCGAAAACTCATTAGTTTTTAATAAAAAATTAATGACATCGTGGTGGCAACAAGGGTATTATTATGCAAAACAAAAAAGTGAGCAAGCGCAATCTAACGAGTTACGCGAAAAAGATTTACCACAACTCTGAAACTTCTTCTTTAATAAAAGATAGAGCAGCATCACTGGGCGAACGGCGTTCCATCATTTCGGTTAAAACAACTTCTCTTAGTTTATTGGCTGTATCTGTTTTTTCAAGCATACTTGCTTTTCTTATAAGTTGAATAGTTGCGTTTTTAGCTGTTGTTACAATATTCCAACACTTATCGCTTATATATATTTGTTGCGATAAGTTATGCTCAAATTCTTGTTCTATACTTTGTATAAGTAAAGCTTCGTAATCATCTTTATTTGAGGATTTTGGAGTTACTCTAATAAGTAGTTTAGAAGGCGAAACACGCTCTAAAAAAAGAGCCATACGCTCGTAAGCTTGTAAACGTAAAGGCATAGCATTTACTTGCATGTCTTTTTTTAGTAAAAAACGACGCCTGCCATCTTCATTATTAGTGTGTATTTTAAAAAAATTATAGGCTATAATTCCAACAATTAAAGACGGAATTGCAAATAAAAACAGATCAATAATGCGACTAACTTCCATAATCAAACGATTTAATTACAAACATAAGTGTTTGTAGTTATTGTACAAAAAATATTTATTTCACGTTTATTTAGAGCCACCTAAGTGCATGCAATCTTTTAAATCTTGAATGCCGTTAAAAGGTACAGGTGTTTTGTCGTACAAATAAGTTTTGTTTAGTCCTGTAGCTAGGTTATGGTCGTCTACATTTATTTCAATATCACTCATTTTAAATTGGCAAGGGTGTTCGTAACCAGCAGCATGAGTAATTTCAATCAATTCTTTTCTAAACGTTTTAAAGTATTGTGCTAATCGTTCAGATTTTAAAGGCACGTTTATTCCGTTTTGTGTCCATTTTTTTTGGGTAGCAATTCCAGCAGGACAGCGGTTTGTATGGCAAATTTGAGCTTGTATACAGCCAATACTCATCATGGCTTCTCGGGCTACATTAATACAATCGGCACCCATAGCAAAAGCCATGGCGGCTTTGGCAGGAAAACCAAGTTTACCGCTACCAATAAATACAATGCGTTCTGAAAGTCCTTTGCTTTTAAAGAGTTTATATAAATCGCTAAAACCGTAAACCCATGGTAAAGAAACATGATCGGCAAAGCTAGGAGGAGCGGCACCAGTACCGCCTTCTCCGCCATCAACAGTAATAAAATCTGGACCTTTACCTGTTGTTTTCATAATATCTGCTAACTCTTCCCATTGCTCTAATTTGCCTATAGCAGCTTTAATACCAACCGGTAATCCAGTAGCTTCGGCTATTTTTTCAATAAAATCTACCATTTCAGTAACATTAGAAAACGCTTTGTGGTTTGGCGGCGATAATACATCTTTACCAACCTCAACACCTCTAATTTCTGCTATTTGTTTGGTTATTTTAGCACCAGGTAAAACGCCTCCTTTGCCTGGTTTTGCTCCTTGAGATAGTTTTATTTCTATTGCTCGAATAAATGGATTTTTTTCAACTAAGTTTATCATTTTTTCCATAGAAAACCCACCGTCTTTGGCACGAACACCAAAATATCCTGTTCCGAAATGAAATACTACATCGCCACCATTACTATGGTATGGAGATAAACCACCTTCGCCAGTATTATGGTATGCACCCGCTATTTTTACGCCTTTATTTAAAGATTCTACAGCTTTTGCAGATAGCGAACCAAAACTCATGGCCGATATATTTATTATTGAAGCTGGCCTGTAAGGGCGTTTACGTTTATTAAACTCGCCCATAACTTTAGCACAAGGTAAAAATGTATTGTCGGTTTTATGCGGATGGTTGTCTGGTAGTTTAAAAGGCATCATGGCATTATTTATAAAAATATGCTGATGCGTATAAATATCTCTATCTGTACCAAAACCTTCATAATTATTTTCTTTTTTTGCAGAGGCGTAAATCCAACCGCGTTCAATACGATTAAAAGGTAATTCTTCTCTATTATTAGCTACAAAATATTGGCGCATTTCTGGTCCAATGCTTTCAAGCCAATAGCGCAAATGACCAATAATAGGGAAGTTATGACTTATAGTATGCGATTTTTGTATAAAAACATCGCGTATAGCTACTATGGCTAAAACGATTAAAACCCATCCCCACCAGGTTATATTTGATAAAAATTCTAAAACTGTATCCATTTTAATTGTTTAAAAAGTAAAAAAGTAATTTAAGTTAGTGCTTTTACCCCAAAAGTAAACTGTTTTTATTAATTAAAAAATTGAGTGTATAATGAAATATTAATTTAGTAGCATTACTCGATTTCTGATAATAAGAAAAGTAACGATTTATAATGGTTTCATCTGTTCTTTTTTTCATAGTTTACAGATATGATAAGTATTAAAAGAAAACGGTTTTATATATAACATATAGTTTTTGAAGCTTATAAATGTTTAAATTTTGGTTAAAGGCCGTTTTGCAAAAAATGTTTATAATTATTAATAATTCTAAGGTAATAAAAGCTTAACATTAGTTATTTTCACACGATAAAATGAAGATGATTTGGAAAAGTATTTAAGCCAGTTAAATGAAGCGCAATTAGAGCCTACAATTCAAGTAGATGGTCCTATGATTGTTATTGCTGGCGCCGGTTCGGGTAAAACGCGTGTGTTAACATTTCGTATAGCTTACATGATGAGTAAAGGAATAGATCCTTTTAATATATTATCGCTTACGTTTACAAATAAAGCAGCCCGCGAAATGAAAGAGCGTATAGCATCGATTGTTGGTTCAAGCGAGGCCAAAAATTTATGGATGGGAACATTCCACTCTGTATTTGCTAAAATTTTACGTATTGAAGCCGATAAATTAGGGTATCCAAGTAATTTTACCATATACGATACTCAAGATTCTGATAGATTAATAGCTTCTATTATTAAAGAAATGAATCTTGATAAAGATGTTTATAAATATAAGCAAGTACGATCAAGAATATCATCGTATAAAAATAGTTTAATAACGGTACGTGCTTATTTTCAAAATTCTGAACTTATAGAAGCCGATACTATGGCAAGACGTCCTAGAATGGGCGATATTTATAAAGAATATGTAGATAGATGCTTTAAAGCTGGAGCTATGGATTTTGATGATTTACTATTAAAAACCAACGAATTACTTACACGCTTCCCTCAAGTATTGGCCAAGTACCAAAACCGTTTTAAATATATTTTGGTTGATGAGTACCAAGATACAAACCATTCGCAATATTTAATAGTTAGAGCGCTATCAGATAAGTTTCAAAATATCTGTGTGGTGGGAGACGATGCGCAAAGTATTTACGCATTCCGTGGCGCTAATATTAATAATATATTAAACTTCCAGAAAGATTATGATGATGTAAAGGTGTTTAGGTTAGAACAAAATTACCGGTCATCAAAAAATATTGTAAATGCCGCAAATTCTATAATAGACAAAAATGAAACCAAGCTAGATAAAGTTGTTTGGACAGCTAATGATGAAGGTCCAAAAATAAAAGTAAACCGCTCATTAACTGATGCAGATGAAGGGCGATATGTAGCCAGTACCATTTGGGAAAACAAAATGCAAAATCAATTAAAAAATAGCGATTTTGCAATTTTGTATAGAACTAATGCGCAGTCGCGCTCTATTGAAGATGCATTACGAAAACGCGATATTCCTTATAGGATTTATGGAGGTTTATCGTTTTATCAACGAAAAGAAATAAAAGATGTATTGTCTTATTTACGTTTAATTATTAATCCTGCCGATGAAGAGGCTCTTAAGCGTATTATTAATTTTCCAGCAAGAGGCATTGGGCAAACTACTATTGATAAGTTAATAGTAGCTGCTAATGGTTATGGACGCACCATTTTTGAGGTGATGAAAAACATTGATAAAACCAATGTTAAGATTAATACAGGAACAAAAACCAAATTACTAAACTTTGTAACTTTAATAGAAAGTTTTCAGGTCATGAACCAAACCGCCGATGTTTTTGAATTGGCAGAACACGTTACCAGAACCACAGGTTTAATAAAAGAATTCAATAAAGATGGAACGCCAGAAGGTGTAGCCAAAATGGAAAACATTGAAGAACTTTTAAATGGTATGAAGGATTTTGTTGAAGGCCAAAAAGAAATAGCCGATACTACAGGAAGTTTGGCAGAATTTTTAGAAGATGTTGCCTTAGCAACCGATTTAGATGCTGATAAAGGCGATACCGACCATGTGGCATTAATGACCATACATTTAGCAAAAGGCTTAGAGTTTCCAACCGTATTTATAGTTGGTCTTGAAGAAGATTTATTTCCTAGCGCTATGAGTATGAATACACGTAGTGAACTAGAGGAGGAGCGACGCCTGTTTTATGTAGCATTAACCAGAGCAGAAAAACAAGCTTATTTAACATACGCTTTATCTAGATATAGGTGGGGAAAATTAGTAGATTCTGAACCTAGTCGTTTTATAGAAGAAATAGACGAACAATATTTAGATATTGTAACACCTATTGAAGAGCAACGTTTTAACCCAATGCTAGATGCTAATATTTTTGGAGATGTAGAACCTAATAAAATTAGATACAAGCCAGCCAAAAAGCCTGTATTTAAAAAAGGTAATATCGCTAAAAAAGAACCCGAAAAGTTTCAAGTAACTGCTCCTAAAAATTTAAAACCTGTTGCTAAAACCAATAACAATACCAATTTATTTGATAGTAAACTGGCTGTTGGTAATATTGTTAAGCACATGCGTTTTGGTACTGGAGAAGTTAAAAAAATTGAAGGAATTGGAGCCGATACAAAAGCCGAAATTAGTTTCCAGCACGGTGGTGTTAAAAAATTATTGTTACGCTTTGCTAAGTTAGAAATTATAGGGTAGTAAGGGTTTATTTTACCATACATACCGAGTTAATATGGCCATTGCCATCGTGTTCTTTTACAGTATTATTGGGGTCTGTAATCCATTCGCCATCAATAATAAATTTATAATGGTGTTTGCCACCAGAAAGCGGAATTACATATTTCCAGCCGTAATCCATTTTACGCATTAAAAATTCGTTTTCGTTCCAATTGTTAAAAGAGCCTGTTAAAATTACCTTTTTAGCATTAGTATAACCTCTTAGCTTAAATGTAGTATACGCTTTTATATTAATTACAGAGTTGTATTCGCTAAATTCGTTTCTTGTTTTGTATGGGTTATCTGGATCTTCCATCCAATGTCCATCAACAATAAAGCGGTATTGATAAATATCGGGTTTCATTTGTAATGTTAATTCCCAGCCATTTTTTGTTTTATTCATTTTAAAAAGCTGTTCGTCCCATTTATTAAAAGAACCTGCAAGAATTACTTTTTTAGCATCTTTAAAACCCTTTAGTTTAAAACTAGCATTGCCCGTTTCGCTAGGAAAGGCAGTATACATTTTTAAATTATAAATACCATGTATTTTTTTACCATTATTAGTGGCTTTTGCAGTATTTGGGTCGTTTTTTGAAGGTTCTGCCCAAAGCGCGTTGTTAATTACAAACTTAAACTCCCAAGCAAACGCATCGTTAAAGTCTGTAATACTTTTTTTAAGTTCATAGGTGTAAGCGCCTATTTGTTTCATTTTCCAATGGTCTCTAGACCACCTGTTAAACTCGCCAGAAACAACAACATGATTGATATCTAAATCTTGAAAGTCTAGAATTTGTCCTGTATGCTCTTGGGTAAATTTTTTATAATCTCTAGCATCAAAAGTAAAAACAACACTATCGCCTTCAATTTTATAACCTTTAAAATCTTTATTTTGCGAAAAGAGATTGAGGCTAAAAAAAATAAGAATAAAAAAAACAATATGATGCTTTAACTTTTTCATTGATGGTTTAACGGGAAATTTATAAAATATAGCTTTTCTTTTTGATAATTTATTATGGTTCTTTTTTGCGCAAAAAACTCGTAGCCTAAAATACCATCTAGGCTAGTGCCAAAGGCTTCGTTCATTTTATTTAAGTTAGTTAATACTGTAAACATAGGGCCAAAATAGGTTTTGTTACTTAGTTTTACACGGTGCAATTTTCCTGCCAAAACCTCAATTTTTTTGTGGTTTATACCAGTTAAATGTAAGCGCTTTTTTGGAATAAAATACTTTAAAACTTTTTTATTTACACTTTTATTAATTTGGTTAAACTCTGCAGCGGTATCAATTCCTAAGGTTACGTTTTGATTGTTAATAGTAGCATTAACAACAATAGTATGTTGTTTTAAAGTAAAATTTAAGCTATCTGTTATCTTTTCCAGATATACGTGCTTATCCAATTTATCGCCTAAAGCATTTACTTTGGTAAGTGTTATTTGGTTAAGATACATATCGATAAATATTTCGTAATCTTTTAAAATATTGTAACCTATAACACCTAACAATTTAATTTTTTTACTTTTTTCAATATGCGATAAATCTATAACATCAGAACTTTTATTTTCTAATTTAAAATTTTCAATTTTAAATTCCTTAATATGTTTTTTATATGAGTTTTCTACAGATTGCATAATTCCAGAAGCCATTTGCTCCTTTTTTTGGTAGTTGTAAATGTTTGCAAAATGCACTTTGTTTAATATTAAAGTTTCAGAACCTGTATCGATAATAAAATGTCCTGTTTTGTTTAAAATTTCTGCTTTTACAACAATTAAATGATCAATTAATTTAAAAGGAATTCTGGTTGTATACTTATTTAAAACTTCGGCTTGAGTAAAACGTATGGGGTTTTTTATATCGTTTGTAGCAAAGGCAAAAGATATATTTACGGTAAGAAAAAATAAAACCAAAAGAAGTCTTAACATATTACTAAGACTAAGTTTTGAGTATAATGTTACATTATATAAAACTAAAAAGATTTTTATTTACGAAAATTTTAAGTTTTAAACAGATATTTGTTGTTATTGCCTATTATATTTAGAAATTAAGCAAATAAGAAATATATTTACTATGTTACATAATTGATAGGTAAGTTTTTTATGGCTGAGTTTTTAAGAATTTATGAAGAAAATCCTAACCCTAAGGAAATTAGTAAGGTAGTTAATATTTTAAAAAAGGGTGGGTTAATTATTTATCCAACAGATACGGTTTATGGTTTAGGATGCGATATTACTAATGTTAAGGCTTTAGAAAAAGTAGCTAGAATTAAAGGTGTAAAACTAGAGAAATCTAATTTTTCTTTTATTTGTCATGACTTAAGTAATTTAAGTGATTATGTAAAGCAAATAGACACATCGGTGTTTAAAATATTAAAACGAGCATTGCCAGGACCGTATACATTTATTTTGCCAGGATCAAAGTCTTTACCAAATCCATTTAAAAAGCGCAAAACGGTAGGTATTCGTGTGCCAAATAATAACATAGCATTAGAGATTGTAAAGCAATTAGGAAACCCTATTATTTCTACATCTATTCGTGATGAAGATGAAGTTTTAGAATACACAACCGACCCTGAATTAATTTTAGAAAAATGGGATAATTTGGTCGATTTGGTTATTGATGGTGGTTATGGGGATAATGAAGCTTCGACAGTTATAGATTTATCTGAAGACGAACCATTGATTGTTAGAGAAGGTAAAGGTAGTTTAGAGATTTTTTAGATTTTATGCAGAGTATAGGCAATCCTATAAAAAAAGCCCAATCAATAGATTGAGCTTTTTCAATTTTTTATTAAAAAGCGCTAATTACTCGCCTCCAGCTTCAAGGTTTTTCATTTCTTTCTCAATCATATCGTAAAACTGATCGATTTTTGGAAGTATAACCACGCGTGTACGTCTGTTTTTAGCTCTGTTTGCAGCAGTATCATTATCTGCTAAAGGTACGTAAGAGCTACGTCCGGCAGCAATTAGTTGCCCAGGGTTAACATCAAGGCTTTGCAATACTCTAATTATAGATGTAGAACGTTTTACACTTAAATCCCAGTTATCAACTAACACACCTTTACTGTAAGATTGGCTGTCTGTATGACCTTCAATCATAGCCTCAAAATCTGGCTTACTGTTTATAACCTTAGCAACTTTAGCTAAAACATCTTTAGCTTGAGATGTTACGTTATAGCTACCACTTTGAAATAATAATTTATCGGCTATAGATATAAATACAACACCTTTTTCAACATTTACTTCAATATCTGGGTCGTTAATACCAACTTCGCGTTTTAAGCTTGTTACTAATGCTAGCGTTACACTATCTTTTCTTGTAATAGCATCTTGTAAACGCGATATTTTTAAATCTCTTTCTTTTAAAGTTTCTAAAGATTTTTCAAGGTTTGTTGCTCCTTTGGTTGTTAATTCTGTTAAGTCTTGAGAACTTTTAATTAACGCATTGTTGTTCTTTTTTAAATCTTCTAACTGATCTTTCATGGCTTCAACACGAGCTGTAGCCGATGCTCTGTCTTCTAAACAAGCATTTAATTTTACAGTTGCAGAGTTAAGTAAATCTTGAGTTTCTTTTTGTTTTGCTTCAAGATCTGTGAACAATTTTTTTGATACACATGAACTTAGTAAAAGCATTGCAGATACACTAAGTAATAAAATTTTTTTCATGATTATTATTAAGGATTAATTTTCTAACTATTAGCACAAAAATATATAAAAATCGGTCGTTTTTAACATTTTAACAAAACTTTTACTAATGATTTATAAATTTTTGTACGTTGTTTTTTTATTTACGTAATAATCAAATACAATAGATGCTCTTGAGTAGTATTTAATTTTGTTTTTTATTTGTTTTCTTTGGGCTATTACTCGTTTTAATTGCGAGTAATAGCTAAAGTGTGCTTTTAAGACTGCTAAAGTGTGTTTAGGTTTAAATTCTATTAAAAATTTTATGCCAGCAATACCATCTAAAATAAGTCGGACTAAAATTTTTCCAAAAACAAAGCCATTGGCGTTTTTTGTTAAAGTAAAAAGGCTGTTTCTAAAATTTAAAAAGGTTTTTTTGGGGTTGGTGTTTTTAAGTGTTGCACCACCAACGTGGTATATTTTAGATTGCCCAACATATTGTACAGAATAGCCTAAGTTTTTTGCTCGCCAGCATAAATCGATTTCTTCCATGTGGGCAAAAAAATGTTCGTCAAAACCGTTTAGCTGTTTAAAAACATTGCTTTTTATAAATAAACAGGCTCCTGTGGCCCAAAAAATTTCGGTAGTGTTGTTGTATTGCTCAGTATCTTTTTCTATAGTATTAAAAATCCTGCCACGGCAATATGGGTAACCATACTTATCTATAAATCCGCCAGCTGCACCGGCATACTCAAAATAACTTTTGTTATTATAGTCTAAAATTTTAGGTTGTATTATTGCTGTGTTTGCGGTGTTGTTAAAGGTTTTTATAATTGGGGTTAGCCAATTTTTGGTAACTTCAACATCGCTATTTAATAGGCAATACACATCGGCATTAATATGTTTTAAAGCATCATTATAACCTTTTGCATAACCTCCATTTTCTTTATTTTTAACAATAGTAATGGTTGGGTAATTTGTTTTTATAAATGTTATAGATTGGTCTGTCGATGCATTATCTGCAACATAAATACGGGCTTCTTTTGAGTGTTGTGTAACCGATGGCAAAAATTGCTCTAAGAGTTTTTTTCCGTTCCAATTAAGTATAACTATAGCTAATTTCATGAATTGTAATTAGGAATTTCTTTTAAAAACTGAT
Source organism: Algibacter ulvanivorans (assembly GCF_048381495.1). Classification (NCBI taxonomy): domain Bacteria; kingdom Pseudomonadati; phylum Bacteroidota; class Flavobacteriia; order Flavobacteriales; family Flavobacteriaceae; genus Algibacter; species Algibacter ulvanivorans. The sequence goes on from NZ_JBLWGD010000002.1 coordinate 426,533, forward strand.
AACGTTCATTTTTAAAATCCATTTGGCAAAAATAATGGTTTAGTCCGTTGGTTACCATAAGATATGTTGCGTTTAACTTTAAATTGTAACGCGCTATTTGGTCGAAAGTACTTTGATTTATATTAATTTTTGGGGCTTTACATTCTACAATAATTTGAATACTTCCATTGGGATTATACACAACAATATCGTAACGCTTTTTTAATGTATTGATAGTTAATTCTTTTTCAACGTTAATTAATGATTTAGGATACTTTTTTTCTTGAATTAAATATTGAATACAATGTTGTCGTACCCATTCTTCGGGCTGCAAAACAATAAATTTTTTGCGTATAGGATCAAAAATAGAAACTTTATTTTCGCTATTTTTGAAGCGGAAGTTATATGTGTGGAAATTTAAATTTTGCACCATACAAATTTAAAATTATAATATCACATCAAGTGATTTTCTTAGAAAATTTTATACGATTTTGGACGAAGTCAAGCAATTAGTTACAGATATAAAGAACAAAAACTTAAAGCCTATTTATTTTTTAATGGGTGAAGAGGCTTATTATATTGATAAAATTTCTGATTTTATAGAAAATACGGTGTTGGCTGAAGAGGAACGTGGCTTTAACCAAATGTTGTTATACGGAAGAGATGTAACTATTGATGATATTGTTGGGCATGCTAAACGTTTTCCTATGATGGCAGAGTACCAAGTTATTATTGTTAAGGAAGCTCAAGATTTATCTAGAACCATAGAAAAATTAGCAAAATATGCTGTAAATCCACAGCCTACAACAATTTTGGTTGTTAATTATAAATATAAAAAGATAGATAAGCGTAAGGCCTTATATAAAACTTTAAAAAAAACGGGGGTGGTTTTTGAAAGCAAAAAGCTTTATGAGAACCAAGTTGCCGATTGGATAAGACGTGTTTTATCTCCAAAAAAATACACTATTTCGCCAAAAGCAGCACAGATGTTGGTTGAGTTTTTGGGTACCGATTTAAGTAAAATTAATAATGAACTAGAGAAGCTTCAAATTATTTTGCCTGAAGGAACTCAAATTTCGCCAGACGCTATTGAAGAGAATATTGGTATTAGTAAAGATTATAATAATTTTGAGCTACGAAAGGCTATTGGTGAGCGTAATACCGTTAAGGTTTATAAAATAGTTGGCTACTTTGCCGATAACCCTAAGGATAACCCTATGGTGGTTACGGTATCGTTATTGTTTAGTTATTTTTCTCAATTACTTCAGTTTCATGGTTTAAAAGATAAATCGCCTAGAAATGTGGCTTCGGCTTTACGGGTTAATCCTTATTTTGTTAACGACTATATATTGGCTGCTAGAAATTTTCCTATGCGTAAGGTAAGTGCTGTAATTTCTACTTTAAGAGAGTTTGATGTTAAAGGTAAGGGTGTAGGCGCTAATGCGCTGCCTCAAGGCGATTTGCTAAAGGAGTTAATGGCTAAAATTTTATCTTGATTTTACAAAGTAAGTATTAAGTTTAAACTTTTTGCGTTAGGGATAGTAGTGGATAGCCCACAGCCCGACGTAGGAGGTGCGAGGACTTGTAACGGATAGCCCGACCCTTGTGGTAACGCCCTAATTTATTACATATATACAGATAGTGTTAATACTAGCATGGTAAAAAGGGTTAAAATGATAACTAGTGGCATTATAAATTTTAGCCATTTATTATATCCTACTTTTACTATGGCTAACGATGCTAAAATTAACCCTGTTGGATTTATAAATGCGAATAAGCCCATACCGTATTGGTAGGCGTTTACAATAAACTCTCTACCAATGCCTACGCCATCGGCTAATGGCGACATAATGGGCATGGTTAAAACGGCCATTCCGGATGATGATGGTATGAAAAAGGATAACCCACCATATATGTATAGCATGGCGTTTATAAATAGGCCTTTATTCATACCGGTTGTGGTATTACTAGCGTAATATAGTAGGGTGTCGCTAATTTGGCCGTCGTTCATTAAAATGGTTATGCCTCTTGCTATTCCAATAATTAATGCAACTCCTAATAAATCGCCTGCTCCTTTTACAAAAACATCTACAAAGGTGTGTTCTTTTATTTTGCCTATAAAACCTATGGATATAGCTCCGATAAAGAAAACAACGGTCATTTCAACAAACCACCAGTCTAATTGCGAAACGCCATAAATCATAACTATAAAACACGAAATAAAAATAAAGAGTATAAGCCTTAAGCGAGTGGTTAACTTTATTGTGTTATTTGTAATGCTACTAAAGTGTTTTTCTATTTCTTCTTTCTGATTGTAGATTATAGATTTTGTTGGGTCTTTTTTTACGCGTTGCGCATATCTTATAATATATAGAATGCATATTAATGCGCCTAAAATTAACATGATAAAACGACTTGTAATACCGGTTGTCCAGTTTATTCCAGCAGCATCAGATGCTATTATAGAACTAAAAGGGTTTGTTGTAGAGCACATTGTACCTATTGATGATCCAATGTATATAGAGGCTAGTGGTACCATAGCATCGTATTTAGCCGCTAAAAATATGGGAATTAAAATAGGGTAGAAGGCTATAGTTTCTTCGGCTAGACCAAAGGTAGTACCTCCAATGGCTATTAAGGTTGTAACCAAAATAATAAGTACATATTCGTAACCCTTTAGTTTTTGGGCAAGCCATGAGATACCAGCATCAAAAGCACTTGTATGGTTAATAATACCAATAAGGCCTCCTATTATTAAAACTAAAAAAATAATATCGGCGCCTTCTATTATACCTTTTATGGGTGATTTTATAAACTCGGTTATGCCTTGTGGTTTTGCTTCTACTTGTTTATAAGTGTTTGGTATGCTAATTGGTTTCCATATATCGCCATTAGTAAACTTTTGTAAAGGTATTTTTATTTCTAAAAGGTTTAAGGTTTCTTGAGTTGCTGTTAGTGTGGTAGATTTGTTTAAACTTAATCTAGTAAATGTATTGTCTGCTTTGTTATAGCTTAAGGTGTCGTATTTTCCTGAAGGTACTAACCAAGTTAAAATGGCTACTAATCCGGCAATAATTAATAAAATAGATTGAGCGGTAGGAAATTTTAATGTTTTCAATACTTTAAATTTTTATTTAGACGAAAGATAGTGCTATTTTTAGATTTATTTTTAAGAATACTTGTAAATGGAAATTAATATTCATGAAAGTTGGGCGCCTTATTTACAAAACGAGTTTAATAAACCGTACTATTTAAACTTGTTAAGGTTTATAGAAACAGAATATAAAACTTTATCTTGTTTTCCGCCTGCACACCAAATTTTTAATGCATTTAATTTTTGCACTTTTAAAAATGTAAAAGTGGTTATTATTGGACAAGACCCTTACCACGATATTGGGCAGGCAAATGGTTTAAGTTTTTCTGTAAACGATAATGTTAAGCATCCGCCTTCTTTAAAAAATATTTTTAAAGAAATAGAATCTAGTATTGGAGTGCCTTATCCAGATAGTGGTAATTTAGCACGTTGGGCTAAACAAGGTGTTTTGTTGTTAAACACGACATTAACTGTAAGGGCTCATAAAGCGGGGAGTCATCAAAAAAAAGGCTGGGAAGTTTTTACAGATGCAGTAATAAAAACAATTAGTGAAAATAAAAAGCATGTTGTTTTTTTACTTTGGGGAAGCTATGCCAAAAAAAAGGAAAAACTAATTAATATAAAAAAGCATAAGGTTTTAACATCTGGACACCCTTCTCCTTTAAGTGCAAATAGAGGTTATTGGTTTGGTAATAATAACTTTATTGATACGAATATATATTTGGTTGAAAATAAAATAAAGCCAATTAAATGGTAAGAGGCATTAGGTGTTTTTATTTCTTATATAAACGTGTAAAAGAAAAAATAAAGCTAAAATTATAGAAGCAAATAGAAAAATAGAATATATAATTAATATCATTTTTGTGTCTTTTTATTATAGAGTTAAGACACTAAAAAATATTAAAAGTCACACAACCATTTGTATTATTTAGCTTCCAGTAGGAGCAAGAGTCTGCGAATTTTCAGGTATTACAATACGAGTTCTTAAGATTATAGGTTTTTTATCTATTTTAGAAGTCCTTTTAGTTTTATTGCAACTAAATTTAAGTAGTAGTAAATTTACGATTACAAGTCCAGTAAGAATTAGAGTAATTGTTAATAACATAGGCAATTGGGTTTAAATAATCGGCAAAATACATTTATTTTCGATAAATGACAATTTTTTACTAATAAAATGTTAATATCTAATAATTTAAGGTACAAAATTAACAAATAAACGACTACAAACAATACGCATATGTACGTATTCTGTTATTTTTGTTATTTATCTAATTTCATAACTAAAAACTTGTTGTCTTAATAACACCTTAAGTATTTTATTGCGTACTATGTAATTTTATAACAGAATTGCTAATATTATGGTGGTTATATGGCAATTATTATCTTTTAAAAGTTTTTTGAAATGAAAACGTTCTTTTAATTAAATAAATTTATTTTTGGCTAAAATAAAAGTATATGATGAATCAACCTGAATGGGTAGTTGTTAAAGAGTATGAAGATATCACTTATAAAAAGTGTAATGGTGTAGCTAGAATAGCATTTAATAGACCAAATGTTCGGAATGCTTTTCGCCCAAAAACAACAAGCGAATTATATGATGCATTTTATGATGCAAATGAAGATGTAAATATAGGTGTTGTATTATTATCGGCAGAAGGCCCATCGACAAAAGATGGCGTTTATTCGTTTTGTAGCGGTGGCGACCAAAAGGCAAGAGGTCATCAAGGCTATGTTGGCGATGATGGTTACCATCGTTTAAATATTTTAGAAGTGCAGCGTTTAATTCGGTTTATGCCAAAAGCTGTAATAGCCGTTGTGCCTGGTTGGGCCGTTGGTGGCGGACACAGTTTGCATGTGGTTTGCGATTTAACATTGGCCAGTAAAGAACACGCTATTTTTAAACAAACCGATGCCGATGTTACAAGTTTTGATGGCGGCTATGGGTCGGCTTATTTAGCAAAAATGGTTGGGCAAAAAAAGGCAAGAGAAATCTTTTTCTTAGGAAGAAATTATTCGGCACAAGAAGCATACGACATGGGAATGGTTAACGCGGTAATTCCTCATAACGAATTAGAAAGTACAGCATACACATGGGCTCAAGAAATATTAGCTAAATCTCCTACGTCTATAAAAATGTTAAAATTTGCCATGAATTTAACAGACGATGGTATGGTTGGGCAACAAGTATTTGCAGGTGAAGCAACACGTTTGGCTTATATGACAGATGAAGCCAAAGAGGGTAGAGACGCTTTTCTAGAAAAGCGCAAACCTAATTTTGATAAAAAATGGATTCCTTAATGCAAAATGTTTCTACTTGGATATCTGCAATGCGATTGCGTACTTTACCGCTATCTATTGCAGGCATAATTTTAGCTGCTTGTCTAGCTCATTATAATGGCGCTTTTAAATGGGATATTTTTATTCTAGCAATATGTACTACGCTTAGTTTTCAAATACTTTCTAATTTAGCTAATGATTATGGAGATGGTGTTAAAGGAACAGATAACGAAGATAGAATTGGGCCTAAACGAGCCATACAATCTGGAAGTATAACACCCGAAGAACTCTTTAATGCCATAAAGTTAAATATAGTTATATCTATTATGTTTGCTTTTGCTCTTATATTTTTTGCCTTTGGAGTAAAACATTTTTTTCTTACTATTTTCTTTTTTCTATTGGCTATATGCTCTATAGTTGCAGCAATTCGTTATACTATGGGTAATAACGCTTTTGGGTATAAAGGCTTAGGCGATATTTTTGTTTTTGTTTTTTTTGGCTTAATAAGTGTTATAGGTTGTTATGTATTATTTACAAAAAAACTAGACCATGTTACATTTTTACCAGCTATTACAATTGGTTTATTAAGTACAGCGGTTTTAAATTTAAATAATATGCGCGATAGGCTAACAGATAAAAAAGCCAATAAAATTACTTTAGCTGTTAAATTTGGCGAAAAAAAAGTAAAGCGTTATCATAACATATTAATTATTGGAGCAATTGTAATATCTATATTATTTGGGGTGTTATACTTTACCTCTTATTATAATTTAATATACATGATTACTTATTTGCCTTTACTTATGCATTTAAAAAGGGTTAAAAATAATCAAGATCCCAAATTATTAGACCCAGAGCTAAAAAAATTAGCATTAACAACAGTATTATTAGCTATTTTACTAGGAATAGGGCATTTACTTCCATTTTAAATATTTTTTAAACTTTAAAATTTCATCAAATGAAAATTACATTTTACGGTCATGCAAGTTTAGGAATTCAAATAAAAGATATTAATATTCTTGTAGATCCTTTTATAACACCAAATGAAAAAGCATCGCAAGTAGATATTAATACGCTTAAAGCAGATTATATTTTAGTAACTCATGCACACCAAGATCATATTGTTGATGTAGAAGCTATAGCTAAACGTACAGGTGCCATTGTTGTTTCTAATTTCGAAATTGTAAACCATTTTAGCACTTTAGGAATAGATGGGCACCCTATGAATCATGGAGGTAAATGGGATTTCGAGTTTGGTACAGTTAAATACGTAAACGCAATACACACCTCTTCGTTTCCAGATGGTAGCTACGGAGGGCAACCAGGCGGTTTTGTAATTGAAGGCGAACATAAAAACATTTATATTGCTGGAGATACTGCTTTAACTTTCGATATGAAATTAATACCTCTGCAAACCAAGCTAGATTTAGCAATATTACCTATTGGCGATAATTTTACTATGGGTATTGATGATGCTATTCTGGCAAGCGATTTTATTGAATGTGATAAGGTTTTAGGCTATCATTTCGATACATTTGGTTATATAGAAATAGATCATGAAGAAGCAAAACGAAAATTCTTTGAAAAAAATAAAGATTTAATGTTGCTAGATATAGGGCAGCACATAGAATTATAATTTATCACACATACACATTTTATGAAAAAAATAATTTTAATACTTACCATATTTTCAATTTATAATATTACAAATGCACAGGTAGACGAGTGTAAAACAGGTGCTTGGTATATGTATTTTTTCAAGCATCAATTTAAAGACAGTCAATTTGGAATTCAAGGAGATATACAATATCGAAACTGGAATTTAGGAGGCGATTTAGAGCAGCTTTTAATTCGCTCTGGATTAACATACAAACCTAAAAGCGCAAATGTGTTACTTACATTAGGATATGGTAATATTACAACAGGACAATTTGGTGATAGTAACGAAACCAGTACAGAGAGTAGAATTTATCAAGAAGCTCTTATTCCTCAAAAATTAGGTAAACGCCTATATTTTACCCATAGATTTAGATACGAGCAACGCTTTGTAGAAAATCAAGATTTTAGAACGCGCTATCGTTATAATTTATTCTTGAATATCCCTTTAAATAATTCAGCTTTAACCGAAAAAACTTATTACGTTGCATTATATAACGAGCTTTTTATTAATGGACAAACCAATATTGGCGATAATAGAGAAGTGGAGTTGTTTGATAGAAACAGAACTTACTTAGGTTTAGGCTATGTTTTAAACCCTAAAATGAAAATTCAGTTAGCCTGGATGAATCAAAAAACAGTAAACTTAGGAAAAGGACAAATGCAATTAAGTTTACATCATAGTTTTTAGGTTTATTTTATTAGTATACCTAGCGCTAAACGCTTTAAAAATTAACTTTATTTCTAGTAATTTGTGTAAAGTTAATCTTTGAAGCGTTTTATGTTTTTAAATCATCTTTTTTTTGTTTCAACCACAGGTTTCTTAAATCATTACTAGTTTTGCCAGAGCCATCATGTCGCCAACCAGGTGGTTTTATAAAATATAAAAATCTATTGGTTATAGATTTTTTACCAGAAAACACATCTTTAAACATATAAATCCATTCTGCAAAAGCAATTTTAATAGGGTTGTATGTATTAATATTTTTTACTAGACCATATACGGCTTTCTCGTTTTTAAGTTCTGGCTGAAAGGTTCCAAAAAATTTATCCCAAATAATTAGAATACCCGCATGGTTTCTATCTAAATAAATAGGGTTGCTACCGTGGTGTACTCTGTGGTGAGAAGGCGTATTCATTACCATTTCAAACCATTTGGGCATTTTGTTTATAGTTTCTGTGTGAATCCAAAATTGATATAGTAAACTTATAGACATTTGTAGCATAATCATAGCCGGATGAAAACCTATTAATGGTAACCATAACCAAAAAATAAAAGTATAAAAACTACCAGACCACGTTTGTCTTAATGCCGTACTTAAATTATAATGTTCCGATGAATGATGCACAACATGCGAAGCCCAAAATAACCGACATTCATGCGAAATTCGATGAAACCAATAGTATGAAATATCATCAGCAAAAAAGATAAGCATAAAACTCCACCATGTTATAGGTATAGTAAAAAATCTAAAATTTTGATAAATAAGTAAAAATGAAAACAATACAACAGCTTTACTAAAATAACCAAGAAAAACATTGCCAAGTCCCATTGTTATAGAAGCAATTGCATCTTTTTTTTGGTACAAATTTGCGCCCTGTTTTATTGAAACAAATAATTCAAGCAACATAGCTATAATAAAAAATGGAATGGCAAAAAGAATAATGTTTGGAAACTCTGGTGTAAGCATTACTTTAAAATTAGTTTTAAAAGGAATACAAATTAAACATTTTTATTGATTATTTTTGAAGACTATATGGTTGCACATTATAAACAGTATATTTTAAATTTTAAACAAGCCAGCGGAACATCTCGTGGTATATTAAAAACCAAAGAAACTTGGTTTATTCAAATTCAATTAGCTGATAAAATTGGTATTGGCGAATGTGCTGTTTTTAGAGGTTTATCAATCGATGATAGGCCCGATTATGAAGAAAAACTCAATTGGGTTTGCAACAATATAAATTTAGGTTTAGAAAAACTATTGTTAGAACTTGAAGCATTTCCTAGTATTCAATTTGGTTTAGAAATGGCTTTTAATTCGGTAAAAAAAGAAAATCCTTTTGAGTTGTACCCATCAAAATTTACGCAAAGTAAAGCCTCTATTCCAATTAATGGATTAATTTGGATGGGAAGCGAAAATTTTATGAGACAGCAAATTACCGATAAAATTCAAGCAGGTTTTACATGCATTAAAATGAAAATAGGAGCTATAGATTTTCAAACAGAAATTAATTTATTAAAATCTATAAGAAAAGAGTTTTCTTTAAAAGACATTGAACTGCGTGTGGATGCTAATGGAGCTTTTCATCCAGACAAAGCATTAGAAAAACTTAAAATTTTATCTGATTTAGATTTACATTCCATAGAACAACCTATAAAACAAGGACAATTAGAAGCAATGGCTTCGCTTTGCGAAAAAACACCATTACCAATTGCTTTAGATGAAGAGTTAATAGGTGTTTTTAATGTAACAAATAAACAAGATTTACTACAAACCATAAAGCCGCAATACATAATTTTAAAACCTAGTTTAGTAGGCGGCTTTTCTGGAAGTAACGAGTGGATTACTATGGCAGAAAAGAAAAATATTGGTTGGTGGATAACTAGTGCATTAGAGAGTAATGTTGGGCTAAATGCCATTGCACAATATACTTATACTAAAAAAAGTAATTTACCCCAAGGTCTTGGTACAGGAAGTTTATTTACAAATAATTTTGAATGTCCATTGCAAGTAAAAAATGGTACATTGCAATATAGAAAAAACGTTAATTGGAAATTTAATTTTAAATAATGGATTACATACAACAAGCTTATAAAGGATTACACGACATATGGAGATATATAATTGGTGTTGTAATTGTTTTTTTTGCATGGCAATTAATAGGTATGATACCTTTAGGTATTGTAATAGCGGTTAAAGTATTAGGAAACCCATCGGTAAATATGCCAACAACTATACCGCAAATGATTGAGGTTTTAGGAAGCAATTTATTTTTACTATTAATGTTGTTGTCTTTCGCCTTGGGGTTATTAGGCGTGCTTTTAACATCTAAATTTTTACATAAGTTATCTATAACTAAGTTAACTACAGCTAGGAAGAAAATAGATTGGAAACGTTTTTGGTTTATATTTATTTTATGGGGCTTAGTTTCCAGTAGTTTTGTATTACTAGATTATTACATGAGCCCAGAAGATTATGAATTTAATTTCAAGCTTCAACCATTTTTAATCCTAGCTATTATTGCAATATTATTAATTCCGTTACAAACAAGCTTTGAAGAATACTTTTTTAGAGGATATTTAATGCAAGGTTTTGGCGTTCTTTTTAAAAATAAATGGTTACCGTTATTAATTACATCAATTGGCTTTGGATTAATGCATTTAGCTAACCCAGAGGTTGAAAAATTAGGCCTAGTAATTATGGTATATTACATTGGTACTGGACTGTTTTTAGGAATTATTACGCTTATGGATGATGGTTTAGAGTTAGCTTTAGGCTTTCATGCCGCTAATAATTTATTTACAGCGTTATTGGTAACTGCAGACTGGACAGCATTTCAAACACACTCTGTATTAAGAGATTTATCAGACCCATCAAAAATGGCATTGGCTGAAATATTTATGCCCGTTTTTGTTGTGTTTCCTATTTTATTATTTATACTTTCAAAAAAATATAAATGGACTAATTGGAAAGACAAGCTTTTAGGAAATGTAGTAGAGCCGCCAAAAGATAATTATAAAATTTTAGATTAAAATATATGACACCAAATTATAAGAATGTTCACTTAAAATTTAAACTAGATAATTTAAATTATAAGTACGACGACCTTATGGAAGTTGCATACAGTTATGTTAAAGAAGGTTTACCATACCAACAAGAATTAGGGAATTTTCTATTAGATTGGTTAGACGAAAAAGATTATGTTATAGTAAAAACATCGGGCTCTACAGGAAAACCAAAAAAAATAAAAATAAAAAAGCAAGCTATGGTAAACTCGGCCATAGCAACAGGCAATTTTTTTAATTTAAAACCAGGCGATAAAATTTTACATTGTTTACCATCAAATTTTATAGCGGGTAAAATGACTATTGTAAGAGCCATAGTTTTAGGTTTAGAACTCGATATGGTAGAGCCAGCAGCATTACCTTTAATTGATTACGAAAAAGATTATACCTTTTCTGCTTTTACACCTATGCAACTTAAAAATTTTGCTAAATATTTAAAAAGCATAAAAACCGTAATTGTTGGTGGTGGTAGAGTATCTAAGGCTATAGCCGATTTAATAAAAGATAAAAAACCTAACGTATATGAAACCTATGGGATGACAGAAACCGTATCGCATATAGCCGTTAAAAAACTTAATAACTTTTCTGGAAATGATGATGAAAAAACATTTACAACACTACCAGGAATTAAAGTATCTAAAGACGATAGAGGTTGCTTAGTTATTGAAGCACCTAAACTATCTGACAATAAAATTGTTACTAACGATATTGTTAATGTGTTATCAGATTCTAGTTTCGAGTGGCTAGGGCGTTTTGATAATGTTATAAACTCTGGAGGAATAAAGCTATATCCAGAGCAAATAGAAACTAAACTTCAAGATAAAATAGATGGCGAATTCTTTATCGCTTCTAGAAACGATGATACCTTAGGCGATAAACTTATTCTTATTATAGAAGGAGAAAAAAGAGATATTGATAATACCATTTTTAAAACTTTAGATAAGTATGAAAAACCTAAGGAAATTCATTTTATACCTAAATTTAAAGAAACTAAATCGGGTAAAATTCATCGAAACAAAACCTTAGAGGTTTTAAACTTAACATAATAACATATTAAAATAAATTATGGGTTTTATTAAACGCGTATTATCTACCGTTACAGGTATTTTTGTATTTCTAATCATTTGTTTTTTCGGGCTCTTTATAATTGGTGCTTTATTGGGGCCTAGTACAGACCAAACAGTAAAAGTAAAACCAAACTCGGTTTTAGAGTTAACACTCGATTTTCCAATTAAAGACTATGCAGGCAAAACCGAATTTGCTGAATATCCTTTTTTAAATGAACATAGAAAAAACGGACTTTTTAATATTATTGATGCTATAAATTATGCGGCATCTGATGATAAAATTAAAGGAATTTCAATTGACAACAATTTTATAAATGCCGGAATTTCGCAAATCAAAGCTTTACGAGAGGCGTTATTAAAATTTAAGGAATCTGGAAAATTTATTGTGTCTTATGGCGATATATATTCTCAAAAAGACTACTATTTAAGTTCGGTTTCAGATACTATTTATTTAAACCCAGCAGGAATGATGGAGTTTAAAGGCTTGTATTCCGAACGTTTATATTTTAAAGATTTTCAAGACAAGTCTGGTTTTAAAATGGAAGTTGTAAGACTGGGTAAGTATAAAAGTGCTGTAGAACCTTTTATAGCTAATAAAATGAGCGATAATAACAGAGAACAAATTTCTGTGTATTTAAACTCACTATGGAGCGAAATGAAATCTGATATTTCTAATAGCAGAAATATCTCTGTAGATAGATTACATATAATTGCAGATAGTTTATTGGCAAGAAACCCAAAATTAGCAAAGGCATCAAACCTAATAGATAAAATTGCTTACCATGACCAATATATTGCAGGAATGCGATATAATATTGGAATTAATGATAACGAAGACTTAAATATTATAACTGTTACTGATTATGCAGAACATGCAGCAAAAAAAATAAATAGAAACTATAATAAAAATAGAATAGCTGTTATTTATGCCGAAGGCGATATTGTTTATGGCGAAGGCGATGAGGGTTTTGTAGGTCAGGGTCTTATGAGTAAATCATTACAAGATGCTAGGCTTGATAACCGAGTTAAAGCAATAGTTTTGCGAATTAATTCGCCAGGCGGTAGCGCATTGGCAAGCGAACTTATATGGCGCGAAATAGAGTTAACTAAAAAAGTAAAGCCCGTAATTGTCTCAATGGGAGATATGGCTGCATCTGGAGGGTATTATATAGCAAGTAATGCTAATAAAATAATTGCTCAACCAACAACAATTACAGGGAGTATAGGCGTGTTTGGTATGTTGCCAAATGGCAAAGAATTGGCAGAAAATATGGGAATAAATGCCGAGCAGGTTGTTACCAATAAAAATGCTGTAACGTATAGTTTTTTCGAGCCTTTAAGTAATACACAACGTGAGTTTATTAAAGAAGGTATTTTAGATATTTACGAGTTGTTTACAACTCGAGTAATGCAAGGAAGAAATTTAACAAAAGAACACGTTGAAAATATTGCTCAAGGGCGTGTTTGGATAGGTACAGATGCACTAAACAATGGTTTAGTTGATGCGTTAGGAGGTTTAGACTTAGCATTGAAATACGCTGCTGAAGCTGCTGAGATTGAGAACTATCAAATTAAAGAATTCCCAGTTTATGAAAAAGACTTAGATAAAATGCTTCAAAGTTTTGGATTAGCAAAAACTAAAGAAACTATTTTAAAAGAAGAGTTAGGTGAAGCCCATTATAAAATTTATAAAGAAATAAAATCCATATCGCAAAAAAAAGGCGTCCAGTTATTGTTCCCTTTTGGTGTAGATATTAAGTAAAATAATTATATTGGAATATCAATACTAATTGAGGAACCATGATTAATAAGGCTTTCAATTTTTATTTTGCCTCCATAATTTTTTACTCTTTTTTTTATATTATTAAAACCAATACCGTTTTTTGATGTAGCTTTTTTTATTTCAAATCCAATTCCGTTATCTTCAACTAGAAGATTAATAGAATTTTCAAATGATGTAATATTAATAGTAATGTTTTTTGCTTTTGAATGTTTTATGGCATTTGTTAATAGTTCTTGAAGAATTCTAAACAGATTTAATTCTAAGCTGTTTTCAAGAGTTTTGTTTTCAACATGATGTGCAACAATAACTTCAATTTTATTGCTTTCAGAAATTTTATTGGCTAAATCTTTAACAGCAGGAATTAAACCTTTGGTTAATAAATTAGCATTTTGCCTAGAATGAGACATAAATCTTATTTTCTCATAAATTTCATTAAGTAAAAGATCTGTTTTTTTTATAATTTTTAATTCTTTCGTTTTAACATGATCTTTTAAGGTTTCAAAGTACAATTTAACGGTAGTTAAAGAGCTTCCTAAATTATCATGTAAGTCTTCAGCAATTTTTTTCCGTTCTTTTTCTTGTCCAGAAATCATGGCATCTATACTTTTTAATTCTAAATCTTTTAAAAGCCGGTCATACTGTTCCTTTTCAAGTTCTTTTTCTTTAATAATAAGAAGTTGATTTTTTTTAGAGTTAGAAAACAAAATAAAACCTATGAAACAGCTAAATACAATAAGACCAACAAGCGCATAAATTTGATATTTTGATTTTTGATGTTTACTTTTTAGAAGCAGATTTTCTTTTTCTTTTTCTGCACTTTCATATTTAGTTTTTATATCTCCAATATCTTTAATTAAATTTTGGTATTGAATACTATCTCTAAATTCTTCAAGTTTTTTTGATGCTAAAAAGGCTTCTTTATAATTGTCTTTTTTCTCATAAATATCGCTTAATTGTTCGTAAACGAAAACTTTATAATCTATATTGTTATAGTTGTTTAATAGCTTTTTAGCTTTATTTATATTAATTAAAGCGCTATCTAATTTATTTAAAAAGTAATATTGGTCAGATTTATGGGAGTATACAAGAATTCGATTTCTATAGTTTTTACTTTCATTTTTATCATAATAATATTCAGCGATGTTTAATGTTTTAATGGCTTCTTCATATTGTTTTAGCTTGTTTAAAGTTGGAGCTACATTTAGTAGGTTGGCAATATATCTCGCAGTATCGTTCTGTTTTAGATATATTTCACCTATATTTTTAGCGTGTTTTAAACTTAAATTAAAATTTTTTAAGTTTTCTGCTCGTGTAGAACTATTATACTCGCAATGAATTCGAATATCATCATCATCTAATTTCTCAGCAATATTGCAAGTAGAAATAATTAACTCTTCTATGCTAATAATATTAATTACTTCAGAGGATAAATTCCTGTTATCTAACAAATAAATACATTCTATTAATCTAGATTCCGCTTTAGCTTGATCTTTTAAAAGGTTGTTTTCAACACAATATGTTCTGGATTTAAGAAGGGATTTGTAAGATTCTAAATAATCGCCTTTTTGTAATAACAGGTAGCCTTTATAATAATTGTATTTAGCTTTGCCATTTACATCATGTATTTCATTTTTATAATTTTCGAGTAAACGGTGCGATTTAGACCAATTACCAGAAAATATTGAATTGTAAAAAGAATCGGAAATTTTATGGTTTTGAGAAAAACAAAAAGGACTTATTACAAATAAAAAAAATATAAAATTACACGATGCTATTCTCATATTAAACCTGTAAAACACCTAAGTTAAAAGGTTTTTCAATAGGAGCGTGGTTAGCGGCTTCAATACCCATGCTAATCCAAGTACGAGTGTCTAAGGGGTTAATTATGGCATCGGTCCAAATTCTTGCTGCTGCATAATAAGGCGAAACTTGGTTGTCGTAACGAGCTTTAATTTTGTTGTATAGTTCTTCTTCTTTTTCTTTTGTAAAGGTTTCACCTTGTTTTTCTAGTGATGCTTTTTCAATTTGAAGTAAAACTTTTGCAGCAGAATTTCCACTCATTACCGCCAATTCTGCACTAGGCCAAGCAAAAATAAGCCTTGGGTCGTATGCTTTTCCGCACATGGCATAATTTCCTGCCCCATAACTATTGCCAATTACAACAGTAAATTTTGGTACTACAGAATTGCTAACGGCATTTACCATTTTAGCACCATCTTTTATAATGCCAGAATGTTCACTCTTGCTACCAACCATAAAACCTGTAACATCTTGTAAAAATACTAAAGGAATTTTTTTCTGGTTACAATTGGCTATAAAACGGGTAGCTTTATCAGCCGAGTCGTTATAAATAACACCACCAAATTGCATTTCTGTGGGTTTAGTTTTAGAGCCTTTGGTTTTAACAAGTTTGCGCTGGTTAGCAACAATACCAACCGCCCAACCATCAATACGTGCATAGCAAGTTATAATGGTTTGTCCGTAACCGGCTTTGTACTCATCATACTCAGAGTTATCAACCAAACGTTTAATAATCTCATACATATCGTATTGATCGGCACGACTTTTAGGTAATAAGCCATAAATATCTTGAGGGTTTTCTTTTGGCAATTTTGAAGCAACGCGATTAAAACCTGCTTTATCAAAATCTCCTATTTTATCCATGATGTTTTTTATAGTATCTAAAGCATCAGCATCATCTTTAGCTTTATAGTCGGTAACTCCAGAAACTTCGCAATGTGTGGTTGCGCCGCCTAGAGTTTCGTTATCAATACTTTCACCTATAGCAGCTTTAACAAGGTAGCTTCCTGCTAAAAAAATACTACCAGTTTTATCAACAATTAAAGCTTCATCACTCATAATAGGTAAATAAGCACCTCCGGCAACACAACTCCCCATTACAGCAGCTATTTGAGTAATTCCCATACTACTCATTACGGCATTGTTTCTAAATATACGTCCAAAATGTTCTTTATCTGGAAAAATTTCATCTTGCATTGGCAAATAAACACCTGCAGAGTCTACCAAATATATGATAGGTAATTTGTTTTCAATAGCTATTTCTTGAGCGCGTAAATTCTTTTTACCTGTAATAGGAAACCATGCGCCAGCTTTAACAGTAGCATCATTAGCAACAACAATACATTGTTTGCCTTTAACATAACCCATTTTAACAACAACACCACCAGAAGGGCATCCGCCATGTTCTTTGTACATATCTTCTCCTGCAAAAGCGGCTATTTCTATACTTTTAGAATGAGCATCTAATAGGTAATCTATACGTTCTCTAGCAGTCATTTTTCCTTTGCTTTTGTGCTTTTCTATACGCGATTTACCACCACCTAAACTTACTTTTGCAAGGCGTTTTTTTAAATCTGAAACTAAAAGTTTATTATAGTCTTCGTTTTTATTGAAGTTAATGTCCATAGGTTTTTTTATTTGTTACGAATTTACAAAACCAATTCCTGTATTAAAAGTGAATATTTTGTTAAATTAATTTACATGGAATTATATTCCTTGGAATATAAATTTAATTGTAATATATTTGCATTATAATTTTTATGAAAAAAAATGAAACGAGATAAAATTATATACTACACAGCAACAAGTATTTTAACTCTTGTTATGTTGTTTTCGGCTAGCATGTATTTTTTTAAGCATGAAATGATAAAAGGAGCTTTTGAGGGGTTTGGGTATCCAACTTATTTAATATATCCATACGCAATAGTAAAATTAATTGGGCTAATAGTTGTTTGGGTGCCAGGTTTTAAAGTACTAAAAGAGTGGGTTTATGCAGGATATTTTTATGCATTTATATTAGCATTTTTTGCACATTACATGATAGGCGATGGCCAGCAAGCAACAGCTGTAGTAGCTTTACTAGCATTATTAGTCTCTTATATTTATTATAAAAAATTAAATAAACAATAAAATAAAATTATAAATGAAAAAAATATTAGCATTTGCGGGGAGTAACAGCAAAACATCAATAAATAAACAATTGGCTAAATATGCAGCTAGTTTAGTTGATAATGTTGAAATAACAATTTTAGATTTAAATGATTTTGAATTGCCTGTTTATGGCATCGATTTAGAAGCCGAAAAAGGGATACCAGATAACGCGCATAAGTTTTTAGAAGTTATAAAAAAATCTGATGGTATCATACTATCTTTAGCCGAGCATAATGGTGCATATTCGGTAGCTTTTAAAAATTTATTTGATTGGATGTCTAGAATTGATGGGAAATTATGGAGTGAAAAACCTATGTTGTTAATGGCAACCTCTCCAGGAGCAAGAGGTGGTGCTACCGTATTAGAAATAGCTAAAGGTCGTTTCCCTTTTATGGGAGGAAATATTATTGCCGATTTTAGTTTTCCTTCATTTGATGATAATTTTAAAGACGAAAAAATTATTGATAAAAACTTAAATACTAGCTTGTTAGATCTTGTAGGGAAACTTAAAGAGCAATTGTAATTATGGAAATTCAGCATGAAAATATAGGAGTTAAAGGCCGTTTTTATTACAAATTAAATAAGGTTATAATGGCAGAAATGACATATTCTCAAGCTGGTTCTAATAAAATAATTATAGATCATACAGAAGTTAATAGCTCTTTAAAAGGACAAGGTATAGGATATAAGTTGGTAGAAGCCGCAGTTAATTATGCTAGATTTAAGCATATAAAAATTATACCACAATGCCCGTTTGCAGAAGCAGTATTCAAGAAAAATATTAATTATAACGATGTTTTAGCCTAATTAAAATGGGAGATTTATCTAAAGATATTAATTCAAAATTTATAAACCATAGAGTTAAAGCACTATTAAATATTATTTATACAGCAAATTGGATATCTAGCCATCAAAACGAGTTTTTTAAACCCTATGGTATTTCACCGCAACAGTATAATATATTAAGAATTTTAAAAGGCGCAGGTAAACCATTAAATGTGCAAACTATAAAGGATAGAATGCTAGAGCGTTCGCCAAATATTACACGTTTAATGGATAAGCTATGTGCCAAAAACTATATTGATAGGTGTCCATCAGAAAAAGATAGACGTGTTGTTAAAATAGCTATTAATAAGGCAGGAATAGAATTTTTAGAATCTATTCCAATAAATTCTAATCGAGATTTATTGAAGAATTTAACCGAAGATGAAGCCGAACAATTAAGTAATTTACTTGATAAAATGCGATAAATAAACATAAAATCATGCAAATCATAATACATAAAGCAGAAGAAAGAGGATTTGCAAACCATGGATGGTTACAAGCTAATCATTCCTTTAGTTTTGCAAATTATTTTGATAAAGATAAAATTCAATTTGGAGCGTTAAGAGTACTTAATGACGATGTAATTGCTCCAAATATGGGGTTTGGCACTCATCCTCATGATAATATGGAAATTATAACCATTCCGTTAAATGGTATATTAAAGCATAAGGATAATATGGCAGAACAATGGATTCCTGTTGTTCCAGGCGAAGTACAGGTTATGAGTGCAGGAACTGGTGTACAACATTCAGAAATTAATGGTTCTAGAACAGAGCATTTAAGTTTATTTCAAATTTGGGTAATGCCAAACAGACAAAACGTAAAGCCGCGTTACGACCAAAAAACATTTCATCCAGAAGGAAGAAAAAATAAGCTACAAACCCTTGTAAGTTCTATTGATGAAAATTATGAAAGTAGCTTAAAAATTCATCAAGATGCCCTAATTTCAAGAATCGATTTAGATAAGGGTAAAACATTCGAGTACCAGTTAAAAAGTAAAAACCACGGTGTTTATGTAATGACTATTTTTGGTAATTACTCTATAAACGAAAATACTTTAAAAACAAGAGATGCAATAGGCATATCCAATACAACAAGTTTTAATATAAAAACAAATGAAGACTCTGGGCTTTTGTTTTTAGAAGTGCCAATATAGTAATGGTACTAATTAATATAGAAAAAGCATCCGTTTTAAGATGCTTTTTTTATTTAAAACTACGATATTTGCTTTTCAACTAACCAATTAATAAATAAGAGAGAATATGGCGATGAATAAAAATACAGTTTTAGCTTGGGCAACATGGATAATGATTTTAATGGGACTTTTGCTAATGGCATTAGGAGCTTTTAGATACGACGATGTTGCTGGATGGGGCTTTGGAGCTGTAGGTTTAGGCTTTTTTGCTGTGGCCTGGGTATTTAATGCCTTAAAAGGTCGTGTATAAATAGCTTTGTACTAATTAACAATATAATATTTAACAATGAGTGACGATAAAAAAGTAATTTTTTCAATGTCTGGTTTAACCAAGACATTTCAAGGAGCAAATACACCCGTATTAAAAAACATATATTTAAGTTTTTTTTATGGGGCAAAAATTGGAATTTTAGGCCTTAATGGTTCTGGTAAATCTACATTACTTAAAATTATAGCAGGGGTCGATAAAAATTTTCAAGGCGATGTTACCTTTTTACAAGATTATTCGGTTGGCTATTTAGAGCAAGAACCGCAACTAGATGAAGATAAAACGGTTATGGAAGTGGTACGAGAAGGTGCGGCCGAAACCGTTGCAATTCTTGACGAATACAATAAAATTAACGACCAATTTGGGTTAGAAGAAGTTTACTCTAACCCAGATAAAATGGAAAAGTTAATGGCTAGACAAGCCGAATTGCAAGATCAAATTGATGCCGCAGGAGCTTGGGAACTTGATACGAAGCTGGAAATAGCCATGGATGCATTGCGAACACCAGATGGAAATAAAAAAATTGCAGTACTCTCTGGAGGAGAAAAACGTCGTGTAGCGTTATGCCGTTTACTTTTAAGCGAACCCGATGTGTTGCTTTTAGATGAACCTACAAACCACTTAGATGCAGAGTCTGTACATTGGTTAGAGCACCATTTGGCACAGTATAAAGGAACTGTAATAGCCGTTACTCACGACAGATACTTTTTAGATAATGTTGCAGGATGGATTTTAGAGCTCGATAGAGGAGAAGGTATCCCTTGGAAAGGGAATTATTCGTCTTGGTTAGACCAAAAATCTAAGCGTATGGCTCAAGAGAGTAAAACAGCCTCTAAACGTCAAAAAACATTAGAGCGCGAGTTAGATTGGGTACGTCAAGGAGCTAAGGGTAGACAAACCAAACAAAAAGCGCGTTTAAAAAATTACGATAAGTTAATGAGTCAAGACCAAAAACAGCTTGACGAAAAACTTGAAATTTATATCCCCAACGGACCTCGATTGGGTACCAATGTTATAGAAGCAAAAGGAGTAGCTAAAGGTTACGACGATAAATTATTGTACGATAATTTAAACTTTAACCTTCCTCAAGCAGGAATAGTTGGTATTATTGGTCCAAATGGAGCTGGTAAAACCACTATTTTTAGAATGATAATGGGAGAAGAAACACCAGATAAAGGCGAGTTTGTTGTAGGCGAAACGGCTAAAATAGCGTATGTCGACCAAAGTCATGCTAATATAGACCCAGAAAAAACAATATGGCAAAACTTTAGCGACGAGCAAGAACTGGTTTTAATGGGCGGTAAAGAAGTAAATTCTAGAGCCTATTTAAGTCGTTTTAATTTTTCTGGCGGCGAGCAAAATAAAAAAGTAAAATTACTTTCTGGTGGAGAACGAAACCGTTTACACCTTGCTATGACACTTAAAGAAGAAGGAAACGTACTGCTTTTAGATGAGCCAACTAACGATCTTGATGTTAATACATTAAGAGCTTTAGAAGAAGGCCTAGAAAATTTTGCGGGCTGTGCTGTAGTAATTAGTCACGATCGTTGGTTTTTAGATAGAATTTGTACACATATCTTAGCTTTCGAAGGCGATAGCCAAGTTTATTTCTTTGAAGGTAGTTTTTCAGATTACGAAGAAAATAAAAAGAAACGCCTTGGTGGAGATTTAATGCCAAAACGAATTAAATACAAAAAATTAGTACGATAAACCTAATAAAAATATTTAATAACGCTCACAGTAATGTGGGCGTTATTTATTGTTAATAACTTCTTTTTTAGGATAATAATTAAATAGAAAATATGTTAATTGCCACCATACATATGCCCATCTGTAAAATCTTGATAGGGTTTGTCTTCATCCTTAGCAATATTTTTATTCATCTCGTCTAGGCGCTCATTTTCTTTTTTTAGCTTGTAAGACTTTCTTACACCAAGTAATAGTAAAACCCCAAAAAACACAGCAACAATAATAAGTACTGTTACAATATCAGACTGTTCAATTAACGCAAAAGCATTAAAATTTAAAAGAAAGTAGTTTGCTAGCATACTAACAGAATTTCATGGTGTTTGGTTATAAACAAATATAATGTATTCTACTAAAATGTACGTTTTTTTTTATTAACTGTAACAAAATATTAAATAGCAATACCAATAATTTAAAGAGCGTATAATATTATATTTTTTTAAAAGTAAATATTCTTTTACGCTATAAAATTGAGATTTTTTAACGAAATTGCTTATCCATAAAATTGTTCAACTTTAAAAAATTATACACACATGTCTGATGATTTTGATTTACTAGAAACCTCTTCCAACGAAAAAACAGAAAAAGTAGATGTTAATTGGGGAAAAGCCATTGACACCATGAAATCTAAATTATCTCAAGAAGACGACCCCGAAGTGCGCCAAAAAATATTAAATGCTACATTAGACGATGTAGTGCACATGGCAGAAAAGGACAGAACAACGCTTCTAGATGCTATAAAAGATTTAACCGATTATCAAGATGAAGTAGGCATTATATTCGAAAAATTCTCGGCATTAAATGCCACCGAGCAACAAGTAATAGACGATGCTCAAAAAGCCTTAGAACGTGCAAAAATAGAATTAGAAGATGCACAAGCAAAGCCAGATACCTGGTGGAATAACTTATGGGGGCGTAAAAGTAAAATAGCAAAAGCTGAAGCCGCATTAAAAGAAGCCGAAAAGGTAAGAGCAGGAGCCGATAATAAAGCAAAGGCTATGTTTCAAGAACGTATAGAAAGTGCCGATGTACAAACGCTTTTAAGCGAATTATCGTATAAATCGCAAGCAGCAGTAACCCGTTTAAAAAACCGTGAAGTAGAAATTAAAGAAGTAGAAGAAAAGCTAAAAGACGCCATTGTCGAAGCTTCAAAAAACCATACAAAAGCTTTAGAAAAGAAAAAAGAAGTAGAGGCAAAATTAGAAGAACAGTATGCCTTATTAAAACAAGCACGCCAAGAACTTGAAGATATAGCCGATAAACAATCTGCAGAATATGCTGAAGCCATTGGCAAAGTAACACAAATAGAACAAAAAGTAGAAGAGTTAGAAGGGCTTAAAAACGCTTACACAACACTAGCAGCAAGTAAAGATAGTTTTGTACACAAGCACAATTTAACCATAAAAGTATTAACCTCGCTACGCAGTAATTTACAAACGCACCGAGCAAAATTAAAATCCGATACAGAAGAACGACTTAAATATTACGATGGTTACGTAGTAGCCCTAAAAGCAAGAACCGACCAAGAATTTGCTGCTATTTTAGAGCATTTAGGCGTTAAAACCGACGAGCATATTGGCGAAACTCTAGCATCAATGCACACAGCAAGCGCCAAAGCACGTCAAGATATGATGGATAATATTCCGGTTCACGAAAAAGTAATGCAAGGCGTTTATAGCAGTTATGCCGAGGCCTTACAAGAAATTCGTGCTAAAGATGGCGACATACAAAAGAATTTTGCAGAGCGTTATGGCATCGATATGAAAGAAATTTTCGAAGATTACTATAATGCCAATAAAAACACGGCAGATGCAGATAATAACGAGCCAACAAAACAACCTAAACCAGAAACAAATAACGACGATTTATTGTCTTAAATATAATAATGGCGTTACCCCGAAAAAAATCGGGGTCAGGCTTTCACTACTCGCTCTCTGCGAGGAGCTCAAACACACCGTTCAATCCTTAACGCAGTAATTAACTAGCGGTTAAGTATAGATAAGTATTTAACTTTTAATTGTTCATTTTTAATAAAAATAAATGTCCATTAACCACATAGTTACACCTTTAGATTCGGCAATATTAGACTCTAAAAATCAATATGTTTTTTACCATAAAATGGTAGACTTTGCTTTAAAAGAATTAATTGTAGCAGTACAGCAACAAAACATATGTAATAAAATAGAAGTAGAACTATTTAAGCAATACTCTGATTTGTTACTATATTCTATTGAAGCTATGCGCATAAAATATATGTATGATGACGAGGATAATATGAAAGTAGACTTAACCGATTCTGGATTTCCTAACTATTTAGAATTTCGTTACCTATTTAACGATTTAGAATTGCGCGACGAATATTTGGGCAAACTAACACCAGTAGAAACACTTAAAGCAGATTTTTTAGATACATTAATGCGTAAAAAGCAGCCTGTTAGTAAAAGTAAACTCTTTCAAGCCGCATCAATAGTATATTACACATCGGTAAATAAACAATTTATATTCAATAGGTTTGTACAAGGTAAAATTGTAACGGCACCAAAAGAATCTGGAGTTAATTTTTTAATTAGTTGGAGTTTTTATGATGTAGCCCATAACAGACCTTTTATATGCTTTATGCATTTTAATTATGAAGGCAAAGAGGTAAACGATTATAAACACGAAATATATAACGTTTTAAAAACCGTTGCAGATAGAGATATGTCGCTAGACACAATGGCTTATGCCATAGACAGAAAGCTACCTAAAGTGCAGCCTAAACAAATAAAACGTATAGACTTGGGGCCATTACACAACGTATTTGCTAAAGACGAGCATAAAGTAACACACACCATTTTAGAGAGCATTGGTAAAAAAGAAATTCCGTTAGAGTCGTATGCCATTTCATTACGAGTTAATCAAGTAACATCAAAAAACGAATTTAAAGAAGGTGGTTTTTTTAGTAAACAAACTTTACAAAAATGGGATCATGTTTTTAAGCAAAAGTATGTTTTAGCACCACACAGAATAATACAATTATTGTACAATAAAACACCCGAAGTAATGGATAATTTGGCAAAAGCACCTATAGAAGTGGCAAGATTAAAATTAAAAGAATAAATGTTTACACTTGCAGTTTTAGTTTTCAATATTGCACCGAAAAAATAAATTAAAACAGTTTAATGTTAAGTAAATAGCGTTAAGTAATCGTTGTTAACTATGGCATAGGCTGAATACTAAAAAGAAACATGGAACACAACTCAACTTTCCCAATAAAATTATCAGAACTAGATTTGCTTCGCGACGAAGCTTCTTCGTACTTAAAAAGTATTCAATGGGAGCAAGGTTCTCGTGCAAAAAATAGAGATAAAGAAGCTAAAAACGAATCTATTTTACTGTATTTATCGCGAGCTAATAATGGTACAAGCGCAGCTCAAATTACTTCAGTATCAAAAACAATATTAGCTTTAAAAAAACGCTTGTTACCAGATTCTGTTGCGCTTCCTATTAATTTAAATCAAACGTTATACGCTATTCAAGAAGGTATTACTCTAGGTATTTGGATTAAAGATAGTTATTACGATGCTTCAGGATTATCTAGTTTAAATGAAAATAAATCGGCTTTAGACAGTACAGGAAAACGCGAGTTTGAAAGCAAAATGCATACAGCCACAGCATTTATGTTATTTGCTACGGCATATAAAATATTACACGATTTAAAACCTTATGCATCAGACGATTTAAGTGTTATGAAACAAAAATTTGCAGGAATACCAGAGGTGTCGTTAATGTCGCCCTTAAAAGGTATTTCTTGTGCTTTATTTTATTTCGACAAATATTTAAGTCATCCAGAAATTATAAAAACAGATAACGATGTAGCCAATTTTGCAGTAGTATTTTTCGAAGCTTTAATAGACGAAATTCAATTAAGAAAAAGTAGTTTAGAGTATACAGAAACTATAGAAGATAGAACGTATAAACTAGAAAAATCTGAATTTGCTATTTCAGGTTGGAATAATGCATTTCAAGGCGCCGCAAAAAGTGTAGAATTCAACAAAATTAAATTCGAACAAATTGTAGGTAATCGCGATGCAAAGCACTTTGCTAGACGTTTAACAGAGCGTATGCTTAGTTACGATTTTACGGCAAAGAAAAACCCATTTCAAGAATTAGGTGGTTTTATGCCGGTATTTATGGGGTACGGTATACCTGGCACAGGAAAAAGTATGCTTATAGCAGCTATAGCAACCCGATTAAAAGAACATTGCGATACTTTAGATATTCCGTTTTTGTTTCACCCAATGCCAGACACTTTAATATCTACTTTTCAAGGCGGTTCTGCCGAAAAAATGGTAGAGTGGATGAAACCCATGCAAGACCCAACAAAACTTATTTTCGCACCGATTGATGATGCCGAGAATAATTTACAAGAACGAACAGCGCAAGGTGTTTCGGCAGGAGTAAAAGAAGTTATAGGTGTCTTTTTAAGATATACCGAAGGCGCTTATGCTGTAAATTATGGTAATAGTTCTATAGGATTATTTACAAACCTTCCAGAAATGTTAGATAAAGCTGTGATTTCGCGTGTACAAGGCCGATTTAAAATTGATGGTGCTAGAACAACTCATGATTTTTTAGATCAAGACCATATTTGGTGGCGAAAACTAGACAATACAATGCCTAATTTTGTAAATATGCAAGGCCCCGAAAATTATAGTTATTTACAAGATCAAGGTTTAGCAAAGAATATGGGCGATATTTTAAGCCAAGTAAATAAACCAACAGAAGCGAGAGTGCATGAGGTTTATAATCGTGTAGAGAAACATTTTAAAACCAACCAGCATTTATTTTATGCCAATTTGTATAAAGAAATACAAGCTATATTTCCGTTCTTTTCATCGCGCGATGTACGTAATATTCAATCGGCAATTTCATTACGATTAACCGATTTTGATTTGGAGGAAGATTGGTTCGAAAACCCAGAAAAATATTTTAAACAAGATTACAATACCAAATTTAATATGCTTCAAGAGTTAATGCGAAGTAATATGAAAGGTTTAAATTTTTCTGAAATCCGCCGTCAAGAAGTAGTTCGCTATTTAGATAATGTGGCTACAATAGCAGATACCGATTTTAAACGGAAAGTCGACGCCAGAGTAAACCAATTAAATATAGAAGCAAAGGCAAGAAAAACTTTTGATAATGGATAATAATCAGATAAAAAATATAGAAAAAAAGTTGCTTTCAGACAACTATTACATTTTAAATAGAGTCACTTTTGATTATTTAATGAGTAACGGAACTTGGGTAAACCAAATGCGAGAGGTTTACAATCGGGGCGATGGTGCAGGAATATTATTATATAACAAACAAAAACAAACAGTAATTTTAACAAAACAGTTTAGAATGCCCACATATTTAAACGATAATAAAGATGGGTTTTTAGTTGAAGTAGCTGCAGGTATGTTAGATAAAGATAACCCAGAAGCTTGTATTATTCGCGAAACAGAAGAAGAAGTAGGGTACCGGTTAAAATCTGTAAAAAAGGTATACGAAGCCTATTCGTCTCCTGGTGTTATGACCGAAAAAATGCATTTCTTTATAGGCGAATATACAGATGCCATGAAAGTAAATGAAGGTGGCGGTTTAGATAGCGAACATGAAGATATTGAAGTTTTAGAAATACCTTTTAAAAACGCAATAAATATGCTAAATAGAGGAGAAATTGCAGATACACGAACCATTGTATTATTGCAATACGCTATAATCCATAAGTTGTTAGACTAAATGAACAGATTAAAACAAGCCAACCTATACAGAAGTGAGCTTATTCCAATAAGCGGAAAACTTGTTGAGCGTTACAACAAATGCTTGGTAAAACTTGGGTTTACAGAAACAAAATTAAAAACCTTTCATATTGATGGTATTGGCTGGAGTCCAGAAGTAGCCGAAGAAAAAGAAAATATAAATTATTTAAATAACGGAGAAGCAAATACACATGGCATTATAATTTCGCCACTTCAAAAAGGAAAACCAGTATACTTACCATTTCATACCTTTGATAGAGACATGATGAAACATGTTTTTAATGTATACGAAGATAAAATTAACGATATTACCAGAGATTGTGCCATTTGTTTAGATTTCGATCAGGGCATAGATGCATTTTACGAACCTTTAGATGTTTTAAAATATAACAAAATAACTATAAACTTTCATCTAATAAATAATTTATGGCACATACAAAAAGAGCAACAAAAACTTGTAGAAACTTTTAACGCAGATAATAATTTTATTGATGAAAGTTTACATCAAAAACTTTTAAATTCTGCAAAAACCTATGGCGATTTAAGAACCAGAAATTTAGATTTAGACCAACTACAATTCAATACAGAATCTTTTTATACTAGATCTTTTGGGGGTGTATATGTTTTAAGAGATTTTATTAAACCTTTAGTGGTTTTTAAAAACAAAAAATGGCATAAAGAAGCTATAAAAGACACAAATTACGATGTTTTAATATATCATATAGACCAGCCAGAACTTATGCATAAATTACGAGATCATTTAATAATAGAATGCGATTTAGATAAGGTTGTTAAAACAAAACGTTATGAGCGTATCAAGAAGTTTGAAATGTCTCAATATTTAAAAAATACTCAACACCCCATTAAAAATATTTTAAACGACCCTATTTTATTTAAAAGCTACTTAAATAAATTAGATATAAATGTTAGAAAAAAAGTAATGAGTGTAGAGCGTTATTTAGAAAAATTAGAAACCAGTAATCAATATAAAATAGCCGACATTGTAGATAAGAAATTATATGAAGCCTTACACCAACCACACTCATCGTTAGATGGTAAACAACAAGATTTAATCTGGAAATTGCTTATTAATATATCTGAAAAAGATATCTTGTATTGGTATTGGTATGATAAGGAAGCTTTTTACAAAACTTTTAAAACTTGGGATGATTCTTTAAAAGATTGGGCTGTTGAAACCATTAGTAACAATATATAAACAAATTAGACTAACTTTATAAAGTAAAGCTTTAAAAATAAGTATTATGACACTAGAACTAATAGTCTTTATAGGCGCCATACTATTCGGAGTTTTTTTGTATTGGAGAGAATCTAAAGGTAATGGTTTGTATCGTTTTTTTAATAAAATTTTAAACTCTAAAGAACTTCAAATGAAACCTGAAGACAAAACAGGTTTTGTATATAAGCAAACATTTTTATTGCGTTTGGTTTTTGTAGGCTTTTTGTTTTTAATAGGCATCGTAATTGTTCGCTTTTTAATTCCTATAAATTTAGCAACAATTTCCATATTTGCTTCTATGTTAGTTGGCACATTGGCAGGCACATATTTAGCAAATTTTATATTTAAGTCTAGCGAAGTAATAGACCAAAAAAGCGATTCTATTGAAAACATGGTAAGCGATACTATAGAAAAAGGAAAAGATTTTATCGAGGACTTAAAAACCAAAGATGCAGAGCAGGTTATAAATAAAACATCTAACACAAAAACGTCAAAAGTAGAAGAGAAGAGTGCTAGAGAGCGATTAAAAGATAAAGGATTGTTGTAATTAATAGTTTTAATCCAGAGGTGGTTTAAGGATTTAAAAATAAGATTTTAATAATTAATATAATTCTAAAATATAATTAGAAACATAATAAATACTATGATTAAAAACTATTGGAATAAAGGCGGTAAACAAAAAACAATAACAGTTATTATTGCCATAATATTGCTTATTATGTTATTTGTTTTTCGAGATGATTATCAACCAGCATTATTATTTGTTAGAAAATTTATTTTCATCATTATACTTTGTGCTCTTGTGTTGTTTTTAGGGTTGAGAAAATTTAGAAAATCGGCTAGCACACTAGGCCGATTAAGTATTTTAGCATTGTTAATTATCTTTTTTGGAGTGTTATACATTGTAGGGTGGCATTTTAAAATGTACGATTACATGAAAACTTATAATGTATTTAATAATTTAAATAAAATAGAAATTAACGAATTGCCATTAACACAAAACGAACGTATACAGCCATTGCGCAATGTGTTTTCTATGGCTAACGAAAGTGTTGGAGAAACTAAAGATGTGTCGTTACCGCATTTAGTAAGAATTGGCGAAGAAAATAAATGGACAATGGCTATACAGCCAACCGAAAAGTATATGTGGCAAGGTATAACCGATAATACAGAAGAAGTATTTGCAGTTTCAAGCACAACACCATTTCCAAGATTTTCTAGCGAAAACAGAATTTCTGTAACATTTTCTATAGGCGAATCTTTAAAGTTTAGTAGAAACACTTACAATGCCGTTGTGCAACGGTTTAACCCTTGGATGCTTGTTAATTACGAGCCTAGCGATACTTATTACATGAAAAACGATTCTGGAAAATGGGTACAAGTAGTAAGCCTTATAAAATGGAAAGGCTTCTTTTTTCCTTATCCTACATTTGGTGGTGTTATGGTTATAAATAGTGGCGAGCATAATTTTAACGATTACTTAGAGCGTATTTTAATAGGTAAAGGCACCTATATTAGTCCAGACCAAATAAATAAATACAAGTACTTAACAGGGCAAAACACATTAGCCGAAAAAGTGTCAAGATTACAAGCCGAGTCTTTAAAGTTTTTAGGTGGATTTAGCGACCCTTTGCCTTGGAATATGGAAACTGCAGTTAAAATACCAAATTTGCCAGACGACCAAAATCAACAACCTTTTGTAACCGATTTTAATTTTTCTGATACAAATACTGGTGCTTATAGTGGTTTATATCATTGGTTTGGTTTAGAGCCTGTAGGCAACGAGCGTACTAGCTTAACGTATAGTGTTTTTATTCCTGCAGACGGAAGCAATGCCTTTTATTACTACGATCATGCTTTAAAAAAGCAAGGCTACGCAGGTGTTTCGGCTATGCCTTTAAAAGTAATAGAATCGCGTAAAGAGTTTGATTGGTCTGTTAATAAACCTGTAGAGTTTAGGCCTTATATAAAAAATATAGCAGGCAGAAAACGTTTGTTTTTTTTAGGCACAATTTCTGCCATTCGTGAGGGGTCAAATAATTTTGATGGTTCTGCTACACCAGATTTAGCATTAATTGATAGCGAATATAGAGATGTTGTTTGGATAGATGTTAAACATCCTAGCCAATGGGATAAAACAGTTTATAACCAACTAAACGAAGCTTGGCGTTCTAGCGAGAAAATTGGTTATTATTTTGTAGAAGAAACCAAAACTATCGATATGGTTAAACAATTAGACTCTATTAGTATACCTCCTCAAGTTGATAAAAAAGCTGAAGAAATTGCGAGGTTGCAAAAACAAATAGATTCTTTAAAAGCTATTGGTAACTAAAATGCTAATTCCATTTTAATATCGCAACGTTTATAAGGGCAATTTGCTTCAACAGGAATTTCAATAAAGCCGTACTTTTTATATATGTAAATGGCGTTTTCTAGTTTTCTGCTAGAATATATAATCAATTTCTGTATATTATTTCTCTTAGCAAAATCAATGCAATGCTGCATTAATTTTTGTCCAATTTTATGGCCACGATGCTCTGGAGATACGCCCATTTTTGTTAATTCAAAAAAGCCTTGGTTATTTATTGGCATTAAAGCAACAGTTCCTACAATATTATTATTAAGTTCTGCAAAAAATATATGGCCGTCTTTGTTAATAATATATGTTTCTGGGTTGCTTAGTACTTCTTCATCATAAGGTTCTACATAAAAGAATGTTTTTAGCCATTCAATATTTAAATTATAGAAGTGTTTAGCGTATTGTTTTTCAAAAGAAATAATTTTAACCATGGGTAGTCGCTTTTATAAAATCTGTTATTAAGTAGGTTATTAATTTACCAATTTTTTGGGTTGTTTTTTTTGTTGGGGCAGCCTCGCATATGTGCAGGTAGCTAACATTTTTATGATTTGCAAAGTGGTTAATAAATTGTCGAGTTTTATTAACACTAAAACCACTTGGCGTTTGGGCGCTGCTTGGTACATTTTGTATAGCGTCGCAATCTATTTCGATACCAAAACTATTGTTAGAAATAAAAGCTTTGCTTCTTTTTAATTCTGTTTTAAAATTTAATTCATTTCTAACTTTTAAAGCTTCAAATGTGTTGTATTTAATAGCGTTAGTTTTGTTTAAAATTTCAAAAATTTTATTTGAAGTGTAATTTTCATGCAACCCAAAAATAAAATATTTATCTAAAAAACCTTCCGCGAAAGCGTAACTAAAACCATTTCCGCTATGTCTACCTTCTTCTGCTCTAAAATCTGAATGTGCATCAAAATTTACAACATTTATTGGGTTTCCCAAGGCTAAAGATGTACCTTTAATATTGCCGTAAGCATTATTATGTCCGCCACCAATTATAATTGGTTTTTTACCTGCTAAAATTATTTGATATATTATTTGGGTTACATACTCATCAATTGTTTCAACAATTTTCCTAGCGGCTTTAATATCTTCTTTATTTGAAGAATTTAATTTTGAAATGTTTAATTGTTCTTCGCTAAAATCTAAATGCCCAAGAATTAATACATTATTTGCCTTGGTAAATGTGTTATTTTGTATGTTTAACAAAACTTTAAGGGTGCTTTCCCATGCCTTTGATGCTCCTGTTTTACCATAATTTGCAAATATACCAACATCTTCTGGCAACCCTAAAATAACATGTGTAACATCCAAACTTTTAAGTTGGTCGTATATGTTAGAAATGCGGGTTAACATTTTAATATGTTCGCCAAATTTGGATTCGCCAGAGCGTTTGTTTAATAATTTATTTAAAGTTATTTTGTTAAATAAAACCAGTTTATCCATAAAAAAAATAAATTTTGAATAATAAAAATACATCAATATTTATTTATGGCATTATATTAAACAACTAAAATTATAATATAATTTTTATTAACCTTAACAAACATTAAAACAAGTAATTATGGAAAACAACAAAAGTAACACAGGTCTTAAAGTAGGATTGGGAATTGCGCTAGTTTTATTTTTAGCAACAGGTTTTTATACAATGAATTTGTATAATAGTAGTAAAAAAGTACAAAACGAATTAACTGAAGAAAAGCAGTTAGTAATGAACGATTTAAACGCTATGGCAAAGCAATATGATGCAGCTATTGGCGAGAATGAAATATCTAATGCTAATTTAATTGAAGCAAGAGCAAGAATTCAAGGTTTAATTGATTCGTTAAAAATTTCTGAAACTAACGTAAAAAGTTTATGGAGGTATAAAAGAAAATACGCATCGCTACAAAAAGAAATGGATGCTTTATTAGCGCAAAACGATTCGTTAAGAGTAGAGAATTCTTATTTAGCTACTTCTTTAGATAGTACTCGTGTGCGTTTAGAAGAGCGTACAATTTTTACAGATTCGTTATTAGTACAAAACAATGCATTGGCCGAAGTAGTATCAAACGCTGCTATTTTATCAACAGTTGGTTTAAAAGGGTTTGGAGTTATAGAAAGAACATCTGGTAAACTAATACCAACCGAAAGAGCTAGCAGAGCAGATAAAATTAGAGTATGTTTTACAGTTGCAAAAAATGCATTAGTACAAGCAGGTGATGAGGAGCTTTATGTACAAGTTATAGATCCAAAAAACAATACTTTAGGATTAAACGAGCAAGTTACTTTTGGCGAAAAAACATTAAATTATAGTATGATTAGTAAGTTTAATTACGAAAATGCAAACCTTAATATTTGCGAGTTTGTTGCCTCTAAAGGAGAAAAGAAGTTTGAAAAAGGACGTTACATTGTAAATGTTTTTAATGCTAAAGATTTAGTGTCAAGCTCAGAATTTACTTTAAAATAAAATCCATTATACCATTAATATTCAAAAAGCCCCAAACTTTATAGTTTGGGGCTTTTTATTTTATGCTAAATCATATTTAATCCATGTATTACATGTTATCGGTACACCTAAACAAAAATAAATGTTAATTGTTGGTTAAAGTATTAGTATGCTACAAAAAAATACTAATTTCGTTGTATTATATATTATTAACTAAATTGAAAAAGTTTTAACCAACCAACCTGCTTTTTCAAGCATATACATTTTAGCGCCAAACTAAAATGTGTGTGTTAAACAAGGTAAATAGTATGGACCCTAACTTAAAATTTCTAAACTCGTTTTTAGATGTTTCAGAAGAAACGTTTTTAAAACTCGAGAAAATAGCAACGTACAAAAAACTTAAACCTGGTGTGTTTATAGCTAAGCCAGGAGAGATTCCTAATAAAGTTTATTTGCTTGTGTCTGGCATGATGCGAGCGTATTTAAGTTCTGAAAATGGAAAAGAATTTAATAAAAACTTTTTTATGCCTTATAGTTTTGTTTGTGCTTTAACAGCATTAATTAAAAACGAGCCCTCTAAATTATCTTACCAAACATTAACAGATTGTGAAGTATATGAAGTAAATTACAA
Source organism: Algibacter ulvanivorans (assembly GCF_048381495.1). Classification (NCBI taxonomy): domain Bacteria; kingdom Pseudomonadati; phylum Bacteroidota; class Flavobacteriia; order Flavobacteriales; family Flavobacteriaceae; genus Algibacter; species Algibacter ulvanivorans. The sequence goes on from NZ_JBLWGD010000002.1 coordinate 460,605, forward strand.
AGATGTTGTAGAATTATGTAAGAAAGATATACATGTTAGTAATTTATATAATAAAATATTAGAGTTTGTTTTTATAAGATACGAAGAGCGTCAATTAGAGTTTATTTCTATGGATGCTAAAGCTCGTTATATTTCACTTTTAAATAAAATGCCTAATATTGAAGGTTTAATACCTCAATATCAAATTGCATCATACTTAAGTATAACACCAGTACAATTAAGTAGAATACGAAATAAAATACGATTAAGTGAAAAACGTTAAAATAGTTAAATTGTAGTAAATTATGTATGTATTTTTGCTAATTAATATAGAATTAAACTAAAATCGGGTTATTTTTTACTAAAAACTTAACAAATGTTAATTTAAGTGAACGGTGTTAGTTATATATTTGACTCGATTTCCTTTAGGATTTACAATTTACAAAGGATTGATAGCTAACCAACCAAAAAGACAGGCAAATTATTACCTGTCTTTTTTTGTAGTTAGTAAAAAATATCATTTTTATTTAAGGCTACCAACCATATCTTCTGGTTTTACCCAAGCATCATAATCTTCAGCTGTAACGTATCCTAAATTAATGGCTTCTTCTTTTAATGTTGTACCATTTTTATGAGCTGTATTTGCTATTTCGGCAGCTTTATAATAGCCTATTTTAGTATTTAAAGCAGTAACAAGCATTAAAGAATTATTTAATAGTTTTGTAATAACTTCATGGTTTGGTTCTATACCATTTGCACAATTTTCTTCAAAACTAACACAAGCATCACCAATTAATTGAGCCGATTGTAACACATTTGCTGCCATGATAGGTTTAAATACATTAAGCTCGTAATGGCCTTGTAAACCACCAACAGAAACAGCAACATCGTTACCTATTACTTGAGCACAAACCATTGTTAAAGCTTCGCATTGTGTAGGGTTTACTTTTCCTGGCATAATAGAACTTCCTGGCTCGTTAGCAGGAATAACAATTTCTCCAATGCCAGAACGTGGCCCAGATGCCATCATTCTAATATCGTTTGCTATTTTATTTAATGATACGGCTAATTGTTTTAAAGCACCATGAGTTTCTACTAAGGCATCATGAGCAGCTAAAGCTTCAAATTTGTTGGGTGCTGTTACAAAAGGTAACCCAGTAAATTCTGCTATATATTCGGCTACTCTTTTACTATATCCTTTTGGAGTGTTTAATCCGGTTCCTACAGCTGTTCCGCCAAGAGCTAATTCACTTAAATGTGCTAAGGTGTTTTCTAAAGCTTTTAAACCGTAATCTAGTTGCGCTACATAGCCAGATAATTCTTGGCCTAACGTTAATGGCGTTGCATCCATTAAATGTGTTCTACCAATTTTTACAACATTTTTAAAGGCTTCAGATTTTTTCTTTAAAGTGTCTCGTAATTGTTTAACCCCAGGAATAGTGGTTTCTACTATTTTCTTGTAGGCTGCAATATGCATACCCGTAGGAAATGTATCGTTAGAAGATTGAGATTTATTTACATCATCATTTGGTTGAATGGTTTTTTCGCCTTCGCCTATAACTTTTCCTGCTATTTGGTGTGCTCTGTTAGCAATAACTTCGTTTACATTCATGTTACTTTGCGTTCCAGAACCTGTTTGCCATATTACCAATGGAAATTGGTTGTCGTGTTTATTTTTTAAAATTTCATCACATACCTGAGCTATTAAATCTCTTTTTTCAATAGCTAAAACGCCTAATTCGCAATTGGTATAAGCAGCAGCTTTTTTTAAGTAGGCAAAACCATAAACAATTTCTAAAGGCATAGAACCAGAAGGCCCAATTTTAAAGTTGTTTCTTGAACGTTCGGTTTGTGCTCCCCAAAGTTTATCAGCAGGCACTTTTACCTCGCCCATAGTGTCTTTTTCTATTCTGTAACTCATTTTTAAATACTTTAATTATAAGTTGCTAAGATAATTCTTTTAAGGTGTTTTTAGATATGATTTTTGTTAGTTTTTACAAGTACTTTTTAACATTAATATAACTAATATTCTTACTTTAAAAAAGTTAAATCTATTAATTTAGTAGGATTAAATTTTTATGATATAAAACAACATATTATGGCAACAATTAGATTAGGAGATGTAGCTCCAAATTTTATAGCAAAAACTTCAGAAGGTGAAATTAATTTTCATGATTGGTTAGGAGATAGCTGGGGAATATTATTTTCTCATCCGGCCGATTACACTCCGGTTTGTACAACAGAGTTAGGTACAGTAGCAAAATATACAGACGAGTTTAATAAACGTAATGTTAAAGTTGTAGCTTTAAGTGTTGATGGCTTAGAATCACATCATGGTTGGATAAAAGATATTAATGAAACACAAAACACAACGGTTAATTTTCCTATTATAGCTGATGAAGATAGAAAAGTTTCTGAACTTTATGATATGATTCATCCTAATGCAGATAGTAAACTTACTGTACGATCGGTTTTTGTTATTGATAACGATAAGAAAGTAAAACTTATAATAACTTATCCAGCATCAACAGGTAGAAATTTTGATGAGTTATTACGTGTTATAGACTCTTTGCAGCTAACGACTTACCATAAAGTAGCCACACCAGCTAATTGGGAGCATGGTGATGATGTTGTTATTAGTCCAGCAATTTCAACCGAAGATGCAAAAGGCATTTTTACAAAAGGAGTAAATGAAATTAAGCCGTATTTACGCATGACACCACAACCAAATGTAGATTAGTGGAAAACTATGTTAATAAATTTTAGCTTGATATTGTATAAGAAATCACTTTGCTGTATCTTTGCGAAGTATATATAAAAAAGACAATTACAATTATGTTTGATTTTGACCAGTATTTAGGTTTTTTAGCGTTTTTAACTATCTTAACCATAGGTTTTTGGTTAATGATTTTTTTATTAACTTTTGTTATTCCTTATTGGATAGGAGGTTCTTTAATTGAAAGATTAAAAGAAATTAGAGACGAAAGAAAAGCTAAACGTCAAGCTTAAAAAAAATATAGAAAAAAAAGGGAAACTAAATTTAGTTTCCCTTTTTTTTGTTCAATATTTAGGTGGTTTACATTTCCATGCCGCCACCATTATCAAAATCGCCTTGACGCTCGCGTTTTTTCTGTTGGTTAAACCTGTAAGTAAAAGCTAAGTTATAAGTACGCCCTCCTCGAAACTGAATTTCTTGATATGCGGTAAATGTTTCGGCAGTAATATCATTACTAAAAAAAGCAGAATTAAAAAGGTCTCTTACATTAAAAGCAATTGACGCTTTGTCTTTAAACAAATCTTTGCTAAAGGCTAAGTTTGTTGAAAACACACCTTTTCTATCGTTTTGTGCATCTAAACTTGGACCTCTGTAATTAATATTTGTTTGCCAATCTATATTATAAGGTAATGTGTATTTATTTGTTAAGCGCGCCCTCCATGTTAGTGTGTTTGCACTTAAATCTATATCATTATAGCTCCCATCTCTTTCAAATTTGTAAATATTAAAGTCGCTATTAATTCGCCACTTTTTAGATGCGCTATAGTTTACGTTAAACTCAAAACCATAACGATTTTCTGTACCTAAATTTACTGGGCCTCTTTCTATAACTGGAAAAGACTCGCCATCAACAATAACAGTTTCATCTGTATTTCTACTTACAAAAGTCATAATATCGGTAGCGTTTGAATAGTAAACTGAAGAAGCTATAGTTAGTTTGTTTATTTTGTTTAAATACCCAACCTCAAAAGTACTAGCAAATGTTGGGTTTAAATCTGGATTTCCTTGAAAAACATTAGTAATACTAGAGCGCGAAGGGAAGGGGTTAAGCATAAATCCTCTAGGGCGTCTTATCCTTCTATTATAGCCCAAACTAAAGCTTTGGTTGTCGTTAATTTCGTAATTTAAATTAACTGTAGGGAACAAGCCATTAATTATTTTTTTATTGAAATCGCCAGTTGTAGGTTGGTCTATAGTTATTCTTGTATTTTCAAATCGCAACCCTAAAAGGTATGAGAATTTATTAATTTTACTACCAAATTGCGAGTAAATAGCGGTATTGTATTGTTTAAAATTAAATAAATTAGTTAAGTTATTGTTAATTACAAAGTTTCCTGAAGCTGGGTCTAATAAAGATACTTCAAAATCGGTTGATCGTGTTGAAAAATCGCCTCGATACCCTAATTCTATTTGGCTTTTTTCTCCAACAGGAACAATGTAATCTGTTTGTAGTAAGATATTATTTTGATCTTCTAGTGTTGTAACAATTTCAGAGTCTATATTATCTATAGTAATTAACGAATTGATGTCTTCATTAGATTTTTCATATTGAAAATCGAATGTTAAAACGTGGTCGGTTGCATTAAAGTTTTTAGTGAAATTTAAAGCATACTGCAAGGTTTTATCATCTTCTTTTTCAGGATCTAATCTTTCGCTTTCACTTGTAGTGTTGTTAATCTTATTGAACTGGACGAGTTTGTTAACCGAGTTGTTTTGTGAACTATTATTGCTATAAACTACCGATGTTGTTAACGATGCCGAATCATTTATATACCATTCAACACCTGTATTAGTGGTTATGCCTTTTTGTGTGTCTGTCCATCTTCTTTTTTCGTCTAAATTTGGTGTGTTTTCATCAAAATATGTAACATCATTAAACCATCTACCAATGGTTTCTCTATATCTATATGATGTGGTGTTAAATATATTTACATTGCCTGTTCTATAATTAATATTCCCAGATATACCAGCGGCATCAGGATGACCAGCATTTGCTGTAAAAGAACCGTTTAGTCCTTGTAGTTTACTTCTGCGTAAAATAATATTTAGTATTCCAGCTGTACCTTCGGCTTCATACCTAGCAGATGGCGAGGTAATAACTTCTACTTTCTCTATAGCGTCTGCTGGTAATTGTTTTAATGCTTCCGTAGAGTTTAAGCCAACTAACCCTGAAGGCTTTCCGTTAATTAAAATTCTTACATTGTCGTTTCCTCTTAGAGCAACATTGCCTTCAGCATCAACCGAAACAGATGGTACATTATCGAGAACATCACTAACATTGCCACCACTAACGGTAAGGTCTTTACCTACATTGTATATTTTTTTATCTAGTTTTATTTCAACCGTAGTTTTTTCTGCTACAATTTCAACAGCTTCTAAGGCTTCGGCATTAATTTCTAGTGAAAAAATTCCTAAGTTTTCTGACTTAGAAATGGCTTTGTTAGATATAGTAATGGTTTTAAATGAAATGTATTCAATTGTAATATCGAAAACACCTGTTGGTACTGGGATATTAAAGTTTCCTTTAATATCTGTTATTCCACCAGTTATTACCTTGTTTTCTTTTTTATTTAAAAATGCTATTGTAGCATATTCTAAAGGAAGATTTGTTTCTTTATCTATAACTTGCCCAGAGATTTTAACTTCTTTGTTTTCTGTTTTTTGAGCAAATGTGAAATTAGTAAATAAAAATGCGACTACTAATAACAGTAGAGAATAACTTTTAACCATAAATAAACTTTAATAAATTTGACAGCAAATTTAGCTTAAGGTTTAATGGTAATAGGTTAAAGTTATGTTAATGAAAACTTAATTAATTGGCTATATTATATCTAAAATAAGTTCTGGAGGTCTTCCTATTACGGCTTTATTTCCGTTAATAACTATGGGGCGCTCAATTAATTTGGGGTACTTAGCCATTGCAGCAATAATATCAGAATCACTTAAAGTTTTGTTTTTAAAGTTTTCTTTCCAAACAGCCTCATTTTTTCTTACCAATTCTACAGGTTTTATGTTTAACAGTTTTATAATATCTGTTAGTGTTTTAGTAGATGGATTGTTTTCAAGGTATTTAATAATTTCAAAATTTTTACCAGATTTTTCTAAAATTTCTAGTCCGCAACGCGATTTACTACATCGATTATTATGGTATATTTTTATCATAATTGGTTTGTTTATAGTTGATTGTCGTCTTCTACTTGTTGTCCCATGGCCATTAAATACGATTTTAAAAAGGCATCTATGTTTCCATCCATAACAGCATCTACATTACCGGTTTCATGTGCTGTTCTAACATCTTTAACTAATTTGTATGGGTGCATAACGTAGTTTCTAATTTGGCTACCCCATTCAATTTTCATTTTACTAGCTTCAATGTCTTCGCGTTGTGATAATTGTTTTTGAAGTTCTATTTCGTATAATTGCGATTTAAGCATTTGCATAGCTCTAGCTCTGTTATCGTGCTGCGAACGTGTTTCAGAACATGAAATTTGTATACCAGTTGGTTTATGTGTTAATTGTACTTTGGTTTCAACTTTGTTTACATTTTGCCCACCAGCTCCGCTTGATCTGGCTGTTGTTATTTCAATATCTGCAGGGTTTATTTCTATTTCAATGGTGTCATCAACAAGTGGATATACATAAACCGAAGCAAAACTAGTATGTCGTTTAGCATTACTATCAAAAGGTGAAATACGAACTAGCCTGTGTACTCCATTTTCGCCTTTTAACCAACCAAAGGCAAAATCGCCTTCAATTTCTAAAGTTACTGTTTTTATACCAGCAACATCTCCCTCTTGAAAGTTTAACTCTTTTACTTTAAAACCACTTTTTTCGGCATACATAAGGTACATACGCATAAGCATACTAGCCCAATCGCAACTTTCTGTGCCGCCAGCTCCGGCTGTTATTTGTAAAACAGCGCTTAAGCTATCACCTTCTTCAGAAAGCATGTTTCTAAATTCTATATCTTCCAATAAAGTTGCAGCTTTATTGTATCTATTTTCTACGTCTTTTAATGTCGCTTCCTCTTCTTTATAAAACTCATAAATAACTTCTAAGTCTTCAATAAAAGTTTTAAGATTGTTATAATCTTGTACCCACTTTTTTTTAACTCTAAGCGATTTCATAACAGTTTCGGCAGCTTTTGGATCGTTCCAAAAATTAGGGTCGAAGGTTTGTTCTTCTTCGTTTTGTATTTCTATAAGCTTGGTATCTATGTCAAAGATAGTGCCTTAGTTTGTCAAGGCGGGTGTTAAGATCTTTAATTTGATCTGATGTAATCATAGTATAGTTTAATTATTTTAAACAAAAATAGGATTTAATAATGCAGTTAAAAATATTTATTAATATAATTTTATAGCTTTACTCATTAATTTTTTTGAAATGATAATAGATTTGCGAAGCGATACTGTAACAAAACCATCAAAAGCAATGTTGCAATCAATGTTGCAAGCCAAGGTTGGCGATGATGTTTTTAGAGAAGATGAAACAATTAATGTTTTAGAAAGCAAAATAGCTAAAATGTTTGGTAAAGAGAATGCTTTGTTTTTTCCTAGTGGAACCATGGCTAACCAAACAGCAATAAAGCTTCATACAAATCCTGGAGATCAGATTATTTGCGATAAATATGCCCATATTTATAATTATGAATCTGGCGGAGCTTCATTTAATAGTGGCGTTTCATGTAAGTTAATAGATGGTAATAGAGGGATGTTTACAGCAAAGCAAGTAGAAGAAGCTATTAATCCTGATGCTTATTATTATAGTAAAACAACTTTAGTGGAAATTGAAAACACCACTAACAAAGGAGGAGGTGCTTGTTGGAATTTTGATGAGATTATAAAGATTAGAAAAGTTTGCGATGACAATAATTTAGGTCTTCATCTAGATGGAGCCCGTTTATGGAATGCTATTGTTAAAAATAATGAAACCACTAAACAATACGGACAGGTATTTGATACTATATCGGTATGTTTAAGTAAAGGTTTAGGGTGTCCCGTAGGCTCAGTTTTAGTTGGCGATTCTGAAATTATGAGAGAAGCTATTAGAATTAGAAAAATTTTTGGAGGTAATATGCGCCAAGCGGGGTATTTAGCAGCTGCGGGTTTATTTGCTTTAGAAAACAATTTAGATAGACTTAAAGAAGATCATAAAAAAGCTATTGAAATAGGAGAGCTCCTTACTAAGCTATCTGTTGTTAAAGTTGTAGAGCCAATAGAAACTAATATTGTAATTTTTGAGCTTCATGATGATGTAAATGAAAAACTATTTGTAAAACAGTTGGCTGATAAAAATATAAGTATTATTAGTATGGGAAATAGAAAATTACGAATGGTTACTCATTTAGATTATACAAGTTCTATGCATAATAAGCTAATAGATTTTTTGAGTATTCTATGTCTATGATGTAAGAATAAAAAATATGTGCTTAAAGAGAAAAGCATGTATAAAAAAAACATCATCTAAAACTATATAATTTTAGATGATGTTTGATACTTTTTTAATCAATAAATAACTGTAACGGTTATTTAGGATTAGTTATATTATTAATGTCTCCACCAGTATCTTTTACAGCTATAGTGTGAAGAAGGAACGTATTCACATAATTCACCACCATTACTACTTTCTCCACTAACTACATTAAATACACCTCTATAATATCCAGGTCCAATATTAACATCGCAATCTGTTTTTATTTTAGTGTAGTAACATCCATTAATATATATGTAAATATATTTACCAAATGTACCATCATGGTTAGCTCCAGAAAGGTTAATAACTTCACCAGGTTTTACACATCTATTACTGTAAATCCATTTTCCATAACAAGAATTTTCTCTTCTTTGTAAGATGTCAATCTTTTTAGAACGCCACCAATCAAATTTTAAATCTAACTTTGTTACTTTACCTTCACAGTCACTACATTCTTCTTCTTTTTCTGGTACATCTACCATGTAAAATATGGCTTGCTTTCCTTCAGGTATAAGGATTACTGCTACTTTTTCACCACAACCAGGAACAAAACCTTCCCCATTGTCATTCGCTAACTGTAGAATTTCTCTTGCTTTTTCACGGTTGTAAGTTGCATTTGTAACCCAAGTTCCAATTGGGTTAGTTATGTATGTACATAGTGCACAGTTTGTATCGTCAATCAATTCCCATATAGCCCATTGTACATGACCGAATGTATAGGTACCACCTGTTGGGCTTTCTTGACCGATAAAATTTTGATTCATTATCCAGTTTACTTTATCAAAGTTTTCTGGGTTTTCAAATTTACCTTGAGGTAAGTCTTCGTAGCTTGAATAAACATCAAAATCTAAAGGTCCTTCAACACCTAAATCTAAATCAACATCAACACACCATCCTTTTAGGCCAGTAGCAGCTAGGTCAGTATTTAAAATATCAAAATCAAAATATGCATCATCTCCTGGGTTAGCAGTTGTTTTAATACTAATTGTTTCTGGTAAGCTTAATTCTAAAGCCTCTAAATCAGGAGTACACCCGCCAGAGTTAGAATCTGAACCTCCATTGTGATGGCCATAAGTGTTGCTTGATAATGAAAACGTTAAGTCTTCAACAGGCATTTCACCTTCAAGATCATTGTTTAAAACGAATGTTTCGTCTTCTTCACCATCAGAAACCAAGATTTGGTCTTCCATAGATAATTCTTCTTCAACGATTGAAGATGCTCCCTCGTTTAGTGTCTCGTTTTGACATGAAGCAAATACAACAAGTATTGCTAGTAATAAAAGTTTGGTAATGTGTTTCATAATATAAAATAGTTTTTTACAATTTACTATTACAAATATATTTGATGAGTTTATTCATGTCAGTTTTTTTAGACTAAATACCAAACTATTAGATTTATGAAATATTAATTACATTTAGTCGGTTTTATTTACATTTCATAAGAAAAGTTTATGTTTTATTATGATATTATTAATCAGTTAGTTATATGTTTTATTGCTTTTTGCTTTTTTTTAGCAGAATAAAGACAAATACCTTCTATATTAAAAGGTATAATTAATCAAGTATTTTGCTAAATAATTTATTTAAATAAGTCCATTCCTGGTATATTTGGCATGCCTTCTTTAGCTACAGCCGATAATTCTGCCTCATTGACTTTTGATGCTTTTTCAATGGCTTTATTTATTGTAAGAATTAAATAATCTTCAAGTTGTTCTTTATCTTCAAGTAAATCATCATCAATTTCAATAGATTTAATAACTCTGTTTGCGGTTAAAGTAATTTTTAATTTGTTATCGTTACTAGATTCATCAACCAAAACCGTATCTAAACGCTTTTTAGTTTCTTCAACCTTTTTTTGGGTTTCTTTTAATTTACCCATCATATTCATCATATCTCCAAACATAATTTTAAAATTTAATATTTAAGTACAAAGCTATTTAAATTTTCTATTTTTGAAGGCTTTAATTTTTAAGAATAAATACATCATCATTGAAAAAAGTAATAAAGTTCCCTGTAGCTAAAAAAATACCTCAAAAATTAACAATTCATAATCATACTAGGATTGATAATTACTATTGGTTAAGAGATAAAGAAAGCCCAGATGTTATAGATTATTTAAATGCCGAAAATGCATACACTAAGCAAGTTATGCAACACACCGAAGGCTTACAAAAGATTTTGTTTGAAGAAATGAAAAGCAGAATAAAAGAAGACGACACTTCTGTGCCCTACAAATTAAACGGTTATTGGTATATTACTAAATATCTAGAAGGGAAAGATTACCCTGTTTATGTACGTAAAAAAGATACTTTGTTGGCTAACGAAGAGGTAATGTTTGATTGTAATGAAATGGCAAAAAATCATGCCTATTTTAACTTAGGTGGTATTTCAATTAGCCCAGATAACACCATGGCAGCATTCTCGGTAGATACGGTTAGTAGACGCCAATACGCAATTCAAATTAAGAATTTAATAACTGGTGAAGTTTATTCAGATAAAATTTTAAATACAACAGGAAGTGCGACTTGGGCTAATGATAATAAAACTTTATTTTATTCTATGAAAGATGAAGTTACTCTTCGCTCTCATAAAATATTTAAACATAAACTGTTTACAACGAGTGAAGCTGATATAGAAGTTTATCATGAAAAAGATGAAACCTTTAATACGTTTGTATATAAAACTAAATCAAAAAAGTATATTGTAATTGGCGCTTCTAGTACATTATCTTCTGAATACCGTATTTTAAATGCAAATTCTCCCGATGGTAATTTTAAGGTATTTCAAAATAGAGTTAAAGATTTAGAATATAATATAGCGCACTATAATGACAGTTTTTATATTATTTCAAATATTAACAATGCGACAAACTTTAAAGTATCAAAAGTGAATGAAAATGATACAGCTACAGAGTTTTGGAAAGATGTTATCCCGCATAGAGAATCTGTTTTAATTGAAGATATTGAAATTTTTAAAGATTATTTGGTTGTTAATGAGAGGGAGAATGGGCTTAATAAGTTGCGAATTATTAGTTGGAAAGGCGATGAAGATTATTATTTGCCATTTAGCTCTAAAACCTATACAGCCTTTATTGGCAATAACCCAGATTTTGAAAGTAATATATTAAGGTATGGTTATAATGCATTAAATACTCCAGGATCTGTAATAGACTATAATTTTAAAACTAAACAAAGTGAAATTAAAAAGGAGCAGGAAGTTCTTGGCGGTAAGTTTAAAAAAGAAAATTACGAATCTAAGCGTATTTGGGCAACTGCAAAAGATGGTGTTAAAATACCCATATCATTAGTTTATAAAAAAGGCGTTAAATTAAATGGTACCAACCCTTTATTACAATACGCTTATGGTTCTTACGGCTCAACCATAGACCCATCATTTTCTAGCATACGTTTAAGTTTGTTAGATAGAGGATTTATTTATGCCATTTCACATGTAAGAGGAGGCGAGTATTTAGGTCGTAAATGGTACGAAAGTGGTAAGTTACTAACTAAAAAAAATACATTTACAGATTTTATAGACTGTTCAAAGCACTTAATAAAAGAAAAGTACACCTCAAATAAACATTTGTACGCTTATGGTGGGTCTGCAGGTGGTTTATTAATGGGAGCAATTATTAATATAAACCCCGAGTTATATAACGGTATTTTAGCAGCTGTACCTTTTGTAGATGTAGTTACTACAATGCTTGATGAGTCTATACCATTAACAACGGGAGAATATGATGAATGGGGTAACCCCAACAATATAGAGTATTATAATTATATGGAATCGTACTCACCTTATGATAATGTTGAAGCAAAAAAATACCCAAACATGCTTGTTACTACAGGATTACACGATTCGCAAGTGCAGTATTGGGAACCAGCAAAGTGGGTAGCAAAGTTAAGAGATTTAAAAACAGACTCGAATAAATTATTATTACATGTAGATATGGATTCTGGTCATGGCGGAGCATCTGGGCGTTTTGAAAGTTTGAAAGAAGTCGCTTTAGAATATGCATTTCTACTAGATTTAGAAGGAATTTATGGATAATAAAAAAAAAAGTTTTATTTTTGTCCGGTTTAAATTGTGAATACATATTAATTTGCAATTTATAAAAAGCTTATATGAAACACAGAAATCAAGTATTTGATAATGTATTAGATTTAGTAGGCAATACTCCGCTTGTTAAACTTAATAGAATAGCTTCCAAGTTTAAAGGAAACTTCTTTGCAAAAGTAGAATCCTTTAACCCAGGGCACTCATCCAAAGATAGAATAGCATTATATATTATAGAAGAAGCCGAAAAAAAAGGCATACTTAAACCAGGAGACACCATAATAGAAACAACCTCAGGAAACACAGGTTTTAGTATTGCTATGGTTAGTATTATTAAGGGGTACGATTGTGTTTTGGCTGTAAGTTCTAAATCATCACCAGATAAAATAGATATGCTAAAAACCATGGGGGCAAAAGTTTATGTTTGTCCAGCCCATGTAAGTGCTGATGATCCTAGATCATATTACGAAGTAGCTAAGAGATTGCATAACGAAATTAAAGGTTCGGTTTACATAAATCAATACTTTAATCAACTAAATATAGATGCGCACTATAATTCTACAGGCCCAGAAATTTGGAAACAAACAGAAGGTAAAATAACACATTTATTAGCATGTAGCGGAACAGGAGGGACTATTTCTGGAACAGCAAAATTTTTAAAAGAACAAAATCCTAATATAAAAGTAATAGGAGTTGATGCTTATGGTTCGGTAATTAAAAAATATCATGAAACAAGAGAGTTTGATGAAAAAGAAATTTACCCTTATAGAATTGAAGGCTTAGGTAAAAATTTAATTCCTACCGCTACAGATTTTGATGTTATAGACGAGTTTGTTAAAGTAACCGACGAAGACAGCGCGCATACCGCAAGGTTGATAGCTAAAACAGAAGGTATGTTTGTAGGTTATACATCAGGAGCTGCTACACAAGCATTATTGCAATTAGGTGAAGAAGGCCGATTTAAAAAAGACGACTTAGTAGTTGTTATATATCCGGATCACGGTGCAAGATATATGAGTAAAGTGTATAGCGATAAATGGATGAATGATCAAGGCTTTTTTGATAGTGTAAATGAAGCTGCTGCACAAAACATTCAATACATAAAGTAGTTAATTATTAAATTATATGAGAGATGAAGTTTTACTGTTTAAGTAAAAGTTCATCTCTTTTTATTTTTTGTTAATAATTGAGCATTAAAAATTATGTTCAAACCATTAAAATATTTAATTTTGCAGTTACTAACTAAGAACTAAAGACTTCTTTAAATTTAAGTATTAATTATTTAAATTCCTGTAAAAAAAAAGTAATTGTCAAGTTATAGTTATGTCTTAATTTTAATAGCAATAAGATTTACTAAATGAAAGATTTATTCGAAAAAATTTATAAAGACAAAGGACCATTAGGTAAATGGGCGTCTCAAGCGGAAGGTTACTTTGTGTTTCCTAAATTGGAAGGAGAAATTTCTAACCGTATGAAATTTCAAGGAAAAGATGTAATTACCTGGAGTATTAATGATTATTTAGGATTAGCAAATCACCCTGAGGTACGTAAAGTTGATGCCGAGGCGGCAGCACAGTATGGATCTGCATATCCAATGGGAGCTAGAATGATGTCAGGTCATACAGATTTACATGAAAAATTACAGAATGAATTAGCCTCTTTTGTTAGTAAAGAAGCCGCTTATTTATTAAATTTTGGGTATCAAGGTATGGTTTCTACCATCGATGCTTTGGTATCAAAAGACGATATAATTGTTTATGATGTAGATGCGCACGCCTGTATTATTGATGGTGTTCGACTTCATATGGGAAAACGTTTTACATATAAACACAATGATGTTGAAAGTTTAGAAAAAAACTTAGAACGTGCTACTAAAATGGCTGAGCAAACAGGCGGAGGTATTTTAGTAATTTCTGAAGGTGTTTTCGGTATGCGAGGTGAGCAGGGACGTTTAAAGGAAATAGTTGCTTTAAAAAAGAAATTCAATTTTAGATTATTTGTTGATGATGCTCACGGCTTCGGAACTTTAGGAGCAACAGGAGCAGGAGCAGGAGAAGAGCAAGGTGTTCAAGATGATATAGATGTGTATTTTGCAACATTTGCAAAATCTATGGCTAGTACAGGAGCTTTTATTGCTGGAGATCAAGAAATAATAGATTACTTAAAATACAATTTGCGTTCCCAAATGTTTGCAAAATCTTTGCAAATGCAACTAGTGGTAGGTGCACTTAAGCGTTTAGAAATGCTTAAAACAATGCCTGAGTTAAAAAAGAATTTATGGACAATTGTTGATGCATTACAATCGGGTTTAAAGGCTCGTGGTTTTGATATTGGTACAACACAAAGTTGTGTAACACCTGTATATTTAAAAGGTAGTATTCCTGAAGCTATGGCTTTAGTAAAAGATTTACGTGAAAATTACGGAATATTTTGTTCTATAGTAGTTTATCCTGTGATACCTAAAGGATTAATTTTATTAAGAATGATTCCTACAGCTACACATACATTACAAGATGTTGAAGAAACCTTAGATGCATTTGATGCTATACGAGATCGATTAGATAATGGAACCTACAAGCGTTTATCAGCTGCTTTAATGGCTGCGATGGGCGAGTAAACATATTCCTCCTTATAAAATAAAAAAAGCTCCAATTCAAATTCTTGAATTGGAGCTTTTTTTTATGCTATACTTTTCCTGAATGTCTTTCTACGTTTATAAACTTCAGGGTTAAAGTGTTTCCATATTTTTTTTATGGCTTCGTTGTCTTCTAATTCGGGGGTTCTATAGCAATTTTTAATACCTTTTTCTTTAAATGTTTCGTAATATTCGTTAAAAATTACAGCATGCACACCTTTGTTTTGGTAGTCAGGATGAATTCCTATTAAGTAAAAAATAGCATCTTTACTATTTTTTTTAGCTTTCATGATGTGTCTAAAACCAAATGGAAATAATTTACCATTCATTTTTTGTAAAGCAGAAGCAAAACCAGGCATTACAATAGCAAAACCAACCATATTATCATCTTTATCAACGACAAATTTTATATATTCAGGATTTATAAAACTTATAAATTTCTTTTTAAAATACGCTTTTTGGATATCGTTAATTGCAACGAATGATGATAAAGAAGCATAACTTTTGTTAAATAAATCGAACATCTTATCAGCATAAGGCATAACTTGTTCTGTTTTTGTAAGCTTTAAAGGGGTGAGCTGATATCTTTTTTTTATAAGTTCTTGTGCTTTTTTAAAAAACTCTGGCTTTACATTTTCGAAAGGGAATCTGCTTTCAGCATAAGATTTTTCTATTTCATATCCAGCAGATTCATAATGTTTAGCATAATAAGGGAAGTTGTACCAGGTAACCATTGGGGCTAAAGAGTTAAATCCTTCGGTTAAAACGCCAACTTTATCTAGGTTAGAGAATCCTACGGGGCCTTCAGTATATTCTAAATGATGAGTTTTTCCTATGTTTTCTACTTCATTGAGTAAGGTTTTTGAAACTTCTAAATCGTCAATAAAATCAAACCAACCAAAACGCATTTTTTTTTGATTTTGGTTTTTAATTTCTAGCCAGTTTATTATAGCTGCAATTCTTCCTACAAGCTCTCCGTTTTTATAAGCTAAAAACAACCTAGCATCAGCATCGTTAAAAACAGGGTTTTCTTTACGGTTAAAAGTCTTCATTTCTTGACTTATAATTGGAGGAACCCAGTATTCTGAATCTTTATAAAGTGTAAATGGAAATTTTACAAAGGCCTTTAAGTCTTTGTTGTTTTTTACTTCTTTTATTTTAATCATATTTTATAATAATGATATTGATGGCTTTTTATTCATCAAAATCTATATCTTTCTTTTTGCGTTTATTTACTTTTTCGGCTGTGTTTTTGTTCTTTTTTCTGTTTTTTCCTGCTCTGTTTGCTCTTCTATTTCCTTCTTCTAGGGCAGATGTACCGTTGTCAATCTCTTTGTCTTTATGAAAATCTAAACGGTATGAAGCTCCAAAATTCACACTAAAAACAGATGGCGTGTCTTTTGTGTTAAAAGTTAAAGCGGTATCTAACTGAAAATTTTTACCCATTAAATATGCGCCTCCAAATCTAAAAAGATTATCGGCATAAAAATCACTTTGTATACCTTGTGTTTCGCCAAAAATAACCCATTTTGGACTAAAAGAATGGGTTAAAGTTAATATATATTGAAAATCTGATTGGTCTGTGCCTATTCTATCCTTTATTAGGTTCATAACAAAAACCCAGCCTCCTGCAAAATTATTTTGAGTAGCTATCATAACTTTTGGGCTAAACCCCTCAATTCCAGAATAAGTATACGGGTTAGGTTTGGTGTCGTAATTGGCACCTAAGTATACTGAAATTGCAGGTATTAAGGACTTCCATTTAAACTGTCTGTTAGCCTTCCAACTATATAGGTTTGGTTTATCTTCTTCGGCGTTTTTGTATGGGTCATAAACTAAATATTTGGCACCAATAGCTAAAAATTTAAAATTAGCTCTATCTTCTTCAGGTGAAAAATTAGTTGGGTACGATTTGGTGTCGTTTTGGTATGTACCTTCAATATTTAGTTCTAGTTCTTCAAACAGTAGTCCATATCGTGCTGCAAAATCAATTCCAAATCCAGATATTTCATATGCTGTTGTTGGAGTTCGTTTCTCTTTAATGCTGTAAGGACCTATTTCAAATTGTGCAACATTTGTTCCAACAGAAAAGGCACTTCTAGATACACCTGGTCGGTTAGAATTAATAACATCTGTGTATTGGCAAAACGCTTGTGTAGTAACCAAACTTAGTAGTAGAAATATTGTAGGTTTAAAAGGGCTCATAATCTTTGGTTTATTATTTTTTTTATTGAAAAATATTAAAGACTTTTTCAAATATAGATATTTTATACTTTTTTTATCATTCTTGAACGTTTTTTAAGCAGATAGAATTGTATTTTTGTTTTGTATCATTAATAAAAATTAAAAAATGGGTTTATTAAAAACCATACTTATAATTGCCTTAGTGTATTATGGAATTAAGGTGCTTTCAAGAATATTCGCTCCTTTTTTAGTGAAATTTGCGGCTAAAAAGGCCGAAGAGCAATTTGGCGGGCAATTTGGTCAGTTTCAAAAACAACAAAGGCACGAGGCTAAAAAAAAGGAAGGGGAAACTATTATTGATAAAATTCCTGAAACCAAATCGTCTAACAAAACTGTTGGTGAGTATGTCGATTACGAGGAGATAGAGTAGTCGTTAGTTTCTGCATCCTTAATTATTTAATGGTTTGTTTTAAGTTTGCGAAAACAACCACATTAAAATTATTTTTTTTAGAATTATTTCTTAAAACTTTTTTATGCAAATTTCAATTAAAAAATTACTCCCTCATTTATTAGTTTTGTTGGGTTTTGTTGTAATTTCTCTTGCTTATTTTAGTCCTGTTTTAAAAGGAAAAACTATATATCAAAACGATATTGTTCAGTATATAGGCATGAGTAAGCAGCAAAAAGATTTTAAGGCTCAAACAGGAACAGAAACCTATTGGACTAATAGTGCTTTTGGAGGTATGCCTACTTATCAATTAGGGGCTAGATACCCACATAACTACATTAAAAAATTAGATTTGGCTTTGCGTTTTTTGCCAAGGCCTGCAGATTATTTATTCCTTTATTTAATAAGCTTTTATATATTTTTATTAATACTAAAAGTAGACTTTAAACTAGCTGTTTTAGGAGCATTGGCTTTTGGGTTTTCAACATATTTAATAATAATTTTAGGTGTTGGCCATAATAGCAAGGCTCATGCTATTGCTTATATGCCTTTAGTTTTAAGTGGGGTTTTGCTGGTTTTTCAAAAACGATATGTTTTAGGGTTTTTACTTACTACAATAGCCATGGGATTGGAGTTAGTAGCTAATCATTTTCAAATGACATATTATCTTATGTTTTTGGTTATTATTTTAGGTGTGGCTTATTTTATTGATGCATATAAAAAGAAATTGTTTTCTCATTACTTTAAATCTATAGGTGTTTTAATTGCTGCTGTAGTTCTGTCTGTAGCGTTAAATGCTACTAATTTTTTAGCAACTCAAGAGTATGTAAAAGAAAGTAAACGAGGTAAAAGTGAGCTTACAATAAATCCTGATGGTTCAGAAAAAGAGTTGACTAATGGTTTAGATAAAGATTATATTACTCAGTTTAGTTATGGTATAGTAGAAACCTTTAACTTATTTATTCCTGGGTTTACAGGTGGCGGTAATGCGGAAAACGTTGGGAAAAACTCTGCTACTTATGAAGCATATAGAAAATTAGGAGCAACTACAACTCAAGCAGCGCAAGAAGCTAAGCGTGCCCCATTGTATTGGGGAGATCAGCCTATTGTAGAAGCGCCAGCTTATATTGGCGCGGTAATTATCTTTTTGTTTGTTTTTGCGTTGTTTTTGGTTAAAGGCCGATTAAAATGGTGGCTTGTTGGTGGGGCAATTTTTTCTTTGTTGCTTTCGTATGGAAAAAATCAACCGTTTGCTTTTATAACAGATTTTTTTATTGATTATATTCCGTTGTACAATAAATTTAGAGCAGTAAGCTCTATTCAAGTAATTTTAGAATTGTGTATTCCGGCTTTAGCAATTTTCGGATTAGTTAAGTTGTTTAATGATTTTGAAAAGAAAGAAGATAAAATAAAGGCTTTGAAATTCGCTGTCGTTATAACTGGAGGTGCAGCCTTAGTGTTCTTGTTATTTAAAACCTCGTTGTTTGATTTTGTTGGAGGTAACGATGGGTTTTATCGTCAAAATTACGGTCAAGATTTTGTTGATGCCTTAAAAGCAGATAGAAAATCACTATTTACAAAGGATTCAATTAGAACTCTAGCATTAATTTTATTGTCTGCTGGAGTAATATATATGTTTTTAAAAGATAAGCTAAAGGAAGCTTGGGTTGTTACAGCGTTTGCGGTTTTAATACTTTTTGATTTGGTTGGTGTAGATAGACGTTATGTGAATAATGACGATTTTGTTTCTGGAGTTAAAATGAGTAAACCCTTTAAAGCTACAGATGTAGATAATTTTATTTTAAAAGATAAATCGCATTACCGAGTTTTCGATTTGGTTTCTGGCCCGTCAAAACCATCGTATTTTCATAACTCATTAAATGGGTATAACGCAGCAGAATTAAGACGTTATAGAGAGGTTTTTGATTTTTATTTAGCACAAAATAATATAAACGTGCTAAATATGTTAAATACCAAATATATAGTAGCGCAAGACGAAAAAGGTAATGCGTTTCCGTACGAAAATGATGCAGCTAATGGAAATGCATGGTTTGTAAAAACTTTAAAAAAGGTTGAATCTGCAAATTCAGAAATTAAATTACTTGATAGTTTAGATACTAAGAATGAAGCTATTTATTCACCGCATTTAGCACTTAAAGAAGTTCAAGGTATTAATCAAAAATATGTTGTAGATTCATTGTCAACTATCAGGTTGTTAGAGTTTAATTCCAACTACTTAAAGTATAAGTCTAATAATAAAAATAATGGTTTTGCTGTTTTTTCGGAGATATATTACCCTAAAGGATGGAAAACTTTTATAGATGGAGAAGAAGCAAAACATGTTAGAGTAAATTACATTTTAAGAGGGATGGTAATTCCTGCCGGAGAACATGTAATAGAGTTTAGGTTTAACCCTGATGTTGTAAAAACAGGAAGTAAAATTACACTTGCAAGCTCTATATTATTCATGTTGCTGTTTTTAGGAGGGTTGTTTTTTGAGTTTAGAAAAGCAAATGAATAAAAAAAGAGTGCTTATTATATCTTATTATTGGCCACCAGCAGGTGGTCCTGGGGTGCAACGCTGGTTAAAGTTTGTAAAATATTTACCAGAGTTTAATGTAGCGCCTGTTGTTTTTGTTCCAGAAAACCCTAGTTACCCTATAGTTGATGAGAGTTTTTTGCTTGAATCATTAGGTGAGGTTGAAGTGGTTAAACAACCTATAAACGAGCCTTATAAATGGGCTTCTTGGTTTTCAAAATCATCAAAAACAATTAGCAAAGGTATAATAGCAGATAACAACAAACAGTCTTTGCTAGAGCGACTCATGTTGTTTATTCGTGGTAATTTTTTTATTCCAGATGCTAGGATAGGTTGGGTAAAGCCGTCTGTTTCTTTTTTACTTAAGTATATTAATGAAAAAAAAATTGAAACTATTATTACAACTGGACCACCCCATAGTGTGCATCTTATAGGTTTGCAACTTAAAAAAAGGCTAGATTTAAAATGGATTGCAGATTTTAGAGATCCTTGGACAACAATTGGCTACCACAAGCAATTAAAGCTTACTTCTAAAGCAAAAAACAAACATAAAGCCTTAGAAAATCAGGTTTTGAATAATTCAGATCAAATTATTGTAACTAGCTTTACTACTAAAGAAGAATTTTTAAATATAACAAGCAAGCCTATAGCAGTTATTACTAACGGGTATGATGATGAAGAGTGTGTTGATTTTAAAATGGATACTAAATTTACATTGTCGCATATAGGGTCTTTGTTGTCTAAAAGGAATCCTGAAATTTTATGGCAGGTTTTAAGCGATTTAATTACTAGCGAGGTAGGTTTTTCTGATTATTTTCAGTTGAATTTTGTGGGCTCTGTTAGTGATAATGTGTTGGAGAGTGTTAAAAATTATGGTTTAAGTGATTATATTAACAATGTTGGTTATGTTACACATAAAGAAGCTATTATGTTTCAGAAAAAATCACAAGTGTTGTTGCTAATAGAGATTGATTCCGATGAAACAAAATGCATAATTCCAGGTAAATTGTTCGAGTATATGGTTTCTAATAGACCAATTATTTCTATAGGGCCTAGTCATTCAGATGTAGAAAAAATTATAAAGGAAACTAATACAGGTAATTATTTTAGTTATAATGATTTCGACTCGTTAAAAAGAATTATCTTAGAGCATTATGCTGCTTTTCTAAATAAAACATTGCAATCGCACCCAATTGGTTTACAAAAGTACCATAGAAGAGCGCTTACTAAATCTTTAGTTAATTTAATTTAAATGGGAGTCGTTGTATCACAGTCCTTTAAAAACATTATTTCTACTTATTTAGGTTTTTTTATAGGGGCAATAAACACGCTTTTTTTATATACCGAATTTCTTACCGATCAGTATTATGGTATGGTTGGCTACATGTTGTCTTTAGCTTACGTAATTATGCCTTTAATGGCTTTTGGAGTGCATAATACTTTAGTTAAATTTTATTCTACATTTAAAACTAGAGTCTATTTAAGTAGTTTTTTAACGCTCATGTTGGTATTGCCATTTGTAATTATAGTTCCTATAATATTAATTACTTATATAGGTTTTGATGTTATTGTTGGTTTTCTTTCTAACAAAAATGAGATTATAAAACACTATTTATGGCATACTGTTATAATTGCTATAGCTTTGGCTTATTTCGAAGTGTTTTTTGCATGGGTAAAAGTACAAATGCAAACTGTTTTTGGTAATTTTATGAAGGAAGTTTTTCATAGAGTTGGTGCTATGGTTTTATTGTTTTTATTGCATTTTAGCATGATTAATTTAGAGCAGTTTATGGCTGGTCTAGTTATTGTTTATGTATTAAGAATGTTGGTTATGAAAATTTATGCGTTTAGCATAAGGTTTCCTGTTATTACATTTAAGCGTGTGCCTAACCTACATGGTGTGCTTAAATACTCGTTTCTAATTATCATTGCAGGTTCTGTAGCTACTATACTTTTAGATGTTGATAAGGTTATGTTGGGGTATTATATTGATATTAAAGAAATAGCTTATTACAATGTAGCTATATTTATAGCAACAGTTATTGCCGTACCTCAACGTGCTATGCATCAAATATTACTGCCTTTATCTGCAAAGTATTTAAACGAAAAAGATTTTATTGCTTTAGAAGATTTGTATAAGCGTAGTTCCTTAAACCTATTTGTAGTTGGTGGTTTTATTTTTTTGTTAATTGTTCTTAACATCAATCAGCTTTACCACATTATACCTAATGAATTTAGTCATGGATTATTGGTGGTTTTTATGATAAGCTTCACTAAGTTATATGATAATGCTCTTGGTAGTAATAACGCCATATTGTTTAATAGTGATTACTATCGAATAGTATTAGTTTTAGGCGTTTTTTTAGTTGTAATTATGATATTGCTAAATATAGTATTTATACCTGTTTTAGGTATAAATGGTGCTGGTGTTGCAACATTTTTAGCTGTGTTTCTTTATAACTCTATTAAATTGTTTTTTGTTTATAAAAAATTTAAAATGTTTCCTTTTACTATAGCTACTTTAAAAATAGGGGTGTTTTTAACAGCGATTGTGTTGTTGTTTTATTTCTGGGAGTTTCCGTTTCATCCCGTAATGAATATTGGTTTGAAATCTATTTTAATTACTCTAGTGTATGTATTTGTGGTGTATAAATATAATTTTTCTGAAGATATTTCTTTGCTTATTAAAAAGTATTTAAAGGTCTAAATATTAAATAGAGTAGGACTTAGTTTTTTTGTGAAATAGAAATTTATAAAAACGAAAAACCCCACGATGTTGCTTTGAGGCATACATATCGTAGGGCTTTCCAAACTAACCAACCAAAATTGTTATGATCGTCTTCTTGTAGATGTCGATCGTGTATTTTTGCTAGAATTACTTCTTTTTGTTGCTACTCTTGGTGTTCTAGTTTGTTTAGACCTTGAAACATTTGATGTTCTAGGCTTGTTAACTGTACGTTGAGCAACTTGAGTGTTTCTAGTTTTATTATTGTTTCTATTATATGTACGAGTGTTTATGCTTTTTGGTTTTTGTGTTGTTCTAGTTTTTTGCACACGTGTTATCGATTTAGTTCTTACACTCGTTTTATTGTTGTTTCTATTAATATTTTCGTAAGTCTTTCTGTTATTAGTGTTGTCTCTTCTAGCTACATCTCTTTTTACAGAAGGAATAGTCCTTCTTGTGTTGTTTATAGAGTTATTTTTTTGTCTTGAAGTATTTGTATTGGCAACATTTCTTCTATAATTAGTGTTTCTGTTTATTTTTGTAACATTTCTTTTGCTTCTATTAACTGTGGCATAGCTTCTGTTTCTAATAATTTTATTACCTCTTCTGCTAGCAATAGCGGTTCTTGGTCTGTAATTGTTATAAAAAGGTCTGTTGTAGGTATAGCGTACAGGTCTGTAATACTGTCTATAAGGTCTGTTGTAAACTACACAGTAATCTCTAGCAGGAATGCTATAATATCTATGCCATGGTCTGTAAATATAGCCTCTGTTATATATGTTTATAAACCCTGTGTAATGAGAGTATACGTTGTTTCTGTAGTATACATTTAATCCACCAATTCGGTTTATATAACCAAAGTTATTGTAGTGAATGTTTACATTTCCAGCCTGACTAATACGTCCGTAATAATCATAATAAATAGGTACGTTTTCAATTTGAATAATAGCTCCAAACTCATCATATTGCACATAAGCATTGTAATTATACCCTGTATTAAAGCTAATGTTTACATGTCTTGTATTAACATTTACACCAAAACTAGAGTGATTTCTAATAAGGTTAAAATCGAATTGTCCATCTCTAAATACAGAAAACTCAACTCCATCTACATTAAATATAAAAGAATTACTATAACCTCCATAATAAGTTGTTGCTGCGCTTACTTTAGTTGTTGTGGTGGTTGCGTTAGCGGTAAGCCCTGTTAGGATTAAACCAGCTAATAAGAATATAAACTTTTTCATAATTGTAAATTTTAAGGGTTGCTGTTTTAGTAATTACAAACAGCGTGCCAAAACAAAAAAATAATGTATTTGTATGTTTAAGTTGCTTTGTTTGTTGTAATTAAGATGTGTTATAAGCAAAAACCTTAAAACAATTAAAGTCTTAAGGTTTTTGTTTGAACCAATCTAATCTCAAATAAAAAATAATTTAATTTTTTTTGTGTCTTTTTATTTTTTTTGCTCTTTTATTGTGTTTATAATAGTAGTCGTCGTTTAGGTTAATATTGTTTAATTGGTTAACATGTCCACGAGTGTAAATAATCTCTCCATATTTATTAAACTTAACTTTTAAACCACCAACTTTATGCAGGTTAGAGTTTTTACCTCTGTTGTATTTCATAAATACAGAACCAGCTCTAGTAATTCTTCCATGTCTATCATAATTTAAAAACACATTTCCAATTCGTCTTATTTTACCATTTCGATCTCTAGAAATTGAAACACTTGTATTTGCGTATCGATTTGAGGTGTATTGTATGTTTGAGTTTGGACCTCTGTGGTTAATATTTATACTACTTCGTCTTGAATTTTTTTTATAAAATGCATCGTTGTAATAATAGTTATTAGCATTGGTGTTAAAATCGAAGCTACCATCCGAGAAAATGAAAAACTCAATACCACGCTCGTTAAACACTATAGGTTGTTCTAAGTAATAGTGTTTTGTGGTTTTGTTAATCGTTATTTTTCGTTTTTTCTTATTTAGTTCTGTTGCTGATGCAGTCGTTAATCCTATTAACAAACTTGCACATACTAGTAATACTTTCTTCATAATTACATAGGATTTTAATTAAACATTCCGAAATTTTTTCAAATTATTTATAAATGTGTTTGTCAGTTTTCGGGTTTACTGATGTTTAGTTTTTTTCAATTTATATGCCAAAAAATAGCAATTTAGTAAGCGTTAACTAAATATTAACAATGCGTTTTGTTGTAACTTGTTGTTTTTTAAGTTTTTGTGTTTGTTTTTTTAGATGAAGAATTGCTTTCTAGTTTTTTAAACAATATCGAATATTGGTAGTCTTTTTAAAATTATTACTTTTATAAAAACTAAACTTTTTAAATGAAGCATAAAAAAGAAACTTGTAAAAATTGCGAAAAGACGTTTAAGGATAGTTTTAAGTTTTGTCCGTATTGCGGACAGCAGGTAAAAGACGAACTTACAGTTAAAGTTTTGTTTTATAATACAATAAGTAACTATTTTTCGTTTGATGCGCGTTTTTTTAAAAGTTTTTTTCCTTTAATGCTTAGACCAGGTTATTTAGCAAGTAAATTTATTGAGGGTAAGCGGTTATTGTATTTGCACCCAGCGCAGATGTACTTGTTTGTAGCGGTAATATTTTTCTTTTTGTTTTCTTTTATTCAGCGCAATCAAGTTCAATCTTTAGATGAAAAATTAGCCGAAACTTTAAAAAAAGAAAGTGTTGTTGATAAGATAGAAGATGGTTATGTAAGAGACTCAATAAAAGCAATTGAATTAGTAGAGCAAAAAGCTAAAGATTCTATAGCTAGGATTGAAATTAAAAAAGCTTTAGAAAAAAATAAGTTTATACATGGTTTTTCTGATGCTAAAATAGATTCGTTAGTTAATGCAGAAGATTTTAGAAAAAATGATATAGCAAGTTTTGATTTTAATACAAAAGCCTTAGATTCTTTAATAGCTTTAAATGCACCAAATGCTAAGCTTTATACGGCTATGGGAATGGATGATAATGCGGGTTGGTTAACAAAAAAAATGTACAAACAAGCTTTAAGGTTTTATAAATCAAGAAAGGGTGGGAGTATTTTACAAACGTTTTATGATACAATTCCGGTTGCGATGTTTTTTTTATTGCCAATATTTGCACTTATATTAAAAATTCTATATAGGAAACATGGTTTGTATGCGCACCACTTGGTGTTTAGTTTTTATTATTTTTCTTTTTTATTTACTGTTTTTAGTTTAATTATAGGTGTTAATTTTATTATTGATATTCCAGATTGGATTGATTGGTTAATAGTGTTCTCGACGTTTATGTATTTGTATTTGGCGTTATTACGTTTTTACAATCAAGGCATAATTAAAACGTTTATTAAAGCTAACATAGCATCGTTTTTGTTTTTAATGTTTGTGGCGCCTTTAACAGTTGTTATTTTAGGTATGTTTGCGTTTTTGTTTTATTAGAGGCTCTTTTTTATCCTATTTTTTTATAATGCTTTTTGGTTTGTATTTGTAACTATTTGGTTTTTAGTTGTTTGTTTTGTAAATTAACTACTTAATCAACTAAATTTTAACATTATGAAAAAAATTAATTTATCCATTACTCTCGGTTTTATTTTTATTTTATTTTCCTCTTGTGGTGGTTTAAGAGGAGGTTATTATGGCGGATGCGAAAGTTATAGTTATTCGTATAGCGAATCTGCAATTGCGACAAATGTAGCGTCTAAGTCATCAAGCTCTAAAAGTTCGACTAATTCTGCAACAATGTTGGCTGAATTTAAAAACAATACAACTAAATCTGGTTTTTTTATTGGTTATTATTTTACCGATATTGAATTAGGTGATAAATTTGAATTACAGCCAGAAATTGATTTTGTTTCAATAAAAGATTTAAATCAATTGCAGGTTCCGGTATTAGTGAAATATGAAGTTATTGATAATATTAATGTTTTAGCAGGGCCAAATGTGGGCTATCTTTTAGATGCTCCAGAAGGCATAAAATCGATAAATTTTGGTGTTGATGTTGGTGCAGCTTATACACTTACCGATAATTTTAATATAAATGCAAGATATGGATTTGGCTTGTCAAATTTACTAGATAATCCAGCTGGAGATGCTACTTCAAAATTAAGTGGTTTTCAAATAGGAATAGGCTATCAGTTTTAAACTGCTTTATATAAAATGAAAAAACGAAAGTCTAAGCTTTTGTTTTTTCATTTTTATCTTATCAACTATAATTTTTCTTTTAAATATCTTCCTGTTTCAGATGTTTTTACTTTTGTAATTTCTTCTGGAGTACCGCTAGCTACAAGATTTCCTCCGTTTTCTCCACCTGTAGGGCCAAGGTCTATAATGTAATCGGCACATTTTATTAAGTCTATATTGTGCTCAACTACAATAATAGAGTGTCCTTTTGAGATTAATGCATTAAACGATTTTAAAAGTTTTTGTATGTCGTGAAAATGCAAGCCAGTTGTAGGTTCGTCAAAAATAAAAAGAGCTTTTTCTTTGTTGTTTCCTTTGCCTAGAAACGATGCTAGTTTTATACGTTGAGCTTCGCCACCCGAAAGGGTAGAAGAGCTTTGTCCTAATGTAACATACCCTAAACCAACATCTTGTAGTGGTTGTAGTTTGTTTTTAATTTTTGTTTGCTCGGTAGCTTCAAAAAAAGCAATAGCATCATCAATAGTTAAATTAAGAATATCGTCTATGTTTTTATTAGCAAATGTAACTTCTAGCACTTCTTTTTTAAAGCGTTTGCCTTTACAGGTTTCGCATTCTAAATGCACATCGGCCATAAATTGCATTTCAATTGTTACTTGACCTTCACCTTTGCAAGTTTCACATCGACCGCCATCTACGTTAAAAGAAAAATGCTTCGCTTGGTAGTTACGTATGGCGCTTAGTTTTTGTTTAGAGAATAAGGCGCGAATATCATCGTAAGCCTTTATATATGTAACAGGGTTTGATCTTGATGATCGGCCTATTGGGTTTTGGTCTACAAATTCTATGTGGCTTATATTATTAAAATTGCCTTCAAGAGCTGTAAATTGCCCTGGTTTGTCGCCAAAATCGGTTAGTTTTTTTTGTAGAGCAGGGAAAAGTATTTTTTTTACAAGCGTACTTTTTCCGCTTCCAGATACTCCTGTAATTACAGTTAGCACGCCTAAAGGAAAGCTAACATCGATATTTTTTAAGTTGTTTTCTCTAGCTCCTTTAATATCTACATGGTATTTTGTGGTTCTTCTTGTTTTTGGAACTTCAATTTTTAAATCATCATTTAGGTATTTGGCTGTTAAGGATTCTGAGTTTAAAATATTAGAATAAGTGCCTTTGGCAACTACATGCCCGCCAAATGTGCCTGCTTCTGGGCCAATATCGATAATACTATCGGCGGCTTTCATGATATCTTCGTCGTGTTCAACTACAATAACTGTGTTTCCTAAATCGCGTAGAGATTTTAAAACCGATATTAGTTTTTCTGTGTCTTTTGGGTGTAAGCCAATACTAGGCTCGTCTAAAATATACATAGAGCCAACTAAACTACTTCCTAAAGATGTTGCTAGGTTTATACGTTGACTTTCTCCACCAGATAAGGTGTTCGATTTTCTGTTTAGTGTTAAGTAATCTAAACCTACGTTTGCAAGAAAAGATAGTCTGTTGTTTATTTCTTTTAGTAATCTATTAGCAACTTTATTGTCGTAGTCGTTTAGTTTTAATTGATTAAAGAATTTTGCTAGTTTGTTTAGAGGCATTTCAACTAAATCGGTTATAGTTAAGCCGTTTATTTTTACATAATTAGCTTCTTTGCGTAAGCGTTTGCCTTGACAAGCTTTGCATTTTGTTTTTCCTCGGTACCGAGATAGCATAACTCGGTTCTGGATTTTGTAAGCTTTAGATTCTAGCTCTGCAAAAAAAGAATTTAAGCCTTCAAAGTATTTATTTCCTGTCCAAACAAGTTGTTTTTGTTCGTTAGTCAATTCAAAATATGGTTTATGAATAGGAAAATTAAACTTATGAGAGTTGTTAACTAGTTGATCTTTATACCAGCTCATGCTTTCTCCGCGCCAAGGAAAAATAGCATTTTCGTAAACCGAAAGCCCAGTATTAGGAATAACTAAATCTTCGTCTATACCAATAATATCTCCATAACCTTCGCATTTAGGGCAAGCTCCGTAAGGATTGTTAAAACTAAATAAATGAATATTTGGCTCAAGAAAATTAATGTTATCTAACTCAAATTTATTGCTAAACGGGTGTTGTTTATTATTTTTTAATGTTTCAATTATACAAGTGCCTTTGCCTTCAAAAAAGGCTGTTTGTGTAGCATCGGCTAATCGGTTATAAAAATCTTCTTCGTTTTTTGTAATTACTCTATCCACAACCAGTAAAAGTAAATCGCTTTTAGAAATTGTTTTAGCTTCATCAATTCTTAAAACAGTATTATTAACTTTTATTCTGGCGTAACCTTGTTGTTGTAAGGCTTTAAGCTTGTCTTCAATAGATCGCCCTTCTTCTATGTGTATAGGAGAAAGCAATAATAGTTTTTCGCCTTCTTCAAATGTTTTTATATAGTTTAAAACATCTGTTACGGTATCTTTTTTCACCTCTAATCCAGAAATAGGCGAGTATGTTTTTCCTATTCTTGCAAACAATAATTTTAAATAGTCGTAAATTTCAGTAGTTGTACCTACTGTTGAGCGCGGATTGGTAGAGTTTACTTTTTGTTCAATCGCAATAGCAGGAGCAATGCCTTTAATGTACTCTACTTTTGGTTTGTTTAATCGTCCTAAAAACTGTCTGGCGTAACTCGATAAACTTTCTACATAACGTCGTTGTCCTTCTGCGTAAAGAGTATCGAAAGCTAAACTGGACTTGCCAGAGCCCGATAATCCTGTTATAACGACTAATTTATTTCTAGGGATAACAACATCTATATTTTTTAAGTTATGCAATTTCGCACCCTTAATAATAATGTTTTCTTTGGGGTTTGCTTCTAAAATAGGGGTGTTCATAGGTGTTTTAAAGAGATATTTCCACAAAGATAGCATAAGTGAGCGAGCATAAAAAATTACCTTTTATCGAATAATTTGTTAAAAAAAGATGTGTTTTTTTGTTTTTTAGGAATGATTGTTGTTATATTTGAACTTATAATAACTTCAAACACACGCATCTATAGCATAAAATTACTTTTAAACTTAATAACCCCAAGCAACGAAGTGTATACTTCGTGCATTAAAAGTAAACATTATGCAACGAGAACTAATAACAGATGCAATTCTAGTTAGTAATTACATTAAGGGAGACGAAAGTGCTCTAGAAATTTTAATTAAAAGACACAAACAAAGGGTTTATAGCTTTATATATTCGAAAGTATATGATAAGGATGTTGCCGAAGATATTTTTCAAGACACATTCATTAAAGTTATAAGAACTTTAAAACGAGGTGCTTATAATGAAGAGGGGAAGTTTTTACCTTGGGTAATGCGTATTTCTCATAATTTAGTGATTGATTATTTTAGAAAGAATAATCGTATGCCAAAATTTGATAATACTGGAGAGTTTAGTATTTTTTCGGTATTAAGTGATACCAGTTTAAATGCAGAGAAAAACATTATTAAAGAACAGGTTGAAAATGATGTAAGACGATTGGTTGATGAACTTCCAGACGACCAAAAAGAAGTGTTGCTAATGCGTATTTATAACGATATGAGTTTTAAGGAAATTTCCGATAGAACAGGGGTTAGTATTAATACGGCGTTAGGAAGAATGCGTTACGCATTAATTAATTTGCGTAAAATTATAGATAAACATAATATTGTTTTAACAAATTAATACAATAAAGTAAATATTGTTACGTTTTCTATTTTGAAATAACCCTATAAATAGAAAAAATGGCAAAAATTTACTCTGAAAATTCTATAAAAAATATAGAAAATCTTGAGCCGAGAGAAGAAACGGTTAATTTTCTTCTAAATTACTCTAAGGCATTAAGTGTTATAAAGTGTAATAAAATGAAGTTTGAAACGCTTCTTAATTAAGTTTTCTAAAAAAAAAAGTCTTGATGTTTTTAATATCAAGACTTTTTTGTTTTGTAATACTCATCAATAACAGATTTTCTACCTATAGTTTTAGTAATAACGTCTTTTTCTAAATTCCAACCACGAGCTGGCGAATATTCTCTACCATACCAAATAATTTGTAAATGCAAATCATTCCATAATTCTCTAGGAAATAATCTTTTAGCATCTTTTTCGGTTTGGGTTACATTTTTTCCGTTTGTTAAATTCCAGCGATACATTAGTCTATGAATATGGGTGTCGACCGGGAAAGCAGGAACTCCAAATGCTTGAGACATAACAACACTAGCTGTTTTATGGCCTACAGCTGGTAATGCTTCTAGAGCTTCAAAACTTTCTGGAACCTTTCCGTTGTGTTTTTCAATTAAAATTTTTGATAACCCGTATATGCCTTTACTTTTCATTGGCGATAGGCCGCATGGTTTTATAATTTCTTTTATGTCTTCAATAGACATTTTAATCATATCAAACGGATTGTCTGCGCGTTCAAATAATAAAGGTGTTATTTTGTTAACCCTTACATCTGTACATTGTGCAGATAGTAAAACAGCAATTAAAAGTGTGTATGGGTTTTTATGGTCTAAAGGTATTGGTATTTCTGGATATAGTTTGTAGAGTGTATTAATAACAAAGTTTACCTTCTCTTGTTTAGTCATAAATTGTATTTTTGTTAAAAATCAAAGTTAATACTATGAATACATTAAAGCAAGGTGATGCCGTTCCTAATTTTACGGCTAAAGATGAGCAAGGAAATACAGTTTCATTAAGTGATTATAAAGGAAAAAAGCTAGTTGTGTTTTTTTATCCAAAAGCAAGTACGCCAGGGTGTACGGTAGAAGCTTGTAATTTAAGAGACAATTATAAAGAGCTTCAGGCTCAAGGTTATGAGTTGTTAGGTGTTAGTGCAGATTCTGCAAAGCGCCAAACAAATTTTAAGAATAAATACGATTTTCCTTTTCCGCTTTTAGCAGATGAAGATAAAACGGTTATAAATGCTTTTGGGGTTTGGGGGCCAAAAAAGTTTATGGGAAGAGAATACGATGGTATTCATAGAATGACTTTTTTAATTAATGAAGAAGGTGTTGTAGATCGTGTTATTGAAAAAGTAAAAACTAAAGATCATGCAGCTCAAATATTAGGCTAATACTAGCATATTTAGATAATTTATTGTAAAAAAAAAGGCTATTTAGTTAAATAGCCTTTTTTGTATTTTATTTTTTCTTGGTTGTTCTTCGTCTACTAAGTGTTAAAGGTCTTCTGGTATATCCAAAAAGTCTATAGTCTTTAATTAGCTCTGCAGTTCCTTCGGGAACCATATCTTCCCAGCCTTTTTCGCCTTCACATATCATTCGTAATATTTCTCTTGAAAATATATTCATAATACTTTCGTCGTAATCTTCAATGTCAATTACTTTTCCGTTGTATTTAAAGAATTTGTATAGTTCTTTCATACGCGGATATACTTTTAAATTTTCACTATTAATTAGCTCGCCTGTTTCAGGATCTTTCATGGGGTATAGGTAAACTTTTAAATCTTTAAAGAATAGTTTACCGAAAGCTTCAAGTATACCTCCGCTCATATGGCGGTAATATTTTTCATCAAAAATATCTACTAGGTTACTAACCCCCATGGCTAAGCCCATACGTGCTTTAGTATAGTTAGAAAAATACTCAACAACCTTAAAGTACTCCTGGAAATTAGAAATCATAACAGATTGTCCTAGAGCGCATAGTAAATCTGCTCTATCAATAAAATCTTGCTCATCAATCTCACCTTCTGCCCTTAGGTTGGATAGTGTTATTTCAAAAACCACAACGGTTTTATCTTCATCAACCTTATTTTCTTTAATAAACATTTCGTATGATTTCTCATACATTTCCATGTTAACTTTGGTTACAGGTCTAAAACTTCCGCGTAGCGCAAGAATGTTTTTCTTGTAGAATACTCTTGCTGGTAGTACGTTTGTGCCATCCGGCCCAAACATTACAGCATCGGTCATACCATTTTTAACCAATTGCAAGCTCATTAATCTGTTATCGATGTTTTCAAAAACAGGGCCTGAAAAATTTATGGTATCAATTTCTATTTGGTCTTTATCTAAATGGTCGTACAAATACCTTAGTAGTTTTTTAGGTTCGTTGTATTTGTAAAAAGCCCCGTAAATTAAATTGGTTCCTAGTACACCAAGGGTTTCTTGCTGTAATCTAGCATCGGTTTCTTTAAATCGAACGTGTAAAATTATCTCGTTGTATTCGGCTCCTGCTTCTACTTGATATTTAATTCCTACCCAACCATGGCCTTTAAATTGTTTAGCAAAGTCTATAGTTGCTACAGTATTGGCGTAGGTGAAAAATATTTTATTCGGATTTTTCTCGCGAGTTAATCTATTTTCCATTAAATCCATCTCGTGAGCAAGCATTTTTCTTAAACGTGCTTCGGTTACATAACGTCCGTCATCTTCAGCTCCATATATAGCATCACTAAAGTCTTTGTCGTAAGCAGACATAGCTTTTGCTATGGTTCCAGAGGCGCCACCGGCTCTAAAAAAATGACGGCAAGTTTCTTGACCTGCTCCAATTTCAGCAAAGGTTCCGTATATGTTTTCGTTTAAATTAATACGAAGTGCTTTTGATTTTAACGACGGAATATCGTCAAACTCTCTATCTCCTGTAATGGTGATTTCCATATGTTTTTATAGGTTACGTCTTGTGTTTACAAAGGTACCAAATAACTAGAGTAAACAAAAAAATAAACTTATTTTTGTGTAAAACTTAAGATTTTTGAAAATTACATTTCTTGGTACTGGCACATCTCAAGGTATTCCTATTATTGGGAGTAATCATCCGGTTTGCTTAAGTAAAAACCCAAAAGATAAACGCTTACGTGTTTCGGTTTTGGTAGAGTGGAGCGACTTTACTTATGTGGTAGATTGTGGTCCAGATTTTAGATATCAAATGCTAAGAGCTAATGTAGAAAGAATAGATGGTATCTTGTTTACTCATGAGCATTCCGATCATGTTTTGGGGTTGGACGATATAAGACCTTTTTATTTCAGGCAAGGAGGTGTGTCTATTTATGCTCATAAACGGGTTGTGAAATCTATTAAAAAGCGATTTGATTATGTTTTTAAAAAGAAAAATAGGTATCCAGGGGCGCCAGAAGTTGTAATAAATAAGGTGAAAAATAAACCTTTTAAATTAGGCGATATAGAAGTTGTGCCGGTTAACGGCAGGCATAATAAGTTGCAGGTTTTTGGGTTTAAGTTTGGCGATTTTGCTTATCTAACAGATATGAAAACTGTGAAGGATGAAGAGATTAAAAAAATAAAAAACATTAAGGTTTTAGTGGTAAACGCTTTGCGTATACAGCCGCATCAATCGCATTTTAATCTAGAGGAAGCTTTAGAGTTTATAAAAAAAGTTAATCCAGGAAAAGCATATTTAACACACATAAGTCATTTATTAGGTTTTCACGATGATGTGGAAGCTATGTTGCCAGAAAATGTATTTTTGGCTTATGATGAATTAAAAATAATAGTATAAAAAGAAAAAAATGAAGCAAAGAATTTTTATGTATTTATTTGTGTTTACAGCATTGTTAGTATTGTTTCAATATGTAAACTCTAAACGAATTTTTGAAGATATTGATAAAAAATTAGCGACTAGTGAATCTCAACTTGAAAAGTATAAGGATTCTGTTGCGGTTTTACATAATGAAATTCTAGAGGTTTCTCATTTTAATTTAGATAGAAACGAAGATGCTATTAGTTATTTTGAAAATGACGGGTATGAAGTAGCAGAATTAATCCCTTTTATAAAAGACGAGCTTTACAAGTTAAATGAAGTAAAAGGAGAGCATCCTATAGTGCCTTATGCGGCAAGCCAAGGAAG
The DNA here is from genome assembly GCF_048381495.1 of Algibacter ulvanivorans. Lineage (NCBI taxonomy): Bacteria > Pseudomonadati > Bacteroidota > Flavobacteriia > Flavobacteriales > Flavobacteriaceae > Algibacter > Algibacter ulvanivorans. The sequence continues at coordinate 495,370 of NZ_JBLWGD010000002.1, forward strand.
AAAAATGCTTATAAATACAGTAAAAATGCTAAACCATAAATGGATTATAGCAGATTTTTCGGACGGCGAATATTGGGGGGAGATTTTTTTAACTTATGAAATAACAGATAAAAAAGAGTTGAAATTTAATTTAGTAGAATATTTCTTGTATCCTTTTAATTAGTTAATTCTATAAGCAACACCTTTTTCTTTTCTTTTCTTTTCTCCTTCGTTAAAGGAAGCTTTGGCGTATTCGAAAGTGTACGAGCTATCTGTTGTGGTCAGTATTTTCATGTGTATTGGATCCTTCTCAGAAATTGACACAGGATTAACTTTGTAAAGTATAAATTCGCAATCGTTTATCCATTTTACCTCAGAGCTGTCAATTTTGTTATCGTAAAAATTAATGCTGTAACGCTCGGTTCTTTTAAAGTCGCCGCTTTTAGCAATGCCGTTTACCATATAATTAAACCTAAATGTACCCGTTCTGTAATCTTTACAATTTCTAGTGGTTTCGTAACAGCTGCACAAACTCAATAAAGCTAGAATAAAAATATATCGCATAACACAAAAAAATAAATTACAAAGCTAATAAACTAAGTTGTTAATTGTTGTAGTTTTTAAAACTTCCGTCAGAATAAAAAATAACAATGCGCTCGATGGTTTTGTCGTTCCTCATTTCTGTGATTATCTCTTTTTTAATTACATCATTAGTTTGTATTGGTTCTTTTTTGGGTTTTTCAACTTTCTCTTCAGAAGGGAAATTACCTTTACCATTAAAAAGCCAATATAAATCTACCTCGGGATAGGCGGAAAGAATTTTTAAAATAAAGTCTAAGCTTGGCTTATTTCTTCCTGATAAAATATGAGAAATACTAGAACGTTGTACTCCAATTTTTTCGGCAAAGGAAGAAGCAGATTCACCATAATGTGTTATTACGCTTTGTAGTCTTTTAATAAAATCAGCTGTGTTTATCAATGTAAAAAAAACAATTATGGCTTTATGTTACAAATGTAACAATATAAATTGAAACATGGCATTATATTGTTTAAAATTTAGTATTCATATGAATTTAAACTTCATATAGAGATAATTAACATGTTGAATATCAATAATTTTTATTAATTAAATATAAACGTGTTGTTTTTGGTAAACATTTTAGTGTTTAAGTATGTTTTTGTGTATACAAATGTATACTAAATAGAATTAAATATTGTTTACAAATGTAAATTTGTAAATGTTTACTTTTGTAACCTAAAAAAAAATCATGCAATTAAACCACATTAAAGATCTGTTTATAAAACATAAAGAATCTAGCTTATCGCATCGCTATATAACGAACAAAAGTATAGAGCCGTTATTAAAAAAAATATCTAAATTAGTAACTGTTGAAGTTGTTGGCGAGTCGGTTTTAAAATCCCCGATTTATGGTTTAAGAATTGGCAAAGGAAAAAAAAGAGTTTTAATGTGGTCTCAGATGCACGGAAACGAATCTACTACAACAAAGGCTTTGTTTGATCTTTTAAAAGCTCTTTTAAGCAAAACCTCTGGGCTTGATTATATTTTAGAGGCTTGCACTTTATATATAATACCAATTCTTAATCCAGATGGAGCTTTGGCTTATACACGAATAAATGCTAATAAGGTAGATTTAAATAGAGATGCGCAAAATTTAACCCAACCAGAAAGTTTGGTATTGCGTAACTGTTACAAAGATTTTAAACCTCACTTTTGTTATAATTTACACGGGCAGCGTACTATTTTTAGTGCAGGCACTTCAAATAAATCAGCTACGGTGTCTTTTTTAGCTCCAGCTCAAGACCAAGCATGTTCTATTACGGTTACAAGAAAGAAAGCTATGGAGGTTATAGGGATTATGAATAAAGCATTACAACATATTATACCAAATCAAGTTGGAGTTTATGATGATGCATTTAACTTAAATTGTATTGGAGACACATTTCAAAGTGAAAATGTACCTACAATATTATTTGAAGCAGGGCATTTTGCTAACGATTATGCTCGTGAGGTAACTCGCGAGTTCATTTTTACATCTTATATTACATCTCTAGATTATATAGCTAGAACAACAGTTACGGGTAATAATTATAAAGCATATTTTGATATACCTGAAAACGATAAATGCTTTTTTGATGTTATTATTAGAAACGCTAAGGTGGATGGCAAAATTGTCGATATTGGTATTCAATACCAAGAACGTTTAACTAACAATAAGGTAGAGTTTATTCCTAAAGTAGAAAAGATAGAAAAACTGATTGGCTTTTATGGTCATAAAGAGGTTAATGCTAATGAAAAAGAAATTTTTACAGCAGAAGAAAATATGTTAACTATAGGTTACGAAAACGTTTTCGTAATATTGAATAATGAAAAAATATTGCTATTATCGAAATAAAACCTATTAATTGTGCTTTATTTTTAATAAAAATGTATTAATTTTGCCTCATATATAAGAATAGTTAATTATGGGAAAAATTAAATTAGACGAAATCGATCATCAAATTCTTGATATGTTAATAGATAACACAAGAATTCCATTTACAGATATCGCAAAAAAATTATTAATATCTGCAGGTACTGTTCATGTACGTGTTAAAAAAATGGAAGAAGCCGGAATAATTAAAGGATCTTCATTGATGTTAGATTATAAAAAATTAGGATACTCTTTTATTGCATACGTAGGTGTTTATCTTAATAATACCTCGCAAACAAAATTTGTTTTAGAGCGCATTAATGAGATTCCTTATGTTACTGTGGCCCATATAACTACAGGTAAGTTTAATATTTTCTGTAAGATTAGAGCAAGAAGTACAGAGCATGCTAAAGAAGTTATCTTTTTATTAGACGATATAGAAGGTGTTTACAGAACAGAAACTATGATTTCTCTTGAAGAAAGTATTAACGATAAAAAACGTTTAATGCATTCTATATTTAATGATATGTAATGTGTTGCATTTATTATAGTATTAAATAAAAGCCCTTTTTTTGAGGGCTTTTTAATTTTGTATAAACGTTTATAACATGTGTTTTAATTATTGTAGATTACGGTGTTATTTTGGTTATTTAAAGATTTTTTTTGATGATTAAATTGTCATAAAAGATATTTGTTTTTTTTAGTTTAATAATTTAGTAAAGCCCTAATATGTATTTCAATTCAGTAGAGTTTTTTATATTTTTACCTATAGTTTTTATTTTATACTGGTTTGTTACTAACAAAAAGTTAAATTTTCAAAATGCGTTAATAGTTTTAGCGAGTTACGTTTTCTATGGTTGGTGGGATTGGAGGTTTTTATCTTTAATAGTATTTAGTTCATTAGTTGATTTTAGTATTGGGCTTTTATTAAAAAAGGAAGAAAAACTATCTAAAAGAAAACTTTATTTATGGACTAGTATATGTGTTAATGTCGGCTTTTTAGCTTTTTTTAAGTACTGTAATTTTTTTATAGAAAGCTTTGTTGATTCATTCTCATTTTTTGGAAAAGAACTGCAAGTAAATACGCTTAACATAGTTTTACCAGTTGGAATTAGTTTTTATACTTTTCAAACTTTAAGTTACACTATTGATGTGTATAACAAGAAATTAGATCCTACAAACAATATAATTTCTTTTTTGGCTTTTGTTAGCTTTTTTCCGCAATTAGTTGCTGGACCTATAGAACGGGCTACAAATTTGCTTCCGCAATTTTATAAAAAGAGAAACTTTAATTATGAAAATGCAGTAGATGGGTTACGTCAATCGCTTTGGGGATTATTTAAAAAAATTGTAATTGCCGATAATTGCGCTAAATACGCAAATATTATCTTCAATAATTCTGATGATTATTCAGGGAGCACGTTGTTTTTAGGCGCCTTTTTATTTGCATTTCAGATATATGGTGACTTTTCAGGGTATTCCGATATAGCAATAGGTATTTCTAGATTGTTTGGGTTTAATTTAAAGCAAAATTTTGCTTTCCCATATTTTTCTAGAGATATAGCAGAATTTTGGAGAAGATGGCATATATCATTATCTACTTGGTTTAGAGATTATGTTTATATACCGTTAGGTGGAAGTAGAGGAGGTACATGGATGAAAATTAAAAATACATTTATTATATTTTTAGTAAGCGGCTTTTGGCATGGGGCAAATTGGACATTTGTGATTTGGGGGTTTTTAAATGCGCTATATTTTTTGCCATTAATGCTAACTAATAAAAATAGAGTAAATACAAACATTGTAGCTCAAGGAAAGCATTTTCCAAGTTTAAAAGAAGTTATACAAATGTTCACTACGTTTTTTATAACTATAATTGCCTGGGTGTTTTTTAGGGCAAATTCTGTTGAACATGCATTTTCATTTATAAAAGGAATTTTTTCGATTGAGCTTTTTACAATGCCGGAAGTTTTACCAAGCACAGTATTAGTACTTATATTAATGTTTTTAATTGTAGAGTGGTTTGGAAGAAATGGTCAGTATGCTATTGATAGGATTGATAGTTTTAACAAGCCAATTAGATGGTCTATCTATTGTTTGTTAATTGTACTAATGTTTAGATTTACAGGAGAAGAACAAGCGTTTATATATTTTCAATTTTAAGTATGAAGAAGTTTTTTAAAAATATTTTAGTTTTCTTTTTTATAATTGTAATTCTTGGAGAGTTAATTATTCGTTTTACGCATACGGTTTCCGACTTGCCTCAACGTACTATTGATGAATTTGGAATTCAAAAATATTATCCAAATCAATCTGGATATTGGAAAGGAGGAGACCATAAATGGAAGATTAATAAATTTGGATGGCCTGGCGACTTGCCTAATAGCTACGAAAATGTAATTAGCATTATTGGAGATTCTTTTATTGAAAACTTCATGAACCCTAACGAATGTCACCAGTCTAATTTGTTGAAACAAAAGATGAGTGATTATAACTTCATTGAAGCTAGTAGGTCTGGGGTTTCTTTTATTGAAGCCATGGAAATATCTAAACAATTAGACTCTTTAAAACCAATATTTCAATTAATTTATGTTGCTGGTCATGATTTTACTGAAAGTGTATCTTCTATTAAGCCTTTAAAAGATATTACACAACTTGATATTGAAACAAATAGGGTAGTATATGGGCAAATGAAATCTCCGGGATTTAAAAAAATATTATATAATTGGAAACTTTTATATTATTTCTACAATAATTTTTCTTTTAATGTTTTTAAAAAAAATAAACCACCTAAAAAAAACAAAAAAACAAAAAAAGTAAAAAGTAAAAAAGATAACGATTTTAAGTATTTTCATGAAATTAGTAAACTACTCAATTACGTTAAATTGAATTACGATATTTCTAATAAAATATTGGTTTTTCAGCCAAAATCTAAACCAGAAATAATCAAATTATGCAAGGACAAAGGTTTTAAGACAATTTTATTAAATTCAGATAACGATAAGAGTTGGTCTTTTGATTATGATCATCATTGGACATGTTATGGGCATGATAAAGTATCACTTCAAGTATCAAGGGTGTTAACAAAATATATAAATGAATCTACTAAAAAACATTAATTAAATATAGTTGTGTTTGGGGTTTGTGTTTTAGGTTTAATGGTTAATATAATTTCTGCATTTAATACATTTTTTATTAGTTTCATAGCATTGTGGCTTCAATTATATTAATATTCAAGTATTACATTATTTAGTTTTAAAATTAAAAATAGATACTATCTGTAATCTACGTAATAGTTGTATTATTGTTTTATAGTTGTAAGTTTTGGCAAGTATTTTATTAGTGTTTTAAACACTTGCTGTAATATAAAAATGAATATTTATAAATGAATAATCTTGAGATAATCATTTTAACAAAACAGAGCCTTAGAGAGGCCATAAACCACAATAAGTTTTGGGATAATTTATACGAAGCTCCGTTTTCTATAAATAAGGCTAAATGGATGCTTAAAAATGCTAGAGCAGAAGAAAATGATACTTTTGCAATACTAGGTTATGAGAAGTATAAAATTATTGCTTTTGTTTATCTAGTTCCGGACTTAATTAAAATAGGAGATAATAAAACTAAAAAAATATTTTGGAGTCAAAGGTGGTGGGTTTCAAATAAATTTAAAGAAACAGTTCTTTCTACTTATGTTAAAAACCAATCACTTGTAGAGTGTAATAATCAAGTAGTGGTAAAATTTTTAGGAGAAAAAACAAAAGCTTTCTATAATAAACAACCTTTTCAAAAATTCTCTAAACGAAATAGATATATTATTATCTTTAGTATTGATTATGATTTATTAGTATTAAAGAAAAAAAAATTAAGAAAATTAGCTCCAATTTTAAAGGTGCTAGATAAGTTTTCTAGAGTATTTATAGCTTTAATTAATACACTTAAAAGTGAAAAAAATAGTAAAGGAGTCTCATATACAGAAGTTTCGATAATAAACAATCAAGTTTGGCAGTTTATAGAAAAACAATCTATTAATGATTTTGTTCTTAAAAGTAAAGCTTACATTAATTGGCAAATTGATAACAATCAATACCAAAGTATAACAGAAAGCGAAAAAAATTCAAAACAAAATTGTTTGCTAGGAACAATAGCAAAAAAAATATATAATATTAACGATGTTATAAAAAAGGAAAATACAATTATAGGTTTTATATCTTGCTTTATATCAGGAAATAGAATGATAGTTAGATATTTTGTGACGACAGATATGTATTACGATGATTGTTTGAATGTGTTAATTAAGAAAATGATATCTAACAAGTGTACTATTCTTCAAACAGAAGATAGTGTTTTAGGAGAACGAATTAGTAAGAGTTTTTTTAAAATTTATGCAGACAAAAAAGAACTCGTCTCCCTTATTCATAACGCTATTAATCAAAACACTAAACTTAGTTTATTGAAAGATCAAGACGGTAATTTTTTCTAATAAAAAATGAATATAGTAAACAGCTTAGAAAGTGCATTTAAATTAAATGAAAAGAGAAATGCATTTTGTATAAATGATACATTTTATACTTATAATGAAGTTTTAAGTAGAGTTCTTAAAATTAGAAAAATTATAGTTAAAAAAATTAGTGAAGAGGAAACTCATATTGGTTTAGTTGCTAATAATGACATTGAAACTTATACAACAATATTTGCTTTATGGATGGAGGGTAAAGCTTATATTCCAATAAATCCAACAGCGCCAGTTGCTAGAAATAAAGAAATTTTAAATTTAATTAGTGTAAAATTTGTGTTTGATTCTTCAATAAAGACAAACTTGCCCTCATTTAATGTACTAAATGTTAATGATGATACAGATTTATCTACCGTAAAGTTGAGCGCATTAAACATAATTAAATCTAAAACGGCGTATGTTTTATTTACTAGTGGCAGTACAGGGAAACCAAAAGGAATACCCATTAGTTTTAAAAATTTAAACACACTATTTACAGAGCTTGCTCTAGATAATGAATATAAATTAAATGCTTCAGATAGGTGTCTACAAATGTATGATTTAACATTTGATGCATCTCTTACCGCATTATTGCCTGCTCTATTAGTTGGAGCTTGCGTTTATACTGTTCCAGCTAACACTATTAAGTATTTATCGGTATTTAAGTTGTTAGACAAATACAAATTAACAGTATTAAAGATGGTACCATCAATAGTATATTATTTAAGACCTTATTTTTCTGAAATAAATGCTCCATGGGTTAGATACTCTATATTTGGAGGTGAAAAATTGTTTGTAGATGTAGTTGAAGAATGGTCTAAGTGCATTCCTAACGGAACTATTTTAAATCATTATGGACCAACAGAATTTACTGTTTGTAGTCATTATTATAAATTTGATAAGAATTTTGATAAATCACATAATGGTGTAGTTTCTATAGGTAAACCATTTAAAAATATTGATTGTTTGCTTTTAGATAAAGACGGTAATGTAATTGAAAATAATGTAGAAGGAGAATTGTGTTTATCTGGAGGTCAACAAACTTCTGGCTATTGGAAAAACAATGAACTAAATAAATCTTCTTTTTTTAAACATACAAATAAGTTAGGAGAGCTAAAACAATTTTATAAAACAGGAGATTTATGCTTTAGAGATGATGATGGATTTTATATGTATGTTGGCAGAAAAGATTTTCAAGTTAAAATTGGAGGTTATCGAATAGAATTAGGAGAAATCGAGTACCATATTAGAAAACACCAAAGTACAAACTTAAAAAACAGTTTGGTGTTGAATATTAAAAACGATAATAATAATGATGAACTTGTACTTGTAATAGAAAGTACTAAATTTAATACAACAAATTTGATAAAATATCTAAACTCAAAACTTGCAGATTATATGGTTCCTAAAAGGGTGTTTTTTATAAATAACCTTCCACATAATAAAAATGGAAAGGTAGATAGAAATCAATTAAGAAATTTAATAATAAATAATAATGAATAAAGAAGATATATTACATACTCTAAAAAAATCATTTATTAGAGTACTAGAACACGATAAATTTGAGTTAAACGAAAACACAACAGCTAAAGATGTTGAAGGGTGGGAGTCTATTACTCATTTATTAATTATGAATGATATAGAAAAGGCTTTCAATATTAAGTTTAAATTAATGGATTTAATGGCAATGGAAAATATAGGGGATTTGATAAATGTTGTTAATAAAGAACTAAAAACAGGATAATTATTTTTATAAAAGCAATACTTATTTAATGCCTTTAATCCACCTATGGAACAAGTAAAACCATAAAGTAGGGTGGTAGTAAAGCTTATTGCTAATTTGGTTTTTAGAATTAGAAACTGTTTTTAAGTTATTAGACTGAATATCTGAAATTGATTTTTTTAATAGAGGCAAAGCTTTTGCTAACTGAAGATATGTATAGGTCATAAAGTTATCTTTTGGAGTAATACTATCTATAATAGAAGCTTGATAGAGGATATTACCTGTATCAATGCCTTCATCAACCAAATGTACAGTAACTCCACAGTTTTGTTTGTCATTATTTATTAGTGCCCAATACGCACCATGTAAACCTCTATATTTAGGAGTAATACCAGAGTGAATGTTTATAAAATTAGCGTTTACAGTTTCTAATGTTTTTTTTGATAAAATTCGAGTAGTTACAATAATTACTATATCAGGATTTATTTTTTTTAGAAGTTTTTGTCCTTCAAGAGAGTTTATTGAAGATATTTCAACTGTTTTTTGTAAATCAAAACTTGCTTCTTTAATATTATATTTATTTAAAATTTCTTGAAATCGTTTTTTTGAAGTTTTATTAATATAAGATACTGCTAAAATCCTAAATAACAATTGACCTATAACATGTATAATTCCTAGTCTTTTTACTCTTCGTTTTAATAGTTTGTATGTGCTTTCGCCTTTGTCTATAATTATGTTTTGAATGTTAAATTCAGTTTTTAGACTTTGATATACCATTTTTGGGTAGTACCAGTCTCCAACTATCATAATTATTTTTTTATCCATTATTATTAAATTATAGTTTTTACCTCTAGTTTGAATTAAAAAATATGTAATTTATTTTTAAACGATTAATACCTAGTTTGTAAATGTTAACTGTTGTATAAGCGAGTTGCTTGATAAAATATAAGTATTGTTTATGTTTTTAACCTCAAACAATTGTATTTGGTTATAAGGCTTAACTATTAGGTATAAAAAATTATTTACATGCCTCTTTAAAAAGTTATATTTAGTATTGTCCATAATATCAATTCTATTTAGCAAATAACTTTCAGGTAATTTAGCAAGTTTTATTATTTCAAAATTTTCTTTTGGAGCGGATTTGTTTTTTAATTTATAACTAATTTTGTGGAATTTTGAGTTGTAATCTTTATTTCTTAAATATGCTTTTATTTTAAAGAAATTATAATAGCCAAAGGCTTTTATTTTTGATACTATCGATGCTTTATCATATAAGATATGGTATTCAAAATCATACTCAAGCGTGCTCATTCTTTTTTTATAATCAAAGTAACCTTTAGAAAAGTCAAGTGTTTTTATCTTGTTGTCAAAACACCAACTAATAAGCTTTAAATTGTTAACATAACCAATATTAAATTTAGAGTAGTTTGTATCATAAACAGTAATGGCATCAATAACCGAATCTTGTGTATGGTAGTTGTATGTCACAGCTATTGGAGTGTTATTATTATAAATGATAAATAGAGAAGCTTTTTTTTCTAATATTAGGGGATAGGCAACATCTTTATAGAAGTTCCATTCTTTAGGTTGCATATTGTTATAAGATATTTCTTTTTCTGAGTATCTTTTTTGCAACAGCGCCATAAAGTTCTCAAAAATAAAATCATATTCTTGTTTTTCTATATGCCCAAAAAACATTTTGGTTGAGATATTAAAACATGTTTCTAGACGCTTATTAAATTTACGCATCTTCATTCTTGTATTCTTACTAAATGTGTTTAATAAGTAATCGTCAATACTTTTAAATTTGTCTAATTGAATTAAAAAGCCAGTATATTGTTTGCTTTTAAGAACCCCAATATTTTTTTGTGTATTATTTGTGTTTTGCTTTTTTGTTAAATGAGGTAAAACATCATAAATTAATAAGGTTGTATTTTTGTAATCATTTTCATGTATTAAGTTGTATATATTACCTTTTGTTAAGTTTTTGCCAATATTTGTATATATACGAAAATTATTTTTGTAGAAGTTTACCCCATCAATAAACTTAAATGTTTGGATGGTTTTATTTGAAATAAAATGCTTTCTCCAAATATTCTGAAATGTTTTAGTTAAAAAGGGAGTATTGTTTTCTTCCATTTCATTTAATATGTTTTTTTACATGCAATATGAATATGCTCTTGCTTATCAGATTTATTTAGTTGACTTTTTACTTCTAGTATAGAAAACCCATTGTTAGCTAGAATTTTTATGATATCTTCTTGTTTAAACCAAATATTTTGTGGCTGATTTTTATTTAAAAATTTCCAATTAATTTTACCGTTTAAATTTAGCCATGGCAATTTATATTTATTTACTTTTTCTCCTCTAAACACTCTTATTGTATTTACAAAAAAGCTCAAAATCGGATTATAAAATTTAGAATTCCAGTTAAGAAACGAAAATATATATACGCTGTCTTCAGTCCCAATTCTATATGCTTCTTGTAAAGCTTTTGGTAGTTTTTTTGGGTCTATAAAACACAAGACTTGCTGCAAATATATTAGATAGTCAAAATAACTGTTTTTATATACATTATTTAGCTGCGTTGCATCAGCAATTTTAAAGTTAATTTTAGAATTTAATGCGTTTTTTTTTTGATTACAAAATTTAATCATGTTTTCAACATAATCAAAAGCGTCTAAGTTATAAAAACCTCGTTTTTCAATTTCAAAAATAATTCTTCCACCACCAGTTCCAGCTTCAATTACTTTTTTTGTTTTATCTAAGACATACTTATTTATAAAGTAGCGCTCTAAATCTGTTATACTCTTTTTTTCTGCCCAAACTTTAAATAATTTATCAGAATACAATGTTTTATTTAAGTTTTCTTTCATCTTTTTAACCGTAAAATTAAAACTAATAAATTAGTGAAAAGATTCGTTAAGCCTGTATAATGGAAAAAAATTAGATGACAAATTCTTTATCTCATTTTTCTGGCAAACTTCATCATATGCCTTTTTATTTACTATGAGTTTCCATATAAAGAATAAATAAGAATCTTTTGAAAAGGTAGATTTAAATTTGAAAAGAGAGTCTTCATTACTGCCACCTAAACCTCCGCCCAGATTAAAAAAAGTGTATTTTTCTCTGTTAGCTATAACTCTCATTTCGTCTATAAGTAGTTTTGTAGGCATTAAGTGTAAAAAATCATTTTTTGTTCCAGATAAGTGATACTGAACAATAGATTTCTTAATTAAAAACATTGCGCCAGAAATGATTTCTTTTGTTTCATTATCTATAGCTAATAGTATTATTGTTTTAAAACTTTTACTTTTAACTAAATTATAAAAATAGTTGTTATCGAAAAAATATGTTTTTTTTGCTTTAACCCTTAACATATTTTCGTTATATATTTTTATAAACTCATTAATGTCTTGATTCGTTGTAGCAGTTTTAATACTGCAGTTTTTCCTAGCTTTATTAATTTGGTTTTTTAGTCTGCTTTGGTAATTTTGTCTTTGTACTTCTTTATTCAAGTTTAAATTAATATTTACAACTTTGCCCAAAAGGCAAGTTTCCCCAATGTTTTCTAGTATTTTTTTTTGATTTTTTATGTAGGGATTTAATCTTGAGAATACAGATATTATATTATTTTTTTTAAAATAATTAAAAAGCGTTTTTGTAAATACAGTATTGTTGAAATTTTCAGTAATTCCTTTAGACAAAGGACCAGAATAACCATACACAGATATGGCGTCTTTGTACGGAGTATTTTTTATTGCTCTTAATAAAAGTGGTATACCAATTACGACGTTATTTTCTGTGTATTTTATAAGTATAGGCGTATCTTCTTTTGATTTTGAAATTATGTGATAATCAAAAGTGTGATATGTGTCATAATACTGAAACTCAGATATAAATGAGTCCCATTTATCTTTTTCTGCTATTAATTCTATCATTTTGGGGCTATAAATACAAAATTAATAATTTAATATTAATTTTGTTTAATTTATTCTTATTAGTCTGTCACATTTAGAGAATATTATGTTCTCTTTGTAATTATTGTAATGTTTTAAATCTTTATTTTTTTTGCCTTTTAACCATTCTATATAAATTGCAGCTAGATTTACACCTGCTTCGTGAGAAAAGGGGTATCCGCCTCCAAATCTTGGATTAATTTCTAACAAGTATAACTTATTATTTACTACAAAAACATCGCTATCAATATTTCCAATATGTCTTAGGTTTTCACTAATTAATTGCCCTAATTTTTCAAAGCTATGATCGATTACTGATTTTGCTTTATCTGTCTCGCCAGATCGCATTGCTAATTTTTCTTTAGCAAATGTACCGTAATAATTACCTTCAAAATCATTAACAATATCCATACCATATTCTATACCATTTAGCTTTTCCTGTATTAAAATATCGTCTACTACACTTTCTTCGTTTGCTTTAGTTAGTATGGTCTTTTGTAATTTTATTTTTTGTAATTTATAGGATAGTTTAAGCTCTTCAATTGATTCAGGAAAATCAATACCTATAGAACCGCTTCCCCAGCGTGGTTTTAAAACTAATGGAAATTTTAAATTACCATTTTCTATGTCTTGAATTGCTTCATCTAATTTTATATAAGTTTTAGGTGTACTTAACCCTAAATCTTTAATAAAATTATAAGTCTTCCACTTATCAAAACCTATAGCTATAACATTTGTATTAGAAACAATTACTTTAGCTCCATGCTGTTCAAGTATAATTTTATTTTTCGATAAAATTGGTAATTCTAAGTCGTTTAAAGAAATTATTGCGTTAACAGAATATTTTTTTACTATATCTATAAGTTTGTTTATATAATTTTCGTCATAAATACTAGGAACTTTTATAGCAATGTCAGCATCAACCATAGCTGGAGCAGACATTTTTTCATCGGCAGCTATTACACTACCATTGCCGTTTAAGGCCTTTTTAAAATAGTTAATTAGGTAATTTCGCCTTCCTGCACATGTAAAAAGAATATTCATATTTTTAAACTAAAATTTAGGTTTTATTTTTTTAAAAGATTAACAATTACTCTTCTTTTTCCGGAACTTAATAATGGAATCTCATTAACATAATCTACTGTGATGTTAGCATCTTCTCCCAAATATGCTTTAAAAAAAGAAATCAATTGTTTCTCTCTAATAAATTTTGAGTTAATATTTATTTTAAATGTATAGTTTTTATTATTTGTTTGAATAACTTGGAATTGTTCTATTTCTGGGAATTTAGTTGCACCTGCATATACTGTATGCGGATTTACAACTAAACCTTTTGTATCATATAAAAGGTCAGTTTTTCTACCCATAATGAACTCAAATTTTGGAATATTATCATTTTCGTTATCACAAAATTTACCGATATCACCAGTATCATATCTAATTAAAGGAGTGGCTAAATTATATAAATCGGTTACAACAATTCTTCCAATTTCACCATTAGCAACTGGTCTATCTGTATTTAAATCTAAGATTTCTATAAAATAGCTTGCCCAGTTTATAGTATAAGCATTTTCATTTAACATTTGTTGAGATAAAATACCGTTTTCTTCATTAGAATACCTAGAGACTACTTTTGCGTTAAAATAATATTCCATTTTTTTTCTTAAATTATCATAAAGACTTTCAGAAGTTGTTATAATAGAATTAAAATTACAGTCAAGTGGTGAAGAATTAATTTTATCTAAATACTTACATATTTTATCAAATGCAGATGGATACCCAATAAAACCCTTCGGTTTTTTATTTTTCTTTAATCTATTCAACAGAATTTTTAAATTTTCATCATTTAAATCTTTTTCAACATCAACTTCTACAATATTGATTAGTTTCTTTAGTAATAGCGATTTTCTATATTTGTCTAACCATAATCGAACAAATATTAATTGATCGCCAATATTGTAGCCAACAGATTTTGCAAAATATAAAACGTCAGCTTTATTTCTTAAAGCCTTCCTTTTTGTTTGATAAACTTTAAAAGGAGTACCTGTTGAACCACTAGAACTTGCTTCTAATAAATTAGAAGTATTAGCTTGTAATATATTAATATCATCAAAGTTATTTTTAATAATTAATTTATTAACAACTGGAAAATCTTGAAGAGAATTGAAATTTTTATAATTACTATAAAAATTTGTTGAAGTAACAGCAGTTCTTAATAATTTATCTAAAATTGGTTTCTTTTTTTTTTGTAATAAACTAAAAGAGTTTAATTCAAAACAATCTTTTATATCATCTAAGTCTTTTTGTAAGTTCCCTCCTTTAAGTCTATCTAAAAACCAAAAGGCTTTATTTCGTAGTGAATTTAGTAAATTCATGTTTTTTTAGATATTAAGTTAATCTTTATTTTCTCTTAATTCTTTTAAATCAAGCATATTGGGGTCAAAAACAGTATTATTATACACAAATATTTTTCGTATAGTTTTAAAAAAAATTTTAATATCATTTAAAAAAGATATGTTTTCAACATATTCAACATCTAAAGCTAATTTGTTATCCCAACTTAATAGATTTCTGCCAGATATTTGAGCCAATCCTGTAACACCTGGCCTTACTGTATGTCTTATTTTTTCTTTTTCGCTATAATAGGGTAGGTAGCGCACTCTTAATGGCCTAGGCCCAATTAGACTCATGTCTCCTTTTATTATATTAATTAGTTGTGGTATTTCGTCAAGAGAGGTTTTTCTAATAAATGTACCAAATTTTGTAACTCTTTCTTCATCAGGTAATAGTTTGCCTTTTTCATCTTTTTTATCTGTCATCGACTTAAATTTAATAATTTTAAAAATTATTTCGTTTTTGCCAGGCCTTTTTTGATAAAAAAAAGGCTTACCGTTGTTTATATAGAGTAATACAAAATATACTAATAACCCAACAGGAAATAGAAAAATTATTCCAATTGTAGAAATAATTAAATCAAATAATCTCTTAAAAAAACACTTATACATTTATAAAAAATATTTTAAATAAAAATTAAAAATAATATTATCTATCTTAAGTTAATTACTTTTTATAAATAATACGCTCTTGTTTATGTTTTTATCGATGAGAGGAAAAACAGGTAATAATATTAAGGTTTTTAAAGACAAAGTATACAATAAGGAATTACTATTATAATTTATTATATTCATTTAAAACAGCTTTCCATATTATTTTTTGTTCATATTTATCTATAATATTTAATCTGGATTTTTGTCCCATATTTATTATTTTATTTGGTATGGTTAAAACATGTTTTAAGGCATTGTAGAGTGCTTCAGAATCTTTTTTAGGAATAATAAAACCAGTAACGTTATTTTCTATAATTTCATTACATCCGTTAATATTGGTAACAATACAAGCTGTTTTCATAGAGCCTGCTTGCATTACTACATTAGGAAAGCCTTCTCTATAACTAGGAAAAGCTAATACATTTGCTATGGCCAAGTATGGTCTTACATCATTTACCCAGCCTGTACTAATTATATTTTTGTTTTTCGAAATAATATTGATTGTTTTGGGAAGTAGAGGGTCTAGTTCTTTTTCGTGACCTCCTACTAAAATTAATTTTATGTTTTTATAATTAGTGTTTAATTTATTAAACGCTTCTATTAATTCATTAACACCTTTGTCTTTAACTAGTCTGCCAATAAATATAAATACAAAATCGTTTTGTTTTATTTGTAATTGATCTTTTAGTTTTTCTTTGAACGATTCGTCGTAAACTTCGGGAGAGAAATAATTAGTATCTATTCCATTTGAACTTCCATTAGCTAAAACTTTTACTTTATTTTTTTTGGAAAATTTTTTTTCTAATATTATTTCTTCTAAACCAAATGAGTTTGGATATACTTTTGTTGCTAAGCTATATGTTAATTTCTCTACAAATTCTAATACTATTTTTTTAACTCCTGTAGACTCTACAAGCGGTAAGCCAGCAACTGTATGTAGCCTATTTGGCACATTAGCTAGTTTGGCTGCTAGCATACTTAAAGTGCCAGCTTTTGGTGTATGCGAATGAACAATATAAGGTTTTTCTTGTTTAAAAATTTTATATAGTTTGTATGTAGAGATTATGTCTTTTAATGGCGTGATTTTTCTAGTCATATCTACTTCAATAGCGCGTACGCCTTGGTTTTTACTCCACTTTTTTAGCTTGTCTTCATACCCGCTAGAAGATATACCAACAACATCGTAGTAATTGGAAATATATTTAACCTGCCCTTTTAATAAGGTGTTTAGTGAACCAGGAACCGTAGTAACTCTAATAATTTTTTTTCTATTAGTCATTATTTGTTAGTATTAAATATATACTTTAGTTTAGAGAATAAAACGTTTATTTTTATTTCCCGTAGATATTGCTTTAAATTAAAGTAATTATATATTAAAAGTGCTAATAAACTAGCCTTTATAGAACTAGAATCATATAAAATATGATTTTGAAAAAGGTATTTATCTGTTTGCCACCTACCTTTGTATTCTGTATCTCCTTTAGAAAAATCAATAATTTTTTTATTATTATTAAAACACCATTTCGTTATTTCTAGGATGGTAGTATGGCCTATGTTATATTTTAAATAATTAATATCAAAAGTTGTAATTGCGTAAAAAAGTATGCTGTCAGACAAAAAATTAAAAGTCATTCCAATAGGGATATTATTATTGTTTACAGTAATAATAACGGCTCTTTTCTCCTTAAGCATGGGTAACATTAATTCTTCATAGTAGCGCCATGTACTTATAACTTGATTATTTTCTTTTAAGCTGTTAAATCGATTAGTTATTAATGTTTTTAAGTGTTTAGATAAAAACTCATATTGTTCACTTGTAATATTATTATCATACACAGAGTAACTAATGTTAAATTCTTTTTCAAGTATTTTTTTCTTTTTCTTTATATTATATCTACTCTTAGATTTAAATTTGGTTAAAAAGAAATCATCAAAAGATTCGTAATTTGAAAGATCGGTTAATACACCTTCGTATTGATTACTCTTTTTTAGTTTTAGTTTAGAATACTGGTTTAATTGATTAATTTTAAAGTATGTTGGAACATCATATATTAAAAAAACTTTGTTTTTGAAATCTGAAATTGAATTTATGTTTTTTAAAGTGTAAGAAATACCATTGGTGAGATTTAATCCAATGTTTTTATAAACAGGTAAAAATTTTTGTTTAATAAATGTTATGTCTGATATGAAATTGAACTTTATAGGTGTAATATTTTTATTAAAATGTTTATTCCAAATTTTAATAAAAGTATCAGAGAGAAAAGGGTTATTCATAATAGCAAAAAATTATTAATATGACTTTATTTCGTTACTACAATCATTCATAGTTACAGATTGGTAATCGTATTTTTTATTTAAATATTTAAAATGCTCTAAAATATGTTTTAAAAAAAGTAGGTTTTCATTTAGGTTCTGCCCGAAGTTGTGCGGATGCCACCATAAATGGTATACTTGATTATTTTTAGCTGCATAGGTCATGCTATTTTTTATTCTTTTTAACCTTAAACCGTCTAAAAATTTAAGTGTATTACTATATGGTCTTAAAAACCTACTAGAGGTAATATTATGTGGATATTCTAATTTTGAATTATTTAATGAGAAAGAATTATGACCAGAAAGGTTAATATAACTATCTATTAATCTTAATAATCTTAAAGTATAATTTTTATCTTGTTCTGTTGTAGAGGTTGTTGCTTTATCAAACCAAAGAGATGCGTTACCTCTATACGAACTTATTCCAAGTTCTGCTAATACTTCTAGATATTGTTTATTAAATTGATTTCTTGGGAAAACAAAACTATTTAATTTTATGCCTTTAGATTTAGCAATTTTTATAGCAGCTTCAATATCTGCCTTAAATTCTTCAATAGATTGCCCGTCTTCTGAACAGTAATAGTGAGAAAAAGTATGCGATGCTATTTCGTGTATTGGTTTAGATTGAATTAAGTTAATTATATCTTCAGCAAAATATAAATCGTTATTTATATTTTCTTTCACTAAAGCACTTAACTTAGAAGTGTATGGCGAATACTCTTTATTTTTATAATTAGGCTTTTTGTTTGGAAGATATTTTAATAAATCTTGTTTGTTTGATGCAAATAAAAAACCAACAATAGCAAAAGTGGCTTTTACATTGTATAATTCAAATAAGTTTAAAAGTTCTGGAATGGCTTTTTTTACACCTAAAATGTGATTTTTATAATTAGTTACATTTTTTACATCTAAAACTCCCCATAGGAGTTCGAAATCTAATGACATTACAAATTTACCTGTTACGTTTTTCATGAACAAGAATTGGTTGATTAATAGCTTGGTAAATGTAATATTTTACTAAAAACCATACAGTTATAATCGAACAATTATACAAATTAATCGACGTAAAGGGTTTATAAATTATTGTAGGTATTGTAGTACCATTTCTGAAAGCAATAAAATGTCCATACTTTAAACGTATTATCTTCTTTGCTACTAATATGGTTTCTAACTAAACTAATAATATTATCTACATGAAATATGTTTTGATCGATAAGTTCTTTTTCGTTAATATAACTTTCCAATTCTATTTTTAAACTAGATTTAAGCCAATCTCCAACCGGAGCTCCAAAGCCACTTTTTCCTTTATCTAAAAAATCTTTAGGGAATTGATCTTTAAAAGCATCTTTAAGTATAAATTTTTTATCCCATCCCTTCATGAGGTATTCTTCGGGAAGTTGGCTTGTAAAGTTCCATATTTTTTTATTTAAAAAGGGAGCTCTACATTCAAGAGAGTTAAGCATACTTGTTCTATCAACCTTAACTAACATATCGCCTTCAAGACTGGTTGCCTTATCAATAAATCTAAAATCTGTTAAACTCTTTGGATGAGAAATATTTGTATCTTTTTTATATACTGAAAACAAATTGTCATTTATATATTTTGGTAAAAGATAGTTACTTAGTGTATTTTTTTGATAACCAAGTGATAATATATCCCAGTAAAATTCACTACCGTTATAATCTATAGAATTTAAAAGGCGCTTCATTTTAAATCGTTTACCTCTATTATCACTAGATGTTTTTAATAGAGGAGAAGTAACTTTTTTTACTATTCCATGTAGCCCTTTAGGAACCAAATTTGTATATTTAGTATTTAACTTGCCTATATAATATTTATTATATCCGCCAAAAACCTCGTCGCCACCATCTCCAGTTAATGCTACTTTTACATGCTTTTTTGTTCTATTAGAAACTAAGTAAGTTGGTAGTGAAGAAGAGTCGGAGAAAGGTTCATCAAAGTTTAAAAGAATTTTATTTACATCCTCAGTTAAGTCTTTTTCGCTTATAATAAACTCATGGTGTTTACTGTTTATAAGCTTCGCTACAACTCTTGATTTATCACTTTCATCATAAGATTTTTTTTCAAACCCTATAGAAAATGTGTCTATTGGTGTTGAAGTATGCTGTGAAAGGCATAATGAAACTATTGATGAGTCTACACCACCTGATAAAAATGTACCAATAGGTACATCTGAAACAGAGCGGCTTTTAACACTTTCATACATTAACTCTTTTGTAACCTTCTTTGCTTCGTTAAAAGAAATATCTAATTTATTAGTATTGCTTTTAGCTTCTTCTTCAATAGGGTTAATTGAAAACGTTTTTTTATTTAAATTAAATTCAATAAAATGATTAGGCTTAAGTTTATGAATACCATCATAAATAGTATAAGGAGCTGGTATATAAGTAAGTCTGAAATATAGGTTTATTCCAGTTTTGTTAATAGCTGGTTTTGTGTCTAGTATGTTTACTAGAGACTTTAGTTCTGAGGCCCAAACAAATTTATCGTTGTTTTTGTAATAGTATAATGGTTTTTCTCCAAAATAATCTCGAGCTATAAATAGTTTGTTTATGTTTTTATCATAAATACTAAAACCATACATACCATCTAGCTCTTTAAAGGACTCAACACCAAATTTTTCATATAATTTTAAAATAACTTCGGTATCACTAGTGGTATTAAATTTTACTCCTAATTTTTGTAATTTAGATTTTAATTCACGGTAATTGTATATTTCACCATTAAAAACAATTATAATTTTTTTGTCATCTGAATAAATAGGCTGCTTTCCTGAACTTAGGTCGATAATGGAAAGTCTTCTCATACCCATTGCAATAGAATAGGGGGTATTTGATTCACAAAAGATACCATCTTCATCTGGACCACGATGATAAATTAAATTATTCATCGTATTTATATTAGTTTTTAAAGTGTTTTCACTTTCTTTTTCAAATTTTATATAACCGTTAATTCCGCACATTTGTGTTTGTTTTTATGTAAAACTCTTGCAATTTACTTGCGTTTTCGTAAATATCATACCCGCCTTTTTTTATTTGACTTGATGTATTTAATCTTTCGTAATTTAGTTTATTTAGTACCGTTTTAGCCCATTTTGACTCTGAATCATTATTAATATCTAAAAAAGTAATTAAACCAGTTATGTCTACTTCTGTAGTAACTGTATTTGAAGTAACAATAGGTAGTCCTGATGATTGAGCTTCAACTAATGTAACCGGTAATCCTTCATATAACGAAGGAAATAAAAATAAATCAAAACCTTGGAGTAATTTAGGAATGTTTTTTTGTAAACCTAAAAACAAAACTTGATTTTTAATTTCAAGTTTTTTTACTTCTTTTTTTATGGGAGACATTAAATTTCCATTACCCGCTAAGGCTAATACACAATTCTTATCTTTTTTTAATATTTCATTAAAAATTTTAATAAGGAAAAAATGATTTTTTTGCTCATTAAATCTTCCAACATGCCCAATAACTTTCTTTCCAGAAACACCTAGTTCTTTTTTTACTTGTAAAGAAAGATTTGGATTGTAAGTGAATAATGAGGAGTTTATAGCATTATTAATAATAGTTATTTTCGAAGCGTTGTTTTTGCCATACAGCCATTCTCCTGCTTTTAAGCCACAGGCAAAAAAATGTGTGGCATGTTTTTTAACTTTATATTTTATTAAAGATTGAATGGCATCTTTTATAGTTGCCTTAATGTCGGTATTTTTTTTAAATATTTTTTTTAGCACATAAGGTTCAACAGCTAAATGACTATGCGCTATTCTAGTTTGAATACCTTTAGCTTTAGCTATTTTTAAAATTGTACTACTTAAAGCATTTAAATGAGAGTGAACTACATTATATTCGGGATGTTCGTCAAAAAACTGTTCTAATTTTTTCTTATATAAGAAATGTGTATGTGGCCTTATTGGCGACATTCTATAAATTTTTCCGCCTAAAGATTCTATTTCATCATCAAAAAAACCTCTTTCGCTTCTGTGCAATAAAAAATCAAATTGAATTTTTGATTTATCGACATGCCTATAATAATTCATTATCATAGTTTCTGCTCCACCAAGGTTCATTATGGTTAAAACTTGTAATACCCTAATAGGTTTTTCTTTGTTCATGATTAGTTAAATAATGATTCGTACTGTTTAACAATCTTATCTTGGCTGAATTTAGATATAACAGAGTTTCTAATTTTTTCTGGACTTAAACTTAAAAAGACTCTTTTGTTTAAAAAACTTAGAAATTCATCTTCACTTTCAGCTAAATATCCATTCTCGTTATGAGAAATAATTTCTTTTGTACCGCCAGGAACATTAAAAGCTAATACAGGTGTGCCAACTATACAGCTTTCTAATACAGTATTAGGGAACCCTTCTACATAAGACCCTTGTAAAAACAAATCGTTTAACGACATGTATTTTGAGACTTCTTTAGTAAATGGTATATAAGTTATTTTATCAGTCATTTTTTTATCGCTAATTACTTTAAAGATTTCATCTTTATAAGGCCCATCTCCAATTATTGTATATTGAAAAGGGAAATCTAATTTAGAAAGTAAATTAATAACTCTAATATGTCCTTTTTCTTTACTTAACCTACCAACTGTTATAAATTTTAAATGCGAATTCTTATTATTATTTATTGGCTTTAATGGTGCTAAATTAGTTATAGGATTGTTTATTATAAAAGCTTTGTGTTTAGGCACATTGTATATGTTTATAAAGTCTTGCGCCATATCTTTAGATTGACAAACAATTTTATCAATCATTTTATAACTTTTATGAGATAAATATGAATGGATGCTAAAGCTTTTTTTGTTAGAGGATTCTTTATAAACATCTTCCATAGAGGAAATTACACTAGCTTCTCTAATAATAAATTTTGTTTTAATGAAGAAAGGTGACATAAGCCCCATTACTGTATTTAAATGCCCTATAGAGCTTAAAACAAATTGAGGCTTATTTTTTATTAAATACAAAAATATTTTAGGAATTGCGTTTAGAACCCGTCCTTTTTCTAAAAACTTTACTTCTATACCATTAATTGAATATGCGGCATCTTTTTTATACCCCGTTATTAATAGTTTACTTTCAAATTTATTTTGGTCAATGTTTTGAGCTATATATGAAATAACCCGTTCTGCACCTCCAGCTGTTAATGTTGGTAAAATAAAAAGAACTTTCTTTTTCATAAAACTATTAATGTTATTTCATCTTAATTTTAAAATTAAATATGCTTTATAATCCTTTTAATATCTATTTTTTTTATTTTTTCTGCGGGGTTTCCAGCTAGCAGCATTCCGTCTTCTTTAAATGATTTATTTACAACTGCATTGGCACTTATAGCTGTGTTATTACCTATAGTAATGTTGCCATATATTTTTGCTCCAGGCCCAATGTATACATTATCTCCAATTTGTGGTGCTTCGGGTTTGCCGCCAGAAGCACCAATATTTGTGCATGCATGTATCCTACAATTTTTTCCAATTTTTGCATTACTATTTATTACTATAGTTCCATAATGAACAATAGAAAGTCCTGGACCAAAAACATTTTCTGGTATTGAAAAACCTAGCTTTAATGATTGTTTTCTAAACTTAACTTTATGATACTTGTAAAGTAGTTTTCCAATAACGCTATGGGATTTACAATTTTTTAAATATTCAACTTTGCGTAATCTTTTTTGAAATTCCCAAATATAGTTAGGTGCAATAATTTTTCGAAAAAAGTTATTACTATCAACTCCTAAAGCAACTTTATCTTGCTTTATGTATTTATAATAATCTGCTTTATTCTGTATCATGCTAAATTTGTGTTTTTAGGGGTGTTAAAATCAATAAAGTAAGCCAAATAGACAAAGATAACTAGTAAATATGCTTGATTAATAATGGTTTGTAGACTAAGCATAAATAAACAGAAACCAAAGAAAATGGCCAAAGCATAGAATTTTTGGTTGTAATCTATTTTTAAAATATTTATAAAATACTTGAATAATAAAATTAAAAATAGAATTAATGGAAATATTCCTGAATCTGAAAAAATAGAAAGGTAGGTATTATGACCATGATGATGTGCTCCAAAATCGAGCCCATTACCTAAAAAAGGACTCTCATAAATATACTCTAATAACTGTTCTACAAATACATCTCTACCTGAGCTATCAACATTGTCAAAATCCAATTTTAATAGGTTAACAAAATTTTCTATTTTACTTAGTTGTCTTGGGTTTAAATCTACGCCATCCAATAATGAATTTAAATTTATTAATGTTAAATAAAAACCAATTAGACAAAAGGGGAGGAGTAATAATCTTATTTTGTTTAAGTATTTAAAGTTCAGTAAAGCAAAAGACAACATAAAAACAACAAAACCAGTTGTTGAATATGTTAAAAACATAGCATAAGTTGACATTAATAATAATGCTATTTTTAAAGTTAATTGAAATTTGTTTTTTGGGTTGAAACATTTATACAAAAACACAAAACCAAGAATAGCTACAAACGAGGCATTATTTGCATCGCCATAAATACCTTGAGCCCTATCAAGGCCATAGCTTAGTTGTATACCTTTTAAATAAAAATCATAATCAAAATTTATAATAACAAAGTAGATTAGCATTATGTTAGCAATAGAAAAAGCAGACATGATTACTATTTCAAATTTTCTAATGTTTTCTTTAAATCTGAAATAACTTAAATATCCCACACAAAAAATAACAGGAACAATTGAGGCTAATATTGAAAAAGGATAATCATTTAGCACACTAGCAAGACTTACCATAATATAAAAAATAAAAAAATAAGGAAGCCATAAATTACCCGTTACCGTATATGGTGCTTTTTTTTTGACTAACAGCACAAAGCCTAATAAAATAAATAAAATATTGCCATAGGCTAATAGCTGACCTAAAGTATTTGAAAAAAACATTCCCGCCAAGCCTTGAAAATTTAAGGCATTAACCACTAAAGGATATAAAAAGCAGAAATCTATTATTTTTTTCAATTTATCTATAAGTTTTTAATTAGGGTTTCCCACTTATCACAGATTAGATTCTCATCAAATTTAGCAATTACTTCACTTGATTTATCTGATAATTCTAACCTTAAATTAGGGTTTTCTATTAAATTATCTAAACACTTCCTCATCTTGTCTTTATTTTGATTTTCTACTAGTATACCATTAATGTTATGAGATATAATATCTGAAGGTCCACTAACACAGTTATAAGCAACGCAACACATACTTTGAGACATAGCTTCTATTAATACCATAGGCAAACCTTCTGTTCTTGAGGATAGCACAAAAATTTCACAATTAGACATTATTTTTTGCATATCGTTTCTTAGACCAGCAAAAACTACTTGATTACTTATTTTTAAAGTTTCGGATAGTTCTTTTAAAAAATCATATCCGTCATTTGAAGAATCACCAACTAACATGAGCTTCCAATCCTTATGTTTGTGCAAAATTGGCTGTACTATATTTAATAAATTATCAAATCCTTTTATATAGTATTTATCTAGGCTTCCTACAGCTAATATTGTTTTTTGTTTAATTGATTTAATATTTTTATTCTTTTTAAAAGAACAAGGATTAGGAAGTATTACAACATCACTACCATGTTTTTTATAAAAATCTTTATCATAGCTGGTTAATATGGTTATTTTATTAGCAAATTTATAAATGAATTTTCTAGTAAAATTAACTAAGGCTTGATTAGTACTCGTTCTTGAATGATTTGTATGCTCTGAAGCAATAACTTTTATTTTAAATAAATTTGCAACTAAAATGGCACTTAAACTAGTTTGAGTCATAAAAGAAATTAGAACATGAGGTCTAGTTATTTTCTTTTTATAATATTTATAAAGTTCATTTGTATACCTTAAAGTTTGATTGGAAAAATTACCTGTATTAAGTTTTACTATATTTATTTTTTTATTTATTTCATACTCAATCGAATCATTAAAAATAATAATACTAATATCGTGATTTCTATTAGCTAAATTATTAGCCAAAGTTACAAGCACTCTTTCTCCACCTCCTTTTCTTAACGAACTTATAGCAAAATCTACTTTCATGAGTTAATTGTTTTGTAACCTATTTCTTCTTATTTTTTCTAATTTATGAAAAATGCGATAAACCCATATAGGACAATATCTGGCTATTTTCGTATAAATATTATTGTTTTCTGTATTATCGAAATTTTGTGTAATTATTTGTTTAATTTTTTTACGATGTTTATAATCTAAATCTAATTTTTTATTATCGAAAAGTTGTTGATAGTGGTGTAAAACAAAGAATAAAACATACTTTTTAGATGCTTTTAATATCTCTTTACTTTTAAAACAGTTTTTTATGTTATCCTGAAACTTATCAATAGCATCAATTGATTTTAAGTTTTTTACATTATAACTACCATGCATTATACTAGAAGTGTTTTCTATAAAATAGTTGTAATACGGTGTATTAATATAACCTACTTTATCTAAATTACATAGTAAAGATGATGTAAACATCATATCTTCATAGATATAGTTTTCTATAAACCTTTTTTTTAATATAACATCCTTTTTGTATATTCTTCTGCAAACCGAAAATTGTTGATTCTTTATAATTCTAAGTGCTAGCTCTTCTTTTGTTTGAACAATAAAATTTGGTGTTCGTTTAATAACGGGATCCATTGTTGATTGGATGTCGCACTCTACTATATCTAGATTATATTTAACGGCATAATTTAATAAGTCTTCATACATTGATAGTTCAATCCAATCATCACTATCTACAAAAGAGATAAAATCTCCAGTTGCATACTTTAAACCTGTGTTTCTGGCCGCACTTAATCCACCGTTTTTTTGATGAATAACTTTAATTCTAGAATCTGTTTCTTTTATATTATCACAAATAAGTCCACTTGAATCTTTTGAGCCATCATTAACTAAAATAACTTCTAAGTTTTTATGAGATTGCTTTAATATACTTTGCAAACAACGTTCAAGGTATTCTTCAACATTATATACCGGAACAATTACACTTACAGTTAAATTTATCATATCAAGGTTCAATTAATTAAATTTATTTATCCTGTAAGTGTTTACTTTATGAAAAATTTCATAAAACTTAGTAGGAAAAAATTTTATTAGTAAAACATAAAAGTTAAAATCTTTTATGGTTGCTTTTTTCTTAATAATTTGTTTGATTTTTTTTCTATAATATATATCTTTATCTAGGTTTGAATTGTTGTATAACTGAACGTAATTAAAAACTAAATACTTAATTAGTATTTTATTTAATAATACTTTGTTTTTTTTATTGTTTGTAACCTCCATGAGGTTGCTATTTGTTTCTAATATAACATCAATACCTTGAACTTTTTTTATATTATAGTTGGTTCTAGTAATACTTTCGTTATCTGATGTATAAATGTAAAGAGGTACTTTTACGTAACCAATCTTCTCTATACTCTTGTATACTTCAGAAACAAAGAGGGCATCTTGATGAATTTTACCATAAGCAAACCTAATGTTTTTTAATAATTTGGCTTCAAATAATTTTGTCCAAACATTATAAAAACCAGGTTTTTCTATTCTTGAAATAGCTTCGTCTTTACTTTGAATAACAGTTCTTATTTCATCAAATTTAAATTGTTTATATGTATTACTTTTTATAAAATCGCATTCAACAAACTTTAAATTATGTTTTAGTATTGAAAGTATTAAAATTTCATACATTTCTTTTTCTATTACATCATCTCCATCAACAAAACCTATATAATTTCCTGTAGCAATTTCTAAACCTTTATTCCGCGCGCTACTAGTTCCTTCATTTTCTTGATTAATAATAATAATTCTAGAATCTATATTTTTGTAAGTATTGCATATGGCTAAGCTATTATCCTTAGAACCGTCATTAATTAATATAACTTCTAAGTTTCTATAAGTTTGATCCAAAATACTTTCTATACATTTTGCAATGTATTTTTCGGCATTATAAACTGGAACAATAATACTGATCTTCGGATTCATAAAAATGGCACGTATTTTTTTAATCTTAAAGAAAAATCTCTGAAACCTTTACTTAAAACAAATAATAAAGGAGTAAATATTAAAACCAACAATACATTTGTTTTGATACCTAATAAAATTAAATCAAAAAAAGTAAGTACTGTTGCATTAGCCCCCAAACAAGTGTTGTTAATATAAACTATTGCATAGTAAGCTAAAATAAACGCTATTATATTTTTTGTGAATGTTAACCAAAAAAAGGTAATTACGTTTAATTTAAAACCGTTTTGAAACAAATAATAGGTTTTCCAAATAATTATTACTATCGACATACTAACTGTTGTGCCAAACATAATACCTGCAATACCCCATTTTTGACCAAAATAAATTGACACAAAAAGATTTATTATAATTTGGACAATAGGAGCCCAAGTATCAGCAAATAAACCGTAAGCATTTATAAAATTATCTATTGGGTTTCTAATAGTTAATATAAATACGTTTATTAAAATTAATATTATAATTTTATTATCCAGTATATATTCTGCACCGAGCCACACTTTAATAAATGGAGTTAATAAAAAATATAAGTTTATAAATATAAAACCCGCAATAAAAAAACGTATAGCTATTAATTCCCAAAATACTTTTATTATATTTTTTTTATCATTCTCTGCCACTAAATTACCAACACTAGCATTAGTGTTTCCAAATATTTGTGCTATTAGATTATTGAGGTATATAATTATCATATTATAATTATCAAATAGGGCTACACTTTTAATGTTTACCAAAGAAAATATTAATAATTGATCGGTTCCAAAACTTATAAATGTTGATATTTTATGAACAAATATTTGTTTGATTTTAGTTATTATAACCTCATATTGCGCTTTGCCTTCAGATAAATCAAACTTTTTATTTATATCTAGCCATGGATATATTTTTTTTATTTTGTATCTTATAATTATCGTGTAAATTATTGAAAATACTAACTCTAATGTTATCCAAAGAACGACATCCTCATAATAAAAAGCTAAAAATGCTTGTAATAGCTGTTTAACTAATTTTGAAGATTGTAAGTACGAATTTATTAGATATCCTTTTTGGTCTGCATACAATAAACTTTGATGATAATTATAATAATATCCTAAAAGAGATGCTATTAAAAAAGAATAGAAACAGTAGTTTATTAATAAAAGGGAAAAGGTTGATTCGTTAAAAATTTGTCCAAAAAAAAGAGACAAAACAAAACTTGCAACTAAAATGATTAAGCCAACTCGTTTATAGAGATAGCCCATTAAGGCAATAATTTTATTGATTTCTTCTTTATTGTTATCAAACAAAGGTTTGTATAAAGCAAACCCAATAGCTGTACTTACACCAAGCTCTGCCAGATTAAGGAATTGTAAAATACTTCCAATGGTGCCCGTAAGCCCCATAAAATTAACCCCTAGTTTGTCTAAGAATATTTTTCTAGTAAAGAAAACTACAAAAACAGATAAAATGTAAAAAAACACATTTACTTTAGCGTTTAAAAGTGTTTTTTGTATCCTAGACATTTTTAATTAAGTTTGTTTTGAGTGGTAAAAGCTTATAGAATAGTGTGTCTGTCTATAAGCTTTTATCTGCTATATTTTTTAAAACGCCTTTAACATCGTAAACTACGCCATTGGGTTTTAATAAAGATCTTAAGTCTTCTTTTAAAAATTCTTTATGAGCTACTGTTAAAACGATAGCATCATATTTTTCGCTAGGCAATTGTTGAACAGTTTTTATGTTATATTCATGCTTAACTTCATCTGGATTAGCCCAAGGATCGAAAACTAAAACTTCTGGTCCATAACTTTTTATTTCATTAATAACATCAACCGCTTTAGTATTTCTAACATCAGGGCAATTTTCCTTAAAAGTTATTCCTAATACAAGTACCTTTGAGCCTTTAATTTTAATGTCTTTTTGAATCATTAATTTCATGATTTCTGAGGCTACATATTGTCCCATGCCATCGTTAACTCGACGTCCAGCTAATATTATTTCGGGATGATAACCAACCTCTTGTGCTTTTTGAGCTAAGTAGTAAGGGTCTACACCAATACAGTGTCCGCCAACTAAACCAGGTTTAAATGGGAGGAAGTTCCATTTAGTTCCAGCGGCTTCTAAGACTGAATGTGTATCAATATCCATTAGATTAAATATTTTTGCAAGTTCGTTTACAAAAGCAATATTGATATCACGCTGTGAGTTTTCAATAACTTTTGCAGCTTCTGCCACTTTAATAGTAGGAGCCAAGTGAGTTCCTGCGGTAATTACACTTGCATATAAATTATTTACTTTTTCTCCAATTTCAGGAGTAGAACCAGCAGTTACTTTTAAAATTTTATCAACAGTATGTAATTTATCTCCTGGATTTATTCTTTCAGGAGAGTATCCTGCATAGAAATCTTTATTAAATTTAAGACCACTTATTTTTTCTAAAACGGGAATGCATTCATCTTCTGTTACACCTGGGTAAACAGTAGATTCATAAATTACAATATCTCCTTTTTTTAGTACTTTACCTACGGTTTCGCTAGACTTATATAACGGTGTTAAATCTGGTCTGTTATTTTTGTCTATTGGAGTAGGTACTGTAATAATATAAATGTTTGAGTCTTTAATATCATCAAGATTTGATGAACAATAAAGCCCATTGTTTTTCTCTTCTTTAGGTTTTAAAACCGCTTGTAAAATGTCTTGTTCAACTTCTAATGTAGAATCAATTCCTTTGGATAGTTCGTCAATTCTATTTTGGTTTATATCAAAACCAACGACATCATACTTAGTTGCAAAAAGTCTAGCTAAAGGCAAGCCAACATATCCTAAACCAATTATAGTAATTTTATTTTTATTCATAATAGTATATTATTGGCCAATTGAATAGTATTCAAATCCAATGGTATTCATTTTTTGTTTATCTAATAAATTTCTTCCATCAAATATAAAAGCGGGTTTTTTCATATGCTTATATATTTTTTCCCAATCGTAACTAACAAATTCATCCCATTCAGTCATTATGGCAATGGCATGAGCTCCTTTAGAGGCTTCATAAGGAGTTGTTTCGTAACTAATATTGTTATGGTTTTCTTCCTCAGTCCTAGTATTTAAATAGTTTATGTCTATTAAGACTTTTTCTTTTGAAACTTTTGGGTCGTAAACAGCAATTTTTGCTTGCTCACTTAATAAATGATCGGCGACGTATATAGCTGCCGATTCTCTGGTGTCATTAGTATCTTTTTTAAATGCCCAACCAAGTAATGTTATTTTTTTTCCAGAAACAGTATTGTAAAGAGTTTTTATTAATCTATCTGAAAAACGTCTTTTTTGGTAATCATTTATTAAAATAACTTGCTCCCAATAATCTGCAACTTGATTTAAGTTATAACTTCTAGCTATATAAACTAGGTTTAATATATCTTTTTGAAAACAAGAACCACCAAAACCTACAGAAGCATTTAAAAACTTAGACCCAATTCTAGAATCCATACCTATTGCTTTTGCAACTTCTTTTATGTTAGCTCCAGTATGCTCACATAATTCTGATATAGCGTTAACAGAAGAAACTCTTTGCGCTAGGAAAGCATTTGCTGTTAACTTAGATAGCTCAGAAGACCATATATTTGTTCTTAATATTTTATCATCATCAACCCACGAATTATATATGCTGGCTAAGCTTTCTATGGCGTTATCAGATTCGCCACCAATTAAAACTCTATCTGGGTTTAATAAGTCTTGAATAGCAGTACCTTCTGCCAAAAACTCAGGATTTGAAAGAATTTGAAAATTTATATCACCCCCCGTATTATGTAAAATGCTTTTTATTGCTTCAGCTGTTCTTACAGGTAAAGTAGACTTTTCAACCACAATTTTATCAGTTGTTGCTACTTCGGCAATATTTCTAGCGCAAAGTTCAACATACTTTAAATCGGCAGCCATACCTTTACCTTTCCCATAAGTTTTAGTAGGTGTATTTACTGAAATAAAAATCATTTCAGAATCTTTAATATTTTTATCAATATCTGTTGAAAAAAATAAATTTTCACCTCTTGTTTCTTTAACTATTTCAGCCAAGCCAGGTTCGTAAATAGGAAGTTTTGATAAATCTTCATCATTCCAAGCTGCTATTCGCTCTGCATTAATGTCAACAATAGTAACTTTAATATTTGGGTTTTTTTTAGCAATTACTGCCATTGTAGGGCCTCCTACATAACCTGCACCAATGCAGCAAATTTTTGTAATTTTCATCTAACTATAAATGTTTCCAATACCAATTAACGGCTTCTTTTATACCATCATTAATATTATATTTAGGATTGTAGTTTAACAGCTTTTTAGCTTTCTCAACAGAAGCTAGCGAGTGAGGAATATCACCAACTCTATTTTCTCGGTGTTTTATTTCAATGTCTTTGATAGAACTGTCAAATTTTGAAAGATGCTTTTTTAATAATGTAGTTAATTCTAGTAGTGTTGTTCTGTCTCCAAATGCTACATTATAAACGGTATTTAAGGCCTTTTTATTTTCAGTTGTTATAGCTAGCAAATTCATTTGAACTACATTGTCTATATATGTAAAATCTCTAGAATAACTACCATCACCATTAATCATTGGCGATTCATGGTTTATAAATTGTTTGACAAATAGAGGTATTACAGCTGCATATGCTCCATTCGGATCTTGACGCCTTCCAAAAACATTAAAATAGCGTAAACCAATAGTGTCTAATCCATATGCGTTTTGGAAAATATCTGCATATAATTCATTTACATATTTAGTTATGGCATATGGTGATAATGGTTTGCCTATTACTTCTTCAACTTTAGGTAATGCCTCATGGTCACCATAAGTTGATGAACTAGCTGCATAAACAAAGCGTTTAACCTTAGCATCTCTTGCGGCTACAAGCATATTTAAAAAACCAGAAACATTTACATCGTTAGTTGTTATAGGGTCGTTTATAGATCTTGGCACAGAACCTAAAGCAGCTTCATGCAGAATAAAATCTACCCCTTTACAGGCCATGTTACAGTCGTCTATATTCCTAATATCACCTTCAATAAGTTTAAAGTTATTGTTTTCTAAAAAAGGTTTAATATTTTCTCTCTTACCTGTTGAGAAATTATCTAAGCATACTGTTTTTACATTGTTTAAAAGAAGTGTTTCGCAAAGGTTAGACCCTATAAATCCAGCACCTCCAGTAACTAATACAGTTTTGTTTTGTAGATTTTTAAACATTAAATTGGGGTTTGTTATTAATAGCTGTCGCAAATATGTAAAAAAATATTTAAACCTAAGCTATTATTATATCAAGTTGATGTTTTTTACGATTAAAACCACATAACTCTATTTTTGTTTAATTTAATCGATAATTTAAGCTATATAACCATTTAATTTTATTTGTAAGCACTTCTAAATATAGGTTGTTTTAATTTTATAAACACTTAGCTATTTTTTTTATTACTAGGTTATTAACAATGCTTTTTTTTATTCAATTTACTACTTATTTTCGCAAAAAAAATTATAAATAATCCAAATCAAATTTTTAATCGTATATAAAGCTTTATGCTTGAAACACGGATGAAATACGTAATTTATCGATAAAATACATTTTTTATTAATTTTCTTACGTAAAATTTGTTTTTTTTCGATGAAAAGCACATAAGTTCGTTAAAAAGTATATATATTTGTTACCCCCCATAAATCTATAAATAAATGAAAAACCTACGATTAAACCTAAGAACATTGACTATTTTATTATTATTCTTGATGTTGTTACCTTCATGCAATAATGAAGAAATTTTTGTTGCAGAATCTACAATAATTGCTGATGAAACTGACGAGGAAAATGAAGAAGAGAATGAAGATACAGATAACGAAGATGTTGCACCGCCAATTGAAACGATTGATGATGAATTTACTACATCAGAAAACCTTTCTGTAGATATTGAACTTCATATAAATGATATCAATATTCCAGAAAGTGTTGAGTTGTCTAATACTAACCCATCAAATGGAACTTTATTAGTTAATGACAATGATACACCAAATAATATTTTAGATGACACTATAATTTATACCCCGAATCCAAATTTTTCTGGAGTCGATTCTTTTGAGTATACAATTTGCGATGCTCTAAATACAGATAATTGTGATACAGCATTAGTTACCATAACTGTAGAGGCTAATCCTGATGATATTGCTACAGAATTAAAAGCATTTCCAACAGCATATGGTTTTGCTTCTAAAGCAACCGGTGGTCGTGGAGGTGTGGTATTACATGTTACAAACTTAAACGATAGCGGACCAGGTAGTTTTAGAGAAGCATGTGAAACTGTAGGGCCAAAAACAATTGTTTTTGATGTTAGTGGAACAATAACATTACTTTCGCCTTTAGCAAACGAAAGAGATTGTACAATTGCTGGTCAAACTGCCCCTTCAGGAGGAATAACTATTAGAGGGCAACGACTTAAAGCAAGAGAAAATACAATTATTAGGTATATTAGATTTCGACAAGATAGGGAAGATGGTAGTATGTCTATGAGTGGTATTGCTGCTTGGAGTCAAGATGACCTGATTCTTGATCATTGCTCTATATCTTATGGTAGAGATGAATCTATTTTATTTTGGGACGGTGGTACTAAAGCGGGTGCTCACACAATTCAAAAATGTATTGTTGCTGAAGGTAAAACTGGAGTTATTCTAGGTTCTGGTGTTAGCGATGATAGAAGAGGAAATGCTGGGCAATACTCATTTCATCAAAACTTAATAGAACACATGCATAGAACGCCTAATACTGCAGGAGATGGTGATTTTGAATTAGTTAATAATGTTATATATAACTGGCAAATAAGGTTAAGTTCTGTTTACAATTCTGGCAGAATTAATCATATAAACAATTATTATAAAGCCGGAAGTGCAAGCGAAGCTGCTCCACCAAATATTAATGGTCATTATTTTAATAAAATTGGAGGTGTTAACGGAAGTGGGTTCGATAGTAAGGTTTATACTGAAGGGAATATTTATGAAGGCTTTACTGCAGCAAATGAGGACAACTGGAATGCTTGGTATTATTTTTCATCAAATCAACTTGCTGATGAATCAAGATTTAGAGCAAATTCACCGTATAGCTTTTCACAAGAATTTCCATTAAGCCCAGATAATGCTAATGAAGCATTTCAAAATGTTTTAGCAGATGTTGGAGCTAATGCTAGTTTAAATGCAGATGGCTCTGTTACTAAATGGCTAGACAGTAATGATACACTTTATATTAGTGATGCCTTAAACGGTGAAGATAGTTTTTCTGTTAGAGATGGATCAAACGGAATAACTCCTAGATGGTATGCAGCTGAGCCTTACTTAAGTTTAAATTTCCCAGTAATTCCTGAAAATACTCGCCCAGCTGGATATGACACAGATAGAGATGGAATGGCAGATGAATGGGAAAGAAGAACCTATGGAGATTTATCTAAAACAGGAAAAGATGATACTGATGGCGATGGATATACTGATCTTGAAGAATTTTTAAACCTAGTTGATAATTAATATTTATAAATTATGATTAAATAAAAAAACTCAGAACTTTAGTTCTGAGTTTTTTTATTTGTTTCTAGTATTATCCATAAGATATACTAATATCGCTACAGGTAATGATAATAAAACTATAAATCTTGCTAGATTATTATGTAAATTTTTAAAAAATACAGCGTTACTATGAAACGTAAATCTTGAATAATGTACACCTGTTTTTAAAAAAGCCATAGGATTATATTTAAAATAGTCTATACAATCATTAAGAATACTGGTGTGCCAAATTGCGGATGCTTTAGCAAATTTTTTAATGGGAGCTGTTGTATAGCTATCTTCTCCTGGAATGTATATTCTTAATGTTTTATTTATAAATCTAGTTTTATATTTTCTTGAAATTTTACTCCAAATTACTGCTTCAGGATAAAGTTTTAAATCTTTAGGTTCGGGGAAAGGAAATTCTTTTAAAACATCAGTTTTTTGAAACCCCCATTTTTCTCCATTAACGTTATGAATATATTTTAACTCAATAGAATCGGAATCAAAAATGTCTTGGGGGTATTTTTGGCCTACCACTTTACCGTTTTCATCTTGACATAAAGCTGTAACAGCAGAAAAATTTTGTTTGTTTTCTATCGCTTGCCAAGTTTCATTAAAAATATATAGAGCCTCAGGAACACAACTATCATCACTATCTAAAGGTAGAAAAAGTTCGCCATTTGCTTCTGCAACACCAACATTAAAAGCTGTATGCTTACCTCCGTTACTTTTTTTTATATATCGAATTGGAAATTCTGCTTCAGTAATCCATTTATTAACTATATCTTCTGTATTATCTATAGAGCCATCATCTACAATTAACCACTCAAAATCTTTAAATGTTTGGTTTTTTAGGCTATCGTAAACACGATGGATTTTATTTGCTCTATTATAAGTAGCGGTAAAAACTGTAAAAGTATATTTACTCATTTTGCTTTAGTTGAAATTGTTTATCTGATTAAATTGGAAAAAATATAGTTAAAAATATTAGATTAAAATTACCTAAAAAGATAAGTTAACGGTTTTTCGATAACATGTTTAGTTTTTCCTTTAGATTGAAGCAAACAAGGATAATTATTAATGATCAACCTTATATAAGAAATACTTTTCGTTTTTATAAATTAAATTTAGGTGGTCTTTTTTGTGTTTATTTTCACTTAAGAAATAATCAATTCTATATTTTTTAGTCAACTGTTTTAAAGAATCACTATTCTTTAGAACGACCTCTTTAGCCTCAACGCGATAATACCATTCATGAATTTTACTTAAGTCTGCTGGAACAAATTTATGTAAAACAAACCTGCTGCGCTCCATTTTCCTAGTCATATCATAAGCTTCTATTGGGCTAAATATAATGGCTTGTTTTTCAGTATTCTCGTTAATGTATTGACATATTTCATCTAAAGGATTAGTTTTTAAATACTCAACAGATTTCTTCAATCTAGATAAAGTTAAAGGTAAAATAGATAAGAAAAGTAATAAAATCACAAAAAAGTAAACTTTATTATAGTGTTTTTTATTAATTGCATTAAATGCCCACCTTACTATTAACATTGTTAAAATAAATGTTGAAACTGTATTTATTCTGTAAGGGTAATATTTTAAAAAGGTTCCTGATTTATCAAAATACGAAAGCGGAATTATTAATAATGTGATAAATAAAGAAATTATTGCAAAATTATACAGAACATTTAATTCAAAACTTTGTTTTTTTTGTGTTTTTAAGGATATTAAAAATATTAAACCAAAAACAGCATACGTTACACCAAATAAGTGATTGTGAAGAAAATAGTCTAAAGATTTAAAAATTGCAGTATGGTGCGAGTTTCTGTAGTATGTATATATCCAATCAGAATTTGGTTTTAAATTAGGGTCTACATGCATTGAAGACAATAGGTAAATTACAAATGGTAAAATTGCTATAGTATATAAAAGCCCTTTAAGTACAATACTTTTTATATTTTTTATAGTAATTTTATCTAATGTAATCATGGTTAGAATAAGATAAAAAAACATATAAAAACCAACCAAAATATGAAAGTATGTAGCTATAATAAGAAATAAAATTGCTAAATAATTTTTTTTGTTTAAAACATTGTATAGAGCTAACAAGGCAAATAAGTAAGCAAACCCTTTAGCTTCTACACTTATTAGCATCCAAGAACCGCCAAAAAAGGATTGATTATCTATAAATAGAAATACTAAATGAACTGCTATACATAAATTAGAACATTTTATTTTTTTATAAATATTGCTTAATACAAAGGCGTATAAAGTAATTAATATGAGTCTGAATAAAATTGTTACCGTTTCAAATGAAAAATAATTTAGAAAAAAACCAACTATATATTGATATAATATTCTTGCACCAGAGGATTCTGAAAATATAAACGAATCTTTAATCCATTCGGGGTTAACAAAAGCTTTGGCTAATTGTAAATAATTTTCTTCATTATCATTAGGTATAAAACCTAAATAATAAATAGATAGAATTATTATTATTACATGCCAAGATTTTATTCTTTCTATAAAACTATTAAAGTCTAGATTTTGTAAATAAATATTGAGATTATTTATTAATAAATGTGCTTTCATAATTTAAAAAATAATTTAGTTGATTATAAAGTTTATTTTTAAATTAATTCTTCTATAATAAATCTAGGACGTTTTTTAGTTTCTTTATATATTTTGCCTATATATTCGCCTAAAACGCCCATACTAAGCAATTGTATACCACTAATAAAGTATATAGGAAGTGTGATAGATGTCCAACCAGGAACTGTGTCTTTAAAAAAGTATGAGTACAAGGAGTAAAATGCAAGCAAAATACTTATAAAAAAAACCAACATCCCCAACCTTGTAACTAATCGTAAAGGCTTTATGCTAAAAGAAGTAATGCCTTCCCAAGCAAAGGCTAACATTTTTTTGAATGGGTATTTAGATTCTCCAGCTGTTCGCTCTAAGCGACTATAGTATACATTAGTAGATTTAAAACCAATTAACGGAAACATACCCCTTAAAAACAAATTAACTTCATCAAATTTAAAAAGGTTTTTAATGACATCATTACTCGCTAACCTAAAATCTGCGTGATTGTAAACAATTTCTACACCTAACCCTTTTATAAGTTTATAAAACATTAGTGCCGTATTCTTTTTTATAAAAGTATCTGTAGCCCTTTCATTTCTAACTCCGTAAACAATTTTATTCCCTTCTTGATATTTTAATATCATGTCCTTAATTACATTTATGTCATCTTGAAGGTCAACATCTATAGAAATAAGACAATCGGTTTCTAGATATGCTACTTCTAAACCAGCTAAAACAGCATTTTGATGCCCGAAATTTCTAGACAACTTCACACCTTTTATGTTATTGTGCTTTTCAGACAGACTATTAATTATGTTCCATGTTTCATCTTTACTTCCGTCATCAATAAACAATAGGTAACTAGAGCCTGTTATAATTTGATCTTGTTTTAATGAATCTAGCAACCCTAATAGTTTTCCAGATGAATAGTTTAAAATTTCTTCTTCGTTATAACAAGGTAAGATAATAGCAACTTTTGTTTGCTTCTTGTTTGGGCTATTTGTTTTTTTTTCTATCATTTTGTAGGGGGTTTAATTGTAAATCATTATAAATGTGATAAATAGTAAAATACAATAGTAAGAAACATAATACGAAAATTAAAAACAAATGTAATAACAAAAGGTTTTTATGATTTAACAAGTACAGCTTTTTCGACAACATGCTTGGTTTTCTCTGTATTTAAATTTAATCATGTATTTAACCGATTTTAATCACTCTTTTAGCGAAATAACTTTATTCTCCTCTGGTTGCATTAAAACAATTATTAAATTTACACCGTAAACAAAATTGAATTGATTAGTAGCACATTAATTTAATTATTTAAAAGATTAAAAAATATTTTATTAAACTCTCATTTATAATTTATTAACACTTAGAGTGTATTTTGGATTATTAATATTTTAAATCTTTTATTATATAAATTAAATTTAATTATTAATAGAAATTAGTTTTGTTTAATGTATAAGAAGAGGGAATCATTTAAATTTTATTTATGCTCATATAAACGTAGCTTAATTGTTACGCATGTTAACTTATACCAAAAACTAACCAAGAATTATAATTTTTAATGTTGACTAAAACAAAAATATATTTATCATCACCTCATATGGGTGGGGCAGAGCAAAAGTTTGTTAATGAAGCGTTTCATACAAATTGGATAGCGCCTTTGGG
Organism: Algibacter ulvanivorans; assembly: GCF_048381495.1. Taxonomy (NCBI): domain Bacteria; kingdom Pseudomonadati; phylum Bacteroidota; class Flavobacteriia; order Flavobacteriales; family Flavobacteriaceae; genus Algibacter; species Algibacter ulvanivorans. The sequence continues at coordinate 535,200 of NZ_JBLWGD010000002.1, forward strand.
ACCTAATGTTAATGGTTTTGAGGAGGATATAAAAAAGTATTTAGGACAAAACAAACAAGTTGCTGCTTTAAGTTCTGGTACAGCATCAATTCATTTAGCGCTTCAATTATTAAATGTTTCTAAAGGAGACGAAGTATTGTGCCAGAGTTTTACATTTTCTGCTTCAGCAAATCCAATTTTATATCAAGGAGCTACACCTATATTTATAGATAGTGAGTCTGAAACATGGAATATGTCTCCTGAATTATTGGAAATTGCAATTAAAGATAGAATTGAAAAGTATAAAAAACCTAAAGCCATAATTGCTGTTCATTTATACGGAATGCCTTATAAAGCTGAAGATATTAATGCAATTGCAAACAAATATAGTATTCCAGTTATTGAAGATAGTGCAGAAGCCTTAGGGAGTACATATTTTAATCAAAAATGTGGTACACTTTCAGATATGGGTATTATATCATTTAATGGTAATAAAATAATAACCACATCTGGTGGAGGGGCTTTGGTTGTAAACTCAGAAGAGTTAAAGCAAAAAGCTGTTTTTTTATCGACTCAAGCAAGAGATGATGCACCACATTATGAGCATTCGTCTATAGGTTTTAACTATAGAATGAGCAATGTTTTAGCAGGTATTGGTAGGGGGCAAATGGAAGTGATTGATGATAGAGTGAAAGCTAGAAGACAAAATTTTGAATTTTACCAAAAGCACTTGGCTAAATATAAAGAAATCACCTTCTTACAAGAGCCTAAAGGTTTGTTTTCAAACAGATGGATAACTTGTATTAAAACAGATTCTTACGAATTAAGAGAAAAAATTAGATTAGAACTACTTAAAGATAATATAGAGTCCAGACCATTATGGAAGCCAATGCATATGCAGCCTATTTTTAAAGATTATCTGCATTTTACAAACGGAGTTTCAGAAAGGCTATTTGACACAGGATTGTGTTTACCTAGCGGGTCTGATTTAACTAAGGATGATTTAACAAGAATTCTTGAAAACATTATTAATACCCTCAAATTATGATAAATAACTACTTTGCCTATTACTCTCAAAAGTATGCATCTAAATGGCTTGTTTTAGCTATTGATTTAGCTTTAATATTATCAGCCTTTTTTTTAGCATATTTTATAAGGTTTAATTTTACTTTAAATTTTGATCTAAACCAGTTTTTCGTTGAAGTTCCATTTGTGTTAATGGTTTCAATTGTAAGTTTTTTAATTATTGGTTCTTTTAAAAGCGTTATACGACATACAGGTTTTACCGATGTTGTAAATGTTTTTAAATCAATATGTTTATTTGCATTTATATGTAGTGCTTTTGTTTTGACAAATAGGATTACGAATATTATTCCTGGATTTACAATTCCAGGCTCAATAATTGTAATTCATGCTTTAATAAGTTTTGTTGTTTTAAGTGCAAGCAGATTGCTTTTTAAAATGACTTATAAGTATTTAAAATGTAAGTTACTATTAAAGAAACGAGTATTGATATATGGCACAAAAGATTCGGCTATAATAACATATAATGCGTTATTAAGTAACGAGAATACAAGTTATAACATTTTAGCATTTGTTGATAATACTATTGATAAAAACGGAAAACATATTAATGGTGTGCCAGTTTTATCATTTAAGAATTTGAATGAAACTTATGTGACTTCAAATAATATTGATGAAATTATTGTTGTAAATAATACTGATACAAATAAACTATTGAAGTTAGTTGATAATTTATCAAAATCTGAAGTAAAAATAACAAAAGTTCCTCCAATAGAACAGTGGATAAATGGAGAGTTAAGTACTAAGCAAATTAAGCAGGTACAAATTGAAGATTTATTAGGAAGACCACCAATTGAAATAGACAACCCTAATTTATTAAATGAATTTAGAGGAGAAACAATACTTGTCACAGGAGCTGCTGGGTCTATTGGAAGTGAGTTAGTTAAGCAATTATCAAATTTTGATGTTAAACATTTAATACTTGTTGATCAAGCAGAGTCTGCATTATATGATGTTCAACAAGACTTAAAACGTGATAAAAAGCATAATTATACAGCTATCGTTGCTGATATTAGAGACGGATTGAGAATTGATTCTATTTTTCAAACTCATAAACCAACAATGGTTTTTCATGCCGCCGCTTATAAACATGTTCCATTAATGGAGAAGTCGCCTTATGAAGCTATTAAAATAAATGTAAACGGAACAAAATTATTGGCCGACACATCCTCACGTTATAATGTTAAAAAATTCGTTTTTGTTTCAACAGATAAAGCAGTAAACCCAACTAGTGTTATGGGAGCTACAAAACGAATGGCTGAGATGTATATAAGTTGTTTACAAAAAGAAAGTAAAACAAAGTTTATTACAACACGCTTTGGTAATGTTTTAGGATCTAATGGTTCAGTAATACCTTTATTTAAAAAACAAATTGAAGCAGGTAGCCCTTTAACCTTAACTCATAAAGATATAACTCGTTTTTTCATGACAATACCTGAAGCCTCTCAACTAGTTCTTGAGGCTGGTACCATGGGGAAAGGAGGAGAAATATTTATATTCGATATGGGTGAGTCTGTAAAAATTTACGACCTAGCTAAAAATATGATTAAACTTTCTGGATTAAGATACCCTGAGGATATTGATATTAAAATTACAGGTTTAAGACCAGGAGAAAAATTATATGAAGAATTATTAGCTAACGGTGAAAACACATTATCAACTTATCATAAAAAAATATTGATAAGTAAAACAAGAGAATTGGATTATGTAAATGTAAAGTCTGAAATAGAAGCACTTTGTATTACAAACCGTTTTCAAAACAATAATATTGTAATGAAAATGAAAAGTTTAATACCTGAGTATAAATCAAATAACTCTGAATACGAAAAATTTGATACTCGAGTTAAAGTATATAAAAAAGCTAAAGGCCTAAGTCGTTCTAACTCAAAAGAATCTAAAGTTTTTAAATCTGTTCGATAAAATTCATTTAAATTCTCGTATTTTACCCCCAAATTTATTTAAAATGAAATTTAATTGTTATAAATTTAAGTTTACACTTGTTTTCATAATTCAACTCTTTTTATTTTCATCTTGTGTAAGTAAAAAAGAAGTTGTATACTTTCAAAATGCAAAAGACTTTGAAACCATTGTCGATACAGATACATTCACACCCAAATTTAAAGTAAATGATATTGTTAGTATATTTGTTTCTACATTTGATTTAGAAGCTGTAAAACCTTTCAATTTATTTATCGAAGGCTCTGGTAACTCTGGACAGCCTCAATTAATTCAATATTTAATTGATATAGAAGGTAATATTGACTATCCTGTATTAGGCAAAATTAAATTGTTAGGATTATCTGTTCAAGAAGCTCAAGAATTATTTAAAGAAAAATTATCTGTCTACTTAAAAGATCCGATAATTAATATTAGAATTTTAAACTTTAGAGTTTCCATAGTTGGCGAGGTTCAAAGACCTGGAAGGTATGATGTTTCTGGTGAGCGAATAACCATTCTAGAAGCTATAGCATTGGCAGGAGATTTAACTATTAAAGGCAAACGTGAAAATGTAATGGTTATAAGAGACTTTAATGGTACAAAAACCTATACTAGAATAAATTTAACTAATAAAGAATTGTTTAATTCGCCTGTTTATTATTTAACTCAGAATGATATTGTTTATGTAGAGCCTAATAACTCAGCAAGAAGTAGTGCTTCTGGAGATACTAGAATAGGCACTATAATTAGTATTTCATCTTTTTTAATTACAACAGCTTTAATATTTGTAACGAGAAGGTAGAAGTTTATGGAAAACAACAACAAAAATATTCTTTCTAGTAATCAAGACGAAATTGATATAAAAAAGATAATTTTATCTTATCTAAAACATTGGAAATGGTTTGTATTAAGCTGTATCGTGTTTTTTACTTTAGCCTTTTTTCAACTTAGATATGCTATACCGCAATATAATGCTTACGCCAAAATAATGTTGGTTGAAGATAGTGGTGTTTCTAATCCTGCAGAATTATTGCTTAAAGATTTAGGACAGTTTTCAAATTCAGAGAGTAAAAAAATTGAAGATGAAATTCAAATTTTAAAATCTAGAAAGTTGATGAAAGGAGTTGTAGATAGTTTAGATTTAAATTTACAATTTTTTGTTAAAGGTAGGTTTCATGATACTCAATATTTCCCTAATGATACTTCGCCTGTTCAAATAACATTCGATAATGCTGAAAATAAAATACACGAGTCTAGTTTTACTTTTAGTGTACTAATTACTTCTGCAACAAGTTTTGAGTTTATTTACACTCCAAAATCTTCTGAAGAAGAAGTAATAAAAAAACATTCTTTCGGAAAAGAGTTTTCAACTCCAATTGGCCCTATAACGTTAACACCAGATATTAAAAAAATAGATAACTTAGTAGGACAAACTATTTATGTTAAAATAAGGCCTCTTGAAAGTTTAGCAGAACATTACAAAAACAAAATAAGTATTTCTCAAACATCAGAACTTTCTAAGGTAATAAATTTATCTTTAACTGATGCTGTAGCAAATAAGGCTAAAGCTATAATTAACACTTTAATAAATCATTATAATTTTACATCAATTGAAGCGAAAAACTTAAAATCTAATAATACAGCTGATTTTATAAATAAGAGAATTGATTTAATTGCAACCGATTTATCTAAGGCAGATGACAAAATACAACAATTTAAAACTGGCAATAAGTTAACTGATATTACGTCTGAAGCTGATTTGTATCTAAATGCGAGTACTCAAACAGAACAAAGTTTAGCGTCAAGCAAGACACAATATAGCATGATCAATTTTATGAAAAGCCAAATTAGCGATAATTCACTAACTCGTATACCTAGTAATGTTGGGTTAGCTGATGGCTCTGTAAATACTATGGCTTCAAAATATAATGAATTATTAGACCGCCGAGACAAACTTTTAAAAAGTTCGAACGAAAAAAACCCAATTATAGTAAATTTAGATCAACAATTACATAGCTTGAAGAGTAGCTTGAAACAAAGTTTAGATAATTCTGCTGAAGCCGTAGGTCTACAAATTAGAAGTTTAGAAAATCAATCAGCAAAAATTAGTTCTAAAATATATGCTGTACCTGGTCAAGTTAGAGAGTCAAGAGATATACAAAGAGAACAGGGTATTAAAGAATCTCTATATCTATATCTTTTGCAAAAAAGAGAAGAAGCAACAATTTCTTTAATTTCTACTTCACCAAATGCTAAGATTATTGACGAGGCACATACAAATTATTCTCCAGTATCTCCAAATAGAAAAATAACTTTTTTGGCATCAATAATTATTGGTTTGTGTATACCTTTTGGAATTATTTTTATATCTCAATTATTAGATAATAAAATACATAACAAAGAAGATTTAGAAAAAATCACCAAAGGTATCATGGTTTTAGGTGAAATACCTAGAGTTGATAATAGTAATAAAACATTAATAGAAAGTAACGATAGGTCTATATTATCTGAATCTTTTAGAATAATAAGGACTAATTTCGATTTTATAAAGCGTAGTAGAAATAATCAGAGGCATAATAATATTATTTTTATTACTTCTACAATTAACGGAGAAGGTAAATCGTTTTTTAGTTTAAATATGGCACTAACTGTTGCTAATACAGGAAAAAAAGTGCTACTTATTGGAGCAGATGTAAGAAATCCTCAAATTTACTCAGCATTTAATCAGAAAAAAAACAACAATATTAATAAAACCTCAAAAATAGGGTTAACTGAATATTTAGCTGATAATTCCATTAGTATTTCTGAAACTATTAATAATTATAAAATTAACAACATAAATATAGATATATTACTTTCAGGTAAAGTACCACCAAATCCTGCAGAATTGTTAATGAGTGATAGAATGAAAAACTTATTTACTTCTGTTGAAAAAGATTATGATTACGTAATTGTTGATACTGCCCCATCAATGCTTGTTACGGATACATTACTGATTAGTCAATATGCTGGGCATACTATATATATAACAAGGGCAGACCACACAGAAAAGAAAATACTAAATTTTGCAAAAGAATTACATGCAGAAAACAAGCTAAATAACATGATGCTTGTTGTAAATGATGTAAAACAATCTAATTTTGGTTACGGAGCTAGATATGGTTATTATGGAGCACCAGAGAAAAAGAGTTTTTTTAAAAAATTAAAAAAAGGCTAAAAAATAAAGAAAGAAAAACAGATTGTAATTTTCTTTCTTTATTTTTTATTTAGAATAAAACTCAAAGGCATCAATAATAATAGCATTGCTAACCAAACAATCTATTTTACATTTCCCAATAGCCTCTAAAAGCACAAAATTTATATTACCATGGTTGTTTTTCTTGTCGTACTTAAGCAATTCAATAATAGATGGGTAGTCGCTAGGTTCTATTAATACTTTATCATAGTAACTTAGCAACAAATTTTTAATGCTTAAAGTAGTAGCCTTAGGAAAGCCAACCAATTCTGTTGAAATGTAACTAGCTAAAATCATACCTATAACTATGGCTTCACCATGTAATAATGTTTTTTTATTAGGGTTGCTTAGATAGTAAGATTCTATAGCGTGCCCTAGGGTGTGTCCAAAATTTAAAGTTTTACGAATACCATCCTCAAAAGGGTCTTCATCAACTACATTTCGTTTTATAATCACAGATTCGTGTATTAGCTCATCTAAATCATCAAGAGAAAGTTTAGATAAATCTTGAAACTTATTCCAGTAATTCTCACCTGTAATAAGCCCATGTTTAAGCATTTCTGCCAACCCAGAACGCATTTGCGATTTAGGTAAAGTATCTAGAAACGTGGTGTCAATCAATACTAAATCAGGACTACTTATTACTCCAATTTGGTTTTTTAAATGCCCTAAATCTACTCCTGTTTTACCACCTACAGAAGCATCAACCATAGAAAGTAGGGTAGTAGGCACATTTATGTATGCAATACCACGTTTAAAAGTACAAGCTACAAAACCTCCTAAATCTGTTATAACACCACCGCCAATATTAATCATTAAACTTTTTCTGTCGGCATCAAGCTCAGAAAGTGTATTCCAAACCCCAACACAGGTATCTATAGTTTTATTAATTTCACCAGATTCTATCTCTATAATTTCAATAGTAATATTGGTCTCTATATTTTTTAAAAAGTTTGGCAAACAAAATTTATGCGTATTCTCATCAACTAAAATAAAGATTTTAGAAAAATTATTCTCTTTAATGTGTTGGTTTACTGAGTTATAGCATTTCTCATTAAAATGTATCAAACTATTATTTGCCTTAATAGATTCCATAAAATAGAAGTTGTTTTTTAAGGTTGTGAAATTAAGGAGTTTTTATATAAAATGATAACTTAGCTATAATTATATTTGCGCAAATTTTTTATTAATATGAATACAGATTTAATTTTTGATAACACAGAGGTTGCATTTTCGTTAAAAACAGACTCTGAACTGGAAAGAGCTTATTTTCTATTTAAAATGATTTCAATTGAACCTTTAGTACGTATTGGAACCGCTGCAACAAATTTTGCCATTAAAGCGCATTTACCAATTGAGGGTTTAATTAGATCTACCGTGTTCGATCACTTTTGTGGTGGTGTTAATGAAGATGATTGCTTGTCTGTAATTCATAAAATGCATAAAAAGGGGGTAAGTTCTGTTTTAGATTATTCTGTAGAAGGAAAAGAAAGTGAAAAAGAGTTTGATTCTGCAAAAGATAAAGTTTTAAAAATTATCGATTTTGCCAAAGAAGTAAATGCTATTCCTATTGCTGTTTTTAAACCAACGGGATTTGGGCGTTTTGCTCTTTATGAAAAAATAGGAAAAAATGAAGCTTTATCTGAAACAGAAAATGAAGAATGGAATAACGTAGTTAATAGGTTTGATGAAGTTTGTAAAAAAGCTAAAGAAAATGATGTTGCAGTATTAATTGATGGAGAAGAAAGTTGGATGCAAGATGCGGCCGATGCTTTAGTTACAAAAATGATGCAAAAGTATAATACAGAAAAACCTGTTGTTTATAATACTTTGCAAATGTACAGACACGATAGATTAGCATTTTTAAAAGAAGAACATAAAAAAGCTAAAGAGGCAAATTATTTTTTAGGCTATAAATTGGTTCGAGGTGCTTATATGGAAAAAGAAAATGATAGGGCTCAAGAAAAAGGCTACGAATCTCCTATTTGTAAAAGTAAAGCCTTAACCGACGAGAATTTTAATAAAGGCTTACATTATATAGTTGATAATTTAGATATTATGTCTCTATTTGCTGGTACACATAATGAAGATAGTTCGTATCTATTAATGCAATTAATGAAAGAAAAAGGCTTGCTTAATAACGATCCTAGAGTTTGGTTTGGTCAACTTTATGGCATGAGCGACCATATAAGTTTTAATTTAGCAGATAAAGGTTATAATGTTGCTAAATATATTCCCTTTGGTCCAGTAAAAGATGTTATGCCTTATTTAATAAGAAGAGCAGAAGAAAACACCTCGGTAGCAGGGCAAACCGGTAGAGAATTAGCATTACTTTCTAGAGAGAAGAAGCGTAGAAAACAAAAATAATTAGTGTAAATTTTTAATCGTTAATTACTTTTATAATTGTAAGGCCAATAAGTTTTAAATCAAAAAGGAAACTTTGTCGCTTTATATATTCTTTATTATATTTTAATTTGTCTGGAATTATTGTTTTAATAAAATACTCTTCAGGGTTTTTGGCTGCTTTTAAAAGTTCTACTTCATTTCTATATTTTAATGATGCTAAGCCAGTAATTCCAGGTCTTACCTGTAATATCTTTAAATCGTCTTCATTATAAAAATTAACATAATAACGAAGTTCTGGTCTTGGGCCAACAAAACTCATATCACCTTTAAATATATTAATAAGTTGAGGGAATTCGTCAATTTTATAGCGTCTTAAAAAATAGCCTATTTTAGTTACTCTTGCATCATTATTTCCTAGAGTTAAAAGTCCTTTTTTGTTAGATTCCACTTTCATGGTTCTAAATTTATAAATATTAAAATCGCTATTGTTTTTGCCAACCCTACTTTGAATAAATAATACAGAGCCTTTCGAATCTAATTTTATTAAAATAGAAATGATTAAACAAACAGGAAAAATTAAGATTATTCCAATTAAAGATAAAATAACGTCGAATAGTCGTTTTATCATATTATTATTTATGAATAATTAAACGTTGCAAAGTTGCAATGCTATCGCAGTTTTTAACGGTAAGACTAACATTATTTTTATTTAAAACACTCTCAATTGTATAAACACCACAGGGTTCTTGCCTTGGGTAACTTTTAGCAAAGTTAATGTCTCCTTTTTTTAAAATATTAGTTAAATCAGAAGAGTCTATAATGTTATTATTTAGATAGTTTGAAATGTTTTCACTATAAATAATTTTTTTCGAGTTAATATTTTTTATAACTCTAGATTCTGGACCATAACTGCACGACGTTTTTTTTCCATTTAAAAAAAAAGCCAAAATAACTAATCCCATAGAAAAACCACCTAGATAATAACCAATACGCTGAATAAGTTTCATTAAAAATATTTAGTGTTTATAAAAACTGTTGCAAATTAAAATATTAGCAAATTTACATCGCTATACTTTAAATCGAACCATTCTGCAACAGGTTTACTTGTTAAAATACCGTGGTAAAAGTACAATCCATTTTTTAAACCTTTGTCAAATCTTAAAGAATTTTCTATACCACCATCTTCGGCAATTTTTAGCAGGTAAGGAGTAAATATATTACTTAACGAAACTGTAGCTGTTCTAGGGTATCTTGCAGGAATATTTGGCACACAATAATGCACCACATTATGCTTTATATAAGTAGGATGTTTATGCGACGTAACATCGCTAGTTTCAAAACACCCACCCATATCTATACTAACATCAATAATTATAGCACCTTTTTTCATAGACTGTACTAAATTTTCAGTAACTACAATTGGCGCTCGGTTAGTTCCTCTAACAGCACCAATAACAACATCGCATCGTTTTAATGCCTTGAGTAAGTTTTTAGGTTGAATTGTAGAGGTAAAAAGAGGCCGACCCAATTGCGATTGTATGCGTCTTAATTTAGTAATAGAATTATCGAAAACTTTTACTCCTGCACCTAACCCTAAAGCACTTCTTGCAGCAAATTCGCCAACTGTACCCGCACCCAAAATTACAATTTCTATTGGAGGTACACCACTTATATTACCAAACATTAAACCGTTTCCGTTTTTAGTATCAGATAGTAATTCTGACGCAATTAAAACTGAAGCTGTTCCAGCTATTTCGCTAAGCGATCTAACAGCAGGATAACTACCGTCTGTATCTCTAATAAACTCAAAAGCTAAGGCTGTAATTCTTTTTGAAGCTAAGGCTTCAAAATACTTTTTTTCTTGCGTTTTTAATTGTAGAGCAGAAATTATAATGGTTTGCGGATTCAATAATTTAATTTGATCTAGAGTAGGAGGTTCTACCTTTAAAATCATAGGGCATGAAAAAACTTTTGCTGTGTCTTTAGTAATTTCAGCCCCAGCTTCACTATAGTCTTTATCACTAAAATTGGCTCCGTTGCCTGCTCCAGATTCTATTAAAACTCTATGCCCATTACTTACTAAGGCATATACAGCATCTGGGGTTAAACAAACACGCTTTTCTTGAAACGCAGTTTCTTTAGGAATTCCTATAAAAAGTTCTCCTTTTTTCTTAAAAACCTCTAGTGTTTCTTCTTGGGGGATAAGTTGTTGCTTAGTAAAAGGAGAAAGTAATTGTTTAGACATGGTTAGTTCGATTATTAAAATTCAAATTACAAATAATATTTTTAATTATTATAAAAATTTAACAACTCAAATTTCACGGTAGGAAAAAACATCAAATTACATGCGGTATAACCCCAAAAAACATTTAATTAAAAATTCTAAATTTGTAACATAAATTGCTACATGACTACAAAATATTTTATCTGCCTATTTTCTCTTTTATCTAGTTTAATGTTTTCTCAAGAATTTAATATTTCTGGAAAAATAATTGATGCTAACAAAACTCCAATTGCTTATGCCAATGTTGTTATATATAATTCCGATTCTACTGTTTTAAAGGGAGTTATTACAAATGAATCTGGTATTTTTGAAATTAACCATATTGTTAATGGTAATTATACGTTAAAAATAAGTTTTCTTGGATTCGAGAATTATTTACAAGAAGTTAAACTAAATGAAGATATAAGTTTAGGAGATATTATACTTAAAGAAAATATTGAAGAACTTGACGGAGTAAAAATAATTGCAAAAAGGCCTACGGTAAATCGTATGGTTGATAGGTTAGTTTTTAATGTAGAAAATTCTACACTTTCAAACAATAACGTTTTAGATGTTTTAAAACATACACCGGGTGTTTTAGTTAATAATGGAGAAATAACTATAAAACAATCTGTACCAACTATTTATATTAATGACAGGAGAGTGCATTTATCTTCAAGCGAAATACAACAATTGTTAGAAGGCACTTCTGCTACTAATATAAAATCTATAGAAGTTATTACCAGTCCTCCTGCTAAATACGAAGCCGAAGGCGGATCTGTTTTAAATATAATAACTACAAAAAATATAATAGCTGGCTATAATGGTAGTGTTTTTGGAAATTATAAACAAGGTAGCGAATACCCAAAATATTCGGCTGGAACAAGTCATTTTTTTAAAACTAAAAAATTAAATAGCTATATAAATTATAGTATTAGCCCTAGGAAAGACTATAGAGATAATGATGAGTTTGTTAATTTCATAGATAATAACCAAGTATCATCTAGTTGGGAAACAGACTTTAAACGAACACGAGAAACGGCTAACCAAAATATAAATGCTAATTTTGACTATCAATTTAACGATAATAATAGCTTAGGGTTTTCAACAAATATGCTTATTGCTCCTAGAAAAAAAACTCAAACACACGTTAACTCAACAACAGATGTTTTTAGTAGTAATAAAACTTTAGACTCTACTTTTATAACAAAAAATAAGTTGGTTGATGAAACTTTTAATTTTGCTTTTACTTTAGATTATTTACACAAATTTAAAAAAGCAGGCGAAAAACTATCTATAAGCACGCATTATACAACTTACGATTTTTCAAGCTTTCAAAATGTTGATACAGACTATTTATTTCCTGACAAATCGTTAATACGAAATAATAAATTCCAAACATTTTCTAGTCAAGTAATTAAACTTTATACAGGGCAATTGGATTATGAATTACCTTTAAATGATAATTCGGCAGTATTTGAAACAGGATTTAAAATATCTAACATAAATTCTGAAAGTGTATTAAATCAGTTTAATTTTGAAAATGATGCCTTTGAGAAAGACGCCTTAAATTCGGATACTTTTTTATACGATGAAACCAATTATGCAGCATACCTAAGCTATTCTCAAGACTGGAATTCGTGGAGTTTAAAATTAGGTTTAAGGACAGAATTAACAGATATTAAAGGAAACTCAATATCTACCAACACAAAAAACGATTCAAAATATGAAAAGTTTTTTCCGTCATTCTATGTTTTACATACTTTAAATGATAAAAACGAAATTTATTTTAATTATAACAAACGTATTTTTAGACCCAGATATAATCAATTAAATCCTTTTAAATACTTTTTAAACGATAATGCTTACTTAACTGGAGACCCTAATTTAAAACCTCAAATTGATGATGTGTTTACATTAGGTTACACATTTAATCAAAAATATACTTTCGAAGCTTATTATCGTTATGAAAATACTCCTGCAATAGAGATCGTATTTCAAGATAATGAGAGTAACTTGTTAAAAATTATAAACTCAAACATAGATAGAAGTATATCTTATGGTTTAGATTTTACAACCTACACACCTGTTGTTAATAATTGGAATTTATATGTGTTATCATCAATATTTTATTATGATAATCAATTTTTTGCCTTAGAAAGTAATAACGAGCTTTTTAACACAGAGCAATGGAGCTTGTATGCGCAAATAATTAATTATTTTTCGTTTTTAAAAGATAAAAGTTTAACAGCCGATGTATCTTATTTGTATATTTCGTCGGTTGCCGACGGCACATCGAATGTTAGTGAACGTTCTAGTTTTGATATTAACTTAAGAAAAACCTTATGGAATAATAGGGCTTCAATTAGTATAGGAATAATAGATATGTTTAATAATCAGAACTTTAATCAAGAAACGAAATATTTAAATCAAGATATTTTACTTAAATCTGGATTAGAAAATAGGTTACTTACTTTTGGTTTTAATTATAAGTTTGGTAATTTTAGATTACATACCAATAAAAAGGAAATTGAAAATAACGAACGGAATCGATTAAATTAAAATTAATTAAAAATACTCTTTTATTTTCCCCCAAATACCTTTTGGGCTCATTTTGAATTCTTCTTCAAGTTCTTCTAACGATTTCTCAGCATCATTTATTTTATTAAAAATTCTAGCCCTTATTAAGTATATAGATGGAATAACTATAGCCATTACAGGAATCATATATATTAATTGAAACTTATCTAATTCTTGATCTTGAAAAAACAAATCAAATATTTGGAAAATATACATGATTATAGGAACCAACAAAGAGTGAACCCACCAGTGTCTATTTGTGAAGAACCATATTAGCAATAATAATAAAGGGATTAATTTACTTGTGAAAATCCACATTACTAAATTGGCATTTTTCCAACTTTTACTATCATAAACAAATAAAATAGCGTCCCAGATTTGTGTCTCCGGAACGCTATCATGTATTGAATATAGATATGGTGTTAAAGCTATTAAAGTAGCTAAAATTGACCCCAATACTAATCCATTTCTCTTAGTAGCTTCTTGGCTTTTTGAATGGTTTTCTTTCGATTTTTGATGTTTGTTCTGCATCTAAGTTATACTGTGTTGCAGCTGATGCCATAAATAACATGCCTCCGAAAATTGCTATTGCAATTAAGTACTTTTTAGTCTTCATTTTTTAAGGGATTTTTAATTAATTAATACTCCAAAAATATGTAAAGACTATCTTGAAGTTTATCGTTAAATGTTAAAATTATGTTAAAAACAATGATTTTTAAAATTTTCGATGTGGGTTTCCCGTAAAACTTCAAAACTAAGAGGGGAAAAGGTTGTTTTTATGCCATAAGCTATTTGGTTACAGGGTTATTTAAGGGTTATATAAACTTAAAATTCGGTTATTATTATCATCTAATTTTATTTTAATAACATCAAAATTATCATATAGCATAGGTTCAATTATTTCTGGCCATTCAATTAAGTTCCAGTAATTGGAATCTAAATAATCTTCAATTCCAAAATTATATGCTTCATCGATGTCATTAATTCTATATAAATCAAAATGAAAAATTTTTTCATTTAATAATTTATATTCATTAACTATTGAAAATGTTGGACTGCTAACGTCGTCTTTGCTTCCTAAAATTTTTACAATGGTTTTAATAAGTGTGGTCTTTCCAACTCCCATATTACCATAAAATAGTAATGTTTTAGATTTAGCATTTTTTATAATTTGTTTTGCAACTTGCTCAACCTCATTAATTTTGTAACAAATTTCCAATTTTCAATAAAATTTATATACAAGTATAAGTATAATAGTTTGAAAAACCTAATAAATAGTGTATTTCGTCGGATGTTTTTTGCATTTAATAGATTATTTAGGATTAAACACAGCAAAAGGAATTATCATTTCTTCTAAAGATACGCCTCCATGTTGGTAGGTGTTTCTGTAATAACTAACATAATGGTTGTAATTGTTTGGGTAAGCAAAAAACAAGTCGCTTTTTGCGAATATATAAGAACTACTCATGTTTATTGCAGGTAAGTGCAGTTCCTTCGGGTTTTTGCTTTCTAAAACATCTTTTTGTTCGTAGGTTAAACTACGCCCTGTTTTATATCGAAGGTTTAAACTAGTGTCTCTGTCTCCAATAACTTTAGATGGTTTTTTAACATTTATAGTACCGTGGTCTGTAGTTAATATTAGTTTAAATCCTAAATGCTGCGCTTGTTGAATCATTTCTAATAATGGAGAGTTTTTAAACCAACTTAATGTTAACGACCTGTATGCTTTATCGTTTGATGCCAACTCTTTAACAACTTCCATTTCTGTTTTAGAATGCGAAAGCATGTCTACAAAATTATATACAATTACAGATAAATCGTTGTTTTTTAAAGACTTAAAGTTATCGGCTAATTTTTTGCCATTTTTTAAATTGGTAATTTTATGGTACTCATAATTTAAATGAGTTAGGCCTAATCGTTTTAATTGAGTTTCTAAAAAATCGGCTTCGTGCATGTTTTTCCCTCCTTCATCGGTATCATTTTTCCAATATTGAGGAAATAACTTTTCCATATCGCTAGGCATTAGCCCAGAAAATATAGCATTTCTTGCATATTGAGTGGCTGTAGGCAATATGCTATAAAAGGCTTCTTCTTTATCTTTTTTAAAATAATTGTTTATTATGGGCTCAAAAACTTTCCATTGGTCGTATCGTAAATTATCAATTACTACAAGTACTGTTGGTTGTTCTTTACTAATTTCAGGAACTATTTTTTCCTTAAAAAGCGTATGCGACATTACAGGTGCATCAACATGAGGTTTAAACCAATTGGCATAATTTTTTTCAATAAATTTTCCAAACTGTATGTTAGCTTCGTTTTTTTGAGACTCTAATATTTCAAACATTCCTACATCTTCAATATCTTCTAATTGTATTTCCCAGTAAATTAATTTTTGGTAAAGGCTAGCCCATTCTTCATAGCTATTAACCATAGATAAATCCATGGCTATTTTTCTAAACTCTTGTTGGTAGTTTGATGTGGTTTTTTCTGAAACTAATCTAGAATGATCTAAATTCTTTTTTAAACTTAATAGAATTTGATTTGGATTAACAGGTTTAATTAAATAATCGGCTATTTTGTTTCCAATAGCTTCTTCCATAATATATTCTTCTTCACTTTTTGTTATCATAACAATAGGAAGGTTGTCCTTTTTTTCTTTAATTTCGTTTAAAGTTTCAAGACCCGTAAGTCCTGGCATATTTTCATCTAAAAATACAATATCAAAATTTTCTTCATCTAAAATATCAATAGCTTCAGTACCGCTATTGCAGGTTGTAACTTCGTAGTTTTTTTTCTTAAGAAATAATATATGAGGTTTTAGTAAATCAATTTCATCATCAACCCAAAGTATTTTTATCATATTGTTATAATTATTTATATTATTAAAACGTTTTCTTTTAAATGCCCATTATGGGCTTATATTTGTATTTTAATGTAAAAAAATAAAGTTTGAACAAACTTAAAATATTAAACGACCCAATTTACGGATTTATTACAATTCCAAATTCGTTAATATTCGATTTAATCCAGCACAAAAGCTTTCAGCGATTACGCAGAATTACCCAAATGGGCATGTCTTATTTGGTATACCCCGGAGCGCATCACACAAGATTTCATCACGCTATAGGCTGTGTGCATTTAATGCAACAAGCAGTTAATGTGCTTCGTTTTAAAGGAGTTACCATATCTGAAGAAGAAGAAACAGGGCTTTACGCAGCTATACTTTTGCATGATATTGGCCATGGTCCTTTTTCTCATGCTATGGAACATAGCATAGTAAATAACGTGTCGCATGAAGAAATATCGTTACTTTTTATGGAGCGTTTAAATGAAGAATTTAACGGAAGTTTAACGCTTGCCATTCAAATTTTTAAGGGTGAATACTCAAGAAAATTTATGTGTCAGTTAATTTCTGGGCAGTTAGATATGGATAGAGCCGATTATTTAAAACGCGATAGTTTTTATACCGGTGTTGCAGAAGGCAATATAAATAGCGAGCGTTTAATTACTATGTTAAATGTAGTTGATGATAAATTGGTTATTGAGGAAAAAGGTATATATAGTGTAGAAAAATTTATTATAGCCAGACGTTTAATGTATTGGCAAGTGTATTTACATAAAACAAGTTTAGTTGCCGAGCAATTACTTATAAGAGTGCTAAAACGCGCAAAAGAATTACATGATTTAGGACGTAACTTACAAGCTAGCAAAGCCTTAATGTATTTTTTAAATAATAAAATTACTATTACTAATTTTAATGATGAAACACTACAAGTTTTTTCTCAACTAGACGATTATGATATTGTATCTGCAATGAAACAATGGCAATACCACGACGATTTTGTTTTAAGCAATTTATGCGAAATGATAATTAACAGAAACTTGCTTAAAATTAAATTAAAGAACAAAAAAATTAAAGAAAACAATTTAAAAAAACATATAGAAGCCCTTGTAAACGACTATAATATTTCTGAAGACGAAGCAAAATATTTTGTGTTTCAAGGAAGCATATCAAACCAAGCCTACCAACTAAATACAAAAAGTATAAACATACTGCACAAATCTGGAAAAATTGAAGATATTGTAAAAGCCTCAGATCAATTAAACCTTAAAGCGCTTTCAAAACCAGTTACTAAATATTATATATGTTACCCAAAGGTTAAACTTTAGTACATTTTTCCTATTTTTGCGTCAATCAAACAAAAAACAATCTCAAACCACAAAGTGTGAAATTTACAGCACAACAAATAGCAGGAATATTAGAAGGCGATGTAGTAGGTAATCCTGATATTGAAGTATCTAAATTAGCTAAAATAGAAGAAGGCTTTAAAGGCGCTTTAACCTTTTTAGCAAACCCTAAGTATACTTCACATATATATACTACAAAAGCATCAATAACCATTGTTAACAAAACTTTCGAGCCAGAACACAGCCTAAATACTACATTAATAAAAGTAGACGATGCATATTTAGCGTTTTCAAAAATTTTAGAATATTATAACTCGGTAAAGCTTAATAAAACAGGTATTGAACAGCCTTCTTTCATGGCAGAATCATCAAAATATGGTGATAATGTTTATATAGGAGCATTTAGTTATATTGGCGAAAATGTTGTACTAGGAGAAAACGTAAAAGTTTTTCCAAATACATATATAGGAGACAATGTAATAATTAATGATAATTCAATTGTTTTTTCAGGAGCAAAAATATATTCTGAAACTATAATAGGCAAAAACTGTGTTATTAGTGCTGGTGCTATTTTAGGAGCCGACGGGTTTGGTTTTGCACCAAATGAAGACGGAAGCTACAGTAAAATTCCGCAAACAGGAAACGTAATAATAGAAGATTTTGTTGATGTTGGCGCAGCAACCACTATTGATAGAGCCACTTTAGGCTCGACAATTATTCGATCTGGAGTTAAACTCGATAATCAAATTCAAATTGCTCATAATGTAGAAATTGGTAACAATACCGTAATTGCAGCTCAAACGGGTATAGCAGGCTCATCAAAAATAGGTAGTAATTGCCAAATTGGAGGCCAAGTAGGTATTGCAGGACATATAACTATTGGTAATAATGTAAAAATCCAAGCGCAATCTGGAATAAGCCGTCATGTAAAAGACAATGAAATTTTACAAGGCTCTCCAGCTATAAAGTTAAGCGATTACAATAAAGCGTATGTTCATTTTAAAAACCTGCCAAGTATTGTAAAAAATATAAATGATTTAGAAAAAATAAATGGGAATAGTTAATACTGAAATTAAACAAAAAACTATTAAAGAAGCCGTTTCTTTAACAGGAGTTGGGTTACATACCGGTAAAGATGTTACTTTAACTTTTAAGCCAAGCATAGCTAATTCAGGATTTTCTTTTAAAAGAGTAGATTTAGAAGGCGAACCTGTTATCGAAGCAGATGCTAACTATGTTACTAATACACAGCGTGGTACTTGTTTAGAAAAAAATGGGGTAACCATTCAAACATCAGAGCATGTTTTGGCTGCTCTAGTTGGGTTAGATATTGATAACGCTATTATAGAACTTAATGCTTCAGAACCGCCTATTATGGACGGCTCTTCTAAGTTTTTTGTTGAAGCTATAGAAAAAGCAGGTATTGTAGAGCTTGATGCGTTTAGAGAAGAGTTTGTTATCACAGATATTGTATCGTATGTTGATGAAGAAACAGGAAGCGAAATTCTTGTAATGCCTTCTAAAGAATATCAAATTACAACAATGGTCGATTTTGGCACCAAAGTTTTAGGTACACAAAATGCAACCTTAAATCAAATTTCAGACTTTAAAAAAGACATTTCAGACTCTCGTACATTTAGCTTTTTACATGAAATAGAAATGCTGTTAGAACATGGTTTAATTAAAGGAGGCGACCTAAATAATGCTATAGTTTATGTAGATAAAGCCTTGTCTCCAGAAACAATGGAGAAGCTTAAGGTAGCATTTAAAAAAGACTCTATTGCTGTAAAACCAAATGGTATTTTAGACAACTTAACATTACATCATCCTAATGAAGCTGCAAGGCATAAACTACTAGACGTTTTAGGAGATTTAGCTCTAATTAAAACAAGAATTAGAGGAAAGGTAATAGCAAATAAACCAGGTCATTTTGTAAACACACAATTTGCAAAAAAACTATCAAAAATAATTAAAAACGAGCGCCGTAATAATGTTCCAAATATAGATTTGAATAAACCACCATTAATGGATGTTGTTCAAATCATGGATATGTTACCGCACAGACAGCCGTTTTTACTAATAGATAAAGTGTTCGAACTTACAGAAAATCATGTAATAGCCACTAAAAATGTGACTATGAATGAAGAATTCTTCAAAGGGCATTTTCCAGGTGCACCAGTAATGCCAGGAGTTTTAATTATTGAAGCTATGGCACAAACTGGAGGTGTTTTAGTTTTAAACACAGTTCCGGATCCAGAAAATTATTTAACATTTTTCATGAAAATGGATAATGTTAAATTTAAACAAAAAGTTAGCCCTGGAGACACCTTAATTTTTAACTGTTCACTAATAACACCTATTCGACGCGGAATTTGCCATATGCAAGGCTACGCATACTCAAACGGTAAATTATGTGCAGAAGCCGAATTAATGGCTCAAATTTCAAAAGTAAAATAAACATGAACCAACCTTTAGCTTACGTACATCCCGGAGCAAAAATTGCAAAAAATGTAGTTATCGAGCCATTTGCAACCATCCATAACAATGTAAAAATTGGAGAAGGCACATGGATTGGCAGTAACGTTACAATAATGGAAGGCGCTAGAATTGGTAAAAATTGCAATATTTTTCCAGGTTCGGTTATTTCAGCAGTTCCTCAAGATTTAAAATATAATGATGAGGATACAACTGTAGAAATAGGCGATAACGTAACCATTAGAGAATGTGTAACCATTAATAGAGGTACAACAGACAGAATGAAAACCGTTGTAGGCGATAATTGCTTAATTATGGCATATTGCCACATTGCACACGATTGTGTAGTTGGAAACAACTGTATTTTTTCAAACAATAGTACGTTGGCAGGCCATATAACTATTGGCGATTATGTTGTATTAGCTGGTATGACAGCTGTGCATCAATTTGTATCTGTTGGTAATCATGCCTTTGTTACAGGAGGATCGTTAGTAAGAAAAGATGTACCTCCATATGTAAAAGCTGCTAGAGAGCCTTTATCGTATGTTGGAATAAATTCTGTAGGTTTAAGACGAAGAGGTTTTACAACCGAAAAAATAAGAGAAATTCAAGATATTTTTAGAATATTATATCAAAAAAATTATAACAACACACAAGCTGCAGAAATTATTGAAGCAGAAATGGAAGCCACTCCAGAACGCGACGAAATTCTTCAGTTTATTAAAAATTCACATCGAGGTATCATGAAAGGGTACTTCAAATCAAATTAATTATATGGCAACTACAAGTGATATTAGAAACGGATTATGCATTCGTTATAACAACGACATTTATAAAGTTATTGAGTTTTTACATGTAAAACCAGGTAAAGGCCCTGCGTTTGTAAGAACTAAACTTAAAAGTGTAACCAACGGAAAGGTGATAGATAATACTTTCTCTGCTGGTCATAAATTAGAAGATGTTCGTGTTGAAACACATAAATTTCAATACCTATACAACGATGGTGAATATTATCACTTTATGAATGAAGCAGACTATTCGCAAATTCAATTAACAGAATCTGCTTTAGATAGAGCCGATTTAATGAAAGAAGGAGAAGTTGTTACCATTCAATTAAATTCTGAAGATAACATGCCATTATCAGTCGATATGCCAGCTACCGTAATTTTAGAAGTAACACATACCGAGCCTGGTGTAAAAGGAAACACAGCTACAAATGCCACAAAACCAGCTACGGTTGAAACTGGTGCAGAAGTTAACGTGCCACTTTTTATTAATGAAGGCGATAAAATTAAGGTAGAAACCGAAAAAGGAACTTATAAAGAACGCGTTAAAGAATAAATTTGAAATTCCCTAAACCACATACTTTAAAGCAAATTTCAAAATTAATTAATTGCAAATTTGTTGGCGCTGATAATTTTCAGGTATTAGGCATGAACGAAATTCATGTTGTAGAACCCGGAGATATTGTTTTTGTAGATCATCCAAAATATTACACAAAAGCTTTAGAATCAGCAGCAACAATTATTCTAATAAATAAAGAAGTAGATTGCCCAGAAGGGAAAGCATTACTTATTAGCGACGACCCGTTTAGAGATTTTAATAAGCTTACAGATTATTTTAAACCTTTTAAAGCTTCAAATGCTGCTATAGCAGATTCAGCTAAAATTGGAAATAATACCATTATTCAACCCAACTGCTTTATTGGAAACAATGTAACGATAGGTAATAACTGCACAATACATTCTAATGTAAGTATTTATGATGATGCTGTTATTGGTAATAATGTAACCATACACGCAGGAACAGTTTTAGGAGCCAATGCCTTTTATTATAAAAATAGACCAGAAGGTTTTGATAGGTTGAAATCTAGCGGACGCGTAGTTATTCAAAACAATGTCGACATTGGCGCAGGTTGTACAATTGATAGAGGTGTTACAGGAGATACGCTTATAGGTGAAGGCTCTAAATTAGATAACCTTATTCAAATTGGACATGATACTGTTATTGGAAAAAAATGCTTAATGGCATCGCAAGTAGGAATAGCCGGTTGTGTTATAATAAAAGACGAAGTTACTATTTGGGGACAGGTAGGAACAACAAGCGGAATAACTATAGGTAAAAAGGCTGTTATTCAAGGTCAATCTGGAGTAACAAAATCAATTGAAGGCGGAAAAACATATTGGGGAACACCAGCTCAAGAGGTTCGTAATCAATTAAAAGAAATGGCATCTATTAAACAAATCCCTAATATTTTAAAGCAAATAAAAAATTAAAGGAAATTAATTTAATAAGTGCGTTCAAAAAATTACATTTGTAAAACAATATCCAAATAAGAAAATATGAGTGTTTTAGTTAACAAAGATTCAAAAATTATAGTTCAAGGATTTACAGGTAGTGAAGGTACATTTCACGCTAGCCAAATGATAGAGTATGGCACCAATGTTGTTGGTGGTGTAACTCCAGGAAAAGGCGGGCAAACCCATTTAGATAAGCCTGTTTTTAACACAGTACAAGAAGCTGTAGAACAAGTAGGAGCAGATACAACCATAATTTTTGTACCACCAGCTTTTGCTGCTGATGCCATTATGGAAGCTGCAGATGCAGGTATAAAAGTTATTATTACTATAACAGAAGGTATTCCTGTAGCCGACATGATTACGGCATCAAATTATATTAAAAATAAAGATTGTAGATTAATTGGACCTAACTGTCCTGGTGTTATAACTCCTGGAGAAGCTAAAGTTGGTATTATGCCAGGTTTTGTTTTTAAACAAGGAAAAGTAGGTATTGTTTCTAAATCTGGTACATTAACTTACGAAGCTGCAGACCAAGTTGTAAAACAAGGTTTGGGTATTACTACAGCTATAGGTATAGGTGGAGATCCAATTATTGGAACAACAACCAAAGAAGCTGTAGAATTATTAATTAACGACCCAGAAACAGAAGCTGTTGTAATGATAGGCGAAATTGGAGGGCAATTAGAAGCCGATGCTGCAAACTGGTATAAGGCTAGCGGTAGCAAAAAACCAGTTGTAGGTTTTATTGCAGGCGAAACGGCTCCTGCTGGACGTACAATGGGGCACGCAGGTGCCATTGTAGGAGGAAGTGACGATACAGCACAAGCTAAAAAGAAAATTATGAGAGCTTGCGGAATTCATGTTGTAGATTCACCTGCCGAAATAGGCAAAAAAATAGCTGAAGTTTTAGCATAATAGCTTATAAATAATATTAAAAAATCCCCAGTATTGGGGATTTTTTTGGTTTAATCTATAAAGTATATTTGGTTTAAAATTTATCTATTATGAAATTTAAACTAACTGTATTTCTATTTTTTATTCTTTTAGTATTTAATTGCACAATTGAAATAGAAGACGATGAGAAGCTTATTGAACATTTAAATGGAAAATGGGAGTTAGTCTCAATAACATTTGATGGCGACCAACAAATAACCGATTGTGATAAAACAACGGTCTCTGAGTTTATAACAAATAGTGCATACAAAGGAAGTTATACAGGTACGGTATATTTTTGGACAGAAGTACTGAATTCATGTAATCCAGAAACCTTTACTGGCACATGGAAGTCTGACGATGGAGATTTTGATTTAACCTTAACTATTAGCAGCGCAAATAGAACTTACACTAATAATTTCGATGTGTCATATACATCTTATAACGAAGATCCTGAAATTGTTAGTATAGATTTAACATTTACTAATGAAGACGAAGACTTTGAAAGAATATATACATACAGGAAAATAAATTAGTAACAAAGAAATTATTTAGTAATAAATATTAAAAAAACGAAAAAGACCTTACAAAACTTGTGAGGTTTTTTTATTTGATACAACTTGTATTTATTATATTTGAATTAAAATTAATTAACAAAATAGAAGAGTGTTTTTTAAGAAAAAAACAAAGTACTTTTCATACATATAAAATAAACAGAAATGAAATTACTAGAAGGAAAAACTGCTATAGTAACAGGAGCTAGTCGAGGAATAGGAAAAGGAATTGCACAAATTTTTGCAGAACAAGGTGCCAATGTTGCATTTACATACAGTTCTTCTGTTGATGCTGCTAACGCATTAGAAAAAGAACTTAATGCTTTAGGTGTTAAAGCAAAAGGTTATAAAAGTAATGCGGCTAGTTTTGAAGAAGCACAACAATTAGCAGCAGATGTATTAGCCGAGTTTGGTAGTATTGATGTGTTAGTTAATAATGCCGGAATTACAAAAGACAATTTATTAATGCGTATCTCTGAAGAAGATTTTGATACAGTTATTGAAGTGAATTTAAAATCGGTTTTTAACATGACAAAAGCCGTTCAAAGAACCATGCTAAAACAACGCAAAGGCTCTATCATTAATATGAGTTCTGTTGTTGGTGTTAAAGGAAATGCAGGACAAACAAACTATGCAGCTTCAAAAGCGGGAATAATTGGTTTTTCAAAATCTGTAGCTTTAGAATTAGGTTCACGAAACATTAGAAGTAATGTCGTAGCTCCTGGATTTATAGAAACCGAAATGACAGCCAAATTAGACGAAGAAGTTGTAAAAGGTTGGCGCGCAGGAATTCCGTTAAAAAGAGGCGGAACACCAGAAGATATTGCTAATGTTTGTGTGTTTTTAGCTAGCGATATGAGTGCTTATGTTACAGGACAAACACTTAATGTTGATGGTGGTATGTTAACCTAAAAAAGCACTTTCTCCTTTTATTAATAATTTTTAATAACAAAAAGGAAACCTCATACAGAAGTTTAAGCTTTAATGCAAACAGAAACTCTTATATATATTATAATTGCTGGAATTATAGCGCTTGGTTTAGCGCTATTTCAGTATTTCGAAAAAAGAAAAAGCATGACTAAATTAAACATGCTTTTTTCTTTTTTAAGATTTATAAGTGTTTTTGCTCTATTATTACTAATTATAAACCCAAGTTTTAATAAAATTAAAGTATCTGTAGAAAAGCCAAACCTGGTTTTAGCTATAGATAATTCAAGCTCTATAAAGCATTTAAAACAAGATAAAAATGTGGTTAATTTTGTTAATAAACTTAAAGAAAATAAGGCTATTACTAATAAATTTAATGTGAGTACATTTTTGTTTGGCAAAAACCTAAAATCATCAGACAGCATTTCCTTTTTAGATAAAGAAACTAATATTTCTGAAGCTTTTATAAAATTAAATCAAATTTATAAACAAACCGTAACGCCAACTATTTTAATTTCAGATGGTAACCAAACTTACGGAAACGATTATCAATACACTACAAACACATATAAACAACCAATTTATTCAGTAATATTAGGAGACACAATAACTTATACCGATTTAAAAATTGAGCAGCTTAACGTTAATAAGTATGCTTTTTTAAAAAATAAATTTCCGGTAGAAGCCATTTTAGTTTATAATGGCAATAACAAAGTAAATTCAAAATTTATTATAAAAAACGGTAATACAACTGTATATTCTCAAACAATAAATTTTTCAAAAAACGATAATTCAAAAATTATAAATTTCACGCTTCCTGCTAATAAAGTAGGCGTAAGTAATTACAATGCAATTTTAGAACCTTTGTCTCTCGAAAAAAATACGATTAATAACACTAATCATTTTGCTGTAGATGTTATAAATCAAAAAACAAAAATAGCTATAGTTTCAAATTTCTCACACCCAGATTTAGGAGCGCTAAAAAAAAGCATTGAGAGTAACGAACAACGATTTGTCTCTATACTAACACCAGAAAATTTTATTTCTAATAAAAATGATTTTCAATTAGTTATAACTTATCAGCCAAACAACAACTTTAAATCTGTTTTTAATAAAATTGAAGCATTAAATATAAATAACTTTATAATTATAGGACCAAAAACAAGTTTAAGTTTTGTAAATCAAACTATAAATAATTTTACGCATAGCATTACAAATCAAACAGAGCATTATCAAACCTTTTTAAACCAAAATTATTCACCTTTTATAATTGAAGATATTAATTTTGAATCTTTCCCTCCGTTGTTATCAAATTATGGCGATGTAATGTTTAATGTACCAATTCAAACTATTTTAAATAAAACACTTAATGGTAATCCAATAGGGCAGCCACTTTTAATTACGTTAGAGAATAAAGAAAACCGTCAAGCTGTATTATTTGGCGAAAACATTTGGCAATGGAGAGCACAAAATTATTTAAACGAAAAATCTTTTAATGGGTTTGATAATTTTATTGGTAAACTAATTCAATATTTAGCTTCAAACAAGCAAAAAAGTAGGCTGAATTTAGATTATGAATCATTTTACAATGGAAATGGAGCCATTATTATAAAAGCAGATTTTTTTGATGAAAATTATGTGTTTGATACACGAGAAGCACTAAGCATAACAGTAACTAACAAAAATACAAAAGAGAAAAAAACCTTTCCTTTTATATTAAAAAACAATAATTACCAAGTTGATTTAAGTAGTTTACCACCAGCTATTTATAACTTTACAGTAAAGGCTGTAAACAATAATATATCAAAATCTGGTAGTTTTCAAGTTTTAGAATATAATGTAGAACAACAGTTTTTAAATGCTAATGTAACAAAGCTGCAAAAAATAGCGACCAATAGTTCTGGTGCTAGTTTTTTTATATCAAACACAGAAAATTTAGCAAACACCTTATTAAACGACAAACGATTTGTACCCATACAAAAAAGCAATAAAATTACCATACCTTTGATAGATTGGAAATATCTTTTGGCTTTAATAGCTTTAAGTTTAGGTTTAGAATGGTTTATAAGAAAATATAATGGATTAATTTAAATAAATAGAAATGGAAAAATTACCAAAAATTGCAATGCCTTTTATAATTGGAGCAGTTATATTAGTTATCGTGTTATCAAAATCATTAGTTACTATAGGCCCAGGAGAAGGTGGTGTTTTATTTGAGCCACTTGGAGATGGTATAAATACAGAAAGAACTTATGGCGAGGGATTTCATATAGTAGCACCATGGAACGATATGATTGTGCAAAAAGTGCGTCAACAATCTATATCAGATAATATGAATGTACTATCTGTAAATGGACTAGATATTACAGTAAGCGGGACAATTTGGTTTGAACCAGAATACACAAACTTAGGAAAACTAATTAAAACAAAAGGAGAAGATTACATAAGAGAGTTATTAAGTCCAGCTATTAACGCCGCAGCAAAAAGTGTTGTTGGACGTTATACTCCAGAACAATTATATTCTAGTAAAAGAGATATTATAGAATTAGAAATTTTAGAACAAGTTAGAGAAGAGTTAAAAGGGCAATATGTAAATGTAAAACGCGTACTTGTTGAAAATGTAAAACTGCCAACCACTATAAAAGATGCCATCGAGCGTAAACTAAAACAAGAGCAAGAATCTTTAGAGTACGAATTTAGGTTGGTTACAGCAAAAAAAGAAGCCGAAAAAGTAATTATAGAAGCTCAAGGTAAAGCAGATGCAAATAAAATACTAAATTCGTCTTTAACAGATAAAATTCTTCAAGACAAAGGTATAGAAGCTACAGTAAAATTATCAGAATCGCCAAACAGTAAAGTTATTGTTATAGGTTCTGGAGATAGCGGTATGCCAATTATTCTTGGTAATCAATAACAAAGCATTAAATAATTTCAAGATTTAATATAATCTATTACTAAATATTAATTTTTTACTAGACAAATATTAAAAATATTAAAATGTTATAATAAATGTATTTATAATTTGGATTTAATCATATAAATTATAGATATTTGTACAAACAAAAAATAAGACATGACTTTTATTCAAACACATCATCATTTTCATATTTGCTCTCAAGCGAAATGAAAATGTATTGAATAAAATTTACATATATTTTTAAACCCGTTTGAGACAATCAAGCGGGTTTTTTAATTATAACGCCAACAAGATTGTTTCAAACTCATAAAAACTATAAAATGAGTAAACTAAGAATTGCAGTACAAAAATCGGGTCGATTAAATGAAGACTCGATGAAAATTTTAAAAGACATTGGTATTTCTATTGATAACGGTAAAGACCAATTAAAAGCATCGGCTAGAAATTTCCCAGTAGAAGTTTTTTATTTAAGAAATGGCGATATTCCGCAATATTTAAAAGATGGTGTGGTTGATGCCGCTATAATTGGCGAAAACGTATTAATTGAAAAAGGTAACGACTTAAAGTTTGTAGAACGTTTAGGTTTTTCTAAATGCAAAGTTTCAATAGCTGTTCCAAAAGATTCTAAAGATAATTCTTTAAAAGATCTAAACGGAAAAAAAATAGCAACATCATATCCAGAAACGGTAAAAAAGTTTTTAAAAGAGCAAAATATAAATGCCCAATTACACATAATTAATGGCTCTGTAGAAATTGCTCCAAATATTGGTTTAGCCGATGGTATTTGCGATATAGTATCAAGTGGTAGCACCTTATTTAAAAACGGATTAAAAGAAATTGAGGTTTTATTAAAATCTGAAGCTGTTTTGGCTGTTTCACCAGTTTTAAATGCCGAAAAACAAGCCATTTTAAATACAATTCAGTTTAGAATACAATCTGTTTTAAAAGGCAGAAATTCTAAATACGTATTGTTAAACGCGCCAAACGATAAGCTAAAAGAAATTATTAGTGTATTACCTGGTATGAAAAGCCCAACAGTTTTGCCATTAGCCCAAGAAGGCTGGAGCTCTGTACATTCGGTAATTAGTAAAAATGAATTTTGGGAAGTTATAGACGATTTAAAAGCTAAAGGAGCGCAAGGTATATTAGTGTGTCCTATAGAAAAAATGGTATTGTAAGTCGTATAATTATTATCTAAAATTTTCGCTTTCGCCGAAATAAAAGCACTTAATTCATGCAAATAATTAACAAGCCTAATAAAACCAGTTGGAAACAAGTTTTAAAACGTCCAACCCAAACGGTTAATGATATAGAAGATATAGTTAATCAAATTTTTAATGAAGTTTCTC
The DNA here is from genome assembly GCF_048381495.1 of Algibacter ulvanivorans. Taxonomy (NCBI): domain Bacteria; kingdom Pseudomonadati; phylum Bacteroidota; class Flavobacteriia; order Flavobacteriales; family Flavobacteriaceae; genus Algibacter; species Algibacter ulvanivorans. The sequence continues at coordinate 564,267 of NZ_JBLWGD010000002.1, forward strand.
AAAAAGGAGATGATGCTATTCGAAATTACACCACTAAATTTGATGGTGTTAACCTAAGTTCGAATACCGTAACTTTAAAAGAAATTGAAAACGCTACCAAACAAGTTCCTGTAAAACTTCAGGAAGCCATAAAACAAGCTAAACAAAATATTGAAGCTTTTCATTCGGCTCAAAAAACAAGTAAAGTTGAAGTTGAAACCACTAAAGGTGTGCAATGTTGGCAAGAAAAACGACCTATACAAAAAGTAGGGTTGTATATTCCTGGTGGCACGGCACCATTGTTTTCAACAGTTTTAATGTTAGCAGTTCCGGCTCAAATAGCTGGTTGCAAAGAAATTGTTTTATGTTCGCCACCAAATAAAAAAGGCGAACTTGCACCAGAAATATTATTTGCAGCTCAGTTATGTGGCGTAACTAAAATTATAAAAGTAGGAGGTATTCAAGCCATTGCAGGATTAACATTTGGTACAGAAACAATACCACAAGTATACAAAATCTTTGGTCCAGGAAACCAATATGTAACTGTTGCTAAGCAACTAGCAACAAAATACGGTGTTGCTATCGATATGCCGGCAGGGCCAAGCGAGTTGTTGGTGGTTGCAGACCAAACCGCCAATGCAGCATATATAGCTTCAGATTTGTTAAGCCAGGCAGAACATGGAGCAGATAGTCAAGTTATTCTAGTAGCAACATCAAACACGTTAATTAATAAGGTGTCTGATGAAGTTGAAAAGCAATTAAAATTACTTCCGCGAAAAGCTATAGCCGAAAAAGCCATAGCAAACTCAAAGTTAATTTATGTAGAAAACGATACCATAGCCTTAGAATTAATTAACGAATATGGTCCAGAACACTTTATTATTTGCTCTAAAAATGAAGATTTTTATGTAAACGGAATAAACAATGCTGGCTCTATTTTTATTGGCGATTATACACCAGAAAGCGCTGGCGATTACGCTTCTGGAACCAACCATACACTACCAACAAATGGGTTTTCTAAAGCTTATTCTGGAGTGAATTTAGATAGTTTTTTAAAGAGCATGACGTTTCAAAAAATATCTAAAGAAGGCATCTTAAATATTGGTGAAACTATAGAGTTAATGGCAGAAGCCGAAGGTTTACAAGCACATAAAAACGCGGTAACTATGCGTTTAAAAGATTTAAAATGAAAACTTTTAACATTCAAAATATAATTAGAGAGAACGTAAAGGCTATGAAAGCTTACAGTTCTGCCCGAGACGAATATGTTTCAGATGGTTCTAAAATGATTTTTTTAGATGCCAACGAAAATCCGTTTGAAAATGGAGTAAATCGTTACCCCGATCCTTTACAGCGGTCATTAAAATCGGTTTTATCAGAGCAAAAAAACGTTCCCGAAAATCAAATTTTACTAGGTAACGGAAGCGATGAAGTTCTAGATTTATTATTCAGAGCCTTTTGCGAGCCAAAGCAAGATAACATCATCACTTTACCACCAACATACGGTATGTACACCGTTTTATCTAATTTAAACGAAGTTGAAGAACGAAAAGTTGAGTTAAACACAAATTTTCAACCAAATGTTGATGCCATATTAAAAGTTATTGATGAAAACTCAAAAATGCTTTTTATTTGTTCGCCTAATAATCCAACAGGCAACCTTATAGCTTCAGAAAACATTAAATTATTACTTAAAAATTTTAACGGCTTAGTTGTTATTGATGAAGCTTACATCGATTTTTCAAATCAAAGTAGTTGGATTTCAGAATTAAATAATTATCCAAATTTAATTGTAACTCAAACGCTTTCCAAAGCTTATGGTTTAGCAGGAATTCGTTTAGGTTTATGTTATGCTTCCGCAGAAATTATTTCAATTTTAAATAAAATTAAACCACCATATAACGTTAATGAGCTAACACAAAAGCGTGCGTTAAAGCGTGTTTCGAGTATAGAAACTTTAAATAAAGAAGTAAAATTAATATTAGAAGAACGCGAAACGCTAATTGAAGCTTTAAAAACCATCCCTTTTGTAAAAACCATTTTCCCTACCGAAGCTAATTTTGTTTTGGCCAGAGTAGACAATGCAACAAAACGATACAACGAGTTAATAGAAAAAGGTATTGTAATAAGAAACCGAACCACACAACCACTTTGCGAAAACACATTACGTTTTACAGTTGGAACTAAAACCGAAAATAAAACATTAATTTCTGCTTTAAAGCAGTTAGCAAAAAGCTAAAAGCATAAATATGAAAAAAGTACTTTTTATAGACCGAGACGGCACATTAGTTTTAGAGCCACCAGTAGATTATCAACTAGATAGTCTAGAAAAACTAGAATACTACCCAAAAGTATTTCAATACATGGCTAAAATAGCCAATGAGTTAGATTACGAGTTAGTTATGGTAACCAATCAAGATGGCTTAGGTACAGATAGCTTCCCAGAAAACACATTCTGGCCTGCACAAAATAAAATAATTAATGCCTTTGCCAAAGAAGGTGTTGTGTTCTCTGAAGTGCATATAGATAAAACGTTTCCGCACGAAAATGCAAATACACGAAAACCAAGAACAGGTTTATTAACCAAATATTTTTCTGAAGACTATGACTTAGAAAACTCTTTTGTTTTAGGCGATAGAATTACCGACATGGAGCTGGCTAAAAATTTAGGTTCTAAAGGTATATTTTTATCTGAAGATCCAGATTTAGGAGCAGATGAAATTGAAACATCAAAGCAAGATATTTTAAAAAGCATTGCACTTACAAGTACAGATTGGGCCGAAATATATGAGTTTTTAAAACTTAAAAATCGTATTGAAGAAATAACACGTAACACCAATGAAACCCAGATATATATAAAACTAAATTTAGATGGTTCTGGCAAGAATAACATCAATACAGGTTTATCGTTCTTTGATCATATGTTAGATCAAATTGGGCGTCATGGCGCTATGGATTTAACTGTGAAAGTAAATGGCGACTTAGAAGTCGACGAACACCATACCATTGAAGACACCATGATTGCCTTGGGAGAGTTATTTAATAAAGCTTTAGGTAATAAACTAGGCATAGAACGTTACGGATTTTGCTTGCCAATGGACGATTGTTTAGCTCAGGTAGCGGTAGATTTTGGCGGTAGAAACTGGCTAGAGTGGGACGCCGATTTTAAACGTGAAAAAATAGGAGATATGCCTACCGAAATGTTTTTTCATCTATTTAAATCGTTTACAGATGGCGCTAAATGTAATTTAAACATAAAAGCAGAGGGTGTAAACGAACACCATAAAATTGAAGGCATTTTTAAAGCCTTTGCTAAAGCTATGAAAATGGCTGTAAAAAGAGATGCTAATAAAATGTTTTTACCATCAACTAAAGGTTTGCTTTAATGAAGTTAGTTATTATTAATTACGGTGCTGGAAACATAAAAAGTATTCAGTTTGCATTTAAACGTTTAGGTGTCGAGGCTATTTTATCTAATAATCCTGATGAAATTAAAGCTGCCGATAAAATTATTTTCCCTGGTGTTGGTGAAGCTAGCTCTGCCATGAAAATGCTTAAAGAAACTGGGTTAGATAAAATAATACCAACTTTAAAGCAACCCGTTTTAGGTATTTGTTTAGGTATGCAATTACTTTGTAAACATACTGAAGAAGGCAATACAAATGGTTTGGGCATTTTTCAAACCCACGTAAAACGTTTTAAAAACCATGTAAAAGTACCGCAAATGGGGTGGAATGTTATAAAAGATTTAAAATCCGATTTATTTAAAGGTATCAAAGAAAACGAATATATGTATTTGGTACACAGCTATTATGCAGAACATTGCAACGAAACTATAGCGAAAACAGATTACGGACTTAATTACGCATCAGCTTTACAACATAAAAACTTTTATGGTGTGCAATTTCATCCAGAAAAGAGTAGTTTAGCAGGAGAAAAAATATTAAAGAATTTTTTAAACTTGAATATTTAATATTAAAAAATGAGAATAATACCAGCAATAGATATTATAGACGGAAAATGTGTTCGCTTAACTAAAGGTGATTACGATACTAAAAAAGTATATAATGAAAATCCACTAGAAGTAGCAAAAATGTTTGAAGCCTCTGGCATTGAATATTTACACCTTGTAGATTTAGATGGCGCTAAAGCCAAACATATTGTAAACTATAAAGTTTTAGAGCAAATCGCATCAAAAACTAAATTAAAAATAGATTTTGGAGGTGGTTTAAAATCTAATGAAGATTTACATATAGCATTTAATTCTGGAGCAAAACAAGTAACTGGCGGTAGTATTGCTGTTAAAGATCCCGAAACTTTTCAAGGCTGGATAGATAAATATGGTGGCAATAAAATTATTTTAGGAGCCGATAGCGATGCAGGAAAAGTATCTATAAGCGGATGGATGGAACAAAGTAAAGAAGATGTTATTCCCTTTATAAAAGCATATCAAAAAAAAGGTATTAAGTATGTTATTTGTACAGATATTTCAAAAGATGGTATGCTTGAAGGCCCAGCTTTCAACTTATATAAAAATATTATAGAGGCTTGTAGCAATAGTAGTAAAAACCAATCTGTAAAATTAATTGCTTCGGGAGGTATTTCTCATATTGATGAGTTACCAAAATTAATTGAATTAGGTTGCGAAGGTGTTATAATTGGTAAAGCTATTTATGAAAACAGAATTAAACTTCACCAATTAGAAAAATTTGTATAACCATTATTTTAATAGCAAAAAGTATAAAAAATGCTTACAAAAAGAATTATACCGTGTTTAGATATTAAAAATGGGCGTACAGTTAAAGGTGTAAATTTTGTTGATTTGCGTGATGCTGGAGACCCTGTAGAACTAGCAAAACAATACGCGCAGCAAGGTGCAGACGAACTGGTTTTTCTAGATATTGCAGCAACCCTAGAAGGTCGCGGTACGACTTTAGATATGGTGTTACATGTAGCAGAACAGGTTAATATACCATTTACTGTAGGTGGAGGTATTTCTAGTATAGAACACGTAGATGCTTTATTACAATGCGGAGCAGACAAAGTCTCAATTAACTCATCGGCAGTAAAAAGACCCGAATTGATAAACGAATTATCAAATAAATTTGGTAGTCAATGCGTTGTAGTTGCCATCGATGCAAAGCAAGTAAATGGACAATGGAAAGTACATTTAGCAGGCGGAAGTATTCCTACCAATATCGATTTGTTTGATTGGGCTAAAGAGGTTGAAACCCGAGGTGCTGGCGAAATTTTATTTACTTCTATGGATCATGACGGTACAAAAGATGGATTTGCAAATAATGCTTTAGCTAAACTATCAGAAACATTAAACATTCCAATTATAGCATCTGGTGGCGCAGGAAACGTACAGCATTTTATAGATACATTTATAGAAGGAAAATCAGATGCTGCTTTGGCTGCAAGTGTTTTTCATTTTGGTGAAATTCCAATTCCTAAATTAAAAAAAGAGCTAAAAGCTAATAATATAGAAGTACGACTGTAGTTGTTTTAATAAGTACATGTTCAGCTTCATATAAAATAAGACTATGACAATAAAATTTGATTCAAACGGTTTAGTTCCTGCTATTATTCAAGACGTTACAACAAAAAACGTATTAATGTTAGGGTATATGAATGAGGAAGCTTACCAAAAAACAATAACAACAAAGCAAGTTACTTTTTTTAGCAGAAGCAAACAGCGTTTATGGACAAAAGGCGAAGAAAGTGGTAACTTTTTAAATTTGGTAAATATAAAAAACGACTGCGATAACGATTCGCTTTTAATTCAAGTAAATCCTGTTGGACCAACTTGCCATAAAGGAACTGGTAATTGCTGGGGAGAAGATAATAAACCAAATTACGGTTTCTTTTCTACACTTGAAGATGTTATTACAGAACGTATTGCAAATAAAGACACCAAAAAATCTTATGTAGCAAGTTTATTTTCAAAAGGCATTAATAAAGTCGCTCAAAAAGTAGGTGAGGAAGCTGTAGAAACTGTAATTGAAGCCTTAGATAATAATGACGAGCTATTTCTATACGAATCTGCCGATTTAATGTTTCATTACCTTATGCTATTACAAGCAAAAGGATTTACCTTAAAAGACATAGAAGAGGAGCTTAAAGGAAGGCATAAATAAGACAGAAATAATAGTTACATTTTATTTTAAAACAGTAAAATCTCTATCTAAAATTAAAAACTCTTATAATGCGTAAAAAATCCACGAAAGGCATAAAATAACGCTAAAAAAACCAGAAACATCGATGAAATGCATATTTTTTGATTTTTTTATTATAAAAAAGATTACAAAACTATCGTTTTAAAAATTTTATTGCTTTATTAGTTTTTTAATAACTATAAACCAAAAATTTTAAAACCATGAGTAAAGTAAGAATACTTTTTATAGCTTTATTTACGCTACTATTTTCAATTACTAATGCACAATATGCTTCATCGTCGATGGATTTGCTTGTTGCCTACCAATATTCTAAAAGTGATACTGTCGCATTTTTAAAAGGCGAAAGCGGTGAGTTAGTAAGCAAAGCAACTGTAAGCGAGCCTATTTTTTTTGTAAGTATTGATAAAGAAACTGATATATTCTATATACAAACACGTCATTTTATTTATAAAGGTAATATTTCAACCGGAAAAATTATAGAAGAACAACGTGTTTATGAAAACGAAGAAGTTATAGCCAACATAGATTATAACATTAATATTATTCCTTCTGGAGTAAACAATAAAGGTATTGCTTTATGGACTTATCATAAAGAACTAGTTGAAGTACAAAAAGAAATGGCAAGAACTACTAAGCCATTAAAACAACTAAAGATTGCGAATAAAATGAACAAATTGGTTCAGGCACCAAAACCTTATGTTCAATATAGTTTTGATACTAAAGCATTAACAGAATACGGTAGTTATGTTATGACCGATAAATATCCGTTTGCATTACAAAGCGATGATAATTTATGGTTTATAAACCTTACCGATGGAGCTATAGAGCTTAAAGGCAGAGAAAATAAAAACATAGTTAAATCTTATGATACTCAAACACCACTAAAATTTAACCCAAAACTTAAAGATTTGGTAGGTAAAGGTAACGCACCATCTATAATTGGAGGCGATTTATTTGCTCTAACATTTTATGCTACTAACCCTAACAATATAGACGAAACAACAACTGTTATTTGTAATAATAAATTAAGACGTGTAATTACTACTTATAAAGGAACACAATCTGCTGGATCGCAATATCCACTTTCTTTTGTTGATAGTGATAAGTATGTGTTTGCAAAAACAGTAACAACTTTTAAACAACCAAAACCAGAAATGCCTCCACAACCTAAAATAGGAGCTTTTGGAGCTAAGAAAAAGTTAAAAGAATACCAGGCACAACTAGACGCCTATCAAGTAGAACACAAAAAATGGCTAGACCAAAAGTATTTACCTGAAAATAATAACATACTTTTCTTTAACGACAAAGATATGAGTGGAGAACCTGTACTTGTTGTAGAAGGCGGAGTACACGCACAAGTTTATAATAATACAAATATTTTTGTGATAAAAAAGGATAAAGTTGTAATGTATGATTTAGATAGCGCTTCAGAAAAATGGACTGTTAAGCTTTAATATTTATAAAGTAAGTTCGTAACAATGAAAAAACTACTTGCAATTATAACTTTAACTTTTTGTGTTATATTAAACAGTAATGCACAGGAAAGTGATCGAGACTTATTTTTAAATGATGCTAAGCAACTTTTAAATGATGGGCAATATGAAAATGCGTTAGCGCAGTTAAATTATTTTCTATCTCTTGGAACAGATATTTCTGATGCCGATATAGAATATGTATACGTCATGTCTTGGATAGGGCTAGAAAACTATTTTGAAGCCAACAGGCATATTGCTAAATATATAGAATATGCTAAAGATAACCATGAAAATTATCCAGAAATACAAAGCATAAAAACCGATTTAGAAGAAGAAATTAAAAACGTTAAAAGCTATTTAGTTAACCTAGCGGCTAATGCTACAAAAAATGGTTTGCCATATAATTGGGAGCAGCATAGCGGGCTTTATCCCGTTGGTTTTGCTCCTAAATATGCTTGGTGCGGTTATATTAATAAAGCTGGCGAAATAATAATTCCGTTTAAATACAAAGTTGCTAGCCATTTCGAAAATGGTATTGCTTATGTAGAAAATAAAATTAGTGGCGATAAAGAACTAATTAATCCGCTAGGCAAGGTCACAAAAAAACTACCGCAAAGTATAGCTACAGTATTTCCTTTTCAAAGTGGGTATGCTGCAGTACAATTAAAAGAACTTAATTATGATAAACAAATTGTATACGGTATTATTAATGAAAAAGGAGAGCGTATAGATGCTAATACAATTACGGGTTACGACCAAAAATATATTTTTTCAGACGGAAGCAGATATCCAATTTTTCGCGACGGTAATTTCGGAGCCATTTCTGTAGAAACTGGCGAAAGTGTTATAAACGAAGATGTTTATGCTATTGTTTCAACCTACCATGATGGAAAAATTTTAGTAAGGCCAAAAGATTATTTAGTAAATCAATATATGGCAAGTCTACCTTCAGATTTTGGAATGTTAGATCAAAAAGGAAATGAAATAATCCCAATAAATTCATATCCTGCTCTAGAACCTTTTTATAACGAATATTCTATTGCTGGTAAAGCTGGTAAAGGCTATGGTGTTATAAATAAGCAATTGGAAACTGTTATTCCGTTCGAGCATAGCCTATTAGGTAGAGCTTTTGATCCTGACGAGTTTGTAATTTTTGATGGAGGAGACCTACGTGGCAAAGCTAGAGTATATAATGCACGACTAGATAAAATGTTATCTAGATCTGTACAAACCACATCAAAAAAAGCAGCATTTCCAGATTTTACCATTACTTACCCTAGTTTTAAGCATAAATACATGCCTCTTGTAACTAAAAAAGGGAAAGTTCGATATTATGATCATGACCTTAATGATGTTTTTGAAAAAGATTTTGCATTTGCAAAAGATTTTAGCGAAGGTATGGCTGCTGTAATGACTAAAGAAGGTAAAACAGGTTATATTAATGAAGCGGGAGATCTGGTTATTGATTACAAGTATAATATAGGGCAATTATTTTCGCAAGGTCTAGCTGCTGTTGCCATTGGATCTGCAGAATCAGAAAAGTATGGGTTTATTAATAATAAAGGTGAAGAAGTAATAGCGTTAGAATACGATTACGCCGAGCCTTTTTTTGATGCTACAGAAATTTTTAAATACTACTATTCGCCAAAACAATTAAATTTAATTCCTGTTGGCGACATGAATGTTAGTACACTTGATATTACTTTTGATACAAACGAAGTGTTTTTTCATTTATTAGAAGGCAAAAAATTAGCCTTAGTAAAAAAGAAAAACAAACTTCAGTTTATCGATCAAAACGGAAACGTTTGGTTAGAAAGATTATGGAGTGAACAAATTATAGCAGATAAATAATGTTAAATAAAAAAACATACATAATACTTTACTTTTTATTTTTATGTGCTGCTACTTTATTAGCTCAAAATGAAAACGACGCTAAGGTAGACTATATGAGGAGTTCTTTGTATCTAGATTTAATATATTTAGATAAAGATTTTAGTCATATTATCCCTGATATATTAAACGACATACCTTTTCCAGACAAGTACAACAATCATAATAATTCTAAAACAGAAGGCACTAATTTTCTACAATTAATGCAAAATTATTCGCAGCTTAATGTAGAGCCAGACTTAGACAAACTGTTTCAAAATTATATCGATGAATCTAATCTTGAAAATAAACTTATAGAAACATGGTTTAGCAGAAAAAGAGATGGCACCTTCGATATGAGCGTTGTAGCCCAACGAGGTTTTTATAATGCCTCTCAATTAGAATCTGATCTGGCAGAAAACACCACGAGAGGACGAGCTAGTATTGCTGATGCTGGCGAAAACCTAATTAAAAACACGTTTGTTGTTCTTGGTTTAATGTATGTTAACGGTAATCATAAAAAATTTGTTATCGGTTCGCAAGTAAGGCTATATAAATTAGATTGGAATAACGAAAAAGCAATAAAGTTTTATAATAATTATTGGATACCAAGAGGTAAGTTTGATTTTAAAAAGCGAAAAGCTTTTAAAGAGTTAGACCTTTTTAATTTAGAATTTATAGGCGCCCAATCGCACACAAACATTATTAAAGTTACCCGTCAAGAACCCATTCTAGAATTACCAGACAGAAGGCATTTTAGCGCACGATTACCAAGAAGAATTGAAGATAAAGATCGCTTTTTTGAAATTGTAACCCGTCATTTTGATGAAGTTTACGCAAATCTTCAAAAAGAATTCGAAATCTTTAGGGTTGTTTCTCCTCTTATAAGTACAGAACCTTTAACCGCTCAAATTGGCATGAAAGAAGGTTTAAAAGGAGGTGAAAAATTTGAAGTTCTTGAAAAAATATATAATGAAGAAACAGGCACTACAAAGTATAAAAGAAAAGGGATAATAAAAGTTGTTGCAGGAAAAATTTGGGACAACAGATACAATGTTGGCGAAAAAGGTACCCAGAAAAAGGAGGGAGCAACCCAATTTAGTGGTAAAGGCAATTTTTACCCAGGTATGTTAATTAGGCAAATAGATTAATAACTCTGGCTTAGTAAATAAGAGGCATTAGATTTTAATCTAATGCCTTTTTATTTTAAATCTATAAAGTTAGGAGGTTATAATAACCATCCTTTAGCTTTACTCATTCTGGAAAACAAAACAAATATTAAAGCAAAAATTATTATCATAATAGTCATGACCATACTAGATTCATAACCATTAAATACAATATAACCCATTTGAGCTATAACAGCAATTAAAGACAATAGCCATAATTTAACAGACCAACTTTTTCTTAATAAAAGCCCAATGGCCGCTAAAGCACCAGCAAATACGGCAATAGCAAACGCAGCAGTAACCCAAGTAGGCATATTAGCTGCAATTTCTAATTGTTCGTCGCTATACATAGCCCGATAACTCTCTGTATTATAAGCTTGTTGTAAATAAGCATTTACACCCATACCATTCCAAATAAGCGCAATAACGCTTACAAGCCAAAACCAAAACGGTGGCTTGTTAGTTAATGTGTTTGTCATAATTTTAGTTTTTAGTTAGTAATTAGTATTACAATGTATAATTTTTTTGTCACATTCAATAAAAAACCTATTTTCAAAATCTATTTTTATTTCAAAAAATGAAGAAATATTATTACGTTTTAAACATTCAATATTTAGGTTATCGTTTTCATGGTTGGCAAAAACAACCTCAAGTAAAAACCTTACATTTAATGGTAGATAGAACATTAAACTTTATACTAGAAGGTAAGTATTTTAAAAGTTTAAGCTCTGGCAGAACAGATGCTATGGTATCGGCAGAAAGTGCTTATTTCGAGTTGTTTTTAAAAGAACCCATTGAAAATGAAGACGCCTTTTTAAAGCTGTTTAATACCAATTTGCCGCAAGATATTAGAGCACTATCAATAAAAGAAGTTGATGCTCAATTTAATATTATTAATCATTCAAAAATAAAGGAATATTTATACTTATTTACTTACGGTGAAAAATGCCATCCCTTTTGCGCACCAATAATGACAACCATTCTTGATGATTTAGATATCGATATAATGAAAAAAGGAGCAAAACTTTTTGAAGGCGAAAATTACTTAAAAACGTATTGCTACAAACCTACAGATAACGGCATTTATACACGAACAATTTTAACCTGCGAATTGGTTGAAAACACGATATACAAAGCCAATTATTTTCCTAAACAATCTTATATTTTAAGAGTTAGAGGCAAAGGGTTTATGCGTAATCAAATTAGGTTAATGATGGGTACATTAATTGATTTAGGCAAAGGTAAACTATCAATCAAAGACATTCAAGAAAGCTTAAAAGCAGATAACAATATAAAAATGAATTACATAGCACCGGCCTCTGGTTTAATTCTTAATGCTATAGAATTTGAATAAACGTAAAATTATTTTCTTGTTAAGAATTTAAAAAAAATCACGATGCATTCTGGACTTTTTGTATTTTAGATTCATCCTTAAAAAAATGGTATGAGTACAACAATTCCAAAATCTGTTTTTACATTTTTTAAAAAATTAGAAAAAAATAATAATCGCGATTGGTTTAACGAAAACAAACCAGAATTTAAAACTATTGAAAAAGAGGTAAAAATAGTATACAATAGTATTCTAGAAAACCTAAATAAACATGACGATATCGATAAATTAAAAATATTTAGAATTTATCGAGATGTACGCTTCTCAAAAAATAAACTACCCTATAAAACACATTTTGGAGGCTCGTTTCATAGAACAAAACCTAAGTTAAGAGGCGGTTATTATTTACACATACAGCCAAATAATAAAAGCTTTATTGCCACCGGATTTTGGGAGCCTGCCAAAGAAGATTTATTGCGTATTAGAAAAGAGTTTGAAATGGACGACTCTGAAATTAGAGACATACTAGCTAATAAAAAGTTTAATACCATTTGGGGAAATACCTTTGTAGGCGACGAAGTAAAATCTGCTCCGAGAGGCTTTAGTAAAGACGATAAGGCTATAGATTTAATAAAAAAGAAACAATTTATATTCACTAAAAACTTTACAGATAAAGAAGTTTTAGATGCTCAATTTTTAAATGAAGTAGATGTTGCATTTAAAGCCATTCGACCGTTTTTTAATTATATGAGCGATGTATTAACTACAGATCTAAATGGAGTATCTTTAATAGATTAGTTAAACAGCAGTAAGCATTTCTGGTTTTTCAAAAACTTGTATATGGCTTAATAAGCGCTCTTTCACAATATTCATCATGCGTTTATTTAAAGCCGAAGAGTTTTGAATATAAAGCGTATATTCTTCAACGGTAAACAACCCTATAATCATACCTTTCATAGAGTTACGAAGTTTCATATCTTTTTGAATAGCATTTTCAATATAAACCATTCGTTTTTCTAAAGACAAATCATAAAACACAGACTTATGCTTTTTTATGTAGTTTTTAAACACAGCAATAAGTAAATCGTGCTGTAATTTAATAATAGGGCGTAATACCAAATTCTGAAAACGCTCGTCGCTACTCATATTATCATTAATTGTTGTACTTAAAATGTCTGGGCGAATACTTCTAAGATTCAATGCTCTAGAGTCCATAATATTGTAGATTTTCAATAAAAATATTGAATAAACATCTTGTTTTAAGCGAATCTATTTATAATTGTTAACTAGGTTATCAACATTTAACTTTTTTTTACCTTTGAATAAAATAACGACACATGAAGTTTGGAAGCGTAGACCATCCAGAATTAATAGATTTTTCATTTCCTAAAGATCATCCAGATACAAAACGAGTACTAAAAAAATTTAAAGATGATAATGTTCCAGAAATTTATGTAGGGTGTGCCAAATGGAATAGAGCAGATCTTAAAGGCTTTTATCCAAGAGGTACAAAAGATGAGTTAGCCTATTATTCATCACAATTTAACGCTATTGAAATGAATGCGACGTTTTACAGAATTTTTCCTGCAGAACAATTTTTAAAATGGAGAGAAAAAACACCTAAAGGTTTTAAGTTTTTTCCAAAATTAAACCAAGAAATTAGTCATTGGAAACGTTTAAATGAAACCCAAGAAGTTGTTAATAATTATTTGTATAATGCTTCCAATTTAAAAGAAAAATTAGGCACTATATTTTTACAATTACATTCTAATTTTGCTCCAAAAGACTTTAATAGAGTTATAAAATTTGTTGAAAACTGGCCTAAAGAAATACCATTAGCTATAGAGTTTAGACACACTAATTGGTATAATAACAAAGCAATTGCAGAAGATTTATATCAACTTTTAGAGGCTAATAATATTTCAAACATAATTGTAGATACTGCAGGCAGAAGAGATTTAATGCATATGCGATTAACCAATGCTACTGCTTTTGTACGTTATGTAGGCGCCAATCATAAAACAGATTATTCGCGTTTAGATGATTGGATAGAGCGCTTAAAACTATGGAAAGACCAAGGCGTTAAAGAAATAAACTTTTTTGTTCACCAAAATATCGAAAAAGAATCTCCTTTGCTATCGGCCTACTTTATAAAAAAACTAAATGCTGAATTAGGCTATAATTTAACCATACCTAATGAAGATAAACAACAAAAATTATTATAACACATGAGATTTCATACAAGAAAATGGATTAAACCCGAAGATTTAAATGCAAACGGCACATTATTTGGTGGCCGATTATTAGAGTGGATTGATGAAGAAGCAGCATTGTATTCCATTGTTCAGTTAGAAAACCAAAAGGTAGTAACCAAGTATATAAGTGAAATAGACTTTAAAGCTTCTGCAAAACAAGGCGATGTTGTTGAAATTGGTATAGAAGCCATAAAATTTGGAACCGCATCCTTAACTCTAGCATGCGAAGTTAGAAACATGAGAACGCGAGAAACCATAATAACCATATCTAATATTGTTATGGTAAATATTGGACCCGATGGTAAAGTTTTACCTCATGGAAAAACACAAGTAGAATTTGTAAAAGACAGATTATAAATTAATGCGCTAATGTTTCTTTAAAAATTATAGCCATTTTTTTGTTTTCATTGAAAATAATGCAATTAATTATGCTTGTATTGGATATTTTATAAAAATAAAATATCAATGAGGTGTTAAGTTTCAATTATCTGTAATAAAATTTAAATTTGTAAACCTTTTTTAAATTTAAATTATTTATGAGCAAATCATTGTTTGACAAAGTATGGGATTCGCATGTTGTGCGAAACATTGAAGATGGACCAGATGTATTATATATAGACCGCCACTTAATTCACGAAGTTACAAGCCCTGTAGCATTTGTTGGGTTAGAAAGCAGAGGCTTAAGCGTTTTATATCCTGAACGTACATTTGCTGTTGCAGACCATAATACACCAACTATAAACCAGCATTTACCAGTACAAGATCCGTTATCTGCTAATCAATTAAAAACATTAGAAAATAACGCCAATAAATACGGTATTAGTCATTGGGGTTTAGGTCATGAAAACAATGGTATTGTTCACGTTGTAGGACCAGAAAATGGTATAACACTTCCTGGAGCTACCATAGTATGTGGAGATTCGCATACATCTACACACGGTGCTTTTGGTGCTATTGCATTTGGTATTGGTACATCGGAAGTAGAAATGGTGTTAACCACACAATGTATTATGCAACCTAAACCTAAAAAAATGCGCATAAGTGTAAATGGTGCATTAAACAAAGGAGTAACACCTAAAGATGTAGGTTTATATATCATATCTAAATTAACAACTTCTGGAGCTACCGGATATTTTGTAGAATATGCTGGCGATGTTTTTGAAAACATGACTATGGAAGGCCGTATGACGGTTTGTAATCTATCTATCGAGATGGGTGCACGTGGTGGTATGGTTGCCCCAGACCAAAAAACATTCGATTATATTAAAGGGCGCCCAAAAACACCTAAAGGTGCAGAATGGGATAAAGCCATGGCATATTGGAAGACTTTAAAAACTGACGACGATGCTGTTTTTGATAAAGAAATAACTTTTAATGCTAGCGATATTGAACCTATGATTACTTACGGTACAAATCCAGGAATGGGCATTGGTATTTCAAACAACATTCCAACAGCAGAATCGGTTGAAGGAGGTAAAGCAACTTACGATAAGTCTTTAGCTTACATGGGATATGCAGAAAATGACCAAATGATTGGAAAGAAAATCGATTACGTATTTATTGGCAGTTGTACTAATGGGCGTATTGAAGATTTTAGAGCATTTGCATCTATTGTAAAAGGCAGAAAAAAGGCCGATAACGTAACCGCTTGGTTAGTACCAGGATCTCACGTTGTTGAAGCTAAAATTAAAGAAGAAGGCTTACTAGATATTTTTGAACAAGCAGGTTTTGTTTTAAGAGAACCAGGTTGCTCGGCTTGTTTAGCTATGAATGATGATAAAGTACCTGCTGGTAAATACGCCGTAAGTACATCAAACAGAAACTTTGAAGGGCGTCAAGGGCCAGGTTCTAGAACTTTATTAGCTAGCCCATTGGTTGCTGCCGCTGCCGCTGTTACAGGCGTAGTAACCGATCCAAGAGAATTACTTTAAAATAGCTGTTAGCTATTGGCTGTTAGCCTTTAGCAATATATAACGCTAATCAAATTATAAAACTTGCCAATAGCCAGAAGCTAGAGGCCAAAAGCAAAATAAAATGGCTTACGATAAATTTACAACATTAACAAGTACTGCAGTTCCTTTGCCTATTGAGAATGTAGATACCGATCAAATTATACCAGCACGCTTTTTAAAAGCAACTAAACGCGAAGGATTTGGAGACAACTTATTTCGCGATTGGAGATTTAATGGTGACGACACACCTAAACAAGATTTTGTTTTAAACAACCCTATTTACAAAGGAAAAATATTAGTAGGAGGAAAGAATTTTGGTTCTGGATCGTCTAGAGAGCATGCTGCTTGGGCAGTTTACGATTACGGTTTCCGTTGTGTGGTTTCTAGCTTTTTTGCAGATATTTTTAAAAATAACTGTTTAAATATTGGTGTTTTACCGGTGCAAATTAGTCCAGAATTTTCAAATGAAATTTTTGAAGCTATTTATGCCGACCCAAATACCGAATTGGAAATTAATTTAGAGGCTCAAACAATTACATTATTATCATCAGGAACTCAAGAATCTTTTGATATTAATGGCTATAAAAAAGGAAACATGTTAAATGGTTTTGATGATATAGACTATTTACAAAACATGAAAAGTGAGATAGAAACATTTACAGAATCTCGCCCTTTCTAAAATATGAGTATAAAACATATAGAAATAATGGATACGACATTGCGCGATGGTGAGCAAACCTCGACGGTGTCGTTTTCTGCTTCAGAAAAACTAACTATTGCTAAGCTTTTACTTGAAGAATTAAAAGTTGATCGCATTGAAATTGCTTCGGCAAGAGTATCGCAAGGCGAGTTTCAAGCTGTAAAAGATATAACACATTGGGCTTCTGATAATAATTATATTAACAAAATAGAAGTACTCACTTTTGTTGATAAAGGCATTTCTATTAATTGGATGATTGAGGCTGGAGCTAAAGTACAAAACCTGCTCACTAAAGGCTCATTAAATCATTTAACTCATCAACTAAAAAAAACTGCAAATCAGCACTTTAAAGAAATTGAAGAAGCTATTTTACTAGCCACTAAAAATGGCATTACTACCAATGTTTATTTAGAAGATTGGAGCAATGGTATGCGAAACTCTAAAGCCTATGTTTTTGAGTTTTTAGCCTTTTTGCAAACTCAAAATGTTGCTAGAATAATGCTGCCAGATACTTTGGGCGTTTTAACACCTAAAGAATCTTACAATTTTATAAAAGAAATTAAAGACACTTATCCAGACTTACATTTCGATTTTCATGCGCATAACGATTACGATTTAAGCGTATCGAACGTTATGGAAGCCTTAAAGGCTGGTGCAGATGGTTTACATTTAACAGTAAATGGTATGGGCGAACGTGCTGGTAATGCGCCTATGTCTAGTACTATTGCTGTTATAAACGATTTTATGCCAGAAATAAAAGTTGGTGTAAACGAAAAAGTACTTTACACGGTTAGTAAATTGGTTGAAAACTTTTCTGGAGTTATGATTCCTGCTAACAAGCCTATTGTTGGTGCTAATGTTTTTACACAAACAGCTGGCATACATGCCGATGGAGATAATAAAAACAACTTATACTTTAGCGATTTAATGCCCGAGCGTTTTGGTAGAACACGCCAATATGCATTAGGAAAATCGTCTGGAAAAGCCAATATTCAAAAAAACTTACAACAATTAGGGCTTCAGCTTAACGATGAAGATTTAAAGAAGGTAACGCAACGTATTATTGAGTTAGGCGATAAAAAGCAAGTGGTTACCAAAGAGGATTTACCTTATATTATTTCGGATGTTTTAGATAGAACTTATGAAGAAAAGGTAACCGTTAATGCTTATGTTTTAACACACTCTAAAGGTTTAAAACCATCAACCACAGTATCGTTAACCATTGAAAATGAAACTTTTGAAGAGCATGCACAAGGCGACGGACAGTTTGATGCTTTTATGAATGCGATAAAAAATATTTTTAAAAGTAAGAAAATAGTTTTGCCTAATTTGATAGATTATGCGGTTAGAATACCTCCTGGTAGTAACTCGGATGCGTTATGCGAAACCATTATTACTTGGAAAAATGCCGAAAAAGAGTTTAAAACACGTGGTTTGGATAGTGACCAAACCGTTTCGGCCATAAAAGCAACCGAAAAAATGCTGAATATAATTGTTAGTTAAACTTATTTGCTAACTATTTTGCGTTAGGGATTGAACGGTGTGTTTGAGCTCGCCGACCTTAGGAGGCAGCGAGTAGTGAAAGCCCGACCCTTGGGGTAACGCCCATACAATTAAAATTATAGAATATAAAGATTAAAATAAATAAACATGAAATTTAATATTGCCCTTTTAGCCGGAGACGGAATTGGACCAGAAGTTATAGATCAAGCTGTAAAAGTAAGTGATGCTGTGGCTGCTAAATTTGGACACGAAATTACTTGGAAACCTGCATTAACTGGTGCTGCTGCTATTGATGCGGTTGGCGAACCTTATCCTGATGAAACGCACGAGATTTGTAAAAGTGCTGATGCTGTATTATTTGGAGCTATTGGACATCCTCGTTTTGATAATGATCCTTCTGCAAAGGTAAGACCAGAGCAAGGTTTATTAAAAATGAGAAAGGCTTTAGGTTTATTTGCTAATGTACGCCCAACGTTTACTTTTCCATCTTTATTAGAAAAGTCGCCTTTAAAAAAAGAACGTATTGAAGGTACAGATTTAGTGTTTTTACGTGAATTAACTGGTGGTATTTACTTTGGTGAAAAGGGTAGAAGAGAAGGTGGAGAAACTGCTTTTGACAACTGTGTTTACACGCGTGAAGAAGTACAACGTCTAGCTAAAAAAGGTTTTGAATTAGCCATGACGCGTGGTAAAAAACTGTGTTGTGTTGATAAAGCTAATGTATTAGAAACTTCTAGACTTTGGAGAGAAACTGTTCAAGCTATGGAAAAAGATTATCCTGAGGTTGAAGTAAGTTATGAGTTTGTTGATGCTGTTGCTATGCGTTTGGTACAATGGCCAAATAGCTACGATGTTTTAATTACTGAAAACTTATTTGGAGACATTTTAACAGATGAAGCTTCTGTTATTTCTGGATCTATGGGATTAATGCCATCGGCATCTTTAGGATCTGATATTGGTTTATTTGAGCCTATTCATGGATCTTATCCGCAAGCTACAGGTTTAAATATTGCAAACCCAATGGCTACTGTTTTATCTGCCGCTATGATGTTTGAAAACTTTGGTTTACAAGAGGAAGGTAAGGCCATTAGAAATGTTGTTAATGAGGCTTTAAATAAAGGTATTGTTACTGAAGATTTGGCCGACGGCGGAAAAGCTTATGGTACTAAAGAAGTTGGAGATTGGTTAGCTGCTAATATCTAAATTTAGATTATAACATATTTTTAAAACCCTGTAAATTTAAAATTTACAGGGTTTTTATTGTTTTATACTTTATGAAAACTTGAATGACTTGGAAGCTCAAAAACTTCTAAATCGAAATAGGGAAGTGCAGCTATTAAATGATCGAAGATGTCTGAAATTATATATTCGTAATTTTCCCATCGTTTATCACTACTAAAGGCATAAATTTCTAACGGAATGCCTTGTGTTGTTGGTGCTAATTGGCGTGCCATAATCATCATGTCTTTATTTATGGCCGAATGGTGGTTTAGATAAGCATCAATATACTTTCTAAAAACCCCAAGATTTGTCATATTTCTGCCGTTAAGCAACAAGGTTTTATTTACATTATTTTCGGTGTTATATTTTGAAATATCGCTTTGTCTGTTTTCTAAATATGATGAAATTAATTGTATGTCTTTAAGTTTATTAACCTCTGTAGTGGTTAGGTATTTTACACCATCTTGTTTAATATATAACGCTCTTTTTATACGGCGTCCGTTAGAACTCGTCATACCTCGCCAGTTTTTAAACGAATCTGAAATTAAGGCATATGTTGGTATTGTGGTAATGGTTTTATCGAAATTTTGAACTTTTACGGTGGCTAAATTAATTTCGGTAACATCGCCATCGGCTCCATACTTCTGGAAAGTTATCCAATCGCCAATTCTAACCATATCGTTTATAGATACTTGAATGCTGGCAACAAACCCCAAAATAGTATCTTTAAAAACTAAAATAACAACCGCAGAAATGGCTCCCATTCCGGTTACAAATTTTAAGAATGGTATATTAGTTATTATTGCTATGGCAGACATAATACCGCCTAACCAAGCAAATATCATAAATACCTGTATATAACTATCAATGGGTTTATCTTTAAAACGGGCTAAAGTTTTTAAGTAATCTTTTAAGGTATTTAAAAGGCTTCTTGCTACCCAAAGCGTTAATAAAATAGCAAATACTTTAAGGCCTTTTTCTATAATAATTTCAAAATTATAGAAATCTGAAAATACATCGGGCACAAACTCTAAAGCGATTAAAAGCGGAATAATGTGTGCAATATTTCTAGGAACTTTGTTGGTAATTAAAAGGTCGTCGAAATTGGTTTTTGTTCGTGATGCAAATTGTGTAAATGTACCTATTAGAAGTCTTCTAATTATTACATCGACAATAACAATAATTAATAATAAAGCTACGAGTAGAATCCCCATGTTTAAATACTGAGCCGCTTGCTCAGAAATGCCCAAATCAATCAAATAATCGTAAGCCAAATGCTTTAAGTTTTCCATTTTACTTAGCTGGCTTTAAATACTTTTTATCAATATAAAAGGTGCCAAACGGAATAATAGAAGCTAGAACAACAATTAAAAACTCTTTATTAGACCACGAAAACTCTTTTTTAAATAATACTGCCATGGCTACATAAGCTACAAATAAGATACCATGAGGCATACCTAACATTTTTACATATTGTGGGTCGTTTAATAGGTATTTAATTGGTGTTGCAATAAATAACAAAAGGATATATGAAACCCCTTCTAAAAGCGCTACTATTCTAAAAATATTTAATGATGAAAGCATACTATTATTTTTTATGTAAAAATAAACCAGAAAAAGAACTTTTTGTCTGATTTATAAAGAAATAATTACTTAAATATAGATTATTAAATTTATAGAACGTTAAAAATAATAAGTCCATAAATTGCAAAACGCACAAACCTTAAAGCTCCATAAAGCATTACGTTTTTAAAAGGGAATTCTATAATTCCTGCAGCTAAACAAGCTATTGAAAAGGGTAGTGGCAATACAGCACCAACCATTATTAAAAAACCGCCCCATTTTTTTGAGTTTTTTAGCTGTTTTTCCATTTTAGTTTCTAGGTAATTATGTACCGATGGCATTTTTGTAATTGAACGCCCCATCCAATAGGAAAGTAAACCGCCTCCGTAAGACAAAACAGCTAAAAGCGATAAATAAAACCAAGGGTTGTACATTTTACCCGCCCAAGCAATAAATATTTCTGGAGGAACAAGACCTAAAAGTGTTTCGGAAACAAAAAAGAAACTTAATACACCATAAGCTGGTAGTATTTCGGTTAAACGAACTAAAGCTTCGTTAATATTGAAAAAATGATTTATAGCATAAATAGCAACAACTATAGCTATAATATATGGCAACGATTTTTTTACAGCTTCCCAAACAAATTTATAAAACCCTGTATAGTTATAATACTGGTGCAATAATTGCAAACGTGTTTTTTTTTCTTTTTGTTTAGGTTTCATTCTATTATAAATAAAGGGGAAACAAAGATAATGCTAGATTTTAATATGAACATGTTAATGTTTTAATTTTATATGAAATTTAACATGATAAGAGGTTAAATGATTTTCTATTTTACATAATATAAATTATAATACAAATTCACTCCATTAAAATTTGATAGTTATAATGTAGTATTATGTAAAATATCCCAGAAAGTCTCGTTTCCACAAGAAGCCTTAGTACTTGGGTCATTAAACATTATCGATTTACTTCTCGTATAATTTTAATATTCTGTACAATTGTTCAAGTTTTTTTAAATAAGCGATTCACGAGAAACTTCACGTTTACAAATTTGTATTATAATTTGTCGTTATGTCAAATTGCCGCATGCCAATGCGCTCGATTGCTTTTTAAAAATTTAAATGCCTTATATGGCATTTATTTTTAAACACAATTTCCAACCGCTTTGCCAGCGCCAAAAAAAAGCTAGCTTTTAGATGTTATCATAATTCTCGTAATTGGGTATTTATAGGTAATATTTTTTTTACACGATTCTCGTGACTTGCCATAAGAGCTTAAATTTTATGAAATCGACTTTTTAGGAGATTCACGAACACATTTGAAGTTTCTGCAAATAATTAAATATGTGAGTAATGATAAAATTCTAAGCACTTATTCTATTCTCGTTATTATTTAAACTTTTTTAATTGTAACTATTAATATTATGTAAAATAGAATTTAAATCTTTATAGCTCACCTATTTGTTGATAAAAAAACATTCAGTCTTAAAATTAACTCAAACAAATTGTTTAAATTTGGAAAGGTTCTTATGGTATGCCTGCTCGTTCGTGCAAAGATTTCATCAACCATAATTGATAATATAAACCATCAAGGCTTATTATCCGACAAAAGTATACGAACGCACAATCTCTTGGATAATAATCTTTGAACAAAGGATTATATTATGAATACTATTGATTTCTTTAAACTTCAATCTAAAAACTTACACAGAGATTTTAAAACTAGAAAACTTGTTTTTAACAATGAATTTGGCAAATTATCATATGAATATGAGCCAAAGCATTTCGATATTGAATTAGTTATTTACGATTACAATCTTGATGAAGAAAATTTTACTCTAATGAAGGCTCAACATGTCATAGCTCAAATGGCTGGATTTGAAAAGTGGACAGTTTTAATTAAAACTTCTGAGACTGATTTGAAAATTACAAAAATCCTATACGAAAATCAAGATATAATTGATTTACGAATGTGGTTAGATTACATTTCGGAAGCAGAAAGAATGAACCAAACTGATTTTGACTCAGAAACTAAATTAGCTATTTGTGAGCAAGCATTTGAAATGGGAGTTTTCAATAATGATACTTTCTTTGATTGTTACCTTTTAGATAAAAAATAGTGATTAGGAATTGAAAATTCCTTTCTTTTTTTCTTGGATAAAAAAAGAAACAAAAAAATCATGACTGCATAAACTTTTGGAAACAATTACGGCTCGTTACGCTATATTTTAGGAAACATTGTAACTAATTAAGATTGCTTTGAAATCCCATTTATACTTATAACTCTTAAGAAACTGTATTACTAGACCCCTAAAATATGTACGCTCCACTCACCTATTGTTTAACCAAAATTTTCTGAGGTCGTACTGAGTTTCAATTTATATTAAATCTAAATTTTTAGCTACATCCATTACTATCTTACTCATAGGTCTTTTATGTATGTCTTTGTCTTCTGTGTAATTACCAACTAATGTTCTTTTAAACAACTCCGGATGTAAAGAGAGTTTATTGAAATTCAACTTTAATGTTTTTAAATATGACTTATTATATATCTGACTTTTAATGATTAATTCTTCAATTAAATCATTTTGGGTTTCATATATACCTTCAATATGGAAGATTTCATTGAATTTTTTTGCTCCAACTAAATTATAAATTGGCTCACTAAAAGTAAAAACAATATCCTCTGCGTTTTTTGTTGTAAGGTATTTTGATTTTGAATAAGGACTTAATTCAAACCTATAATTTGATTTTACTGTCTTACTTGCATTTTTAGTATATAATTCAAATTCAATTTTATTATTACTTTTAGCCCTATTGCATGAGGAACATGCTGGATACAAGTTAAATAAACTAATGCTTAAAAAAGGGTAATCGTCTTTTGAATGGTAATGGTCTACATCAAATTTAGCGGAGTAGCCACCTTTGGATTTTACAGCAGTAATCGACAATTGTGAATTACAATAAACACAAGATTTTATGCCTATTTCTTTAAAGTATTTTGGATAAAAGGAACTTCTAAGGTCTTTATAACCTAAGGCTATTAATATAGAGTTCTTTATTGGGCTCTTTACTTGTTTTGTTGTGCCATTTTTATATGTTCTAGTAATAAGAGGTACATTAGTAATAATACCTTTATTACTGTTTATTTTGTCTGAACTCCAAAGTAAAATATCTATATTATCTTCAAATAATAAAATAACACTTTCTAAATAAGCCTTATCATTAATATCGACCGTTTTAGCATTTAAAGCATTTAATTTATCAATAGCTTTTATTCTTTGATTTGCTATATCCTCTGAGAAAAGAGCTTGTACTGCTAAAACTTTATTTTGATGAATTGCTATCATTTTTTAACTGTTTTAATTTTTCTATTTGATCATCAATGAATTCATTTTTTGACTCTTTAAATGTTTCAGCATATAAATCCATCAAGCTCATGTATAAAATTGGCTCACCAACAATATCAATAATATCTTTGCATTTTTGTTTAAGGTTAGCCGATTCGTCCAGTTTGTATTTTTTTTGCTGAACATTATTCATTATTTCAATTATTTCTTTTATTTTTTCTTTCGCAAACTCTCCCATAAATCCTTCTTTTAAGAAAAAATCGTTAGCTAGTAAATCATGTATATTTGCTCCAAATGTTTGTTGATCTAACGTTTCAACCTTTCCATCATTTAATCTTAAGATATTTGAAGATGGAATATCTGATAATATAAAAGGGGAATGGGTTAGATAAATAATATGAATTGATTCAATACCAACTTCTCCTTTTTCTTTTATGTTTTCAAGAGCACTTAAAATATTTGAAGTCAACTCTCTTTGCATATCTGGATGGTAGTAGATTTCGATTTCATCAAGAATAATAGAAATGTTTTTATATGGCAACCTTATAACTTTGTTTTCATCCTTTTCTTTATTCTTAGTTTTATCAATTTTATGAGAATGAACCGATTGTAAATTATATAAATGGTAAGTAATTGTATTAATGTTAAATATCATCTGTTGCTCACCGGAACTCAATTCACTTAATCTGATGGGCTTAACGTTTGAATCATTTTTTACAGACAAGTCGAAATCAATATTAAAAAAACCAGGCAATGCAAATTCCATTAATGCGGAAGCACTCATATTCTCATAGTTTGGATCACATTCTGATAACCAAGTCCTAAATTTTGATATATCAAACTCTGCGTAGGAATAGTGATTCTTTTTATTCCAGATTGACCAAGGATTGTTTGTGTATTTTATAAAATTTAAAGTCTGTCTAAGTTTTTTTGTTATATGGCTCATATCGTTTCTTAAAAAAGCCATAAACTTATTGTGATTATGATTTGACTTTTTGTCAAGAAATAAATCGGAATAATTATTCTTTATTTTTTCTATTTTCTTTTCTATATAGCCAAGAGCAAAATCCTGATAATTTGTAAATCTAGTCAGATAATCAGAACCTAGTTTAGACCTAACAAAGACTACTGATTTTAGTTTATCAAAATCCTCTTTTGAGTAAGATTTTGTTAGTGGTTGTTTTAAATCTCTATTTTCATCATCAAAACCATTACAGGTTATCAATTCAAAATCCTTTTTAGCGAAGAATAAAAATTTCTGTAAATGGTATTTATCGAGCAAACTTATTTCTGATTTTTTTGCTGCTTCAAATGATAAATTTGACATTACTCTTTCATTAGAAAGATGTAATTCTCTATTAATATTAAAATTCCCATTGTCCCTCATTGGGTTAATAACGACAGGCGTAGCATAACCATCATTTTTATGAAATAAACTATTTATCCAATTACCCATAACATCTGAATTCAATGAATGATGCGAATAATTGAGACAAATAGAATAGAAAAAAGGGTCAAAAAAGAAGTTCTCTATCTTTTCTATTTCTCCATTAGGATTATATTTATAACAGTTAAATTCTTTGTTAGAAAAACTTATTGAATAAATCCCTTCAGATGTTTCATAAACCATAGCTACTGCGAGCTTATTTTTAATAGCACGTTCACTTTTTATGTCATCTTGTTCTTGACCAAGTAAGTGTTCTAAGCGATTTTTAATAATGTTTTTTAATAAAGTTTGACCGTTTGTTATACCTGTTAACTCCTTTTTGTTTAAACTAAGTTCATGGTCGTTTAGAATCTTAAACAGCTCAATAGGTCTGATTTTTCGTTCTGAGTCATATAACTTTTGAGCATCTTTTTGAACTCTTTTAATCTGCTGATTTATATGTTTTGAATGTTCTTTCAAAAGTGGTTTTTCACTATTGTATATACTCATTGTATAAATCAAATAATATAAAAGTTC
The DNA here is from genome assembly GCF_048381495.1 of Algibacter ulvanivorans. NCBI lineage: Bacteria > Pseudomonadati > Bacteroidota > Flavobacteriia > Flavobacteriales > Flavobacteriaceae > Algibacter > Algibacter ulvanivorans. Next base: position 590,777 of record NZ_JBLWGD010000002.1, read on the forward strand.
GATTATAGCACTTTTACCCGAACCATTTAAACCAACTAAAGCTGAAATTTCTACTGTAATTCCATTTTCTAAATCGTATAAGTTATCTATGTTTTTTTTATCTTCCTTTAAAACCTTTATAATTTTACTTTTATCAGCATCTAATTCTATTGTGAAATTGTTTTTAAACTTATAAGCTTCTCCAATAACTAGATTCTTTCTGAATTTTTCATCACATCCATTTAATGGAATAATACTGAGAAGTTTAAATTGATTCATTTGACTATTTAGTTATTATATTAATTTTAGTTATTCTCTGGTTCTAATTCCATATACGTCACCGTCATTTCTTACAACAACATATTACGCTCAACTCACATATTGATTTAGCCAAAATTTTAAGAGATCGAATGAGTTACTAAATCACATCAAAGATAGAAATCCTATTATTAGGCCTAAGAGTGTGAGGATTGCTAAAATTATATCTATAGATGTTTTATTAGACTCCCAAAAGACTTTAAACTTTGATTTTTTTATTTTGGGAAAAATACCTTTTCTATTAAATAATTCTTTAGCCTCATCAAACGTTATAGATTGCATTTTATTTGAATAATACAATTGTTCTAATTTTTGTAATTGATAATGTAGGAACTTCATTTCACTATATTTATTAAGCCAATCATTTAGTTTTGATTTCACCAAAAAATAATCATCTTCATTTTTACTTCCTAATTCTACTAATGCTACCAAGTAATCATTTCTACTAGTCCAAACATCAGTTCCATATTTATTAATTAATGAATCTTCAAATATTTCAATTAAGTCATTCAGTTTTGCTCCTTTTAAACCTTTTAAACCGAAAATTCTATCTGGCAATTGTTTGTTTTTGAGCACCCATTTTTTCAATAAAGTAAAGGCTTCTTCTTCCTTTATCATCGAAATTCTTTGTATATAACGTAAACAAGTTTCTTCGTTTTCTTCAACATCTATCTTAGCTTTAAGATATGCTATTACTGGAACAAATTTCTTTTCAGCAAGAAGATTAGTTGCATGAAGTTGAACATCAATTGAAAAATCATTTATAATATCGAGAATGTCAGTATTGCTACCACCAAGTTCGAGATATTGAGTAATAAGTTGATTGACCTCAAATTTATCCTTATTAGAGTCTTGTATTTCTTTAAATATTAAAGGAGTTGCTTTTTTTAAATTTAGCTCTTGACAATATTTAAAGTGGTTTTGCTTTACTATTGGTGTGATTTCATCTTTTTCTAAGTTTTGAAGAATTTGTTTAGCAACTTTATCTAGACCTAATTTTTCTATTAAAAAATTTCTAGTTTTTGGAATTTTAGAGTCATTTTCATCTTGTTTAACTATATTCTTAACAGGAAGAAAATAACAATCTACATAAAGAAAATCTAAATAATTTCTCTCGGATAATTCAATATTCAGTCTTTGTGAAAAATAAGATATAAAGAGTTCAGTATATCTGTAATCATAACCATTAACAGAAAATTTTATGGCTGTTTTAAAATTTGCCGTCAAAATTTCCTTATTTACCCAAGCTTTAATATAAGTTGTCTCCTTTTCATTATATTCAAAATCAGAATTATTCTTATCAAATTTGACAAGATTATGTAGAGTAAACCATTTCCATCTATCTTCACTTTCAACTAGTTCTTCAATTTCTGTAAATTCAACATACTCTTTTCCTCTAGCTTTATCTCTAAGAGTATCAACAACAATCTGATTTGACATTTCTTCATCATTGAATCTTTTTTTCTTCCAATTATATAATTCTTTCGAAGTAATTTTTGATTTATCTTTTGCATCTTCTTCAAACACTAGTTTTGCTTCATTTAAAAACGCATCTTTGTCAAAAAGCAATTCTATATCTCTTTTTAGTCTTGATTTTTTTAAAGCCTCATGGTCTATCTTATTATAACTATATTTTTCTTTATCAATTTTGACTAATTCATTATGGTATAAATCATGTATTTCACTTCTACCATCAAAAGCAAGGAAATTACGAATACGCCATGTTTCAGGGTCAACAAGCTTCCCATCCTTAATTTCATTTATTAGGAATTTTACACCATCTTCATTGCATACAAGTGTTAATCCATAGTCAAAATGAGAATCTGTTCCATTTAATTTTATTTGGTAATCTTTATATAACTTTATAAATGCTTTAAACTCTGTATTTGTTTCTATAAAAAACTGCTTAAAATCATTTCCTAACTCACGATAATATCGTCTCGAAAAGACTTCCAAAAGATTTAAGACACCGTCATAGACTTCTTCATAACCATCTAAATAAACTTTTGTAGCTTTCTTTAATGTCGATTTGATTTGTTCAAAATAAATATCTTCAATGTAAGAGTTTTTGTCATGAGATGCTGACCATTCTAGGAGTCTCAATACACCCTTAGGAGAATCTATTTTAGTAAGCAATAATTCAAGATTATATTTTTCATCCGAAAGTCTTGTTTCAGTATTTTCGGAACGATTATTAATTCTAACAATTGGTTTTTGTATAAGATCTATTCCTTTCAATAAAACTTCAATATGTTCATCAATTTGATTAGAATTTTCTAGATATTTATAAAATCCAGCTCGAATGTATTGTCCAGATTCTAAAGAATTAAATTTTGCGATTTCTTGAGTTAATTCTGAGTCAAATATTTTGAGCTCAGACAACGCATATAAGCAATGATACTTAATTTTACCTGACAACTCTACTTCAGAAATTTTTGATAATAAAACATCTCTTATTTTGCTTTTATAATTATCAATGTTCATAAAAGATGGAAGCATTCGTAAAGCCTCAGATATAATAAGCATATTACTTGTTCCATCAATTTTTGCTATTAAATATTCAATAATAGTAAAGCTATCTGAAACAAACAAAGCCAAATCTTCAGATTCAAATTTTTCGTTACGGATTATTATTTCTTTAGATTCATACTCCTCATAAATATCTTTAAATAGTTTCTCTCTTATTTTTAAATCAATTTTATCTTTTTCAAATCTTATTAAAATATCAGGTTCTATAGTCTTAATCCAAACAACTAAATCATCTAGTTTTTCACTTTTGGGTTCTACAATACTAAATAGAAATGATAAAGTATTTAACCAAGAGGGTTTTATTTTTTTAAATTCAGGTTCAAATGATACGAATTCTTGAATTTGATCAATTCTAAGTCTAGATAGAAACTTTGCTGCTAAATATTCTTGAAAATTATTATGCTCAAATTCCCATTGAGTTAGTTTTGGCGTCTTATTAAATAAAAATGTTCTTTTTATAATTTTTAAAAGATGCTCATCAGATAGCAATGGAAATACTTCTGTTCTCTCATCTAAATAATTCTTGCCCATACTTTCAGCAATAACAGCCAATTGCTCAATAAATGGTTCTATTTTTATTGAATAATCTAGAATACTTACACCAGAATTCTCATATTTATCATAATCTGTTTCTATCCTTTGCTTTATTAAAAAATCAAATACCGTTTTCTTTGATTCTGGGATTTTCTTATTAGAATTATAATAGTCAACTAAATTAACTAAGTAAAAAGGAGAATATAATAAGTCATAAAACTTTTTTTTACGTAAGTCTTCAATAAATCTTTCAGGTTCAATATCAATCTTACCTTTTAAATAAGAATGGACTGAAAAATAGTCTAATGGCTTAATTAAGTATGTTGAAAAGCCTTCAAGTTTTGCTCTTCTTTTATCAGTTTCAGCAATATAAAAGTTGTTTCTACATGAAACTACTATTTTGGCATCATTATACTTTTTACTCAAAATAGTTATATTATTAACCGCAATATCTAGATAGTCAACATGTACTTCGTCTAAGGCATCCAATAATATTAATAACTTTTTATGAGGAATTTTTTTGAATTCTGGATATTCAAGTTCTAAAAGTTCTTCAATATTTTGATTGGTCAGAGTATTAAGTCTAATTTTTATTGGATAAAAATCACTATTTCCATGAGAGTGTTCAAAGGCTACATTTGCCAGTTCAATACTTTTTCCTGAACCTGCAACTCCTAAAACTGTAATCCTTTTTTTATCATCTATAACATCCAAAAGAGTTTTAGATTCAAGACTGAACTCTCCTTCTCCTCTTACTGTTGTCACATACCTAGTTATATAATCCTTGGTTTCAGTATAGATTTTTTTTTCTGGCAATGCTTCATGTACCTCTATTTTTAATGAAGCATCTATGGCTTTAAGTTCTTCTATTCGGTCTGAATCAATGCCATGAGCCGTTTCTTCAAATAACTCGTCAAATTCACTCGCTTTATTGTAGAATTTGTTTTCATGATTAGCTTTCATTTCACGAAGAGCAGATGAATCATATTTTTCAGCATTTTTATCAATAAATGCATGATGATTAGGGCAAAGAAGTAAAAGATTATCAAAAGAATTGATTTCATCAATTGGAAGTTCAGAGTCATACCTTGCTCCATTTGGATTAACCGCATTTATATGACACATTTCCCCAAGTAAAACATCTTCTTCCAAATTATAAACTCGTTCTGTACAATTAGGAAAACAACATTGATTACCAGATAAGGCAAAAAGCTTCTTCTTTACTGCATCAGTTATAGCTTTCCTTCCCATATTATTTACCGAAATCAATTTTGATTAAACGAAAAATAAATATATTACTTAAATCTTGACAATTAAAATCTAAATTGTAATAAAAATCATAATATTATGAACATATATTTCATTCCACACACATTCCACTACACTCCTATCGTCGCTTCGTAAAAAGAGTGTTCCATTAACATCGCAGAGAAACATTTGTAAAGAAAAAAATAAAGAGAATAATGTATTAAACTTTCGCTTTTGCCAAAGCAAAGTTACATAACGCAGAACATTATAGTACACTTTTAATATTGGACTATCCTGTGGATGATTCAATATTAAAACAGCTTTTAGTTATAGATTTGATGTGTGTTACTATGTAGCTATATTAGAAATCTGGCGAATAATTATCCATCACTTGCCTACGCCAAAAAAAGCAAACGCTTTTAGCTTCGTATTTGTAATTCTTCTGTAATTAAAATTCTCGTTGTAAAAAATTTTCAGAAAACACTATATAATATAAATATGCAATTATAAACAGAGTTAATGTATTACAACTCTAGTGGCTCAACTTTTTCAAACAGTTCAGTTATTAAATACTGCAAATTATCTGGTGTAACTTCTCTAAAATACCCCAATAGATCTTGCGATGTGGCATATCTATCAGTTTTTGTTTTTAGTTTACCATTGGTTGTATTCCAATCTTCAAGAAAGCGTTTTAAGGCTTTATTTACTTGCTCCTCTCCTATTGTTTTTTGAAGCTTATACATGTTGATTGCGCCTTTAGCATAATATATGTAGTCTTGGTTTTCAACCAAAGCAAGCGATGGTTCGTTAGCAGATTCTCTATTTTGTCCGTTTTTATAATCTTCGTTTTGAACTTCTAAAAACTGAAACAATTTTTCTTCGGAATATGCTTGTTTTAACACCATCATTGCAGCGTATTGCGACAAGGTCTCTAAAACAAAATATTGTCCTTTTACATTAGCTGCTTCTACTTGCATACCAAACCATTGGTGTGCAATTTCGTGGGCAGTTACAAAAAATGCCATATCTACATCTTTTTCATCATCTATATCTAACACAAAGCCAATAGATTCTGAAAACGGAATGGTGCCCGGAAACGATTGTGCAAATTTTGAAAATCGCGGAAACTCCATGATGCGCAAATGCTGATACTGATACGGACTGAAATGTTTGCTATAATAACTCAAAGAAGCTTTCATTGATGCCATCATTCTATCAATATTATAAGTGTGTGATTTATGATAATAAATCTCAAGGTCAACAGGTTTTGAAATGGTGTCTTGGTTAGCAATCCAAGTGTCCTTTTTTATGTCGTAAGTTGCGGAAACTATGGAATAAAAGTTAATCATAGGAATATCCATTTTATAATGAAAATAATTACGATTATTTGTTGTCCATTGCTTTAATACATCTCCAGGAACAATGGCTGTTTGGTCTATAGATGTGCCAATAATCATTTCAAAATTAATACCATCCGAATCACTTCCAGAGCGTGCATTTACGAGTTCGTTTTTATCATTTCTGTCAGCTCTATTTGAACGAACAGGTAAACCATATTCTTTACGTTCGTCAGCATCATTAAGTTCGTATTTTTTGTTATAACCTATGGTTGGTAAATCGGTATTATTAAAAAATGTGCCATTGTTGTTGATGTTTACATTTCCGTTTCCAGATTCAAATCCATTAGAAGTAAAGCTTTGCTTAAAGTACATTTTTACAGTCTCATCTGGTTTTAATGCCTCATTCAAATTGAAAACGGAATATTCAAACCTTTCATATAGATTATCGGTTGTGAATCCGCCTTCAAAAGCAATACTATCCAAGGTTACATTCTCCTCAATGAGCTTCTGAATGTGAATAGATTTAATACTTTCAGCAGTCGTATTTTTCAATATATAATAGCCTTCTACAGTATAATCTCGGGTTTCAGGATATAATTCTAGTTGCAAATTAACATCTACCAATTTTGGCTGTGGCATATATTCAAATTGTTTGAGTTCCTTTTCATAGGCAATTCTAAAAGCTGTGGCTTCTGAGTTTGTCCAATAGGTATTTAAAATATTCGTGTTATAAAAGATAAAACTTCCAACTGCAACAAACAAGATAAGTACCATACTCGCAAATTTTAAAAGTGGCTTACTTAATCTATACTTGCTGGCTTTTATTCGCTTTAGCAAATTAGTTTCAGTACCTCTAACATATACCAAAGACCCCATAATCAGTAATAATAATCCGAAAAGAAACCAATAGGATTTAATAATTAGATAGGGTTTTAATTGATGACCGTAACCATTCATATCGGAATAAGCACCTAGAGAATTCCCTCCAAAAAAGTATAACACGTGATTAAAGCCAAACATACCAAAGGCGATATTGGCAATAAAACATACAATTACCAGCATAATGCCTACAAACTTATTATTCACCACCGACTGAATAAAAAATGCTACACAGGTGTACAAGGCTAAAAACGGAAAAATCTCAAGAAAAAAGCCGTAAAAATAGACTTTAGGCTCGTAGTTATAATAGCCGCTTAAGGTTTGGAATATAACTCCGGAAAGAATTAAAGCAAGTATTAAAACCACATAAATTAAGTTCAACCCAATATACTTTCCCAGAAGTTTTATAAAGCTAGACATTGGTGTAGCATCGTAAATTAGGTTGAGTTTAGCGCCTCTTTCTTTCCAAACCAATTCGCCAGAATAAAAGACCAAAATGATGATGAAAAAATAAATGGATGTTTCTTGAAGTTCTTCAACAATAAAATAGGTCGCTGGATAACTATCTACGCCATAGACAGTACCTAGATTTACCGAGTTGATAAGAATGATAATCATACCACAAATAACAATACCCCAAAATGATGATTGCTTGCAAATGCTTACAAAATAAAACCACGAAAACTGTTTTAATTGCGTCCATTTAGCTGATAATCCATAGTGTTTTTCGGCAGTTGGGATAACAACATGACTAACTTTATTGGTGGTTTTAACGGCTAATGCTTTCTTTTTTTTATTTCGCTTTTCATTAACGACATTAAAATTGAATTTTCTATAGCCGTAAGTAAGTGCTAGTATTCCTAGAAGTACCCAAAATAATTTGTTATACAAAAGCGCACCTGCAAAAGGAATACTTTGTGTACTCTTCTCTACAACCGACCAAGATGCTGTAGCGAAAGTTGTGGTAGTTAACGAAAACGGATCTAAAATGGCTTGCCAAAAATCGTTAGTAATGGCTTTGGTTAACATAAAAACGACAAACACAAAAATTCCTTGTGTGTAAACAACCACTAAATTTCGGCTTAAAGCTCCAGAAACAAAAAATAGTGCAGCACCAAAAAAGATAGTTGGTAAGGCTACCATTAAAAAGGTCTTGATATAAATCATTGCGTTGAAGTCTAAAAAGTCTTCTGAATTTTGCCAAGGCATGAACTCTCCAAGTATCATCCCGAATAAAATACCAGAAAATGCAAATAGTAGCACCGCAAAAGAACCTAAAAAGCGCCCTAATAAATAATCTTTTTTGCGGATTGGTGTTGAATACATTAAGGATTCTATGTTGTATTCAAAATCGCGTAATACCGAAACTCCCATAATCATAGAGGCCAAAATCATAAAGAGTCCTGTAATGGCGCCCATAGTTTTTGCGATGACTATAGGTGAATTCTTTTTCATGAGTCCCATTTCAGAACCTTGAAAAATAAAATCGACGCCAACTATTGAAAATAGTAGTAGAAATAGGAAAAACACGTAAGTATCTGGTCGTTTAATACGATACTGCAACTCGAACTTAAAAATATTATACCACATAACTAGTTAGATTTGGCGTTAGTTGTATTGAATATTTCCGAGAAATACACATCTTCCAATTCGGCATTAATCTGCGAAAACCCATTCCCTGGGTTAGACTCACTTAAAATATGAATGGTTGGTTTTCCGAGAAATAATTTTTCACTAATCACCTGATAGTTTTGCTTGTATGCATTCAATTCGGGTTTTTCAATGGTTTTCTTATAAACCTTCCCTTTTAAGTTTTCTAGTATTTGTAACGGATTCCCTTGCAAGCAAACTTGCCCTTGATTAATAATGGCCATGTTTGTACAAAGCTCTTTAACATCGTCCACAATATGAGTTGATAATATCACAACAGTATGCTCACCTAATTCACTTAATACATTGTAAAATCGGTTACGTTCGACAGGATCTAATCCTGCAGTTGGTTCATCTACAATCAATAATTTAGGATTGTTTAATAAGGCCTGTGCAATGCCAAAACGCTGTTTCATACCACCAGAAAACCCTTTAAGATTTTGATGTCGCACCTCATACAAATTGGTTTTATGTAAAAGCGCTTTTACGAGTTCTTTACGTTCATTTTTGTTAGCAATGCCTTTTAATACGGCAAAATGATTAAGTAATACTTCGGCAGAAATTTTGGGATACAATCCAAATTGTTGTGGTAAGTAACCTAAAACCTGTCGTAACTCATTTTTCTGTGTTAACACATCTATGTTTCCAAGTGTTATGGTGCCTTGATCCGCATCCTGTAAAGTCGCAATGGTTCTCATTAAAGTAGATTTACCTGCGCCATTTGGTCCCAACAAGCCAAACATTCCTTTAGGAATTTCTAAAGAAATATTTTGAAGCGCCTTAACGCCATTAGCATAGGTTTTTGATAGATTGTCAATAATGAGTTCCATAGGGTTCGTTTTTTAATTGATTATTGATGCAAACTTATATGGTATGGCCGTTGCGTAAAATAAAATGGGATACATGTACGCTTACCTGTGACACAAACACTTTTGAAGCGCATAAACGTCCTTTATCCCAGTTAAACCATCTTTCAAACCCGCACAGCTATTGTTTATCAACTAATTTGTACACGGTTATTTATTTAAGTAATATTGGCTTATGAATTTGAAAATATCAGATAATAGAAAGAAAATTATAACGCGATTTTATAAAATTGCGCTAGTAATTATTGGTGCAATCCTCATCATTTTTAATGATGCTCTTGGCAAAATTGAAGGCTTTGTAGAATTTCTGGCCTTGTACTTTATCTTAATATTTGTCACTATTGCTTACTGGATTTTTAAGCAAATCAAATCCATTATCCGATTAAAGAATGAAAAGGCTAAAACAGAATTGTTGCATTTAAAAAGTCAAGTGAATCCACATTTCTTCTTTAATACACTAAATAATTTATATGGATTAATGGAAAAGGATTCAAAAGAAAGAAAGATGGTGCTTAAATTGTCTGATATGATGCGCTATAGTATATATGAAGGCGAAAAAGATTGGGTGAGTTTAGAAGATGAAATTACATACCTAAACAACTATATTGAGCTTCAAGAAATTCGATACCACAAAAAGTCTGATGTACAATTTAAGCATCAGGTTGAAAATCCGCAAGGCAAAATCATGCCACTCTTATTCATCATTTTAGTGGAAAATGCGTTTAAACATGGTTTAGAAAACTTGGATAAAAACGCGTATATTCATATTTATTTAACCGAAAGCAACAATAACGTGACATTTACAATTGAAAATAATTTTGAATCACAACAATCATCAAGTGAAATTGGAATTGGTTTAAAAAACTTAAAACGACGTTTAGAATTGGTATATCCAAAGCAACATTCGCTTTCTTTTAATATTAATAAAAACATTTATAGTGTTACACTTACTTTAAAATTAAAATAATGCGGTATTTAATTATAGATGATGAACATATAGCCCACAAAATTATAATGGAATATTGCGACATGTTGCCTCATATGCAGCTTCAAAAAAACTGTTATAATGCTTTAGAAGCGCTTGAATATTTAAACACGCATCAAGTAGATTTAATTTTTTTAGACATCAATATGCCAAAACTTAAAGGCTTTGATTTTTTAAAAACTTTATCATCGCCACCAAAAGTTATTGTAACTACCGCCTATAGTGAGTTTGCTTTAGAAGGTTATGAATTGAATGTGGTGGATTATTTATTGAAACCCTTTAGTTTAGAGCGTTTTTTAAAGGCTGTGAATAAAGCTACAGATTCTAATTCGTCAAATACGACTACGAATGCTTCAATTTCAAAAGAACATGATACTTCAGAAAAGCGTATGTTTTTCCGTCAGAATAAATCTCATATACAAGTAGAAGTTGATGCTATTTTATTCATAGAAGCTGCTGGCAACTATACCAAAGTAGTTTGTAAAAATGAAACAATTACCATACGAGAAAAAATATCGGATATATTAGAATCACTCCCAACAAAAGATTTTATACAAGTACACAAATCGTTTGCGGTAGCCACAAAATACATTAAAAAAATTGATGGCAATAGGATTTATATTGAGGATTATACTATTCCGATTGGGAAATTGTATAAGCACAATTTGAATAAAATTCTATAAATTAATGATATATAGCAATAAAGTCAGGTATTATTTTTTACTTCTTATGCTTATCAAGCATTTTAAGAAATTCATCTTTCTCTATTTTACCAGTAATATACTCAAGCATTTTTCCTTGAGGATCTATAATGATTGTTGTTGGTGTTATATTAATTTTATACTGTTTTACGAGCTCTGAAGAACTAGGATCATCGATATCAATTATTACTGAGACTACTTCAGAATTAATGATTTCCATAACTTCCTCATCTGCAAACACTTCACGTTTCATAATGCGACATGGAGCACACCATTTTCCTGTAAAAAAGATAAGTATGTTTTTGTTAGATTCTTTCGACATATTTTTAGCAGACGTAAAATCACTAGCCCAAGCAATATCGTTAGATGGCACATAAAACGAATACCAAGCATAAGAAAGTGAAAGCACTAAAAAAGTTAACCAAAACCATCTCCAAAATGGATGTGACCTCTTTTTTGATTCCTTTTGTGTAGAGTGATTTGTTTTCGACATGTTATGTTTAGTTATTCTTTTTTATAATTTTTGTAATTTTTTTATATAAGGTTTCCATTTTAGTCCAAGAATTAGCGCCACTTGTGCTTATAAATAAAACAATTACAGCATCTAATTCTTTATGATAACGAGCTATACTTTGATATCCTGGTAATAAACCTGTATGCTCAAACGTATATATTGATGTATAGATTTCTTGTTCTTTTTCAGTTAAAAGAGAGCCATCGTTTAAAGCTCTTAAAAACACACCTACATCGCTAATGGTTGCCACCATAGAACCTCCTGGATTAATATAGTCGTTGTATTTAACATCTTTTTCGTAACCCACAAAATAGCCGCTCATTACATCTTCTAAATCTACTTCACTCAACAAACTATAGGTATTCTTTAAACCTAATTTTTCAACAATCACTTTTCTTATGTATTTATGATGACTATAACCTAAGGTGTTATCTAAAATCTCTCCAATGAGTAAATAATTGGTGTTAGAATATTTGTATTTTTTATTAGGTTTAAAATCTGCAGGCATATCGTAAACCAAACTGTAGGTTTCGTTATTTGTTTTAAATGGCGTATTCCAAGGATAGTCGGGATGTCTGGTATAATCGGGAATTCCGCTTTTATGTTTTACCAATAATTCAAGTGTAATTTCATCTGCATTTTCTATTCTAGACGCTCTTTCTGGCAAATAGTCTTTTAAGGTTTTGTTTAGCGATAAACTATCTGCCGCTACTAATTTAGCTACTGTTGCCGCAATATATAATTTAGAAATACTCGCGATTTTAAATAGCGAATTAGGATCTGCAGGAATTTGATTCTCACGATTTTTCCAACCGGAAGCATATTGTTTTGTATTTCCTTTTTGGTTTATATATAAAATAGCGCCATCAAACCCATATAGTGAAACTTTATTAATCTCCTCTTGAACAGTATTTGATTGAGGCGATAATTTAACTTTTAAAATATCCCAAGGCACAAAGTAAAGTGATGCTATGGAAGCTACAATAAGTATAATTCGAAACATTTTTTTTTTGGTTGTTTTCATCTTGTTTTTAATTATTGTTGCAAATGTCTATATACTTTTCAAACAGGAAAAAAAGGATTTACTGAAGTGTAAAATATCTATACCGAACTGTTTGCTTTAATTTTTAACTTGTAAAATAGTATTTTCAATAGCCTTAAAATCTTGATACTAAATCGTACTTTGAATTTTAAAACAATATTATTTTATGTAATGAAGAAAGATTTTTTACTCTTTTAATTATTTTTCACCAAAAAACATAATGCAGTTGTTTTCGTTTTTTGGTAAAGTATGGAATTGCTTTTTAAGGTATACTGTTGCAAACAATAAAATGTAGCCTATTAATTATTAGGCATTTTTGAAGGCATTTTTTCCTTTACATGATTATTTTACGCTTCATTAGATTTTTCTAGTTGCTGTCTAATATGTTCACTATCCCAATGATTATCGTAAGAGACAATACCTCTTTTAAAATCGTTTTCTAGTAACTTTTCTTGCTGTTCGAGTTCTTTTCTGGCTTTAAAAATGTAGTTATCATCTCGCTTAGGTGCAGTTGCCAATCTTCGCAAACTAGCTTCATCATATTTAATAAAATTTTGCACTTGGCGGTTTAGTGTATATTTTCTAAAGCCTAATTTATTAAGCGCATCACTCGCTAACGCTAACGAAGTGTCTAAAGTTTCACGATAAATATTAGTAACATCTATATTTAATAATTCATAAGCATCGTAACGGTTTTTAGTACGAACCAACATCTCAACGTGCGGATATTTTTCTTTTACAATTTTACTAATGGCTTTTGCTACAGAGACTTTATTAGTGGCGCAAATTAATAATTTAGCTTCGGCAATTCCTGCAGATTCTAACAAATCTTCGCGTGTGGCATCACCATAATATACTTCAAATCCCATTTTACGAAGAAAATCTACTCGATTAGAATCGAAATCTAAAATTGTAGCTTCAACACCATGAGAACGTAAAAACCGGCCAACCGTACTACCAAAATGCCCGAAACCTACTAAAATTACTTTTTGCGATTTGGCAATATGGTCCATTGGACGTTTTACAGATTCTTTTGTACCTATTTTAGGAAGAATAAAACGCTCATTTACCAATGCTAAAATTGGTGTAAGCGACATAGATACCGCAGTAACTACCAGCATCATATCCATTTGCTCTTGCTCTAAAATATTAAGCTGAAAAGCAAACGAGAGTAATACAAAAGCAAACTCACCAACTTGAGCTAAACTAAATGTTAGTAATATATTTTGGTCTAATTTTAATTTAAAAACACGTCCTGTTATAAACAATACCAATGCTTTAATTATAATAATGGCTAATAAAATACTACCAATTGTTAATGGACTAGTAGCAATTACTACAAAGTTGATGGATGCACCAACGGCCATAAAAAAGAGGCCGAGTAATAGGTTTTTAAAAGGTTCTAGCGTACTTTCTAACTCGTGCTTAAATTCGCTAGTTGATAATACAACGCCGCCTAAAAAAGCACCTAAAGCAGGACTTAAACCAACAAATTCCATGAGGTACGAAATACCGAAAACAATTAAAAACGCAGCCGCTATTAACAATTCTCTAACGCCTGTTTTAGCCACTTTACGAAGCATTGGTACAACTACAAAACGACCAGCTACGACTATTAAAACTACCGAAAGTATAATTGCTAAAGTTTGTAATCCTATTGGCAAACTTTCTATTAAAGTTTCTGTAGAATGTGAATTAGTAGATGCTGTTTCTTCTGATGAATTACTCAATAACGGTAAAGCACCAATCATAAAAATCACAATAATATCTTGAAATAATAATATTGAAAATGAGCTTGAACCAAAGGTCGTATTCATTAAGCCTTTTTCTTTAATGGTTTGCAATGCAATTGCAGTAGATGATAAAGCTACAGCCATACCTATTACCAATGACACACGCCATTGGTACCCTAAAATCGCAAATAATATATACGTTAGTCCAACGGTTAATACCACTTGTATACCTCCCATTCCTAGTATAGATTTTCGCATATTCCAGAAGTTTTTGGGTTCAATTTCTAATCCTATTAAAAATAGCATTACAACAACACCAAACTCTGCAAAATGTAGTATATCTTCACCTTCTTCTCCTATAAAACCTAGTACATAAGGCCCAATAATAACACCAGCCAACAAATAGCCAATTACCGAACTTAACCCTAAACGTTTAGCTAAGGACACGCAAATAATAGCACCTGCTAAAAATACAATCGCTTCAAATAATAAACTTCCAGACATATATTAAGCGGTTAAAATTTCTAAATCATTAAGAAAAAAACAATTTGATAATTGTATTGTATCAAAACTACCTTGAAGCAAATTAATAAGTTGTTCGTATTGGTTGGCGTAATTTACTAAGTCTTTATCAGACAAATTATGTGTTCCCATTACAGCAAAAGGCGGCAAATAGGTCATGCCGCATAATTTTGCAGTTTGCTCGTAAGGTCTTAAAAACTCGTTAATGGTATAGGTGTTATAACCTTCAGAACAATAAACCTCTTTAGAACCACCTGTAGTAATAACATTAAAAACTGTTTTGTTTTGAAGTACTTTACCATTGGGGCCATAAGCCCAATTAAACTCTAAAACCAAATCTTTCCATTGCTTTAAAATAGCAGGACTACTATACCAATACAATGGGTGATGCCAAATAATAATATCGTGTTCTGCCAACAATTCTTGTTCGCGTTGTACATTAATATGAAAATTTGGATAATGCTCGTATAAATCGTGAAACGTAACGTAATCTTTATCTTTTAAACGTTCTATTAAAGCTAGGTTAGCTCTAGACTTTTCAAATTTTGGATGAGCAAAAAGAACAAGTATTTTTTTCATTGGTTTTTAGGTGGCTAATTAAAATTTTTATCGCTTATAATGGTTTTTATTAAAGTTAATAATAATTTTACTGTGTTATCATCATAAGCATCTGGATGCGCATTTGCATACATAGCTTTATCATTGTCAAAATATGTGCCCGATTGGTTTATATGACGTTCTGACATTGTTAAATCATGAATAACATTAACACCTTTTTCTGCTGGCGACCAATGTTGTCCGTAAGCTTCGTTAGCCATTTTGGTATTTAATAAAGAACCTAGATTAATTGCTATACTTATAATTTCTTTATGTTGTTTAGCAAAATGAAACGACCACATTGTTAACGCTAATTTGCTTTGCGCGTAGCTTTGCATTTACTATCTTACTCGTCGTGGTTTTAGCTTCAACAATATAAATATCATCTGGTATAAAAACAAAAAAGCTATTTGGTATATAGTTTATTGTTTTATTATTTGTTTTTATACAACCACTACCCTTTTCAATATATTGAATTTCAAAAAAACGAATATTGGTATATTCGCAAAACGAAAAAAATGTTTGGTTTTCGTGTTATTGTATTACAATGTCTTTTAAAATGGTTCTTGGCATGAATATGCTTTTTAATAAAGTTAATATATATCTATAATAGAAAAAGCCACAATGTTGCGGCTTCTTCTTGCTATTAATCAATATTTAAGATTCAATTATGATTAAATTTATTATATGATTACATTAAAATTACCGTTACTTCTTATGTAGATTACTGTTTCTTTTTCTGCTGAAATTTTTGAAACTACATTTTCTTTAACACCAAAGTAAGAACCTGGTGTTAATTTATTTTCAGCTTTGTCTTTAAAAAACTGATGTATTAACTCTCCAGAAATTATAACTGCTCTAAAATTAGAACTTAAATTTTTAATGCTGCCGGTAAATCCTGCTGGTAATTTTAAAAGTACTGCTCGTAATTCATTTTTTTTGTGGCTTCCCCATAAAAAAGCAGTTTGCACATTACTCTTTTTAGAAATCCATTCAATATCGTTTGCATTTAGCCAAACCAGATTCGTTTTATCTACATTAATTGGTTTCTCGCCATTATTAAAAACTTCCGTTGTTGGTTTTACCAAATATGGACCTTCTTGAATATCTAAAAACGCTAAATTATCATCGCCATCTGCTGCTGTAATGTGAGCTTCACCTGCTGGTTGTTGCCAGTAAGAACCTGCTGATAACCATTGCTTTTCGGCATTTTCATCATCGTTATGCAATAAGCCTTTAATAACCACTCCGCGGTAGGTAATGTTATGAATATGTGGTGGCGAAGAAAATCCTTTTTTAAATTTCACCAAGAAACCTGCAGGTTCGTTTTTAGTTCTATCTCCCCAAAGTTTTCCTGCTGCCGGACTTTTATTGCCACGTAACGGATTTAACCAACCCCACTTAATATTCTCTGCAGTTACTACTTCATTTTTGGTTTTTATTGCATCAGTTGTTGGTGTTTGAGCATTTATAAAAACTGTAAATAGTATTGCAATTAGAAACAAAATACTTTTTTTCATAACTATCAGTATAAAACTTATATTTCTGTAAAAATCTCGTTTTCAGTTAATCTTGCTTTTGGTGTTTTATCTGTAGAATTAAAATCTGATTCTGCTCTGTATCCTATAGATACAGCAACTAAAGCCGTATAGCCTTTCTCTCTTAAACCAAATTCTTCGTCTAAGGCTTTTACATCTATACCTTCCATTGGTGTTGCATCAATCCCTAAACTAGCTACGCCTAACAAAAAGCCTCCTATGTTTAAGTAAACCTGTTTTTCCATCCAATGTTGAAGATCTTTTAAATCGTATTTATGTATACCTGCAAATGTTTTAACAGCACCTTCAAAACCTTTTTTTATGTCTTCATTAGGAAATCTTCCATTTTTATCTTCTGTATCTGCAATGTGCTTATAATATGTGTCATCAGCAGTAATTTTAGAACAAAATAGTATTACTGCAGAAGCATTGGTTACTTTTGGTTCATTAAAATGAAAAAAACCTTGTGTGCCTTTTGCCATACGTGCTTTACCTTCTGTAGTATTAGCTATTATAAAGTGCCAAGGTTGAAGGTTTACGCTTGAAGGACTCATTCTTAATAAGTTTTTTACCTCTACCATGTTTGTTTCAGATATTTTTTTGGTTGGGTTAAACTCTTTTGTTGTGTATCTCCAGTTTAATGTTTCTTTTAAATTCATTTTATATTTCTTTTAAAGTTGATTTTAATTATACTATAAAAAGTATAGTGCAAATGTAATTGGTGTATTCAAAATTTACAATAACGGTCAAAAATGATAGTATAAAAAAAGTTACATATAAAAGAATAAAACGTAGTTATAACAAGGCATTTGAAAGAATGTTAAAAATACTATAAAAAGTATAGTTGTGTAAAAAACTATAGTGTTATATCTTTGTGTAATTATAAGTTTAAAATAATTATCTTTTTCAATTATGTATAAATTTAAAAATAAAGAATACCCTTGTTGTGCAAGCTTAACTATGGGAGTTATAGGTGGAAAGTGGAAAACAGTTATTTTATATCATTTAATGAGTGGTACACTTAGGTATAGCGAGTTGCGAAAAGAAATGCCAACCGTTACTGAGCGTACATTAAGTTTACAATTAAAAACTTTAGAAGAAGATGGCATAATAAAAAGAAAAGTATACACAACCAAACCTCCTTTAAAAGTAGAGTATTCTTTAACCAATTTTGGCAAAACTTTAATTCCTGTTGTACAATCCATTGCCAATTGGGGTATTTTTGCTGTAGAAAAAAATAAAGGCACATTAATAAAGTAAAAAAATAAAAGATTAACTTAAATTAAAATATAATAATCTAATATCTTCGCGCGCATTATGTGGATATACTTAGGATTATTAGCCGCTTTATTTTTAGGCTTGCATAATTTATGCAAAAAACATGCAGTACAGGGTAATGAAGTTTTTCCGGTACTATTTGGTACTATTTTTTCGGGTTTTTTATTAATTCTGCCATTATATATTGGCTCTGTATTTTATCCCGAATACATGATTAAAACACAGTTGTACATTACAGATATTTCATGGAAAACACATGGGTTTATTTTTATAAAATCTGCAATAATGGCTTGCTCATGGATTTTAGCATACCAAGCTTTAAAACATTTGCCCATAACCATTGTAACTCCAATAAGATCTGCTGGGCCTTTTTTTACTTTTATAGGCGCAATTGTTATTTATAAAGAAAGCCCTAACCCTTTGCAGTGGATTGGCTTTTTCCTTATTATTTTTTCGGTAATATTATATTCTAAAATAGGAAAAAAAGAAGGTATAAACTTTAAGAAAAATAAATGGATATTTGCTATTATTGGCGCTACATTTTTAGGCGCGTCAAGTGGTTTATACGATAAATTTTTAATACAAAACTTAGATTTAAATCCTCAAACTTTACAATTTTGGTTTTGCTTATATACTATAATTATTTTACTAGTTATTTTAGCTATTAATTGGTTTCCATATCCAAATAAAAGAAACGCATTTAAGTTTAGATGGTCTATAATTGCTGTTGGTATTTTGTTACAAATGGCCGATTATTTTTATTTCAAGGCGTTACAAGATCCAGACGCCCTAATTATGCTACTCTCTGCAATAAAACGTAGCCAAATAATAATTGCTGTTGTTATTGGTGGTTTGCTTTTTAAAGAACAAAATAAACGCAAAAAATTGGTGCCTTTGCTGGGTATAATGATTGGTGTTTGTTTAATTTTGTATTCAAGTAGCTAAAAATAAAAGTGCTATATATTTAGTTTAATAAGATGCTGTTTCTTCTTTTCCTAAAATAATATCTCTTTTTGCTTCAAACAAACCTTCTTTTTTGTTTAGTTTTAAAATTCTGCTTGGGTTAGTATCTTCAACCTTAGCTCTACACTTTCCTGTTAATTGAGGATCATCGTCAAACAAAAATGTTTCAATTTTATATTCTGGTTTATTAGGCTCTTTTACTATAGGTAAAATTTGTTTTAACTCATTACCATAAATGTATTGTCCAGGAATAAAGGTGTAAAAGGTATACTTACCATCTGCATCTGTTTTTATCCAACCTCTATGATGAACGTATCGTTTTTTATTTTGTCTTCTTAATTCAAAATTTCCATTTTCATCTGTTTGATGGATAAATAACATGACATTTTTTGCCGGTGTAATCCCATCACTTTCATAAATAGTTCCGGTAATTTTTAATTTTTGAGATTGTGAAACAAAATCAGGAATTGTATCGACATTATTAAGCTTTTTTTCAGAATAGTCGTAAATAGGACTTCTCTTTTTATAATCTTTCGAATTATTACTTGTTTCTTGTGCCTGAAGTATATTTAGGTTTATAAATAAACAAATAAAACTTAATAGGGTAATTGTTTTTTTCATTTGTGGTAAATTTTAATTACCTCAAAACTAATTAACTACATATATTTTACATAAAAAATCGATTGAATTGTAATATTATACGATGAATAGATGAAATACATCTGCATTTACCAATACTAACTATTATTTTAAAATGCCATTAATAGCATTTATCCAATCTTCAATATTAGTTTCATTTGTGTGTAAAGCAATACTGCCATTTCCGTATGGCGCATAAATTTTTGGATTGGTTACCGAAAAGAATCCAACACATGGTGTTAACGAGGCACTTGCTAAGTGCATAACCCCATTGTCTGCTGCAATAAAAATACTTGTATTATGTATTATGGCTCCCATTTCTCTTAAGTCTTTACTATAAAAGTGTGGTGCTTTAAAATTTATTTTCGAAATGTTTTCTATTGGTAGCATTTCAATAATATTATAGTCTGAGTATTCTTGCTTTAATCGATTATAAAATGTTTCCCACCAAGTTTCAGAATAACATTTATTGCCAGTTGCATTGGTGTATATACAAATTGTGTTTTTAGTATTTTTTATAATTTTATTTAATGTTTTTTTTCCATTTTCAATTTCTTTATTACTTAATTTAATATCTAAAACTGGCATCGTATTGTGTTTAATAGATATATCTAATTTAGATAAGTAATGTCTTAAATTATAAATGGGATATTTAGAAATATGTTCGTGGTCTGAATAGTTTTTTTGAATAACCTCATTAACATCTCCAAATACTTTAACCTTTGCCTTAGCCATTTGGGTTAATAAACGCCCTGATGAAGAATTTTTATCTCCATTTATAACCAAATCGTAAGTTTTTTGCTTAATAGATAACCAACTCTTAGCGTATTGAAATAGATTATTAAAGGGTTTTTTGGGCAGTTTTATAATTTTATTTATTTGGCTATAATTTTCAAAAACAGGATGAGCCACACCTCCTTTTACAAATAGATCGATTTCGCAATCTTTAAATGTATTTATAACTTCTTGTACAAGAGGTGTAAGCAGTAATTGATTACCAAGTCTATGATTTGGTCTTATAATTAAAATACGCTTAATATCTGTAATTTTAATTTCTCCTTTAGTAGGCTCTAAATACGCATTACCTATATTTTTGGTAATACTTCGCATTACTTTCCTTCTGTAATGATTAATTCTTTTTTTTAATGACATTAAAATTAATTTTTCAAAAAATAATTGCGGCAAAATTACAAATTATAATTTCAAGGTTTATTGAAGGTATATCTATTTTTTACCCTTATATAGAGCATTTAAAACTAAACCTGCGATTATTAATGCAATTCCTAAAAGACTATATATTGTATATACTTCACTAAATAGTATAACACCCAATAATAAGGTGAAAATAACTTCTAGATACTTTAATGGCGCCACTTGATTTGTTGCTGCAATCTGGAATGCCTTAGTCATATAAACTTGACCAAAATATCCAAACAAACCTAAACCAATTAACATTGGCCATTGTAAACGATCTGGATTAACCCAATTATTTATAGATAATAGCCCACCTAAAATGGTAGATATTACCATAAAATAGTTAACTACAACAACGGGATGGTCGTCTTTTCCTATTTTACTAATTACAATATAAACCAAACCACTAAAAAGAGCTGAAATGAAAATTAGCAAGAGTCCATAACTATTTAAATGAGTATCAAACCCTTTTAAAATTAAAACACCAATAAAAGCCATTGCAAAAAATAGCCATTGATATACTTTTATTTTTTCTTTTAAAAAGAAAATTGCCAATACAGCTGCAAAAATTGGTGCCATATAACGTAATGAAACTGCTGTGCCTATAGGTAAATATTTAGTAGACATAAAAAACAATGTCATGGAGGTTACCCCTACTAAGCCTCTTAAAACTAATAGTTTTTTTTGGTTTCCTAATACGGGAATTTTGTTTTTTAATAAAAATCCAAATGTAAAAAAAAGTGTGCTTACAGATCTAAAAAATACAATTTGAAATGCACCTATATTAGTTAGTTGTTTAACTATAGCATTCATACATGCAAAAGCAAGGGTGCTTATTAGCATGAATTTTATAGCTTGTTTAGCGTCCAATACTTCTTATTTTAAATTGGCGCTTGGTATTAATAAAATACACGCCTGTTAATAAAATAGCTGCTGCTATAATAGATTGTAGTGTTATCTCTTCCTCTAGGATCCACCAACCTAAAACCAAAGCTATTATTGGGTTAACATAGGTTGACGTTGCTACCTTTTCTGGAGAAACCGCTTTTAATAGATAATTAAATGCTGTAAAAGCAACAATACTACCAAAAATTATTAACCCCAACATAGACCATTGCACATTGGTTTGCCAGGCATTTGGTAATAACCAAGATTCGTTTAAAAATAAACTAACAGTGCCTAGCATAATACCTCCTGTTAGCATTTGGTAACCAGTATTTACAAAATGATTTGTTGGCAAATCTGCTTTACCTACAAAAATACTAGCATAAGACCAACACAGCATACAAGCAAATATTAATATCATCCCTAAAACTTGTCCTTCTTTTGTTATTATTTCTTTTTGGCTTACTAATAAAAATATACCTATAAAACCTAAAATAACACCAATGTAAGACATGGTTTTAATTTTTTTACCTTGTAAAATTCGCATCATTATAAGTACAACAAGTGGTTGCGATGATATTTCTAACGCAGCAAAACCGCTATCTATATATTTTAAAGCAACAACAGCTAACCCATTACCTAAAGTTAAAAACAATAGGCCTGCAATACATATATTTTTAAATTGTTTTCGGGTAATTTTTAGACTAATACCTAAAGATTTTGCTATTATAAAAATAATTACACTAGCTACAAGAAACCTAATTGATGCTAAAAAAAAGGGATCTAATTGAGAAACTGCTATTTTGTTAAGCAAATATGTTGCTCCCCATATAACATAAACAGCAAAAAAGGCTAAAATAATAAGAACCGTTTTACGTGTTACACTCATATTTAGCCTTTTAAATATTTTTATATTCTAGATATTATTCTAGAAAAATTATTAAATTTTCTTAACCTTTACAGCATTCATACCTTTTAACCCACGCTCTAACTCGTAAGTTACTTTGTCGTTTTCTTGAATATCTTCAAGTAAACCGCTTACATGAACAAAATATTTTTCTTGGTTTGCATTGTCTATAATAAAACCAAAACCTTTAGAATGATCAAAAAAAGAAACTTTCCCTTCATTATTTGTTGGCTCTTCCTCTACTCTATCTTCTTTTTTGGGTATTCCTAATTCAATACTTTCTGCTTCAACCTTTTCTCGCATTGCAGGATCTGGTGGTGTATCGGTTAAATTTCCATTAAAATCTACATATGCAAACTGAATACCTTGAGGGTTTTCTTTAGCTTCTGCTCTTCTAGCCTCTTTTCTTTTTTGTTTCTCTTCTCTCTTCTTTAAGCGTTTTTTTTCTTTTTCAATTTTGTTAAATGTTACTTGCGATTTTGCCATAGTTTAAATATTCCTATCTGGGTTTTATATATTAATATACGGTAAAGATACACCTAATTTTCATGATGTTATAATAATCATTCCTATTAATAGTCTTTTTACAAATTAATGGGTTTAAAACACAATTATATAGGTAATACTAAGTATTGTTTTATTAAAAACACTTAATCTTCTGGCGGATAGCCATGAATTTTTTCAAATACTTCGTCAAAATTTGTGCGTAAATATGAATTTAATTTTTTTCTATAATCGCCCTTTAACCAATCGACAAAATTATACGTACTCTTACTAATGCATTTGGTGTAACGTTGAATTCTAAAATCTATATCATCGCCCAATTGTTTTGCTAAGGCTAATGCATCATAAACATCTTCGCTATTTTCAATACAAATTTTAGCATGTTGTTCTATAGAACGTTCTAAAACAACTTTTGACGATTCTCCTGCCCTTATAGAATCTACATAGGTTTTTTGAATATCGAAATACACATCTTCAGATTTTGCAAACTCTGCTCGTAAAGCATCGGGCATTTCGTATCTAAAATTACTTTCTAACTCATCATCAGTTAAAATAGAATCTAAATAATAGGTTGGCGATTTAAATATTCGCTGCCAATCTAAATCATCTCCCCATGGCCCGAATCTATGGAAATTATTACCTAAATCTATAACCGAAAAAGTTTTTTTATTATTCAGTATTCGCGAACCACGACCAATCATTTGGTAGTATAATGTTAACGATTTTGTGGCTCTATTTAAAATAATACTTTCTACTGTAGGCTCATCAAAACCAGTTGTTAAAATACTAACTGAAGTTAAAATGGCATCGGGTGTTTTTTTGAACCATTTTAATATCATGGCACGCTCTTTTTTTGTATTGGTATTATCTAAATGCGCTATTGGATAACCTGCACGTTTAAAGGTGTCGTAAACATGTAAAGATGTGGTTATACCGTTATTAAAAATTAATGTTTTTTTGCCTTTAGAGCGTTCTTCATAAGCTTGTAAAAGTTTAGATAACATATCGTTATCTGTATACAAATCTTCTGATGACTTTACTGTGTAATCGCCATTTGCACCAACTACTAAAGAGGTTAATCCTACATTGTAGGTAAACATTTCAGCACGAGCTAAAAAACCATTTTCTATAAGAGATTCTATGCTTTCTCCAACAATTAACTCGTCGTAATTATCGGTCATTGGTAATTCTATGCTCGAACTTAAAGGTGTTGCTGTAACCCCTAAAATAAACGATTTACTAAAAAACTTAAAAAGTTTTGTAAAAGAATTGTAATGTGCCTCGTCAATAATAACCAAACCAATATCAGAAATATCAAGCTTATCATCATTTAGCCTATTATTAAGAGTTTCTACCATGGCAACAAAACAACTATAGTCGGCTTGATCACTTAAATCTGCCTTACTATCTACAACTTTGTTATACACACCAAACTCTGTTAGCATGTTTGAGGTTTGCTTACACAACTCTATACGGTGAGTCATTACCAAAACCTTTTTTTTATGAATTTTTAAATATTGTCTTACTATTTCAGAAAAAATAACTGTTTTACCACCACCTGTTGGTAATTGATATAGTAAGTGATAATCTTCTGGAGATTCTTCAAATGCTGTAAAAATTTTATCTATCGCTCCTTTTTGATAACTGTATAAATTTTTACCTTCTGCTCTTTCTTCTAATTCTAACTCTGCTTTTGTGCTCGACATACTTTAAATTTTACAACGTGCAAAAATAACATGTTTAAAGGGTTTATCAAGCATGATTAACGTGAAATTATTAAAGTAATATTAACAGTTAAATTAAATTTAATATTTCCTGTTGATATAAATATTTATTTTCACGAAATTATTATTAAAATGAAACATACATTTGTAATTTAAAATTATTACTATTATGAGAATTAATGACAAATCTGAAGTAAAACCATATTTAGCCAACCAAGCTAGGTATGATTCTATGACATACAATCGCTCTGGGAATAGCGGTGTACTTCTACCTGCAATATCTATAGGTTTGTGGCATAATTTTGGGTTTGTTGATTCTATACAAAATGGCAGAGATATTTTAAGAACTGCCTTTGATTTAGGAATAACTCATTTTGATTTAGCTAATAATTATGGTCCGCCATACGGATCGGCCGAAGAAAATTTTGGAACCATTTTAAAGAAAGATTTTAAATCTTATAGAGACGAGTTATTTATTGCTACAAAAGCAGGGTATGATATGTGGCCAGGGCCTTATGGGAATTTTGGCTCTAGAAAATATTTAATCTCTAGTTTAGACCAAAGTTTAAAACGCATGGGGCTTGATTATGTTGATATTTTTTATCACCACAGACCAGATCCAGATACGCCTTTAGAAGAAACTATGGGTGCATTGGCCGATATTGTTCGACAAGGTAAAGCGTTATACGTTGGTATTTCTAATTATGATTATAACGACACCCAAAAAGCGGCTGAGCTTTTAAAAGCTTTGAAGGTTCCTTTTATTTTACATCAAGCAAGATATTCTCTGCTAGATCGTTGGGTTGAAGATAAACTTTTAAATACTTTAAAGAATAATGGTGTTGGGTGTATTGCTTTTTCGCCTTTAGCTCAAGGCATGCTTACAGATAAGTATATTAACGGTATACCAGGTGGCTCTCGCGCATCAAAAAAATTAACCTATTTAAATAAAGAAGTAGTAACTGAAAATTTAGAAAAAATTAAAAAACTAAATGATGTTGCTAAGGCACGAGGACAAAAACTATCGCAAATGGCTATTGCATGGATTTTAAGACAACCTCAAGTGGCATCGGTTTTAATTGGTGCGAGCTCGCCAAATCAATTAAAAGAAAATGTAAAAGCTTTGGATTTCTTAGAGTTTTCCGATGAAGAATTAAGATTAATTAATTCAATTATCAACTAATTTATAAAAAGGTATAAAGTTTATTCTTTTACTATAATTAAGGTAACTCTAACACCTGCAGCCAACGCCCATACTTTACTAGAAATAACTTTTATGTTATCATCTACAATTTTGTACGCTGCTGTATTTGGACCATAATCGCCAGTATTAATAGCAAAAAAATCAATTTTATTAATACCTTCTACCAAATTTAGCTTAAACCCTGTGTAACCTTGAGTTAAATAAATGTCAGATTTAATAATTTCATCATTTACATATACACGAAGTAAATCGCCATCTACTTCAGAGTAATCTCTTAATAAAATATTTATATACTTTGAAGTTGTTCTATAATCTCCCCAAAAAGCATCTTTCTTTAATCCAGAGTTTAAACCATGGCCTTCTGGTAAAAGTTCCTTTTGTTTTTTAATTAGTTTTTTTGAATATAATTCGCCAGGATCACCAAACTCTTCTGCAGGAAGCATTGAAAATTTTTTTTGAGGTTCATCAAGTTTAGGAGCTACTTTTGGACTATTTATCTCAAATGTATTAGTGTTTTTATTTGATTTTGACGGCGTAATTGCCTTTGAAGCTGTTTCGCTTTCAATAGCTGGTATAGCAATAGATTTCTTTTTACTATTATCTATTTGGGCTTGCATTGCAAGTGAAACATTTATTAAAAAAAGAAATAAAACTAAAGGTTTCATTTGTTTCGTGTTTTTTAATTAAGATTTTTAATTAGTCAAATATATTTCATTCTTAGAAATACTACTATTTTATTCAAATTATTTAGTAATTGATTAGCAATAACCGTTCCTAAAACTCATATATCTGTTTATTTTATACTTTTTAAGGCTTAAAATAGTTAAAAAATGTTAATTTATTACTTTGTTATGCATAGTACTGTAACAAAATTGAATTACTGTCGTCTATCTAGTATAATCAAAAAACAAAAAATAATTAATCATCAATTAAAATCAAAATTATGAGAACTTTAAACAACAATGAAATTACAGGAACTTTAAACGGAACTAAAAGTAATACTTGGAATAGTAAAAGACGTTACAGATAATTACTTAACTTATAACATAAGAAACTTTCATCAATCACTTTCATCAATCAAAAATTAAAAATCATGAGAACTCTAAACAACAATCAAATTACAGGAACTTTAAACGGAACTAAAAGTAATACTTGGAATAGTAAAAGACGTTATAAATAATAGAATCTTTTTGCCAAATTATTCATCAATCAATCAATCAATCAATCAATCAATCAAAATGAAATCAATCATCAAAATATCAAGACATATAAATAATGTTACTCGGCAAAACTTGTTAAGCAACAAACGTATTATAGCTTTTCAAGTTGGACATCCGGAACTTTGGAAAGGAACAAAACGATATGCTCATTAATTAAACAGCCTTGTATTTATTTGCAAGGCTGTTTTTTTTACATATCATCAAGATATATAATTTGTATTTTTAATTAAAACGCCTAAAGTTACTATATGCTTTAATACCGGCTAAGCAAACTGTAATTTACGAATTAGCATTTATAGATTTCTAAACATAGCTAATGTTTACTATTTTTTTTACTTCTTTATGATTTAATTAAGTTTAGTGTAAAAAAATAGTATGGATTATAAAAATACATTCTATCAAGTTTTAAAAAGCTAAAAGTGTTTTTAACTCTTTTTCAAATCTATTTTTTGCAAGGTATTGCTGTTCTAATTGTTTAGCAAATGGTATTGGAGTATTTAAACTGGCTACCCGTTTTACTGGCGCATCTAAATATTTAAAACAATGCTCCATAATTCCTGCTGCGATATCGCTTGCAATTCCTCCAAAAAGCGAATCTTCTTGCAAAATTATAGCTTTTCCTGTTTTCTTTACAGAATTATATATGGTTTCAACATCCAAAGGTTGCAATGTTCTTAAATCAATAACATCAGCAGAAATTTCTGGGTTCTCTGTTAAAGTGCCTAACGCCCAATGTATTGCCGCTCCATAAGAAATAATTGTTACATCTTTTCCTTGTTTTAATACAGAAGCTTTTCCTAAAGGAAGTGCATAATAATTATTTGGAACGTTTTGACGAATACTTCTGTAGAGTTCTTTATGCTCGTAAAACAACACAGGATTAGGGTCGTTAATAGCTGTATTTAGCAAACCTTTAGCATCAAACGGAAATGCTGGATAAACTACTTTTAGTCCAGGTGTTTTTGTAAACCATGCTTCGTTTGTTTGCGAATGAAAAGGCCCAGCAGCAACGCCTCCGCCACAAGGCATCCTTATTACAACATTGGCGTTTTGATTCCATCTATAAAACGATTTGGCTAAATAGTTAACAATAGGATTAAACCCCGAACTTACAAAATCTGCAAATTGCATTTCAACTATACTTTTTATTCCTGCTATAGACAACCCCATGGCTGTTTCTACTATTGCAGATTCGCAAATAGGTGTATTTCGTATTCTATCTTTTCCAAATAGCTCTACAAAACCATCAGTAATTTTAAACGCTCCACCATATTCAGCAATATCTTGCCCCATAATAATTAAATCGGTGTGGCGCTCCATACTTTGCTTTAAACTTTCTGATATAGCATCAATAAAACGAATTTCCTTACTGTCATCATCACACTTATAATCCTGAAAATCAAATTTTTGAAAAACATCATTTAACTCTGTAGTTTCATTAGGCGTAATATCTTCTTCGGCAAAAGCAATTTCTATATGTTCGTTAATTTCATGAACAATAGTTTCCTTAATCTTAACTTCATCTACATCATTTAAAATATTATTCTCTTTTAAAAAGGCTTGATAGTTTGTTATAGGGTCTTTTGCTGCCCAAGCATCCAAAAGTTCTTGCGGTACATATTTAGTTCCACTAGCCTCTTCGTGGCCGCGCATTCTAAAGGTTTTAAACTCTACTAAAATAGGTCTTGGCTTTTTGCGTATATCTGCAATAAGAGCGCTTACTTTTGTATAAACCTCTACAATATTATTGCCATCAATTATGTGCGATTCTATACCATAGCCTAAACCTCGATCTGCAATATCTTTACAGTTGTATTGCTCGTTTGTAGGAGTAGACAGTCCATAGCCATTATTTTCTACACAAAACAAAACTGGCAACTGCCAAACCGATGCCACATTTAAAGCTTCATGAAAATCGCCTTCGCTAGTACCACCTTCACCTGTAAAAACAGTAGTAACTTGTTTTTTGTTTTTTAATTTTGATGCTAGTGCAATACCGTCGGCCACACCTAATTGAGGGCCTAAATGCGAAATCATACCTACAATTTTATATTGCTGTGTGCCAAAATGAAACGATCTGTCTCTCCCCTTGGTAAACCCCGAAGCTTTCCCCTGCCATTGGCTAAAGAGTCTGTATAACGGTATTTTTCTAGTTGTAAAAACCCCCAAATTTCTGTGCATTGGTAAAATATATTCATGGTTTTCCATAGCCATGGTTACACCTACCGAAATAGCCTCTTGACCAATACCAGAAAACCATTTACTTATTTTACCTTGACGCAATAGAATAAGCATTTTTTCTTCAATTAATCTGGGTTTTAACATGTTTTTGTATAATGCTAAAAGCGTATTATTATTTAGCTGCCCAATAGAATAACTTATATTTGAAGAAGAATTTGTTACTTTCATAAAAAAACACATGTTTCATTATCAAATATACTATAAATAGTCCTTATTAATTAAAAAAAATGCACACAACCCAACGTTAATAACTTTGAATGTTTTTGTACATTTGTGTTACTTGCAATTAAAAATTATAAAATATGAATACTATACCTAGTGTTAATTTAAAAGACTTTCTTTCTAATGATGCTGAGCGTAAACAAAGCTTTGTAAACGCCATAGGAAAGGCTTATGAGGAAATTGGTTTTGTAGCGCTTAAAGGTCATTTTTTAGATGACTCTTTAGTTGATAGTTTGTATACCGAAATAAAAAACTTTTTTAGCTTACCAACAGAAACAAAGCAGAAATATGAAATTCCTGGAATTGGAGGGCAAAGAGGTTATGTATCTTTTGGTAAAGAAAGTGCAAAAGGTAAAAAAGAAGGCGATTTAAAAGAGTTTTGGCATTTCGGTCAATATGTTGAAGATAATGATGCTTTAAAAGCAGAATACCCTGCAAATGTTACTGTAAACGAACTTCCAGAATTTAATAATATAGGAAAGCAAACTTATAAAATGCTTGAGAAAACGGCTAAATATGTTTTAAGAGCTTTAGCATTACATTTAGGCTTAAATGAAACTTATTTTGATAATTATATTTACAACGGTAATTCTATTTTAAGACCCATTCATTACCCGCCAATTACCCAAGAACCTGACGAGGCTGTTAGAGCAGCTGCACATGGCGACATTAACTTAATAACGCTTTTAATGGGCGCACAAGGAAAAGGGTTACAAGTACAAAACCACAAGGGCGAATGGATTGATGCTATTGCCAAACCCGATGAGTTAATGATTAATGTTGGCGATATGCTATCAAGGCACACCAATAACAAACTAAAATCTACAATACATAGAGTTATAAACCCACCAAGAGAGCTTTGGGGAACATCGCGTTACTCAATTCCTTTTTTTATGCACCCAGTTAGCGAAATGAAATTGGATGTTTTAGAAGAATGTATAGATGAAAAAAATCCTAAACAGTTTGATGATATTACTGCGGGCGAATTTTTAAATGAACGTTTAATTGAATTAGGGTTAAAAAAATAGCTTTCTATTACAACCCTGAATGTAAACAACATGTAGTGTAACATGATGCTAATAATTAAACTAAATTCATGGATTTAAAAGATCAACTTAAAAACTTATTTCCAGACCATGTTGAAGAAAAAACAACTACTAAAACCAATAATAGTTCTGGAATTTGGATACAAGACGACCCAATACTTTGCAAATACGAAAAACGCAAAGGCAAACCAATAACAATTCTAGAAGGTTATACAGGAGCTACACAAGATTTTAAAATACTAGCTAAAGAAATTAAAACAAAACTAAGTGTAGGTGGTAGTTTTAAAGACGATAAAATAATCATACAAGGCGATTATCGCGATAAAATTATGCAAATGTTAAAAAACAAAGGGTTTAATGTAAAACGTGTTGGCGGATAATTTTATGGATAAACGTCCCCTTCATATTACAAATGGTGGTAGTCTTACCAAATATTTAAACGAATTAAAAATTGTTGGCGAAAAACTAACATGGCAAGAAATGCTTTGTGAAGGGCCAACAAAAGAAACTATTCATACCACAGAACATATTAAACTTAGAGATTCCTTTTTAAACGAATTTTATCAAGTTAATTTAGATTTAAATCAAGTAGATTACGCATTAAACGAGCAACTAGCTAATACTAACCGCTATTCAGAAATTATACTTTGGTTTGAATACGATTTGTTTTGCCATATTAATATGATTGCTGTAATAAGCCTACTACAAC
Organism: Algibacter ulvanivorans; assembly: GCF_048381495.1. Taxonomy (NCBI): domain Bacteria; kingdom Pseudomonadati; phylum Bacteroidota; class Flavobacteriia; order Flavobacteriales; family Flavobacteriaceae; genus Algibacter; species Algibacter ulvanivorans. The sequence continues at coordinate 622,488 of NZ_JBLWGD010000002.1, forward strand.
AAAAAAAAATAAAACACCCACTTTATTTAGTTTGTAGCGGTAGGGTTTCTGGCAGTAAAACTCTAAAAGGTTTGCCAGAATTAAATTCAGAGCAGCTTTTAAATCATTACAAAAACAAAATACTTTTAACAGAAAACGATATTGAAATAGCAACTACTGTTTGGGGTATTTACTGCGGAAAAGACCATAATTTATTAAAACCCTTTATCGTACAAAGCTCTTCTTTTAAATACTTAAGTAATTGCTTAAAAGCGCACCTAGAGCGTTTTCCAGACTCTATAAATGGTTTAAATATTTTAGAAAAAAACATTCTAGAAATTGTTAGAGATAACACCATTAAATCTAAGCATCATTTATTAGGGTATGCTTTAAACTACCAAGGGTATTACGGATATGGAGATATGCAATTAAATAGGTTAATTGATAAATTAAGTATTTTCATGACCGAAGAAAATAACACCTTAAAATTAAACCGAACAGGGCATGAAGCTCTAATTGGTCAATTAAACTTCTCCAACAAAATGGATAGTAATATGACTTTTGGAGGTGTAAATAAATACGATTTTTACTTTAGTAAAAAATTAAATAAACTTGTTAAAACAGTTACAAATGCAGATTAAAGAATCTGAACTTATTTTAAATCCAGATGGTAGCATTTACCACCTTAATTTAAAACCCGAACATATAGCCAATACTATTATTTTTGTAGGCGATCAAGACCGTGTTAGTAAAGTAACATCACACTTTGATTCCATTGAATTTGAAACCCAAAAACGCGAATTTAAAACGCAAACAGGGTTTTATAAAGGGAAGCGTATTTCTGTAATTTCAACAGGAATTGGCCCTGATAATATCGATATTGTTTTAAACGAATTAGATGCGCTTGTAAACATCGATTTTAAAACCAGACAAATAAAAAGTAAGCTAACAACACTTAATATAATAAGAATTGGTACTTCTGGATCATTACAAAAAAACATTCCTGTAAACTCCTTTTTAATAAGCAATTACGCACTTGACATTAACGGGATGCTTCAATCATACAAAACCGAAACTATTAGAAATATCGATATAGAAAATGCTTTTATAGAACAAACAAATTGGTATTCTGGAAAAGCTAACCCTATTGTTATTAATGCTAGCGAATATTTAGTAAAAACATTTGAAAGCTCTCAAACTTTTAAAGGGTTAACCGCTACAGCAGGTGGCTTTTATGGCCCACAAGGACGCGTGCTTCGCTTACCCATTCAAGATAGCAACTTAAATGCAAAAATGGATAACTTCAATTTTAACGGTATAAAAATAACAAACCTAGAAATGGAAACATCGGCCATCTATGGATTATCAAAATTATTAGGTCACCAAGCCATATCCTTAAATGCAATTATAGCCAACAGAGCTCTAGGAACTTTTAGTAAAAATTCAAACTTAGTTATAGAAAATTTAATTTCTTACGCGCTAAATAAAATTATAGAATAAACATTGATTTAATGAAGAAAGTAAATATTGGCGGTGTACCAGAACATTTTAACTTAGCATGGTATTTAACGTTAAAAAATGGAGAATATAAAGACAAAAACATTAACCTACGTTGGCACGATTATTATGGCGGTACGGGCGCAATGTGTAAAGCTTTACGTAATGGCGATATAGATATTGCAGTAATTTTAACCGAAGGTATTATAAAAGATATTATAGACGGTAACCCAAGCAAAATTGTACAAACATTTGTTGAAACACCATTAATTTGGGGTGTGCATGTTGCCCATAATTCTAATTATAAAAAAGTTGAAGAGCTAAAAGGCACAAAAGCAGCTATAAGCCGCTATGGTTCTGGATCGCACTTAATGGCATACATAAATGCAGAAAACCATAATTGGGACTTAGAAAGTGATCTAGATTTTGAAGTTATAAAAAACCTTGATGGTGCTGTAGATGGATTAACAAACGGCAAAGCCGATTACTTTTTATGGGAAAAATTTACAACAAAACCCATAGTCGACAATGGTGTTTTTAGACGCATAGATAACTGTCCTTCACCTTGGCCATGTTTTGTTATTGCTGTAAGAAATGAATTTATTGAAAATAACGAAAAGGACTTAAAAACCATTTTAAACATTATAAATAACACGACCATAGATTTTAAAAATATTCCAAGTATAGATAAATCTATAGCCAACCGTTACGAACAACAATTGGAAGATGTTAAAGAATGGCTAAGTCTTACTGAATGGTCTCAAGAATTAATTGACGAAAAAACAGTAATGAACGTGCAAAAAGAACTATTTGCTTTAAATATTATTCCAGAAATTGTCGATTATAAAAAATTAACACATAAATTATAATTACATTTCGATATCAATTTTGTTAATAATTTATAAAAACAAACAAATTTACTTAACATTATAGTTATTTTTAAAACTTAAAATAATAAACCATGAAAAACATACTTTATATAGCTTTAACTTTAGCTTTAGTTGGGTGCAAAAAAGAAATAAAACCTAATTATGCAATAATTTCTGGAAAAATAAGCAATAAACCCGTTGGAGAACTTACCATAAATAGTGAAGATCGTTCTTTTAAAGAAGCCCTAAAAGTGGCAGATGATGGCACATTTATAGATACGTTAAGTACCGATATAGAATCTTATGTGCTTTATGATGGTGCAAACCCTGTTTTTCTTAACATAGCGCCTGGTTTTAACCTAAATGTTACTTATGATGCTAAAGATTTTAGTAATACGTTATCTATTACTGGAGAAGGTGCAGAAATAAACAATTATTTAGCTGCAAAAAGAAAAAGCGAAATGGAATACTCTAAAAAGCGTCATGAAATTTTTGTTCTTAATGAAGCGCAGTATAAAGAAAGTATATTAAAACTTAAAAACACTCAAGAAGAATTATTAAAAAACACTAAAAACATTCCTAGCGATTTTGTTTCAAAAGAATTAAGAAATTTAAAATACGGATATTTAAGCAATTTAAACACCTACGAAAGAGGTTATAGATACTACACTAAAAACCAAAATTTTAAAGTTTCAGAAAAATTCCTAGAAGAATTATCAGATGTAGATTATAATAATACTGAAGATTTTAAATTTTCTAGTAACTATAAAGCCTTAGTAAATGATTATTATACAAGTAAAGCTAGAAAAACAAGCGAAGCAGACTCAACAGCCTTTGATTTAACTTTTCTAAAAACAGTAGGCGCTATAGAAAATGATATTATTAAAAACACATTGCTTTTTGATTTTGCAAACTTTAACTTAAACTATTCTGAAGATGTTGATGCTTTTTATAAACTTTATAACAACAATTCATCAAACGAAAAAAACAATAATATAATTTCAGAAAAGTATAATAAACTAACAGCTTTAAAACCAGGCAATCCATCGCCAAAGTTTGTTAATTACGAAAATTATGCTGGAGGAAAAACATCTTTAGACGATTTAAAAGGAAAATATGTTTATATTGATGTTTGGGCTACTTGGTGTGGACCTTGCATACAACAAATACCACATTTACAAGAAGTTGAAAAAAAGTATCATGATAAAAATATTGAATTTGTAAGTATTTCTATTGATAAGCCTAGCGATTATGAAAAATGGAAAGCAATGGTTAACGATAAACAACTTGGCGGAATTCAATTATATGCAGATAACAATTGGAACTCTGCTTTTGTAAAAGATTATCAAATAGAAGGTATTCCAAAATTTATTTTAATTGATACCGAAGGTAATATTGTAGACTCTAACGCTCCTAGACCTTCTAGCGAAAAATTAATTGAATTATTTAAAAAACACAATTTATAATCTTTTAAACATAAAAAAAAGCCGCTATTTAAGCGGCTTTTTTTTATACTTTAATTTTACTGTGTTTGTTCTTGTTGCTGTTGCGGTGGTTCTGGTTGTTTAAATAAATCTAAATAAGCCTCGCCCAAATAATCAATAACATGGCTTGCAATTAAACTTTGGTAACCAAAATCTTCAACGGCAATATCGGCCGATTTTCCGTGTAAATAAACCCCAAAAATTGTAGCAACCAATGGGTTATACCCTTGAGATATAAGTCCTGTAATAACGCCTGTTAAAACATCGCCACTACCCGCTGTAGATAATCCAGGATTGCCCGTTGTATTAACATAAAGCTTATCATTAAAAACGGTAATACTATTTGCACCTTTTACTACAATAATAATCTTATACTTTTTAGAAAATGCCTTTATCTTATTAAGTTTATCAAAATCGTCATTCCAACTACCAATTAAACGCTCTAATTCTTTAGGGTGTGGTGTTAAAACTGTAGCCTCTGGTAATAATTTTAGTAATGCCTTCTTTTTAGATAATATATTTATACCATCGGCATCAATAACTAATGGTAATGTGTTTGCTTTTAAAAAAGTTTCAAAAGCAGTTATTGTTTTTTCATCGGTTCCTACTCCAACTCCAAACCCAATAACTGTTGGTTTAATATTAAATGTAATATTTGTAATTATTTCTTCTTCTGTATCTGTAATAACCATAGCTTCAGGAAAAGCCGACTGCAATATATTATAACCGCATTTTGGTATATAAGCCGATACTAAACCAGCACCTGCCGATAGTGTTGCTCGACTTGCTAAAGTAACGGCTCCTATTTTGCCATAGCTACCGCCTATAATTAAAGCATGTCCAAATTGCCCTTTATGAGAAAACTTTTCTCTAGGCATATAATTTGGTAATACCTCGTGTTTACCAATTAATTCAACTTCGGTTTGCGTGGTATATAAAAATTCTTGATCTAGACCAATATCTAAAACTTCCCATTGCACAGTATATTTAGCAGTTTCGGGTAAAAAGAACACTAACTTTGGTGAAGCAAAACTTAATGTAAAACCAGCCCAAACTACAGCATCATCATCTTCAACAGCTTTATCAGGAAAAAGCCCAGAAGGAATATCTATAGCCAATGTAAAAGCTTTACTTGCCCTAAAGTGCATAAATAATTTTTTAACCCACGCATCTACAGGACGATTTAAACCTATACCGAAAACAGCATCAACTATAATGTCTTCAGGTTTAATTTCAGGAAAATCTTCAGCACAATTTAAAAGTACTGGCCAATTTTTTGTTACATTTTTTATACGATCGTAATTAATTAAAAAATCTTTAGAGCGTTTATCGCTACAATTAATAATAAATGTGTTTACATTGTAACCATGAGTTATTAAATGCCTGGCTAATACAAGGCCATCACCTCCATTATTACCAATACCACAAAACACATGAATAGGTACTTGAGCACCTTGCATGCGGGCATGCATCCAATTAAAAATTTGCGTACCAGCACGTTCCATTAAATCTGTAGATGATATGTTTTGTCTTTCTGCTGTTAATTTATCGCCTTTATAAATCTGTTCTTTAGAAAATACTTTCATGTTATATTATAGATTTTTCATTTCTCATTACAATTTGTCGTTTTTTTTAAACGAAATGTTATTGCTAATAAGAATATAGTAAAAAAGTTATTTTAGTTTTTTTATAAGGCTAAATGTAATACTTTTGAAGAGTATTATATAACTATAATGAATCATTTCAACCAAAATATACTTCAATTAGTTTCTTTTCTTACAAAAGAAACAACTTCTATTTTTGGTACAACTACAAATATTACAACCCTTTGGGGTTGCTAGATATATATATTCCGCAGACTATTTTTGTAATTTTAAAAAATTACAACATTTCAAACATTATTTTTAATTATACAAGTATTAAAACATGAAGGTTTTAAAATTCGGAGGCACTTCGGTAGGCTCTTCAAAAAACATAAATAAAGTTATTAACATATTAGAAAACTATGGCAAAACAGACAGCTTAACCTGTGTAGTTTCTGCTATTGGTGGCATTACAGACAAATTACTTTTAGCTGGCAAACAAGCTCAAAATAAAGACCAAGCTTTTCTAGATACTTTTAAAAGTATAAAAGAAAAACATTTTAGCGTTATTAATGAATTGAATCCTGAAAATGCCAAAACCATTTTAACTTTTGTTGAAAGTCAATTACATAGTTTAAAAAGTTTATTAGATGGTATTTATTTAATTAATGAATTATCGCCTAAAACATCGGACAAGTTAGTAAGCTATGGCGAATTATTATCCTCTTTTATTATAGCAGAAACAATGAAAAACAGAGGCATATCTGCCGATGTTAAAAACTCTCAAGAGCTCGTAATTACTAACTCAAACTTTACTAAGGCCGAAGTTAATTATAGTATTACTAACAAAAATATTCGCGATTATTTTAAATCTGCCAAACACAATATAACCATACTTCCTGGTTTTATTTCAAAATCTAAAATAGGTGAAATTACAACCTTAGGTCGTGGTGGTTCAGATTTTACAGCAGCCATTGTGGCGGCAGCTTTAAATGTAAAGCAATTAGAAATTTGGACCGATGTAAGTGGCATGTATACAACCAACCCAAAATTAGTAAAACAAGCCTACCCTATTAAGAAAATTTCGTATCAAGAAGCTATGGAATTATCACATTTTGGTGCAAAAGTGTTATATCCTCCAACAGTACAACCTGTATTAAGTTTAAATATACCAATTCATATAAAAAACACTTTAGAACCAGAGGCTGTTGGTACAGTTATTTCTAATGAAGATGCTAAAACTACATCGCCCGTAAAAGGAATAAGTAACATTAGTAATATTGCATTATTAACTTTAGAAGGAACAGGAATGGTTGGAATTCCTGGTTTTTCAAAACGTTTGTTTGAAACCTTATCGCAAGAAAAAATAAATGTGATAATGATAACTCAAGCATCATCAGAACATTCTATTTGCTTAGGCATTGAAGATAAAGAAGCGAACAATGCAAAATTAGCCATTGATGCCGCTTTTGAAAACGAAATTGCCTTAGGCAAAATAGAACCTTTAAATGTAGAAACTGGTCTTTCTATTATTGCATTAGTTGGCGATAATATGAAAAACCATCAAGGTATAAGCGGTAAAATGTTTAGTAGTTTAGGACGAAACAATATTAATATTAGAGCTATAGCACAAGGGGCTTCAGAAAAAAATATTACCGCAGTTATTGATGAAAAAGACGTAAAAAAGGCTTTAAACACATTGCATGAGCAATTTTTCGAGTCTAAAACAAAACAACTTAATGTATTTATAACTGGGGTTGGTAATGTAGGCGAACGTTTGGTTGAACAAATAAAACAACAAAAAAAGTTTTTAAAAGAAAACCTTAAAATTAACCTTAGAGTTGTTGGATTATCTAATTCTAGAACTATGGTTTTTAACGATTCTGGAATTAACTTAAAAGACTGGAAAACACAGTTAGAACAAGGAGAAAAAGCTTCATTACAAGGTTTTTTCGAAAATGCAAAATCGTTAAACCTACGCAATAGCATTTTTGTAGATGTTACTGCAAATGCATCTGTTGCTAACTTATACGCTCAATATTTAAGAGAAAGTATTGGTATTGTAGCCTGCAATAAAATAGCATGTTCAAGCGCGTTTTCTAATTATAAAGAATTAAAGAGACTATCTTTAAAATACAATGCTCCGTTTTTATTTGAAACTAATGTTGGTGCTGGTTTACCTGTAATAGATACTTTAAACAACCTAATTGCTTCGGGTGATAAAGTAAACTCTATCCAAGCTGTGTTATCGGGTAGTTTAAATTTTGTTTTTAATAACTTTAATGATTCTACAAAATTTCATGATGTTGTAAAACAAGCTGGTGCAGAAGGCTATACAGAACCAGACCCACGAATTGATTTAAGCGGTGTAGATGTAGCTCGAAAAATTTTAATTTTAGCCAGAGAAAGTGGCGTAGAAATGAATTTAGAAGATATAGAAAATACTTCATTCTTATCGGCTGCTGGTTTAAAAAGTGATACTGTAAATGATTTTTATCAAACTTTAATTAATGATGAAGCCCATTATCAAAGTTTATACGCTTCGGCAAAAGCAAACAATTGCCAATTAAAATATGTTGCTAAATTCGATAACGGAAAAGCAAGCGTAAGCCTACAAGAAATTCCAGAAGGACATCCTTTTTATAATCTTGAAGGAAGCGATAATATTGTAATGTTTTATACAGAACGCTACCCAAAACAACCAATGATTATTAAGGGAGCTGGTGCTGGAGCAGATGTAACAGCGTCTGGTTTATTTGCAGATATTATTAGACTTGGTAATGATTAAATTTTATTGTTTTAAAGAAAATTAAAAAGATAATTTTAATGAACGAAATAAAAATATTTTCACCAGCAACTGTAGCTAATGTATCTTGTGGTTTCGATGTTTTAGGCTTTTGCTTAGATAGTATAGGTGATGAAATGGTTATTAGAAAAACCAATAAAAAAGGCATTCATATTACTAAAATTAAAAACTTTGATTTACCATACGAAACCGAATTAAATGTTGCTGGTGTTTCGGCATTAGCTATGTACGAAGCTATTAATGTCGATTTCGGATTTGAAATTGAAATTTACAAAAACATAAAACCAGGAAGTGGTATTGGTAGTAGCGCAGCCAGTGCAGTAGGAAGTGTTTTTGGCATGAACGAGCTATTAGGAAAACCTTTTAATAAAACACAGCTAACAGAATTTGCTATAAAAGGTGAAGCCTTAGCTAGTAAATGTGAACATGCAGATAACCTTGCTCCTGCCCTATTTGGTGGTTTTACTTTAGTAAAAAGCGTAACACCTTTACAAGTTTTAGAAATACCATCACCCAATAATTTGTACGCCACAATTATTCATCCGCAAATAGAAATTAAAACATCAGAATCTAGAGCCATTCTACCTAAAAAAGTAGCATTAAACGCAGCAATAGAACAATGGGCAAATCTAGGAAGTTTAGTACATGCATTACATACTAGTAATTATAATTTAATTAGTAATTCGCTAAACGATGTAATTGTAGAACCATACAGAAGCCAGTTAATTCCTCACTTTAATACAATTAAAACAACCGCAATTAATGCTGGTGCCTTAGGAGCAGGAATTTCAGGCTCTGGGCCTTCTATTTTTGCATTAAGTAAAGGCTTAGAGACAGCAAATAAAGTTAAGGACGCTATGCAAAATGTGTACTCAAAAACAGACATTGCATTCGAAATACATGTTACAAAAATAAACACGCAAGGTGTTATAATTATTTAAAAAATGAATTATTATTCACTAAACCATAAAGCTCCAAATACAACATTTAAAAATGCCGTTATAAAAGGTCTTGCTCCAGATAAAGGCTTGTACTTTCCCGAAAGCATTACGCCTTTACCTAAGGCATTCTGGGATAATTTTGATAATTTATCGTATACCGAAATTGCTTTTCAAGCTATTAAACAATTTGTATCTCCAGATATTCCAGAAAAAGTTTTAAAAACAATAGTTGAAGAAACACTTTCATTCGATTTTCCTGTGGTTGAGTTAAATAAAAACATTTCAACTTTAGAGCTATTTCATGGACCAACCATGGCATTTAAAGATGTAGGTGCTCGCTTTATGGCACGATGCCTAGGCTATTTTAATAAAAACAACGCAAACGAAGTTACAGTTCTTGTTGCTACTTCTGGCGATACTGGAGGTGCCGTAGCTAACGGATTTCTAGATGTTAAAGGTGTAAATGTTGTTATTTTATATCCTAGCGAAAAAGTTAGCGATATTCAAGAAAAACAATTAACCACTTTAGGTAAAAACATAAAAGCTTTAGAGGTTAATGGCACATTTGATGATTGCCAAGCCATGGTAAAAACAGCTTTTTTAGACGAGAGTTTAACTAGCAAAATGCAACTAACATCTGCAAATTCTATTAATGTAGCGCGTTGGTTACCACAATTATTCTACTTTATGTTTGCATACAAACAATTGCATAAAAAATATAGTAATATTGTGTTTTCTGTGCCAAGCGGAAATTTTGGAAATATCTGCGCAGGAATAATGGCGCAGCAATTGGGCTTACCTATTAAACATTTTGTAGCTTCAAATAATGCTAATAACGTTGTAACTCGTTACTTAGCATCGCAATTATATCAACCAAAACCATCTGTACAAACTATAAGTAACGCAATGGATGTTGGTGCACCAAGTAATTTTATAAGGATACAAGAAATTTACAAAAACAAATTTGATACTTTAAAAGAAAATATTTCCTCTTATAGTTTTACCGATAGTAAAACTAAAGAAGCCATGTTAGAAATTTATAATAATTATAATTATGTAGCAGATCCGCATGGCGCAGTTGGTTATTTAGGTTGTAAAGCCTATCTAAAAAATAACCCAAAGGCACATACTGTGTTTTTAGAAACCGCACACCCAACCAAGTTTTTAGATGTTGTTGAAGAAGTTATAAAAAAAGAACAACCTTTACCAAAGCAAATACAATCTGTAATGGGGAAAGAAAAAGTATCTGTTACAATTACAGATTATAATGATTTAAAAGCTTTTTTGTTAAAATAAATTAACGAATGAATTTTAAATTTTTCCTTTTTATATTCTGCTTAGTATTTTCCTTGACATTAAAAGGGCAAAACAATGCTGCTTCTAAACTTAAATTTAATGCAGATTTTAGGTTTAGAGCCGAACAGGATTGGAACTCACAAAAACCCGATGGTAGTTTTAGAGACAATCGTTCTCGCTTACGCTACAGAGTAAGAGCAGGATTTAATTATAATTATAATTCATGGGCTTCATTTGGAGCTAGAATAAGAACAGGAAACCCCATAAAACAACAAGATCCGCAATTAACCTTAGGAGACGAGTTTAACATTTTGCCTATTGGGTTTGAAAAAATTTATTTTAATGCAGAACAAGACAACTATAAGTTTTGGATAGGAAAAAACACCTTTCCCTTCGAAAAATTAAACGAACTATTTTGGAGTGATAATGTTTACCCAGAAGGTGTTTTTATTAAAAAGAAATCTAAAAATACATCCAGCTTTTTTAGTAAACTAAATATTAGTGCAGGACATTTCATATTAAAAACAAATGGAACCAGTTTTAATAAAGACAGTTATTTTCAAGGCATACAAATATCTACTTTAACCCATAACAAAAGCATAAAACTCTTTACATCATTTTACAACTTTAAAAACATACCTAATATTCCAGATGGAAACGAAACTTTTACATTTAACTATGCTATTGTAAATATAGGTTCGCAAATTAAACTTTCTAAAAAAACTAATCTAACTTTAGAAACCGATTATTATGCCAATTTAAAAGACTACTCCAACAACAATTTTATAGAAGATAAATTTAAAAATGAAAAAAATGGAATAGTTACCGCCCTAAGCATAGGTCATTTAAAACAAAAAAAAGACTGGAAACTTAAAGCAACCTTTAGCTATATGGAACGTTATGCGGCAGTCGATTTTTTAGCACAAAACGATTGGGCAAGATGGGATTATTCTAATTACAACTCTCCAGACGGACGATTAACAAATTTTAAAGGCATAGAATTAGTAGCAAATTATCTATTAGAAAAAAACATTAAACTAACTTTAAAATATTATAAAGTAAAACAAATCCTGCCTTTTGGTGTTTCTAATGAAACCGGAGATAGATTACGTCTAGATCTTGATATTAAAATATAAAATAATTTATCATTTTATATTTTCCTCAATACAGAAGCAAAGCTATTTACTTAAATTTTGTATACATTTGTTTTTCAAAAAAAGTAACACATAATCCTTAATTTAATAAGGAATAAAAAATATTTTCAATGAAAAACACAGCATTAACAGAAACTCACAAATCGCTTGGCGCAAAAATTGTTCCTTTTGCAGGTTATAACATGCCCGTACAATACGAAGGTGTAAACATAGAACACGAAACCGTACGCAATGCCGTAGGTGTTTTTGATGTATCGCACATGGGAGAGTTTTTAATTGAAGGTGAACATGCGCTAGATTTAATACAAAAAGTATCTAGCAATGATGCCTCGAAGCTTACCATTGGTAAAGCGCAATATAGCTGCTTACCTAATGATGAAGGCGGTATAGTTGATGATTTAATAATATACAAAATAAAAGAAAACACCTACTTATTAGTTGTTAATGCTAGTAATATTGAAAAAGATTGGAACTGGATAAGCTCTAAAAACAACCTTGGAGCCACCATGCGCGATTTAAGCGAAGATTATTCGTTACTAGCCATACAAGGCCCCAAAGCTATTGAAGCTATGCAAAGTTTAACTAGTCATGATTTATCGGCTATTAAGTTTTATAATTTTGAAGTTGGTAATTTTGCTGGTATAGAAAATGTAATTATTTCGGCAACTGGTTATACCGGAAGCGGTGGTTTCGAAATTTATTGTAAAAACAACGAAGTAAAACAAATTTGGGATAAAGTTTTACAAGCTGGAGCAGATTTTGGTATTAAGCCCATAGGTCTTGCAGCACGCGATACTTTACGTTTAGAAATGGGATATTGCCTTTATGGAAATGATATTGATGATACCACATCGCCTATTGAAGCTGGTTTGGGTTGGATAACAAAATTCACAAAAGAGTTTACAAATTCTGAAGCTTTAAAAGCTGAAAAAGAACATGGACCAGAACGTAAGCTTATAGCTTTTGAGCTTAACGAGCGTGGTATACCCAGACATGGTTACGATATTGTTGATGGAAATGGTAAAAAAATAGGAGTTGTTACTTCTGGCACTATGAGTCCGTCATTAAGCAAAGGCATTGGTTTAGGATATGTACCAACTATTTTTGCTAATATTAATAGTAAAATTAATATACAAATACGTAAAAATGCTGTGCCAGCAACCGTAGTTAAACTACCTTTTTATAAATAAAAATGCCAGATTATCAAACTATTTTAGCAAATATTCATCAAGATGTCATTAAAGCCACCAACAAAGGAAAGGTTGCAAACTACATCCCCGAATTAGCAAAAATAGACATTAATAATTTCGGAATTCATTTAAAAACGGCCAATGGCAAAGATTTTGGTGTTGGCCATTTTAATCAAAAGTTTTCAATACAAAGTATCTCAAAAGTATTAGCATTATCTAAAGCTATATCACTTATTGGAAATGATGTTTGGCAACGTATTGATGTAGAGCCCTCTGGGCACCCATTTAATCAATTAGCTCTTCTCGAAATTAATAATGGTATTCCCAGAAACCCGTTTATAAATACTGGAGCCATTGTTATTGCAGATATTTTAGTATCATATTTAAAAAACCCAAAAGAAGATTTTTTAAACTACGTAAAACACTTAGCTAACGATACATCTATTAATTATAATTTCGCTGTAGCAAAATCTGAACAAGCAACAGGGTTTAAAAATTTTGCAGCAGCAAACCTTTTAAAATCTTATAAAAATCTAAATAACCCAGTTGAAGTGGTTTTAGATTTTTATTTCCATCAATGCGCAATAGAAATGAGTTGCGAGCAAATTACAAAAGCATTTTTCTTATTTTCAAATAACGGCAAATGTTTACAAAATAAACTACATTTAACAGATAGCCAAGTAAAGCGTGTTAATGCATTAATGCTTACTTGTGGCTTTTATGATGAAGCTGGAGAATTTGCTTTTGAAGTTGGTTTACCTGGCAAAAGTGGTGTTGGTGGTGGTATTGTTGCTTTATTACCAGATCATTTTGTGATTACAACATGGGCGCCAGGCTTAAATAAAAAAGGTAACTCTAAATTAGGCATGCTAGCTTTAGAACAATTTACAACCAAAACTAAACAGTCTATTTTTTAGAGTATATTCTATTTATTTGAAGTTTTGATTAATCATGAAACAAGAAGCTAAACATAGAATTTTAATAATAGGTGCTAGTGGCTTTTTAGGAAACGCTATTTATAAAGAACTCTGCTCCTATTTTAAAACATTTGGCACATATAACACATCAAACAAGCAATTTGAAAAAAACCACCAGTTTTTTCAGTATAATATAGAAGAAGATGATATTTATGAAATACTAGATATAGTAAAACCTACCATAATAATATCTTCGTTACGAGGCGATTTTTCAAAACAAGTTTTATTGCATCAGCATCTAACAGAATATGTGTTTTCAAACAAAATTAAAATAATATTCATTTCATCTGCAAATGTTTTCGATGCTTATATAAAATACCCAAGTTACGAGCAAGATAAAACATATAGTAATAGCATTTACGGCCACTTTAAAATTAAAATAGAAAACATGCTTTTGCGCTTACCTAAAAAGCAAGTTGCTATTTTAAGGCTACCAATGGTTTTTGGGTCTCAGTCGCCAAGAATACTAGAATTTATAAGATTAATAAATGAAACCGAACCCTTAGAGGTGTTTCCTAATTTAATTATAAACGTAACAACAGACGCTAAAGTTACACAGCAAATACATTATATAATTAACCGAAATAAATACGGTATTTTTCATTTAGGTAGTCAAGATTTAGTACACCATGAAGATTTTGTAAAAGAAATAATTTCATCGTTAGAATTAAAAAAAACACCCAATTATAAACGCGTATACACAACTAATAATGACAGATATTTAGCTGTACTACCAAAATTTAATAAATTACCAAAACACCTTCAAATAATTAGTCAAGACATTTTAACCAATTTAAAATATAATTGATTATCAGATAGTAAATCATTAAATTAGAATTTAAAAAAATAGATATGCAAACACTTTCCGAAGACGATATAGAAAAAAAACTACTGCGCTTACCAGATTGGGAATATTATGATAATGCTATACATGCCGAATTTGAATTTGAAAATTTTAAAGATTGCTTTAGCGCTATGAGCAGAATTGCTTTTGAGTGTGAAGCACTAAACCATCATCCAGACTGGAAAAATGTGTATAATGTACTAACCATTTCTTTATCAACACATGATGCTGGTGGCGTAACAACTAAAGACATTAAATTAGCAGAAGCTATCGAAAACATTGTAGAACCAGAAGAATAGTTTGTTTTTGATTAGTAGATTTTTAAATTTGTGCAAACAATTAATATTTAGTTTAATTTAAATACGATTCCTACCTAAGTAGCAATCACAATATATTATTATGGGAAGAGCTTTTGAGTTTAGAAAAGCAAGAAAAATGAAACGTTGGTCTGCAATGAGTAAAGCCTTTACTCGTATTGGTAAAGATATTGTAATGGCTGTAAAAGAAGGTGGGCCAGATCCAGATAGTAATGCTCGTTTAAGAGCTGTTATACAGAACGCAAAATCTGTAAACATGCCTAAAGACAATGTAGAACGTGCTATAAAGCGTGCAAGCGATAAAAGTCAAGGCGATTATAAAGAAGTTATTTTTGAAGGCTATGCACCACATGGTATTGCCGTTTTGGTAGAAACAGCTACCGATAATAATACAAGAACTGTAGCCAATGTACGCAGTTACTTTAATAAATGCGATGGTAGTTTAGGCACTTCCGGATCTGTAGTTTTTATGTTCGATCATACTTGTAATTTTAGAATTAATGCGGAAGGTTTAGACCCTGAAGAATTAGAACTTGAGTTTATTGATTTTGGCGCAGAAGAAGTTTTTTCTGATGATGATGGCATTTTAATTTATGCTCCTTTTGAAAGTTTTGGAGCCATACAATCTGAATTAGAAGCTAGAGAAATTGAAATTTTATCGTCTGGTTTTGAGCGTATACCTCAAGTAACAAAGCCACTTACACAAGACCAAGTTGCAGATGTTGAAAAACTATTAGAGAAACTTGAAGAAGATGATGATGTACAAAACGTATATCATACCATGGAAGAAAATGCAGAATAAAACAAATAACTAATAAGAAGAAGAGCGCATTAACGCTCTTTTTTTTTTGATACAAAAAATATAATTATGAATTGGGGTTTTATAGGTTGTGGTAGTGTTACCGAAATTAAAAGTGGTCCAGCATACCAACAAACCAAAGGGTTTAATGTAGTAGCCGTTATGCGTCGTGATGTAGAAAAACTTAACGACTATGCAAAACGCCATAAAATAGAAAAAACATATACCGATGCTAATGCCTTAATAAACGACCCAAATATTGATGCCATTTATATTGCAACACCACCAGATACGCACAAAAAGTATGCTTTAAAAATAGCAGCAGCAGGTAAACCATGTTGTATAGAAAAGCCCTTATCTCCTAATTACACAGAAAGTTTAGAGATCTTTAAAGTATTCGAAGAAAAAAACATTCCTCTTTTTGTTGCTTATTACAGGCGCTCGTTACCTCGTTTTTTAAAAATTAAATCATGGTTAGACAATAATTTAATAGGTCAAATTAGACATATAAACGCACATTTAAGTAAACCTGCAAGTGAATTAGACATATCTAGAAAATACAATTGGAGAACCGATGCAAATATTGCTCCTGCAGGTTATTTTGATGATTTGGCAAGCCATGGGTTAGATTTATTTACATTTTTACTAGGCGATATAACAACTGCAAAAGGCTTAAGTTTAAACCAGCAAGGCCATTATACAGCAAAAGATGCAGTAACAGCTTCGTGGTTACACGAAAGTAACATTACAGGTTCTGGAACATGGAATTTTGGTTGTAGCGACCATGTAGATAAAGTAATTATTTATGGTAATAAAGGTACTATAGAGTTTTCTGTATTTCATGAAAACCCAATAATTTTAAAAAGCGATACCCAAACCGAACAGCTTTTTATAGAAAACCCAAAGCATATACAGCAATATCACGTTGAAAATATGCGCAATTATTTTAATGATAATAACAAAGTACATCCATCAACAGGGAAAACGGCATTACATACAAGTTGGGTGATGTCTAAAATTTTAGGAGATATTTAATCTTTATTTTTTACATAAATTAACTTAAAACGACCGTTTGTTTGGTCGCGTTGTTCTAATATAAATTGTGGCAACGATTTAAAAAGTGGTGTAAGCTTTTGAAAACCAAAATTTCTAGAGTCAAAATTAGGCTGCTTTTTTATAATTAACGATCCCACATCACCCAGGTAAGCCCATCCATCATCATCGGCAGCATCATCAACCGAGTTTTTCAAAAGTTTTATAACCTTTGGTGTAATATTATATAAATTAGCTTTTTTAGCTTTAATGCCTTTTATACTTTTATCATCTTCTTCATCATTAGCAAGAATTTCTAAATAAATAAACTTATCGCAAGCTACTATAAATGGGTTTGGTGTTTTCTTTTCGCCCATACCGTAAACAACCATAGCGGCTTCGCGTAAACGGGTTGCTAATTTTGTAAAATCACTATCTGACGATACTAAGCAAAAACCATTCACCTTTTCAGAATATAAAATATCCATAGCATCAATAATCATTGCAGAATCTGTTGCATTTTTACCCGTTGTATAACCATATTGTTGTATAGGAGTAATGGCATTTTCTAATAATACATTTTTCCATTTAGACAAATGTGGCTTAGTCCAGTCTCCATAAATACGTTTAATAGTTGGTGTGCCGTACTTAGTAATTTCTTCCATCATTTCTTTAATGTACTTTGATGGTATATTGTCTCCATCAATTAATACGGCAATTTTAGTATCTTTTATCATAGTCAATAAAGATAAAAAATTATAAATGAGGCCAAAAAGTGCAAGCGTTAAAATATTTTAACTTTTCGTTAAGATAAAATAATCTCAGTTTATCTCTATTTTTACTGCTACTAATTCAATTAACTAGGTTATTTACTAACAAATACTAAAATTTAATCATGAAATTAAACAAATTGGCTTTCAGGATAGTATCACTTTCGTTTACGGTAGCTTTCTTCTTGATATCGCAAAATTTTGAAGCTCAAAACAAAAAGAAAAAAAAGAAAAAAGATGATAAAGAGGTTGTTACTAAACCTCCAAAAAAGTCTAAAGAAAAAACTATTCAAGATTTAACAAAATCTTCTAAAAAAATAGAAGGTCTTTTTACCATTTATCAAGATACCATTTCTGGAGCTATGCAAATGGTTATAACCGAAGATCAACTTAATAAAGAATATATTCATTTTGCCCAAATTGCAGATGGTGTACTTGAAGCTGGCCGTTACAGAGGCTCGTATAGAGGCTCGAAAGTTATTAAAATTGAAAAGTTTTTTAATAAAATAGAGTTTGTTACTCAAAATACATCGTTTTATTTCGATCCAAATAATGCTATCTCTAAATCTAAAGATGCAAATATTAGCAATGGAGTTTTACAGAGTTTAAAAATTGAAGCTCATGATAAAAAAGCGGGGTTATATCTTATAAAAGCTAATGATTTATTTCTTAAAGAAACATTTAAACAAATTAAACCATCAAACAGGCCAGGTAATTCTCCTACAGCTTTTAAACTTGGTAGTTTAGATAAAAATAAAAGTAAAATTAGATCCATTAAAAATTACCCCGAAAACACTAATATTCAAGTTGAATATGTGTATTCTGCTCCTGCTGTTTTAAATGGAGGATCCAATGCAGTTTCTGATGGCAGAAATGTAAGTATTAAAGTTTTTCATAGCTTAATAGAAATGCCAAATAACGATTATCAATTACGTTTAGACGATCCGAGGGTTGGTTATTTTACTACCGAGGTTAACGATCAAACATCAACATCATCTACACCATATAGAGACTTAGTACACAGGTGGCATTTAAAGAAAAAAAATCCTGAAGCTGCTATTTCTGAACCAGTAGAACCAATAACTTGGTGGATTGAAAACTCTACACCTCTAGAATGGAGAGAAACTATAAAAGAAGGTGTTTTACAATGGAATGTTGCTTTTGAAAAAGCAGGATTTAAAAACGCTATACAAGTTAAAATTCAACCCGATAATGCCGATTGGGATGCTGGAGATATACGCTATAATGTACTTAGGTGGACATCTTCTCCTAGAGCTCCTTTTGGAGGTTACGGGCCTAGTTTTGTAAACCCTAGAACAGGACAAATTTTAGGAGCCGATATTATGCTTGAATTCACTCATTTTACAAACCGTGTGTTTTACGACAAGCTATATTCTCTATCTAGCTTAGAAAAACCATTTGACGAAAATGAAGTAGAATTAGATTTGCACACTTCATGCACATTTGCTAATAGTATGCACCAAGATATTATGTTTGCAAATACTATTGCTACGGCCTCTGGAGCGTCAGACTTCGAGATGAAACGTATTAAAAAAGAATCTATGACTGCCTTGATAATGCACGAAGTTGGCCATACTTTAGGCTTAAATCATAATATGAAAGCAAGTCAGTTATACTCTCCAGAACAATTAGCAGACCCTAAATTTATAGAAGGTAAATGTTTAACTGCTTCGGTTATGGATTATGCCACTTTAAATATTACAAAAGATAGAAGTAAACAAGGACAGTATGACGATGTAGCTGTTGGACCATACGATATTTGGGCTATACAGTTTGGGTATACACCTTTTAAAACAGGTAAAGAACGTCATGATTTGCTTAAACAATCTACAAGACCAGAACTTATTTTTGGCAATGATGCAGACGATATGCGTTCTCCTGGTAAGGCCATAGACCCTCGAGTAATGACTAACGACCAATCTAATGATGCCATAAGATTTTCTATTGATAGGATTGAATTAGCTAACGATTTAATGAAAACAGCTAAAGATAAATTTGTAAAAACAGACGAATCTTACCATGAATTAAGACGTGTTTACTATGTATTAAGTGGACAAAAGGCTGGCGCAGCAAATATTATTTCAAGATATATTGGAGGTGTTTACGTAAATAGAGCTATGGCTGGTCAAGATGGAGGAAAACAACCATATACACCAGTAAGTTTTGAAGACCAAAAAAGAGCTATGAACGCTTTAAAAACTTATGTTTTTGCTCCTAATGCTTTTGATGCACCAAATAATTTGTATAATTATTTAGCTATGCAACGTAGAGGTTTTAACTTTTTTAGTGGACCTGAAGACCCAAAAATTCATAACCAAGTGCTTACATACCAAAAAAATGTATTAAACCATATATTACACCCTAACACATTACAGCGTATTACAGACTCTGAACTTTATGGAAACACATATAATTTATCTAGTTTTATGACAGATTTAAACAACGCTATTTTTAAGTCTGATATTTATGGTTCTGTAAATACATTTAGACAAAATTTACAATTAGAGTATACTAATATGTTAATTAACATGTTAACAGGAAAACAAAGTGGTAGATATACACACAACTCTAAATCTATGGCGCTTTATAACTTAAAAGCGATTAGAGGTATGGCGGCTCCATCTGGCAATATTGCCTCGAGAGCACACAAACAGCATATTAGAACACTTATAGATAATGCTATAAAAGAAATAAAATAATACGTTTTATACATAACTAACAAAAAAAGCTACTTTATAAATTAAAGTAGCTTTTTGTTTTGGGGTAGCTCATGTTTCTTTTTAGGGACAATTAATTGTTTACTTTATGTTTCATGCGCTATAATATTCAAAACAAGATTTATGCCAAATTTTAGATAATCTATTACGTATTAAGAATACTCGGCAATTTTACCTTTAACACCATTGAAAAAACTATACATATAATCAAAATCAGCCTTAACATTATCTGTAGGATAAAAAGGTTCAGAGATTTTATTTTGCTTGTTTTCAAAATCAAATGTAATCATGATTATTGGAACATTTGCTTGTTTAGCAATATAGTAAAAACCTGTTCGCCATGCCTGTACTTTTTTTCTGGTACCTTCTGGAGCTAGCGTCATTCTAAATTCATCGTGTTGGGCAAAAAGTTGGGCAATAGCCTCTACTTTATTTTCATTAGAATGCCTGTTTATAGGAGCTCCTCCTAGCGCCTTAAAAAACCATCCTGCAGGAAACACAAACAATTCTTTTTTACCAATAAAATTAGTTTTAATTCCAACAACGGCACGCAATAATATACCAATATAGAAATCGTGCCAACTTGTATGTGGTGCTGCAATAATTACAGCTTTTTTTACATTGTGCTTAGAAATTGTAGTGTTGCCAATAAGCTGCCAACCTAAAAGTTTAAAATAAATAAGTTTGGCTAGCCATTGCATATTACATTTGTTGGTATAAAGATCTTAGTTTTTCTCTAGTTATTATTTTTTTCCAGTTTTTACCAATAGCATTTTCCCAAAGTGGCTCAAGACTTAAAGCTACATCGATCATAACATTAAATTCGTTATCAGTTAAATTGGCACAAATACCTTGTGGCAGTTGTATATTATGTTTCGTTTTCATTTGCTTAAAAATTTTAACCCCTTCTGGGTAAAACTCTTCAAGGTGATCAAAAACAATACAATTACCTACACCATGTTTTATACCTAATAAATAAGACAACCCATAACTCATGGCGTGTGCAACCCCAACTTGCGAATAAGCAATACTCATACCACCATGCCAAGAAGCCATCATTAGCTTTTCTTGAGATTCTACTTTTGTAAGGTTATCCTCAAGAAATATTTCCATACATAAATCTAGCGCCATTTTACCATAGGTTTCGCTAAATGTATTAAGATAAGTTCCTGTTAAAGACTCTATACAATGAATATAACAGTCCATACCAGTAAAAAACCATTGTTGCGTAGGTACATCTTTGGTTAACTCGGAGTCTAGTATTACCTGATCAAACGGTGTGTAATCAGAATTAATTCCTAACTTTTTTTCAGAACCTGTAAGCACAGTTGTTCTAGATACTTCGGCTCCTGTTCCTGATATGGTTGGAACTCCTACGTGATAAATCGCCGGGTTTTTTACTAAATCCCACCCTTGATAATCTTCTGCTTCGCCATCGTTAGTTATCATTATAGCTACAGCTTTTGCTAAATCTAATAATGTGCCACCTCCTATTCCAATAATTCCAGAAGGGCGCTCTTTTGATTTTAAAATAATATCTTCAACGAGTTTATCAACTTGCGTTGTTTTAGGTTCTTCTTCAGCTGAAACAAATATAATTCTATCATCGTATGCTAAGGATATTCTAGAAGTTATCCATGGGTTGCCTTTAAACACATCATCAACTAAAAAAATAAACGGCGCATTTATACTAAGGCGTTTTAAAGCCAATATTTCGTTTAACTGATTGAAACTACCTCTGCCAAAAATTACTCTTGGCACCATTGGAAAGTTTTTATAACTCATTTAATATATTTTCTTTTACAAAGGGTAAAAATACCATTAATTAAACTTTTATTGGTTTAAATTTTGTTGAAAATTTTCTACAAATTGCCCTAAATGAAATCCGTCTACTAAAGCATGATTTACACTAATTGACACATTCATTATTAATGCCTTGTTTATTTGTACAGCTTTGCTAAATGCTACTTTAGGAACCGAATCTAAATGCCCCGAAACAGGTTCTTTATGGCCTGTAAAATTAATCCAAGGCATAGCAGAACAATGAATACAGTCTAGACTGTTTTTAGGCGGATATAATTCGGTCGAGCTATTTATACGTATTTTTTCTGCTTCAATGTTTTTTATAAACTGCTCTAAATTATCATTATAATTAATAAACGAAAACCCAAACGTTTTATCGTCTCTCATAATTGTTGCCGAAGCATGAATGGTATCAAACTCTACAACGGCATCGTTTACAATTCTATATTTTAAATTATCGATGGCATTCATGGCTTTCATACATGCATGTAAGTATTTTGCAAAAAAACTAATATTATTTGCTTTTGAAAATGCATAAGCTTTTGTTACGTTTAATGGTACGGTAACTGCAAAATAGGGATCTTTAAATGTTTTAAAATGATTGAAAAGTTGTTTTCTATTCCAATTATTTATATCTATTTGTTTCAAAGCTAATTTAGTATTTTTAATAAATCGGTTAAACTATTTATGGTTTTATAGGCTTTTCCGTTTTTTTCATCATCACTAACCTCTTCATGTGCCCAAGTGGTATGAAACGGAACGTGTATGGCATTTGCTTTTAGGTTTACTAAAGGTAAAACATCAGATTTTAATGAATTTCCTATCATTAAAAATTCTGAAGGCTTTATATCTAAATGATTTAATAAATTAGTATAATTAGCTTCTTTTTTATCACTTAATACTTCTATATGATGAAAGTATTTTGTTAATCCAGATTTTTCTAATTTCCGTTCTTGATCTAATAAATCGCCTTTTGTTGCTAATATTATTCTGTATTTTTTTGATAATGTTTTTAAAACCTCTTCTACGCCATCAAGTAGTTCTACAGGTTTATTAAGCATATTTTTACCAATATTTAAAATGGATTGAATGGTTTTTGTTGAAACATTATAGTTAGATAATTGTAAAGCCGATTCTACCATAGATAATGTAAAAGCCTTTACACCGTAACCATAAAGTGGTAAATTATCTATTTCTATTTTAAATAGTTCTTGGTCTATTTTATTAGGTGTTTCGTATTTTGATAATAGTTTGCTAAACTCTGCTTCGGCTTCTCTAAAATATGTTTCGTTAACCCAAAGTGTATCGTCGGCATCAAAACCAATTACTTTAATGTTTTGGTAGTCTATTTCCATAATTTTATTGCGCGTTCTAAATCTTCGGGTGTATCAATTTCTACACCTTCAACATTGGTTTCTATCATTTTAATACGCTTACCGTACTCTAAATAGCGTAATTGCTCTAGTTTTTCTGAAGCTTCTAATACTTGCATAGGCAGATTATAGAAATCTAGTATTGCTTGTTTTCTAAAAGCATAAACACCTTTATGTTTATAATATTTTACGTTTACATTACTATCTCTTAGAAACGGAATTGGGCTTCGTGAAAAATATAGTGCAAAATCAAACTGATCTACAATTACTTTAACAGTATTAGGGTTTTTTATTTCGTCTTCATTAGTAATATGTACCATTAATGATGCCAAATCGACTTCTTTTTTACTATCGTTTTTAAAAGCTTCAATAAGTTTAATTAATGATTCTTTATCGGTAAAAGGTTCGTCGCCTTGAACATTTATAACAATATCAATATCTAAGGGTTCTACAGCTTCTGCAATTCTGTCGCTACCACAATCGTGTTCTTTTTTACTCATTATGGCTTTACCTCCATTATTTACAATTTCGTTATAAATAATAGCGCTATCTGTAACTACAAAAACATCATCAAAAAGGTTCGTTGCTACAGTTGCTTCGTAGGTTCTTAAAATAACTGTTTTACCACCAAGATCTTGCATGAGTTTACCTGGGAAACGTGAAGCAGCATATCTGGCAGGAATCATTGAAATTATTTTCATCTATTTATATACAAATTAGTGTTTGTTATGCGTTTTTTGTACCTATAAAAAGCCTTTTCAAAAATAGTATAAATATTATAGGTTTTGGGTTTTTGGTGCTTTAAACTTTTTATACAGCTTAAAAATGGCAATGAATAATATAATTACTAAAACTAATGCTATTATAGGAAGAAATATGGAAACCGTAGACAAAATGATTGATGTACCAGTTTCTATAGTAGAAACAATTGGGTTGGCTATTCCTGCTGTAGTAGTTGTTGATGCTAATCGTGTTGTACTAGATGTTCCTGCTACTGCAGCGGCTGTACCACCACCAGCAATAATGGCCAAAGCCCAAGTAATTACTGGACTTAAATCTGCAATTGTAGATAGCATAATAGCGGTTCCTGCAAGTCCTGCAAGTGGCACAGCTATACTATCCAATAGATTATCAATGTAAGGAATAAAATAAGCGCATATTTCTACAATAGTGGCCACTCCTAATGTAATTAATGCAGCTGTGCTGCCAATCCATTGCCATGATTCATTTAGTTGCCAAACATCAAAATACGATGCTAAACTTAATGCAAATAATGGTAAAAATACCCTAAAACCTACCGAGGCAGATAAACCAATTCCTAAACAAATACTAATTACGGTTTCAAAAGTCATAATTATAAAGTTATAAAAAATTATTCTTCAAAAAAATCATCTTTAAAACCAATAAGATACAATTTTTCTTTAGCTCTTGTTATGGCTGTATATAACCAACGTAAATACTCTTTATCTATACCATTTGGCAAATAAGGTTGCTCTACAAAAACTGTACTCCATTGGCCACCTTGCGATTTATGACATGTAATAGCATAAGAAAACTTTACTTGTAAAGCATTAAAGTGCTTGTTGTTTTTAACTTTTATAAACTTTTTATACTTACTGGTTTCGTCTTCAAAATCCTTCATTACTTCTTGATATAATTTATTTGAATCTTCATAAGGTAATGATGGGGTTTCTGCTTCAATAGTGTCTAAAAGCAAAACGGTTTCAAAAGGTTTCATTCTTGGGTAATCTACCATTCTTATTTTTACTTCGGCAAAACGAAAACCATAAAGTTCTTTAATGCTATATATTTCCAAAACTTCTATTATATCACCATTTGCTATAAAGCCAGCTTCGGTAGTTGGCTTAATCCAGAAATAATTATTCTTAACAACCATTAAATAATCGCCTGCCGTTAATTCATGCTCGTTAAACAGAATTCTGTTTCTAATTTGTTGGTTATAAAGGTTTGCTCTTTTATTGCTTCTAACAATAATTGCAGTTTCTTCTTTACCTAAATTACTATAAGCATCGTTTATAGCATCCATAATTTCGTAACCATCAACCAACCTAACAATATCTTTATAATTAGATAAATCGAATTTAAAAGTATCAAAAAATGCATTCGACAAACTGTCTCTTAAAAAAGTAGCATTAGCTAAAATACCTGAATTTTGTTCTTGTCTAACCACCTCGTCAAGTTCCATACGTGTTACCTCTTTATCGTAATTTAAAGCTAAAGTACGCTCATCAAGCGCAGGGCTTAAATCTAATTTTACAGGTGGTAATTGCGCAGTATCTCCTATTAAAAGTAATTTACACTTATGGCCAGAGTATACATATTGTATTAAATCATCTAATAAAGAGCCGTTTTCAAACAGTTTAGAATCGCTAGGAGCATCGGGTATCATTGAAGCCTCATCTACTATAAAAATGGT
This sequence comes from Algibacter ulvanivorans, assembly GCF_048381495.1. NCBI lineage: Bacteria > Pseudomonadati > Bacteroidota > Flavobacteriia > Flavobacteriales > Flavobacteriaceae > Algibacter > Algibacter ulvanivorans. Next base: position 648,377 of record NZ_JBLWGD010000002.1, read on the forward strand.
GTTTTTATGCTTATTTGGTTGTAAAACAAATTTCACGCCACTAGCACCTTCCTTTTTAGGGAAATATATTTTTTTATGAATAGTAAAGGCTTCTTTTTTCGAATAATTTGAAATAACTTTGGCTGCTCTACCCGTTGGCGCCATTAAAACTGCGCTTTTTTTTGCTTTCCATAAATTAGTAACTATAGCGCCAACAATAGTTGTTTTACCTGTTCCTGCATACCCTTTTAATACATATAATACATTAGGACTATTATTAAATATAAATTGTGCGAGTTGCTGTAAAACAATGTTTTGCTTAATTGTGGGCTGGAATGGAAATTGTTGTTTTATTAATGAATAAAATTCCGAGGATGTCATTTAAAATAGGTACTAATTAAAAATTATTCAAATATAGAAATGATTTTTATGCGCTTTGGTTTTTACGATTAAAAAAAAATTGTAGATTTGCTAAATACCATTAACAAATTATTAATAAATATACACTATGACATTTTTCCTAATTGCATTAGCAGTAATTTTAGTTACAATTGGCTTGGTAAAGTTAGTTGACAAATTTATCCCTTCTAAATTTAAACCAGTTTTAAATATAGTACTTTGGTTATTGATTGGGTATTTAGGTTACCAAACGTATATGTCAATATATGAACCTATTCAATTCAATAAAGAAAAAAACAAACGTTATGCATTAGTTATTGAAAGTTTAAAAGACATTAGAGATTCTCAATTAGCACATAAACAAGTAACAGGTAATTTTGCAGGCAATTTTGAAAGCTTAATTAAATTTATTGATACTGCCGAATATACCTTAACACAACGTAGAGATTCTAGTATAATTGATGTAGAATTAACTAAAAGATATGGTGTTGATACAACTAAAGACATTGTAATTATTGATACTTTAGGTACTGTTTCGGTTAAAGATTCTTTATTTAAAACATCTAACCGTTATAAAAGCATGATGAATGTACCTGTTGGTGAACCTGGTGCAAAATTTGAAATGAAATCTGGCTTTGTAGAACAAAATAATATTAAAATTCCTGTTTTTGAAGCTTTAGTAAAAAAGAATGTTATTTTACACGACCAAAATAAAGACCTTTTAGTTCAAGAAAACCAAATCGTATCGGTTGACGGTGTTAACGGTGATGCATTAAAAGTTGGTTCTATGGACGAAGTTAAAACTGGTGGAAACTGGCCTAAAACTTATGGCGATAGCGAATAATACTACTAACAAACTAACAAATCTAGAATTGTCCATTCAAATAAGTTTGAGTGGACTTTCTTTTTCTATACTAAATAGAAACTCTAACACCATAGAGTTTTTAAAAACATACCCCTTTGAAAGAAAATTAAATCCTTTTGAAGTTTTAGATAAGTTAAAGCTTTTATTTTTAAGCGAAGAAAGTCTTAAAAGCAACTTTGCAAATGTAAATATTGTACATGATAATGATTTATCTACACTAGTACCAGAACCTCTATTTAACGAAAACCATTTAGCCGATTATTTAAAATTTAACTCTAAAATATTAAAATCAGATTTTATAGCTTTTGATGCTATTAAAGAAAACAAAAGTGTAAATGTTTATGTGCCATACACTAATATTAATAATTATATATACGACAAATTTGGCTCATTTATTTTTAAGCATGTTTCAACCATATTAATAGAATCTATATTGCAACATCCGCAAGACTTTAATACACATGCTGTTTATATTAACGTTAACCATAATCATTTTGAAATATTAGTTTTTAATAAAAACGAATTAATACTTTACAATACGTTTACATTCCACACTAAAGAAGATTTTATATATTACATCTTATTTACTGCTGAACAATTACAGCTTGATCCAGAAACATTCCAACTAATATTTTTAGGCGAAATTTCTAAAAACGACATACTGTATAACATCACTTATAAATATGTTAGAAATATAAATTTTGGTAACAGAAACGATACATACCTATACAAAAGTAAACCCAAATCAGAATATTCAAACTTTACATTATTAAAAAGTTTTTAATGAGAATTATATCAGGCATATATAAAAGTAGAAAAATTGTAGCTCCAAAACACCTACCCGTTCGCCCAACAACAGATATGGCTAAGGAGTCGTTATTTAACATTATAAATAACCATTTTTATTTTGATGAAATATCGGTACTAGACCTATTTGCAGGAACAGGTAATATAAGTTACGAATTTGCATCAAGAGGCACAGAACACATTACATGTGTGGATCAAGATTTTGGGTGTCTTAAATTTATAAATCAAACAGCCAAAAGCTTTGATATGCCCATTCAAACCATTAAAAGCGATGTTTTTAAGTATTTAGAAAAAAACAACATTCAAACTCATATTATTTTTGCCGACCCACCTTACAATTTTAGCGACGACCAATTTGCCAAAATTCCAGAGCTCGTATTTAAAAATAATTTATTACTTGAAGATGGCCTATTAATTGTAGAGCACTCTAAACACACTAATTTAGAAAATTTAAAAAACTATTCGTACTCTAAAAGTTACGGCGGTAATGTTTTTAGTTTTTTTGAAAACGCGTAATATTATTTTTATAACTCATTTTTTTTCAGTACTTTAGAACTCTCCTTAAGAGTCCCGTACTCTATACATACTTTCCTCTCATCAAAAAAAACATTCCTTTTTTTTTGATATTGTTTATGGTTAAACATTAATACCAACCTTTAAAACCATAAACAAAATGAAAAAAATTATTTTACTTATTTTTATTAGTGTATTTGTATTTAATTGCAATAAAACACAACGCTACACGCAAAACTCTGCAGAAATTGATGCTGTAAAAACATTAATTAAAGCCTATAATAATAAAGATTACGCTACAGCAATTACCCATTATTCCGACACATCAAAAACAAGGTTTAACAAGGCTTTTATGAACTCTAAAGACGTAGCAAAATACCATCAACAAAACGATGTAAACTACTCTAAAAGAGCATTTTTAGATGAAGGTCAAATATATGAAATGGTAGTAGACGACGAAGGAAAAACATGGGTTAACTTTTGGGGAAATTGGAAAGCAACATTAAAAGGCAATAATAAAGATGTTGTAATATTTGTGCATTTAACCTCAAGATTTGTAAATGGCAAAATAGTTGAAGAATATGGTTACTGGGATCCGTCTGAAGTTATCGCAAACCTTCAAGAAATAGCAGCAGCTAAAACCGAGCAAACAACCGAAGATTAAACCAACCTAAACACATAAATTATGAAAGCAATTAAAACCAACTTTTTAGTAAGCATAATACTATGTTTCACTATACACATAACACAAGCTCAAAAAAGATTTGTTATCCATCAAGATAATGTTAAACCATCCATGATAATGCAATACGAAGCTATAGCCAAAAAATTTAATGAAGCTTGTAAAAAGCATAATGCACAAACCTCTTGGGCAACAGCAACGACCGACGATTTAAAATATCTATACATAACACCCATAGAAAAATTTGCAGAACTTGATGAAAACCCATTTGCAGATATGGCAAAAACAATGGGAGCCGAATTTGGTAACATGTTCGACGAGTTCGATAAATGTTACGACACACACACCAATTATACCATAGCTTTAATAGAAGACCTATCCTATATGCCTGAAGGTATAACATTAACCCAAGAAGGGCAAAACTACCGCGAGTGGTTTTACATCTACTTTACACCAGAAAATGCAAAAAAAATAAGAGAAGGTATGTTAGCCGTAAAAAACATGTATGCAGAAAAAAAATCGACATTGCATTATCGTATTTACAGAAATGGTTTTGGCACAACCGAAGAGTTTTACTTAGTAGCCGCATCATTTAAAGACCGCATAGACGCAGCTACAAAAAACAAAGCCAACGAAACTGTTTTAGGCCCAGAACGCTGGGAAACCTTCAAGAAAGTTTTAGATTACGCATCGCGTTTTGAAGAATATACCGGCGAAATGCGTCCAGATTTAGCCTATCAACCAAAAGAATAAAACTAAACAATCTACCAAACTTAACAATCAACCAGTTTAACCCAAAAAACCCTTCTTTAAACAAATAAAGAAGGGTTTATTTTATACATAAGTAAATCTATAAGCCGAATTCTGTACACATGCTTAAAAAACACATGCCCTTATCATTTATCTTAGTGCGTTGTTACCAAAACACTTTAGCTGCCTACCCTCCAACAAATCGAACGTGCCGCCCTCAAACGTTGGTTTACATGACATTGCACCACATAGAGTTTACCCGGTTTCACTACAGCATGACCTGTACATACTTTCTGTTGCACTTTTCCTAACCTCTCGGCTGGTGGTTATTAGCCACTATGTTGCACTACGGTGTTCGGACTTTCCTCCATTCTGAAAAAACAAAACAGCGATAAGGCGATCTACTACCGCAAAATTACAATAAACAAACACTAAAATCTAAACTTATTTAAATATTTGGGCGTTACCCAAAAAAGGGTCAGGCTTTACGTTGCAAGTCCTCGCACTTCCTACGTCAGGCTGTGGGCTTTACACTACAATCCTTAACGCGGGCTTATTTGTTAATAATAAGCTTAACCTAAATACTTTTTGTAAATCTATATATTCACCTCATAATTCAATACTAAACATTAAAAACAACAAGTCATTAATTACATTACTGTTTGTTAATAACTCCTATTAAATTCTTAATTCAAAATTTCAATTTCAAAACTGAATTTTTAACTTTGTTACTTTAATAATTATCAATGGAGCATTTTATTGTATCGGCTAGAAAGTACAGACCAGAAGCGTTCAAAGACGTTGTTGGCCAGCAAGCCATTACAAACACATTACTTAATGCCATTGAAAACAATCATTTAGCTCAAGCCTTACTTTTTACAGGACCTCGAGGAGTTGGTAAAACCACCTGTGCGCGTATTTTGGCCAAAATGATTAATAGTGATGGTAATGAAAATACCAACGAAGATTTTGCTTTTAATATTTTTGAGCTAGATGCTGCATCAAACAACTCGGTTGATGATATTAGAAACCTAACCGACCAAGTTAGAATACCACCACAAGTAGGAAAATATAAAGTTTATATTATTGACGAGGTACACATGTTATCTCAATCTGCTTTTAATGCATTTCTTAAAACCCTAGAAGAGCCCCCAAAACATTGTATTTTTATTCTAGCCACAACCGAAAAGCATAAAATTATACCAACCATTTTATCGCGTTGCCAAATTTTTGATTTTAAACGCATAACCGTTAAAGACGCTAAAGAATATTTAAAATATATAGCCACAGAGCAAGGCATAACAGCCGAAGATGATGCACTACATATTATTGCACAAAAGGCAGATGGTGCCATGCGTGATGCGCTTTCAATATTTGATAGAGTAGTTAGTTTTTCTGGTAAAAACTTAACTAGACAAGCCGTTACCGAAAACTTAAATGTTCTAGATTACGAAACGTATTTTACTAGCACCGATCTAATTTTAGAAAATAAAATTCCAGAACTATTATTACAATTTAACAATACCCTATCAAAAGGTTTTGATGGTCATCATTACATTGCTGGTCTAGCATCTCATTTTAGAGATTTATTGGTTAGTAAAACACCAGAAACCATAGAATTACTGGAGGTTGGTGACCAAACTAAACAAAAATACTTAACACAATCTAAAAAAGCCTCGCAAGAGTTTCTTTTACAAGGCATACAATTAGCAAACGATTGCGACCTCAAATACAAAACAAGTAAAAATCAACGCTTACTTGTTGAATTATGCCTTATGCAACTTGCCTCTATCACTCATGATGGAGAAAAAAAAAATAGCAAACATTACATAATTCCCGCATCTTACTTTGTTAAAAAAGGAATTACACCAATTCCTGTTACAAAACCCCAAGCAAAACAGGTAAATACAACAACCAAAGAAAAAATAGAACAAACCCCAGTTGTAAAAAAAACACCACAAACCCCAAAACAATTTCAAGTAAACGAACCTCCAAAAATTGTTTTAAAACAAGGGGCTAAAAGACAATCTGGTTTATCTTTAAAAAGTATAAAAGCTAAAAAAGAGCATCAAATTAAACAAATGGAGGTGGTAGTTGATGAAGAAAACTTACCAAAAGAACCCTTTACAGAGTCAGATTTTATTAAGGTTTGGAATACCTACACAGAAAAACTTGTATCGGATGGGAAACACAATTTAGCATCCATTTTATCTATCGATGTTCCAAAAGTAAAAGGAACAATAGCGCATTTAGAATTTCCAAATGCCACAAATAAAGTTGAGCTTGAAAGACAACAATTTGACCTTTTAGGTTATATTAGAAAATCGCTTAGCAATTATGACATTTCATTATCTATAACAGTAAATGAAGTTATGGAAAAAAAATACGCTTACACACCACAAGATAAATTTGAAAAATTAAAAGAAAAAAACCCAAACATAGATCTTTTAAGAAAAACTTTCGATTTAGATGTTTAAACAGCTGTACCATAATACGTTTTCTATTTTTTTTATAACAACACTAATCGCGTTTTTAAGTTGCGATGGAAGAGATAAAATTTATAAAACAAATGCGCAAGTTTTAATAGAAAACAATCAATACAAAACCTTTAGCGAGAAAATTATATTTATACCCCACAATAAAGTAGAGATACATACAGATACTATTTTGAGTTCTGGTTTTCAAATAAAAATTAAATACGCTTCAATTAAAGATAGTTTTGTTTTAAAAACAAAAAACAATAAAAACAAAGTAACAAATACGTATTACAAAAACTTTGAAGCTAAACTTCATGTTTTAAAAAATGGTTTAACCATAAACCAAAGTGTTATTAATAAGAAGCTTTTTTCAAATTTTGAAAAACCATCTTTTTGGCAAAATGCTATAATGCAATATGTATGGATTAATCATGATATTTCTACCAAAAACGAAGTGTTTATAAACACCTCATTTTATATTCCTAATACAAAAAGTTATAAAGATTTTGTATTAAAAATTAATTCCGATGGGACTTTAACAATAAAAAACACCAATCGTATTACAAATACTGTATAATATATGCTAGGACTAAAATTGCCAACCGATCCGCGTTGGGTAAACATTGTTGAAAAAAACATTGAAGAAATTCTTACCGACCATGCTTTTTGCGAACAAAAAGCCACTAGCACGGCCATTTCACTTATAGTTAGTTTTCCAGAATATACCGAACTAGTACAGGAAATGACTGCTCTAGTAAAAGAAGAAATTAGTCATTTTAAAATGGTACACGACAAAATTATTGAGCGCGGTTGGACTTTGGGTCGCGATAGACGTGATGATTATGTTATTGAGCTTCTTAAATTTTTTCCAAAAGGAGGAAGTAGAACTACGCAACTAGTACATAGATTACTATATGCTGCACTTATTGAAGCTAGGAGTTGCGAACGATTTAGATTATTATCGGAAGAATTAGAAGATAAAGAATTAGCCGAATTTTACAGAAAGCTTATGGTAAGTGAAGCCAACCATTATACCATGTTTTTGGGTTTTGCAAGACAATACGGCGAAAAAAAAGAAGTTGATGCTAAATGGCAACAACTTCTAGAATATGAAAGTAAAATTATTAGTAACTTAGGAAATAGCGAAGCTATTCATGGCTAAAACATCTAAAAAATTAGAACTTATAACCAACGCCTAATTGTATATTTCTGTTTTTTGCAACAATGCCAGATGTTTCATCAAAAACATTTCTAACACCATAGTTATATCTAACATCAACAAAAATAGCGTAGTTAATTTTATAGTCGGCTCCAATAACAGCAGAGTAAGCAAGGTTTTTCATTCCGTCTTCATACTTATGAACTTTTAAACCTATTTGAGGCCCTATACCTGCATGAAATTTTTCGCTAAATCTAAATCTAAACAAAACGGGCATTTGTATATAATCTAAATGTAAAAGCTCTTCATTTGCACCTTCAGCTGAAAATTGAATTTCTGGAACTATTGATAATGTTCTTGATAAACCAATATTTGCCATAAAGCCAATATACAAACTGTTTCTATGCTTATTTTCCATTATTGGCGTGTCTTCAAAATCTAAATGAGAGATTGTGTAACCAGCTCTAATACCATACTTAATTCCGCTAGAAGCAGACCATTTTTCTTTAACTTTTACAGAATCATTAATTTCTTGAGAAGCTGTTACTTCCTTAATATCTTGGGCGAAACCTTGAAATATAAAACTAAGTAGTACTGTTAATAGTAGTAATTTTTTCATCTGTTTGCTTTTAATTATTTAAATCTATTCAGATGTAATTTGCCAAATATATTGAAGTTGAGGGCAATATAAGTTAAACAGGCTTATTTCAATATTAATAGATTTGGGTTGTTATTAATAGTAATTATGCAGCCACGAATATATATTATAATTTTAAAATACTACAATTATACAAGCTAAAGTGCATAATTTTACTGTGTATTGCTCGAAACTGTATCATAATAGATGCTTTTAATAATACCATCTGCAAGACCTATTTTTGGCACATATATGTTTTTTGCTCCGCTCCATTTCATAGCAGACAAATAAATACGCATGGCAGGAATTATAACATCGGCTCTGTCTTGATTTAATGATAACTCTGTAATACGTTCTTCATAAGAGTATGTTTGAAGCATATTGTAATAAGATGTCATGTAAAAATATGAAAGTGGTTTACCCATAGCCTTACCAGAAACTTTAAATATTTTATTAATGTTACCGCCAGAACCTATTACATCAATTTTATGGTAACCTTTAGCATTGTTTTCTATCCAGAATTGTAAATCTTGCCAGGTTTCTTTTTTAACCATATCATTTAAAAGCCTAACTGTACCTATTTTAAACGATCTTGATGCTACTTGCTCTCCTTTATCAATAACTGTAAACTCTGTACTTCCTCCTCCAACATCTACATACAAATAAGTTTTATTTGGGTCTATATATTTGTTTAAATCGGTTGCAGCAATAATAGCTGCTTCTTCTTCGCCTCCAATAACATCTATACTTATTCCCGATTGCTCTAGTACTAAATCGACTACTTTTTTACCATTTGCAGACTCTCGCATTGCTGATGTGGCACATGCTTTGTACTTAACCACTTTATGCGATTTCATTAAGAGTTTAAATGCCAGCATGGTATCTAAAATACGTTGTGTGTTTTCTTTAGAAATTTTATTTTTTATAAAAACATCTGCTCCCAGACGAATAGGCACACGTACAAGAGAATTTTTTTTAAATTGAACTGGTTTTCCTTTTTGTTCAATAATATTTGAAATTAATAATCTTACAGCGTTTGACCCAATATCTATGGCAGCATATTTTTTTATTGAAAGCATATTAGTTTTCTAATTGTTTAGTATAATAATCATAAGTAGCAAATTGTGATCTTACTTTTAATTTGTTGTTTACTCGATACTCATTTTCTTGCGAATCATTTAATACTCTAGCTTTTACATTATCATTCCAACTAATATTAAATGTGTCTATTATTTCCTTTTTAATATCTTGGTCGTATATAGGGCAACTTACCTCTACTCTATTTTCAATATTTCTTGTCATCCAATCTGCAGAGGATATATAAAGTTTTGAATCGCCATTATTTCCAAAAATATAAATTCTTGAGTGTTCTAAAAATTTATCAACAACACTAATAACTTCTATATTTTCGCTCATACCATCTATACCTGGTATTAAACAACAAATTCCTCTTACTATCATTTGAATTTTAACTCCAGCCCTACTTGCTTCATAAAGCTTATCAATCATTGGGTAGCTGGAAATACTATTCATTTTAAGCCTAATTAATCCTTCTCTACCTGCTTTAACATGATCTATTTCTTTATTTATTAATTTAAAAATAGAATTTTTAGTGTAATGTGGAGATACTATTAAATGCTTATACCTGTATATTCTATAATTAGTTTCAAAAAACTCGAAAATTTTATTAGCGTCTTTTAATATCTTTTTATTTGAAGTTAGTAAGGTATAATCGGTATATATTTTAGCTGTAGATTCATTAAAGTTTCCTGTACTTATAAAACCATAGCGCTTAACCTTTTTCCCTTCTTGACGTTCTACAACGCACATTTTACTATGTACTTTAAGTCCTGTTACTCCAAATATTAAATTAATGCCTTCGTCTTTCATTTGTTGCGCATAGTTTATATTAGCTTGTTCATCAAACCTGGCACGAAGTTCTATAGATACTGTTACCGTTTTACCATTAACAGCCGCATTAATTAACGAACTTGCTACATGAGAAATTTCTGCAAGACGATAAATTGTAATTTTTATTGTTTTTACATTAGGATCTAAAGCAGCTTCTCTTAAAAATTTTACAACATAAGAAAATGTTTGATAAGGCGCATGTACTAAATAATCTTTCTTTGATATAGCATTAAATATACTGTCTTGCATACTTAACCCTTTTACAGGTAATGCTTCTATTTTATCGTATAATAAATCTGTTCTTCCTAAACTTGGGAAACTCATATAGTCTCGCCTATTATGGTAACGCCCTCCAGGTATTATACTATCTGTATCGTCAATACCCATTTTAGACATTAAATAGCGTAATGTTTCTTTGTGTATTGTTTTATCGTATACAAACCTAACTGGTTCTCCAACTTGGCGCGACTTTACACTATCGGATATTTTTTCTATAAAACTTTTACTTAAATCGCTTTCAAAATCTAACTCACCATCTCTGGTAATTTTAATCATATGAGCAGAGATAGATTTATAATCGAAAATATTAAAAATATCGCCCAGGCAATATCTTAAAACATCATCAACCATAATAATATAGCTTTTGTTACCTTGTTTAGGTAGTACTACAAAACGATCTACAGATTTTGGTATTTCAATTAATGCAAATTGTTTTTTATCGCCAGACATTAACATACGAACTGCTAAATAAGCGGCACTATCTTTTAGGTTTGGCAATACAACCGAATCGTTAAGGATTATGGTTACTAAAGCTGGGCTAACTGTTTTAAAAAAATAGGTTTTAATAAATTCGCTTTGCGCTTCGTCAATTTGAGTTTCATCTATAACATAAATATCCTCTTCTTTTAACTTATCGTCTATGCTATTTAAAATAGCTACACTCTCGCTTTGTTGCTTTATAACTATTTGGGTTATAATTTCTAAAAGTTCTTTAGCTCTTATACCTCCTAGTTCGCTTTTGCCTCCTTTTCCTGCTTCAACAATACGTTTAACCGTAGCGTAACGCACTTTAAAAAATTCATCTAAATTATTTGAAAAAATACCTAAAAAACGTAATCTTTCTATTAACGGAACGGTTTCGTCGGCTGCTTCTTGCAGTACTCTAGCATTAAATTGTAACCAGCTTATTTCCCTATTTATGTAACTGTTACTCTTGGAGTTTTCAGGTTTAGTCATTAACTATTGTTTCTGTTATTTTGTTAAACAAATATATTCTATTTAGACTAAAAAACTTGATTTTAATAGCTAAGCTACGCATTATTTTAAAGATTTAATGTTTTGGTAACTAATCCGCTTTTAAATTAAGATTTTAAATCTCTTGGGAATATTGTTTTTAAAGTTTGTCCTTGTTTTAAAGAACTCCATTTTTTAGAATTAAACTCGATAACAACCACACCACTTGTTGGCACATTATCTATATGCACAGACCCAAAAATATTTACAAAAGCTGTTATGGCATGATTATGCCCAAAAACCATTAAACAGTTTACTTTATCGTTACATTCTTCAATAACCTTTATAAGGTCTTCTCCAGAAAAATCATATAAATCATGATTAAAACGCACTATATTATTATCTAGATTCAAATTTGCTATAAATATATTGGCTGTAGATTTTGTTCGGTTTGCATCGCTTGAGATTAACAAATCGATTTTATTACAATCTAATTTTAAACGATTTGAAACCAAATTAGCATCATTAACCCCTCTACTTTTAAGCGGTCTTTGATGATCTATCACATCATGTTTCCATGATGATTTCGCATGTCTTACTAAAATTAATTTTTTCAAAATATTCGATTAAATGCAATTTTTATCGACAAAAAGTTGTTTTTATGAATAAAATTCAATTTATTTGTTCTCTAAAATGGTTAATAAATATAGTAAATAACATCTGTAAAAGCATAAGTATATAAAAACTAATTATTAGACAACAATAAATAAGTACAATAAAAAGCATACATAAAAAATAAAACGCTGATTTACAAACGCCTAAACAAGTGACTTTAATTAATGTTTTGTGTCTAATTAATTAGAAAAAAAATTAAAACAATGAAAGTAATATTTATAATTATAATTACTCTTTTTACTAGTATTCCATCTTCAATTAACAATAAGCATATAGAAGATGACATAAATTGTACTGCTGAACTTACTGTTGAAAAAAATAGAAGTTTTAAATCGGCTTACGCAGATGGTGCAAATTTTAAGTTAACCCTTACAAATACTTCAAACACTACTACGTCTTATAAATTAGCTGCATTAAATTTATCATCACCATGCTCTAACAATCCAAATGAAAATTTACAAAGACGAACAGCTTCAAAAAACTCAGATGTTATTGTTTCTTTTAAAATGAATAATTCCTTGAAATATGCTAACAAAAAAACAAAACAGAGTAATACTATCACTTTAGATGCTGGACAATCAAAAGAATTTATTGTTAATGCTATGATTCCTGAAGGCACTCCTTATAACACTTGGAGCTGTATAGAAGTTAAAGCAAGTTCTATAAATTGTAATGCTTCTACTGCAGAAGTTATTTTAAGTGTATTTATACCTGACCCCAATGAAAATTAAAATTGTGATTCCTAAAAGGAATTAATTTTAAAAAATATATTTATGAGTAGTAAATTACTTTTTCAAAGCATATATAAGAAACAGCTAAATAATTATATTCTAGCTGCTTTCTTATTTTTTACTTTTAGCACCGTATTTGCACAGGAAGTTACAGTTAATAAATACGCTGTTGAAAACAACACAGAATGTAATCAGTTTGATATTTCGCTTGAAGTTATTGGAAATCCACCTTCTCGCCCTCAAGAAGTTGTACTTGTTATAGATAGGTCTGGTAGTATGAGTTTTGGTCCTAACCCAGAACCTATTGATTTTGCTCAAGATGCTGCCATAGATTTTGTAAACAACTTCTTTTTACCTGCCAACAACCCAACTGGGTTAAATAGAGTTTCGGTAGTTAGTTTTAGCAGTACTGCTATTGTAAATATTGGCTTAACCGATAGTAGTGGACAAGCTTTAGTAATTGCAGCAATAAACAGTATTGTAACTGGTGGTGCAACAAATACAGAAGATGGCATTGTTAAAGCTGATAATGTATTAACAAATACAGGAACCTTTGATTGTACAACATCAAGAAGTATCATCCTTTTATCTGACGGGGTTTCTACAAGAAGAAACACAGGTTTTGGCTTTAGTTCTTGTAATTCAACAACAACAGTTACATCTTGTCAAACAGAGGCTATTCAAGCTGGAATAGATGCTCAAACTACAACTGTTTCTGGAGTAGACTACAATCAAACCATATTTACTATTGGTCTTGTAGGAGCTATTAGTGGTACAGAACAAAACATAGCATTAAATACCCTTAACGGAATACAGAATGGAGGGGCTTTTTCTACTGAAAATAATGCCGATTTAGCCGGTATTTATAGTCAAATTTTAGGGCAATTAGTACCAGCTGCAACACAACTACCCTCACAATCTTTAATTTCAGATACTTTACAAAATGGCTTTAGCCTAGTTCCTGGCTCTTTAAATGCTAGCAAAGGTACTGCTTCAAACTCTGGTAATACTATTTCATGGTTTGTATCTAATTTATATAACGAAACTATTACTTTAAATTATACTATTGAATCTGATGGTATTAATGCATGTAGTAATCAGGTTGCTGGCACATCTGTAATGAATTATGAAGATTCTAGCTGTAACACAACTTCGGTTACATTCACTAACCCTAGTTTTTGTGTACCTTGCCCTGTTATAAATCCAGTTATATCACGAATAGATTGTACAAATTCAATTTCTTATTCTAGTACTTTAAATCAAGGAGGATGTAATGTTTTCTCTGATTCGTTTCAATGGATTTTTAAATTAAATGGTAATCAAGTAGGCACTTCAAATTCACAAAACGGCACTTTTAATTATACAGGAAGTACTGCATTTGAAGGTGATTTTACAGCTGATTTAATTTACTCTGGATCATATGGTAATGGTAGCTGTACTTTAGCAGATTTGCAACGATCTTCTAATACTTTAACTTTACCTTCTGCTTTAATTATTAGCTTAACATCAAAAACAGATGAAAGTTGCATAGGCGAAAATGATGGAGCTTTAGACATTAGTGTTTCTGGTGGTACTGGAAATTATTCGTACGACTGGGATAATAATGGTTTACAAGATCCAGATATAGATTCTCAAGATTTATCAAACTTATCTGAAGGTACTTACACTATTATTGTAACTGATGTTAATTCTGGTTGTACAGCCTCTGAAAGTTTTGAGGTTCAAACAACTCTAGACACTACCAATCCAACAATAATATGTCCTAATGATATCTCTGTAAATGTCGATGCTAATGCTTGTTCTACAGATGCCGCTAATGTCAATCTTGGAACGCCTACTGTGGATGATAACTGTAACACAACATCCATATCTAATGATGCACCTGCCTCATTCCCATTAGGAGAAACAACGGTCACTTGGACCG
>NZ_JBLWGD010000003.1:0-510628 GCF_048381495.1 Algibacter ulvanivorans
CTCTTGGGTTAAATATTGAAGATAACTGTACTACAGATGATAACTTAGTAGTCACAAACTCTGATAGCGCTTCTGGCACTTGTCCTCTTGTTGTTACTAGAACATATACCATTACGGATGCTTGTGGGAATACTGTTAATGCATCGCATACCATTAATGTTGAAGATACTACAGCACCTTCAGTAGCAGGAACAATACCTACAACAACAGTTGAAGGATGTACAGCTTCAGATGTAAGCATGCCAGCTAATACTGTTGCCGATTTAGAATCATTAGGTCTAACTATTTCAGATGGATGCTCATCAAATGATCATCTTATTGTAACAAGTTTAGATAGTGCTTCTGGCACTTGTCCTATTGAAGTTATAAGAACTTATACAATTACGGATGATTGTGGTAACTCTGCAACTGCAACACAAACTATTTTTGTAGAAGACACAACCAAACCTGTGCTTATAATACCAGCTAATGTGACTGCAGAATGTAGTGACGATTTAAGCCCAACAGCTTTCGGAACAGCTGCTGCAACAGATAATTGTGATAATAATCCAACGGTTACATTTAATGATGTAAGACAAGATGGAGACTGTTCTGGAACATATACAATTATACGTACATGGACTGCAACAGATAGCTGTGGAAATACTATTAGTGATGATCAAATTATTTCAACTTCTGATACTACTGCTCCTGAATTTGACCAAACAACACTTCCTGGAGATATTGTAGTTGAGTGTGATAACATTCCTAATCCTGTTACCTTAACTGCTACCGATAATTGTGGTACAGCAACAGTAACAGTTAATGATGAAAGAACAAACGGTAATTGCCAGTACAATTATGTAATAAAGCGTTCGTATACAGCCACAGACGAATGCGGAATTACTAATACACATGTACAAACAATAACAGTTCAAGATACAACACCTCCAGTTTTTGTAGAGACTTTACCAACTTTAAATATTGTTGTGCAATGTGATAATATTCCAGAGCCTGAAATATTAACAGCAACCGATGTTTGTGGAACAGCTACTGTTTCTGTGAGTGATGCTAGAACAAATGGAGACTGCCCTAACAGCTACAGTATAGCAAGAACATGGGTCGCTACAGATGAGTGTGGTTTAACAACTACATATACTCAAAACATAATTGTTCAAGATACTACACCTCCAACATTTGTTGAAACATTACCAAGAGATATAACTGTTGAATGTGATATGCTACCAGAAATAACAACACTAACAGCAATTGACAATTGTGGCGATGCTACAGTAACTGTAAATGATGCCAGAACAGATGGCGATTGTCCTTCTAACTACACCATTTCACGTACTTGGGTAGCAACTGATGAGTGTGGACTAACAACATCTCACACCCAAATTATTACTGTACAAGACACGACAGCTCCAGAACCAACAACAGCATTTGAGACAACATTAAATGTAAGTTGTACAGATATACCTGAAGCTCCTGAAGTTGAATTTGAAGATAACTGCTCTTCTAATGTTATTGTAAACTTTAACGAAACAAATACATTTGATGAAAACGTTATTGCAGATTATCAAATTATAAGAACTTGGACAGTAAGAGATGCTTGTAATAATGAAGAAACATACACACAAACACTAAATGTATCGTTAGACGAAATATTAAGTGAAGTTGTAGCAGAAGATATTTGTTTTGATAACGGCGTTATAAACCTAGATGGTTACTTAGCTGAAGATACTTTTGGAGGCTCATGGGAAATTATAGAAGGTAACCCAATAGCAACAGTAACAGGCAGTATATTTGATCCAACTAATTTAGAAGAGGCTTACTCTGAAACTTTTAATCCTAATACAGAAGGTATACAATATGTAATTAGATATACTGGTTTCCAATCTGGATGTATTAATATTACAGATGTTATTATCGTTGTTGATGCTAAATGTAAAGTTTTACCTTGTGGTGAAAAAGATATTAGTATATCTACAGCAATAACACCTAATGGAGATGGGCATAATGAATCTTTTGATATAGAAGGTATTGATTTATGTGGATTTGTAGCAGAGGTAAAAATATTTAACCGATGGGGAGCTCTAGTTTATGAATCGAATGAATACACTCTTGGAAGTTTAAAATCAGGTTCTGGTGTATTTGGAGATTGGAACGGTTCTTCAACTAAATCATCTTTTGGAAATAACGGAAAATTACCTAACGGAACATATTATTATATCATTAACTTAAGAAATAGTGGATTAGATCCTATAACCGGACCTGTTTACTTAGGAACCAAATAACATCTTAACCTATGAAATTTTTAAAATATAATATAATCGCTATTGCGTTGTTAAGCTGTACCATGGGAATTGCACAACAATTACCGCAATTTACACAGTACATGTATAACACCATATCTATAAATCCTGCCTATGCAGGAAGTAGAGAAGCATTAAGTGTAGTGGGTTTACATAGAAGCCAATGGGTTGGCTTTAAGGGTGGTCCAATAACACAAACATTATCTATTCATACACCACTTAGAAACGATCGTGTTGGTGTTGGTTTATCTTTTATTGAAGACGATTTAGGACCACAAAATTTCACATATCTATATGGAGATTTCTCATATAGTATCCCAGTAGGTAGAGACGGAAAATTAGCCTTTGGTTTAAAAGGTGGGTTTACTCAATTTAGTTTTGATACTAATTTCCGTTTAGATGACGATAACCAAAACGACCCATTAATTTATGGTACTGAAGATAGGTGGGCACCTAACATTGGCGCTGGTATTTATTGGAGTACAAATAGAGTTTATGCTAGTTTATCAGCACCAAGAATACTAAATAATGATGCCAATAATGCTAATGATTTTGAAGCTCTAGATCGTATTAGCTACTATTTTACAGCTGGTGGTGTAATAGATATTAGTAAAACGATTAAATTTAAGCCTGCAGCTTTAATAAAAGCAACAAATGGAGCACCTGTATCGTACGACTTAACTGGAAACTTTTTATTCAACGAAAAGTTTTGGGTTGGTGGTTCTTATAGAATAAACGAACAAACAGCAGCCATTGGTGGCATAGTAGATTTTCAAGTATCAAGGCAATTACGAATTGGTTATGCTTATGAAAAACCAATATCTGAAATTGCAGATTATACAACTGGTACACATGAAATATTACTTATGTACGAGTTTAAATTCTTAAGTTCTAAATTAAAATCACCTAGATATTTCTAAGACTCATTTTCCTATGAATATTAAAAATTACATATTAGTTTGTTTAGCTTTAATGCTTAGTTTTTCTACGTATTCGCAACAAGGAAAACAAAAAAGAGCAGATACACTATTTAATAAATTCTCTTTTGTTAAAGCAGCAAAATTATATAGAGAACTGGTGCAAGATAACTATAACAGAAATTATGCTACTAGAAAACTTGCCGATAGTTATGCTTTTTTAAGAGATCCAAGAAACGCTTCTAGGTATTATAAAAGCGTTGTTAAGCAAAAAGATGTACCAATTGAATATTATTATAAATATGCACAATCGCTTCGTGGTATGAAAAAATACGACGAATCTCAAGTGTGGCTTAAGCGGTATAAAGATTCTGGTGGCGTTGTAAATGCAAACGATTTTTCAAAAAACATTAACTTTATAACAAGTGTATTTGGAGCAAAACAACAATATTTTTTAGATCGTGTTCGCTTTAACTCTAAATATAGTGATTTTGGAGCCTTTGAACATGACGGAAAGGTATACTTTGCATCTGCCAGAGACGAAGGTGTTGCCATTAAACGGTTATATGGTTGGAACGAACAACCTTTTCTAGATATTTATGTGGCCGAAGCCGGTTCTAAACGAAACGTAGATCATACCGCTAAGGTAAAAGGCGATGTTAATTCTATTTATCATGATGGACCTGTTACCATTACAAAAGATGGTAAAACCATGTATTTTTCTAGAAATAATTTTAAGGATGATATCGAGTTAAAAGACAAAAAAGGATTAACAAATATGAAAATTTATCGTGCTACTCTAGTAGATAGCCTATGGACAAATATTGAAGATCTATCAATAAATGGCGATGAATTTTCCACTCAACATGCTGCTTTAAACACAGACGACACAAAATTATATTTCACATCAGACAGACCAGGAACATATGGCGGCTCCGATATTTGGAGTGTTGATATTGCTCCCGACGGATCTTTATCAAACATTCAAAACCTTGGCAATGTAGTTAATACAGAAAATGCAGAAGGATTTCCTTTTATAAACAACGAAGGAGTTTTATTCTTCTCTTCAGATGGTCATACAGGCTTAGGTTTACTGGATATATTTGCCTCTATTAAAGGCGAAGACGAACAGAGTATTGTAGATGTAATAAACTTAGGCGTTCCTGTTAATTCTAATAAAGATGACTTTGCTTTTACTATGAATCAAAACGGAATAACAGGGTATTTCGCTTCAAACCGTCAAGGTGGCCGTGGTAGTGATGATATTTATGCTTTTCATAGAGAACCTGTACTTCATGTTGAAGGTGTTGTAACCGATGCCATAAACACAAACCCTATTGCTGGTGCAAAAATTACTTTATTTGATGATAAAAATAATCAAGTAGCTTACATGGAAACAGATCAAAATGGTTACTATCAAATAAATATAGACAGAAATAAAGATTATAAAATTGTTGCTAATCAAGATAAATATATAGAAGATTACAGAGAGTTTACATCTAAAAATTTACAAACAGAGCTAACTACTATTACTGGTAATTTACTTTTAAATCCCGTACAAAACGTTGTTAAACTTGCCGAAATAGACTTAAATACCATTTACTTTAATTTTGATAGTCATACCATTAGAGATGATGCAGCAATACAGTTAGATAAAATTGTAAACCTAATGCAAAATGATTATCCAGAAATGGTAATTAGAATAGAATCGCATACAGACTCTAGAGGTGAATTATCATACAATGATAAACTATCAATAGACAGAGCAAATACAACGTATGAGTATTTAATATCTAAAGGTATCGATCCTTCTAGAATTACAGAACATCAAGGTTTTGGAGAACGTAGGTTAACAAACGGCTGTGAAGACGGACAAGATTGTGAAGAAGAAGAGCATCAATTAAACAGACGTACACAATTTATAGTAGTTAAAATGGAATAGATAACGCACTACAAATAGCGTGATAATACAATTATAGTATAGGATTTTTTAATTAAATAAGACCCCAAATGAAATTAAAAAACAACATAACAGCAGCTTTATTAGTATTAAGCACTTTTAGCACTTTTGCTCAAAACGATTTACAAAAAAAAGCAGATAATTTATTTAACAATTTTGCATTTGTTCAAGCCACAAGTGCATATCATAATTTAATTAATCATAATATAAACACCAATTATGCGACTAGGCAATTGGCAGATAGTTATGCCTATTTAAGAAATCCAGACAGCGCAGTTGTATATTATGAAAAAGTGGTTAAGCAAAACCATGTACCAATTGAGTATTATTATAATTATGCACAAGCACTACGAGGTACTAAAAATTATGAAGCCTCCAGAACTTGGTTAAAACAATTTAAAGATGCTGGCGGAAATATTAAAGAACAACATTATTTAGAAGATTCAGATTTTTTAAACGCCATATTTAATGCTACTAAACAATATGTTTTAAAACCTGTTAAATTTAATTCTAAGTTTAGCGATTTTGGTGCATACCAACACAACAACAAAATATATTTTACATCGGCTAGAGATGAAGGAACTTTAAAAAAACACCTTAATGCTTGGGATGAAGAGCCTTTTTTAAATATTTATGTAACCGAAAAAAACGCCAATACGGTAGTTAATAACAAATCTAAATTAAAAGGAAAAATAAATTCGGTATATCATGATGGCCCGCTTACTATAACTAAAGATGGTAAAACCATGTATTTTTCTAGAACAAATTTTATTAAAAATTTTCTAGGAAAAAATGGAGAAGGTATTTCTAATTTAAAAATATACAAAGCTACGCTAGTTGATGGAAAATGGAGTAATATTGAAGATTTACCATTTAATAGTAATCATTTTTCAAACGGACATCCAGCATTAAATGAAGATGAAACTAAACTCTATTTTGCTTCTGATAGGTCTGGTGGTTATGGAGGTTCAGATATATATTATGTAAATATAAATAACGGTTCTTATAGCCAACCAATAAATGCAGGAACTGTTATAAATACTAACAAAAACGAAAAATTCCCTTTTGTTAATAGTAAAGGTGTATTATTCTTCTCTTCCGATGGTCATCCTGGACTTGGTTTATTAGATATTTATGGAACTGTTTCAGATAAAAACAAAAACATTAAGAGTATTATTAACCTAGGAACACCAGTAAATTCAAGCAAAGATGATTTTTCATTTTTTATGAATCAAGATGGCTTATCTGGTTTTTTTGCATCTAACAGAAAAGGAGGTATTGGTAGCGATGATATATATGCCTACGATAGAATTCCACCATTAAATATTGAAGGTACTGTTTATAACGATTCTAACAACAAAGCTATTAATAATGCTACTATAACATTAGTTGATAGCAACAATGTAATTACAACCACAAAAACTAATGAAAACGGACATTATATTATAACCATAAACAGAGATACGGCATATCAAATTACAGTAAATAAAGATGGGTATAATAAAAACACAAAATCTGTATCATCAAAAAATACGAGTAGAGATACAAGGTCTATTAGTCATGACTTTTTAATGCAAGCTAAAGTTGTAATTACAGAAAAACCAATTGAAACAATTAGCCTATCTCCTATTTATTACAATTTTAATAGTGCTTCAATTAGAAAAGAAGACAAAGAAAGTCTAGATTATATAGTAAAGTCTATGTTAAATACATACCCGAAAATGAGTATTAAAATTGCTTCTTATTCAGACTCCAGAGGGCCTAATAATTATAATTATTTACTTTCGCAAAAAAGAGCAAGTGCTGCTTATAATTACCTTATAAAACAAGGTATTAATCCTTCTAGAATTATTAACTATAAAGGTTTTGGAGAAGAAAAACTACTTAATAACTGTAATAATTCATCTAACTGTACAAAAGCACAACACCAAATAAATAGACGCACCGAGTTTATTGTTGTAAAAATGAATTAAATGTTTTAAAACCTTATATTACAAACCATCAAAACGTAATATCGTTTTGATGGTTTTTTATTAAATTGTAACTTAATAAAGCAAATTATATTAATTGTTACTCACGTATGAGAAAACCGTTCAAATTAATATTCATACTTTTTATTTCAACACTTTTTTACTGGAACTGTAAAGAAGACAAAGTCATTTCTGAAACTAAGTTTGAACAAGCTGTTTTTTACCAAATTTTTCCTTCAATTATAGATTCTATTCATTTCGACAAACGACTTTTACCGCCACCGCCACCGCCACCAGAATTCTTTGAAAAAGAAGAATATAAAAATGATATTGATAAAGGAATTCTGGATTATAAACAAACTGATAAATACAAAAATGATATTAAAAAATGGGAAAGAAAAAAAGACTCTTTAAAAAGAGATAAATCTTCAATTTTTCTTGTTGTTTCAGATTCAATAAGCAGATTCGAAGAAGATGATTTAAACAAATTGGCTAAACATTTTAAAATTCAAGATTCCATAAATATAAAACTTGGATTAAATTATAAAATTGACTTAAACAAATTAAAATCAAACAATCAAAAGATTAAATTTAAGTATCGGTCGGAATTCCCTAATGGACGTGAATTTTGGACAACTGAATATGATTATTTTATTTCTGCGAAAATTGGTTTCAGTAGAATTATTTTTGATCAAACCAAATCTTACGGAGTTCTAAATGGAGGATATGCGATAGGAATTCTAAACGGAAAAGGTTTTAGGATTTATATTAAGAAAAACGAAAGCGGTAAATGGATAATCGATGATATTGTTAAAACTTGGATCTCGTAAAAAAAACCGTGCAATATCACCGTGTTTACTTCATTGTTAGTTCTACCTACTTACAAATACCCCTGCAGAATATTCTATTTAGTTTTTAATCTCTAAATTAGTAGCTTATACACGCTACATTTCATACATAAAAACTATTAATGCTGCCTAACGAAAAATTCTATTTAAGTAAAACTGAACCTAATCTAAGTTGTTTATTAACCTTACGCGATTTTATATTAAAACAAGATAATAACATTACAGAAACCACTAAATATGGCATGCCTTGTTTTTGTTTTAAAAAGAAAATGTTTTGCTATTTATGGATAAATAAGAAGACAAATATGCCTTACTTACTTTTTGTTGAAGGCGCTTACTTAAACCATCCCGAATTAGTAACAGGAACTCGTAAACGTATGAAAATTTTTAATGTAAATCCTAACAAAGATATACCACTAGATACTATAAAGATATTATTAAATACTGCTTTAAATTTATATAAACTAGGTAAAGTACCTTTAAAATAGTGTCTAACAAGCAATGTTAGTTACTTTTTTAATAAAAAATATAAAAATATTATTTTTTAATAAATATATTAGTGTAATACCATCTGCCCTCTGCATTTTTCTCTGCAGAAATATCAAAGTTTGTGTAATCACCCTCTAAATTTTCTTTATGAGCCTTACTTTTAAGCCAAGCTCTAACAACAGCGTCTGCAGAATTATAACCAAAGGCTACATTTTCAGAAACTTTTTTTGCGCCAGCATTAGATTTTAAATACTCACTTCTTGTAAAAAAATTATGATGCGATACTTCATCATTATCAATCATATAATCTGTATGGCTGAACGCTACAGACTTTACTATTGACATTTCTGTAAGTGCATTTAAGCCTAACGATAATCTGTGATTATTTATAAGCTCAAGAATTTCTACTTCTATGGTTTTTGCTTGTGGGGTTTCAAGACTTAATTCCATAGCATCTTCTTTGTCGTTAATACTGTCTGTTGAACAAGATGACAACATAAAAACAGTAAATACTGCTACCAATGGTAGTTTGATTAATAACTTCATAGGTTAAGTTAATTAGATTTGGTTCTGTAAAATTAACCCGTAAGCCTGAAGTAACTGTTAAGGAATTGTTAAAATCGACAAAAAGTATGTATTTCATCGATTATTTGAGTTTTTAATCGATAAAGCGTGACTTAAGTTGAATTTTATGTGTATTTCGTCGTTAATTTATGGAGATAATCGATTAATCGACCAATTGAAGTCGTTTTGAAGCTTATATCGAATACGATCATGAAGTCTATTAGGTCTGCCTTGCCAAAACTCAATTTCTACAGGTTTAACAATGTAACCACCCCAATAGCTTGGTCTTGAAATTTCTTTACCTTCGTACTCTTTTTCTAACTTATTAAGTTTATCTTCCAGATATTGTCTATTATCAACACACTCGCTTTGGTTTGATGCTATAGCACCTAATTGGCTACCGCGAGGTCTTGACTCAAAATAACCATCACTTAAATTATCTGGAATTTTTTCAGCTTTACCTTTAATTATAATTTGTCGTTCTGCCCCATGCCAAAAAAAGGATAAACAAACATTAGGATTAGCATTTATAGCTCTACCTTTTTCACTATTGTAATTGGTATAAAATATAAATCCTTCGTAAGTGTATTTTTTTAAAAGCACTACTCTATTTTTAGGATAACCATCTAAACCTATTGTAGAAATTGTCATAGCATTAGTTTCATCTTCTAAAAAATGAGAATCAACTTCATAAAACCACTTCTGAAATAGTTCTAAAGGATTTTCTGGCACTTCTTCTAAAAGTAATTCGCCTTTATTATAAGACCTTCTGTAGTTGCTTAAATCTTTTTCCATACTAGTGCAATTTACATGTTTTTTTAAAAAAAATTATGATAAATATTTTTATTATCTTAATACAAACTTTAAAAATGAAATTTGCTTTTAGTATTAAAATAAATAAACCTTTGCTTGAAGTTGTTAAGCATTTTAAAGATCCTGATGCATTAAAACAATCGCAAAAAGATTTTTTAAGGCTAGAGCATTTAAGTGGAACTAAAGGGCATGCTGGAGCAAAATCTAAATTAGTTTATAAAAATTTTGATTTAATTGAAACGATAATACTTAATAATTTACCCAAAGAATTTTATGCCAAATACGAGCATAAAAAAATAACTAACACCATGAATACAAAATTTAGCGTATTTAATAGTAACCAAACTATTATGCAAACTACTATTGAATACACAGAGTTTAAAGGGGTGCTATTAAAAATATTAGCTAATTTTTTCCCTAATATGTTTAAAAAACAAATAGATAAATGGTTAATAAAATTTAAATTATACTGCGAAAATCATTAAACTTCAATAAAAATAAACTTAAAGTGTTTATTTAAAACTCGAACGTTTTACCGTCTTCGGCTAGCTCTACATTATCAAAAATAGATTTAGCTTCGATTTTAAAATCCTGAATATTTCCATAACGTGTAGAATAATGCCCCAATATTAGTGTTTTTACATTTGCTAGCTTTGCTATGTTTGCTGCTTCTTTTGCTGTAGAATGTTTTGTTTTTACAGCTAAATGCGCATGTTGTTCTAAAAAAGTAGATTCATGATAAAGTACATCTGTGTTTTTTATAATTGAAACAATATCTTCTTTATACATAGTATCACTACAAAATGCATAACTTTTAGGCTTTGGCCCTGCTGTAGTTACGCTTTCGTTTTTAATTAATATGCCATCATCATTTTCTACATCAAACCCTTGTGTTAATTTTCTATAATAAGCAACATTCACATTTGCTTCTTTAACATTATGCATAACAAGTTTTCGTAAACCTTCTTTTTCTTTAAATAAGTATCCATTAGTATAAATTCTGTGATTTAAAGGGATGGTATATACTTCAACCTTATCATCTTCAAATATTAATTCAGATTTTTTTGATGTTAGTTCATGAAAATATAAGTTATAATTAGTCCATGAATCGGCTAATTTCATTTGAAGGGTTACAATTTCTTTAATTCCTTTAGGGCCATAAATATGTAAATCTGTTTCTCTAGTAAGTAGCCTAAATGTTGAAATTAGCCCTACCAAACCAAAAAAATGATCGCCATGTAAATGTGAAATAAAAATATGTTTTATTCTATTAAATTTAATTTTATGCTTGCGTAATTGTACCTGTGTACCTTCACCACAATCAATTAAAAACATATGGTTATTAATTTCTAAAACTTGAGAAGTGGTATTGTTTAATGTACGTGGTGTTGCACTATAACAGCCTAATATAGAAAGTTTCATGTTATATAAGCTGTTTATAATTTAAGGCATCTTTAAAAGTAAATTTACTTTTAAATGAAAAAGCATAAGGTGTATCTCCATGCGTATTTAAGTAATCTAATCGGTTTTTAGCATCTTGAAAACTAGGAGTATACCCTTCGGGAATATACCAAAATGCCATATGCATCATTTTCATTTTGCTAAACCATTCTTTTTTTCTTTTAAATACATCTATATGTCCTGATTTGTAAGTATAGTTAAAAAGAGATTCTAGGTTTTCCCAAACCGACATGTTAATTATTAATAAATCGTCTTGAAAAACACTTGTGGCTTCATTCTTATCCTCGTCTTTTAAACGCCAAATAAAACCTTCTGCAGCATCAGCTATGGCATTAATTTTGTCTAAATTATTTACAAAATCTTGCATAATTGGATTGTCCATTGGGGCCAATGGCTTAGCTATATTAACTTGTGCAAGGTTATATTTAATCATCTTAAAACCCTAAATCACGTTCCATATCTTCCATTTCAATAATATCATGAGCCTCTTGAATGGTAGGTACAACTACTAATTGATTAGGTACAATATCTAAATCAATTTTATTGGATACGATAACAAATGAATGCTTAGCTGCCTTATGTGTATTTGAAATATCTAAAAACTCTACAATTTCGGCTTTGGTTAAAGTATTTAAGCTCGTTAATGCTATTATTATATTATTGTTTTTATATTTTGGATATAAAGCTTGAAGCTTTTTTACCAATTCTATAACCGAAACCTTTTCTTGAGTGATTATAGTTGTATTCTCGTTTTGATTAAAAATCATAATCTATTGTTTTATTTTAGAAGCTAATAAATAAATAACAGCCATTCTTATTGCAACACCGTTTTGTACTTGATCTAATATAATAGATTGTTTAGAGTCTGCAACATCACTTGTTATTTCTACACCTCTATTTATTGGTCCAGGATGCATTATGGTTATTTCTTTATTTAACGAATCTAATAAATTTTTATTTACTCCAAACTGCTGTGTATATTCTCTTGTTGAAGGAAAATAACTAATATCCATACGCTCATTTTGTACACGAAGCATATTTGCTACATCGCACCAATTTAGGGCTTTACGAAGGTTTGTTTCAACTTTAACTCCTAGATTATTTATGTATTTAGGAATTAATGTTTTTGGGCCGCAAACCATAACTTCTGCGCCTTGCAGTTGCAAAGCGAATATGTTTGAAAGGGCTACTCTACTGTGCAAAATATCGCCAACTATAACTACTTTTTTCCCTTTTACATCGCCTAGTTTTTCTCTTATTGAGTAAGAGTCTAACAATGCTTGTGTTGGATGCTCATGTGCACCATCGCCCGCATTAACTATACTTGCATTAACATGTTTTGATAGAAATACGCCTGCTCCTGGGTTAGGATGGCGCATTACAACCATATCTACTTTCATAGATAAAATATTGTTTACCGTATCAATTAAAGTTTCTCCTTTTTTAACTGATGATTGTGCAGATGAAAAGTTTATTACATCGGCAGATAAGCGTTTTTCTGCAAGTTCGAAAGATAATTTTGTTCTGGTTGAATTCTCGAAAAATAGATTGGCAATAGTAATATCTCTAAGCGATGGTACTTTTTTTATTGGCCTGTTAATTACTTCTTTAAAATGATCGGCAGTTTCAAAAATAAGTTGAATATCTTTTTCTTTAAGATATTTAATTCCTAATAAGTGATTTACACTTAATTCGCTCATTGTTTTATTTATTTTTCTATTAAATAAACCGAATCTTCATTATCATGCTCTTTCCAGTTTACTTTTACTTTTTCGTTATTTATTACATCTACCTGTCGTCCTTTATAATTAGGCTGTATTGGTAAGTGTCTGCTAAAGCGTCTATCAATTAAGGTTAAAAGCTCTATTTCATTTGGCCTACCAAATGATTGTATGGCTGTTAAAGCGGCTCTAATACTCCGTCCTGTATACAAGACATCGTCAATAAAAACTATATTTTTATCTTCAACTAAAAAATTAATTTTAGTTTTGTTTGCTTCTAATGGCTTATCACTTCTTCTAAAATCGTCTCTAAAAAAGGTAATATCTAAATGGCCAACTTTTACATCTTTCACTTTATAATCTTCAGATAAAATTTTAGCTAATCTATCTGCTAAAAAAATGCCTCGTGGTTGTAAACCTATAAGTACAGTATTAGAAAAATTGTTATGTTTTTCAATAAGTTGACAAGCCAATCGGTGAAGAATGATGTTTACCTCTTTTGCGTTAAGTAAAACTTTTTGACTCATATATTATCCAAACGTGTTTGGCATACAAAGTTAAGCTAAAAAAACAAAGTGCACAATGTACTTTTAAGTTTAAGCAAAAAAATAGACCATACTTATTTTGTATGGTCTTTAAAAAATTAAATTAAGTGTTGTTACTTAATAAATTTGTACACTTTATTTTTTTTCCCGTTATCTAACATTAAAAGGTATACTCCTTTATTAAAAAAAGATATGTCTACTTGGCTAACAAGCTCTTTTTGCTTTTTTTCCTTTATAAGTTTTCCACTAATACTATATACTCGATAATTATAATATTGAGAATTATTAATAATTTCCAACCTATCTGTTTTCATAACTAGCTTTATGTTCGATTTACTAAATTCTGAAAACGATAATGTACCATCATTTTCACTAGTCATACTAACTGTAGTGGCATCAAACAAGGCTTCAATAATTGGATCTGTTAAGCCTGTAGGTTTGTATACTCGTAAATAATACACGTCTGTACTGTTTACATTGGTAGTTATTTCTGTTGAAAAGCTTCCTCCATCGGTAAGTGGGGGTACGCCTACTATAACATCAAAAGAACTACAAATATATTCTTGTAAATTATTTATATCTCCTGCAGGCGCTCTTAATATTTGATAATGAATAGTAGTATTAACCGCATAGGTAGTTTCCATACCAATAGTAATTTTATTGTCGCTAGCAGAAATAGGGTTAAAATAAAAAGCATCTATACCTCCTGAAACACAATTTGGAGCAGATATGCTAGAGGCTGTAGTGGCATCTGATACATGAAATGCTGTTATAGGCGTAGAATCTGGGCATAATACGGCATCGGTTATTTCGTCTCCATTTTGTGCTCTGGATAGATTAAAACAAAAAAGAAATAAAAGTAAAAATGTAATAATTCTCATAAACAAAGTATTTAGGTTAACAATTAAATTAAAGTGGTGTTTATTTAAAACACATATAAATGTATTGTTTTTATTACATAAAATAAAATTTATAAGCTAAATATTACGATTTGTTAAAACACATTAGGTTTAAATAAAAAAACCTCCAATAATTGGAGGTTTTTTTATTTAAAATGGATTTCCGTTATAAGGAAATTAAATGTAATTAAAATTATTCAATTATTTTTTCCCGTCCATTTTATCTTTAAGAGCTTGTAAAGCATCATTAGCATCACCTAAAGTTGGTTTTGCTTCTGCAGCTTGAGAAGCCTGTTTTTTAACAGCAGCTTTTACGTTAGCCATTTCTTCAGCTTTAAAGATTGCAGTATGCGATGCTACTACTCTTTTAAACTCTTTATTAAATTCGATAATTTTGAATTCTACTTCTTCTCCTTTTTTAAGTTTAGAACCATCTTCTTTCTCTAAGTGACGAGATGGTACAAAGGCTACGATATCTTCATTAAACTCGATGGTTGCTCCTTTATCAACTATTTCAGAAATAGCAGCAGTATGGGTTGTACCTAAAGCAAACTCTGTTTCGTACTTATCCCAAGGGTTTTCTGTAGTTTGTTTGTGACCTAAAGATAATTTACGTCCTTCAACATCTAACTCAAGTACAACAACATCTAACTTATCGCCTACAGCGCAGAATTCAGATGGATGCTTAATTTTCTTAGTCCAAGATAAATCTGAGATATAAATTAACCCGTCAATACCTTCTTCTAATTCAACAAATACACCAAAGTTTGTAAAGTTACGTACAACACCTGTATGTTTAGAACCTAATGGGTATTTGGCAGTAATATCTGTCCATGGATCTGGAGTTAATTGCTTAATACCAAGAGACATTTTACGGTCTTCTCTATCTAAAGTTAAGATTTGAGCTTCAACTTCATCACCAACAGTAACAAAATCTTGTGCTGAGCGTAAGTGTGTAGACCATGACATTTCAGAAACGTGAATTAATCCTTCAACACCATCTGCTACTTCAATAAATGCACCGTAATCTGCAATTACAACTACTTTTCCTTTTACCTTATCTCCAACTTTCACCTCTTCTGCAAGAGCTTCCCATGGGTGTTTAGATAATTGTTTAAGACCTAATTGGATTCTTGATTTGTTTTCATCAAAATCAAGGATTACAACATTTAATTTTTGGTCTAATTCAACAATCTCATTTGGATGGTTAATACGAGACCATGATAAATCTGTAATATGTACTAATCCGTCAACGCCACCAAGGTCGATAAATACACCGTAAGAAGTAATGTTTTTAACAACACCTTCTAATACTTGACCTTTTTCTAATTGACCAATAATTTCTTTCTTTTGTTCTTCAATATCAGCTTCAATAAGTGCTTTATGAGAAACAACAACATTTTTGAATTCGTGGTTGATTTTAACAACTTTAAATTCCATAGTTTTATTTACATACTGGTCGTAATCTCTAATTGGCTTAACATCAATTTGAGAACCTGGTAAGAATGCTTCAATTCCAAAAACATCTACAATCATACCTCCTTTTGTTCTGCATTTTACAAAACCATTTACAATTTCGCCAGTTTCATGTGCTTTATTAACACGATCCCATGCTTTAATTACACGAGCTTTTCTGTGAGATAATACTAATTGTCCTGTTGCGTCTTCACGAACATCAATTAATACTTCTACTTTATCTCCAACTGCTAAGTTAGGGTTGTAACGAAATTCGTTTAAAGAAATTACACCTTCAGATTTTGCATTAATATCGATAATAGCATCTCTATCAGAAATGTGTACTACTGTACCTTCTACAACTTCATCATCTAAAGTGTCAACGAAATTTTCGGCTACTAATTTTTCAAATTCTTTTAATTGTAAATCGTCAACTTCATCAATACCTTCTTGATAATTGTGCCAGTTAAACTCTTTTAAGAATTTTTCAGGGTTTGCTTGAGCTTCAGATACTACTGGAGCTTCTTTTGCTGGTGCTTCTGTTGCTTCAACTTCAGCTTGTTTTGCTTTTTCAGCCATTTAATTAATTTGTGATGTTTTTTATTTTAAAATAAAATCTCATCACATTTGTATTCTGTTATGTTTCAGGTAGTTTAAGCGATTAACACACAGAAGTGTTATATTATTTTTAGTTTCATTCCTTTTATCTTCCTGACGATTCGCTAAAAGGAGTGCAAAAATACATAATTTTACTATAAATACCTAGTAATGAGAAAATAAAATATTTACGCTTTTTTTAGCGTGTGTTTGTTGATTATCAAGCTATTATTAACTGTTTATTGCTCTTACCTTTTATTAAAAATTTTTCTTGATTTTTTATTGTATAAATCTTAATATTCGAAACATGTTCTTTATTTAAGTAAAGGAAATCGTAAATTGGCTTTCTTAGTTTAGAATATTTTTTTTCAAAAGGGTTTATCTCGTTTCTATAATTACTTACTTCAGTTTCATTAATATGAACTAATCTAAAATTATCTTGCTTTTTATGTGTTTTAATTTTAGATTTTTTATTTAATAGTTTATTCTTTATTTGATAAAATAAAACGTTAACTTTTTTCTCTCTTAAAAATTTAATTAAAATGTGTTTAAAATATTCTTTTTTAAAAGCGAAAAATGCTGGTATTGAGTTTTTCTTATAAATTAGGTTATAATTAAAATTATAAACATTATTACACCATTGTTTTTTATATTCAAAGTCTCCTCTACCGGTTTCAAATACTAAATAGTTATTTTTTATACACCAATCTATTTCTTTATATAGTACGACATGCCCTAACCTAAATGATGCATAGTCAATATTATAGGAAGGAATACCATAAAAAAATATTTTGTTATTAAAATGATAATTTGCCGTAATAGCTATAGGCTCACTTTCATTATACACTACAAATAAAGATCCCTTTTTTAATTTTATTAGTTTTATAATAAGCGCTTTATATTTATCCCAATCACTTTTATATATATCGGTTTCTTGGCGCTGTTTAAATCTCGCATCAAGCATGTTCCGTAACGCATTCATTATAAAATTATACTCAGCTTCATCTATGTATCCATAAAACATTTTATAACGAATGTTAAAACTAGTTTCTAACCTTCTTATATACTTTTTTATTGCGCTCTTTTTTTTGAGACTAAACTGTACTTTTAAATACTCATTAACATGGTTAAAATCCTGTAAATAACATGAATACCCTTTAACTTCTTTTATTACTTTTGTTTTAAATAACGACTCTTGCTTTAATTTTAAATCTAAGTAATCTGGAACGTATTTTAAACGAAAAAAAAGCTTATTATTTTCATTTAAACTTTCATCAATTGAATTAAATAAAATTTGATTATTTTTAGAATGAGATATTTGAGAATAAATTACTGGAACACCATTTTGTTTTTCAAAAATATCATGAAAGAAATCTATATAATCATTAAACATAGTTATTTTATTTTTTAACAAACATATTAAATATATAAGATTTTTATTATATTGACATTAAAATTTTAAACGTACAAAATCATGGTAAAAGCAAAATATCAAGAGGTATTAAATTTAGGAGAAGCCTTAAACATTCAAGATGGAAATGTTACTGAAGAAAATGGCATTCTTAAAATAAAAGGAACAGCAAAAACACAGTATGAAAAAAATATTCTTTGGGATAAAATTAAAGAAATAGGTGGTGAAAATCCATCTGATATTAAAGCAAATATTACAGTTGCTGATGAAAGTGTGTATGCAAGGCATATTGTAAAAAGTGGTGATACTTTAGGAAAAATTGCTAAGCATTATTATGGTCAAGCTTCTAAATATCAAGAAATTTTTAACGCTAACACTAATATTTTAAAGAATCCGGATGTTATTCATCCTGACCAAGAATTGGTTATACCTAATTTATAGACACTTAATCTATTTATACTAAAGCGGCTTTTTGCCGCTTTTTTAATTTATATTTAAAACGACTAGTTTAAGTTTTAGAAAAAAAACATCTATTTTCAGAAAATCATTATTCCAAAACTAAGTAATATGTAATAAGTTTGTTTTGTGACTCACAACGTGCTTAAAAAATATATTATTTTAAAAGTGTTAATACTTAACACTTTTATGTTATTGGGACAAAACCCAACGCATAGTTATCTGCAAAATATTTCCTCTTTACCTGACACCGAGTTTTACGACATCGTAGAAGACCAAGAAAATTACATTTGGTTAGCCGCAAATAAAGGATTATACCGTTATAACGGAAAAGATTACAAACTATTTATTCATCCTGAACAAAAATCGAATTCCCTTTTTCAATTAAAATTTGATACAGATAATAAACTGTGGTGTAACAATATTTACGGCCAGTTATTTTATGTAGAGAATGATAGTTTAAAACTATTTTACGATGCAAGCAAATTGGTAAAAGGACAACTAGCGCCTTATACCGCACACAAAGACTATATCCGATTATTTACCGTAACAGGTGTTTATGATATTGGTCTAACAACAAAAAAAATCAATAAGCTTTTTAATGGTATGTGTATTAGTAGCTCTACTTTTAAAGAGACCAATTACACCTTTGCTATTAGCTTTGAAGACAATTTAGAACGTCATCGTATTTATAAATTAAATAAAAATAAGTCCGAAAAAATATTTGAAATAACAAGTACAAAAAGAATACAATCTCCAAAATTATTTGCTTTTAATACTAATGTATTCTTTACACACAAAAGCGTTAATGGTAATGTTTTATATTCTATAAATAAAGTAAATAATAATGTAACCAAGCTTAAAACACCATCGCAAATACAACATGAAATCATTTATAATCTTCTAAATTTTAACGACGAGTATTGGTTTTTAACTAGTTCTGGTGTGTTTATTTATACTTTTAAAAGTGAATTTTTTACGTTTAAAGAACAACTTTTTAAAACTGAATCTATTACAGATGTTCAAAAAGATTTCAATAATAATTACTGGTTTACAACTTTAGATAACGGTGTGTTTGTATCTCCAAACCTTAATATTCGTCGAGTAGAATTATCAAGTATTGAATCTAAAATTACAGCTTCTGCCACATTACAAAACAATCATTTTGTATTTGGAACCAACAACGGAAAATTGCTGTTTTATAATCTAAATCATCTTATAAAAACACTACAGTTACCAGGGAAAAAAATTATAGGCAAATTGCATTTTGATAAAAAAAATGAACAATTAATTGTTAGTATTAACGCTTCAGAATCATTTGTGATCGATTTAAAAACGGATAAAATTACCGACGTAAATAACCAATTTTCGGTTGCAAAAACCTTTTCTAAAATAGACGATAAGACTTTGTTTTATGGTAATTATCGACAAGGTATTGTGTATAAAAACGCTTTTGATAATCCTAAAAAACAGATTCTTAAAGAGAGTCGTGTAAAAGCTTCTGTTGTTTTAGGAAACACATTGTTTGTATCTTATATAAATGGACTATACAAATACAACACCAAAACATTTACTTCTGAGGAAATTAAGTTCAACTCAAGTGGTCTAATGGTTAATTCAATTGCAAATACCAACGGAATTATTTGGTTAGCCACACAGCACAACGGATTACTAAAATACGAGAACAATACCTTAAAACCTTCAGGAATTAATCTTCCGGACAACCTTCAAACAAATACAATACATTCAGATGGGTTTGTACTATGGATATCAACCGATTCGGGATTGTTTCAATATCATACAAAAACACATCAGCTTCAATCGTTAAATACGCAAGATGGTTTAAACACAGCAGTTAACGACTTTTTGGTACTTCAAAATCAAATTATTGTAAGCCTACCAAAAGCATTTTATACACTTCCTAAAGCAAGTGGTTTGTTTAAAACCTTTAAAACTGCAAAGGTTAAGATAGAAGGGGTTTCTATAAACAATCGGGACACTTTGGTTGCCAACAACTACAAATTGCCACATGATTTTAATAAAATAGGACTAACCTTCAATTCCAATGGCTTTCAATCAAGCAAGCATGTTAACTACCATTATCGTGTAAAACAGCTAGATACTAGTTGGCAAAACATTCCTTTAAATACGCATTTTGTTAACTTTAATGGTCTAGCTAGCGGAACCTATACTTTTGAATTAAAAGCACAAAATATCAGTTCTAAAAATCCTGTTTCTGCAACACCAATAACCTTTGTAATTGCTAAACCATTTTGGGAAACCTATTGGTTTTATGGCCTAGTCTTAGTGTCAATTATAGGTTTAGTTTGGCTGTATTTTAGATGGAGACTACAACAAAAAGAGCAACAACGCATTGCCGAAATTGACAAGATTTTAATAGATAAAAAAATAACGAATTTAAGGTTAGAAAATCTGCGCTCGCAAATGAATCCGCATTTTATTTTTAATGCTTTAAATTCTATTCAAGATTATATCATTTCGAACGAAAAGGAATTGGCAAGCTCGTATTTAGTGAAGTTTAGCCGATTAATCCGCATGTATTTAGATTACAGTCAGCAAAACGAAATCACTTTAGAAGAAGAATTAAACGCTTTAAAACTCTATTTAGAATTAGAAAAAGTGCGTTTTGAAGATGAATTGGAATATCGTATTTCTATCGATAATCAGTTAAAAACAAAACAGATAAAAGTACCATCTTTATTCATTCAACCTTATGTTGAAAATGCTTTAAAACACGGATTATTACACAAATTAAACAACCGAAAATTGCATATTGAAGCAAAAATTGTTCAGCAAAATAAATTACAAATTACAGTTGAAGATAATGGTATTGGTCGAGAACAATCCGAAACATTAAAACGACCAAACCAACAGCACAAGCCTTTTGCAACCAAAGCCAATGAAGAACGTGTGCATCTTTATAAAAACAAATTAAAGCGTGATATAGCCATAACTACCAACGATTTGTATGACGAAAACGACGTTGCTGCTGGTACAAAAGTGATCATTACCACTCCAATACATTAAGATATGAAAGCGATAATTATAGACGACGAAAAACGCGCCAGACATTTACTATCCAACTTGCTAACCGAACATTGCGCAAGTATTACAAGCATTGAAGAAGCGCAAGATTTAGCATCTGGTGTAGATTTGATTAAAACCAGTAAACCAGATGTTGTCTTTTTAGATATTGAAATGCCAAATCAGTCCGGATTAGATATTTTAGAATACTTCCCAAATCACGTCGATTTTAAAATCATTTTCGTTACGGCATACAACCAATATGCCATTGAAGCCTTCAAATTATCGGCTGTAGATTATCTCTTAAAACCAGTTGATACTAACGAATTAAAAGAAGCAGTTGCAAAAGCCGAAGAAGCCATAAAAACTAACAATTTAAACGACCAGTTAAATAAGTTACGCGACTCGTTAAAGCAACTCTCAATGGACAAAATTGCTTTAGAAATACCAAAAGGGATTATGTTCGCATCTCACAACGATATCGTATATTTTGAAGCCGATGGCATGTACACCAACGTACAACTTATGGATGGCAAACAAAAAACCATTTGCAAACCGTTGAAGCATTTTGTAGCGCAATTAGAAAGCAACGCGATGTTTTTTAAATGTCATCGATCGTATTTAATCAACCTAAAATATGTAGATGAATTGGTAAAAGATGATGGCGATTATTTATTAATGAACAATCAAAAACGCATTCCAATTTCAAAATCTAAACGCGATCAATTTTTAGAAATAATCAAAGAAACATTTATGTAGCTTTTCATTCAGAAAGAAATTAGAGCTATTCAGAAAAAAGCAAATTGAATACCTAGAAACTCCCCTTTGTTTTGTAGCTGATTAATTATAAAAAATATCAACTACAATGAAAAAAAATTTACTCTTATTTTCTTTTTTAATAGCGACTGCATGGTGTAGTATACATGCACAAAATGTTAACATTCCAGATGCTAATTTTAAAGCTTATCTTGTTGGAGATACGACCATTAATACCGATAGTGATAGCGAAATTTCTGTTGCAGAAGCGCAAGCTTTTACAGGCAACTTATTGGTAAATGGATTATCTATTACAGATTTAACAGGTATTGAAGCTTTTGTTAATATTACACGTCTAGATTGTTACAGTAATAATTTAACAGCCTTAGATGTTAGTAATAACTTAGCATTAACACGTTTACACTGTGGTTCAAATCAAATTGAAACATTAGATATTAGTGCAAATACTCTAATTACAGATATTCAATGCCATAATAATGGTGTTTTGTATGAATTAAACATTGCCAACGGTAATAACAGCAATATAAATTGGATGAAAGCCTATGGTAATAGTTTGTCGTGTATTCAAATAGATGCTGGTTTTACACCACCAGCAGATGCAGGAATTTACAGCCAAGGTTGGACTAAAGGTAACTCAGCATTTTATAGTGAAGACTGTGTTGCATTAAATCAAGTAGTAGATATTCCAGATGCTAATTTTAAAAGTTTTTTAGTTAATGATAGCAGCATTAATATAAATGGAGATTCAGACATTACCATGGCAGAAGCGCAAGCTACAACCGAGTTAATTATGAATGGTACAGGTATTGCAAACCTTACAGGTATTGAAGCTTTTATAAACTTAACGCGTTTAGATGTGCCTAATAATAGCTTAACGACTATTGACGTAAGTAACAATTTATCTTTAACACGTTTGCATGTTGGTTTCAACAATTTAACAAGTTTAGATATACGTTTAAATACAAGTATTAATGAATTGTTTTGTTATGAAAATAGTGCATTAGAAACATTGTTGATTTCTAACGGAAATAACAGCAATTTCACCTACATGAAAGCGTATAGTAATGCAAGTTTAACATGTATTCAAGTTGATGCAGGCTTTTCGCCACCAGCAAACAGCGGTCAGTATGTAGTAGGTTGGACTAAAGATGGTCAAGCAAATTATAGTGAAAATTGCATACCAGCAGTTTATTATGTAGATGCAAATGCCACAGGAGCCAACGATGGTAGCTCATGGACAGATGCTTTTACAAACGTAACAGACGCTTTAGCAAATACCAATTTAAACGATGCTGTATGGGTAGCAAAAGGAACGTATACATTAACAGATAAAAATACCCCAATTGCCGTTAGTACAAACGAGGTTGATATTATTGGAGGTTTTTCTGGAACCGAAACGACTCTAGCAGATAGAGATTTAACAGCTATTCACACTACAAATGCAACAGTTTTTACGGGAGATATTAATGGTGATGATATTGATGGAGATTTCTCATCGAACAAAACAGATAATGCAGAGCGTTTATTTGAATTAAGAACAAGTGACGTCACTTTTAATGGTATTATTTTTGAAAATATTTACGACACATCACAATCTGGTGGCGTAGAAGAAAACGGTGTTATATTTATACCAAATAGCTTAAATGCTAATAATTTAAAAATTAAAAATTCGATATTCAGAAGTAATTATTCTAATGGATATTTACTTAAAATGCGAAAATTTAATCAAGGATTACTTATTGAAAACACTACGTTTATAAATAATACCATTGTTAATATGGGATTGGTTTATGTGCAATCTGATAGTACAAACGGTTATATTTTTACACGTTGGGCAAATGTTTTGGTAGCAGATAACGATATTAATCTTTCAGCCTTAGATATTTTTAGATCAGATTGGAATAACGGAAGCACTTTAGATGTTGTAATTAATAATAGTACGTTTGTTAATAATGATTATAATGGTACTTATGGTAATTCTATTACAGCCTCAGGTAATGGAAGTGTTAACCTAAATATTCATAATTCTATCTTTTGGCAGAATACTGTTAATGGTGCAGCAGCTACTAGAGATATTTCCGACGGAATGAATTCTACTTACGATGTGTTTATTAGCAATTCTATTGCTAAT
Source organism: Algibacter ulvanivorans (assembly GCF_048381495.1). NCBI lineage: Bacteria > Pseudomonadati > Bacteroidota > Flavobacteriia > Flavobacteriales > Flavobacteriaceae > Algibacter > Algibacter ulvanivorans. The sequence continues at coordinate 24,357 of NZ_JBLWGD010000003.1, forward strand.
GTATCGTCAAGCGCCGGAACCTATGGGACATTTAGTGCTACAAATGTAACCACTTTAGATCCAGCAACAGATAACTTAAATTTAGATGCTGATAACAAACCAACATCTGCTTCAAATCACATTATAGACCAAGGAGATAACGCTTACTACGATGTAGCTTTATTTGGTAATTTAGATTTGTCAGGTAACGGTAGAATTTTTAACACTACAATAGATTTAGGTGCTTATGAGTACAATTCTACATTAGGAGTTAATGATGAAGTTTTAAATGAAAATTCAGTAAAACTATATCCTAATCCTGTAACTAATAGATTATTTTTAAAATCTACAGAGAAAATAGAAGCAGTATTAATTTATACACTTAGTGGTCAATTAGTAAAACTAGCTAACACTATAAATAATGGTATTGATGTATCTAACTTATCTTCAGGATTTTATTTAATAAGCATAAAAAGTAATTCTGTAAGTGTAAATAAAAAATTCTTAAAGCTCTAATTTTTTTAACTTTAATAAAAAAAGCGTTCAACTACATTTAGCTGAACGCTTTTTTTCATTAAATATTTTCTAAAGTCTTTGTTACTAAATCTAACACTTTTTCATATTGCTCTTGTAATGATAAATTAGAGTTATCAATTTCAATAGCATCTTTTGCTTTTACTAATGGAGAATCTTTACGATTAGAATCTATATAATCTCGCTCTTCAACATTTTTAAGCACATCTTTGTATGTTACATGATCTCCTCGATCTAATAATTCTTGGTATCTGCGTAGTGCTCTCGTTTCGGCTGAGGCAGTCATAAATAGTTTTAGTTCGGCATCAGGAAACACTACAGTTCCAATATCGCGACCATCCATCACAACACCTTTGTTTTTCCCCATAGCCTGTTGTTGCTCTACAAGTTTTTGACGAACTTCTGATATTGCTGCAACTTTACTTACAAAACTTGATACTTCTAAGCTTCTTATTTGTTTTTCAATATTAACATTGTTTAAATACACCTCTGCATAACCCAAATTTTTATTGAATATAAAACCGATATTTATATTTGCCAATTCACCTATTATAGCTTCTTTATTAAACTTATCTGTACTAATAAGTTCTTTTTCCATGCAATAATAAGTAACGGCACGATACATAGCACCTGTATCTACATAAACATAGCCCAGAGCGCTTGCTAATTGTTTAGCTACAGTACTTTTTCCTGTTGATGAAAAACCATCTATAGCAATAGTAATTTTATTCATTTTTAATATTGAAAAGTTTTAAGGCTACAAAGTACTTAAAATACCTATAGTGAAAAATACTAATTATATTAATTAACACTTGAGCATACACATTTTACAACTTCAAACACCTATAATTTAAAATTAAATACTTTATTACTGCAAATCTATTTGTAAACCAAAGAAATTTGAATTTGCTGCGCTAGTGTATTTAGCATGTGTATAACTAAATCGCATTTTATTCATTTTAATTGATACGCCAGCCGATAGCCCAGAGAAATTTCGTTGATCTATAATTCTTAACTCCTCGCCTCTTCTAAAATTATATCCTAAACGAATATTAAAACCACCTTCTGGAAAAACTTCGGCTCCAACAATAGTGTGTCTTATTACTTGCCCTAGAAAACCAATTTTTTCTGAAGACTGATTGCCTGACAAATCGCTTGTTGATCGTGCTGGGTTTGGTTTAGCTATTGGCCATTGTTGTAAATTTTCTAATGTTACATGCCATCGAATAGGAACATTTTCTAAACGTTGAGACATACCAAAAGCAATTTCAAACGGTAACCGTTCTCTTAAATCTGCATAGGTAGTAATTTGAGTTCCTAGATTTCTTACCACTAAAGCAGCATTAAAATCTAAATCATCATTTATATATATAACTCCAAAATCTAAAGCTGTACCAACAGAGTTATATTGCTCTAGTTTTGATGTTATCAATTTAACATTAGCACCAAAATAAAAATCGGAATAGCTAATTTGCGTTGCATACCCAAAGGATAAAGCAGCCTCATTACCTGTAAATGTGCCTGTTGAATTTCCAGATTCATCATAACCATCAAACGACCCATAATTTATGTAAGTAATGCCGGCATGAAAGGTTTGTGTTCTTCTATCAATTGTATACGCGTATGATGCTGTTCCGTATCCAATGCCTCCTAAATAACTAGTATAATTAACAGCTAATTGATTATCCATTTCTACATTTATAGTTGCAGGATTAAAAATGGCCTGTGTTACATCGTAATCTACATTTGTTAAAACCTTACCGCCTAAAGCAGCTTGCCTTGGAGAAGATACCAAATTTAGAAACTGGTAAGTGGTTTCTCCTCCTACTTGAGCTATAGAATGAGAAACTATTAATAAACAAAAACGGGTTATAATTTTTCTTAGCATATTTACGACACAAAGTAAATGAATCTATACTAAAACGGTAGCATGCATTTTTTATTTTTTTAATATTTAATTCTATTTCTAGAAATAACTATTTTAAGTGTTCTAGCTTATCTTTTAATTTAAAACAAACTAGAACACTTTTATAAGTATTATAATTTTTTAGCGTTTTGCACTTTTTGTTTAGTAAGTGCTATATCAATAACATTACTCATATCTGTTACATAATGAAACGTTAACCCTTTTAAATATTCGGGTTTAATTTCTTCAATATCGCGTCTATTATCTTCACACAAAAGAATTTCTTTAATTCTAGCTCGTTTAGCTGCTAGAATTTTTTCTTTAATTCCTCCTACTGGTAATACTTTACCTCGAAGTGTAATTTCGCCTGTCATGGCAATACTTTTCTTTACTTTTTTCTGAGTGAATAAAGAAACTAACGATGTTAACATTGTTACACCTGCACTTGGCCCGTCTTTAGGTGTTGCACCTTCTGGCACGTGAATATGCACATTATATTTATCGAAAACTGAAGAATCAATACCAAATTTATCTGCATTAGATTTAATAAACTCCATGGCTATTGTAGCAGACTCTTTCATTACCTTACCTAAGTTACCAGTAATTGTCATGCTTCCTTTTCCTTTAGAAAGAATAGATTCTATAAATAATATATCGCCTCCTACACGAGTCCAGGCTAATCCAGTAACAACGCCTGCCACATTATTGTTTTCGTATTTATCGCGCTCTAATTTTGGCCCACCTAAAACTTCTACAACATCTTGGTTAGTTACTTTAATATTATAATCTTCTTCCATAGCAATGCTTTTTGCTGCAAAGCGCACCATTTTTGCTACTTGCTTTTCTAAGCCACGAACACCAGATTCTCTTGTATACCCTTCAACTATTTTTTCTAATTGAGGCTTACCTATTTTTAGGTGTTTATCTGTTAAACCATGTTCTTTTAACTGTTTTGGTAATAAATGGCGTTTGGCTATTTCTACCTTTTCTTCAATAGTATATCCTGTTACATTAATTATTTCCATTCTATCTCTTAATGCAGGTTGAATGGTTGACAAACTATTTGAAGTTGCTATAAACATAACTTTAGATAGGTCGTAACCCATTTCTAAAAAGTTATCATAAAACTCGTTATTTTGTTCTGGGTCTAAAACTTCTAATAATGCCGACGACGGATCGCCTTGATGAGAATTTGATAGCTTATCAATTTCATCTAAAACAAAAACAGGGTTTGATGTTCCGGCCTTTTTTAAGCTTTGAATAATACGTCCAGGCATAGCACCAATATAAGTTTTTCTATGTCCGCGAATTTCTGCTTCGTCTCTTAATCCACCTAATGATATTCGTACATACTCTCTACCTAATGCCTCTGCAATAGATTTCCCTAACGATGTTTTACCAACTCCAGGAGGTCCATAAAGACATAAAATAGGAGATTTCATATCGTTACGAAGCTTTAAAACAGCCAAATACTCTATTATTCTTCGTTTAACGTCTTCTAAACCAAAATGATCTCTATCTAGAATTTTCATGGCGCGTTTTAGGTCGAATTTATCTTTACTAAATTCGTTCCATGGCAAGTCTAAAAACAGCTCTAAATAGTTTCTTTGAATTGAATACTCGGCAACTTGAGGATTCATGCGTTGCATTTTGGCTATTTCTTTATCAAAATGTTTTGCTACTTTTTCATCCCATAATTTTTCTTTGGCCTTAGCTTTCATTTCATCAATCTCTTGATCATGACTTACACCTCCCAATTCTTCTTGAATAGTTTTCATTTGCTGATGCAAGAAATATTCGCGCTGTTGTTGGCTCATATCCATTTGAACTTTAGATTGAATATCGTTTTTAAGTTCTAGTTTTTGAAACTCAACGTTCATATACTTAAGCGTTGCTAAAGCACGTTTTTTAAGATCATCAATTTCTAAAAGTTTTTGCTTCTCTTCGACTGATAAGTTCATGTTAGAAGACACAAAGTTTACTAAAAAAGAATTACTTTCTATATTTTTAATAGCAAACGATGCTTCGCTAGGAATGTTTGGACTTTCCTTTATAATTTCTAATGCAAGGTCTTTTATAGAATCTATTATTGCTGTAAACTCTTTATTTTTTTGTGCTGGTTTTGCCTCTGGAATATCACGTATGGTCGCATTCATGTATGGTTCTTCGGTAAGTACCTCGGCAACTTTAAAGCGTTTTTTTCCTTGAATAATAACCGTTACATTACCATCTGGCATTTTTAAAACACGTAAAATTCTTGCTACAGTTCCAGTTTCATGAATATCTTTAGCTGATGGTTTTTCAACAGATTCGTCTTTCTGAGCAACAACTCCAATAACTTTACCACCTTTATTGGCATCATTTATTAGTTTTATTGATGCATCTCTTCCTGCAGTAATTGGAATAACTACACCAGGAAATAATACCGTATTGCGTAAGGATAAAATAGGCAATGTTTCTGGTAATTCTTCATTATTTATAGCCTCTTCATCTTCTGGTGTCATTAATGGTATTAACTCCGAGTTTTCATCAAACTCTTGTAATGACAAACTGTCAAGGGTTGTGAATTTTGATTTTTTCATATATCTATTTAGGTCAATCTGTCATTAAAACAAAACTGATCTTTTTTTTAATTTTATAATAAATAAGTTAAATTGCTGAATACAAAAGGCTTGTACACAAACCAAGATAAACAACATAGTTATAAAAACAATAGCTATGCCATACATTTAATTTAAAAACTTAAATCTTGCCCATTTTCTTTAAACCAAACAAAATAATTATTGGAATAGCCAATAAAACAATCATTAACATATTCGTTTGAAATAACCATGGCGACAGTAATAAGGTAATTAAATACCCACCAACAGCTCCTCCAAAATGGGCATCATGCCCTATATTACCTATTCTATTTTTCATACCATAAATAGAATACAACAAGTAGCCTATACCAAATATATACGCAGGAATTGGTATAGGAATAAAAAACATATAAAGGTTCATGCCTGGCTGTAATAAAATAGCCGAATATATAATACCACTTACTGCTCCGCTAGCACCAACAGCGCTATAATGGTACTCGTTTTTATGAAAATAAAAAGACAATACATTACCTACTAAAAGACTACCCAAATACACTAATAAAAATTGAAACGGACTTAAAAGAGCAATCACAACATCGGCAAAAAAATAAAGCGACACCATGTTAAACAATAAATGCTGCGTGTCTGCATGCAAAAAACCTGCACTAAACATTCTTATTTGCTCACCACGCTGTATGCCGCCTACTTGAAATTTATATTTATCAAAAAAATTATAATCGTTAAAACCTTTATACGAAATTATAACGTTTGCAGCTATAATTATTATTGTAACTAGATCTAATTTGCCCATTTTGTGTTCTCGTTTAAAACCAAATTAACATATATTTGCTTTACAAATCTAAAATTAATTCATGCAATTTCTAGTTTATATTCTAGTTTATCCGTTTTTATGGATTATTTCTACATTACCCTTTAGATTGTTGTACTTGTTTTCTGATGGTATATACTTGCTACTTTACTATATAATTGGCTATCGTAAAAAGGTTGTTACCGCAAATTTAAAACTAGTTTTCCCTGATAAAAGTGATGATGAAATAAATTTAATTCGAAAAAAATTCTATAAACATTTATGCGATATGTTTTTAGAAATGGCAAAAACCATGACAATATCTAAAAAAGAATTAAATAAACGCTTTAAAATTAAAAACCCAGAAGAGCTTAAACGCTTAGAAAAACTTAACAAAAGCATTATTTTAATTTTTGGGCATTATGCAAGTTGGGAGTGGTCTATAGTATTACAAAACTATATTAATTTTAAAGGTTTTGCTGTATATAAAAAACTAGCCAATAAGCATTTTGATAAAATGGTAAGAGCCATTCGATCTAAATTTAAAACCACATTAATAAGCACAAAAGAAACCATTAATAGTATAAATGAAAGTGAAGCGTCTGGAATAAAAACGATTACTGGTTTTTTAAGTGACCAATCGCCAAGACTAAGTAAAGATGTTTACTGGAGTCGTTTTATGGGTATAAATGTACCATGCTTTACAGGTGCAGAGCGTTTAGCTAAAAAGCTAGATTTATCTACAGCATACTTAAAAGTTACTAAAGTAAAACGTGGCTTTTATGAAGCTGAAATTATGACTCTAGCAGAAGACTCAAGAGGTTATAATGATTATGAGTTAACCGATATGTTTTTACGAGAGGTTGAAAAACAAATTTATGAAGCTCCAGAATATTATTTTTGGACTCATAAAAGATGGAAACATCGTGGAAAAAATAAATAAATATTATTTATATAATTTATTTATTAAATAAAAATCGGCTAGTACTAAAGCTGCCATAGCTTCAACAATGGGTACAGCTCGTGGTACAACACACGGATCGTGACGCCCTTTTCCTTGCATTTCTACAGTATTACCAGCCTTATCTATAGTTTCGTATTTTTGTATTAGAGTAGCAACTGGCTTAAAAGCAACGCTAAAATATATGTCCATACCATTACTAATACCGCCTTGAATACCACCAGAAAAATTAGTTTTAGTAGAGCCATCATTATTAAAAGCATCGTTATGATCACTACCATACATGGTACTTCCATGAAATCCGCTACCATACTCAAACCCTTTAACGGCGTTTATTGATAGCATAGCCTTTCCTAATTCTGCATGTAATTTATCAAAAACTGGTTCTCCTAGTCCTACTGGAACATTTTCTATAACACAACTTACCACACCACCAACAGTATCGCCTTTTGCACGTACTTGCTTAATATATGCTTCCATTTTTGTTGCCATATCTTGATCTGGACAACGTACAATGTTCGATTCTACTTTAGTAAGATCTATTTCGTTATAAGGCTTATCCAGTTTCATGGTGCCAACACTAGATACATAAGCCGTAATTTTAACTTGATTTATAATTTGTTTAGCTATCGCTCCAGCTACAACACGACATGCTGTTTCTCGTGCCGAGCTTCTTCCGCCACCTCTATAATCGCGCACTCCATACTTTTTATCATAAGTATAGTCTGCATGGCTTGGCCTATAACTATCTTTTATATGCGAATAATCATGAGACTTTTGGTTTGTGTTTTCTATTACAAAACCTATGGAAGTTCCCGTGGTAACACCTTCAAAAATACCAGAATGAAACTTTACAGTATCTGGCTCTTTACGTTGTGTAACAATAGCAGATTGCCCAGGTTTTCTTCGGTTTAATTCATTCTGAATTTCATCTAAATCTAACTTAATTCCAGAAGGGCATCCATCAATTACACCGCCTAAAGCAGGTCCATGAGATTCTCCATAAGTTGTTAAATTAAATAGTTTTCCGAAAGAATTTCCAGCCATAATTTCAATTTTTGGCTAAAATAATGTTAATCCTAGAAATTAAGAAATGAAATCGTATTTAGCTTAATAAATTACGAATATCGCATTGCATAACAATTAGTTAACAATATTCTCACAGATAATTAATTATAGGATAATGATTACATAATACTAAAACATGTTATTTGTATTGAAATAATACTTCCTAAGCTTGAAAATAAAACGAAAACTAGAAATTGCCGTAATTTCAGATGTTCATTTAGGAACTTACGGATGCCATGCCAAACATTTACTAACGTATTTAAATAGTATTGAGCCTAAAAAACTAATTCTTAATGGCGATATTATAGATATTTGGCAGTTTAGTAAAAGGTATTTTCCTAAATCACATTTAAAAGTTATAAAAAAAATAATGACTATGGCATCTAACGGTGTTGAAGTTATTTATATAACGGGCAATCATGATGAAATGCTTAGAAAGTTTAGCAATACTACAATAGGAAATATATCTATAGTTGATAAAATTGTTTTAGAACTCGATGGCAAAAAAGCTTGGTTCTTTCATGGTGATGTTTTTGATATTTCTATACAAAATGCTAAATGGTTAGCTAAGCTTGGAGGCTACGGGTATGATTTATTAACGCTTTTAAATAGACTTGTAAATTGGTATCTTGAAAAAAGAGGAAAAGAGCGCTACTCCTTATCTAAACGAGTTAAAAACGGAGTTAAAGGCGCTGTAAAATACATTAATGATTTTGAAAAAGTTATTTCTGAACTTGCTATTGAAAATGACTACGACTATGTAATTTGCGGTCATATTCATCAACCTAAAATGGAATACTTCGAAAATAAAAACGGCAGAACAAAATACTTAAATTCTGGAGATTGGGTTGAAAATTTTACTGCTCTAGAATACCAATTTAAGCGCTGGAAAATTTATAATTTTAACGAAGATAAACTAGCTCCTTTTATTGTTGTTGATAAAGATGAAAACGATTTAGAAATTAAAGATTTAATTGCTGCAATTACTATTGTAGATCAAGCTGAAAAAAAGAAAAAAAGGAGTACACTTTAACCTTTTCTACATTAAGCTTAAAAATTAAAAACTGTTTAGTTTGATTTTGAGTTATTTATATGCATAACATAAAAAAACTATGATATGCATAAATATAAATACAAAAATGGCGTTATTTTTGTTGAACATTAATAGTATGTAAATAATCTGTTTTACATAAACAGACGTACATAATAGTATTAACAAAAAACTTTAATTTATGAAAAAATTATTTTTATTATCATTTGCAGTATTAGGTTTTGCATTAACATCAAACGCACAAGATATCTCAGATCATGCTATAGGACTACGTTTAGGAGATAGCGATGGTTTAGGAGCCGAAGTTTCTTACCAACATGCTTTAGGCGATAATAATAGATTAGAAGCCGATTTAGGTTGGAGAAGCGGAAACAACTATAATGCTTTTAAACTTACTGGACTTTACCAATGGGTTATGCCTTTAGATGGTTCTTTTAACTGGTTTGTTGGTGCCGGTGGAGGATTAGCTTCGTTTGATGGTAAAGATGCTTTTGATGGTGTAAGCGAAACTGCTTTTTTTGTAGCTGGTGATATTGGTATTGAATACAATTTTGATATTCCTTTATTACTATCTTTAGACTTTAGACCAGAATTAGGTTTTGGTGATTTTAGTGATGATTTAGATTTTGATATAGCATTAGGAATTAGATATCAATTTTAATTTTACACAAGCATACATAATAAAAAAGCACCTTAAAGGGTGCTTTTTTATTACTGCTATTTAATATTTTAAGTAAAATATTAAATAACCAGACATTTATTTAAAGTGTCTTCATATATAGCTTCATATTTAGGTACAATGGCATGTAAATCAAATTTTAATGCTTCATTTCTTGCACTATTTTTAAACGTTTTTAGGGTAGATTCATCTTTTAAAATATGTAATGCGTTTTTTGTCATGTCGTCAACATCTCCAACATTACTTAAAAACCCCGAAATTCCATGTATATTTACTTCTGGCAAACCACCTGTGTTACTTGATATTACCGGCACTCCAGATGCCATAGCCTCTAAGGCAGCTAAACCAAAGCTTTCGGTTTGCGAGGGCAATAAAAACAAATCACTAAAACACAAAATTTTATCAATTTCGTTACTTCGCCCAAAGAAAACTACTTTATTAGATATACCTAACTCTCTGCATCTTAATTCTACCTTTTCTTTTTCTGGGCCTTCTCCAATAAACATGAGTTTAGCTGGTATTTCTTTTTGAATGTTGTAAAACACGCTTATAACATCTTGTACTCTTTTAACAGGGCGTAAATTACTAATGTGCGTAATAATTTTTTCATTATCATTAGCCATCATACCACGCTGGCAATCTGTAAAACCATGATTGTATTTTTCTAAATCTATAAAGTTTGGTACAACAGTAATCTCGTTTTCTATATCAAATAAACGTAAAGTATCGTCTTTTAAACTTTGTGATACTGTAGTAACCGCATCCGATTTATTTATACTAAAAGTTACAGCTGGTTTATAAAACGGGTGGCTTCCTACTAGTGTTATATCCGTTCCGTGTAAGGTTGTAACTATTGGCACATATATACCTTCTTCTATTAACATTTTTTTGGCCATGTAAGCAGCATATGCATGAGGAATTGCATAATGTACATGTAAAATTTCTATGTCATGAAGTTTAACCATATCGACCAATTTACTAGATAATGCTAGCTCATATGGCTGATAATGAAACAGTGGATATTCTGGTACAGTTACCTCATGATAGTGTACATTATTACTTAATAACTCTAGTCTTACAGGTTGGTTGTATGTAATAAAATGTATTTCGTGTCCACGTTTAGAGAGTTCTAAACCTAGTTCTGTAGCAACAACTCCACTACCACCAAATGTTGGATAACAAACTATTCCTATTTTCATATTTTTTTTATGTATGTTTTAAGTAATTACTTAAAACTTTAATACCTATTTTTCTATCGCTTCGTAAATTAAGCGTTGTATTTCTGTTCTTATATTTTCTCTTAGCAATAAATTTTTACCTGCATGCGGATACGTTCTATTTGCCAAAAAAACGTATACAATTTCTTCTTCAGGGTCTGCCCAAGTGTATGTTCCTGTAAAACCAGAATGCCCAAAACTTGTCATGGATATACAACCACATGTTGGCCCTGTATCTCCTAATTGTGGCTTATCAAACCCTATGCCTCTTCTGTTATTATCATCGCAATAGTAACAGGTATTAAACTTATCTATAGTTTCGGGCTTTAAATATCGTTTACCACCATAAAATCCTTTTTGTAAATACATTTGCATAATTTTTGCAACATCATTGGCATTGCTAAACACACCTGCATGTCCTCCTACTCCATTTTGCATGGCCGCTCCCATATCGTGTACGTAACCATGTATTTTCCCATATCTATAATAATCATCAATTTCAGTTGGTACTATTTTTTTACTACTTATTTTGTGGTAAGGATTATACAATGTGTTATTGGCTCCTAATGATTCGTAAAAATGCGATTGTACCAACTCATCTAATGTTCTGTCGTAATGTTGTTCAATAAATTTCTTTAAAATGTAATATGGAAAATCACTATAACGGTATCTTTGTCTTTCCAACAGTTCAGAATTCTTGATAATTTTGGGTAAAGAATCCTGATAATCAGTTCTTAAAAATAAATTTTTAGAGACTTCTATATTAAATTTATCGCTACGCTCTTTTCTATAATATTTTCTACTAGGGCGTTTTGTTATGGTATCTAAAGTGTGATAATAAAAAGGCTCCCATGGTCTTAAACGTGCATAATGCGACAACATGCTTTTTAAAGTAATATGTGCTTTATTTGAGTCTTTATATTCTGGTAAAATTTCTGAAAGCTTTGTATTTAACGACACTATTCCTTGCTCTTCTAACTCCATTAATAAAGGTAGTGTTGCTAATATTTTAGTTAGCGATGCAACATCATAAATATCATCAAATGCAACTTTTTCTTTACCTCCATAAGTATGTTTGCCAAAATTTTTATTGTATATAACTTTTCCTTTTCTAGCAACTAGTAATTGAATACCAGGTGTCATTTCACTATTAACTGCATGTTTGGCTACCGAGTCAATTTTATTTAATTTAGTAGAACTCATGCCAACGCGTTCTGGTATTGTATAACCTAAACGTTTAATGCTGTTATTATATATACCATCGCCTACTTTAAAATAGTTTCCAATAGAAACTGGCAAGCTTCCTTTTGATGGTATTGCTCCAAAAATTAATTGTGCAGATTTGCGTTGCGCTATTTCACTATTTTGATAACTAACAACAATACTTTCTATATTTTCAAGAGTTTTTAACTTTGAAAGCGCATAGGGCTTTACAAAGGCATCAATAATTACGGTGTGATTTTGTGCAATTTCATGCAGCCAAACGAGCTCTTTATTAGTGAATTTGTAGCTTTTCCATGGGGTATCATTAGAGCGATGTAAACCAATAATTACGGTATTATAAGGTTTAAGGCTTCCCATTAAAGAGTATAAATTATCTGAAGCTATGGTATGAACTTTAGCATATTTTTTTAATTCGTTAAGAAATGCAGAACCAGAATCGTCTCCAAATTTTACATAAGCAATGCTTTTAGTTTCTAACCTTCTAAGTGGCAATACCTCTTTTTCATTTTTTACAACCGTAATTGCGTTTTCTAATAATTCTTCATAAAGCATATCGTCTTTTAATCTATTTAAATCTTTTGATAGATTGTAAAGTCCAATTGGCTGATAATTATGAAGACCTACTTTATACTTAGCTTGAAGTATTTTTTTTACCGAGTGGGCTAAACGGGCTTCGGTAATTTCTCCATTGTTATAAGCTTCCATTATTTTGGAAACTCCTATACCTACATCTTCAGACATCAGCATAACATCATTTCCAGCTTTAAACGCTGCTAAATCTATAGCTCCAGTTTCACTAAAATCTGCTGCTCCTTTCATGGTTAAAGCATCGGTAAAAATTAAACCTTTAAAGCCCAATTTTTCTTTTAAAATACCGGTTACTATATGTTTTGATAATGATGATGGATAGCCTTGTCTTGACTCTAAACTTGGCACATTTAAATGCGCTACCATAACACTTGATAGCCCTTTGGTAATTAGTTTTTTATAAGGATAAAGTTCTATAGAATCTATGCGCTTTTCATTAAAATTTATAGTTGGTAATGTATGGTGCGAATCTTGATCGGTATCGCCATGCCCAGGAAAATGCTTTGCATTTGCAAGTACACCAGCATCTTGCATGCCTTTCATAAATGCCAAAGCTTTTTCTGTTACATTATCTCTATCTTCTCCAAAAGATCTATTTCCAATTATGGGGTTTTTAGGGTTTGTATTAATATCTACAACTGGTGCAAAATTAAAATGAACACCTAAGCGTTTACAATGTTCTCCTATATGCTTTCCTGCCTGTTCAACTAATTTATTATCTTTTATAGCGCCTAATGTCATATTCCAAGGGAATGCGTAAGTAGAATCTAAACGCATACTTAACCCCCACTCGGCATCCATACCTATAAGCATTGGTATTTTTGATAAGGTTTGTAACTCGTTATTTAATTTAGCTTGCCTATTTGGCCCTCCGTTAGAATAAATAATTCCTCCTATATGATGGTCTTTAATTATTTTAACCACCTTGTTTTTGGTAGCTTGATCTTGGTTTGACATGACTTGAACCATATATAACTGCCCTACTTTTTCGGCTAAAGTCATGCTTGAATATAAACTATCAACCCATTTTTTTTGAGCTGTAGCATCTGCTGTTAATAAAGGGTTATTATTAGTTTGAGCACTTATTTGTAGTACAAAAAATAGTGCTATTATAGTAATAAAGGGTTGACGCATAAAAGATTTATTAAGGGGTTATTAGTTTTAATATTTAAATACTAATAATCATGCCAAAATAATACTTTTAAAAAGAAGATAAAAAGACTTTAAGATAGTTTTATAAAGAAGTTATTTTAAAAACACTTATGCTAATAATAACTAACAAAGGTTTAAACAAATTAATATGCAACTTAATAATTTGCGTTAGAAAACAACTATGTTTACTTAAGAAAACGCCCGTGCCAACTATCGCTTGCTGGAACTTCCCAGTTTTCTTTAAATTCGGCTATGTTATTAACTAGATTATTAAAAACTATGGTGTTTTTTGAAACGGCTTTATCTTTAGCCATTTTCCTGAAGTCGGATAATGATTTGTAAGCAACATACTCGCCTTGTTTGTATGAGACATTCATTTTATCCATTAAATCTACATTATAATCTTTTTCTAATTGCTGAATAAAATGTACTGAAGCATCAATAGAACAGCCTGTTGCCTTATTTAAATCTTGGTTTAATCCAAGTACAATAAAGCGTTTATATTTAATTGTAAAACCTGCTTGTAAATCGCTACCATGTGCAGTCCAGTTTTCTATAAACGTATTAAGTTTAGATGCAATTTCATCTAACTCGGTTTCTGAAAATGAGCGATTTGCTTGGTATATCCAAACGCGAGATTGCTCTGGTAATGTATTAAATTCTACTAGCATTTAATTTACTAATTTGGGTTTTAATGGTATATATTTTTAATGCAACTTCTTATTTTAATGGTAATAAAATATATTATAAACCTTGTGCATTTGCTATTAGCTCGGCAATATCTAATACACGAACTTGGTTTTCTTTTTCTTTAGCTTTTACACCATCTGTCATCATGGTATTACAATACGGGCATCCTGTAGCAATAATATCTGGATTTGTTTGAAGAGCGCCTTCTGTACGAAGTACATTGATGTCTTTATCTCCTTTTTCGGGTTCTTTAAACATTTGAGCGCCTCCTGCTCCGCAACACAATGCTGTACGTTTGTGTTTTTTCATTTCTACAATGGTTGCTTTGGTTTGTTTTAATACATCTCTAGGGGCATCGTATTCGTTATTTGCTCTGCCTAAATAACAAGGGTCGTGAAATGTTATTCTTTTTCCTTTGTATTGATCGTTTAATCCTTCTAACCTTCCTGCTGCTATAAGCTGTTTAATAAATTGTGTGTGATGTAAAACTTCGTAATTGCCACCTAAACTTGGGTATTCGTTTTTTAGGCAGTTAAATGAATGTGGATCGCAGGTTACTATTTTTTTTATTTCGTAAGCGTTTAATATTTCTATGTTTGTTACGGCTTGCATTTGAAATAAAAATTCGTTTCCGGCGCGCTTTGCTACATCGCCTGTACAACTTTCTTCGGTTCCTAATACGGCAAAATTTACATTAGCTTTATTTAAAATTTTAACAAAGGCTCTGGTTATTTTTTTTGCTCTATCATCAAAACTACCTGCAGATCCTACCCAGAATAGTATTTCGGGTTGTTTTCCTTGTGCCATAAAATCGGCCATGGTTGGTACTTTTAGTAATTCGCTCATTGTGTTTTAATTTTAATGCCTGCTTTTGTTTTTAACTTTGCAGGATTATCGTTATGTGTTGTTTGTTGCGTTAGGGATTGAGGCTTTGTTGAAGCTCTTTTTGTGTTGTTGCGCTTATGCAACACAAAAAAGCGACTGCCGAAAGCCCGACCCTTTTCGGGTAACGCTCTTATTATTTTTTTACTCGTCTTTCCAGTTTAATCTGTCCATTTGGTTGTATGGCCACGGCGCTCCATTATTCTCGATATTTGTCATCATGTTATTTAACTCGGCTGGTGCTGCAGATTGTTCCATGACTAAATAACGACGCATTTCTAGTATTATAGATAGCGGATCGATACTTACTGGGCAGGCATCTACACAGGCATTACAAGTTGTACATGCCCAAAGCTCTTCGTTTGTAATGTAATCGCCTAAAAGTTGTTTTCCGTCGTCTTTAAATTCGCCTTTATTAGCATCTATGTTTTTACCTACTTCTTCTAAACGGTCGCGGGTATCCATCATTATTTTTCTTGGCGATAATTTTTTACCGGTTTGGTTTGCTGGGCACTCGCTAGTGCAACGCCCGCATTCTGTACATGTGTAAGCATTTAATAGTTGTACCCAATTGAGATCTTGTACATCGCTGGCTCCAAATTTTGCTGGCTCCTCATCTTCTGTGCCTTCTGCTGGTGCTGCAAATGGGTCTGCATCTGGATCCATCATCATTTTTACTTCATTGGTTACAGCTTCTAGGTTATTAAACTGTCCTTTAGGGTTTAAATTACCATAATATGTGTTTGGGAAAGCTAATAATATATGTAAGTGCTTTGAAAAGTACAGGTAATTTAAAAAGATTAATATGCCTATAATATGAATCCACCATGCGCTACGTTCTATAATATGCAGCGTACTTTCTGGCAATCCAGAAAACCATGGGGCTATATATTGACTTATTATGTTTCCTGAATTTAAGGTTTGAAAATGTACATCGGTTGCATTCATTATTAAAAATAGTGTCATTAACACCATTTCGAAGTATAATATAAAGTTACCATCGTTTTTTGGCCAGCTTGTCATTTCGCTTTTCCAGAAACGTGCTATTTTTATAATGTTTCTACGTATCCAGAATACAATTACCGATATAAATACTAAACAGGCTAAAACTTCGAATGTGCCTATTAAAAATCCGTAAACAGATTTTGGTAATACACTTAAACCTATTCTGTGTGTACCAAATAATCCATCTATAATAATTTCTAATACTTCTATATTTATTATTATAAAACCTACATATACTACTACATGCAAGAACCCCGATATTGGACGACGCACTAGTTTACTTTGCCCTAAAGCTATCATGGCCATATTTTTCCAACGTTGCGACTTGTTATCGCTTACATCTTTATCTTGACCAAGCTTTATATTCCTGATTAATTTTTTTACGTTGTTTACAAAATAGCCTATACCTAATATAAGGATTATGGCAAAAATTATGTTTGGTATATAGTCCATGAAATGTTTAGTTAGTTTCTGGTTTTTTATAAGGAATTTCTTTTTTCGACAATATACGTCTGTATCGTACAGGGTGCAATTTTATGTCTTGTATTAAAGCTTCCATTTCTTTTGATGCGCCTTCTAAATTATTATATAGGGCATCGTCTTTAAATAGTTTACCCATGGTGCCTTCACCATTTTCTAAACTTACTAAAATTTTATTAAAGTTATTTAATGTAGATTCTAAATTATTTACGGTTTCTCCTAAATCGGACTCTGAAAGTGAACCTGTGATTTTTGTTAAATTATTTGATGCTTTTTCGGCATTTGCTAAAACAGCACTAATTTGAGATTCGTTATTTTTCATTAACTGGTTTAATGAATTTGATGTAGATTTAAAAGACTCGACTGTTGTGGTTAATCCTGCTATACTTGCTCTTAAATTGGCTTTTGTTTTATCATCAAAAACATCGTTTAAGTTTTTTAGGAAGGCATCTGCGCCAACCATCATAACTTCTATTTTTTCTTGTAATGGGGTTAAGCGTTGGTTAACTAAATCGGTTAATCCTGCTTTTATTGAACCTTGAAGGGCATCGTTATTTTTTGCTTTTTCGGCACCATCAAAAGCAGGAACAATAGCAATAGCTTTGCCACCTATTAAACCTGTTTCGTATAATTCTGCTCTACTATTTTTTGAGAATTGAAAATCGCTATCTACTAATAATTTTATTAATAGCTTGCCAGAGCCATCGCCTTTAAAGTTTATATTGGCTACTTTACCTACACTTAAACCATTTATAGTTACTGGTGTAGATGGTACTAAACCTTCTACATTATCATATTCTGTATAAAGTGTTAGTGAAGAATTAAAAAGGTCTCTGCCTTTAAGA
Organism: Algibacter ulvanivorans; assembly: GCF_048381495.1. NCBI lineage: Bacteria > Pseudomonadati > Bacteroidota > Flavobacteriia > Flavobacteriales > Flavobacteriaceae > Algibacter > Algibacter ulvanivorans. The sequence continues at coordinate 42,008 of NZ_JBLWGD010000003.1, forward strand.
TAGTTAAAACCATAATACAATAAAATGATACCTAATAAAACAAGTACTCCTGTTTTTACTTCTCTTGATATTTTCAAAATTGAATGTCTTTTTTAGATAAACAAATTTAATATAAATTTAAGAAGAAAACATCTAATTAGGAATTGATTTTAAAGCTTCATCTAGAGACACCTTTTTTCCGTCTTTAAAAGCAACTATAAAGCTAGACTTATAACCTTTACTTTTAGCCTCCTGCTCTAAAGCCTTTACCTGCTCATAATCAGAAGTATTACCATAAAAATATTTATACAAACTACCTGTTTTGAGTTTAGAAATTTGACTTAGCCCTTTAAAATTATAAGGTTTTGTTTCTATAGATTTTGAGCTTGCTGCTATTTGTACTTTAAAGGTTATGTTACTATTTGCTGTTATTTTGTTAGTTTTATCATCTTCTATTATTCTATAATCGCTTACGTTAGTTTGTAAACTTTTTTTGTATTGTATAATGGCATCTCTTATAGCATTTGCCATTTGTTGTTGACCTCTTTTGGAATTTAAATATGCACCTTCTTTTTTATTTGTTAAAAATCCTAATTCTACAAGCACACTTGGCATTACTGTTTGGTGCAACACGATAAAGCCCGCTTGCTTTACCTTTCTATCTTTTCGGCTTAACTTGGTGGTAAAGTGTTTTTGAATTAAACTTGCTAGTTGTATACTTTGATCTAGGTACTCTTCTTGGCTCAATAAAATACTCATTACAGACTCTGGAGAATTAGGGTCGAATCCTGCATAATTTTTTTCATAATCATCCTCCATAAAAATTACAGAGTTTTCCTTCTTTGCTACTTCAAAATTAGTTTGGTTGCGGTGTGTACCTAAAACAAAAGTTCCTGCTCCATAAGCTTGAGAGGTATGAGAATCGCAATGTATTGATACAAATAAATCTGCTTTTTCTTTATTAGCTATTTTCCCTCTTACAAACAAATCGACAAACACATCGGTTTTACGAGTATAAACAACTTTAATATCTGGCATTTTCTCTAATGTTTGGCCAACAGCCAAAACGGTTTTTAATGCTATATCCTTTTCTCTATAACCATTACCTAAATTACCAGGATCTTTACCGCCATGGCCTGCATCTAATACTACTACAAATTTTTTAGTAGAAGTGCTTTGTGCATTAATGTTTAAAGTAAACGTTAATACTGCTATAATTAATACGAAAATTAATATGTTGTTCGTTTTCATTTGGTGAATACTATTTTTAAAACCTTTTTACTTTTAATACAAGGCATCATTTTTGATACAACAAATACCATGTACTAAAAGCCATTTTATCGATTAAAAAAACGGGGTTTATTTTAATTTTAAATTTTTAATTGAATATTAAATCAATCACAAAAAAATATATGTAATTTTGACTTTTCAAAAACCGAGCCATACTTTTACAAAAATACATTTAAAAGCGTTGCATACAAACAACTTTAAAATACTTTTTGCACTTAGTTTTACTGTGTTTATCAACACGTTAAGCTTCTCTCAAGATATTCCCCAAAAAGGAAACCCTATTGGTAGAACAGCAAATGATAGTTTAATAACCCACATAGATAGTCTTGCTGTTTTAAAACCATCTGAGAAAATTCAAGATACAATTACTAAAGATTCTATAAAACCTAAAAAAGAACTTTTAGAAGCTATTGTTAAATATCATGCTAAAGATTATACTAGATTTAGCAATAAAAAACAAAAACTGTACCTATATAATGAAGCCAAAATTGATTATGGCGATATGAATATTACATCGGGCAGTATAACTATAGACTATAATAAAAATACCGTTTATGCTAAAGGCATAATAGACTCGATAGAAGGATACACACAAAAACCTGTTTTTACACAAGGAAGCAATGTGGTAGAACCAGACTCTATAGTATTTAATACAGAAACACAAAAAGCACTTATATACAATTCTAAAACCGAGCAAGGTGAAGGTACTGTAATTTCTGAAACCACTAAAAAAGAAAACGACTCTGTTTATTTTGTTAAAGATGCAAAATACACAACGGCATCCAATTTAGAAGACCCAGAGTATTATATAAAATTAAGAAAAGCCAAAATTGTACCTGGTAAAAAAATTGTTACTGGCTTAGCTAACCTTTTTATATACGATGTACCTACGCCTTTAGGCTTACCTTTTGGCTTTTTTCCGCAAAGCGAAAAGCAAACATCTGGTGTAATTATACCAACGTTTGGCGAGCAAAATGAAAGAGGCTATTTTTTACAAAACGGCGGGTACTATTTTGCCATTAACGATTATGTAGATTTAGCTGTTCTGGGCGATTATTATACCAACGGAAGCTACGGTATTCGTTTAGAAAACACTTACGCAAAACGTTATAAATTTAGAGGCAATGTTGGGTTTAGATATGAAAACTTAATAAGTAGCGAAAGAGGATTTCCTGATTATGCCATAAACACAATTTACAACTTACGCTGGTCGCATAGTCAAGACTCTAAAGCCAACCCTAGCTCACGTTTCTCTGCATCGGTAAACTTAGGAAGTAGCTCGTACTACCAACAATCTATAAACCAAGTAAACACAGGTGCTTTTTTAAATAACACCTTAGCGTCATCTGTCTCATACTCAAAAACATTTCAAGGCGAACCGCAAGTTAATTTTAGTTTAACAGCTACACATTCGCAAAACACGAACACAGAAAGTATTAACATGACCCTACCAACCTTTCAAGGTAGTGTTGGCAGAATGTATCCTTTTGCATCCAAAACAGGTACTAAAAAAGGCATTATTCAAAATATAAATTTACAATACAATTTACGAGGAGAAAACAGAATTCAAACTACCGACTCATTATTCTTTAAAAAAGAAATGTTTGATGATGCTAAAGCAGGTTTTCAACACAGTATACCTATAACCACAAACTTTAAATTATTTAAATACTTTAGTGCAAGTGCAAGTACAAATTTTAATGAAGTTTGGACATTTAAGACTATAAATAAAACTTACGATTCTGAAACACAAGAAACAGTAACAGAAACCATTAATGGTTTTGACTCTTTTAGAACTTACAACTTTAGCACCAGTATAGGAACTACTGTTTATGGTATGTTTAATTTTGAAAAAGAAGGTGAAGATAAAAAAATAAAAGCCATAAGGCATGTTATACGCCCATCTATTAGTTACAATATAAATCCGGCTTTTGATAAATATTATGACACCTATGAAGTTGTAAGCGCCGATGGTTTAACAAGAGACGATGTTGAGTTTAGTAGGTTTGAAGACGGTTTATTTGGTTCGCCCAATAAAAACTTTTCTAGTTCTATGGGAATATCGGTATCTAACAACCTTGAAGCTAAAGTAAGAGATAGAGATAGTACTGCTACCGAACCAAAAAAAATCATTCTATTAAACAACTTAAACTTTTCTACATCTTATAATTTTGCAGGCGACTCTTTACAATGGAGCCCCGTAAGAATGAGTGGCGGCACACAACTATTTAAAAATAAAATGAGTGTTAACTTTGGTGCTACACTAGACCCATATGCTTTAGATAACAATAATAATAGAATAGATAAATTTAATATTGACAATGGCGGCAGTTTATTTAGGCTAACAAGCGCCAGCTTAAATGCCAGCTGGTCTTTTTCTAGTAGTGATGGTAATAAAAACAAAAAAAACAACTCTGGTATAGAAGAAAACATGCGTAGTGGTGGCCGAGCCGATGATTTATTTGGTGTTTCTGAAGACTTCGCCAATCAACAAATGCGAGGTAACCAAGATGATAAAGATGAAAAACCTAGCGAATTATATAATTATAAAATACCATGGAATTTCCGGGTTGCGTATGCTGTAAATTATTCGAATAGTAGGCGCCAAAACGAAATTTCATCACATTCGCTTATGTTTTCTGGAGATATAGAACTTTCGCCTAAATGGTCTATAGGAGGCTCTTCTGGATACGACCTAAAAAACGCTGGATTTACCTACACTCAACTACGTTTTGAACGCGATTTATTAAGCTGGCGTATGAATTTTAGTTGGGTTCCGTTTAGTAATAGAAGTTCGTGGAATTTCTTTATTGGTATTAAATCTAGTATTTTAAGCGATCTTAAATACGAAAAAAGAAGACAACCAGATATACAATTATAACTTATGAAAACTATTATAACTACAAACAATGCTCCTGCGCCTATTGGTCCATATAATCAAGCTATTTTAACTGGTAACACCTTGTATACTTCTGGACAAATTGCTATTAATCCAGAAACAAATAATTTAGTTTTAGATAATATAACAACCGAAACAAAACAGGTTATGCAAAACTTAAAAGCTGTTTTAGAAGCTGCAAACATGACTTTTAAAAACGTTATTAAATCTACCATTTTTATAAGTAATATGGATAATTTCGCTTCAATAAACGAGGTTTACGGAAGTTACTTCGATAATGCTACCGCACCAGCTAGAGAAACGGTTGAAGTTGCTAGGCTCCCTAAAAATGTTAATGTAGAAATTAGTGTTATTGCTGTAAAATAACCTTAATTATATTTTATTGTTACTGGGTTTAGAATATTTTACCAATAATTTTTTAAGCTTATCAACATGTATTGGTTTTGATAAAAAATCATCAATTCCGGCATGCTTAGCTTTTTCAATATCTTTCTCGAAAGCACTAGCCGAAACACCTATAATTGGAGTTTTATTAGTTATATACTTTTGGGTTTCTTTTATAAATTTTGTGGCTTCGTATCCATCCATATCTGGCATATAAATATCCATAAAAATCATATCAAAATCTAAAATTTTATATAACTCTAAAGCTTCAATTCCGTTCTTTACAAATGTACAATCTGCTCCTTGTCGTTCTAAAAGAAACTTAATTACCTTTTGGTTCATTCTATTATCTTCTGCAACAAGCACACTAAACTTATCAGACAAAATAGGTTTTTGCACTTCTTCAGTTGCTTTTATATTTAAAGTCTTTTTTAACTGTAAACTAAAATAAAATGTCGCTCCTTCATTCTCTATAGTCTCTATTTTAAGTTCGCCTCCTAAAAAACCAACCAATTTATGCGATATAGATAAACCCATACCTCCACCTCTATAATCCTTTTTTAGCGGGTTATAATAAAGTCCTTCAAAATTGTTTTTAAATATTCTTTTGGCATCTTCAGGCTTCATTCCAATACCTGTATCCTTAATATAAAATGTAATAATTTGATCATTATCAATTCCTACAGATTGATCGACTATAATGGATATTTTTCCTGCATTAGTGAATTTAATAGCATTATTAATCAAATTAATTAAAACTTGCTGAATTTTAGCAGAGTCTGCCAGTACTAAAAACTTACTTTTATCTTCAGATATAAAGTTATAATCAAAACTTAAACCTTTTTCCCATGCTTGATACTCAAAAACCTTAAACAGTTTAGTTAAATCTGTTTTTAAATCTACAGTTTTTAAATTTAACTCTAATTCTCCTTCATTTGCCTTGGCATTATCTGTAACCATATTAACCAATTGCAAAAGATGTTTTGATGAGTATTCTGCTATTTCTATTTGCGCTGTTTGGTCGTTATTTAAATCGGTTTGTTTCAACATATTTAACATACCTAAAACCGTATTTAAAGGTGTTCTTACCTCATAACTCATATTTGCTAAATAAATAGATTTATGACTTGCTATTTCTTCTGCTATTTCTAAGCTACTTTTTAATTCGTCTACTCTTAACTTTAAATTTGATTTTATAACATCATTTTTAAGCTGATTTTTCAAAAAAAATTGCAATGCAAAAACCTGTATAATAGATAGTATAAATAAGAAAACAGCAGCACTTTCGGCATATATTTTCTTTTCTAAAAATACATAGCCAATAATTAAAATTGTAGCAATAGATATAAAAATAAAAAAAGATAATTTCTTCTTCATTTTTAATTGCTTAATAGATTTAGGGAAAATCTTCATTAAATAATGCTTTTAACAAACTTATTTATAATTATACGATTTAGCAAAAGTATTATTTTAGTATTAAATCTAATATTTATTATGAATTTGGTTAAATTTAAAGTTTAATTTAAAAAACAAAACAGCTTTTAATGCGCATAGAATATGATATTAAATTAGGGTTTAAAGATGTAATGATTCGCCCTAAACGCTCTACGTTAAAAAGTAGACAACAAGTAAACTTGGATCGAGATTTTAAATTTTTGCATAGCTCGCATAAATGGTCTGGCATACCAATAATGGCCGCCAATATGGATACTGTTGGTACTTTTGAAATGGCAAAAACACTATCAAAAAATAAACTATTTTCAGCAATACATAAGCATTATACTTTGGCTGAATGGGAAGATTTTTTTAACAATTCGCAAAAAGGAATTGAGAATTACATTGCCGTAAGTACGGGTATTGGTAAAGTTGATGCTAAAAAGTTAGCCGAAATTTTAGCCAACCACCCGCAATTAAAATTTATTTGTATTGATGTTGCAAATGGTTATTCAGAACATTTTACAGAATTTGTTAAACAAACCAGAACAGAATACCCAAATAAGGTTATTATTGCTGGTAATGTAGTTACTGGCGAAATGGTTGAAGAGCTACTGCTTTCTGGTGCCGATATTGTTAAGGTTGGTATTGGGCCAGGATCGGTCTGTACAACTCGTGTTAAAACTGGTGTTGGTTACCCACAGTTATCTGCTATTATAGAATGTGCCGATGCAGCTCATGGCTTAGGCGGGCAAATTATAAGCGATGGCGGTTGTACTACTCCTGGTGATATTGCTAAAGCTTTTGGTGCAGGAGCAGATTTTGTAATGTTAGGAGGAATGCTTGCTGGACACGACGAAAGTGGTGGCGATATTATTGAGAAAGATGGCAAATCGTATCGAAAATTTTACGGTATGAGTTCTGAAACTGCCATGGATAAACATGTTGGAGGTGTAGCAGAATACAGAGCAAGCGAAGGTAAAACGGTAGAAGTGCCTTACAAAGGCAAGGTAGAAAACACTCTACAAGATATTTTAGGCGGTATTAGAAGCACATGTACTTATGTAGGTGCTTCCAGATTAAAAGAGTTAACAAAACGTACCACTTTTATTCGTGTAGCAGAGCAAGAAAACAGGGTTTACACTTAAACATAACACACTAAATTATCAATTAATTTACCAGTAGACCCGTTTTTGTTTGGTACAAGCATATAAACAAAATCGGGTTTTATAAACTCTTCCTTTCTGTGCGATACATATATTATAGCTGTTTCGCTTTCTTTAGCAATTTTATTAACCAATGCCGAAAATAATTTTGCATCGGCATCGTCAAGTCCGTTTGTAGGTTCATCTAAAATAAGCAATGGTGGATGTTTTACCATAGCCCTAGCAATTAGCACCAAACGTTTATGCCCATCAGACAAAAACTGGAAGCTTTTGTCTTTTATATGAAGCATATTTAAAAGTGCTAACCATTGGTTGGCTATAGTAATTTGCATATCGGTTGGGTATTTATAGAGTCCTATAGAATCTTCAAATCCAGATATAATCATACTTTCAATAGTATCTCTACGTTTAAAACCTTGTAACAACTCTGATGTGTAAAAGCCTATATTTTTTTTAATATCCCAAACTGTTTCACCACTACCCTTTTTTATTCCAAACAAGGTCATATCTACCAAATACCCTTTAGGGTTATCGCCAGAAATTAATGAAAGTATTGTACTTTTTCCTGAACCATTTGGCCCAACAAGTTGCCAAAATTCTCCTGGTTTAATACTCCAAGTTATATTTTTAACAATGCATTTATTGGCATAACTTACAGATACATTTTTAAGTTGCACTAATGGATTAAAACTTACTTTCCGTGCCTTATAGGGTTTTGGTAAATGTTGCGTAAAGTATTCCTTTTTATGTTTAGTTTTTGTGTCTATAAATCGTTTTGGCTTATCATTATCAACAACAAAAACATTATTTATAAAAGCTAAGATATCTCGCTTTCTTGTGGTTATTTGAATAATTAAAACCGTATTACTTAACTTGGTAAGTGTATTTTTTATTTTTAATTGTGCTTCATTATCTAAACAATCAAAAACATTATCTAAAACAATATACTCTGGATTAGACTTTAAAATATGTTTTAATAAAGCGCGTTTACGTTCGCCTTCAGAAGAATTTTTTAAACTATTTTTCGTTACGGTTTGCACTTTAAAACGAGCATGACGAATTTCTTCTTCAATAAAAGCATTTATTGTAAATTCTGAAAAAACAGCACCTTTAAGAAGCGTTAAATCTTTAAACCATTTACCAGAAGTAATATTGCTTATAAGTTGCTTTTTGTTTTCTTTATTAGAAATATAAAATGCTTTATGCTTTAGCATAAACTTTTATAAGTCTTTAGTATGAAATGGCACTAAACCATCAATTGGTCTACGCTCGAAATTACCAACTTTAAAACCCATTTCTTGCGCAACTTCTTTAATTTCTTTTTGCGCAAAGAATGCTATTGAGCCAGCAAAATGCACAGGTGCCGTTTTAAGCTCTTCTTTAAATTGCATAATCATATTTGTAGCAAACACTCGAATACCTTTTTTTATTAAATCTATAGTATATTGAGAATCTTTATGCAAAAACATAAACTCGGCAAAATTTGCCAAATAAGCGTTGGGACTTGGTTGTTTGTATAAATTATATTTTATAAAATCGGCATCCATATTAAATTTTGCTCCAAACGCTATTTTAACGTTTTCTGGCATATGGTTAAAGTAATAATCTCTAATTAATTGTTTACCAAAATAGTTACCAGATGCATCATCCATTAATGAATATCCTAAAGATTTTACACGTTGGTGTAGTACTTCGCCATCATAATAACTACAGTTAGAACCCGTACCTAAAATACAAACTACTGCTGCTTCTTTTGGATGATTAATTGTTGCATAGACTGCTGCCAACGTATCCTCATTCACTTCTACATGAGCATTAGTAAAAATGTCTTTTAATACGGTTGTTAATAGTTCTCTAGCGTTATCTGTACCGCATCCTGCACCATAGAAAAATACATGCGATACCACATTTGCGTTAGATTTTAACTCCTTACTTTTTTTAATTAATTTTTTTAGTTTTTTTTCAGATAAAATAGCTGGGTTTAAGCCTTTAGTACGGATTTTATCCATTAATTTATTTCCGTTGTTATCTACAGCTAGCCAATCGGATTTTGTAGAACCACTATCAACAATTAAAATCATGAGTTTAGTTTTATAAGTTTAGAAACGTTGTAATATCTTTAAAAAAAGTTAAAGCCTACCTAACGGTAAAAGTAATGTGTGTATATAAAAAATCCACAGCATTATTTAATTAAATAATACTGTGGAAATATATAAATTATTTATTTTAAAGAACCGATATGTTGAGCTAAATCGATTAATTTAGTTGAGTAACCAAACTCATTATCATACCAAGATACTAATTTGATAAATCCATCGTTTAATGCCATACTTGCGTTAGCATCAAAAGTACTAGTTTTTGGTTCTGATACGAAATCTTGAGATACAACACCCTCTTCAGTATATCCTAAAACGCCATTTAATTCGCCTTCAGAAGCTTCTTTTAAAGCATTCTTTACTTCATCCCAAGATGCTGGTTTTTCTAAACGACAAGTTAAATCTACTACAGATACATCAACCGTTGGGATTCTAAAAGCCATACCTGTTAATTTTCCGTTTAATTCTGGAATTACTTTTCCAACCGCTTTTGCAGCTCCTGTTGAAGCAGGCACGATGTTGTTTAAAGATGCACGACCTAATCTGTAATCTTTTCTTGAAACACCATCAACTGTAGATTGTGTTGCTGTTGCAGCATGAACCGTAGTCATTAAACCTTCTGCAATTCCAAATTTATCGTTAATAACTTTAGCTAAAGGTGCTAAACAGTTAGTAGTACAAGATGCGTTAGATACAATAGTATCTGCTGCTGTAATTTGCTTATGGTTTACACCCATTACAAACATTGGCGCATCTGCTGATGGTGCAGAAATAGCCACTTTTTTAGCACCTGCTTTAATATGTGCTTGTGCTTTATCTAAGGTTGTAAAAATACCTGTACAGTCTAGAACCACGTCTGCTCCTACGGCATCCCATTTTAAATCTTCTGGGTTACGCTCTGCAGTTACTCTAATAGTGTTTCCGTTTACTATTAAGTTTCCATCTTTAGTTTCAATAGTTCCATCAAACTGCCCGTGAACAGAATCGAACTTTAATAGGTAAGCTAAATGATCTACATCTAATAAATCATTAATTCCTACTACTTCAATATCATTAGATCTAGAAGCTGCTACTCTAAAAGCAATTCTTCCTATTCTACCAAATCCGTTAATTCCAATTTTTAATTTTGACATAATTGTATTTATAAATGTTTATGTGCTCATGATATCTGATACACGCAATAATTCTAAGTTAATTTTTGTTTTTCCTTTTATGGCATTATCTAAAGGGGTTAGCTCCATTTTACCATCTAGAAGGCCTACCATATAGTTGGTTTGTCCGTTTAATAAAGACTCTACAGCTTTTACACCCATTCTACTAGCTAAAACCCTATCAAAACAAGAAGGAGCTCCGCCACGTTGCATATGCCCTAGTACAGATACTCTAACATCGTAACCTTCCATGTTTTCATCTACATAATCTTTTAATTGGAAAATGTTTTTACCAATTTTATCGCCTTCGGCAACAATAACTATACTAGATGTTTTACCAGATTTTCTACTTCTTTTTAAAGATTCAACTAACCTGTCTAATCCTAAATCTTCTTCTGGTATTAAAATTTCTTCGGCTCCACCAGCTATTCCGGCATTTAACGCAATATGCCCCACATCGCGCCCCATAACCTCTATAAAAAACAAACGGTTATGCGAACTTGCTGTGTCTCGAATTTTATCGATAGCTTCAACTACTGTGTTTAAAGCTGTATCGAAACCTAATGTGTGCGATGTTCCAAAAATATCGTTATCTATGGTTCCTGGAATACCCATTACTGGAAAGCCAAATTCTTGATTAAATATTAAGGCTCCTGTAAAAGACCCATCTCCTCCAACAACAACTAAGGCATCTACATTGGCATCTATTAAATTTTGAAATGCTTTTTTTCTTCCTTCTTCTGTTCTAAACTCTTTGGATCTTGCAGATTTAAGTATCGTACCACCTTTATTTATTATCCCTTTTACGCTTCTAGCATCAAGTTGTTTAAAATCGCCTTCTATTAAGCCTTCGTAACCTCTATATACACCAACGCACTCTATATTATGATAAGCAGATGTTCTAACTACTGAACGAATGGCTGCATTCATCCCTGGAGAGTCTCCTCCTGATGTTAAAACTGCTATTTTTTTAATTGTTTTTGGCATTAATTTTTGTATTTAATAAAGTAAAATTAGTAAACAAAATGCATATATCTATAGCAATATTGTAAATTAATATGATTTTAAAACTACAACGTTTTAGTATTTAAAACTAAAACGTTTTAGTTAATATTTAAAAAGGTAATGTTATGAAAAACAGACTAAAAAAGTGTTTATTTTTTTGAAGATGATTTAATTGAAATAAAATCTGGAAGTGCTTCTTCTTCGTTTTTTAATGTCTCTTCTGGAGCTTCTTTTTTATTTTCTGTATGGCTTTTAAAAAGTTTTTGAAGCAATTCTTTAAACGTATCAAAATCTACATTATAAGAAAGCCCAACACCTTGCGTATAACCTATGGGATCTCCAAAATTTCTAATACTATTTTCTCTATTAAAAACTTTTGCGGTAAGAGTGCCTTCTTCATTAAGTAAAAAATCTATTTCTACATCGCCAGCTATAACGGTTTCGGTTGCTCCACCAACAGGCACACCTACTTTTCCGTTAATTAAAACACGATCGCTAATTTGTGTTTGAAGGGTAACTCCAAAACGATCGTCGGTTTGGTAATCGGGTCTGTTTTGTCCTGCTTCATAATTTAAACCTACATTTACTTTGCTATCGCCAGAGGTAAATATACCGTTTATTATGCCATTTAAACGCTCTGCAATAGTACCCGAAAAATTGAGTTCGTTTATACCTCTTGAAAATGAACCGGTTGAAATTAAATATAAGGCTTGATCTTGCTTATTCTCTTCTGACTCTAAGCGGTATTGTAGCTCAGATTTTATGGTCGAGTTTACATTTGGAAACTCGAAACTAAAATTTGGATCTAATTGTTCTAAGTTTCCTTTTAAGCTTATATTTACTTCAACTGGAATGCTTCTGTTTATTGGGTTATCTAATAATGGTGATGGGTTTGTTTGTGTTTTATAGGTGGCCAACATATTAATTATAGGTTTTGCTGGTTCGCCTTCCCAAGCTATTGTTCCTCCTGGCTGAACTGTAAATGCTTTTTGAATTAAGCCACCGTAGGCAAAATTATAAACCCCTTCAAAAACCGAGAAATCGCCCCACATATCAAACTTTCCGTTGGTATTTATTTCAACTAATAAACCACCAACTCCACGACCTTTTAACGCATGTCCAGTTTCTTTATCTATAATTAGTTCTACTTCTGCATCTTCAGTAACATCTAAATCGAAATCAAGTGCTAGCCCTTGTATTTCTTCAATTATAAACTCTTCGCCTTTTTTTCTGGCTTCTTTTTCTTCTTTTGTTATGAAATGTATGTATGAATTATCGCCAAAAGATTCGGCATCTGTAAATGGTATTTTAAATACAGTACCTGGTTTTGTTTCTCCGGTAACACTAATTACCAATTGCTCTGTTGGACCAGATATACTTGCACGACCACCTATAAATCCTGTACCATAATATAAAGATTCTTCTGTTTCTTTGGTATCTAGCACTAATAAACGTGGCGTTGTAATATCTAAACCTAAACTCCAATTAGAAAAGTTTACATGACTTAACGTGCCGCTTAAAAAGCCTACAGAATTATATTTGGTATCTGTTAGCTTAATTCTATTAAAATTAAAACTTTGGTTTTGTAATGTTACAGAAGCATTGGTACTAAAATCGTAATCTACATTAAGATATGGAATTCCTAAGCCTCCGTTTTTAACTATTAAATCGCCGTTTATATTTGGCTTTTTAAGATTACCAACAACTTTAACATTTCCATTGGCTTCACCACGAATATTAGACAATATGCCATCTAACAATGGATTTAGTGGATATAAATTAAACGCATTAAAATCTAGAGCTACATTTATTGTAGAGTTTTTGCCTAAAACAGAAATATTGCCTTTTGCTGCAAACGATTTTGTAATGTCGTTTTTAATTGTTGCATCTACATTGTAATTGGTTAACGATTCGTTTCCTGTTATTGTAGCATCAAAAGAACCTAAAAGGAAATTATTCACTTTTAAATCATCAATTATAATAGTAGAGTTTGGAAGATAGCTTCCGTTTTTTTGTAAAATATCTAATTTACCATTTACATTTCCTGCTAAGGACAAACTATCAATATCTGGTGTTATTTTTGCTAAATCTACATTAGTAAAATTTAGCTTTATGTCTTTTTGGGTGGAATCTTTTATAAACCCAGAAAGTTTAATTTCTTCGTTGTTATGATTAACTTTAAATTTATCTATACTAAACTTAGTTAGTTTTTTATCGAACGATATTTTATGAAACTTATCTTGGGCTTCGTTAATTAACCATGTATTGTTTTTTATAGTAAAATTAGACTGTTTAAAGCCTATTACAGATTCGTTTTCGTTATTTATAGTATGGTAAAAACTTAAATTAAAAATGTCTTTATTGCGGTTACCTCCATTAAATTCTGAACGCATAAACAATGTATCGTTTACTGTTACGTTAATTAAATTAAATTTTGAAACGTTATAATATTTTGTATTTAAGCTATCTATTTCTACATATGTATTAAATAGTGGATTACTGTTATCTACTTGCAACTCTATATTATCGGCAAAGTTTTCAAGGTATTTAATTTGGGGCGATTTAAAGCTTAGTTTAAAGTTTTCTTCATCGCTTTCAACCCTACCACGAATAAAGGTATTCTTTCCTAATTCTACTTCTGGAAAAACAACTTCTACTATTTTATTATATATTTTAAAATTAAAATCGATGCTTTGGTTTGCTTGTACTTTATGCGGTATATAATTGGTGTATATATGGCCAATAGAATTTTCGAATAACTTTTTTAATTCTTTTAAAAAGAAACGACCTTTTAATTCGCCCTCAATAATATCTGGCGAGTTAAATTCTACAAAACGAATTTTGTTTTCGAATCTTGAATACACATTAAATTTATCGAAATAATATGTGTCGTTTTCGTTTTTGTAACTTGTTTTACTAAATGATATTTTTCCATAAGCATCGTCAAAACTACTACTATTCATGTTCATTTTAACTCTACTTTTAAAAATAGATATACTATCTTTTTTTATAAAATTTAAAGTATTTAAGTTTGCATAATCTACTATAGCCTCAAAATCGTACTTTCTTATAGTTTCAGAAAAATCTACCAAACCTGTAAAGTTTAGCTGTAGGTTTTTATCATTTACGTTTAAGTTACCATCAAAAATTCTATTTTGTATGTTTCCGGCTACTTTTATTTTTTTATAGTTGTAATTATTATAAACCAACTCGAAAATTTCGCCTTTTACTTGAGTATCTACTTTTTCGGTTGTAAACCCTTTTCCATCTACATTAACATCTAAAGAGGCTTCGCCAACATTGCTATCGTTTAAAAAGATTCCAAAATCGAATTGTTTAAATATTATATTTCCTTTGTAATCGGCATTATCTATGTCGTTTATTTTAGTAATTTCTAAATTAGAATCTACAAATCCAAGCTCGGTATCTATTTCAATATCTGCTAAAACTTTGGTTGATGTTACTTGAGAGTTTCCTGTTATAGTAAAATAGCCTAACCTATCGAAAGACGTTGGTATGGCCTCTCCTAAAACGTTAGGCAAAAGGGCTTTTAAATCTTTATAAGTTGATGATAAATTGCTAAAATTTCCATTCATATAAAAATCGTCATCAGCTTTACTAAATAAGTTTTTAAAATTTATATTCCCATAAACTCGTGTGTTGTAGTTTGAGTTTAACCTTAAATTTTTTGTTTGCAAATTGTTTAAAGTTCCAGTAAAATTGGCACTAAACTTGGCGTATTGGTTTTTACCAAATTCGTTATAGAATGTATTTAATTCATCTAACAATACATTTGATTCTTTAAAACTTGCATTTATTTGCACTTTATCTACAAAATATTGTAAATCTTCACGTTTGTAAGAAAACTTTAAGTTGCCTTTTAATACAGAGTTTGGTGTTTTTATTTGCAAATCTGCAAAAGTCATATCGGTTAATGTATAGGCAAAATTGGTCATTAAATTTTTAACCTCTACACCCCTACTATCTTTAAAAGCAAGTGTATTTATTCTTGTACTAACATCGCTACCATTAATTAAAAAATTTGTTGCATTAATATTTAAATCTTCAAAATGAAGCACTTTAGTTGTTTCTTTAGTTTCATCGGTTAGTTTAAAAATACTATTGTAAATAGATACATCGCTTGACGACAATAAAAAACTACTCTTCCCTGTTCTAGGGTTATCATCTTCAAACCTGTCTACAAAAACATCAAGGTTGGTTTGCGTTTCACCTTTATAAGTTTTTATATGAAATAATAGGTTTTCAATATCAATATCGCCAAAAACCAAATTGCCTTTATATAAATTTCTAAAACTTAATATAGAAGTATTTAATTCTTTAATACTAATTAGTGTATCTTTTTTATAATCTTCTATATAAATACTCTTTAATTCTACATCGCCATTAAACTGTAAGCTTACTCTATCTATATTTATGTTGGTTTTAAATTCCTGGTTTAGTTTTTTAGTTGCATATTTACCTAAACTTGTTTGAATAGCTGGAATAGAAAGCACTAACACCAATATGATGAATAGTAACAACAGAATTCCTGCTATTTTTGATAGTATTTTTAAAAATTTTTTGATGTCTTTAAACTTATAATTTTATTAAGAATAAACTATTTTTGCAATTACGAGTAAAAGTAATGTTTAAGATGTTTATTCGTTTTCAAAATTAACAATTATTGTGCCTAAAACTTATTAATGTCTTCACAAAATATTTACATTCTAGGAATTGAGTCTTCTTGCGATGATACAGCAGCCTCGATAATACATAACGGGCGTATTTTAAGCAATGTTGTAGCTAGCCAAAAAATACATGAAGAATATGGTGGAGTTGTGCCCGAGTTAGCCTCTAGGGCGCACCAACAAAACATTGTTCCTGTTGTGCATCAAGCTATTAAAAAGGCAGGAATTACAAAAGAGCAAATTAATGCTATTGCTTTTACTAGAGGCCCTGGATTAATGGGCAGCTTATTAGTTGGTACATCGTTTGCGAAATCTTTAGCTTATGGTTTAAATATCCCGTTAATTGATGTAAACCATATGCAAGGGCATATTTTAGCGCATTTTATTGATGAAGATGGGTTTGAAAAACCTCCGTTTCCTTTTTTAGCTATGACCATTTCTGGCGGACATACACAAATAGTTAAAGTAAATAATTACTTTGATATGACTGTAATAGGAGAAACTATTGATGATGCTGTTGGTGAAGCTTTTGATAAAAGCGGAAAAATTTTAGGTTTAAACTACCCTGCGGGTCCTGAAATTGATAAACGTGCAGCTTTAGGAAACCCAAAAGCATTTAAATTCACTAAGCCCAAAGTTGATGGTTTAAAGTTTAGTTTTTCTGGATTTAAAACTGCCGTACTCTATTTTATACAACGCGAGGTTAAAGCCAACCCAAATTTTATTGAAGAAAACCTTAATGATATCTGCGCCTCTATACAATACACCATAATTGGCATTTTAATAGATAAGCTAAAATTAGCCACTAAACAAACTGATATTAAACACATTGCTATTGGTGGCGGTGTTTCGGCAAATTCTGGCATACGCAAAGCTTTAAAAGATGGCGAACAAAAATTTGGGTGGACTACTTATATACCTAAATTTGAATTTACTACAGATAATGCTGCAATGATTGCCATTGTGGGGTATTTAAAATACCTTGAAGGCCATTTTGCAGAACAAAATGTCGCGGCCTCGGCACGATTAAAAATATAGATTTTTCAAACTTTGTAAAGTTATAAACAATCACTTCTTAAAAACTTATTTTAGCTTTACACATACACAATACTATTCCTTTTAAATTTGAATTTGAATAAAAACCTACACACATGTTAAAAAAAGTACTTATTTTATTATTAATTGCCTCGTCACCATTATTAACCGCTCAAACTTCAACTGAAAAGGAATTAGAAATTCTTGAAACCCCCGAACAAGCTAAAAGCTATTTAGAAACCAAAAAATCTAAAAAAAATAAACTTATTACCTTTAATGAGGTAAAACATAAAACAAAATTAGCTAAAGAGCTATTTAAACTTAGTGTTGGAGGTACAAAAGTTAATGATAGAGAGTTTGAAAAAACATACTATAAAGTTATTAATAAAAGTAAAAAAACATATTATAGAGTTGCATACATTTATCTAGATGGTTCTAAAAGCAGTTTAGAAAATATAAATGCCCTAAGAAAAAAAATAATAGCGCAATACCATAATGGAGCTCCTTTCGATTTTTTAGCCAAACAATACTCTATGGATAATAATGCTAATAAAGGCGGAGATTTAGGTTGGTTTTTAAAAGGCGAAATGCACCCAGATTTCGAGCACGAGATTATAAATTCTAACTACAGTTTAAACGATATTTTTACTGTTAACATACCATCTAAAAACTGGTATTACGTAGTTTTAAAAACACATAAGCCTAAAGCTATTTCTGAGATTGAAGTTTTAAAAATTGTAGAAACAAAATAAATGCAGCTTTTTTATAGCCCAAATATTACCCAAAACACCACGCAGTTCACTTTTAACAGAGAAGAAAGCAAACATATTATAAAAGTATTACGCAAAAACATTAACGATACTTTATACATTACAAATGGTAATGGCTGGTTATTTACAGCTCAAATTTTAGTACCAAACATTAATAAATGCACAGCAAACATTGTTTCTAAATCGTTTCAACCAAAACACGAATACCATTTGCATTTAGCTGTTGCTCCTACTAAAATGAACGACCGCTACGAATGGTTTCTAGAAAAAGCTACCGAAATTGGTATTGATAGTATTACACCCATAATATGCGACCATAGCGAACGTAAAGTAATTAAAACCGAACGTTTTGAGCGCATTTTGCAATCGGCCATGAAACAATCTTTAAGCTGTTATTTACCAAAACTTAATAAGGCTACAGCTTTCCACGATTTTATAAATCAAGACTTTAAAAGCAGCCTCTTTATAGCGCATTGCGAAAAAACCGATAAAAAATCTTTAAAACAGCAGCTACAACCCAAAAAAGTTATTACAATTTTAATTGGACCAGAAGGCGATTTTTCTGTTAAAGAAATAAACAAAGCCCTAGAAAACAATTTTATTCCTGTAACTTTGGGTAAAACAAGGTTACGTACAGAAACAGCTGCTATTGTAGCTTGCCATACAGTAGCCTTTATAAACGAGTAAATGGTATGAAACTTTTTTTTTCTTTTTGCATATATCTTTTAACTTTTACTGTTTTTGCGCAAGATTTAGCCATTTTAAAATATAAAGGCGGTGGCGATTGGTATAGTAACCCAACTGCTTTACCAAACCTAATTTCATTTTGTAATACCAATATAAACACCAAATTAAACACAAAACCACAAACTGTTGAAACTGGAAGTACAGATATTTTTCAGTTTCCTTTTATACACATGACAGGCCATGGACATGTGTTTTTTAGCGAAACCGATGCTGAAAATTTAAGGTTATACTTAAACTCTGGTGGCTTTTTGCATATTGATGATAATTATGGCATGGAGCCTTACATTACCAAAGAATTAAAAAAAATATTCCCCAATAAAGATTTAGTAGAATTACCAACAAACCACCCTATTTTTAATACGCCTTTTAAATTCCCAAACGGATTACCCAAAATACATGAACACGATGGTAAGCGTCCACAAGCTTTTGGACTTTTTAATGAAGATAGGCTAATATTACTTTTTACTTTTGAAAGTGATTTAGGCGATGGCTGGGAAGATGCAGAAGTGCATAACGACCCTATAATTGTAAGAGAAAAAGCGCTTAAAATGGGAGCCAATATTATTAAATATGCTTTTGAAAACTAAATTAATAACCAATTGCAACTAACACATTACAACACTAACTTTAAACAACAAACATTTCCTATAACACTTGTTTGCGATAATGTTACTAATGCGCCAAATATTGGTAGTTTATTTAGAATTGCTGATGCTTTTGGTATTGAAAAATTAATTCTTTGTGGAGAAAATATTCAGATAGGAAGAAGAATGGCAAAAACATCTAGAGCTACAGAAAAAGTTGTGAATTACGAAATACAAGATAGTGCTTCAACTGTTATTGAATCATTAAAACACAACAACTATCAAATTATCGCTTTAGAAATTACAAATTCTAGTAAACCCATACATAATATTCAATTTTCAAAAACAAAACCTATTGCGTTAGTTATTGGCGATGAAAATTTTGGAATAAACCAGCATATACTAAAAGCTTCTAACCAAACAATTCATATTAACATGTATGGGCAAAATAGTAGTATGAATGTGGTACAAGCAGCCAACATTGCTTTATACGAAATAACAAAACAACTTTTGTAAACAGTTTTATATCTTTACTATTATGAATTCAAACACTATTACTAACGGTATTTTAAAAGCTGTTGGAATTATATTAGGCATAGCATTATTACTTTTTTTCTTATACCAAATTCAATCTGTAATAGGCTATATAGCCATTGCAGCAGTAATATCGTTAATAGGCAGACCTATTGTTTTATTTTTAGAACATAAACTAAAGTTTAAAAACACCATTGCTGTTATTGTAAGTATGGCACTCTTGCTAAGTATTTTTATTGGTTTAATGTGGTTGTTTATTCCGTTAGTTATTAAGCAAGGACAAAATTTATCTTTATTAAATATTGAAGAGCTTCAAACAAATATTGAAAATTTATACAACGAAATTGTAACCTATTTCGATTTACATAAAATAGATGTAGAACAGTCTTTAAAAGAATCTAACTTAATTTCTAAAATAGATTTTTCGCTAATTCCTAATTTTTTAAACTCGGTAATAAGTGGCTTAGGAAGCTTTAGCATTGGTTTGTTTTCTGTTTTATTTATATCCTTTTTCTTTTTAAAAGATAGTAGATTGTTTGAAAACGGAATTTTAACGTTTATACCAGACAATAAAGAGTCGCGCTGGAAAACATCATCAACAAAAATTAAAGACTTACTTTCTAGATATTTTGTTGGTCTTATTTTTCAAATTTTAATTCTATTTATAATATACATGATCGGGTTACTTATTATAGGAGTAGAAAACGCTGTTGTAATTGCTTTTCTATGCGCGTTATTAAACCTAATACCTTATGTTGGCCCATTAGTTGGTGCTTTTTTAATGCTAACTCTAACCATGACAAGCAACCTCGGCGAATCTTTTAGCAACGTTATTTTACCTAAAACATTTTGGGTTTTTATTGTATTTTTAATAGGGCAATTGGTAGATAATTTTGGAAGTCAGCCCATCATTTTCTCAAAAAGTGTAAAATCGCATCCGCTAGAAATATTTTTAATTATTTTAATTACTGGTATATTGTTTGGTGTTATTGGATTAATTATTGCCGTACCTGCTTATACTGCTATAAAAGTTATTTTAAAAGCCTTTTTATCTGAAAATAAAATTGTTAAAAAACTAACACAAAATCTTTAAGTATAAATTTGAATAAACATATTTTAAATACTGGTGTACAGGATTTTATAATAAAAAATGAGAATTCTTCAATAAGTAGTTTAATACTTAAAGGCACAAATTTTATTAATGTAGATACCAAAGATATAATCGAACAAATTGAAGCTAAAAAAAGAAGTAAATCTAAACTTTCAACATGGTATAATACGGCCAATATTTACTATCCTAATAAATTAAATATAGAACAATCATCGTCTGAAACTACTGCAAAATATAAAGCAGATTTAATAAACGGCAATTCTATTATAGACGTAACAGGCGGTTTTGGTGTAGACTGTTTTTACTTTTCAAAACAATTTAAAACTGTAACACATTGCGAAATTAATAGTTCGTTATCTGAAATTGTAAAACATAATTTTAATCAATTAAATGCTAAAAATATTACAACCATTAAAACTGATGGTATAGAATATTTAAAACAAATAAATAATATTTTTGATTGGATTTACATAGACCCATCAAGACGGCATGATAGCAAAGGCAAAGTTTTCTTTTTAAAAGATTGCTTACCAAATGTACCAGAATGTTTAGATCTGCTATTTACGCGCTCTAAAAACATAATGATTAAAACATCGCCTTTACTAGATTTATCGGTTGGAATTAACGAATTAAAACATGTAAAAGCAATTCATGTTGTAGCGGTAAATAACGAAGTAAAAGAACTGTTATGGGTTTTAGAGCGAGATTTTAGTAATTCCATTTCTATTAAAACAGTTAATATAAAAAAAGAAAGCAGCCTACATTTTATATTTAATTTAAACGACGAAAAATTAACCACGCCAAAATATAGCCACCCACTAACCTATCTATACGAGCCCAATGCTGCTATCTTAAAAGCCGGAGCTTTTAATCAAGTTACTAAACAATTACAAATTTTTAAGCTACATAAACATTCGCATTTATATACAAGCAATAATAGTATAGATTTTCCCGGAAGAGTTTTTAAAATAGAACAAATAATACCTTATAATAAAAAAGCTATAAAAAGCTTAGCTACAAACAAAGCCAATATAACCACTAGAAATTTCCCTGAAAAGGTGCAACAACTAAGAAAAAAGTTTAAAATAAAAGATGGCGGAGATTTATACATGTTTTTTACAACAGATATAGATAACCAGAAAATAGTTATATTAACTAAGAAGCTATAAGTTATGACTCCTCAAGAACTTGTTGGCCAATACACCATAATAGGCAGTAACCAAAATGCAGACAAAAACACTTACAAAGGCATATTAACCTTAACCTTAAACGATTATAACCGAATTATAGCAAAATGGTTAATAAACGGAACTCAAGAACAATTTGGGACTGGCTTTTTTAAAAACAACATACTTGTTATTAACTTTAATTACAAAAACGAAAACATAATTTATAAAGGTGTAGCGGTTTACAAATGTATAACAAAAGATGTTCTAGATGGATTTTGGTCTGAAAAACACGGCGATCCAAATTACATAGGTGAAGAAAGGTGTTTTAGAATTAATACCAATAAAACACTTTTAAACTAAGACCTAGGTTTATTTACACCTCTATCGTAAAGTACAATACTGCCCGCTACAGCCACATTTAAACTTAATTTAGACTTAAATTTAACCAAAAAATGTGCCTTTTCTATGGCTTGCTTAGACAAACCATGATCTTCTGCACCTAATAAATACACACAGCGTCTAGGATGATTAAAGGTTTCTAGAGCCTCTGCTTCTTCCGTAAGCTCTACAGCTACCAACCTAGCCCCTTTAGGTAAATTATTAAAAAAATCATCAAAATTATTATAATGAAAATATGGCATTGCTTTAACGGCATCGTGCGTATCACATGCTTGTTTAGCATACCTATTACCAATGGTAAAAATAAAGCTAGCTCCTAAATTTTGTGCCGTTCGCCATAATACACCTAAATTTTCTGGTGTTTTACCGTTTTGAATACCTATTCCAAAAAATTCATTTTTAAAATTATCACTCATAATTGTATGTGTTAAAAAGCTACAAACATGTACAAAACAAAAAAGCTTCACTAATAAAAGTGAAGCTTTTTGTGAGCCCTGAAGGATTCGAACCTTCGACCGCCTCCTTAGAAGGGAGGTGCTCTATCCAGCTGAGCTAAGAGCCCTCAAAGAAATTATTTCTAATTTCTGGTGTGCAAATATAAAATTAACTATATATCTAACCAAAAGAAATGTTTATAATTTTATTCAAAAAAAAATAAATTATATAATTAATTGGTTTTTAATTTTATAGCTTAATTTATTTCTTAAATATCGAGTTTATAAAACCCAAATTGGTTATAAATTTAAAAATAACGCCGTTTAAATAACGTACTTTTACCCTAACAAAAGCCTATTTTATAATGAGCATTTATAATACCACTATAAAAGTAACAAAAAAACATATTGACGATTTAAACCATGTTAACAATGTACATTATGTACAATGGGTACAAGATATAGCTAAAGCACATTGGCAATCTAAGGCTTCTAATAGTTTACAGCATAAATATGGTTGGTTTTTAATATCTCATTACATTGAATACAAAAGTGCAGCTTTTTTAAATGATACCATACGCTTAAAAACCTACATTGATAAAGCAGAGGGTGTTACTTATACTCGTATTGTTGAAATGTATAATGCCAACTCGAACAAGTTACTAACAAAATCTGAAACTAAATGGTGTTTAATAAACTTAAAAACCGAAAAACCATGTAGAATTCCAGAAGAAATCATCAATTTATTTGATTAAAACATAACTATAATACTAAATCATAATTTCAAAAGTTATATTTTTAGCTTTTAAATTCAAGCTTTTAATGAAACGTTACCTTTATTTTATAATTACCCTTGCTTTTTTAATGCTTTGGAGCTCTTGTCGTAAAGATTTTGAATTCTCTCCAAGCACAGGAAACCTTCAATTTTCAAAAGATACTGTATACCTAGATACCGTTTTTACCAACATAGGCTCTAGTACTTACAATTTAAAAGTATATAATAAAAGTGATAATGATATTTCTATCCCATCTGTTCAACTTGCCCTAGGCGAAACTTCAAATTACAGGTTAAGTGTAGATGGTATAGCCGGTAAAAGTTTTACAAATATTGAAATTTTAGCCAACGACAGCCTATTTATTTTTGTTGAGTCGACTATAGATATTAACAATTTTCCTAATCCAAATGGTACCTATTTATATACAGACCAAATAGAGTTTGATGCTGGATCTAAACTTCAAAAAGTAGAATTAGTAACATTAGTACAAGATGCTGTTTTTATTTATCCAGATAGAGATAACACCACAAAGGTTATTGAAACTTTAACTTTAGACATAGGTGGCGAGTTAGTAGAATCCGATTTGCAAGGACGCGAGTTATTACCAACCGAACTTACCTTTACTAACGAAAAACCTTATGTTATTTATGGTTTTGCTACAGTACCAACAGGAGAAATTTTAACCATTAACGCTGGTGCTCGATTACATTTTCACGACAACTCTGGCATTATCGTTTCTAACGGCGCTTCAATTAATGTAAATGGCACTTTTAGTAACGACCAAGAACGACTTGAAAACGAAGTTATTTTTGAAGGCGACAGGTTAGAGCCTAATTTCTCTAATATCCCTGGGCAATGGGGCACTATTTGGCTGTTAGATGGCAGCATTAACAATACAATAAATTACGCCACCATAAAAAACTCGACCATAGGTATACTATCGGACGGGAACTCTACAGAAACTAATAATAAACTAACCATAACAAACTCGCAAATTTATAACTCAAGTAGCTTTGGCATACTAGGAAGAAACACATCTGTGTTAGGAGAAAATGTAGTTATTAATAACTCTGGCCTATCATCGTTTGCAGGAACTTTAGGCGGAAAATACAACTTTACACACTCTACAATTGTAAATTATTGGAATGATGGGTTTAGGCAATTTCCAGCAGTTTTATTAAACAATTTTGTCTTAGATGAAGACAACAATGCTACTATAGCCAATTTAACCGAAGCTAACTTTAATAATTGCATTATTTACGGAAATGATAATCCTGAAATTTTATTAGATGAAATTGAAGACGAATTGGTTGTTTTTAATTTTAAGTTTACAAATTGCTTAATTCGTTTTAATGATAATAGTAATAGTTTTACTGGTGCAAATTATAATTTTGATGATACTACAAAATACGAGGGTAATATTTTTAACCAAGACCCCAATTTTAAGAATACAGATTTAAACGCTTTAATTATAGGAGAAGAATCTGCAGCAAATGGGCAAGGTGCATCAACTTTTGCTACACAAGTTCCTTTTGATATTTTAAACGTAAACAGAACTACAGTAACAGATATTGGCGCTTACCAACATATTACCTTCTCTGAAGATGATAATTAAAGCTTATTTACTATAATAAATAACGTAACTATTAAACCCATCTATTTAAAACAAAAAAATCCTGCTAAATGTTAGCAGGATTCTTTTTTATTAACACTTGATAAAAGCTTAAACGAATAGAGGTTTATCCTTCATCATCGCATTTACTTTTGTTTTTACAGTTTCTAGCGCCGCTTCATCTTCAAAGTTAGTAATTACTTCATCAATTAAGCTTACAATAGCGTCCATATCTGTTTCTTTTAATCCTCGCGTTGTTATAGCTGCTGTACCCAAACGAATTCCAGAGGTAACAAACGGCGATTTATCATCAAACGGTACCATATTTTTGTTTACCGTAATATCAGCTTTTACTAAAGCTTGCTCGGCTTCTTTACCAGATATATTTTTGTTTCTTAAATCAATTAACATACAATGGTTATCTGTACCGTTAGAAATAATGTTATAGTTTTTAGCAACTAAAGCTTTAGCCATTGCTGCTGCATTAGCTTTTACTTGTAGCTGATAATGTAAAAAATTATCTGTTAAGGCCTCACCAAAAGCAATAGCTTTTGCAGCAATAATATGCTCTAACGGCCCACCTTGGTTTCCTGGAAAAACAGCAGAATCTAAAAGAGACGACATTTTACGTAAATTTCCGTTTTTAAGCGTAATTCCAAATGGATTATCAAAATCCTGCCCCATCATAATCATACCACCTCTTGGTCCTCTTAATGTTTTATGTGTTGTTGTAGTAACAATATGACAATGTGGTAACGGATCGTTTAAAATACCTTTGGCTATTAATCCAGCGGGGTGCGATATATCTGCTAACAAAATAGCCCCTACACTATCTGCAATGGCTCTAAAACGTTTAAAATCTATATCTCTAGAATAAGCCGAAGCTCCAGCAATAATAAGTTTTGGTTGCTCTTTTGTTGCTATCTCTTGTATTTTATCGTAATTTAAAACTCCTGTTGCTTCTTCTACACCATAAAATACTGGGTTGTATAACTTACCAGAAAAATTTACTGGCGAACCATGTGTTAAATGCCCTCCATGAGACAAATCGAAACCTAAAATTTTATCACCTGGTTTTAAACAAGCATGATAAACCGCTGTATTAGCTTGGCTTCCAGAGTGTGGTTGCACGTTTACGTAAGCAGCCCCAAATAAAGCTTTTGCTCTATCAATAGCTATTTGCTCAACTTCATCTACCACTTCGCAACCTCCATAATAACGCTTTCCTGGGTATCCTTCAGCATATTTATTAGTTAAAACAGAGCCTGCAGCTTCCATAACTTGGTTGCTTACAAAATTCTCTGATGCAATAAGTTCTATACCATGTAATTGGCGTTCTTTTTCAGCTTGAATAAGTTCAAAAATTTGTTCGTCGCGTTGCATATATTAGAGTTCTAGTTAAATAATGTGCAAAAATAGGAAATAGATTAGTTAATAGTATTAAAAAACACAGAATTACTTTTAAGTTTTCAACTATTTATTAACGATTAAAATTAACTCATTTTTTAGACTATTTTCTCTAAAAAAATAAAAAAAATGTGTAGGTTTGGTAAGAATTCAATAATCCTTAATAAAATATAGTTATGCCATTATCCGCTAACAATCCTGATAGAACTTCGTGGTTACACGTTGATAAAAATTCCGATTTCCCAATTCAAAACATTCCTTTTGGGGTATTTTTAACTCGCGACGATATTATTACCATTGGTACACGTATTGGAGACACAGCCATAGATTTAGGTGCTTTACACCAATTAGGCTACTTTGATGGTATACCACTTACCGATGATATTTTTTTACAAGATACGCTTAACGACTTTATTGCTGATGGCAGAAAAACATGGCGTGCCGTAAGAAACAGAATTTCTGAAATTTTTGATGCTAATAATGATACGTTAAAAAACAATACCAAACATAAAGAAACCATTTTGTTTCGCTTAGATGAAATTGAAATGCAACTTCCTGTTCAGGTTGGCGATTATACTGATTTTTACTCCAGCATAGAACATGCTACAAACGTAGGCACCATGTTTAGAGATCCAGACAATGCACTATTACCTAACTGGTTACACATTCCCGTAGGTTATCATGGTAGAAGCAGCTCTATAATTCCTTCTGGAATTCCTGTACACAGACCACAAGGGCAAACACTACCTAACGGAGCTTCAGAACCTGTTTTTGGCCCTAGTAAATTAGTAGATTTTGAATTAGAAATGGCTTTTATTACTACTGATGCTAACGATTTAGGAGAACCTATACCAATTGAAGAAGCCGAAGAATATATATTTGGATTGGTATTATTAAATGATTGGAGTGCTAGAGATATTCAAAAATGGGAGTACGTTCCTTTAGGGCCGTTTTTAGCAAAAAACTTTGCCTCATCAATCTCTCCTTGGATTGTTACTCTAGATGCTCTAGAACCTTATAGAGTAGAAAGCCCAAAACCACTAAAAAAGCAATTAGACTATCTTAAATATAAAGGCAAAAAAAGTTACGATATTAATTTAGAAGTAGCCATACAACCACAAGATGCTAAAGAGAATGTAGTTAGCAAATCTAACTTTAAATACATGTATTGGAATATGGCACAACAATTAGCACATCATACCATTAACGGTTGTCCAGTAAACTCTGGCGATATGATGGGGAGCGGAACCATATCGGGCCCAACAGAAAACAGTTATGGCTCTATGCTAGAACTAACTTGGCGAGGAGAAAAACCTTTAAAACTAAAAGACGGTACAGAGCGTAAATTTATAAACGATAACGATACTGTAATTATGAGAGGCTATTGCGAAAAAGACGGCACTCGTATAGGTTTTGGGCAAGTATCTACAAAACTGCTTCCTGTTTACAAAAAATAACATTTTAACATAATCCTAAAAAACGCTCTTAAACTAATGTTTATGGGCGTTTTTAGTTTGGCATTATAATTGGTTAACTCATAAAATAACCAATTTATAACATCATGAAGAAACTACTACTTTTATCAATTATAGCTATATTTATAGTTTCATGCAATACAAGAAAAGAAGTTGAAAAAGCTGTTAATTCTGGAAACTATGATCAAGCAATTACTACTGCTTTAAAAAAACTAGAAACTAACAAAAACAAAAAACGCAAATACGATTACGTTTTAATGCTTCAAGATGCTTATTACAAAGTTGTTGAGCGTGATTTAAGCATTATTTCGCATCTTAAAAAAGATAACAACCCAGAAACCTATAAAACCATTTTCGAACTGTATTTAGACTTAAATGCCAGACAAAATGCAATTAAACCTATTTTACCTTTATATATTAATGGTAAAAAAATACATTTTAATTTTAACAATTATAGTGATAATATAATCGCTGCAAAAGAAAATGTGTCTAACTACATGTATGAAAAAGGACTAAATCTGTTAGAGTCCGATAACAAAATAGATATTAGAAATGCTTACGACACCTTAAGCTATTTAGAGCGTATTAATCCTAATTATGAAAACACTAGAGAATTATTAAACGAAGCGCATCAACGGGGTAAAAATTACATTATAGTTTCAATAAACAACCAAACAAATCAAATTATTCCTAATCGTTTAGAAACCGATTTACTAAACTTTAACACCTATGGCTTAAATAAATTTTGGAGCGAATATCACACAAATCCTATTGAAGATTTCACTTACGACTATGCTATGAATTTAGATCTAAAACGCATAAATATTTCTCCAGAACGCATTAATAAACGTGAGTTTATAAGAGAACAAGACATTGTAGATGGGCATGAATATAAAAAAGACAAACAAGGCAATGCCATAAAAGATAGCTTAGGTAATTACATAAAAATTGATAAAATAGTAAAAGTAAAGGCCAGACTTATGGAAACTGTACAAACAAAATCGGCTCAAGTTATAGGCCATGTTGCTTATATCGATTTAACTTCAAACCAAACACTAGACCAATTTCCAATAGATAGTGAGTTTATTTTTGAAGCCGCTTATGCAAGATACAGAGGAGACAAACGCGCTTTAAACAAAAACGATTTAGAACTTATAAACAACAAGCGTATGCCATTTCCTAGTAACGAACAAATGGTTTATGATACTGGCGAAGATTTAAAAATACAACTTAAAAACATTATAAATTCTTATGTTATTAGGTAATAAATAGATTTTTAAATACAGGCATTTTTCTAAAAAAAACAACTTACCGCCTCTTCTTTTTTAAAAATCTAGTAAACGTTCTATTAGTAGGGTAAGCTCTATTTTTAGTTATATTATTAAAAATTAACCCTATAAAAAAAAGAATAAGTGTACCTGTTAAAACCGGAGATAAAACGTATAAATATCCTAAATCTTTAATTTTATCGCTACCAATTATAGCTATTAATGCTGTAGCTCCGCCAGGCGGATGCAATGTTTTGGTTACTTGCATTAAAACAATAGAAAAAGAAACTGCCAATGGCGCTGTAAACCATATTACATCTGGAAAAATTTTGTAAACTGTTACGCCTACTAATGCAGAAAGTATATGGCCACCTATTAAATTTCTTGGTTGAGATAGTGGGCTTTGTATAGCACCATAAATAAGTACGCTAGAAGCACCAAACGAACCTATTAAAAAAATACTTTCGGCTTTCGTTAAAAAAAAAGATTGCGTTAATGCAATTAACCCAATACCCACAAATGCGCTAATAAATGCCCAAATGTTTTCTTTATAATCAACCAAAGTTTCTCTATAAATAACATATTTAGAAACCCTAATAGTTCTTTCAATTTTTCTTTTAAGCATGTTTTTTTTATTAAATATGCCTGTATAGTATTTATTTACATACAGTTATTACAGTATATTTTAAAAAGCAAAACTAAATATTTCATATTGTAATCCAATACAAAACCTATTAAACTATTTTAAAACAGCTTATAAAAAATTATATAAACTTATTTAAGTCTACCTCATTAATAGCTCCATGAGAAGCATGCGCTAATACTACCCCATTTTTAATTACTAAAATTTGAGGCGATTCATGCATTATTTGATACTTATAACCTACCTCGTTTGAAACCTCTCTAAAATTTAACAAATCTAAATAATACAAATCCAATTGATCTTCATTTAAATGATAAGCTTCAATAAATTGATTCATTACCATTCTACTAATACCACAACGTGTAGAATGTTTAAAAACCACCTGTAGCTTACTTTTCGATTTTTCATCAATAGCACTTAACTGTTTTAAATCGTTTAAAGCAATCCAAGGCAAAACCTTTTCTTCTTTTGGCTCTGATGAAGTACCAAATATTTTGTTTAATAATCCCATTTTCTTTATTTTATATAGATTAAGTCGAAAGCAATTTAAAATCTTACAAACCGACAAAAAGTCACTAACAACAAGGCTTAAACCGACATTTTGTCTTTCTAAATCAATTGGTAAGATTATTGACTTATAGCTTGTAAAGAAAATAAAAATAAAGTTATGAATTTAAATAATTATACCATAAAATCGCAAGAAGCCATACAGCAAGCGCAACAAATTGCACAGAGTTTCTCGCACCAACAAATAGAAAACGAACATATATTTAAAGGTGTTTTTGAAGTAGATGAAAACGTATTACCATTTATTTTAAAAAAACTAAACGTAAATGTTACTATATTAAAACAAGCCTTAAACAAACAATTAGAAAGTTTCTCTAAAGTTACAGGTAGCGAACTTATGTTATCTCGCGAGGCAGGAAAAACACTTAACGAAGCATCAATTATCGCAAAAAAGATGAAAGATGATTTTGTATCTATCGAGCATTTAATACTAGCCGTATTTAAATCTAATAGTAAAATATCTCAAATGCTAAAAGATCAAGGTGTAACCGAAAACCATTTAAAAGCAGCAATAAACGAGCTTAGAAAAGGTGAAAATGTTACATCACAAAATCAAGAGGAAACATATAATTCGTTAAACAAATATGCTAAAAATTTAAATCAATTAGCAAAAAACGGGAAGCTAGATCCCGTAATAGGACGCGATGAGGAAATTAGAAGAATACTCCAAATTTTATCTCGCAGAACAAAAAACAACCCCATTCTTGTAGGCGAACCTGGTACAGGTAAAACGGCTATTGCAGAAGGATTAGCACATAGAATTATTGATGGCGATATTCCAGAAAATTTAAAAGACAAACAAATTTTTGCCTTAGATATGGGTGCGCTAATTGCCGGCGCAAAATATAAAGGTGAGTTTGAAGAGCGCTTAAAAGCAGTTATAAAAGAAGTTACAACAAGTAATGGAGACATTGTACTTTTTATTGACGAAATACATACTCTTGTTGGTGCTGGCGGTGGCCAAGGCGCAATGGATGCAGCTAACATTTTAAAACCCGCACTAGCACGTGGCGAACTTCGTGCTATTGGTGCAACTACTTTAGATGAATACCAAAAATACTTTGAAAAAGATAAAGCTTTAGAACGCCGTTTTCAAAAAGTAATGGTTGACGAGCCAGATACAGAAAGTGCTATTTCAATACTTCGCGGAATTAAAGAAAAGTACGAAACACACCATAAAGTTCGTATAAAAGACGAAGCTATAATTGGCGCTGTAGAACTTTCTACACGGTATATAACAAATCGGTTTTTACCAGACAAAGCTATCGATTTAATGGATGAAGCTGCTTCAAAATTACGCATGGAAATTAATTCTAAACCAGAAGAATTAGATGTTTTGGATAGAAAAATTATGCAACTAGAAATTGAAATTGAAGCTATTAAACGCGAAAAAGACGAAACCAAATTAAAAACATTACGTTCAGATTTAGCTAATATTAAAGAACAACGTAACGAGATTAATGCCAAATGGAAATCTGAAAAAGAAGTTGTAGACAATATTCAAAACACAAAACAAGATATTGAAAACTACAAATTAGAAGCCGAAAAAGCAGAGCGTGAAGGCAATTATGGTAAAGTAGCAGAATTGCGTTACGGCAAAATTAAAGAAGCACAAGAACAACTTGAAGTTTTTCAAAAACAACTTCAAGCACAATCTGAAAATTCTTTAATTAAAGAAGAAGTAACTTATGATGACATTGCAGAAGTCGTAGCAAAATGGACAGGAATACCCGTAACAAAAATGCTACAAAGCGAACGTGAAAAACTATTAAAACTAGAAGGCGAATTACACAAACGTGTTGTTGGCCAAGAAGAAGCTATTGAAGCCGTAAGTGATGCTGTAAGACGAAGCCGAGCAGGTTTGCAAAACCCCAAAAAACCTATTGGAACCTTTCTATTTCTAGGAACAACTGGTGTTGGTAAAACCGAATTAGCTAAAGCCTTAGCAGAATATCTGTTTGATGACGAAAATGCTATGACACGTATTGATATGAGCGAATACCAAGAACGACATGCAGTAAGCAGATTAGTTGGAGCTCCTCCAGGATATGTTGGTTACGATGAAGGTGGACAATTAACCGAAGCCGTAAGACGCAAACCTTATTCGGTTGTACTTTTAGATGAAATTGAAAAAGCTCATCCAGACACATTTAATATTTTACTGCAAGTATTAGATGAAGGACATTTAACAGACAACAAAGGGCGTGTAGCCGATTTTAAAAATACTATTATTATCATGACCTCTAATATGGGAAGCCAAATAATACAAGAGCGTTTTGAAGCCACTAAAGATATAGACTCTGCAATTGAAGCAGCAAAAGTCGATGTATTAGGCTTACTTAAACAAACAGTACGTCCAGAATTTTTAAACAGAATAGACGATACCGTAATGTTTACACCCCTAAGCAAAGATAATATTGTACAAATTGTAAGTTTACAACTTAAAAGTGTAACCAAAATGATTGCGCAACAAGGCATAACATTTGATGCTACACCAGAAGCTATTACATATCTTGCAGACAAGGGATACAACCCAGAATATGGTGCCCGACCTGTAAAACGTGTTATCCAAAAAGAAGTTTTAAACGCTTTAAGTAAAGAAATATTAGCAGGAAAAGTTACAACCGACAGTATTATTTTACTAGATGCCTTTGATGATAAGTTAGTATTTAGAAACCAAGGCGATTTAGTTACTGAAGAATACTAAAATTTAACAACCTATATTGTAACATTTTAATTTACAAATAGTCTATTAAATGGTTGGTTAGTTAAAAAGCAACATGATTCTATTCTTTTTAGATGAATGTTGCTTTTTTTTAATTACAAAAAAATACCGATTGGTATTTTTTTATTATATTTGTTTAATTATGACAACAAAAGCCGAATTAACCTCGCAATACATAATAGAAACTGTAGCACCTATTTTCAATAAAAATGGCTATGCAGCAACAAGTATGCTAGATATAACTAAGGCAACGGGCTTAACAAAAGGAGCTATTTACGGAAACTTTAAAAACAAAGAAGAGTTAGCTTTTGCCTCATTTAAGTATATGGTTAAATCGTTAATGAAACCACTATCCATACATTTAGAACAAAGCCAATCTCCAATTAAAAAATTATTTTTAATCACAGATTTTTACAGTAATTATTACCCATTTAGCAAACAACTAGGTGGTTGTCCTGTATTAAATATTGGTGTTGATGCCAACAATAGCAATTCAGAATTACTAAATAAAGTAAGAGATACCATACAACGCATACAAGATAAGCTTTGCACAATAATAGAAAACGGTATAGAAGCTAAAGAAATTTCAACCGAAATTAATGCCATGCAGTATGCAAAACGCATAGATACCATGATACAAGGCGCAATATTTATGACATATACTATGAATGATGAGTATTACATGAAAGATACAATGAACCATATTAACCAAATAATAACAAACGAACTTAAATTATAATATTTTTTTAATCCATAATATACCAATTGGTATATTATAAAAAACAACATTTTAATGACACAGTTACAAAAAGTACTAGTAAGCAAAGCAAAAATTAGATTTCAAGATTGCGACCCTTTTAACCACTTAAACAATGGTAGTTATATAAATTATTTTATGAACCATCGGGAAGATGCCTTAATAGATAATTATAATCTAGATATTTATAAAAAAGCACAAAAAGAAGGTAAAAGTTGGGTGTCAAGCACAAATCAAATAGCTTATTTAAAACCTGCCTACCTAATGGAAACTGTGATAATAGAATCGCAACTAATAAAATTCGACACAAAAAATTTACTTGTAGAAATGCGTATGTATAACGAAAATAAAAACCAATTAAAATCGGTAATCTGGTGTGGCTTTGCACATTTTAATTTATTAACACAAAAAAGAGAAACTCACACCAAAAACTTAATGCAACTGTTTGAAAATGTGAACAAACCAGTAAATGCAAAAACTTTTGAAGCACGTATAAACGAACTTAAACTAAAGGTTGCATAAAAAAATATCATCCAAAACATAATTTTTTAACGTATATCTGGTTAATAAGTAATATAACTTACCGTTAATCTAAAATTAATGAATTTATATCGATTAATTCATTTTAAATTATAATTTAGCGTAAGTGTTTACCCTTAAAACACATAAAAATTAATAGCAATTTGGTTTTAATTTCTACCTCAAAAGATTAAAACTTAACACAAAAAACCTACTTAAAACACATGGATATTTCTAAATACATAGACTATACCCTATTAAAACCATCAACATCAGAACGTGAAATAATTGAATTATGCAATACCGCCATAGAAAACGATTTTTATAGTGTTTGTATAAGCAGTTGTTATGTCGCTTTAGCTAAACAATTGCTACAAGATTCTAACATAAAAGTATGTAGTGTGGTTGGCTTTCCATTAGGAAGCATGTCTACAGAAGCAAAAGTTTTTGAAGCCGAAAAAGCCATTGAAGATGGTGCAGACGAAATTGATATGGTTATTAACGTTGGCTATTTAAAAAGCAGAAATCATGTTTCTGTACTTAAAGATATTACCGATGTAAAATTAGCCATAGGAAGAACACCTTTAAAAGTAATTCTTGAAATTTCAGAATTAAATAAAAATGAAATTATTAAAGCTTCTGAAATATGCTTAGATGCCAAAGCCGATTTTATTAAAACCTCAACAGGATTTTCTAGTGGAGGCGCCACTTTAACCGCTGTTAAAATTATAAAGAAAACAATAAGAAACAAAGCTAAAATTAAGGCTTCTGGCGGAATTAGAGATTTTGAAACTGCCATAAAATATATTGATGCTGGTGCAGATAGAATAGGAACCTCTACAGCTATAAAAAGCACTAGTAACCATAGGCAAATAAGAAACACAAAAATTTATAAAGATTATATTGAAACTGTGCTTAATAACGAGTCGGTTTCAAATAATAAACCATCTGAAAAAGTAAGTAGTTAGCGTTAGTTTGTATTACTGTGTAATGCATAAATAGCAAAAGAGCCTAACCAATGGCCACCTTCATAACTATCGTTAAATATACTCGGTAACGAATAATTTATATGCTGACTAGCAATAGCTGTTAAATGAGAATATTCAGGAAGACCTTGAGCAATTTTGTTTAAACTCCAAGCACGAGAAAAGTTTACACCATCTAAATGCACTAAATGTCCGTCGGTTCTATCAGATACTACACCAACATTTAGTGCATAATTTTTATCTTTTAATTGCGGTAAAAAAGCTTCTATCCAAACTTTAAAATCTTCAACCGGTAGCAATCGCTTCATTAAAGCAGCTTCTTCTAAACATGGCGATAAAAAATCGCTTCCGCTAGGCTCCCAACTTATAGGACACATGTTATCATTCTTAAAGAAATATAAAGCACGTGTTTTAATAACTGTCTGTAAATTAGTATCATTTACGGTTACAGCATAATCGTAAGCAAACGACAAGCCAAAAGCTGTATTAGTATGAGTACCTACACGCTGTGGGTAATTTAATTTTGGTAGAAATTCAATATATTTTTTTACTATTAAATGGGTTAATGGTTGCAAATTTTCTTCTAATTTCCTTGCTGTAACATCATCCCACGTATGAAGTGTTTCGGCTAGCTTTAATAACCATGCCCAACCGTAAGTACGCTCAAAAGATTTATTATGTTTTCCGTTAAAATAAGCAACTTCTGCTTCAATGTTTTCTTTTGAAATGTTTTTAAGCAATTTTTGTTTTATAACATCAGCATTTTTAATATTTGGAAATTTTTTTAATAAGCTTACTAAACTCCAATGCCCATGTACTGCAGAATGCCAATCGAAACACCCATAAAATGCTGGGTGCAGTTGGCTTGGCGTTTTTAAATCTTCTTCGCCCCCTAAAGTTTGAGATAAACGGTTAGGATATTCGGTATTTAAACAATGTAAAGGTAAATTGGCTAATTTGTTTGCTTGATCAAGGTTTAAAACTGCATTTTTAACCGTAATTTCTGGTTTATAGGTTAGGTTATTTTCCTTCTTAGAAGCAGTATTACAGTTATAAACTAAAACGAATAGTAAAATACAGATATAATTTTTCATTTTATAAAAATAGAATATTGTAGCTTAATACTAAATTATTAAAATTCTATTCCTATAAATAGTATATTCCTCTTTATCTGTAAGGCATTTCTAGAACTCTATTATATTTTCTAATATATAATTTTAACTTAATTGTAAACACCCAATATCTATAAGACAGATTTTTAACATGCTTTCGTATATCATTTAATTGACTATGCATAACATTGAATTTTAATCAAATATACAAAAAATTTACATTAAATTTACTTTTTGTTTACATTTAGTTAACATTGAGATTTCAAAACGAGACCGATAGCGTAAAATTTATAAAGCAATAGTAATATTTTTTAACTCTATTTTTGAAAGTAATTTAAGCTTATCGTTTTGAAATAATACATCCAAATTTTCTACTGAAGCATTTTCTGTAGTAGGCTTATAATTATCATAATCAACAAACCTAATACCGTTTACAAAACGCTCGTTATAAGCTTTACGAAAACGTAAGCCTTTTCCATTTGCTTCGCTATACGAGTAAGCTAAATAATCTACTTTAAAAGTGTTTTTATTTATCCAATATATAAATACATCTTCAAAATCTTCTCCTCCACCATTTTTATTAAAAGTAACTTTAATCTTGTAATAATCTATTCCCTTTAATTCTACTTGTTCTAAATATTGCTTATTTACAGCTTTATCATTCAACCCAAAAGGCAGTACAGAAAAGTAATGAACAGAATTAACAGATGCACTATATTTTAATGCTATAGAATCTGCTAACGGAATTGGCACAGCATTAACATATCTTTTAAACCCATTATTTGATAACCTATCTAAAATAGAGTCGTTTTCTTTAACAAAAAGGCGTTCTAAAGAAAATTTACCGTATTTGCGCTTTGCTAAATAATGTTTATCTCTAAAATTAAATGCTATTGTTGATGTATTAAAAAGCGTTCCGCCAGAAACTTCTATAGATTTATTTACAATAGTATTAGCATCTACAATTTGTTTTTTACAGCTAATAACAGTTACTGCAAACACAAAAAGAAAAGTTATTTTTTTTAACATCATTTAAATTTTTAAAGTATGTATCAAAAATAAACAACAACTTAACTAAAGTATGTTAAACAAAAACTAATAATAGTAACGATTAAGATTTTTTTAGGTTTTGTTAAACTCTATAAACTTACAACCAACACCTTACACTACAACTTAGGTTATTAAAAATTAGCCTAACCAACCATCTCGATCTAGACTACGGTATTGTATTGCCTCACTAATATGCGCGCCATTTACCTCGGCAGCACCTTCTAAGTCTGCTATGGTTCTAGAGACTTTTAAAATTCTATCGTAAGCTCTTGCCGATAAATTTAAACGCTCCATGGCGGTTTTTAAAAGCTGTTTTGAAGCTTCGTCTAAAACACAATATGTTCTAATTTGTTTGGTATTCATTTGTGCGTTATAATGTACGGCATCAGAAGCTTTAAAACGTTTGGTTTGCACTTCTCTAGCCTTAGTAACACGTTTTCTTATATCAACAGAGGTTTCTCCTTTTCTATCGTCACTCAGCTTATCAAAAGGTACAGGGGTTACCTCTATATGAATATCAATCCTGTCTAAAAGTGGCCCAGATATCTTCCCTAAATATCGTTGCATTTCTGCAGGCGACGATGTTATTGGTGCATCTGGATCGTTAAAAAAACCACTTGGACTAGGGTTCATACTTGCCACTAACATAAATGAAGACGGATAGGTTACTGTAAATTTTGCTCTAGAAATTGTAACTTCTCTATCTTCTAAAGGTTGACGCATAACTTCCAGAACTTCGCGTTTAAATTCTGGGAGTTCATCTAAAAACAAAACACCATTATGAGATAGCGAAATTTCTCCTGGTTGCGGATAGCTTCCTCCGCCTACTAATGCTACATTGCTTATAGTATGGTGCGGGCTTCGAAACGGGCGTTGTGCCATTAAACCGGAGTCTTTTACACGCCCTACTACAGAATGAATTTTTGTGGTTTCTAAAGCCTCATGGAGTGTCATTGGTGGTAAAATACTTGGCAAACGCTTTGCTAACATTGTTTTTCCTGCTCCTGGAGGGCCAATTAAAATAATATTATGTCCGCCAGCTGCTGCAATTTCCATACAACGTTTTATACCTTCTTGCCCTTTTACATCGGAAAAATCGAACTCTGGAAAATTTAAACTTTTTTCAAATTCTTCTCTGGTATTAATTATGGTTTGCTCTAAAGGTTGAGCCTTATCAAAAAAATTAATAACTTGTTTTATATTATTTACGCCAAAGACTTCTAAGTTATCAACTATGGCTGCCTCTTTGGCATTTTCAGCGGGAAGAATAAAGCCTTTAAATCCTTCTTCTCTTGCCTTAACAGCAATGGGTAATGCTCCTTTTATAGGTTGCAATGTGCCATCTAAAGACAACTCGCCCATAATTAAGTATTTATCTAAATTATCAGCTTTAATTTGATTTGTTGATGCTAAAATACCTATAGCTAATGTTAAATCGTAAGCACTTCCCTCCTTTCGCAAATCGGCAGGAGACATATTTATAATAATTTTTTTTCCGGGAATTCTATAACCGTTATTTTGAAGTGCAGCTGCAATTCTAAAATTACTTTCTTTAATAGCATTATCTGGCAAACCTACAAGATGATAACCAACACCTTTATCTACATTAACCTCAACAGTTATGGTTGAAGCCTCTACACCAAATACGGCGCTTGCAAAAACTTTTTTAAGCATATTTATTGTTTACTGCTTAAATGTAAGAAATGTATTTGGATTTTCCCACAACAAAAAAATCGATAGCTAGTATAAAAAAAGGAATCCCGCCATAGCGGGATTCAAAAAATAGAAATTGGATTACAAACTAATAACATTAAAAAATGAAATATTATCCAATTACTAACAACTTTTTTTATTTAGTTAATAAACTTAGGTTTTAACACAAGCATAACCCAAGCCCAATTTTGTGCGTTTGATGCGGCGTTTTCTGTAACACCTTTTAACTCATACATACCATCATTAACAAACATTTGAGAATATCCTGCCACCAAAGCATAACCTTTAAATTTCTTTTTGTATACTAAATCGATTTCTGTTCCTAAAGATTTCTCTCCACTTGCTAGTTCTTGCTCTCCACTAAAATTTAAAGCCTTTATCATTAAGCTAGAAGAATTGTTTAGGATAAAGTTTGCGCTTACATGAATATCTACTAAGCCAATAGAATTGGCATGATTACCTACATAGAAATAATCCATAAACCCATTAAACTTGTGGTTTGTACCATATAATGGGAAGAAAGCACCTGTTTCTCCTGCGTTGGCATCATTACCACTTATAATTTCTACACCAGCACCTAAACCTACTTTTGGCGATGCTTTATAAGAAAAATCTAAGCCTAATAGATGCGCTCCTTTAACATCAACTTCTCCTTGTCGTTTCCCTGTTTGAATGAAAGCATTAAACGCTGCTCCAAAAGCTCCTTTTTTATAATTTAAATGTGTACCAATAGTTTGTAAATTACTTACGCCATCTGCTTCGCTATTCACATTAAACTCTTGAAAACCATTATTCATTACCAATAAACTACCAGATAGGTTTTCCCATGATTGTTTTAAATATAGCATTTGCATAGTTTTATACGAGAAAAAACCTGTTGTATTATATGCTGTTCCTGCAGATACAAACCCGGTTGGGTTTGAATAATCTTGATTAAATGCTAGAGCCAAATCAAAAATAAATTTATCTTTTTTATACTTAATTAAAGCGGCATCATGATTACGCCCTTGTTGTGCCCAGTCTAGACCTCCTAAAATTCTTTGATCATCATAAGATAAAACTTGGCGACCTATTTTTGTAGACCAGCCTTTACCTAAATTAATATCTGCCCAAGCTTGAAAAATAGCAAACGAATTATTTTGATCGTAAGGCAAAATCTGTCTATTTTCTCCCCATACCAAAACATCTTGCATGCTTAAATAAAATTTATATGCTTCAGTTTTATAGCCCGCATTTAAACGTGCTCTTGTAGAAATACCAAACCCAGCATCTGCATTATCTGCAATTAAACTTCCAAATCCGTTTCTGTACTCTGTTCTTGGTCTAAACTCACCATCTAGTGTGAATTGTGCTTGTGTAAACTGAATCATAAATGCTATCAAGCCTAATATTACATATTGTTTTTTCATGTTACTTATTTTTAAATTTGAGTTAGTTTTAATTTTTCGTTTTTTATTTAAAAAAGGATTAATAATATCCCTTGATTAAGAAAAATACTTTTCGAAATCATAATTTATTACTTTAAAATTTTAATGCTTA
Organism: Algibacter ulvanivorans; assembly: GCF_048381495.1. Lineage (NCBI taxonomy): Bacteria > Pseudomonadati > Bacteroidota > Flavobacteriia > Flavobacteriales > Flavobacteriaceae > Algibacter > Algibacter ulvanivorans. The sequence continues at coordinate 83,032 of NZ_JBLWGD010000003.1, forward strand.
TTTTCTAATTAATGCTCTAAGAAATCTATTAAATGTTTTCTGTATTTGTAGTAATTATCATGCTCTAAAACCGCTTTTCTAGTTCTGGGTCTTTTAAAATCAATATTTAGTATGTCGCCTATTTTCGCTTTTGGACCACTAGTCATCATTACAACACGATCTGCCAAAAAAATAGCTTCATCAACATCATGTGTTATCATAACCGCAGTAATTTTTTCTTTATTCCAAATTTCTATTAAAATATCCTGAAGTTCGCCTCTAGTTAACGAGTCTAACATTCCAAATGGTTCATCTAACAATAATACTTTAGGCTTAATAGCAAAGGCTCTTGCTATTCCTACGCGTTGCTGCATACCTTGCGATAATTCTGAAGCACGTTTATTAAAAGCATCTTCTAAACCTACTTTCTGCAAATAATATTTTGCAACATCTGTTCGTTGTAACTTTGTTGCATGCGGAAAAACTTGGTTTACTCCTAGCATTACATTTTGCAAAGTAGTCATCCATGGCATTAAGCTTGGTGCTTGAAAAATTACACCTCGATCTGGCCCTGGTCCTTTAATATATTTTCCTAGAACCGAAATATTACCACCCGAAATAGGGTTTAATCCTGCTATCATAGAAAGCATAGTTGTTTTTCCACAACCAGAATGACCAATAATAGTCACAAATTCTTCCTTTTTTATTTGAAGATTTAAATCTTCTAGAACTACATAATCTCCCTTTGGTGTTGGGTATACTTTCTTAAGGTTTTTTAAATCCAACATCACATCTCTAGATGGAAATAGACTATTATGGGTTAATCCAGTTGTTTTATTGTTTTCTAATATCAAACTCATAAGTTTTCTTATTTAAATTGGTTTACAAAATCTTTAGGGCTTAATTCAGGAAGTATATATTCTTTTTCTGATTTTGATTTTCTTTCATTACCAATTTTCATTAAATATTCAATAATGGCATTTCTAGTTTCTTTAAAACTTGCATTATCATTCATTTCTGTTTTATCTCGAGGGCGTTCTATGTCAATTACAAACTCGGGGCCTAAAGTTGCATTTGGCCCTGGGCGCAAAGGGATAATACGATCTGCCATATAAATTCCTTCATCTACATCATTAGTTATTAATAATGCTGTGCGTTTATCTTTTTCCCAAATATTTAAAATTTCGTCTTGAAGGTTTCCGCGTGTTAAAGCATCTAGAGCACCAAGCGGTTCGTCCATAATAATCATTTCTGGCTTCATGGCTAATGCTCTAGCAACTGCAACACGCTGGCGCATCCCACCAGATAATTCTTTAGGGCGTTTATTAATTGCTGGTGTTAAACTTACCATTTCAACATAATTTGCAACAATATCATTTAAAGCTTTCTTGCTTTTTTCAGGAAATGCTTCTTTTACTGCCATAAACACATTCTGTCCAACTGTTAGCCAAGGTAATAATGAATAATTCTGAAATATTACCCCACGTTCATGGCTTGTACCTTGTACTGGTTTTTCTTTAAACAAAACCTCTCCCTTTGTAGGCTCTATTAATCCATTAATTAGGTTTACCAATGTTGTTTTTCCGCTACCTGTAAAGCCTACAATGGCAACAAACTCGCCTTCTTCAATCTTTAAATTTATATTTGAAAGCACCTCGGTTTTGTTATCGTCCTCCCCGTAAGTTTTATATATATTATTTAATTCTAAGTATGCCATTTTATTATTTATTTAACTGTTAATGTGTTTAATACATTAAACTTATATGCATTATTTAGATTGCTTCATTTTTATCAAAACTCACCCAATTTTGTATGGTTAACATTAATCGGTCTAACAAAAAACCTATAATACCAATTACAAACATGGCAACTATTATTTTTGCATTAGAATCGTTTGCGCCATTTTGAAATTCCTCCCATACAAACAGTCCTAATCCTGGACTTTGTGCCAATAACTCGATAGCAATTAAAACCATCCATGCAACAGATAGTGTAATTTTTAGGCCCGTAAATATTAATGGCAAAGATGATGGTAACACCACTTTAAATATTTTTTGAAAACTACCTAGCTTTAACACTTTAGCAACATTTATATAATCTTTATCTACTGAAGATACTCCCATAGCTGTATTTACTAATGTTGCCCACATTGAGCACAAACCAACACTTATGAACGATATGGTAAATGAACTGTCTTCATTTGAATCTATAAGTAATGTTTTTACAATCATGAATACCAATAAATACCACACTACTGGAGAAACTGGTTTAAATATTTGAATAAACCAGTTAAATGCACTTTTTAAGGTAGGACTTAAACCAATAAATACACCTAAAGGCACAGCAATAAGTAATGCTAGTAAAAACCCTGCGAAAACCGTTTTTAAACTTCTTACTATTTGATCTACAAACGATGGTCTTCCGGTATAAGTAATAGGCTCTAACCCGCTTGCATGTCGTTTACTATTTAACGCTGCTGTTTTTTTAACAAACGCAGCTTTATCTGCTGCAATTATATTATGATCTCTTAATAAAGATTTATATGAAGCCCAAACCTGACTGGGAGAGGGTAATGTATTTGGTTGACAACTAGAATCACCAGATGCAATACATAATTGTAAAGCATTGGCAGCTTCTTCTCCTTGGTCGGTTAGGGCTTTTTCAATTTTAAATTCTGCTTCTATATTATATAAGGCTTTTGCCCCTAAATGCCACAAACCAATAAATAATAAAATGGAAGCAATTGGTACAACCACTTTACGAAGAAAATTAATAAAATTTTCCTTTTCTAGCTTCCCTGTAAATAAGTCTTTTAATGTACTTAAAAAACCTAACCCCATAAATTTGGTTATTTTTCCTAATGTTATACTTTGCTTCATTTTTCTAATTGTTATATATTAATCTGTGATTATTTTTATTGTAAAGCTTTGTCTTTATTGCCTATATTAAAACTGTTTATATATGTAATAGGATCTTTAGCATTGTATGGTTTTCCGTCTATAAAATCGGTAGTTACTGGTTTGTATCCGTCTGTAATTGGAATATCGGTTGCAGGTATATGCCCTTCCTCAACTAAAAGTTTAGCAGCTTTTTTCCATATATCTGGTCTATAAATATCCTTAATAGTATTAGCATACCAATCTGCTGGTTTTGTTTCAGGAATTTGCCCCCATCTGCGCATTTGAGTTAAAAACCAAATACCATCTGAAAAGAATGGATATGTAGCATTATACTTGTAAAACACATTAAAATCTTCCATTTCACGCTTATCGCCCTTTTCAAATTCAAATGTACCTGTCATAGAATTTGCTAATACAGCTTCTGGAGCACCAACATATTGAGACATAGATAGAATTTTTACTGCTTCTGCTCTGTTTTCTGGAACATCTAACCATTTTCCTGCTCTAATTAATGCTTTTGTTACAGCAATAGCCGTATTAGGGTTATCTTCAACAAATTTCTTTGTCATTACAAATACTTTTTCTGGATTATTTTTCCAGATATCGTAATTAGTTGTTACAGGTACGCCAATGCCTTTAAATACAGCTTGCTGATTCCATGGTTCGCCTACGCAATAACCATAAATAGTTCCAGCTTCTAGTGTTGCCGGCATTTGTGGTGGTGGTGTTACAGATAATAAAACTTCTGCATCAATTTGGCCTTGTACATTATCGGCCGTATACATTCCTGGATGAATTCCAGCAGCAGCAAGCCAATATCTAATTTCATAATTATGTGTTGAAACTGGAAATACCATTCCCATTTTAAAGGCTTTCCCATTAGTTTTATACGTATTAATTACAGGCTTTAATGCTTCTGCTTTTATGGGATGAATAGGTTTGCCACTTGCATCTTTAGGGACATTAGGTTTCATTTTAGACCAAACATCGTTAGATACTGTAATTCCATTTCCATTTAAATCCATTGAAAAAGGTGTTACCAATTTGGCTTGACGACCAAAGCCTGCTCCTGCAGCAATGGGCTGTCCTGCTAACATATGCGAACCATCTAGCTGCCCATCAATAACACGATCTAACACATTTTTCCAATTAGATTGTGCTTCAACAGAAACAAATAACCCTTCATCTTCAAAAAAACCTTTTTCTTTAGCAATAGCTAAAGGAGCCATATCTGTTAATTTTATAAACCCAAAAGTTAATTGAGGTTTTTCAATAGCTAAAGTTTTTGTTTTTAAAGCTTCATTAGTATCATTTTCTGCTAATGCGCTTTTCTTTTCCTTACTCCCACAAGCTATAAGTAATGCTGCTATGGGTAAAATCCAAATTGTTTTTTTTAGTAGAGGTTTCATTTTCTATATAAGTTTTATGTTAAACTAAGTATTAATACTTAATACATGCAAATATATAAGTAGTATTAATTCAATTCCATGAGCATAACCATATTACATCCTCTTTTTATACCATTAAAAAAACTGACAAAACACATGTTTTAAAAACAAAATACTGAAAACAAGCACACTACACTAACAACAACTAATACGTAAACATACGTATTAACAAAATGATTTTAATAAAAACGTGGAATTGATCTATCTATTAAAGATCTAAATAGAAATTATGTTCGCTAATTTCTTTTTTAAGGTTTTGAATATTAGTAATACCTATTTTTTTTCCTTTAGCTGAAATAAGTCTCTCTTTTTTTAAAATGGAAAAAACTCGTATTACTTGCTCTTCGGTGGTACCTGCATAATCTGCATATTCTTTTCTGCTGAGTGGCAAATTTATATACCCACGAAGATCTCCAAATTTTCTATGAATGTATAACAAGGTATCTATAACACGCTCTCGAACTGTCATTTGAGAGATTAATTTCACTTTGTTTTCGCTTCTGTTTAATTCATTAGCGTAAAACAGCATCATATCATAAGTAATCTTAGGGTGTTTTTGTAATATTGCTTGCATGTTTTCTTTAGAAAAATAATATAACTCTGTATCGTTTAAAGCAATAGCTCCTATTGAGTAATATTCTTGAGTACCAAAACCACGATGCCCAATAATTTCACATGACTTAGCAAACCTAACTATTTGCTCTCTACCATTAATTCCGGTTCTAAACACCTTTACAGCACCCGATTTAATAAAAAACAATCCATTTACAGGAGCTCCTTCTATAATAAATTGGTTACCCTTATTGCATTTTAAAATACTATTACTTTCTTTTTTATTTGTATTAAATAGAATATGCGCATGGTTATGAATTAAACAATTTATCTTATTGCATACACCACAAGATCCATCTATAGATGTTTTAATTTCAAACGGAATATTAGATTTTGATACCAGCATTGTTCAATTCTATAAACCAAAAATAAGTATAAATACTTAATAAATATACTTATTTACTAAATTTTAAGGAGTGTTTAAAAAACAAATTATGCTTTTGTGTAATTCTTAAAAAGCATCTAATATTTTAGAAAATTTATATTAATTATTTAATTGTCTTCATTAAAAGTAAAAACAAAAACCATTTCGCTATATTTGTTTGAACATAACGATAACGTGTATTATGATTTCTATTGCAGAAGCTATATCTATAATTAAAAAAGAAGGAAAACCGCTTTTAAGCCAGACAACTAAACAGGTTGAAAAAGCAAATGGCTATATACTTTTTAACGATATTTATTCTCCTATTAATATGCCTCAGTTTAGGCAATCGGCTATGGATGGTTATGCGTTAAAACTTCATGATAGTTTAACATATAACTTAATTGGCGAAGTAAAAGCTGGCGATAAACACCAACCAATATTAAAAAAAGGGGAAGCTATTAGAATTTTTACAGGCGCTCCTGTTCCAGATTCTGCCAATGCCGTTGTCATGCAAGAGAAGGTAAAACCGAATGGTAATATTATAACTATTAATCATGAAATTAATTTAAATGATAATATTCGTCCATTAGGAGAGCAAGTTAAAAAAAATGATGTCGCTTTAAAAAAAGGCACAAAATTAACACCTGCTGCTATAGGCTATTTAATATCTTTAGGCATCACAGAGGTTTCTGTTTTTAAAAAACCCAATATAGCCATAGTAACTACTGGCAATGAGTTAATAGATGCTGGCCAGCCTTTAAGTTATGGTAAAATATACGAGAGTAATTCTAAAATGCTTTTAAGTGCGCTTTATAGCTTAAAATATTACAACATTGCCTTATATAAAGTAGAAGATAATTATAATAAAACAGTAACAAAACTTAAAGCTGCTATTAACAATAATAACTTAGTAATTATTACTGGCGGAATATCGGTTGGTAATTACGATTTTGTTGGAAAAGCCCTAAAAGCATTACAAGTAAAAGAACTTTTTTATAAGGTAAAACAAAAACCAGGAAAACCTTTGTTTTATGGCGTTAAAAACGAAACCCAAATATTTGCTCTACCAGGAAATCCTGCAGCAGCTCTTACTTGTTTTTATGTTTATGTGTATATCGCATTACAAAATATAATGAATCGTGATGTTTTAGAATTACCAAGAATTAAAGCTAAATCGACTTCTGGTTTTGAAAAAAAAGGTGACAGACCTCAATTTTTAAAAGCTATTTTAAGCAACAATGATGTTGAAATATTGGAAGGCCAAAACTCATCAATGCTTCAAACTTTTGCACTATCAAACGCTCTAGTTTATGTTCCAGAAACTATTACAAAAATTAATCCTGGCGATACTGTTGAAGTTATAAAACTTCCTATTTAAAAACATAATATGGGATACAAAATAAAAAGTAGAATTTGGATAGAATCTGAAAACAATGTACTTCTTGGAGAGGGGCGCGTACATTTACTTAAAGCTATAGAAAAAACGGGATCACTTTCTAAAGCAGCTAAATCGTTAAATATATCTTATAAAAAAGCATGGCAATTATTAGACTCTGTAAACAAATCTGCTAAAAAACCAGTAACTATAAATAGTATTGGTGGTAAAGGCGGTGGTGGTGCTAAACTAACCGAATATGGAAAATTATTAGTTAAAACTTTTGATGATATTAATAAAAATTGCTGGATTTTTTTAGATGAACAATTAGAAAAAATTAAAGCCTTATAACAAGCCAAAAAAATTAAAAAATAACTCTTAATATGGATAATCAAGAATTTGCAAAAACTTTAGAATACAGAACGCGACAATACGGAATATCTATTATAAAACTATCAAGTGTATTACCAAATGCTATCGAGACGCAAGTTATAAAAAAAAGACTCACAAAATCTGGTACTAATATTGGGCTAAATTATAGAGAAGCTAATAGAACTATAAGTAAGATAGATTTTAAAAACAGAATAAAAATAGCTGAAAACGAATTAAGTGAAACCGAGTATTGGTTAGAAATAATAAATGATTTTAATTGGATTGAAAAAGATATTTTAAGCCTAATTATGAAAGAAACCAAAGAACTGCTAGCCTTATTCACTACCATTTTAAGCAAATTATAATATAATTTATAAAACACAACCTAGCCACATTAAATATAATATGTTACAAAACGAAAACATATACCTTTTTATATTAATACTACCTATAATATCGTTTTTATATTCTAGTGTAGGCCATGGTGGTGCAAGTGGCTATTTGGCTCTCATGGCTCTGTTTTCGTTTGCCCCAGAAAACATGAAACCCACGGCATTATTACTTAATATTTTTGTTGCTGGAATTTCCTTTTTTTACTACTACAAAGCGGGTTATTTTAATAAAAAATTATTTATTCCATTTGCTATTACATCTATTCCTTTTGCTTATTTAGGCGGCACTTTAGAGATTCATGCTTCTTTATATAAAAAAATATTAGCCGTTTTATTGGTGTTTGCTATACTAAAAATGCTAAATGTTTTTGGCAAAGAAAACAACACTATTAAACAACTAAAACTTTGGCAAGGCTTATTAGTTGGTGCTATTATAGGTTTTTTTTCTGGACTTATCGGTATTGGCGGAGGCATTATACTAACGCCCATAATTTTACTACTGCATTGGGGTAAAATGAAAGAAGCTGCTGCCGTGTCTGCCCTATTTATATGGGTAAACTCTGTGGCTGGTTTAATTGGGCAAATTACTAGTGGTGTTTCTATAAAAAGTCAGTCCTTTTTATTTGTTATTATCGCTTTAATTGGTGGTGTTTTTGGTGGTTATTACGGAAGCAAAAAACTAAACAACCAAATACTTAGATATATTTTAGCTTTTGTTTTAATTATTGCCTGTGCTAAATTAATATGTATTTAAAATGATTAGTAAAAAAAATACAACAGGAATAATATTAGCAGGTGGTAAAAGCTCGCGTATGGGAACCGACAAAGGTTTTTTAATGCTAGAAAACAAACCTTTTGTTAAATATTGTATTGATGCTTTAACACCATTAGTTTCAGAAACAATCATAGTTTCAGACAATAACGAGTACGATATTTTTAAATTAAAACGTGTTGAAGACATCATTAAAAATGCTGGCCCTTTAGCTGGAATTACTTCAGGAATAATAGCCTCTAAAACCAAATACAACTTAATTTTAAGTTGCGATATCCCTTTAATTAATTCAGAAATACTTCAAAAATTAATTAATAATACAGATACTGTTAACGATATTATACAAATTAAAAGCAATGGCAAAAACATGCCTTTAATTGCCATATATAAAAGTCGTGTAGTTAACATTTTTAATAAGCATTTAAAAAACAATCAATATCGTTTACAGACAGCTATTAAAAGCTGTAAATCAAAACAAATAGTTTTAGAAAAAGAACTCGAGTATTATACAACAAATGTTAATACAAAAACCGAATTAAAAGCTGTACAACATGCATATAACCATTAAATACTTCGGGCAAATAGCCGAAATTACTAAAACAAACGAAGAATCTTTAAACACTAAAGATAAGTTAGTTTCAGAATTATTAGAAACGTTATATACAAAATATAGCCAACTAATAAATAAAGATTTTAAAGTTGCCCAAAACCACGAGTTAGTTTCTAATGAAACCAAACTAACAGGAGCAGAAATTGCATTATTACCACCATTTTCTGGAGGATAAATAACAAAAAACAAATCAACCTACCACTACTAATATAAATGCATTATTAAAAAATAATAAAATTGAATAGATATAACAGACATATTATTTTATCTGAAATTGGACAAGAAGGACAAGATAAAATTTCTAGAGCCAAAGTACTTGTTATAGGCGCTGGCGGATTAGGCTGCCCTATACTACAATACTTAACTGCTGCCGGCGTGGGCACTATTGGTGTTATAGATTTTGATGTTGTCGAATTATCAAACCTGCAACGCCAAATTCTTTTTGGAAACACCTCATTAGGAAAAAATAAAGCCATTGCTGCCAAAGCACGCTTAGAAGACCTAAATAATGCCATAAATATAATAGCATATCCAAAAGCTTTAACATACCAAAATGCCATAAACCTATTTAAAGAATACGATATCATAGTAGATGGCTCTGATAATTTTGAAACCAGATATTTAGTTAACGATGCCTGTATTATAACAAACAAACCATTAGTTTATGGTGCCATCTATAAATTTGAAGGTCAAATTTCTGTTTTTAACCATAACAATGGTCCTAGTTACAGGTGTTTATTTCCTACTTCACCAGAAAAAGGAACCGTACCAAATTGTTCAGAAATTGGAGTGTTAGGCGTTTTACCAGGCATAATAGGAAGTATGCAAGCTAACGAAACATTAAAAACTATTTTAAACCTCGGCAACACCCTATCAGGTAAACTACTATGTTACAACGCCTTAACAACCACATCTTCTATTTTAAATATTAAGCAAAACCCAGCAGCTATTAATCTTGTTTTAAAAGAAAAAAATAATTTTAAGCTTAAACAATTAAATATAGCTTGCGAAACTAAAATTCAAGAAATTTCTATAGTCAATATAAAACCAAACAAAAACATACAGTTTATTGATGTTAGAGAAACTAATGAACTGCCAAAGGTTGAAAGCTTAGCAGTTACATACATGCCTTTAAGCAAATTAGAAGAAAACTTAAACTTAATAGATTTAGATAAACAAAAAATAATTTTTTGCCAATCTGGTATAAGAAGTAAACAAGCAGTACAAAAACTAATAGAACTTAACATTTCTAATTGTTATAGTTTAAAAGAAGGCGCTCTTGAAATAACAAAGCAACTTCCTGTTACTAAAAAATAAAACATATAACTATGAAAAACAGTAAACCCAAAAATGTATTTAAAGAAGGTGCAATAACATCCGATTTTATAGGCAACTCTATATACAAACACCAAACCAAAACAAGTATTGGCGCGCACAATATTTTTTTAGGACAAGTTAGAGCAGATGAAATAAACGGAAAAACAGTTTCGGCTATTGAATATACAGCCTACGAAGATATGGCTAACCAAAAGTTTCATGACATTAGAGAAGCTGCTTTTAAAAAATTCGATTTAACTTGTATGCATATCTATCATAGCTTAGGCACCGTTAAAGCAGGCGAGATTTGTTTATTTGTTTTTGTTTCTTCTCCAAGAAGAAAAATGGTTTTTAAAGCTTTAGAATATATTGTTGAAGCCATTAAAGCAGATGTCCCTGTATTTGGTAAAGAAATTTTTGAAGACGAGAGTCACCAATGGAAAATAAATAGCTAAACAATGGTAGATATTACAAACAAAGTAACAACATTACGAACCGCTGTTGCACAAGCCGTAGTTAAAGTTAGTAAACCAGAAACTATAACTGCAATAAAAAATAATACTGTACCTAAAGGCCATGTATTTGCTATGAGTAAAGCTGCCGGTTTATTAGGCGTAAAACGCACACCAGATATTTTGCCAGATTGCCACCCCTTACCTATTGAGTTTACTGGCATTGAATATGAAATTAAAGGATTAGAAATAACCGTTTTATTTACCGTTAAAACCATTTACAAAACTGGTGTTGAAGTTGAAGCCATGCATGGCGCAAGTATTGTAGCCTTAAACATGTACGATATGCTAAAACCTATAGACAAAGGCATAGAAATTCATGCTATAAAACTACTAAATAAAAAAGGAGGTAAATCAGATTTTAAAGATAAATTCAAACACGATTTAACGGCTGCTGTTGTGGTTTGTTCTGATACGATTTCGGCTGGACATAAAGAAGACAAAGCAGGTAAAGCCATTATTAATAAACTTGAAAGCTGTCATGTTAAAGTATCTGAATATGTTATTATTCCAGATGAAAAAGACAACATTCAACAAAAAGCAAAATTATATCAAGAACAAGGTATAAATATGGTTATTTATACTGGAGGAACCGGATTGTCTGGTCGAGATGTAACTCCAGAAGCACTTTTACCTTTGTTAGATAGACGCATTTCTGGAATTGAAGAAGCCATTAGAAAATATGGCCAAGAGCGTATGCCTTTTGCTATGCTTTCTAGAAGTGTTGCTGGAACTATAGGAAACACACTAGTTTTAGCTTTACCTGGCTCTACAAATGGCGCAAAAGAATCTATGGATGCTATTTTCCCTGCTGTTTTACACAGCTTTAAAGTTTTAAAAGGTGCCAGACACGACTAACCGTTATTAAAAAGTAAAACATGGAGAACCACACAAAAATATTACAAGATTTACATGGTAGAGCACATGCTTATTTACGTATTTCGTTAATAGAACGTTGCAATTTACGCTGCACATATTGTATGCCCGAGCAAGGTGTAAAATTATCTCCTAAAAGCCATTTAATGACGTATGAAGAAATTTTTAAAATAGCCAAAACGTTTGTAGATAATGGTGTTACTAAAATTAGGCTTACTGGTGGCGAACCTTTAATACGAAAAGATTTTCCAGTTATATTAGAAAAACTAGCTACACTTCCAGTTGAATTATCAATAACATCAAACGCTGTAATTATCGATAAGTTTATTGCCGTTTTAAAAGCTAATGGTGTTAAAAAAATAAATGTAAGTTTAGATTCTTTAGACGAAAATAAATTTAAACACATTACAAGACGCCATGAATTTAAGAAAGTTTACAACAACATTTTATTACTAATTAAAGAAGGTTTTACAGTAAAGTTAAACGCCGTTTTAATAAAAAACTTTAATGATAACGAAATTATAGACTTTATAAATTTAACTAAAAACCATCCTATATCGGTTAGGTTTATAGAGTTTATGCCTTTTGATGGTAACAAATGGGACATCAGTAAAATGGTATCTTATGCTAATGTAATGGCTTGTGTTAATCAAACATTTTCAAAAAATCGAGTTTTGCGTTTACAAGATGCTCCAAACGACACTTCTAAAAACTATAAAATAGAAGGCTACAAAGGCAGTTTTGCTATAATAAGCTCGGTTACAAATCCGTTTTGCGACTCGTGCAATAGATTGCGATTAACAGCAAATGGGCAACTAAAAAATTGTTTGTTTTCGGCTGAAGAATCAGATTTACTAACAACATTACGAGCTGGGAAATCTATTGAGCCTATTATTAACAAAGCTGTTAAAGCTAAGTTTAAAGTTCGTGGTGGTATGAATACTGTTAAAAAATTACAAGAACCAAAGCGACATACTAATAACCGAAGTATGATTACTATTGGCGGGTAAACAATCTTAATTTAATTTACAGCATACTGCGCCGTGTTAATATTGGTATTATTATTTTTTCTATACACCCAAGCTATTTGGCCTAGTTGTGCAATAATTTTTATTGAATCTTTCATTGATAGTTTTGAGCCATCTGCATGAATCCATCGTTTTAAAGGCTGTTCGCAAAGCATAGATTTTGCTTGCTTTAAACCATAATGTTTAGAAATACGTTTAAAAATTTCTACATCAAAAATCCATTGCGTAACAAATTTTTCAGCAAAAGCAATTTCTATAACATCTTTTCTAAATATTTTAGCACCACATTGCGTGTCTTTAAAGTCCATTTTTAAAATCTTTCGTATTATAAAATTTATAGACATACTAATTATCTTTCGTGCAGATTCTTTTGTTATGTCTGCTCCCATTCTGGATAAACGAGAACCACTAACTATTTTAAAACTAGAAGTTTCAATGGTTTTTACTAAGTCATCAAAATCTGCCAAATCTGTAGATAAATCGGCATCTAAAAAACCTATATAATCCAAATCTTCTTTTTTTGCCATATGTAGCATGCCTAACCGAACAGCTTCTGCCTTGCCTCCATTTTGTTCACAATTATAAACCGTTATAAACTCTTCTCTTCCTTTTCGTATATCTTTTAATACTTGTAGTGTATTATCTTTACTACCATCGTTTACAAAACACAAATGATAGCCTGTATTTTTATCTATATAATCTATAAACTCTGTACTTAGTAAACGTTCTTCTTCATTATAGCAAGGAATTACCACACCAACACAACGCTCCTGAATAATAGCTTGACTTTTACCTGTTACTTTAGTAATTTCTGGAGCTCCTATTAACCTTTTAACACGAGCGCAAATTTCGTTTAAGCTTAAAGGTTTTTTCATATAATCGTTAATCCCTAACTCGAAAGCTTTAGAAATTGTTTCGTCTTTAGTATCGCCAGACAAAACCATTATAAGCGTATCTTCTTTTTTTAATTTTCTAATGTATGTTATAACATCAATACCAGAAATACTAGGCATATTTATATCTACAATTACTAAATCTGGCTTAAAAGAATTATAAAGAGATATACCACTATTAGCATTGGTTTCTATTTTAACATGATAACCTAACTCGTTTAGTCTTTTTTGTAGGGGCAATAAAACTAACTGCTGATCGTCTATGGCTAATACTTTCATAATAGTAGGTTTTTAATATTAACACTATAAAAATACTATGTGAAGTTTAAGAAAAGTTTTAAATTAGCTAAAGTCTTACATTTGTATAGACGAATGACCAATCTGTATAGATAAATAAAAATTAAAATTCATTTGAAAGCCAAAAAAACCAACACCCTTTTAATATTGGCATTAATAGTAGGCATAGCTTTTCATGGCTCTGCTATTTTTTTCACTTTAGAATCTACTTATGATGCTTTAATTCATTTATTTTTTGCAGATCATTATGCTAATAGTTGGTTCGATCCCTGGGAATATAGATGGTATACAGGGTTTACCGTGCAATCTTACCCGCCATTAGTACATCAAGTTATTGGTTTACTATCTTATATTGGTGGGCTAAAATTTGGTATGTACTCTGTAGCCTTAATAGCTATTGTATTATTTATTACTGGAGCCTATCGCTATACTTTATTAATGACAGGAAGCCGTAGAGTAGCTGGATACGGAGCCATTTTAGCAGTTTTCTCGTCTACTTTTGTTGAAACACTACATATATTTGGCCAGTTACCAAGTGTTACCGCGCTTTCTATTTTACTGCACTCCATGACCGAAATATACTTATGGATAAAAACAGGAAAACTACGTTATTTTTTCACCTCGGCTTCTATGTTGGCAGTAACAGTAACATCGCATCATGTAACACCAATTTTTGGAATGGTATTTTTTATAGCTCCATTAATTGGCATGGCTGTAATGGATGCCGCTCGAGAACGTGTAAGCACAAATAACGAGCTTACTTTTAAAGTGTTTTGGAATACCACACTTAAGCACTTTTGGCCTATTGCAAAATTTGGAGCTACTGGCTTGTTTTTAATTATTTTTTGCATTTTCCCGTATTGGTATAATTCCAAAAGAAACCCAATTACTCAGGTAGCTATACCACATGGATCGCGCGATAATTTTTTAGAAGTAACCTCTTCTGGTTTGGTATTTTTTATTATTCCGTGGGGTATCTTTCTTTTTGTTTTGCCCTATTTCTTTTATAGATATTTTAGTAAACGATATATTTTCTTTGGGCTATCTTTTACTTTACTAACCATTTTAGGTACAGGAGGCACAACGCCAATACCATTAATGATGCTTGGCGAAACCGCTTTTAATATTCTTACATTAGATAGATTTACGCTTTGGGCAACGATTATGGCATTACCTATTTTTGCCGAATTTGCTTACAGAATGGTAGAAGGCGATTTAAAAACTTTAATGCAACATAAATTTGGCGGGGTTTACCATAGAGTAATTGGAGGCTTAATAGCCGGTGGTATGCTATTTATGGTTGTTTTTACTATGACGCTTGGTTACTTTAGGCCATCGCAACCCGCTAAAATTAAAATGCTACCTATTGTTAATTTTCTTGGTGCAGATTCGCATGATTCTTGGCGCTACTTACCCTTAGGTTTTGGCGACCAAATGGCATGGCTATCTGCTCAAACAAATGCTATGACGGTAGATGGAAACTACCATTCTGCACGAAGACTACCAGAACTTACTACAAGAGCTATAGAACGTATAGAAAACTCGAAATTTAGAGGTGTAGAAGGTATAGGATCTTTACAACAATTTTTAACAGTTCCGGAGAAATACAATTTAAAGTATATTTTTTCTAACGATAAGTTTTACGACCCTATACTGTATTATTGCGGGTGGCAACGTTTGCAACAGCTTGAAAACGGTATTATGGTTTGGGAAAAATTAAATGTAGACCCAATACCGCAAATTATGCCTAAACAAGACGTGCCTACCATTATGAAAATTATGTGGGGCGTAATACCAATATCTACAGTATTAATAGCTTTTATTATTAATATTCAAATGGTATGGGTAAGGCTATTAAAATCTAGAAAAACAGAAGAACATTCCTTTATAAAACTAGAACTACCTTATAACAAATTTCCGTCTAAACTTTTAATAATTTCTCATTTTTGGGCCTTACTTATGTTAATTTGCATGGGCTTTGGTATTTATCAGTTTTATATTAAAAATGTAGCACAACTATCGCCTAACAACGTTGTTGAATCTTATTATGATGCGCTAGATTTTAAAGAATTTACGAGAGCTCATTCTTACCTCGATCCTGCAAGTAATATAGATATTGCCCAATATATGCTAGAGGTTTCGGTAACCGATGGCATATTAAGCTCTTATGCTAAAATGGATTCGTTAGGCATTGAAATTTACGACAAAACAAAAACTAGCGCTAAAGCTAAAGTGGTTACTAGTTGGATAACTCCTTTAGAAACCATTTACTCTAAAGATTATCATGAACTGGTTAAAATAGATAATAAATGGTATATCAAACCTTCAAAATTTGATAATGATATTCCACCAGATCAACTTTTTACTGCTAATACAACTACATTTTATAATCATGGTCGAAGAAAAATTACTACTCAAGAAACATATCATGAAGATGTTTTAAAACAACCCGTGTTAGAAATCTTATCGGCTAAACTTGTTAAATACAATGGGCAGTATAGCATTATAGGCGAACTACAAAATGTAGATAACACACCCGCCGATATTGTTATAAAAGCCACACTCTATAATGATAATAATAAAGAACTGGCAAACTATAATGCAAAACACCAAGTAAAGCATAAACTAATGCCTAAAGAAACTACCACATTTAAAATTAATTTTGAAGGTATTGCATGGTCTTCTACTAAAGACACACTACCACCCACTTTTAACCCAGACCAATTTACTCCTGTTAGTTTTAACGAACAACCTACCAAATTCAATATACAATCTGCTGGCAATACAGCCAATACAGATTTATACAAACACGTAGCCTTACAAGATTTAGAATATACAGACCAAGGTTTTAATGGGGTTTTATTTAACGCAGGAGTTCAAGAGGTAACCATACCCCAATTAATTATCTCATATTACGATAAGGATAATAATTTACTTTGGGTAGATCATAAATTTATAGCCGAAGGTGTACGCATACAACGCAAACAATTTTTTAACTACAAGCCTTTAAACCTAGATAGTTTAAAAATTATAAATAGTAGCTTAGAAAATTGTTTTGTAAATGGTTCGCCCAATAAATCTATAGCCGATAAAATATTTCCTAACAGAAAACAACATCATGGAAAACAACAAACTCAACCTTTTAAAGGAAAAGGATTTGATTATTTAAAATTTGAAATTAACAGCTATATAGGCAACCCTAAATAATATGCGAATTACAGTTATTATAATTTTAAGTTTCATTTTTATATGTTGCACTTCAAAAAATGAAGAAGCGCAAAAACGGCCTATAACTCCAAATACTCGTTTAATAACAACGCAAAAAAAATTTACTGCTGGCGATAGTATTTCTTTAAGCTTTAAAACAAATATTCCTAATAATAATTATAAATTACTAATTAAAAATGCTTTTGGTAACACGCTTTTATCTACAGCTAAAAATAATAACACCAAAATAACATTTAAACTACCAAAAAACTACACTAAGCTCGCTGGACCTTGCACATGGAAACTCTTATTTAATAATAAAAATATATTAAATGGCAAGTTAAACATAAGCTCAAATACACAAAAAGCAACGCATACCGAATCCTATTTTGGTCCCAGAAGTGTAACTGCTGGTTATAACGATTTTTCAATGCTTACAGTATCTCCTACCGATGTTTACGACAACCCTTTAGATGATAATACAGCTGTAACAATTAAATACCAATTTCTAGAAAACATTAGCGAGGTAAATGTTAAAACAAAAAATTTTATAGCATGGTATAATGTACAATCTACAACCAAATCTGGTAGAATATTAGTAACATCGGCTTGTAACGGTACAACATCAAAAGAACTTACTACCATTGTTTACCCAGCAAATGCTACTAATTTTAAAATTAAAGCCACTAGTGCACACCATTTTGCAGATGGTAACCAAATATTAACTTTAAAATCTAATATTATAAAAGATAAATTTGGCAACCAAGTTAGTAACGGAACACTAGTAACTTTTGTTATTAAAAACAACAACGCTTACCTGTATACTGTAGGAACCACATTAAATGGTATTGCAGAAGCCAAAACACTACACCCAGACAAAGCATCAACATGGGAAATTCAAGCCTTTATAACAGGTGCTGCCGAAAGTAACACTATAACCTACAATTTTAAATCTGCAATAAAAGACTATCCCGTCCATTTTTCTAAAGGAAATAGAAATATTGATATTGGGCCTTTTGAAAGTTTTATGACGCAACTTGTTCCAGACGGCGTATTATTACAATTAGATATTTACAACAACAATGGTAAATTTATAGAAACTAAAAAAACAACAACAAAAAATGGAAGTTGTAACATTTATTTAGGCGCACATTTTTTACCCGAAGGTCGTTATAAACTAAAAATAAAAGCCGCAGGAATAACCAAAGAATTTACTAAAAACATACATGACAATTAAACTAAATAAAACATTATACAGAGTTATTTTAATGCTCTCTTTTATAGCATTAAACGCCCTTATTATTTTTGGTATTGGCGCCGCTTGGGCTTTTATGAATACTGGAGCAGACAAAACCTCTATGCTACACCTAGAAGTACCAATGGAAGATGTGTATAAACCCAGTTTAAAGTGGATTAATTTAAAAAATCCTGGCCGGGTTATGGAACAACAAGCGTTAAGCGAAATTAGTAATGATTATATGAATGCTTGGCATGTTAGAAATATAGCGTATAAAAAAAACGATCGTTATGGTATAGAAGATTTTTATACAGATAGTGCAAGAGTAAGGTTATATGAAAACATAGACTTAAACCTTGAAAAAAACCTTTGGTATAAACGTACTACATTAAACCACAATTCGGATTTAGATTTTTACTCGGCCGATGGCACCATGGTCGTTTTTAAAGATTATAACGTTGAAGAATACCAAGAAATTTATAAAGCAGATAAACTTTTATTTACTGAAAAAGACACAACAAGTTACCAAGTTATGATGCTTTTAGAAGATGGATTTTGGCGTATAAGACATCTTAAAGAAATTGAATCTCCTATTGATACCACTAAAACTAGACCTAGAAACATTAAAAAACATTTAGCTAAAATTAAACATTTAAAAGGCCTTAACTACTACCCTAAAGACTCGCCTTGGGATACTTTTGGTAAAAAATATAACGACACCATTATAAATAACGACTTTAAAATTATTAAAGCATTGGGCTTAAATACCATTAGAATATTTATTCAATATGAAGATTTTGGTAAAAATAAAATTGATAGTAAAAAGTTAGATTTATTAAAAACAACGCTAGATATTGCCCATAAAAACAACTTAAACGTGCTTATAACACTATTCGATTTTTATGGCGATTATGATGTATCTAACTGGACCCTTACCCACCGACATGCCGAAACTATTGTTAAAGCAGTAAAAAATCATCCTGCATTATTAGGTTGGGATATAAAAAACGAACCCGATTTAGATTTCGATTCTAGAGGCAAACAACGTGTTTTAGCTTGGCTAGAACAAATGCTAGTTAATATTAAAAAATGGGATAACAAGCACCCAGTAACTATTGGTTGGTCTTCTCCTGAAGCTGGCACAGAACTTATTAACCATGTCGATTTTGTATCTTATCATTACTACCGCGATATTAATAATTTTATACAAGCCCACAACACCCTAAAAGAAAAAGTAAAAGGCAAACCTATACTATTGCAAGAATATGGAGTTTCCTCTTATACAGGTTTATGGAAACCTTTTAGCTATAATGAAGCAGATCAAGCTCAATTTCATAAACACACGCAAGCGCTGTTTGCTAAACATGAAATTCCTTTTATGTTCTGGACTTTATACGATTTTAGCAATATCCCTACCGAAGTAGTTGGCAGACTACCGTGGAGAAAAAAATTACAAGAACATTATGGTATAATAAATAAAAATGGCAAATTAAAACCAGCTTTTAAATACATTTCTAAAAAGTAGTATTAGGCTATTACCGCACTAGCTTTATTCTTTTTACTTATTATGGCTTTAAAATTCTCGATATACAACGCTGCTATTTGCGACATAGGATGTGCTGTAGCGGCTTTATAATTAGTTTTTGCTAATTCTAATCGGTAAGCATCATTTGTTACTATAGCTTCAATAGCTTTAGCTAAACTTTCAACACTTGTAGGATCGAAAAACTCTCCTCTATAACCTTCATCTTGAACCAATAAGGCTAAATCGCCTAAATCTGGCATAATAACAGCTTTACCATAGCTTCCGGCTTGATGCAAAACACCAGAACTTCCAGTTGTAGATGTGTATGGAAATACAACTACTGTGCTTTCATTAAATATAACAGGCACATCTTCTTCTTCAACATAACCCGTAAACCTAACTTGAGGTACATGCTTATAATCTCGTTGTACTTTATCTAAATATCCTGGTACATTAGGATTGTCTCTTCCTGCTATAACAACCTCTAAATCTAGGCCTGTAGAGGCTCTAACCATCTCGACAGCTTCAATCATGCCTTCTACTTTTTTATATGTACCAAATTTTCCAAAAGTCATAATTTGCAAAGGTCCGTCGGGTAATAAATAATCTGGTTCTTCTGGAATTTCAAATGTACCGTGCGGTATTAACTTTACATGCTTAGCACCGTATTTAGCTTCTAAAATATCAACATATTTTTGCATGGTTACAGCTACAGTATCGGCTTGCAAAATTAATTTAGTTAATGTTGTACCTATAAACCCATAAATTTTTTGCATTAATTTATTGGATGTAAAACCAGCACTTCCTAAATCTACTTCCTCTAAAATATTGTGTAATAAAACAATACTTGGTGTTTTTTTAAGCTTACAAACAAGTGGTAACATTAAACCTAATGCCGCAGCTATTTTTTTGTCGCCAAACTTCATAAACTGTAAATTAAATAATACTGCATCTGGTTGGGTTTCATTTAATGCTTTTTTTACAGTTAAAATATTTTTATAACTATTAAAAGCCCAACACTCTTTCACAATTATTTTACATCCTGCCTCTGTAAATTGTAAATCTTTTACTTTTTCAGTTTTATCGGTTAATAAAATAAGTTCTGTTACGTCTTCATTTTGTCTAAATTGCTTAACTAAATGATAAGCATATTCGTTTAAAGTGACTTTACTAGGCGGGTAAGCTGTTACAATGGCTAATTTCATAAGTTTGGGTTTTATGTTTTTAACACGTTCTAATTATTAGAGTTATGCTAAAGTTGGTTTAGATTTTATTTGTTCGTATTTAAAAAATATAAGTTGGATAATTAGTAATAAAAGCATCGCTATAATTTGCATATGCACTACTTGTGCTAAACTATCATGATAAAAAATAACTAATACCATTTGTAGCATACCAAATATGCCAGAAATAACCACAGGAATATATTTATCTAAAGATAAATAGTAATATGCAAAAATATTAGATATAGCAAACATAGAGGTTGCTATAGCGTATTTCCATAATAAAGGCGCCATAGCAATATAACTTTTACCAAAAAGTAAAGTAATAATAGTTTCTGGAAAACTTAAGCAAGCCAAAATTATTGTAATAGAAATTGCTGCTATATAACCTATATATTTAAAAAGTGTTGGAGCTGTTTTTTTACCTTCTTTTTTAAGCTGAACAACGGTTGGTAATAATAGCATAACAAACATCCAGGCAATAAAATATACGATTCTGCCAATTAATGCTAAAGATGCATATAAACCAGCTTCGTAAGAATCGAAATAATGTTTAACTAAAAGTATATCGCTATTATTAATTATAATTTGGGTAAGCTCATAAAAGGCTGTTATAATAAAAAAACTTTTAATTTCTTTAGCCTGTAATTTACTTAACACCAAAGCTTTTTTAGGTACTAATGTAGGAAACCTAAAAGGTATTAAACCAAATACAAACGATGCTAAAATACCAACTGCTATAACTACAGACGATTGTATATTAAAAATTAAAATTAGCCCTAATGTTATAATTAAACGGCTTAACATTTCGCCTTGGTATGTAATAGATAACAATTTAAATGCTTTTTTACCTTGAAAAACACCTCTATTAACACTCATTAAAAAATATAATGGCACACCGCAACCAAAAACAATAAACATATTAGATGACGATGTGTTAAACACCTCTTGTAAGTAACCCGCAAACAAAACAATAAGCAAGCCCATTACAACACCAACTAAAAGTGCATTTTTATATATTTTAGACACAAAGCTTTTAAAAACTTCATTCTCAAAAAGCACAGAAAATTTGGCAGTTACTAATTGAAATGTCATGGCTGCAAAACTTAATACAAGCAAAAAAGTAATTAAAACTGCAGCATCTGCAAACTGTGCTGGCCCTAAAACACGGCCAAGTATTAAATTATACAAATAATTACCGCCATTAACCGCCAAAACGCTTAGCATAAAAAGCTGTTCTGGTGTTATTTTTTTAGATTTTATTATAGTTAAAATTTGCATGTGTTCTATTTAAAAAATTAAAACTAGTTTATGCGGCCTCTAACCCAGATAAATCTATAAACTCATAAATATCTTTACAACCATATCCTATAACACAAAACGTTTTATTATTTAATTTGGCTGTATAAAAAAGATCTTCTATAGCTTTTAATCCTTCTTTATTAATAGAAGTTACTTTATCTATATTTATAGTTACGGCATTGGTATAAGCCAATAAAAACTCTAAACGCTCTTTAAACTGTTTAAGTGTTGTTGTGTTAATAACTCCTTCTAACAAAAATGTTCCGTGGTCTTCTTTAATTGTAAGTGACATAAGTTGGCATGTTTAAATTAATAATACGTTGCGCCCTGATACAAATATCTATCAAGAACTATTAGAGGGAATGCAAATTTCGTTTAATAACGGTTTGCTTTAGATGAATGAATTAATTGTAATGGTTATTAAATAATTTTACGGTTTATAGTTAAAAAAATAATGCTTGTTAAAAACTTAAATATTAAGAAAATTTTAATGTTTTTGAGCACAATATCTGACAAATATAACATTTTGTCGATAAATAAATCAAATTTATGATACATTTCTTTCAAAATTATATTACATTTACCACAAATTTAATACAAATAGAAGCTATTTAAATAGTAAAATTAACCCCAAATCCCTACTATTATGATTAAAATTTTAGCTATTGATGATCAACAATTAATACTGTTATCATTAGAAAAACACTTATCCGATTTAGGTTTCGATATTAAATGTGCTAGCTCTGGCGAAGAAGGCTTAGCGCTTTTTGATTCGTACAAACCCGATATTGTTATTGTTGATATTAATATGGACGGCATGTCTGGATTAGACGTTGTAAAAACCATTAGACTTGAAAAAAAATCGGATACAAAAATTTTAGTCCTTTCTGGAAACACAAATGAAGATACGATTATTGATGGTTTTGATTTAGGTATAGATGATTACATGAAAAAACCCGTATCGTTAAATGAGGTAACCGTTAGAATAAATAGAATATTTGGATTAAAAACCAATAAAGTACAAAACAACGATAAAAAAGAACAAATGCTACAAGAACGTTGTGTTGGTGTTGTTATTCCTTGTTATAATGAAGAAGAAAGACTGTCTAGCAAAGAGTTTTTAGACTTTGTAGATAGTAACTTAGGTTACCATTTATGTTTTGTAAACGATGGTAGTAAAGATAATACATTAGAAGTTTTAAACAATTTAAGAAAAGGACGCGAAGCCAATATTAGTGTTTATAACTGCGAAAAAAACGGTGGTAAAGCCGAAGCCGTTAGGCAAGGCATTTTACATTTAGCTGAAGACCCTCAACTAGATTATTTAGGCTATTTAGATGCCGATTTATCTACAGATTTTAGAGATTTTGATGATTTGGTAAAAACCATTGAAAATTCAGATTTTAAAATTGTAAGCGGTTCTAGAATGGCCAGAATGGGTGCTAATATTGCCAAAGAATCTGCCCGTGCTATAATAAGTAAAACCATAAACCTTATTATTCGAACCATTTTAGGTATGTCGTTTAACGACACGCAATGT
Source organism: Algibacter ulvanivorans (assembly GCF_048381495.1). Lineage (NCBI taxonomy): Bacteria > Pseudomonadati > Bacteroidota > Flavobacteriia > Flavobacteriales > Flavobacteriaceae > Algibacter > Algibacter ulvanivorans. The sequence continues at coordinate 106,816 of NZ_JBLWGD010000003.1, forward strand.
GGTGCAAAAATTATGGATAAAGATATTGCTAAACACATGTTTAAAGATAAATTTATAACACGCTGGATTTTTGATGTTGAAATTTTTATGAGAATGCGTAAACACTACGGAAAACAAAAAGCCATTTCCTATATCTGCGAGCAACCCTTAAAACGATGGATACATGCCGATGGCTCTAAACTATCCATGCGAGATTCGGTTCAAATTGTTGGTCAACTAGGGCAAATAGCCTTACATTACAGATAAAATAACTTAAAATTAATAGCAACCTAAAAGGCTTTGTAATTATACATACTAACGTAATTATTGGCTACCGCTCATTATAATTAATTAACTTGCACTTGTAATAAATAAAAATTATATGCCTTTAAAAAAGTTATTTGTTTTACTTACTATTTTAACCTCAATGTTAACGCAAGCGCAAGATATGCAAGAGGGTTTTACCTTTCTAGAAACAGGTAAATACAATAAAGCAGAAACCTTTTTTAAAACCATATTAAAAGACCACCCCAATAACAAAACTGCCAGATTATGTTACGGAAGAGCCATTGGGCTAAACGGAAAACCCGATAAAGCCAACACTCTTTTCGCTAATTTATTGGCCGATTATCCTTCAGATTTTGAAGTAAAACTAAATTATGGCGAGTCTTTATTATGGACAAGCAATTTTACCAAAGCAAAAACCTTTTTTAAGGCCTTAATTGATGAAGATCCTACAAGCTTTGCCGCTTTATTAAGTTATGCCAATACCCTATCTAACTTAAAAGCCTATAACGATGCGTTAATATATGTAGATAAAGCTTTAACAGTATTACCAGGAAACCCAAACGCATTAACCTCGAAAAAATACATATATTTAGGATATGCCTACCAAAACCAGCAAGCTAAAAATTACGACCAAGCCGAAATTCTTTTAAAAGAAAATTTAAAACTTTTTAAAGACGATAAAGACACCCTTTTAAATTTAGCAAACCTCTATTTAATATCTGGAGCATTTAATAACGCAGAGGCAACCTACAATACCATAGCCAAAAAACCAGAAAATAAAACTATAGCTTTAAACGGATTGGCCTTAGTAAAACACTTAAAAGGAAAAGAAAAAGAAGCCCTAAACATTAGCCAACAAGCCTATAACACCATAGCAACATTACAGGATACAACGCTAATACAACAAACGCAAGAGCGTTATATACAAGCATTAATTTGGAATAAAAAGTATAAAAACGCACAACAAATAATAAACACGTTAATAGAAGCACAACCAAATGCCAATTGGGTTTTAGCCTTACGTGCCACTTTAAACATTTATAAAAGCAATTTTAAAAAAAGTGTTGCAGATTACAACCGTATTTTAGTAAACGATAGCAGCTCGTTTGATGGCAATTTAGGAAAAGCAAATGCCGAAAAAGCTATTGGTAATTACGATAACGCCTACAAATCGGCCGAAAACACATTAACCTTTTATAACGAGCAAAAAGATGCCACCAACTTTATAAAAACACTAAACACGAGCTTTACACCGTTTTGGGAAACCAAAGCCTCCTACTCTTTTGATAATGGAAATAATAAAGCCTTTGGTGTTACAACAAAAATAGAGTTTCCTACCTCTACAAAGTTTAAGTGGTTGGCTAATTATGGTTACAGAACTACAAGTAATAAAGTAACTAATAACGATGCTACATCGCACGATTTTTCGTTGGGTTTGGCATACCAATTATTACCAAGCATTACTTTTAACGGTACGGCCGGAGTAACATCGGCAAAAGCAAATACAAGCGATTATACGCAATTAGTAACCAACTTTTCGTTAAACATTAAACCTTTTAAATTACAGGTTTTAGATATTGGTTTTAAAAGCGAAATACAAAGTTTTAATGCCGAGTTATTAAATCGAGAAATTGTAATGAATAACATGTATGTCAATTACAGCGTAAGTACCAATTTTAATTTAGGTTGGTTTACGCAGTATTTTTATACCTGGCAAAACGACGAAAATGCTAGAAACCTATTGTTTACCTCGTTATACTACAATATTTTACCAAAACCATCGCTTAAAGCGGGTTTAAATTACCAATACATTACCTTTAAAAACCAAGTGCCAACCATTTATTTTAGTCCCGAAAAATTTAATGCAGGCGAAGTATTTGTAAATATTATTAAAGATGAAGCCATAACAAAACCCAAAGCATGGTTTTACGAGCTTACGGCTGCCACAGGTTTACAATATATTGAAGACGATAGTAGCCAAAGTACCTACCGCATACAAGGTAAATTAGGTTATAAGTTTTCTGAACGTGCTATTTTAAACCTTTTTGGCACACGTAGTAATATTGCCTCGGCAACTGCCGCTGGTTTTACTTTTAATGAAATTGGCTTAAGGTTTAAATGGTATTTGTTTGATGCTCCAATTTTTAGAAAATAGTAATTACTCAATATCTATTTTATCAATCTTATCCATTATACTACCTGTTTCTGTTAAGGCAACTATAATTTTTTGATAGTGTAAAATATCTTCAAATTTTAGCTCTCTTTCCTTACGGTCTTTTAGCCATTTTTGTGCGGGTTGATAACCACCAATATAAAACTCCCAAGCCGTTACAGGAATGTTATTAAAATATTTGCTTTCGTTTATCCAAATTCTGCCTAATTGTTTTTCGGTATCAATAATTTCCCAATCTTTCTTTCCTATTTTTGTGGTAATTACATTATGGTCTGTTTCTGCACCTTCTGCCATGTTGTAACTGGTAATGTAATCTTCTACTTTTGGGCTTTCTAACAAATGTATTTTACGCATTTGACTACCAAAATTTACCAAACGCCAAAAATTATATGGATTTGTTGGAAAAGGCACTCTTGGAAAATCTATTTTTAAAAACTCCTTGTATTTTTCTCTATAAGTTGGCGAATGTAAAACAGCATAGATGTAATCTAGCAAATCTATTGGGCTAAACTCTGTGGGGTAACCTTCTAAATAGCAACTTAAATCTAGCTCGTCTTCACGCTCTGCTATAAATGTTAACCCTATTTTTTTTGCAATTTGGTTTACTATGTCTGGGTTTAGGTTGGGTGTTCGTTCGTCTCCTTTGAAAATGCCATCTTCTTCATCTGGGTATAAATAAAGAGGAAATATATTGTTAATATTATAGGCACTACAAGTTTTATGTCCTGAAATAAATTTAGAAATAAAAACACCAGAACTCTCTTTTTCTGGCACTTGTTTTGGGCAGATTATGCTAAAATTATCTCTTTTAAAAATATGACTCATCACTTCGCCTCTTGGCATACAATGAAAACCTTTTGAAATTCCGGTATAATATGTAAACCTATTTTCAAAAGGTCGATAATTAATTTGTACGATATTTGAATAATCTAAACCAGAATTATTCAAATCGTTTCTTGCTCCTGAAACAGACCAATCTCGAACATCTTTACCAAGTTTAAACTTAATTCTCGCACTTTCATCATCCAAACTAATAAATTCTTCAAGAGTCTTTTCAACCTCTTTTTTTGAAAAATGAATAGTAAAAGCATCTCTTGCAGTTACTATTCCTGCTGAATTTATTAAAAATAATTTGTTAAGAGAAAATCCTTTAGTATAATTTTCTTCAGCTTCAAAATCTTTTTGCACCATAAAATAGTTAGGTGCTTTATTTGGCAATTCTACATAATCAATTGTCTTTAAACTACTTTTCAACAAAAAATCATATTTTTCATCACGTTTTCCAAATAAATCATAGTGAAAAACTTTTCCTAATTGGTTAATTTTCTTCTTCCCTGTTTTTACAAAAATAGTAATAGCGACACCTTGCATAATGTCAAATACATTTTGGTCTGGTGAACCATCTGGACAAACTTCCTTTTTCTTAGAGTTACCGTGCAAATCTATGGTGTAAATTATATCGTAGGTTTTAAGCAAATTCCAACGCATACCTCTAAATGTTGGGTTGTCTAAAAAACCGTGCGGATTGATAAAGGCTAATACACCACTTCCATTTTTTTCAATATAATGCTGACTGTAACGTATAAATTTTACATAATCGTCATTTATCCATTTTGGATTTCGTTCTTTTAATTTTTCTTTTCCTCCTGGTTCTTTTTTATAGTCGTGCATTAAATCCATAATCCACTTCCCCTTATTGGCACTTTCGCCACTATAAGGCGGATTTCCAATAACACACATTACAGGTGTATCTCGTTTTATATGATTGGCTTCGTTGGCTTCACTACTTAACCAATTGCTAAAAAGTGTTCCTGTATCTTTATGGTGTTCTTCTAACGAGTTGGTTAAATACACATTTAAGCGTTGGTTTTTAGTGGATTTATAACCTGTTTCGCGCAACAGCATATCTAGTTTTAAATGTGCCATGGCGTAACTTGCCATAAGCAGCTCGAAACCGTTTAGTCTTGGTATTAAGTGCTCTTCTACATAACCACTCCATGCGCCTTGCATGGCTTTAAAGTTTTTGTTGTAAATAAACTTGACTACTTCGGCTAAAAAAGTGCCTGTACCAGTTGCTGGATCTAGTATTTGTACTTTGTGTACCTCGCGTTCTATTTGTTTGTAACCTGTTGCAGAACGTTTATCGGGTGTTTGGGTGTCTAATTTTATTTTGGTTTTACTGGTATCTGCTAAACCTTGTGGTAAATTAAATTCGGTTTTTAAAATATCGTCTACGGCGCGCACTATAAAATTTACCACAGGTTCTGGGGTGTACCAAACACCGCGTGCTTTACGTAATTTTGGGTCGTATTCTGCCAAAAATGTTTCGTAAAAATGAATTATTGGGTCGTGCATTTGGGTTGCTTTTCCAAAATGCTGCAAAAGTTGCTCTACATTTGTAGCTCTAAACACTTCGGCAAGGTTATCTACCACGGTTACAATACGCTCGTCTATATCTGGTCCTGCAATGTAGCCAAAGAGTTTACGTAAAAAAGGGTTAGATTTTGGTATGAGTTCTGCGGCTTCTTGGCGGCTAAAATCGTTTAAAGTTGGGTCGTGCAATCGTGCTGCAAACATACCATAAGCTAAGGTTTGAGCATAAATATCGGCAAAACCTTTGGGTTGTAAATCGTGTATTAGTATTTGCTTAAAGGTATCGTATTGTCCTTTTAACGAGGTGTTTTCTTGTGTTTTTTCGTCGCTTGTTATGGCACGTTCTAAAATGTCTTGTAATAAACGTGCTTTACCAGCCATCATTTCTGCCAATTTTTTTGACGATTTAATGGTTTGCCCAACGTGTGTACAAAAATCTTTTATTAAGTTTTCAAATTTCGAAAAGTTTTTGGGAATTGGTTTAACGGTATTGTTTTCAATATCGCCAATTTTTATTTCGTGAACTAATACGCCGTTTTGAAAAAACTGAAACCAGATATAATCTGTAATTATTAAATTGTCGAGTGCTTTTTTGTAACGCCCAAATTGTTCTTTGTACAATTTACTGTTTAAGTCTTTACCTATATCTTTAGCTTCAATGTAACCCACAGGAATTTTTCCTTTTGTAATTACATAATCTGGGTTTCCGCAATTGGTTACGTTTGCAGGTTCGTTGGTTATGTCTACATGTTGTACTAAATTTCTAATTAGTGCTTCTAGATCGCCTCGGTAAGAATGTTCTCTTGATATTCCAGATTGAAGTCTTTTACTTACTATGTCTACGTACTGTGTTATGGTCATTTTATCACTCTAATTACTTCCAAATACTAAAGAGTGAAATATACTACAATTAATATAAAAAAAGGCAAAAAACTTTCGTCCTTTGCCTTTTAAAATAAATAATCTGCTATTAATTAATCCATCAGTAATTTTGTTGTTTTATAATTAGTTAAGTTACTTTTAATGGTACAAAAGTATATACCTGCACTTAAATTATCTCGTTTTAAAATTACTTGGTTGTTTCCTGGTTTTGCATCAACTTGAATTTGTTTTACTAAACGCCCTATTTGGTTATAAACTAGTACACTTACAGTTTCTGTATTTAAAGCAGTAAAGTGTATTGTAGTTTGTAATGCCATTGGGTTTGGTATGGCTAATGTTTCTAATTTATTAGCGTTTTCTTCTTTAACAGACAGGGCGTTTTTAGCAAAATGTACTTGTTTTAAGTTCATTACTTTGGTTTCTTCAACACCATTTCTGGCTAACATGGTAAATACTATAGATGTAATATCGTTAGTTTCAAACGGTACACCGGTATTTGAAGTAAATGCCGAAAGTGGTATGGAATAGTTGGCTAAATTTTCTGTTAATTCTATACTTGTTTTATATTGCGCTTCCCAATTACTAACACTTTCTTTTACTAATCTTATAATAAGTGTTCCTGTACCTTTTGCTTGCAAATTAAAGTTGCTATACTCGGTAAAATCTATAGGGTTAAATTTTGGTGTTAAGGCTCTGTATGCTGCAATATAATCGCTTGTTGTGGCTTCTAGGTTTATGTTTCGTTCTACTTGGTAAACATCATCATTAAAAGCTACGCTATTAGTTTCTACGGTGTAATTTGTAACGGTTGTACTTGCAGCGGCATCATCATACCCCCAAGGACCATCGGACATAAATAAATCGTCTGGAGTTTTTACACCATCGCCAATTCTAAACCCTATATCAAATAAACTTCCTGCATCTACTTCAATATTAGAAATATAACTACCTGTTAAATCTATATTTGTCGATACGTTTTCTACAACATCAACTTCGGTTTCTCTTAAACCGCCATCAAAAACAACAGCTTCGCTTCTATTGGTATTTACTATTTGTAAGTTTAATTTACCGTTTTGGTATTTTCCAGATCTAACAAATACAGTTGGTGGCGTAGAGTTATTATAACTTGTTACGGGTTGTTGCACATCTAGCAATCTTACAACCTCTTCGCCAAGTTTTATTAAATCGTCTAAAGAGTTAGACCATATTTGAAAATTATAAAAGCCTACATTGCTTTCGTATTTATCTAAATTCCAATGGCTTTCTATTCCAAAATTAGCACCGCCGTTTATAGATTTTGCCGAAAGGCTTAAAGCGAATTCTAAATTGCCTTCTACATTTCTTATTAGTGCTTTTATAAATTGTTGTCCATTAATTTCCATGGTCGATACCGATATTAATTGGGCACCTAACAACCTGTCGCAAATATATTTTGTATGCTCGTATACGCCTACATCTGTTTTTAATAATAAAATGGACGCTACGGCATTATCATTCCTTAAATAATCTACAGAATAAACTTCGGTTGCATTGGTTATACCTATTAAATCGTCTGGTGAAGACTCTATAGCGGTATCTTCGTTTATAACTCCTAAAGGAATAATGTCTGATAATTGAAAACCGCTTCCTTTTTTGGCATTAACTTTTTTACCGTATTGTGCCGTTTTTGTAAAGCGCTTTGCGGTAGCTTTATTAAATTTATAACTGTTTTTTGCTCTATTAAAGTTACGTTTACTTATTTTTTCTGCTAATCTGTTATTACTTTCTAATCCGCCTTCGTTAGCGCTCGATGTTATAGAGGCTTGTATTACAGGGCAACCAGAATAACCAGAACATGAAGGGTCTTCGCAATCAATTAACCCGTCGCCATCATCATCAATACCATTATCGCATATTTCTTGTGGTACTGGTGCGGTAGGGCAACGTGCACCATCGTTTTGAGAACTTGATGGGCCAAAGGCAAATAAGTTTGACTCGATAGCATTTAAACCTGTTAAATCTTGTACGTTTTGTATAACATAAATAGTTCCTGTTTGGTTAGCCGATATGTAAAAACGCCCAGAAGCATCAAAATAAACAGCGCCATAAGTATAATTTAAGCCAGAAAGAATTGGTACAACACCTAATGTTTCCATACTGCCTGTTTCGGCATCTATTCTATATAAAATATTGGTACCTTTTTCTACGGCATACAATTTACCATCAACAGCATTAAATGCCCAGTCATGAATACTAATGTTTTGAGCAAGGGTTTTAGTTGTTATGTAATTACCGTAATTTGCAGACTCTGGGTTTACATCTACAGCGTAATAACTAGTGCCTCCACCTTTTAAATAATAAACACCTGCATTACTAACATCGCCTACATAACGGCCACTTGTTGGTAATTCGTCTATATAAAATGTTGTGGTTTGAAAATTTTTACCAATACGTACAATGGTTTTTGCTGGTGTACTTAATGAGCCCCAAATATATCCATCGGCTGGATTATAAGCAGTTGCGTTAATATTACCAGGAGTAACATCGGTTGCTACTGTATATGAGTTTCCGGATGCTAAATCGATAGCATATACATCGTTATACTGAAATAAATAAGCGTTATAGTCGCAATAAAACGGAGTGTCTTGTGCTATAAGCGAACTTGAAATTAATAAGGCAAATAGTAATAGTTTTTTCATGACTGTATAGATTTGGTATATCAAAAATAGGTTTAAACCAAATGTTGTACTGATAATTTTCGTTAAGTGAAAAATTACTGTAGACGAATGGTTTAAATATATAGATGAATGGTATAAATTAATTCTTCAATAAATGTATGAAAAAACACATATTAAACAGGATATTTATTACAAAACATGATATATTTTAAAACAAATAATCGATTAAACACCTATTTAATCGACAAAATGCAGTTTAATAAAAATTATAATAGATTTAATCGTTTCATTAACTCTGGACGATTAGAGCGGCTTACAGGTACGACATCTTTTTTAATTAAAACGCTATTGTCTTCAATATCTATAATTTTATGGATATTAATTATGTAAGAACGGTGCACTTTTAGAAACAAATCGGTAGGTAATTTTTCTTCTATTTTTTTTAGCGTAGAATGTACTGTAAAGTTTTGGGCTTCGGTTTTTATATTAATATAATCGCCTTTGGCAACCACTAAATATATACTAGGTATATCTATTTTAATTAAGCGTCTATTAATATTTATATATAAATCGTTTACAGAGTTTGTTTCTGTATGCTCTGAAGTAGTATCGGTACTGGTTGAATTTATTACAATATTTTCTGCTTTACGAATGGCTTTTTCAAACCGAGGTAAAGTAATGGGTTTTACTAAATAATCGACAATACAATCATAATCAAAAGCTTCGATAGCAAATTGAGGATCGGAAGTTGTAAGAATTATTTTTGGCGGATTTTTTAATGTTTGAATAAAATCGAAACCTGTAAAATCAGGCATGTGTATATCTAAAAAAATAAGATCAATCTTATTTTGATTTAAATACTTAATAGCCTGCATGGCATTAGGAAAATCTTCTAAAATATTAATGCTTGAGATTTTAGAGCAAAGTTGAATTATTATAGCCCTTGCTGTAGCCTCATCATCAATAATAATACAATTCATATTAACATTATAAGCTTGCTAAAAAGTCTGTCATTATTTGCAAAATATTGTCAAATTCTTGTTTTTTTTCTGTATTGCCTTCCAATAGGTTATTTTCAAAATCAACAGCAACTTCGTAGCTTTTTTCAAGCCCTAAAATACTAATTTTATGCTTAAGTTTATGAACATTACTTGCAGCTTCTTTAAAATTATTATTTTCTATATTTTTAAAGTAAACGTCTTTCTCTTCTGGAAACTCAACGTTTATAATAGATATAAGTTTTTCTTTAAAGGCTTGATCGCCGCCAGAAAGCTTATTTATATAAGATAGATTAGGGTGTTCCATACATTATTTTTTTATTGTAAAGTGTATTGTTGTACCAATATTAATAGCAGACTCGACCCATATTTTGCCTTCGTAAGCCAACACAATTTTTTTGGCAATAGATAACCCTATGCCTGTTGCTGTAGAATTATTTTCTAGTTTTTGAAAGGGTTTAAATATTTTATCGAAATACTGTTTATCTATCCCTACACCATTATCTTTAACATAAAATTGCCAATGGTTAGGTTGTTTAGCATTACCTATTTCTAATAAGCCTTGCTTTTTATTGTTATACTTAATTGCATTATCTATTAAGTTTTTAAATAATTGTTTAATTCTAAATTTATCACCATTAATTGTAGGCATATCTGGTGCAATTTTAATTAGGATATGCTCTGGTATTTGGGTTTCTGCTAATATTTCATCAATAATAGCTTTGGTTTCTAATTGATATACTTGAGATTGTTTTTTGTTAATTGTAGAATAATTTAAGATACCGCTAATTAAATTATCCATTTTTTCTACATTATCTCTTATAAGTTTTAAATTTTCAGAATTATTTCCTGCTTTACTATCGTCGCTTTCTTGTTTTAACCATGAGGTAAGCGCATCTATACTTCTAAGCGGCGATTTTAAATCATGAGATACTAAATAGGCGTAGTTATCTAACTCTTCGTTTTGAGATTCTAGTTCGTTCATAAGCTTTTCTCTTTGCTTATTTATATGACTAATCTCGTTAGTTTGTTTGTTTATAAATTCTGCTAATTGCTGCGGGTTTAGGTTAAGTGTATTTTCTTTATTTTCTTTTTTGTTTTCTGTTTGGGCTGATGAATTAATAGCTTCTATTGCGGTATTTAATTGATCTATAATATTGCGTTGCAGTTGGGTTTCTTTTTTAAGTTGATTATTAGCCTCTATAAGCTCTTGAGAGCTTATTGCAGTTGCGCGTTGTTGCAATTGGTATTGATCGTCAAAATTATCGTATGATGTATTTACAGCATCTATAAAGGCCATCAAATCTTCATTCGAGACATTTTTATTGCTTAAATATTTATCTATTTGATGTTTTAATAACGCATTCATTACTCACTTATAAAAGTTATTGCTATTGATTGGCTATGCATTTTACACATATTTTCTTCATGTAAAGGTGCTATTTCACCATATCCATAAAAACCGCACACGGTTATTGGATGTTCTAAATTTTTATTTACTTCTTGAACTTCTTCTATAACACGTTGGTTTAATTTAATTTTTCTTCCTACTCCACTTACTAATAATGCTAATTGAGGTTTGTTACTTATTGGTTTATAGGCTTGTTGTATTGCTGTTTGTGTGGCTTTAATTAAATTGTCGGCACTTGTCATCATTAACTGTGCTTTAGAGTTTAATGGCACATCGCCAGCAAAAATCATGGCATTATACTCTTTATTTATGTTTAAAATAGACCGTATATAAGGTAAATCTTCTTGTTCGGTTTTTATTAAAAGCGGGTAATGTAAAGCCGATGCGGGTAAATTATTAGCTTTATCTCCTAAATACTTTTTATATAAATCTAAAGCTGGTTTATTATCTAGTTCGTATAAAATATTGCCTTTCGATTTGGTTATTATACGTTCTGGCCCAAAAGGTTGCCAACCATCGCTAATAGACGATGATATTTCTATATGCTCTCCATAAAATCCTATGGCAACAATTTCGCCATCTTTAGGGTTTTCGTTATACGATACCAAAGTTCTTTCAAACTTAATATTATCGGCACATAAACCGCCTGTTATTAAAACATTATTGCTTACCGAGTTATTCATGCCTTTAATTAACTCGCTTCCGTTAACAAAACTACCGTCTGAAATGACTAGAATGTATTTTAAATCGTCTTTTTTTAAGTTATTTACCAACCTAACGCCAGCGTCGTAACTATTTAAATTGGTTTGAGATAGGTTTATATGTTCTACGTTAAAGGTGCTTTTTTCTAGTTGTATTGCGGTAACAGTTAAACAGTCTTCGTAAATTGAGTTTGCTGTTATATTGCCTCCTGTAGAGCCAAATACAATATGGCCATCTGGAAATATTTTTTTAATTGTTGTATATACTTTAGAGTCTTCTAACACTATGCGTTTTCCAAAAACTAAAACTAATGGATTTACTAATTGTTCTGGAGGTGTTAAAAACTCCCAATCTTTATCTTTATATTTTCGTAATTGAACCGTTTTCATAATCTATTTTTTTAATGTAAAAAAGAAAGTGGTTCCTTTTGTTGGTTCGCTATCTAGCCATATTTGGCCTTCGTGCAAATCGATTATTTTTTTAACTATTGATAAGCCTATACCTGTAGAATCTTCGCGTTTATTTAGGGCTTGAAATATTTTAAATATTTTATCGTGAAACTTTTTTTCTATACCCATACCATTATCTTCTATTGAAAATTTGTAATGGGTTTGTGCATCTTCTACATTAATTTTAACAAATCCTTTTTCTTTATCTATAAATTTTATGGCATTACTTATAAGATTTTGAAATACTTGCTGTAGCTTAGTTTTATCTCCTTTTACTATAGGTAGTTTATTTAAAATGTCGATAGAAATATGGTCTGGTTTGTACATAATTTTAATTAAACTGGTTATAACCTCGTTTAAATTAACATCGACTTTTTCGTTCTCGTCTGCACCAATACTAGAATAACTTAAAACATCTGAAATAAGCTGATCCATTTTTTCTAGAGTTGTATCTATAAGTGCTAAATTTTGCATACTTATATCGTCTAGCTTCCCTTTGTTATCTTCTTTTAGCCAACTTACTAGTGCATTAATACTACGTAATGGCGATTTTAAATCGTGCGAAACAATATGGGCATACTCTTGCAATTCGTTATTACTTTTTTCTACTTTTTTTAATAGTTCTTCTTTTTGTAATTGTAAATTTTTAAAATCTGTAATATCAAAATTTATACCTATAGAGCCTACAAGCTCTCCTTTTACATTGTAGTTTGGTGCACCGCTTACTAACCAATATCGTATATCTCCTGCTTTATTTCTTATTCTTACTTCATATAAATCTGTTCTTCCTTTTTTTCTTGCTTTTACTTTTTCTTTTACTAGGTCTTTGTCTTCTTTTGCAGGTAAAAAATCTTTTCCTTTAACTCCAATAAGTTCTTTTTCGGTATACCCAGTCATTTTTGCAAAACTTTGATTTACCATTAAAATTCTATCATCAATACCAACTTCTACCATACCCAAATTCATGTTGGCTATAATGTTTTGATATTTTTGTTTTTGGAATTCTAAACTTCTATTAAAGTTTCTTTGTATGGTTACATCTCTATAATTCCACATGTGCCCTTTGTACTCATTATCAGTATTAAAAATAGGCACAAAGTCTCTTTCAAATATTTTTCCATCAACAGTTTGGAATTCTTCGTCTTTAATTAACTTTCTGTTTTTAACAGCTTGTTCTACGCTTTTTACAAAATGTTCAGGGTTTTTAAAAAGTGATTTGTTACGTTCGGCTGCTAAAGAGCAATCGTCGCCTTTTTGCATTAATGGTTTTCCTGTTTTTAAAAAGAAACCTACAAAGGCATCATTAATTAAAACCATTTTACGGTTTTCGTCTTCAACTAATACACCAGAATCTAGGTTTTTTAATAAATCGACTAATCGCTTTTCTGATTGAATTAAATTCGTTTCTATTTCTTTTTCTTTTGTAATATCTCTAACTATACCTTGTGCGGCCACAGGCGACCCTTTATCATATATTACACTTGCGTTTATGTGCACTATTTTTTCTTCCTTTTTTTTGGTAATTACAGTAACATTAAAATCTGTTAACGATCCGTTTTTAAGAAGTTTTTGAAATGATTCTGCTACACGTAATGCTTCACTTGGCTTTACCATTTCAAGCAAATTAAAGTCTTCTTTAGAGTTATCGAAGCCTAAGAGTTTAACAGCAGCGTCGTTCATTTTTAAAATATAGCCCATTAAATCCATAATGACATAGGCATCGACAATGTTTTCAAAAACACCTTGTAATTGAGAGTCGGCTTTATTTAAATCTGCTTCTAATGCTAGGTAGGATTGTTCTAGTTTTTTATTGGCTTGTAAAAGTTCGGTTGTTTTACTTTCTAAGGTTTTTTCTGCTAGTATTCTTGCTGCTTTTTCGCGAGCTAGTTCTTGTTGTAGAATTTCAATTTTATCTTGACTCATTAATTCTTATTAATTAAAAAAACTTAAACGCTTTGTTTATTTATTAATTCTAAGTCAAATATCTTTTTAAACTAATTGTAAAAAACTTAACAAAACAATACTTAAATGGTATATTTTAAACTTGAATTAATTCATTATCACTCCAATATGCCAGTATTTTTTCAATTTTGATTATATAGTCTTCATATTTTAAAGGTTTTAAAACATAACCAGCGACACCTATTTTAAAACACTCTAGCAAGTCTGCTTGGTTACTAGAAGTGGTTAATATTACTGTAGGTATATATTTTAAAACTTCATCTTTCTTTAAAATACTTAAAAACTCAATACCGTTAATTTTTGGCATATTCAAATCTAACAAAATAATGTCAGGTAATTCTTCTTTTTTTTCTAATATTTTTAATGCATCTTCTCCATTATTGGCTTCAACTATTTTATGTTTTAATTCTAATGATGAAATGGTTCTGTTAAATTTCATAACTTCTATCATATCATCTTCTATTAGCAATATATTTAAAGCTCTCATTTCTACTATTTTAATTAATTTATTACTAACAAATATAATTTATATTATAGCTGTAAATATTCTTATTCGTTTAACCTATATTTTAGTGTCGACGAATAACGTTTAAGTGTCGACTAATGGTATTTTAACATATTTTACATGCTTTATTTTACCTGTTATTTAACGGCATTAATAGTAACTTTAACACTTTTTGAAGCTGGTGTTTTGGCTGTATGGGCAAAACTACTTAAAGGCACTAGTACGTTGGCTTCTGGAAAATAAGTAGCACAACAGTTTTGTGGAATATTATAAGCTACAACTTTAAAATTATGAGCCTCGCGTATAACACCGTTATAATCTGATTTTAAATTTACTATTTGGTGCTCTTTTAAATGGCGTTGTTTCATATCGTCGTGATTCATAAAAACAATACGTCTTTCGTTAAAAACACCTCGATAACGGTCGTTTAACCCATAAATTGTTGTGTTGAATTGATCGTGACTTCTAATAGTCATCATAATTAGCTCATCAGTTTTAAGTTTCCATTCGGGTAATTTATTAATAGAAAAGTTGGCCTTTCCTGTTTTGGTTTTAAATATTCGCTCTCTTGCGCCATTAGGTAAGTAGAAACCAGCAGGTTGTTTTAATTTTTTATTATAATCTTTAAAACCATCTACAACCTCAGCTATATCATCTCGTACTAAACTATAATTGTCTTGATATTGCAGCCAATTAATTTTTGATTTTTCTTTTAAAGTGGCTTGAGCTATACCACAAACAACGGCCACTTCGCTAATTATTTTTTTAGAGCAAGGCTCTAAAACTCCTTTTGTTGTATGTACAACACCCATTGAGTTTTCTACACTTTGTACTTGAATACCTGTTTTTTGATAATCTTTTTCGGTACGCCCTAAACAAGGTAGTATTAATGCTTCTTTACCTGTTACCAAATGCGATCTATTAAGTTTTGTACTTACATGAACTGTTAAATTACAATTGGCTAATGCTTGCGCAGAATATAAGGTATCTGGAACTGCTGATATAAAATTACCGCCTAAACCAAAAAACACTTTGGCTTTGTTTTCGTACATAGCTTTAATAGCATCGATTACAGAATAACCATGTTTATTTGTTGGTTTAAAGCCATATTTTTTTTCTATTTTGTCTAGAAATGCTTGGGGTGCAGATTCCCATATACCAACAGTTCTATCGCCTTGCACATTGGAGTGCCCTCTAACCGGGCAAGTGCCTGCCCCTTCTTTACCTATACTGCCTTTAAGTAATAGTAAATTTACTATTTCTCGAATATTATCAACCGCATTTTCATGCTGGGTTAAGCCCATGGCCCAACATATAATAATTTTTTTATTATTGAGAATTAAATTAAAAACTTCATTAAACACAGATAAGGTTACTCCTGATGCTTTTAGGCAATCATTAAAATTATACTGTTTTAAATCTGCTATAAATGCTTTGTAACCAGAAGTAAAATTATTGATAAAGTCTTGATTGAAAACGCCTCCTATTGTTTCTTCTTTTTCTAATAATTTTAAAAGTAAAGCCTTAAAAAAAGCCACATCGCCATTAATAGTTATAGGTACATACACATCTGCTATTTGTGTGCCGCCTTTTAATAATTTTTGGGGGCTTTGCGGATTAGTAAATTTTAGCAATCCAGCTTCGGGAAGTGGGTTTACGGCAATAATTTTACCTCCATTATTTTTACATTTTTCTAAAGCTGTAAGCATTCGCGGATGGTTTGTACCTGGATTTTGGCCAACCACCATTACAACCTCGGCTTTATACAAATCATCTAGAGTTACCGAACCTTTGCCTATACCTAATGTTTCATTTAGCGCGCTACCACTTGCTTCGTGACACATATTGGAACAATCTGGTAAATTTGATGTACCAAATTCGCGCACAAATAATTGATATAAAAAAGCAGCTTCGTTTGTTGTTCTTCCCGAGGTATAAAAAACAGCTTCATCAGGATTATTTAATGCGTTTAAATGCTGGGCTACTTTTTTAAATGCTTTTTCCCAAGAAATGGATTGATAGTGTTTTTCTCCTTTTGCTAAAAACATAGGTTCTGCTAATCGGCCTGATTTACCTATTTTAAAATCTGACCATGTTGATAATTCATCAACACTATAGGTCTTAAAAAACTTAGCATCTATGGTTTTATTTTGGGCCTCTTCTGCTATGGCTTTTATACCGTTTTCGCAGTACTCACCTAGCGAAGACCTTTCGTCATCTGGGTCTGGCCATGCACAACCAGGGCAATCAAAACCACCTTTTTGATTTATTTTAAACGATAACTTTAAAGCCTTAGCAGGATTCATGTACTTGGCAACTTGCCCTACAGAATTTTTAATAGCAGAAAACCCAACGCTATTTTTAGCACGTTGGGTTGTTTTAAGTTTTAAAAAATCTTCTGATGTTTTTGCCTTTTCTTCTGGCGATAAACTCATATATAATTTGTGTTATTATTATCCTATAATTTTTTCTTCGGCATTCATATTACTCATATATGGTTGCTTTGTTAAACGTTTACCTGTTGCTTTATAAATGGCGTTTGCTACTGCTGCTCCAACTGGTGGCAACGTGGGTTCGCCCAAACCTGTTGGTGCTACATTGCTTTCTATAAAATGTACATTAACCTTTGGTGTTTGCCCCATTCTAATTAATTGATATGTGTTAAAATTATTGGATTGTGGTACCCCATTATTAAAACCAAAATTAGAATACATAGCATGACCTATACCATCAATTACACCGCCTTTGGCTTGATTAATTGCTCCCGTTGGGTTTACAACAATACCACAATCTATAGCACAAGTTACTTGTTTTACATTAGGTATACCATTTTCTAGAGTTACCTCGGCTACTTCGGCAACGTATGAATTATGACAATAGTAAACGGAAAGCCCTTGATAAACATCTGGAATAACTTTGCCCCAGTTAGATTTTTTTACAGCTAATTTTAAAACTCCTTGTAACCTTTCTGGGCTATAATTTATATTTGCATCTGGATTTTTTTTAACATTATCTAGTAAATCCATATGAAGTTGCACACGGTCTATTTGTAACTCTTCGGCTAGTTCATCAAAAAAGCTTTGCTCTGCACTAGCTAAAAAGTTTGTATATGGTGCTCTCCAAGCGCCTACTGTGATGTTACTTTTATAATTTACGGTATCAACCTGATAGTTTTCTATTGCACCTGCTGGAAAAAAATTAGGTATTAAACCGTACATGTTTCCGTTTACACAGGCTTCTTTTAAGTGGTATCCTGTTAATTTTCCATCTTTAATAGAAGCCGATATTTTATATTTTACAGCTGGGCGGTACACGCCTGTTGTCATATCATCTTCTCGTGAAGATACTACCTTAACGGGTTTTTGTATGGCATTAGAAATTTCGGCAGCTTCATAAACAAAATCGCCATACAATCTACGTCCAAAACCACCACCCATTCTAGTCATTTCTAGGTGCACATCTTTTATATCTCTATCTAATAAATCTGCAACTACTTCAGCTGCTGCTGCTGGTGTTTGTACTGGGCCTACTAAATGTACTTTTTCGGGAGTTACGTTAGCAAAAAAGTTCATAGGCTCCATTGTATTATGAGGTAAAAAAGGAGCTTCAAAAATACGCTCTATAACCTTATCGGCTTTAGCAAAAGCATTTTTTACATTTCCGTCTTTTCGTCTAGTATCAAATGTATTTCCTTGTAATAACTTTAATAACTCTTTATCATGTGTTTCTGTATTTTCAAGAGGTGTTTCTGTTTTCCAAATGGCTTTTATGGCTTGTTTACCTTTCATGGCATCCCAAGTTGTTTTAGCTAAAACTACAACTTTATTGGAGTTACTCATTACCATAGACCAATTTCGCTTTCCGCTAGCTTCATAAGCTCTAACCTTTTCTCCAATAGTTATCACATCTACCACGCCTGGTAAAGACTTCGCTTCCGAAGCATCAAAAGTATCTAAAACTTGTCCAAATGCTGGTGGGCGTAAAACCGAGGCATATAGCATTCCTTCTTCTTTATAATCTAGCCCAAAAAGAGGTTTGCCTGTTATAATTTTATCAATATCTACATTTCCTTTTCCTTGACCAATAATTTTAAAATCTTTAGGGTCTTTTAAAGTAACTTCTTCTGGAATTTCAAGTTTGGCAGCTTCTAAAACCACATCGCCATAGCCTAAGGTTTCGCCTTTAGAGTTTGTAATAACACCCTCGTTAACAGAACACTCTGAAACAGAAACACCCCATCTAGCTGCTGCTGCATTTACTAGCATTTGTTTGGCTGTTGCCCCTGTTTGGCGTAACGGTTCCCAACTGTATCTAATAGATTGACTACCGCCAGCAATTTGCCTAGTGTAATTTTTGGTATCTAACTTGCCTTGCTCTACATACACATCATCCCAAGCAACTTCTAACTCTTCGGCTATTAGCATTGGCATTGATGTTTTTACACCTTGCCCTATTTCTGGGTTTGGAGAAAAAATAGTTACTTTTCCTTCTTCTGAAATTTTAATAAACGCATTAAAATCTTTATAATTTAACTGACTTAAATCTACCGGTAATTTTGCATCGGATTTGCAAGCCGTAAATAAGTTAAAACCTATTAGCATTCCACCACTAGCTAATGCTGAAGATTTTAAAAACGATCTTCGACTACATACTGTTTTTTTTGAAGCTGCCATTTTATTGATTAATTTTTATAGGTTATTTATTTACTTTTTTGAAGCTAATTTTACCGCCTCTTCAATACTATTATATGCTGCGCATCTACAAATATTTCCATGCATAGCATTTCGTATTTCGGTATCAGACGGATTAGGATTGTTTTTTAAAAACGCAGAAGCTGTCATTATTTGTCCAGCTTGACAATAACCACATTGTGGCACATCAACCTCTTTCCATGCTTGTTGCACAGGGTGACTTCCATCTGCAGAAAGTCCTTCTATAGTTGTAATATCCATACCTTCTGCCTGCGAAACTTGTAATAAACAGCTGCGCATAGCATTACCATTTATATGAATAGTACATGCCCCGCATTGGCCTATACCACAGCCAAATTTAGTGCCTACCAAATTTATTTTGTCTCTTAACACCCATAACAAAGGTGTATCCATATCTGCTTCTACTGTATGAGTTTTATTATTAATTTTTAAGCTAAATGTTGGCATGATATTTATAAATTAAATTTGATTTTGAATTTACAAAAAAATTAAAGGTATTTTTAAGAATTAAATCGATTTAACATTGTTTTAATTAAAAACAATAAAAAACTAGAACTTATAATGAAATATAAAAGGCATATTAATTTAATTTTAGGCCCTCTAGCATTTATTTTAATTCGTATTTTTTTTAACCCTGAAGGTTTAACAGACCAAGCCAATGGCGTTTTAGCGTCAACAGTTTGGATAGCCTTTTGGTGGATTACAGAAGCCATTCCTATTGCTGCAACAGCATTATTACCTATAGTTTTATTTCCGCTTACTGACAGTTTAGATATTGGCTCTACCACAGCTTCGTTTGGGCATAAATTTGTGTTTCTTTACTTAGGCGGGTTTATTATTGCTATAGCTATTGAAAAATGGAATTTACACAAACGAATTGCACTTAACATTATAAACATTATTGGGGCAAACGTTAATAAAATTATTTTAGGTTTTATGCTAGCTACTGCTTTCCTCTCTATGTGGATTTCTAATACTGCCACTTCTGTAATGATGCTTCCCATTGGTATAGCTATTATAAAACAGTTTAAAGACAACCCAAAAACCAACAAAAATGAAAATTTAATTTTCGGAAAAGCTTTAATGCTTGCTATAGCTTATAGCGCTTCTATTGGTGGAATTTCAACTTTAATTGGCACGCCTCCTAACTTAGTTTTAGCAGGCATAATTTTAGAAACTTATGGCTATGAAATAACATTTTTACAATGGTTTATTTTTGGTTTTCCTATTTCTATACTCTTATTATTTATTTGCTGGAAATATTTAACAACAATTGCTTTTTCTTTTAAACAAAAAGAAATCCCTGGAGGAAAAGAAGAAATAAACCAACTCTTAAAATCTTTAGGGAAAATAAGTTACGAAGAGAAATTAATTGCTATTATTTTTGCCTCTACTGCTTTTTGTTGGATAACACGTGCTTTCTTTTTAAAAAGATTACTACCTCAAATTGACGATACAATAATAGCTATTTTGTTTGCTTTAATGTTATTTATTATACCTTCAAAAACAAAAAACAAAACACTTATTTCTTGGAAAGACACCAAAAATTTACCTTGGGGTATTATTATATTATTTGGCGGTGGTATGGCTTTAGCCAAAGGTTTTGAAACTAGTGGTCTTGCCTTATGGCTAGGAAACCAAATGACAACATTAGTAGGAATTAGTACTTTACTATTAATTTTTTTATTAATTGCCGCTGTTAATTTTTTAACCGAAATTACATCCAACCTTGCAACAACGGCCATGCTTTTACCTGTTCTTGCACCTATGGCAATTACCGTAAACATACACCCTTTTATATTAATGGTTGCTGCTGCAGTTGCCGCTTCTTGTGCTTTTATGCTACCTGTAGCTACACCTCCAAATGCTGTGGTGTTTGGTTCGGGCTACTTAAGAATACCAGATATGATTAGTAAAGGATTTATTATGAATATAATTTCTATTATAATTATAACCTTATTTGTATACTTTGTACTACCCGAGTTTTGGGGTATTGTAGTTAAATCGTTTCCTGATACACTTAAAAATTAAGCTTTGTCCTTTACAAACTCTAAAGCTCGTTTTTCGTTGTAATACACATTTTTTTTATCAACAAACCCAACATGACCACCGTAGTTTGGCATCTCTAAATACAAATTAGGATTGTTTTTGGCTTCTTTTACAGGATAGCATTCTGGCGATAAAAAAGAATCGTTTAAAGCATTAATAATTAAAGTTGGTGTTTTTATTTTTGGAAGAAATTTTAAGCTACTACTCTTAATATAATAATCTAAGGCATCTTCAAAACCATGGGCTTTCGAGGTGTATACATTATCGAAATCCATTAATGTTTTTATTGATTTAAACTCATCTACACTTAACTTTGTTGGAAATTGCCTTTGCTTTATTTTAAGCTTTTTTAGTAAATGCTTTAAAAACCTATCATGATACAACCTGTTTTTATAATTATGTAAAGCTTTGGCTGCTCCTGCTAAATAACAAGGTACAGATACTGCTATTGCTGCTTTTACTTGGTTATGTATTATATGCCTTTCTCCTAAATATTTTAATATAATATTGGCGCCTAAACTAATACCCTTTAAATAAATATCTGTGTATTTTTTATTAAAAATAGCATGCTTAATTACGGCATCCAAATCGTTTGTAGCACCAGAGTGATAGCTATAATAATATAAATTATCATCGCCACTACAGCCTCTAAAATTAACACTAACGGCATCTATATTATTTTGGTTAAATAATTTTGCTGCGCCTGTCATGTATGGGCGTTGGCCGTTACCTTCTAAACCATGTAAAAGAATAACCAATTTTTTTGTTTTTTCTTTAGAAAAACTCCAATCTAAATCTAAAAAATCATTATCCTTTAATGTAATACGCTCTCGCTCTTGCTTTAATGGTACTCGCCTAATTAAACCTGAGTAAACTGTTGATATAAATCCCTTTTTAAAGAATATTGATGGCTTGTAAGTAGATTCTATTACTGGCATATATTAATTAACTTCTAAAGCTTCAAATTTAAAATCTTTGCCATTAAATAACCCCTTATCGCTTAATTTTAACTTAGGTATAACCAATAAAGCCATAAACGACAATGTCATATAAGGCGCATATAGTGTGCTACCCATTTGTTTTGCCATTTTATCTAGCTGTGCATATTGTTTGCCTATGGTTTCTCCATCTTTATCGCTCATTATTCCTGCTACAGGAAGAGATACTATGTTTTCTTCAGTATTAGAAACAGCACAAATACCTCCTTTGTTTTTAATAATAAGGTTAACGGCTTTACAGATGTCTTGATCTGAAACTCCTACTACAATAATATTATGCGAATCGTGTGCGACAGATGATGCTATTGCGCCTTCTTTTAAACCAAAATTTTTAATAAAAGCTATAGCTGGTTTTTTATTATTGTAGCGATTTACAACTGCTATTTTTAGTACATCTGATTGTGTATTAGAAACTAAATTTTCGTTTTTTATTACTGTTTTTTCTATTAATGCATTGGTAACTAATTGCCCTTCTAACGCTTCAATCACCCTTATTTTTTGTGCTGAAGATGTTACTTTGAAATCTGAAATTTCTTTTAAATTACAGTTGAAATTATTTAAATTTTTAAAAGGCACTTGTGTAATTAAAGACTCGCCATTATTAAAAACTAATACGCCATTAATATATGTTTGTTGTGTTTTAAACGTTTTTAAATCTTCAACTACAATAAAATCTGCTGCATCGCCTTCTTTTAACAAGCCAACGTCTAAATTATAATGCTTTACTGGGTTTACACACGCTGCTTGCAGCACCTTAAACACATTAATTCCTTTTTGTATGGCTCTTTCGCATAACTGGTTTATATGCCCAACCATTAAATCGTCTGGGTGTTTATCGTCGCTACAAAACATTATATTTTCAAAATGTTCTGGCAATAAATTTATTAGAGCTTCAAAATTTTTGGCTGCACTACCTTCGCGTATTAAAATTTTCATGTTTTTTTGAAGCTTTTCTAAGGCTTCTTCATAAGTAAAACACTCATGATCGGTTGTAATACCCGCGCTAATATATTTAGTTATATCATGGCCTTTTAATCCTGGTGCATGACCATCAATAGGTTTATTAAAATGTTTTGCCCAAGCTATTTTTTTCATGACTTCATCATCATTAAAAAGTACGCCTGGATAATTCATCATTTCTGCTAAATACTTTATATCTGGATTTTCTAAAAGTTGTTTTATAGCATCAGAATCTATAATAGCTCCAGCTGTTTCAAAGTGTGTTGCTGGGACACATGATGGCGCTCCAAAATTAAATTTAAAAGGCGTTTGTTTTCCATTATTAATCATAAACTCCACCCCTTTAACACCTAAAACATTAGCTATTTCGTGTGGGTCTGAAACTGTAGCAACTGTACCATGCTTTACAGCCAATCTTGCAAATTCTGATGGTACTAACATAGAACTTTCAATATGTATATGTGCATCAATAAACCCCGGAAGTATATATTGATTTACTTGGTGGTCTTTTTCTTTAATGGCTTTAATTTTACCTTGCTCTATATAAATTTCGCCTTTGTAAATTCGGTTATTTTCTATATCTACTATTTGCCCTTGTAGTTTCAAATTATTTTAATTCTATTTTTATTATTTCTGTTGTGTTTTTAGTGACTTTAAAACGACTATCTGCTCTTTTGTTAATTACCCAAACTATTTTATTTTCTGAGCATAACAACCAAGTGTTTTCTTTATCTATTAATGATAATTTTTCGTCTTTAAAGTATTTACTAATTTTCTTTTTGCCTTGCATACCTAGTGGATAAAACACATCGGCCGTTTTATATTTTCTAATAGTTAAAGGATATTTAAGTTTTGCTTTATCTACAAAAATCGTATTATTCTGTCCTGCAACTACTGTATTAACATGGTTTAAAAATAAAGTTCCGAAAGGGGTTTTAACTTCATTTTTAAATTCTAAAACATTTACAGTTTTATTGGTGTCAAAATTAATTTCGGCTAAAATTAAATGGTCTCTATTTTTTATTAAACGATGGGTTTTAGAAAATACTTGCTTTCCTGTTTCTGCCTCTAATAAATTAACAACATCGTTCCATTCTGTAAAACCATACGGCTTAAAAACTTGAAATAGATAGGCTTTTGGATGTCTTAATTTTTTAAATTCTGAAGTTTTAAATGCTATCGTTTTATCGTCATTAATTTTGCTTGCTTTTTTCAAAATTGTATTTGTATGCTCTTCAATAACATAAGACGCATCCTTTAAGTTATTTATAGTTGTATTAAAGCTTTGTAACAAACTTGGGTTAATACTTTTTAAAATAGGAATAACTTCATGGCGCAATTTATTTCTTAAATATTTTACAGATTTATTACTACTATCGTCTCGCCATTTTATAGCATTTTCTTTTGCATATGTTTCTATATTGCTACTTGAAAAGGGCAATAATGGACGTACAAACTTTCCATTTATTTCTGGAATTCCTGTTAAACCTTCTAATCCAGTTCCTCGAGTAAAGTTTATTAAAAATGTTTCAATATTATCATCGGCATGATGTGCTGTTAAAATATAATTGAATTGCAATTGCTTAGCTAAATCGTTAAACCAATTATAACGCAATTCTCTTGCTGCTACTTGTATAGAAAGTTTATTTTCTTTAGCATAAGTAGTTGTATCGAAATTTTGAATAAAAACTTCTAAACCTAAGCTTTCTGCAAATTGAACTACAAAATCTTCATCGGCATTACTTTCTGCGCCTCTTAAATTAAAATTACAATGAGCAAGAAAAATATTGAACTTTAATTTATGGCATAAATGTGTTAAAACAACGCTATCAATTCCGCCAGAAATAGCAATAAGTATTTTGTTTTCTTTTAAGAATACTAAATTTTGGGTAATATGATTTTTAAAATGTTGTAGCACGCTCAAAGTTAGGTTTATTTTATTTTTTTAAAGAATACCTTAGTGTATTTTGTTATGGTTTTAGCTTTCTAATACGGTTCGCATGGCTTTTGCCTTTACCAAACATTCTTCATATTCCTTTAAAGGATCGCTTTTAGCAGTAATCGCGCCACCAACAGAGTACGATACGTATTTGTTGGTTTCGTTATACAAAATACTTCTTATTACAACATTAAAATCAAAATCGTCATTTGGAGCAAAATACCCTATTGCACCAGAATAAATACCGCGTTTTGTAGCTTCTAAATGTTCAATAATTTGCATGGCCGAAATTTTAGGAGCCCCTGTCATACTTCCCATTGGAAAAGTACTTTTTAAAATATCTACAGGATGTGTACTTTTATTTACTTTTGATGATACTGTAGAAATCATTTGATGCACTTGATTAAAGGTATAAACTTTACACAGCTCTTCTACCTGCACACTTCCTTTTATTGCGGTTTTAGACAAATCGTTACGTACCAAATCTACAATCATTATATTTTCGCTACGTTCTTTTTGGTCGTTTAGCAAATCTGCTTTTAGTTGATTGTCTTCTATTAAATTATCTGAGCGTTTAGCGGTTCCTTTTATAGGTTGAGAAATTATAGTATTATTTTTCTTTTTTATATAACGTTCTGGCGATGCGCTAAGCACAAACTTATCCTCAAACTTTACAAAAGATGCAAATGGAGGCTTAGATATCCTGTTAAGCTTTTTATAGGTTTCTAAAGCATTTATTTGTGTGTTTTCGGCATAAAACTCTTGACAAAAGTTTGCTTCATAAATATCGCCTCTATGTATATGCTCTAGCATGGCATTAACCCTATCAAAATACTCATCTTTATGTATACGAAGCTTAATTTTTATATCTGAATACACATGCCCTTTGGCAACAGGAGTATTACGCTTTATATTAAATAAATCGTCATCAATCTCATCATCAACAAACTTTAAGTATTGTATTTCAACTTTATTATCATTAATTAAAAATACTTTTTTAGGCTGAAAGAAACATAAATCTGAAAACTCCAAACCATCATGATTCTTAGATGTTAAAGTTTCTATATCATTTTTTAAATCGTAGGTTAAATAACCAAAAACCCAATCGTTAACAAGATTTTGGTATTCTTTAAGTTTATCGAAGCCTTTATGGTAATCTGTTTTAATACTTGTAAAAGCATCAACGGCTAAAATAGCATCATAACGATAATACTTTTGTGCAGTTTTATTACTACTAGGGTTAGAGTCTAGCCAAACAACATCATTAAACTGTTGCGCCCAATTTAGCAGTTGGGTTTTAAAATTTTCGATATCATCGAAAGTATAAATGTGTTTTGTTCTCAATTAAAAATATTATAATGCAAAGTTACTTAGAATACTTAAAAGTTTAAGTATTTTGCACATACTTATAAAATAATTACAATGTATTTATTACAAAACAACAAATTAAAAATAAAGGTAAAAAAAATAGGTGCAGAATTGTGCGGAATTACCTCTGTAAAAAACAACACCGAATTTATGTGGGATGCCAACCCAGATATTTGGGGAAGTTACGCCCCTAATTTGTTTCCTATTGTGGGTGCTTTAAAAGACAATACTTTTATTTATAACGACAAAAAACACCAACTTCCAAAACACGGTATAGTTAGACATAATAAAGACATACAATTAGATAAACAAACCGAAAACAGTTTAACTTTTAAGTTAGTAGCTAACAAAAATTCTTTAAAAAATTACCCTTTTAAGTTTGAATTTTTTATTACTTACACTTTAACAGAAAACTGCTTAGAAGTTAAACACACAATTAAAAATGCAGACACTAAAACCATGTATTTTTCGGTTGGTGGACATCCTGCTTTTAAATGTCCCGTTTTTGAAAATGAAGATTATGAAGATTATATTTTAGAATTTGAACATAACGAAAAAGCAGATAAACACTTAATAAATATGGAAAACGGACTTATTTCTTCTAAAACCGAAACCGTTTTTAACAATACAAATACCTTAGCACTAACTCATAATTTATTTAATAAAGACGCCCTTGTTTTTAAAACTTTAAAATCGAGAAAAGTAACTTTAAAAAGTGTAAAATCTGGCAATATATTAACACTAAAGTATCCAGATTTTAAATATTTAGGCATTTGGGCAAAACCAAATGGCAATTATGTTTGTATAGAGCCGTGGTTAGGCATTGCCGACCATGAAAACACCAACCAAAATTTAATAGAAAAAGAAGCTATAATAAATTTAAGTGCAAATAAAAACTTTGAAGCCACTTACCATATAGAAATAGATAACAACCACTTAGTGTAAACAGAATAATAAGCTTAACTTTGCCAGCTAAATAGTAGTATTTTGATATTTAAAGATTTAAATTTAAACACACCGCTTTATAATGCTTTAGACGATTTAGGTTTTACAACTCCAACACCTATACAAGAGCAAGCTTTTAATATTGTTGCCTCTGGTAAAGATGTTGTTGGTATAGCACAAACCGGCACAGGAAAAACCTATGCCTATATGCTGCCAATACTTAAAAACTTAAAATTTTCTAAACAAGTCAACCCTCGAGTTTTAGTTTTAGTTCCTACTCGAGAATTGGTTGTACAAGTGGTTGATGAAATTGAAAAACTATCAAAATACATTAACAATCGGGTGCTAGGCGTTTATGGCGGCACAAATATTAATACGCAAAAACAAGCCATTGCTCAAGGTACAGATATTTTAGTTGCTACACCTGGGCGTTTATACGATTTAGCATTAACACGGGTTTTGCAACTAAAATCTATTCAAAAATTAGTAATTGACGAAGTTGACGTCATGCTAGATTTAGGGTTTAGACATCAATTAATTAATATTTTCGATATTCTTCCGCAACGTCGTCAAAACATCATGTTTTCGGCTACCATGACCCAAGATGTCGATTTACTAATTAACGATTTTTTTAAAACCCCAGAACGCGTTTCTATAGCCGTTTCTGGAACACCACTAGAAAATATCTCGCAAAAACGATACAATGTCCCTAATTTTTACACCAAAGTAAACCTCTTAGAGCATTTTTTAAACGATGCCGAGCACTACAATAAAGTTATCATTTTTGTGGCCTTTAAACGTATGGCAGACAGACTATTTGATAAGCTAGACGCCTTTTTTAAAGAAGAGCTTTGTGTAATACACTCTAACAAAACACAAAATTACAGGCTACGAAGTATCGAGCAATTTAGAACAGGCGAAAACCGAATTTTAATTGCTACAGATGTAATGGCTAGAGGTCTAGACATTGATAATGTAACGCATGTTATAAACTTTGATACTCCAGATTTTCCTGAAAACTATATGCACCGAATTGGTAGAACTGGTCGTGCAGAACGCGAAGGCGAGGCTCTTGTTTTTTCAACCGAAAAAGAACAAGAAGCTGTTAAAAATATTGAGGCCTTAATGAAAATGGAAATTCCTTTATTAGAAATTCCTGATAATGTAGCCATCTCTACAGAGCTTATTGAAGAAGAGCGCCCACAAATTAAAGAACGTAACAATCCTACAAAACGAAAAGATGAAGATGCTCCAGGGCCTGCATTTCATGAAAAATCTGCAAAAAACCAAAAAGAGAATTTAGGCGGTTCGTATAAATTTAAAATAGCTGCTAAATACAAAAAGCCTAAAACACGTGGCGATAAAAATTATAATAGACGAAATAAGAAAAAATAATCTTACGGCATTAAATAATCAAAAAAACCTTTTCTTTCCAGAAAAGGTTTTTTTGATTGATGAAGAACCGTTAACTAATATTAACCTTTATATAAAGTTTTCAATATTATTATTCCTATTCTTGGTAAAATAAAAGTAACAGCCCCAAAAACGGTAGTTAAAAACGATACTTTAAGTCCGCCAGCCATAACACCTGCGCTAACATCGCTAATAGATTCAATAGCATCAAAAGCACCTATCATACCAATAATAGAACCTAAAAAGCCAAATACTAAACCTAGAATACTAACATCGGATGCTAGACCAATCATTTTTTTAGATTTTTCAACATCTTTATTAATATTTACAAACCCCATAAAAACAAAGTATAAGGCTAACAAAAGGCATATTAAAATTAAAGACATAAATAACGGGCCGCCTTCCATAAAGCGATCTACAAAAACATTCATACTAATTACTGAAAACATAAACATAACTAATGGTTTTAATTAAACATGCCACAAACTTATAGCTTAAATACATTAAAAAAATTAAAATGCGACAGATAACCAATTTAGCAATTAAAACAACATTTGGTTAAAACGGTTACTAAACCTGTTATTCGTCTACAAAATATTTATTAGCTTTAAAATTATAGTATTATTGTAATTAATATTACAGTAATGCTAAAAAAACAATTTATTTTAAAAAAATTGGGGCAAATTTTACTTCACCTTATATTTTGGTGTGGTGTCTTACTTTTTTACACTAATTTTTTTGGTGTAAATACTAACGATTTTAATTATGTATTATCGTTTTCGTTATTTTTAATGCCTATAACCATTGCCACTACTTATGTTTTTATATATAAATTAATTCCCGAATATCTTATAACAAAAAAATACTTATTATTTGGTATATACAGTTTATATACTTGTATAATATCCACCTACCTTATTGTTATTTCTGTATTTTATGGCTTAGTTTACCTTTCTAATTTTAAGCATTCTAACATGGCACCAATAAGCAAAAGTTTACTTTTTGTTGCTGTTGGTGTATATTTGGTGGTTATTATTGTAAGTGCTTTTAAACTATTAAAATTAAACTTAAAACATGCCGAAGCAACCAAGAAATTAGAAACTAAAATTTTAGAAACACAATTAAAACTAAAAGAACAAGAACTAAATTACTTGAAAATGCAAATTCATCCGCATTTTTTATTTAACACACTAAACACCATGTACGGTTTTGCGTTAAGAAAAGCAGATGAAACTCCAGAAATGATTTTAAAACTCTCTAATTTATTAGATTATTTACTATATCAAGTAGATAAACCTTTTGTTGCTCTTAACGATGAGATTAATCATATTAACGATTATATAGAGCTAGAAAAAATGCGTTTTAACAATACACTACTTATTAGTTTTAAAACCAAAAACATACCAGATAATATTAAAATAGCCCCTATGTTACTGCTTCCTTTTATAGAAAACAGTTTTAAACACGGTAGCTTAAAAAATAAGATGCTTAAAATTAGCATTACACTACATTATGTTAACAAAAGTATTTATTTTGAAATTGAAAACACAAGTAACAACACAACCACATTAGAAAACGGCATAGGCTTAGAAAACATAAAAAAGCGATTAAATTTACTATACAATAACCAATACACGCTAGAAATTAACAACCAAAACGAAATATTTAAAGTAAATTTAAAACTCGATACGGTTTAAGCAATGAAAAAAAACAAGCACATATCATGCATTATTGTTGATGATGAGACTATAGCTAGAGAAGTTATAACAACACACCTTTTAAAAATACCAAACATTAAAATTATAGCCAGTTGTAGCAATGCTATTGAGGCCTTTAACATACTTAGAGTACACGATATAGATTTAATTTTTCTTGATATAAATATGCCCGAAATATCTGGAATTTCGTTTGCAAAGTCTATAAATAAACATGCAAAAATAATTTTTACAACAGCTTATCGCGATTTTGCTGTAGAAGGGTTCGAGCTTCAAGCTGTAGATTATTTACTTAAACCCATTTCGTTTGATAGGTTACTAAAAGCCATTAACAGCTATTTTGATATTTATACCAACACAAACAAAGAAGACCTTAAAAATACGGTAAATAACGATTTTATGTTTGTAAGAGCAGACAGGCGCATGATTAAAATAGATTTTGAATCTATTATATACATAGAAAGTTACAGCGATTATATTAAAATACATCAGGCTAACCAAACCATTGTAACCAGAGAAACCATTAGTGCTATTGAAGCAAAACTACCAATTAATAAATTTTTAAGAATTCATCGCTCTTACATTATAGCTTTAAAACACATTTCATCATTTACAAACGAAGAAATTATTATAAGCAACACCGCACTAACTATTAGCCGAAGCTATAAAAAAGATGTATTACAAGTACTAGAAAAGTTTTAAAATATTTAAACAAAAAACTTAATCGTATTAAATTAATTACATTAAAATGTTAAAAAATAAGACTCTATTTTCTTATTTTAATATACATTTGTTAAGCTTACTGCAAAAATTCTTAAAATGAAAAAACAATTAAACGTAGAGGTTACCGAAAACTTAAATAATAATCCCCAAAGCAATAGTTCGAAAATTGATGCTATTAAAGAGCTTATTTTTGGAGAAAACATCCAAGAATACAATCAAGAGTTTGAAGCGCTTAAAGCAGATATTTTAAGAAAAAAAGAAGAATTACAAGATTTAATAAGTACTGTTGAGTCGGAATTATTACAAAATATTGACACACTAAGTACCGATATAAATATTAGATTAACCACTCTTGAAGACTCTATAAACGATAAACTTGAAGGTTTAGAAAACAAAAAAGCCGACCGTAAATTATTAAGCGAACTTTTTATAAAGCTAGGCGAAAAAATAAGCGAATAAATTTATTTTCATTGATGAATCAAGATGAAAAACTAAATATTATTAAAGATATTCTGCTTACTGATGAGCGGGAGTTTGTTTCATCCATCGAAAAAAAAATTACGCTTCTAGAAAACACAGTCAATAAAAAGGAAAAACTATCTAAAAAAGTAGATCCAATAATTGATAAAAAACTAAACACGTTTATAAAAGAAATTCCTAAAAACTTAGGGCCAATAATAACAGAAACTCTAAAAGTAGAAATTAAAAATTCGCAAGATGCGGTAGTAGAAGCGCTTTTTCCTATAATGGGAAAAATGATAAAACGCTATGTACAGCATGAAATGAAACTGCTATCAGAAAAAATAAATAGCCAAGTACACAAAACATTCTCTTTTAAAAGATTTTTCCAAAAAGCAAAATCTAAAGCATCGGGTATTAATGAGTCAGACTTAATATTACACGAACAAACCAATGCTAAAATAGAACAAGTTATTATTATAGAAAAAGGTTCTGGGTTACTCCTAGCCGAGTTTTCAAAAACAAAAATGGCAGACGAAGATATGGTAGCAGGAATGTTAACTGCTATTAAAAGCTTTGTTGAAGATGCCTTTAAAAAAGAAAACCAAACACTACATTATATAGAATACGACCACTACCATATACATCTTCAAAATTTTTCGTCCTTTTATATAGCCGTTGTTATATCTGGTGCGTATAATATTATTTTTAAAGATAAATTAGAAGACAAAATTTTTGATTTTGTAAATACCGAAAACATTATAAAATCTTTAAACAATAAAAGTTTATTATCAAAAAAACTAGAAGGTTTCATTACAAATGGCAATATCTAAAAAAATTGTACTTATAGGTCATTTTGGAGTTGGAAAAACTTCATTAATTAGACGCTTTGTTGAAAATACATTTACAGAAGATTATAAAGTTACCATTGGTGTTCATATTTCAAAAAAAACAATTACTATTCCAGATAACGAGCAAGTTTCACTTATTATTTGGGATTTAGAAGGCCAAGACGACATAAAAAAAACAAGACCATCATATCTACTTGGAACAAATGGGTTTATATATGTTTTTGATTTATCTAGACCCGTAACATTTAAAAACCTAAGTGCCGAAATACAGTTTTTAAAAGAAAACTTCTCTACAACACCAATAAAAATAGTAGGAAACAAAGTAGACTTAGTTAATAAAGAATTCCTAAAAGAAAATAGTACGGTTTTCGAGCCTTATGTAGATTTTTATGTAAGTGCTAAAACCGGAAGTAGAGTTGAAAAATTATTTTTAAAATTAGCAACAGATTTAATATAAATTATATGCTAAAAACTTACATAGAAAAATATCATAAAAATAATTTACAATACATTTTAATAGATAATTTTGGCTGTGTTATAGATGTTAACAACCCCATTTTGCCTATTAAAAAAAACGATAAAATTGAAAACATTCACCCTTTTTTTGACGTTTTAATTAACTTATTACCTGTAAAAAATGAAACCTTTGAGTTTTCTTGTGTTAATATAGAAGTACAAAACAATAAACTAGTTGTAGATATTACTATTCATACTCACAACAATAATGAAAACCTTATCATTATTGAAAACCTAACAAAACACTATAACAACTATCAACTAACTGCCCAAACAAGAAACGAATCGATAATAAATTCTCAAATTCTTGAACTTAAAAACGAATACTTACTAGAAAAACAAACATTTAAAAATAATTTTATAGCCAATTTTAGCCACCAATTAAGAAATCCTATTACTGCATCTACAATATTTAGCGATTTATTAATAAATAGTAATTTAAATGCCGAGCAAAAAAATTATTTAAACATAATTCAAGCAGCAAATAAAGATTTAAAAAATAGAATTGAAGATATTTTAGATATATCTAAAATAGAAGCGGGTAAATTAACCTTAATAAACAAAGTTTTTAATTTAACAGAGCTTTTAAATAACTTAACTGTAATATATACCTATTTATGCCATAAAAAAGGCCTTAAGTTTAATTTTACGATAGACGAAAAAATACCTAAATTTATTATTGGCGACCAATACAGATTAAAGCAAATTATAGGTAATCTTATAAATAACGCCATTAGTAACACCTCTAGAGGTCGTATTAATTTAACAATATCGCTTAACTATATAAGAGCAAAAAAAGCTAACCTCCATTTTGAAATTAAAGACACAGGAAAAGGTATAGACAAAGAAAACTTAGAAACCATTTTTAATAGGTTTACTAAAATTGAATCTGAAAACGAAATAAACAACGGTGTTGGTTTAGGTTTAGCTATTGTAAAATACCTTATTTCTGAAATGAATGGTAACATAAAAGTTGAGAGTAAAATTAATAAAGGCTCTAATTTTATATTTAATTTAAGCTTTAATACTTCTAATTACAACCAAAACAAAAAGGAAGAACTATTAAGTAAGCAACTACTAAACTCAGATAAAAAATACCATATTTTATTACTTGAAGATTCAGAATTAATACAGCTATCAATTTTAAAAATGCTAGCCTCTACTGGGCTTTTTTACATTAATATTATTTCAAAAGGAGAAGAGTTAATTCCCAATATTATAAATAACAATGTAGATATTATACTATTAACAAATACAATTTTGGGGTATTCTGCAATAGATTTGGCTAGTTCTGTTAGAAATTTACCTAAAGCTTACAAAAAAACACCTATTATAGTATTATCAACTCAAGCTTATAAAGAGGATATAAAACGATTTAAAAAAAATAAAATAAATAATGTTCTAGTTAAACCTTTTGATAAAGAAACGCTTCTAGATAGTATTAAAAAATGTTTGCAATAAATTATTTATACGTAAAAATTAAACTGCAACAGCGTATTGCGATACCAAACGCTCTTTAGCTCTTTTAATCCTCATTTTAACTGCACTCTCGCCTATTCCTAATACTCTTTCTATAGATTTATTACTTAAATTATCTTGATATTTTAAAGCTAAAATAGACCTGTCTGCAGCTGGAATTCTATCTAAAGCTACTGTTAATTTGTTTTCTAAAACTTGATCTTTAACTTCTATATCCTGAGGTATATTATCTAAACTAAAAGTTTCTGGCATACGCTTTTCGTATTTTCTTTTATTATTTCTATTAATATAATTTACACAATGATTATATGTGATAGAATACAACCATGTAGAAAATTTAGACTTCCCTTTAAAACTAAATAATTTAATATATAGTTTTAAAAAAATATCTTGAGCTAAATCTTTTGCTTCCTCTTCATTATTAACAAAAGAAAAACATTTATTGTATACTTGAAATGAAAACCTGTCGTATAAAACTTCAAATAAATGCGTTTCTTTATTGTTTACTATTTTAAATATTAATTCTTCGTTTGTCAAAGCTAAATGGTTTAAGGTTACTACTTACTCCAATATTATAGATTCAAATACAGCTTTAACTTTTATATAAAACAAAAACACAAAACCAGACAAAAAGCAAATAAACAAGATTAAAAGCAATTTTTTAAGTAGGAAAAATTCCTTATTACAATATCAAACACAACAAACCCATTGTAGTGTTAAAATATGAAGCTAAAAAAATCCCTTTTCAAAAAAAATGAAAAGGGATCTATAACATGTAGAGAGTTTTTCGGTTTACAGAAAAGTAACCAACCAAATTTTAACCCTAACTTAAAGTTAATCCTGTATACTTACTTGACTCTCTACAATATCTTTAATTGGTACTATTAACTTACCTTCTTTTGTTTTAATAGTTACAGTTATACCATCAATAGACTCTACTGTTCCTTTAATATTATTAAATTCAATTTTTTGTCCTATTTCGTATGTTTTTCTTGTATAAAATGTTCTTAATAAATCTCCCACAACTTTTTGTGCTCCAAAGCCTAAAGCTAATGCAAAGGCCAATAAAAATGCAGCCAAAATCATGGTTAAATTACTAGTAATAATTTCTGTATCTATTCCTGCTTGGTTTAAAGCTGTAATGGATACAAAAATTAAAATTATAAAGAATACTACCTGACTAATTATTTTAGCTCCAGACAAATCCATCGATTCGAAAAAAGATTTTAAACCTTTTTTTATTAAATTGGCTAAAATTAACCCTACTGTAAATATGACTAATGCTGCAAATAATTGTGGTAAATAGGCTAATAAATTGCTTATTTGTTCAGAAATCATGGTTAAATTCATAATATCTGAAGCCATTATTAATAGCATAATATACATTACCCATTTTACAAAGTTTGATACCACTTTAACGGTATCAAAATTTAACTTTTTACCTTCAACTATTTCTATTTCATTTATAGCATCGTCAAGCTTATTTGCTTTTGCCAATTTTAAAGCTTTCTTAATAAGCTTAACTAAAAGTTTTGTTATTAGCCAACCAAAAAGTAATACTATAATGGTGCCTATAATATTTGGAAATATTTTTGAAATTTCTAACCACATAGTTGTTAAAGACTCCATTGCCATATCTTTCCATTGTGTTGCTTTTTCCATTGTAATATTATTTTGTTAGGGTATGTTTGGTTAAAATTTCTATTTTTTTGTTTTTCGGCTACTAATAACGGTTTCAATAACATCTCCAATATTATATGAGAACAAAGCAGCCAACTCCATAATAAGCTTAGCCATAGCTATATCGCTCATCACTTTAGATTTAAGTTCTTCTGGAACTTCTCTAAGCGGTTGGTTTATATGTTTAAACGGGTTATCCATTACTTAACATGCTCATTATACACGGTTACTAATTTATCCTTTGCGCGTTTTATTCTCATTTTAACAGCGCTCTCTCCAATACTTAAAGCACTTGCAATTTCTTTTATAGAAAGGTTATCTTGGTACTTTAGTAATAAAATCATTTTCTCTTCTGGAGAAATTAGTTCTAATGCTATTTTTAATTTATCTACCTGCATACTAAGGAAACTATTATCGTCTTCTTCCTCAGACAGGTTTTCTATATCTTTATAATCTACAGATTGCTTTTCAAATTTCTTTGCTGTATTTCTTGTTACATAATTTACACAATGATTATATGTAAATGCATATAACCATGTTGAAAATTTTGATTTTCCTTTAAAGCTAGCTAATTTAACAAAGAGTTTTAAAAATACATCTTGTGTTAAATCTTTAGCTTCATCACCATCTTTTGCAAAACCAAAACATTTATTATAAACTAACCCTGCATATTTATCATACAGTTTCTCGAAAAGCAATGTATTGTTTGTTTTTACAATTGCTTCTACCAGATCTTCGTCAGATAGATTATTAATGTTGTTGAGGGTTTCCAAATTTTAGCTTTCGCTATTTAGTTGTTATTAATGTTTAAGACACACTATTTTTTGATGAGTCACAATTATTTATAAAAAAAATAAAAATATAATGAATTTGGGTATCAATACTTCCTTTTTCATCTACGCATTTATTACACATATTAAAAATAACACCTAAACGAAACAATTTTAAAACACTAAAAATCAGTAACTTTACAAACACAACATCATTTTTTATTAAAACTTTTAGCAACATGAGGCCTGTAATAATACTATTATTAATTTCCATATTCTTTTCATGTAAAAAAAACAATGAACATTCTAAAAAAAGGGATCGTTTAAAAAAAGTAATTTCTAAATACACATGCGTACCACCAGTTACAGACTTACAATGGTATAAAGAAGATAATATAG
This sequence comes from Algibacter ulvanivorans, assembly GCF_048381495.1. Lineage (NCBI taxonomy): Bacteria > Pseudomonadati > Bacteroidota > Flavobacteriia > Flavobacteriales > Flavobacteriaceae > Algibacter > Algibacter ulvanivorans. Next base: position 144,171 of record NZ_JBLWGD010000003.1, read on the forward strand.
CTCCACTTTTAGAAGGTTATGATGTAATAGATTACCCTATAACTACAAAAAACAAATTGGCGCAAAAGTATTTTAACCAAGGTATGGAAAATTATTAAACTTATGTTAAGGTAATTTTTAATAAGATACTTCTATTTCATATTCATAAATTTGTAAAAAATTAAGATTAATAACTGCTTTAAAACCATAAAACAAACTCATGAAATTATTTTACATATTAATTATTACTGCTTTTTTTATTTTGCCATTAAATAGCCATGCTACAGATGACTTTTGGGGTGCTACAGGGCACCGTGTGGTTGGTAAAATAGCAGATGGTTATTTAAAAGGTAAAGCTAAACGAGAAGTTAAACGTTTATTAAAAAGAAAATCGCTTGCTTTTGTTTCTACTTTTGCCGATGAAATTAAATCTGATAAGCGTTATAATGAGTTTTATACTTGGCATTACATTAATATGTCGCTTGATGAAAACTACGGAGATGCTAAAATAAACCCTAAAGGCGATTTAGTTACAGGAATTGATTATTGTAAAAAAATAATATCTGATGACAATGCTACTGACGAAGATAAAGCCTTTTACCTTAAACTTTTAATTCATTTAGTTGGAGATTTACACCAACCCATGCACATTGGTTTACGTGAGGATAAAGGCGGAAACGATTTTAAAGTAAAATGGCATTATGAAGATTCTAACCTACATAGAGTTTGGGATAGCGAAATGATTGAAAAATACGACATGACTTATACTGAGCTGGCTGAAAATGCCGATGTGCTTTCTAAAAAACAAGTAAAAGCTATGCAAAAAGGTAGTATTATAGATTGGGTTAATGAAACACACCAACTAACAAAAAAGATTTATGCATCGGCAAAACCAAACGATAATTTAAGATATCGTTATTCTTATAATAACTTTAAAACGGTTAGAAGTCAATTACAAATTGCTGGTGTTAGGTTAGCTAAAGTTTTAAATGATTTATTTTAATAATAAAAGGGCTTAAATAAAAAAATTAAAAAAGGCTGTCTTAAACTTCAAGACAGCCTTTTTTTGTAAACGTATTTTTTTAATACATAATTAAATATGCAAAGCTCTATCTTCGGTAGCCGCTAAAGCAGCTTCTTTAATGGCTTCGGTAAATGTAGGATGTGCATGAGACATTCTAGAAATATCTTCTGCAGATGCACGATACTCCATAGCAACAACAGCTTCTGCAATCATATCGGCAGCACGAGCACCAATCATGTGTACACCTAAAATTTCGTCGGTAGTTTTATCGGCAAGAATTTTCACAAAACCATCTAAATCCATACTTGCTCTACTTCTTCCTAGGGCACGCATAGGGAAAGATCCTACTTTATAATCTATACCAGCTTCTTTTAGCTGCTCCTCAGATTTACCAACGGCAGCAACCTCTGGCCATGTATAAACTACACCAGGAATTAAGTTATAATCAATATGTGGTTTTTGCCCTGCAAGAGTTTCAGCAACAAACACACCTTCTTCTTCTGCTTTATGAGCTAACATGGCGCCTTTAACAACATCGCCAATAGCATAAATATTTGATGCCGATGTTTGTAAATGCTCATTAACTTCAACTCTACCTCTTTCATCAAGTTTTACACCTGCAGCTTCGGTATTTAAACCATCTGTATACGGTTTTCTTCCTACAGATACTAAACAATAATCACCCTTAAACTCTACTTCTTCTCCTTTTTTATTATCTGCTTTAACAATAACTTCATCGCCTACACGCTCTACAGATTTTACTTTGTGAGAAACTTGCATTTTAAACTTTGCCTTTTTTAAGACTTTGTTTAATTCTTTAGATAACCCTGCATCCATGGTTGGAATAATTCTATCCATATATTCAACAACCGTTACTTCGGCTCCTAAACGGCGGTAAACTTGTCCTAACTCTAAGCCAATAACACCACCACCTATAACTATTAAGTGCTTTGGAATTTCTTTAAGTTTTAAAGCTTCGGTAGACGTTATAATACGCTCTTTATCAATATTAATAAACGGTAAGCTTGATGGCTTACTACCTGTAGCTATAATAGTATTTTTTGCTTCTATTTCTGTAGTTTCTTCTCCAGAAATGGTAATATGTGTTGCATCTTTAAAGCTCCCTAAACCTTGATATACGTCAATTTCATTCTTCTTCATTAAGTAATCAATACCACCAGTAGTTTGGTCTACAACGGCTTGTTTACGTGCTATCATTTTTTCTAAATTCACTTTAATTTCACCAGGAATTTCAATTCCATGCGCTTCAAAATGTTTTACAGCATCTTCATAATGGTGAGAAGAATCTAAAAGTGCTTTACTAGGAATACAGCCTACATTTAAGCATGTACCACCAAGTGTTGAATATTTTTCTATAATGGCAGTTTTCATGCCTAATTGTGCGCAACGAATAGCTGCAACATATCCTCCTGGACCAGAACCAATAACGGCTACATCGTAAGAATTCATATAATAATTTTGAATTTAGTATTTAAAAAAAATCTAAAGTCAAAAATACAAATGTTTTATGGGAAGACCACATAAAAATTGTAACTTTTAAAATTTAAATTTATTAAATTTATGTAGTTTTGTACGTCATGCAAAAAAACATAAACATACAGAATAAGAAAGCGCGCTTTCAATACGAAATTTTAGATAAATACACCGCTGGTATTGTACTAACAGGCACCGAAATAAAATCGATTAGAAGTAGTAAAGCCTCTATTGCCGAAAGTTTTTGCGAGTTTAGCGAAAATGGCGAGCTTTTTGTGGTTAATATGACTATTCAAGAGTATGCGTTTGGTAACTATTACAACCATAAACCAAAAGCTACCAGAAAACTTCTATTAAATAAAAGAGAACTTAAAAAACTAAATAAAGAAGTACAAAATTCTGGATTAACCATTATTCCGCTACGTTTATTTATAAACGATAAAGGATATGCCAAGTTAGAAATAGCTTTAGCTAAAGGAAAAAAATTGTTTGACAAACGTGAATCTATAAAAGATCGAGACAACAAGCGTAACTTAGATAGAATAAAAAAGGCTTACAATTAATTTTATAGATTTCTTAACGCTATTTGCATTTATTATTCTATAAATTTCCGCTTTTAAATTTTTTAAAACATGAAAAATCTATTGGCAATTATATGCTTTAGCGCTTTTAGTTTAAGCATAAATGCTCAAGAAAAACAAGAATTTGTAATTGATAGTAGTGCTGTTTTAACTTTAGATAGCACAATAAAAACACTATATAAAGTTATTTCTGGTGAAAAAGATGAAGAAAGAAACTGGAAACAATTTAAGTACCTTTTTAAACCACATGCAAAATTAATTCCTTCTGGAAAAGATAAGCAAGGAAACTATAAAGTGCGCTACATGTCGCCAGACGATTATATAAAAAGTTCGGGTAAATGGTTAGTTGAAAATGGTTTTTTTGAAAAAGAGATACACCGAAAAGTTGATGTTTTTGGTAACATTGCTCAAGTGTTTAGTACATATGAAGCTTTCTATAGCGCATCAAACGAGAAACCATTTATGAGAGGCATTAACAGTATTCAATTATTAAATGATGGCGAACGTTGGTGGGTAATTAATATCTATTGGGCACAAGAAAACAAAAACAACCCTATTCCTAAAAAATATTTAAATTAAAAACACGCTTTTTTAATCATTATAACACCCAATTTAATATGTCTAAAAATTATTTTATAGCATTTATTTTTTTTATTGCTATTGTAGCTAAAAATAACGCACAAAGTACAAAACCAATATTTAAAGATGGGGAAGCTCAAATAGTTGAAGCTTTTAACACTCCCGAAAAATGGATACGACACGATTTATTTGTTGAAACCAGTTTTGATACCGATGGCGATGGTAAACTAGATCGTGTTCATGTTGATGTTACTCGACCTTTTCAAACCGATACCGAAGGTTTAAAACTACCTATTATTTATGAATCTAGCCCGTATTACGCAGGTGTAGCCCCAGATGTTGATGGTGTATTTTGGGATGTAAAACATGAATTAGGTGCAAAAGCTAAAGCACGTGTACACCCCGAAGTAACTCGTTTGGGAGAGCGTCCAATAATTTCTAATTCGCAAATAAAAAAATGGGTGCCAAGAGGTTATATTGTAGTACACTCATCATCACCAGGAACTGGATTATCTCAAGGTTCGCCAACTGTAGGAGGCGATAACGAATCTTTAGCTCCAAAAGCTGTAATAGATTGGCTATGCGGCCGAGCAAAAGGCTACACAGAACCTTATGGAAATGAAGAGGTAAAAGCCTTTTGGAGTACAGGAAAAGTAGGCATGACAGGCACATCATATAACGGCACCATACCGCTAGCTGCTGCAACTACAGGTGTTAAAGGTTTAGAAGTTATTATACCTGTAGCACCAAATACATCTTATTACCACTATTACCGCTCTAATGGTTTAGTACGATCGCCAGGAGGGTATTTAGGTGAAGATATTGATGTTTTATACGATTATATACATAGTGGTGGCGAAGAAGCATTTATTCCTAACACCAAAGGTAAAGTTAACGATGCTAAACTACCTAAAGCCTATAAAAACAAAAGAGCCTATAGCAATGCCATTATTAGAGATACCGAAATGAAAAATGGTATGGATAGAGCTACTGGAGATTATAACGATTTTTGGGCTGGACGCGATTATTTAAATGATATGGCACCAATGAAAGCCGCTTTATTAATGTCGCACGGTTTTAACGATTGGAATGTTATGCCAGAGCACAGCTACCGCATATATAAAAAGGCTAAAGAAATGGGCTTAGAAACTGCAATTTATTACCATCAATATGGTCATGGAGGCCCACCGCCAGTTAGCATGATGAACAAGTGGTTTACACATTATTTACATGGTATTGATAATGGTATTGAAAACGAGCCTAACAAATCTTGGATTGTACGTGAAGATGATAAAATGGAAGCACCAACAGCATATAAAGATTACCCAAATCCGAATGCGCAAGATGTTACTTTACACTTAACATCTGGAGCTCCAAAAGCAGGAGGTTTATCATTAAATAAAATACCTAAACAAGGCCAAGAAACATTAGTTGATAATTACTCATTCTCTGGTGAAGCCTTAGCAAGAGCAGAAATTACTAGCCACCGTTTACTATTTGTAACGCCAAAACTATCAAAAGATATTCACATATCTGGCTTATCGCAAATTACTATAAAACTAGCTAGCAATAAACCGGCTGCCAATTTATCGGTATGGTTAGTATCACTTCCGTGGAATGATAGCCGTAGAGCAAAAACTACAGATAATATAATTACCCGTGGTTGGGCAGACCCACAAAACCATAAATCGCTAACAGAAAGCGAACCTTTAAAACCAGGTAAGTTTTATAACTTAACGTTTAATTTACAACCAGACGATCAAGTTATTAAAGCAGGGCAACAAATTGGATTGGTTATCTTTTCAAGCGATAAAGAATATACTTTACACCCAAAACCAGGCGCCGAATTAACTGTTGATCTAGATGAAACAAACTTAGTTTTACCTGTTGTTGGTGGTATTGAAAGCCTTAAAAAAGCAATGGAATAATAAAAAAACGCTTAAAAACTATAAAAAATCCTTCATTTTTAATAAGTGAAGGATTTTTTGTTTGCAGTAACTAATTTTTATCTTCCAATAAAGGTACAAATCTAAATTCGCCAAACTCTTCTTGTTCAAATTCTTTAGCGCCCTTTCTAGTAAACATCGTCATAACTTGCACATTATCGCCAACCGGAATAACAAGTTTACCTCCTATTTTTAATTGGCTTAATAAAGGCTTAGGTACAAAAGGTGCTCCGGCAGTAACTATTATACCATCAAAAGGTGCTTCTTCTTTCAAACCAATATAACCATCTCCAAAAATTAATTTTTTAGCACGATACCCCAATTTAGGTAAAAACTTACTCGTTTTTTTAAACAATTCGTTTTGGCGCTCTATACTATAAACCTTAGCACCCAATAAACATAAAACTGCTGTTTGGTAACCACTACCCGTTCCTATTTCTAAAATTTTATCTCCTGGTTTAATTTGAAGTAATTCTGACTGAAAAGCTACCGTATACGGTTGCGAAATAGTTTGATCTGCAGCAATAGGAAACGCTTTATCTTGGTATGCATGGTCTAGAAAACTAGAATCCATAAATAAATGTCTTGGTATTTTACCTATAGCATTTAAAACATTGGCATCAGTTATACCTTTGTTCTTTAACACATTAACAAGTTGCTGTCTTAATCCTTGATGCTTAAAAGTGTCTTTCAATTTTGGTGGCGTTTGGTTTGCTAAAATTAGGCAAACATTTTTAAGTCAAAAACAATTTATTAAGTTTTTATTTTTCATAATTGCTAAACTAAAATTTTATAATAAATACTTAACTTCATCTTTTAATTATCTTATTTTTGTTGAAAACGTAAAAATTATGCTAAAAGTTGGTGTTCTTGGTGCTGGTCACTTAGGAAAAATTCATTTAAGACTTCTTAAAAAATCTGAAAAATACAACCTTGTAGGTTTCTATGATGCTAATCAAGAAAACGGTAAAAAAGTAGAAGCCGAATTTGGATATAAATTCTTCAATTCTATTGATGCTTTAATTGATGCCGTAGACATGGTTGATATTGTTACACCAACCCTATCGCATTACAATTGCGCTAAACAAGCCATAGCAAAAGGAAAACATATTTTTATAGAAAAACCAATTACAAATACTGTTGAAGAAGCCGAACATATTAGAGAGCTTCTAGCCGAAAACAATTTACGCGGCCAAGTAGGACATGTAGAACGATTTAACCCTGCTTATCTTGCTGTTAAAGATGAGATTAATTCGCCAATGTTTATTGAAACGCACCGTTTAGCAGAATTTAATCCAAGAGGCACAGATGTTCCTGTTGTTCTAGATTTAATGATTCATGATATCGATATTATTTTAAGCGTAGTAAAATCTAAAGTTAAAAGCGTTTCTGCTAGTGGTGTTTCTGTAATTAGCGACACACCAGATATTGCCAATGCTAGATTAGAGTTCGAAAATGGCTGTGTGGCAAACTTAACAGCGAGTAGAATTTCACTAAAAAAAATGCGTAAAGCACGTTTTTTTCAGAAAGATGCATACATCTCTGTAGATTTTTTAACTAAAAAATGTGAAGTTGTAAAAATGAAAGACGCCCCAGAAAACCCTGGCGATTTTGATATGATTTTACAAAATGCCGAAGGCGTTAAAAAACAAATTTATTTTGATAACCCAGCAGTTCCAGACAACAATTCTATTTTAGATGAATTAGAAACTTTTGCCGATGCTATAAATAATAATACAACACCTATTGTAACACTTCATGATGGTACCGAAGCCTTACGTGTTGCTACTCAAATAATAAACTCTTTTTAAAAATGAAAAATATTGCTGTTATTGGTGCTGGTACCATGGGAAATGGTATTGCACACACATTTGCGCAAAGCGGATTTAATGTTCAACTCATAGATATTAGCCAAGAAGCTTTAAACAAAGGCATTAAAACTATTACTACCAACCTAGACCGTATGGTAGCAAAAGAAAAAATTACCGAACAACAAAAAACAGATACTTTAAACAACATAACAGCTTTTACAGATATAAAAGAAGGAGTTAACAATGTCGATTTAGTTGTTGAAGCTGCTACCGAAAATTTAGACTTAAAACTTAAAATATTTAAAAACCTAGATGAAGCCTGTTCTAAAAACACAATTTTAGCAACCAACACATCTTCAATATCTATAACACAAATTGCAGCCGCTACTTCCAGACCAGATAAAGTTATAGGTATGCATTTCATGAATCCTGTTCCTATCATGAAACTGGTAGAAATTATTAGAGGTTATAACACAAGTAACGAGGTTACAAACTCTATTATGGAGCTTTCTAAAACCTTAAAAAAAGTTCCTGTAGAAGTAAATGACTACCCAGGCTTTGTAGCCAATCGTATATTAATGCCAATGATTAACGAATCTATAGAAACACTATACAATGCTGTAGCAGGTGTTGAAGAAATAGATACTGTTATGAAATTAGGTATGGCACACCCAATGGGACCACTACAACTAGCAGACTTTATTGGGTTAGATGTTTGCTTATCTATTTTAAATGTTATGTATAACGGGTTTAAAAACCCTAAATATGCACCATGTCCTTTATTAGTTAATATGGTAATGGCAGGCAAATTAGGCGTAAAATCTGGAGAAGGGTTTTATGATTATTCTGAAAGTAAAAAAGCCGAAAAAATTGCAAAACAATTTTTAAAGTAATAACATGCAGTTACAGTTAATAAAAACAACATTTAAAACTAAAACTGTAAACTAAATTTATGGCTAAAATAATTCCATTTAAAGCAGTAAGGCCAACTAGAGCTATAGTTGGCTTAGTGGCTTCTCGGCCTTACCAAAGCTACACGGTTAACGAACGAGAATCGAGAATGGATTATAACCCATATAGTTTTCTGCATATAGTAAATCCAGGTTATAAATACGCCCAAATTATTACTGGAGAAGAACGCTACAAACTAGTTAAAAATAGATATTTAGAATTTAAAGAAGATGGCGTTTTTATTCAAGACGAAAAACCATCCTTTTACGTTTATAAAATAGTAAATCGTCACGGGCAAGAATTTAACGGAATTATAGCGGCAACTAGTGCCGAAGACTACGAAAAAGATATAATAAAAAAACACGAAGACACTATAGCAAAACGCGAAGAAACATTTAAAAGCTATTTGCAAACTGTTGGTTTTAATGCAGAACCAGTATTACTTACCTACCCAGACAACAAGAATATAGATACTATTATTAAAGAAACTCAAAAAAAATATGCCGAATTTGAGTTTACTATGACATACAAAGACACACATTATTTATGGAAGATTGATGATGAGAATACCATTTCTATAATTCAAAATGAATTTAAAAAAATGGAAACCATATATATTGCCGATGGGCACCACAGATCGGCTTCATCATCGCTTTTATATAAAGATGAAAAAGCCAAAAACAAAGCACATACTGGTAACGAACCCTATAACTTTTTCATGTCTTACCTTATACCAGAATCTAATTTAGTAATTCATGAATTTAATAGATTAGTAAAAGATTTAAACGGATTAAGTAAAGAAGAGTTCTTAATTCAGCTAGACCATTTATACCGTATAGAAAACAGAGGTAAAACACCATACCAACCATCAAAACCACACCATTTTAGTATGTATCTTGATGGCGATTTTTATTCATTATACCTAAGAAAAACAAGACATAAATTTAATACAGCTCTAGATAAACTTGACGCACAAATACTTTATAAAACCATACTACAACCTGTTTTAGGTATTAACGATTTACGTAAAAACAACCGTATAGAATATGTTAATGGTAGAGATGAAATGATAACCATAAAAAGTAGTGTAGATAGTGGTAAATTTAAAGTTGGTTTTGGCATGTGTCCCGCTCATGTTAATCAAATAAAAAATATTGCCAACGAAGGTTTAACAATGCCTCCAAAAAGCACCTATATATTACCAAAATTAAGAAGCGGAATAACCATCTATGAATTTTAAAAGTTAGTTAAGTAAATAGTATTATAACTAACGTCTTAACAGACATATTTACAAATGAGTATAAAAGAAAACCTAAATCTAATAAAAACATCATTACCAGAAAACGTTACACTTGTAGCTGTTTCTAAAACAAAACCTATAAGCGATTTAATGGAAGCTTACCATGCCGGACAGCGCATTTTTGGAGAAAACAAAATCCAAGAAATGGTTGAAAAACACCAAAAAATGCCTAAGGATATTAAATGGCACATGATTGGGCATGTACAACGAAATAAAGTAAAATACATGGCAGAATTTGTAAATTTAATTCATGGTGTCGATAATTTTAAATTACTTAAAGAAATAAATAAACAAGCCAAAAAACACGATAGAGTTATAGATTGTTTGCTTCAAATTAAAATAGCTTCAGAAGATTCTAAATTTGGAATGACTTTTAAAGACGCTTCAGAAATTATTCAATCCGAAAAATTTTCAGAACTAGAAAATGTAAGAGTCACTGGCGTTATGGGAATGGCAACTTTTACAAATGATGAAAGCCAAATAGAAAATGAATTTAACCGTTTAAAATTTACTTTCAATACATTAAGAGCACTTCAATCTAACTATTGCAAACTAGAAACCATAAGCATGGGCATGAGTGGCGATTACAAATTAGCCATAGCATGCGGTAGCACAATGGTTAGAGTAGGAAGTAGTATATTTGGTTCACGTAATTATTCAAATTAACCCTAAAAGCATCATACAATTTACGCAATTTTAGACATAGAAACTACTGGAGGCAAGTACAATGAAGAAGGCATAACAGAAATTGCTATATATAAATTTAATGGTCATGAAGTTGTAGACCAATTTATAAGCCTTGTAAACCCAGAGCGCGAAATTCAACCATTTGTTGTAAATTTAACAGGTATTAATAGTAATATGCTACGTAATGCTCCCAAATTTTATGAAGTAGCTAAACGTATAGTAGAAATTACCGAAGATTGTATTTTAGTTGCCCACAATGCTCAATTCGACTACCGTATTTTATGTACAGAATTTAGACGCTTAGGGTTTGATTACCAACGCAAAACACTATGTAGTGTAGAATTAGCTAAAACATTAATTCCGGGACAGCCATCTTACAGTTTAGGTAAATTAGTACGCTCTTTGGGCATACCTGTAACCGATAGACATCGGGCTTCTGGCGATGCACTAGCCACCGTAAAATTATTTAAGCTATTACTTAACAAAGACACCACAAAAAGTATTATTCAAAAATCTATAAGGCTAAACCCAAAACGACAATTAGAACCAAAACACCTAGATATAATAGCCAACTTACCTGCTATTACTGGTGTTTACTATATGCACAAACAAAACGGCGACATTATTTATATAGGAAAGAGTAACAACATAAAAAAACGCATAAACCAGCATTTTACAGGCACAAATGCCAAGTCTAAAAAATTACAAGCTAAAGTTACTAGTGTAACTTACGAAGCCACAGGAAGCGAATTAGTAGCCCTTTTAAAAGAAAGCGAAGAAATTAAAAAAGTAAAACCTATGCATAATAGAGCTTTACGTCGCTCTATTTTTACACATGCTTTATACACTTTTACAGACGAGCAAGGTTATATAAATTTAAAAATTGATATTGCCGACGGGCGCAAAAAAAACATAACCACTTTTAGTAATCGCCAAAGCGGTAAAAGTTTTATAACTAAAGCTGTTGATGATTATAATTTATGCCAAAAACTATGTGGAATATATAAAACACAAACCAGCTGTTTTAATTACGAAATAAAAACTTGCCAAGGTGCTTGTATACAAAAAGAATTACCAGAAGTCTATAATAAACGAGTTCAAGCACTTATTGAAAAAAACAGTTATTCAAATAAAAACATGGTAATTATTGATAAAGGCAGAGAAATAGACGAACGAAGCGCTATTTTAATAGAAAACGGTGTTTTTAAAGGTGTAGGCTTTTTTAATTTAAATTACCAAATAAACAATATAGAAGTTTTAAAATCTATTATTACACTTATGCAAAATAATAGAGACACTCAGCATATTATACAAAGCTATCTTAGAAAGAATAAACGTTTAAAAATAGTAGAATTTTAAAACAGTTAAAATTAGTAAATCTTTTACTATTTTTGAGTTTATATGAGTAAATACACCAGAAATAAATGGCGATTAAGGCTTCAAGAAATTATATACGAAGCAGACACCCCAGCAGGTAAGCTATTCGACGTTATATTATTAATAACCATAATAGCCAGTATTTTACTTGTAATGCTAGAAAGTGTAAAGGCAATAGATGTTAAATTTCACGATTTCTTAAACATATCAGAATGGGTAATAACCATTCTATTTTCAATAGAATATATAGCACGAATTATTACCGTAAGAAAACCACTAAATTATATATTTAGCTTTTATGGTATAGTAGATTTACTATCCACCATACCAAAATACATTTCGTTATTCTTTGGAGGCATCCATGCACTAGCAGCATTACGCGCATTACGTTTGCTACGTATATTTAGAATATTAAAATTAGCACGCTATTTAGGCGCATCAAACAATCTAGTAAATGCCCTAAAAGCAAGCCGAGCCAAAATATCGGTTTTTCTCTTTGCAGTAATTATAGTAGCCATTATTTTGGGTACCGTTATGTACCTAATAGAAGGCGAAGAAAATGGCTTTACAAACATACCAAAAAGCGTATACTGGTGTATTGTAACCCTAACAACAGTTGGCTTTGGAGATATTGCGCCACAAACACCGCTAGGGCAATTTATAGCATCGTTAGTCATGATTTTAGGTTACGGTATCATAGCCGTTCCAACAGGCATAGTTTCGGCAGAATATACAAGCCAAAGTAAAAACGCAAACCAAAAACCAGACAACCAAAAAGTACATTTAAACTCAAAATCCTGCAAAAAATGTTTAGCAACAAGCCATAAAGATAATGCCGAGTATTGTTATAACTGTGGCGAAAAATTGTTTATTTAATATTTGGGCGTTACCACAAGGGTCGGGCTTTACGCTACAAGTCCTCGCTCGCACACTCGCTGCGGGCTTTCCTCTGCAATCCCTAACGCACTTATTAGTTAAAATCTAGTATAATCAAAAAAATTTGAATACTCATTTATTCAAACTAACTTTACAAAAAAAACATTACGCTATAAACTCAAACATAAAATATTTAATTTCTATTGTTGGTCCAACAGCCATAGGCAAAACAGCACTAAGCATTAAATTGGCACAACATTATAAAACCCAAATTATTTCGGCAGACTCTCGCCAGTTTTTTAAAGAAATGCAAATAGGTACAGCAGCCCCAACTACCAATGAGTTGCAAGGCGCAAAACACCATTTTATACATCATAAATCTATACAAGACAATTACAATGTAGGAACATTTGAAAAAGACGCCATACAATGTTTAGAAACGTTATTTAAAACCAATAATATAGTTATAATGGTTGGTGGCTCTGGTTTATATGTAAATGCTGTTACAAAAGGGCTAGACCACTTTCCTGAAGTAAATTCTAACATTCGCGAAAATTTAAACAAACAACTAATAACTAACGGATTAGAAACACTGCAAAAACAATTACAAACTCTAGATCCAATTTCTTATAACACCATAGCAATAAATAACCCACATCGTGTAATTCGAGCCTTAGAAATTTGTATAGGCACAAACAAACCCTACTCTTCATTTTTAAACAAAAACAAGAATAAGCGTAATTTTAAAACTATCACTATAGGGCTAACAGCCGATAGAGAATTAATATATAAACGCATAAACCAACGTGTAGATATCATGCTACAAGAAGGCTTACTAGACGAGGTAAAACAACTAATAAACCATAAAAAATTAAACGCCCTAAATACGGTAGGTTATAAAGAACTTTTTAATTACTTTGATGGTATTTGGGAATTAGACTTTGCTATATCTGAAATTAAAAAAAATACTCGTCGTTTTGCAAAACGCCAACTTACTTGGTTTAAAAAACAAGAAGATACAATGTGGTTTAATTACAATACGCCCATTCAATCTATTATAAAACAAATTAACACCAAAATATCAAACTAAAAAAAATGATTGATGAAACGGTTTTAGACAATCCTGTTTGGCATGCTTTAACAGAAAAACATTATAATCAAGCCATAAATTACGGTAATGTAAAGTTTTACCAACCCGATTACGCTCCTTTTGGTGCTTTTAATAATCAGGCAGACACTACAGAAGCCATAAAAAAACATTCTAAAATAATTAAAACCTTTTTTATTGTTGGTAATAAACCCAAAATGCCTATAGGCTTTAACCCTCCAATTAAGTATGTAGGCTTACAAATGATGCTTCGAAACAAAATACAACACCCAATAACAAACAATATTGTAGAGTTAAACGAAAAGCACTTCCCAGATTTATTAAATTTAATGGCACTAGCCTATCCAGAATATTTTAAACAAAAGACAAGCGCCCTAGGTCGATACTTTGGTATTTATAAAAACCAAAAACTAGTTGCGGTAACTGGCGAGCGCATGCAAACCAATTATTTTACCGAAATAAGTGCCGTTGTTACACATCCAGAGCATACCGGAAACGGCTACGCCAAAGAGTTGCTTACACACACATCAAATAAAATTTTTAAAGAAAATAAAACCCCGTTTTTACATGTAGATATTACAAATTTAGGTCCTATAAATTTGTATAAAAAACTTGGATTTGTTACAAGAAGGCAATTAGAGTTCTGGAAAATAAGCCGTTAAAAATAGAAGAAGCACATTACAAAGTAAATTTTAGTGCATATTAACATGGCTATATTTAGCGTTAATAACAATATTTTTTCCGCTTGCTAAATTTCCTGCAGAAAAATTAGAAGCATGGTCTTTGGTTAATTTATCGGGGTGAGTAAAATAAGATCTTGCTCCCTTATATTGTAGGTTATAATCTTCGCTAGGCAAACTAATAATAGCATCGTTATTTTGCAAAATCATATTTAAGCTAATAAAATTATCATCAATATTAAAAATTTTAATGTCGCCAATATTACCATCAATAATAGCGCTACCAAACAAATTTTCTACATCAATATTTGATGAAACCGAGTTTAACACCAAATGCTTAACATTTTCAAGTTCAACATGTTTTACATAATTCAAATTTAATTTACCTAAATTCCAATCGGTTACATAAATAGGCGAATAAGAAGCATTAATGGAAGTTAAACTTCCATTAATGCTTTGGGCAGTAAATTTAGTGTGCGATAAGTTAGCCTCTAAATTATCAATATTAGCAGCAAACTCAATTTCGCCGTGCCTAACATTAACTTTTAATTTTGCGCCTTTTGGCATTTTTATTTTTATTGTTTTTTTTACGTTAAGGTTAGATTTGGTATGAAACAAGCGTTCAACCTCTTTTTCTCTATCTTTAATTAAAAAAGCACGCTCTTTCATGTGTTTTTTTCGCTCTTCAACTAGAGCTTTCGCATGTTTTTCGTGTTTTAACCTACGTTTAACTAAAGCTTCTTCTCGCTTAGCTAAAGCCTCTGTTCTGCTAGATTGTGCTTCCATTCGTTTTGCATAACGCTCGCCCCATGCTTCCATTCGTTTACCAAAATCTTCTCCCCATTGTTCTCCAAATTTTTCGCCCCATGCTTCCATTTTTTTAGCATAATCTTCGCCATATTTTTCATGCCATTCTTTTCCAAATTTCTCACCCCAAGCTTCCATTTTTTTGGCGTAATCTTTTCCATATTTAGATTCAAAATTTTTAGTCCACTCCTCTAAATACTTTTCTCCATTTTTTTGGTATTCACCATAATCAAAGGCAACGGCATTAACACCTTCTGGTAACTCAGGAAGTTTTGGCATTTTTGGCATCTCGGGCATTTCAGGCATCTCTGGCATTTCAGGCATCTCTGGCATTTCAGGCATTTTTGGTAAATCGGCTAACTCAAACTTTAATTCATTTAAAAGCGCTCCAATACCAAGTACATCTTCTTCTTCGCAATTATCACATTCATGCGAAACGCTATGTGTCCATAAAGATCTAGGATGTGTTCTATTTGTTGTTATTGTCACATTTTTGTTAGAAGCATCAACATTAACTTTCCACTCTTTTAAAGCGTTTTCAAGTTCTTCTTTAGTTAATTTTTCACTTTCAATGTAAGCTTCTATTTCTATTGTATTTCTATTCCATGTATCAAAAACTATATTGCTATAACTTGTATTTAAATCTATAACAACATCTTTATCAACTTTAATAGATTGCGATACTTTTGTTAGTTTTTCTTGTCCAAACAAACTTACCGATAGTAAGAAACTTAAGGTAAATAATTTAATTTTTATAAATGTACTGTTCATTTTTTGATTTTTTTTAGATTGATTGTGTTACGCCTTCTACATTAACATCAGAAGCATTAAACTCTTGCAATTGAGACCTTAATCTATACAATAAATTTAAACGCAATTTTAAATTATCAATTAAGGCATTAACAGTTAATTCACTAGGGCCAACTTCTGTTAGTTCTAAAGATAATCTTTGGTATTCTTTATCAAGCTCATTTAGTTGTAATAAATACCCATCAAAAAGTTCTTTAGTTTCTGGCGTATATGTCATTTTCGACAATTCTAAATTTATACTTGCCAAATAATAATCTTCAACTTTTTTTAATCCTGGCGAAATATCTCCTAAGGTTTTTGTCTTAACTGTTTTAGTATTTGCAATTTGTATATTATTATTAATTACAGGCGGTTGTAAAAATTTAAACACTCCAAAACTTAAACCTAAAAGCACAACTACGCTAGCTGCAATTTGCATCCAACTAAATTTACGCGCTTTCGTTTCTGGCAATGCCTTATCCAATTTATCAAGAAATCGTTCTTGATGGTTTTTTGGCATCGTTTCATGTGTTATTTTATCATTTTTAAATAACTCTCTAATATCTTGTGCCATTTTTTTTAAGTGTTAACAGGTTTTGTAATTTTACTTTTCCTCTAGATAGTTGTGTTCTTGATGCCACTTCAGAAATATCTAGAATTTCCGAAATTTCTTGGTGGTCGTAACCCTCAATTAAATACAGCATCACAACATATTGATACCTATCTGGAAGCTCCTCAATAGCTTCCTTAACATCCTCCAATGTAATGGTATCTTCTACCAACCATTTGTCGTCTTTAGGTATATCAACCACTTTAAGGTGCACCTCATTAAGTTCTATTAAATCATGCTTTTTAGCCTTTAAAAAGTCAATACTTTTATTAACAACAATACGTTTTAACCAAGCCCCAAAAGTAACCTCGGCCTTATATTGGTGTAGTTTAGCAAAAGCCTTAATAAAAGCTTCTTGCACTACATCTTCGGCATCGGTAGCATCTTTTAAAAACCGTTTAGCAACAATATACATCCCATCGCAGTACTGGTTGTATAACTGCATTTGTGCCTTCCGGTTGTTCTGTTTACATTGTTCAATAATGTTAACTTGAAACATGCTTAATTTACTTTTGGTTTCAACCTACATAATATATTGCAAATCTATTATAAGGTTTTTAGTTAGTTCATTTTAAAGACGATTAAAAAAAAAGAGTGTTGCAAAAAAATATAAAAAATTTTAAAAACAATTATTTGGGCGTTACCACAAGGGTCGGGCTTTACGTTACAAGTCCTCGCTCGTATCCTCGCTGTGGGCTTTCCTCTGCAATCCCTAACGCGTACACATTTGCTAAAAACAGTATTAAAATAAAACTTTAAGCTTAATTTAAATAGTTAATATATCTTTATCTATGCCTTTACAACAAAACTAAATAAATTAGCGTTTGTACTTTATCAATTATACCAATTAAATTATCTTTATAGCCTAATAAATTTCTATAAATGAACACCTTTTTAAAACGCATCTTAATCCTATTATCAATAATAGCATTAGGATTATTTTTATATTCAACATTTGTTGAAAACATTTTTACAAAACGCTTAAGCCCTAAAGATACTGTAGAGTTTAAACTAAACGATTTACATCTAGAAGTGTTTTATAACCGCCCGTACAGAAAAGAACGCGAAATTTTTGGAGCTTTAGTACCTTACAATCAAGTGTGGCGTACAGGAGCAAACGAAGCCACTACTTTTGAAACCAACAAGCCCTTACAAATAAACGGGTTACCATTAGCCGCAGGAAAATATACTTTATGGACGGTTCCAAAAGATTCTACCTGGACCATAATTTTTAATTCCAAACAATACTCTTGGGGTGTAAATGCCCAAATGCAACCTATGTGGGATCCTAATTACGATGCTTTAAACATAGAAGTACCCGTTCAAAAACTACCAAGTCATGTAGAGCAATTTACCATTGCTTTCGATAATTCTACAGACAATCTATTTTTAACTATGGCTTGGGATGATGTTAAGGTTGCTGTACCTCTTAAATAATATTGTAAATTAGACAAACAAATGTCTACTCGTGGCTAAAAAAAATAAATCGGCATTACAGGAAAAAAAAGGCGTTTCTATATCAGAAACAACCAATATTTCTTCTATTAATACAATTAAACAAAAGCGTAAAGCAAAAATTAACTATAAAACATTAGTTGCATCTATTTTAAAAAAAGATGTTACAGCCTTAAGCCGAGCCATAACATTAGTAGAAAGCACAAACCCAAAACATAAAACCGAAGCCAATTTAGTATTAAAAGCCTGTTTACCACACGCAAACCAATCTGTTAGGATTGGCATAACTGGAGTTCCTGGAGTTGGAAAAAGCACTTTTATAGAGGCCTTTGGCAAACATCTTACAGCCTTAGGTAAACGCGTTGCCGTACTGGCCATAGACCCTAGTAGTTCTATAACAAAAGGCAGTATTTTAGGCGACAAAACAAGAATGGAAGATTTGGTAAAAGACAAGAATGCCTTTATTAGGCCATCTGCTTCTGGTAACTCGTTAGGTGGTGTTGCCAGAAAAACCAGAGAAACTATTACGCTATGCGAAGCTGCAGGTTTTAATGTTATTATAATTGAAACTGTAGGTGTTGGACAAAGCGAAACCACCGTACACAGTATGGTCGATTTCTTTTTATTATTAAAGCTAGCTGGAGCTGGAGACGAATTACAAGGTATAAAACGTGGTATTATTGAAATGGCAGACACTATTGCGATAAATAAAGCCGATGGAGACAACCTAAAAAATGCCAAAATAGCCAAGGTAGAATTTAATAGAGCGCTTCACCTCTACCCAGAAAAAACATCAAAATGGCAACCAAAGGTTACGCTTTGTAGTGCTTTAAAAAATGAAGGCATTGATGCTATTTGGAGTATTATTTTAAACTATGTAGAAACCACTTCAAAAAACGATTTCTTCAATAAAAAACGAAACGAACAAAATAAGTTTTGGCTTATACAAACCATTGAAGAGCAATTAAGAACAGACTTTTTTAATACCCCAAAAATAAAAAAAGAGTTAGCAAACCAACTTCAATTAATAGAGAATAATAAAACAACCCCCTTTGCTGCTGCCGATTTTTTATTGAGCCTTAACAATTAAGAGGTTACAAATCGTTTTAAAACATATTTAGCGATTTTATAAAACATAAAACCAGATAAAGCACCAAAAGTGAGTCCGCAAACAATATCTAATGGGTAATGTACACCCAAGTAAATTCTACTGTAAGCCACAATAAAACTTATTAAAATTAAAACATAAATTAATTTTTTAAAATATGGTCTTAATAATAAACCACCAAAAATAGCTACAGCCATAGAGTTTGATGAATGCCCCGAAAAGAAACCATATTTTCCGCAACGAACAGCAATAAAACGAATTTTATCAGCAATATCATCTGCCCCACATGGTCTAGGTCTTGCAAAACCTCTTTTAAATACATTAGTTATTTGATCTGTAAATGTTATCATCAAAGCTAGAACAACAATTAAAATAAGCATTGCTTTAAGACCAAACTTTTTATAAAATAAATAAAGCAACAGTACGCCTAAAAATGTACCAAAAATAAATTTGTTAGTAATTCCTAACCATAGTGTATCCCAGGTTTCAGATCCTAAACCATTTAAATACACAAATAAATCGGTATCGTATTCTAAAAGTTGCTCAATCATTTTTTAACATTTAGTATTACACGCTACGCTTCGTATTTAGCTACTTCATTATCATAAAACTCGGTAGCTTCCTTTATAGCATTTTCGGTTTCAGTTTCTAATTCTTTTTGGTCTTCAGCATCAAAATCTTCAAACCACTCAACCTCATCATTTTCTAGATTAATTATAAATCTAGGAAACTCAGTATGTATAACATAAATAGCATTTGGAAACTCTGTATTATCGCCTAATATAAATTTTGGTAATGACATTTTATTAATTTATTTGTTCGACAAAATTAACCTTTTAGTTAAATAATTAAATCTTAAGTACAATAAAATTGAAGCTGTAGTTAATCCTGCAAGTAATCCTAACCAAATACCAAAACTACCATAAGCATTGGCTTTACCAAAAAACCAACTAACAGGAAAACCAACTAACCAGTACGATACAAAAGTAATTATTGTTGGTATTTTAACATCTTGCAAACCACGTAGTGCCCCTAAAACAACAACCTGAATGCTGTCGCTTATTTGAAAAATGGCCGCAGCAACTAAAAGTTTAGATGCTATAGTTACTACTTCCGTATTATCTGTTAAATTTTTTGCATCATCATAATCTACATAAATTCGTGGTAAATAGTCATGAAAAATAAAAAACAACAAGGCAAACCCCGAAGCTAACAATGTGCCCATTAAAAATAAAGAAAATGCTATTCGTCTCAATTCAAAATATGCTTTTAACCCTTTTTGGTTTCCTACACGAATCATAGCAGCAACGCTAAGCCCCATGGCCACCATAAACGTCATAGAACTTAAATTTAGTGCAATTTGGTTTGCTGCTTGAGGGTTTTTACCTAATAAGCCACTAAGCCAAATGGCAGCTGTAAAAATAGCTACTTCAAAAAACATTTGCATTGCACTTGGCGCACCTAAATTTATAATTTTTTTAAGCATTAATTTATCCAAAACAAATAGCTTTATATGTGTTACATAAGCTTTCGATTTTTCTTTTCCTTTTAATAAATACCATAAATACCAAACCATAACAAATCTTGATATTAATGTGCCATAAGCGGCACCAACTATACCAAACTCAGGAAGACCAAATTTTCCAAAAATTAACAAATAGTTTAAAATAACATTTATAATATTACCTATTAATGTTGCATACATGGGGTATTTAGTCATAGACAACCCATCACTAAATTGTTTAAACCCTTGAAAGACAATTAGCGGAATTAACGAAAAGGCTACCAAATCTAAATACGGAATTGCTAACTCAACAACCTCAACAGGTTGCTCCATTAAATACATTAAAGGTTTGGCAAAATAAACTAGTAAAAATAGAAGCACTCCTAAAACCGAGCATAAAAATAAACCGTGCTTAAATGAAGATTTACCTTTAACAAAGTCTTGTGCCGAATCTGCTTCGGCTATTAAAGGTGTAATAGCTGTAGAAAAACCAATTCCTAAAGACATGGCAATAAACATAAAACTATTACCTAAAGATACTGCAGCTAACTCTGCTGTACCTAATTGCCCAACCATTATATTGTCTATAAAACTTACAAAAGTATGCCCTAACATGCCTAACATTACAGGTGCTGCTAGTTGCCAATTGTATTTAAACTCTTTTGTGTAATTTGCTATTTGCATTAGGCAAAAATAAACTTTAACATGTACTTTTTAGAAATTTAGCAGTTTTCTTTTTATTAAAATAACGTATTAACAAATGTTAATAAAACTATATAATTTTAACCTTTAATAAAATTGTATTTTATAAATTTGTATTGCCTTAAGTCGTTCTCCTTAATAGTTAATAGTATATGGGAACGTTTAGTTTTTTATAGGGATAAATTACTAGTACAAGAGTTTCTAAAAAAAAGAGGAGGGATATATTTCCCTCCTTTTTAATTTAAAGTATATTGAGGCTTTATAGATTTAAAGTATCTAATTTAGACTTCTCAAACTCCTTGATAATATCTTCAACAATTTTTGAAACTGGTTTAATATCATGAATTAAACCTGAAATTTGTCCTATTTCTAATTCACCTTCATTTAAATCGCCTTCAAACATACCTTTTTTTGCTCTAGCTCTACCAAGTAATTCTTTAAGTTGCTCTGGTGTTGGGCCTGTTTTATATAATGCTTGCAGTTTATTATAAAAGCTATTTTTTATTAATCTAACAGGAGCTAACTCTTTTAGTGTTAATTGAGTATCGCCTTCTTTAGCATTAACAACAGCATTTTTAAAAGCATTATGAGCAGAACTTTCTTCACTAGCTACAAAACGACTACCAATTTGAACACCATCGGCTCCTAAAACCATAGTTGCCAACATAGCTTTACCTGTAGCAATACCGCCTGCAGCAATTAACGGAATTTGTATTTGCTCTTTCACCATAGGTATTAAGGTTAATGTGGTTGTTTCGTCTCTTCCATTATGTCCGCCAGCTTCAAACCCTTCTGCTACAACGGCATTTACACCCGCTTCTTGTGCCTTTAAGGCAAACTTTACACTACTTACTACATGCACAACAATAATACCACGATCCTGCAACCAAGAGGTCCACGTTTTTGGGTTTCCGGCAGATGTAAAAACAATCTTTACACCTTCTTCTACAATAATATCCATAATCTCCTGAATATTTGGATATAACATGGGCACATTAACTCCAAAAGGCTTATTAGTTGCCTTTTTACATTTTTGAATATGCTCGCGTAAAACTTCAGGGTACATGGAGCCGGCTCCTAACAACCCTAAAATTCCAGAGTTACTGGCTGCCGAGGCTAAACGCCAGCCACTATTCCAAATCATTCCAGCTTGAATAATTGGGTATTTTATTTTGAAAAGTTCTGTAATTCTATTAGACATTATTGCTTAATAAATTTTAAAGTTTTTGAAAAAGATTTATGCTTTAATTTAACCATATAAATGCCTTTAGGTATTGTTTGAATATTTATAAAATTATTTTCATTAGAAATGGAATAACTATTAATTTCCTTTCCTAAAACATTATATAGTATTAATGAAATTGTATCGCTTTGTTCTGGTAATTTTACATACAACTTATTTTTTACTGGATTTGGGTATAAACTAACCGTTAATACATCGCTATTATAAGAAGTAGCCGAAAGTGCATTGTTTAAAGCCAACTCTAAATTTGGTATACCATATCCTAAAAAATAATCTGGTGAATTGTATTGCGATGCCGATTCTCGTACTATTTGCATAATTTCGGCATTGGTTTTATTTGGCAAAGATTGCCACAAGCAAACAATAGCACCTGCTAAAATTGGAGAACTAAAGGAAGTTCCGTTTGCTGTAGAAATAACATCATTTTCGGTTATAACATAACTAGCTTGGCCTTGTGCTACAACGTCTGGTTTTTGTGTAGGTTGAAAACTACTTCCTACCGAGCTAAACGAAGCATAATTTCCTGAAGCGTTTACTGCTCCTACTGATAAAACATTTGGCGAATCGGCTGGGGCTCCAACACCAGAATTCCCTGAATTTCCTGCCGAGGTAATTAATAATAAACCTTTTTCAAAAGCCACATTAGCGCCTTTAGTAATATATGCCGTATAACCATTTAAATCTGCGGGCGAGTAATTATAAGACGTATTATCAAAAGTTGTATACCCTAAAGAAGTATTAACTACATCTACCCCTAAACTATCGGCTCGTTCTACAGCTTCAACCCAATAACTTTCTTCTACAGGGTTTTCATTTGGTGCATCTTCAGTAATAAATAAATAATATGAAGCATCGGGTGCTGTACCTACAAATTGATTTTCTACATAACCTGCCATAGTACTTAACACTAATGTACCGTGGTTACTTGTTGTTCCTGTATAGACATCATCACTTCTATTAACAAAATCATAACTTCCTAATATATTTCCTGCATCTCGTAATCTTTTAAACGAGCTCATTGTATTTACATTAGGAAAACCTGCATCTAAAACAGCAACTAGCATGCCTTGACCTGTAGAGTCTGTTAAATGTAGTTTATCTCCATTAATCATTTTTATTTGATTGGCAGAATTACCGTAGTTAAAAGTTGTAAAAACACCTTCTAATTTAGGTTGTTTTTGGGGTTTATTCTTAACTTTTGTGCTTTTGGAGTTTAAGTTTTTATTTGCAAAATCTACAGCGCTAACAAAACTTAAGCTTTCCAAACCTTGAATTACAGATTGAATACCTCTTACATGAACGGCATTAAACCACTTAGATTTTGCCAAAACAGTAACACCAGATGTGTTTTTAATTTGTGTAATATAAGCTTCGTTTACAGGAACATCACGCTCATCTATAGTTACTCCGTAGTTATTTTTTCTATCTATAGCCTTTTGTGTAAGAATACTAATTGGATTAGCTAATGAAGCTGCTACATTTTCTTTATTGGTAAAATACACCCATGCATCTTCAAATTGAGCAAATAGATTAAAACTTAAACCAAAAAAAATTAGAAATATTATGGCGTTTTTTTTCATAACATAAACGTTTAATTACGCTAAGTTATGAAATTACACCAGAACCTATAAGCTCATCATTTATATACCAGGCTACAAATTGTCCTTCGGTTATGGCAGATTGAAATTTTTCAAACTCTACATATAATCCGTTATCTACTTTATAAAGTATAGCATTTTCTAGGGTTTGCCTATACCTAATCCTAGCCTTTACCTTCATGGTTTCGTCAGTTTTAAGCTTTAAATCTTCCCGAATCCAATGTAACTCTTCATTATTAACAAATAATGCCTTTTTATAAAGCCCTGGGTGTTCTTTACCTTGTCCGGTATAAATTACATTGTCTTCAACATCTGTGTCTATAACAAATAATGGCTCAACAGTTCCTCCTACTCCCAATCCTTTTCGTTGCCCTTTTGTAAAATAGTGAGCGCCTTGATGTTTACCAACTACTTTTCCTAAATCTAATTTATATTCAATTTTTCTAGATAAATATTTTAATTTTTGTTCTGTAGAAGTAAACTCTGTTTTAATATTATTATAAATAGATTGTTCTTTAGGAATTTCAACAATTACTCCTTCTTTAGGTTTTAATTGTTGTTGTAAAAAATCTGGCAGTTTTACTTTACCTATAAAACAAAGCCCTTGCGAGTCTTTTTTTTCGGCTGTAACCAAATCTAATTTTGTGGCAATAGCTCTTACTTCTGGCTTTGTTAGCTCTCCTATAGGGAACAAAGCTTTTGATAATTGCTCTTGTGATAATTGACATAAAAAGTACGATTGATCTTTATTACCATCAACACCAGCTAAAAGTTGATAAACTTCTTTATTATCTTTATTAATAGTTCCCTTTCTACAATAATGCCCCGTAGCAACATAATCTGCACCAAGATCGAGAGCTATTTTCATAAACACATCAAACTTTATTTCTCTATTACAAAGTACATCTGGGTTTGGTGTTCTTCCTTTTTCATATTCATGAAACATATAATCAACAATACGCGCTTTATATTGTTCGCTTAAATCGACGGTTTGAAAAGGTATACCTAGTTTATCTGCAACTAACATAGCATCATTACTATCGTCTAACCAAGGGCATTCATCTGATATTGTTACCGAATCGTCATGCCAATTTTTCATAAACAACCCAATAACCTCATAACCTTGTTCTTTTAACAAATATGCTGCAACACTAGAATCTACACCACCAGAAAGCCCTATAATAACTCGTTTCATTTCTAAAAAAATTAGTTTACAAAGATACATATTATTGCAAGATTTTATAGCTAAAAAGAAGGCATGAAAATAGGCAAAAACATATTTTTGTTTATTTAATTTTAAAAAATATTAAACAAAATTTGGAATTTTGTTTAATTATTTTGTAGTTTTGCTAAACAAACATAAAACTTTACAAAATGAAAACTTTAAATTATTTAAAAAAAATGACGGTAGCCGTATTAATATTATTTACTGTATCGTCTTGCAGTAGTGATGATGATAATAATATTGATTATGCGCCAACAAACA
Organism: Algibacter ulvanivorans; assembly: GCF_048381495.1. Taxonomy (NCBI): domain Bacteria; kingdom Pseudomonadati; phylum Bacteroidota; class Flavobacteriia; order Flavobacteriales; family Flavobacteriaceae; genus Algibacter; species Algibacter ulvanivorans. Next base: position 169,866 of record NZ_JBLWGD010000003.1, read on the forward strand.
GTATTGTAGAACTAGCACAAGCAACACCAGAGTTATCTAGTCTAGTAACGGCTTTAGTAAAATATCCTGATTTAGTAAACTTATTAAGCACAGATGGTACTTACACCGTATTTGCACCTAACAACAATGCTTTTGAAAATTTATTAAATGCAATTGGGCAAACTTCTATTGATGATATTCCTGAAGATGTACTTAAAACTGTTTTACAACACCACGTATATACATCGGCTGCTTTAGAGGCAAGTGCTGTCTCTTCTGGTACAATTACCATGGCTGGTGGAGAAAACGTAGAAGTTATGGTTAGCTCAAATGGTGTATTTTTAGGTAACGCACAAGTAATAGCCACAGATGTTGTAGCTAATAATGGTATTGTACATGTAATAGATGGTGTTTTAGTACCTCCAACAATTACACCTATTGTTGGTACTATAGTAGCTCCTGCTTATTTTAACAAAAACTTTACGACACTTATTGCTGCTGTTAAAGCAGCCGACCCAAGTATTTTAGAATTATTATTAAGTAATGGACCAAGCGACAATGGCTTAACACTTTTTGCACCTACTAACGATGCTTTTGCTGCTGCTGGCATTACTGATGTAAATGGTGCTGATGCTGTACTAGCTTATCATGTAATTGACGGAACTGTAATGGCTTCAATGTTACCAGAATCTGGAATTGCTGCAGCCGAAGTAGCTACTTTAGGAGGTAACATATATATTACCAATGCTGGAGGCAATGTTTCAATTAATGGTACAACTACGGTAACCGTAACGGACATAACTGGCTCTAATGGAGTGTTGCATGTCATTGACAAAACTTTAGTTCCGCCTACAAATACTATTAATGACATAGTTGCTAGCCTTGCTAGTGGAAACCCTGCTGAATTTACCATGTTAGCTGCTGCTTTATCTAAAGCTGGTTTAGGAGATACTTTTGGTACCGAAGGTCCTTTTACGGTATTTGCTCCTACTGATGCCGCATTTATGGCAGCTGGATTTGAAGATGTAGATGCTATTAACGCAACCGATGCAGAAGTTCTAGTCCCAATTTTAACACATCATGTAGTAGAACCTAGCGTTTACATTTTTTCGACCGATTTAACCGATAACTTACAAGCGCCTATGTTAAATGGACAAAATATATTAATAGACCTAGATACATTAACCGTACAAGATGCAGCTGGATCAAATCCTGCAGCTGGGCTGGTTACTGCTTTATTAAATGTGCACGCTACAAACGGTGTTGTTCATGTTATTGATAAAGTATTATTACCATCTGATTAATAGTACAGTTTGGTTTGTTGATTGTAGACAAACAATAGTGTTATCGCTAAAAATTGTCTATGAAAAAGAGCGCCTTAAGTATTTAAGGCGTTTTTTTATTATACTTAGGTTTATAGGTAAAATCTTTTTGTTCTATTAGCTTACCGTTTTCATAATATGTCCAAATACCATGCTTTTTCCCTCTTTTATATTGTCCTTCCGAAACTAATTGCCCTTTAGGATTATAAAATTGGGCTTTACCATGCAACTCATTATTTTCATAAACATAAGTTTTAAGTAATACATTTTTTTCGGATAACCAATACGACTCTCCATTTAACTTACCTGCAATATAGTTTTGTTTTTCTGCCACTTGTCCATTTGGATAATACACAAATCGCTCTCCTATTAATTCTCCCTTGCTATTAAATGTTTCGGTGGTTAAAAGTTGATTAGAGTTTTTTTGATAGTATTTCCATGTACCTATATATATTTTTCCATTCATGGTACCTTCACTAATTACCTTTCCGTTTGAAGCTAAAAACTTTACTTCTACAATATTATTATCGTCGTTAAACTGTTTTGTTGCCGATAATATAGCTTTGTTTTTATACAGTTTATAAAATTTAAAAAGCCCTACTTCTTTGCCATGTTTAAATTGTCCTTCGTATCTTACAACATTTGTGTTTTCAAAATTCTTTTTCCAAATTCCATGACGCTTTCCGTTAGCATCAAACTGGTTTATGTTTTGAGCAAACATAATAGTATTAAACATTAATAAAATAATAAAACTATAACGCTTTTTCATTTTTCTTATTTATTTATTTCACTTAAGTTACACCTAACTAACGGTTATTAATTATGTTTTCTTATAACAAAAAAGCTGCCAAATATTTTTTTGGCAGCTTTTTATGTTTAAATATAAATTTATTTATTTTATAATTTATTTACGTTTTTGCTGGGCTTGTTTTTGTTTTTCTGCCTGCTCCATCATTTCGGCCATTTTTTTCTGAAAACGGCTTTGTTTTTTAGGCTGTTTTTTCTTCTCTTGTATTTGTGCATGAATTTTTTCTTCATCCAAAATAAAGTTTTTAATAACTAATATAATACCTATACTAATAACGTTAGATATAAAGTAATATAAACTTAAACCAGAGGCATAGTTATTAAAGAAAAACAACATCATTATTGGCGAGAAGTACATCATATACTTCATCATTTTAGCCATATCTGGCATACCTTCTTGTTGTGGTTGTGCAGCTTGCATATTTTGTCCTGTTGTTAAACGCATATAGAAGAAAATAGCTATTGATGCTAAAATTGGAAACAAACTAACGTGATTACCATAAAAAGGAATATTAAATGGCAGGTTTGCTATAACATCGTATGATGATAAATCGTTAACCCAAAGGAATGATTTTTGTCTTAAATCGAAAGCTGAAGGGAAAAACTGAAACAACGCATAAAACACAGGCAATTGTATTAAAGCTGGTAAACACCCTGCCATTGGACTTGCTCCTGCTTTTGTTTGCAACGCCATGGTTTCTTGTTGCGCTTTCATTTTATTATTCTTGTATTTCTCTCTAATAGCATCTAACTCTGGCTTTAATATTTTCATTTTTGCCTGAGATAAAAACTGTTTGTATTGTACAAATGATAATAGGAATTTTACTAAAACCGTCATAACCACAATAGCAATACCGTAAGACATATAACTGCCTAAGAAACCAAAAAGCGGCATGAAAATGTAGCGGTTAATCCAACCGAAAAGCCCCCAGCCAAATGGTACTAATTCATCTAAGTTTCTGTCGTATGTATTAAGTACTTTAAAATCGCTTGGCCCATAATACCAATCCATGGTTTGGTTTAACTCTCCGCCTTGTAATTCTAAAGGAATAGTTGTTGCAAAACTTTTGGTAAAAACGGTATCAATAGTTTCTTCTTTAACTAAGTTTTCAGTTTTTACTTTTACATTTTTAAAACGATTGTCTGTTAATAAAACAGACGAAAAGAAATGCTGTTTATAACCAATCCAAGCAACATCTTCTATATCATCTTCGCCATCTCTTGTATAATCGGCTTTTCCGTCTTCATAATCATAATGCACATCGGTATATCTGTTTTCGTAAGATATACTTTTTGCATGTCTATACCCTTTTAATTTCCAATCTAAATTAATGGCTTGCGAGCTATTAATTACGTTGCTTAACCCTTGAGAACGGATAGCAAAATCTATCATATAATCTCCTTCTTTAAGCTCGTAACGGTATTCTAAAAACTGACTTTCTGAAACTTTTAATTTCATAGATACAACCGTTACATTTCCATTTTTAGTTACTTGCGGTACAAATGGTAAATCTTTGGTATTTAAAATTCGGCTGTCGTTTGTTCCAAAATTTATATTGAAAGAGGCATTATTATCCTTAATCATATAAATAGGAATAGAATCGTAATCGACAAATTGTTTTAATCTAACTTCAGAAAGATAACCGCCTTTATTATTAAATTTTAATGCTAATAAATCGCTTTCAACAATTGTTTCTTTATCATTAGATTGTGTTGCAGAATAAGCAAAAGCACCTAATTTGTTTTTTAATTGAATCATTTGAAGCGAATCTACTCCAGATCCCACAGCATAATCGGCTGCTGTAGTTACTAAGGCTTCCTCTTGTGCTTTAGCTTTTTGTTGCGCTTCAACTTGTTCTTGCTTTGCTTTTTCTTGGGCTTCAATTTCTTCTGGCGTAGGTTGGTTTTGCCATAGCATGTATGCTAAAATCCCGAAAATAAGTATAAAACCTATAATCGAGTTAATATCTAATTTCTTTTCTTCCATGTGTTAGTTATAGTGCTTAGTAGCCTAATAATTATTAATAAAATTCTTAAATAAGTTAAGCGTTCTTAAAAAAACTTATCAAATAGCTATCCAATTTTATGTTTATGCCATAGTGGCATTATTTTTCTTTTTTTTATGTTGTAATGCCGCTTTAACAAAGGCTACAAATAGAGGGTGCGGATTAGCCACCGTACTTTTATATTCTGGATGGTATTGCACACCAACAAACCATGGGTGCTCTGGAATTTCAACAATTTCTACCAATCCTGTATCTGGATTTAAGCCTGTTGCAATCATTCCGGCAGCTTCAATTTTATCTTTATAGTCGCCATTAAATTCATAACGATGTCTGTGGCGTTCTGTAATACTTTCGGCTTTATAAATATCTCGTACCTTACTTCCTATTTTTAAATCGCAACCCCAAGCACCTAAACGCATGGTTCCGCCTTTGTCTGTTATATTTTTCTGGTCTTCCATTAAACCAATTACAGGATTATTTGTGCTAGCATTCATCTCTGTAGAAGCGGCATCATTAATCCCTAAAACATTTCTAGAAAACTCGATAACAGCCATTTGCATACCTAAGCAAATACCTAAAAATGGCACATTATTTTCTCTAACATATTTTACTGCATCAATTTTACCATCAATACCACGCTCTCCAAAACCTGGAGCTACCAAAACACCATCAAGATGCGATAGTTTTAATTTGGCATTATCGTTATTTATATATTCTGAGTGTACAGATTCTACATTCACTTTTACTTCATTTTCTGCTCCTGCATGAATAAAGGCTTCTAGAATTGATTTATACGAATCTTGCAACTCTACATACTTACCTATTAACCCTATAGTTATTTCGGTTTTAGGGTTTTTATGACGGTGTACAAATTGATTCCATTGATTAATATCTGGTTTAGAGCTTTTTAAGTTAAGTTTTTCTAGTACAACCTTATCTAAACCTTCATCTAGCATTAAATTTGGTACATCGTAAATCGTTGATGCGTCTATAGATTGAATTACAGCATCTTCACTAACATTACAAAATAATGCTAATTTTCTGCGTAAATCTTTAGGTAAGTTACGTTCTGTTCTACAAACCAATATATCGGCCTGTACTCCACTTTCCATAAGTGTTTTTACGCTATGTTGTGTTGGTTTTGTTTTTAATTCGCCTGCTGCCGATAAATAAGGAACTAATGTTAAGTGAATAACAATACCATTGTTTTTCCCTAAATCCCATCGTAATTGACGTACGGCTTCAATGTATGGTAACGATTCTATATCGCCAACAGTACCGCCAATTTCTGTAATTACGATGTCGTAATTTCCAGATTTGCCAAGCATTTGCACGCGTTCCTTAATTTCATCTGTAATATGTGGTACTACTTGCACCGTTTTTCCTAAAAACTCGCCACGCCTCTCTTTTTCAATAACGCTTTGGTAAATTCTACCCGTTGTTACGTTATTAGCCTGACTTGTAGGGCGATTTAAAAAACGTTCGTAATGGCCTAAATCTAAATCGGTTTCAGCACCATCTTCTGTTACATAACATTCGCCATGTTCGTACGGATTTAAAGTGCCTGGATCTACATTTATATATGGATCTAATTTTTGAATAGTTACTCTATAGCCTTGAGCTTGAAGTAATTTAGCAAGAGATGCTGCTATGATGCCTTTTCCTAAAGACGATGTAACCCCACCGGTTACAAATATGTATTTTGCTGTAGTTGTCATGTTGCGCTTATAAACGCAGGCAAATTTACAAAATTAAAATAGTTATTTAGGCGGGACTTGTTAACAATTTTTCAATTGATTTTCTGATAGATTTGTTTTAAAAATTACTTGAAAAAATTTTACTTAGTATTTAAGTATTCTTAATTTAAATAAAACTGCTACACTTCTACAACTTTTTCTTCCTTTTGAAGTACATAAGTTAACACCCACATTATGGTAAAGGTTGGTATAATATCAAACCCAGGAATTATTTCTTCTATAAAAGAAACAACGCCTGCTATTTTTCCTTTTGTGCCTTTATACATTTTACTCATTAAATAACCAGAAGCTGGTGCCCAAACAATATCGAAAATGGTAAGCATACCAATGGCATCAAACACAAGACTTAAACCTAACTTTTTATATTTACTTAAATTTTCTAAACTCATTATTTATTTTTAGTAAGTTAATAACAAGAAATATACCAAATTTAGTTATGTAAGTTATTTTCCAATAAGCTTTAAAAACTCATTTCGGGTTTCGTTTTTTTCAAACTGCCCTCTAAACCCAGATGTTGTAGTTATTGAGTTTTGTTTTTGTACGCCTCGCATCATCATACACATATGCGATGCTTCTATTACAACTGCTACACCCTGTGGTTTTAGTGTATCGTTTATACAATCTAATATTTGTTCTGTTAAGCGTTCTTGTACTTGTAATCGTCTTGCAAAAACATCAACAATTCTGGGTAGTTTGCTTAAACCTACAATTTGGCCATTTGGTATATAAGCTATATGTGCTTTTCCAAAAAATGGTAAGATATGATGCTCGCAAAGTGAATACAATTCAATATCTTTTACAATTACCATTTCGTTATAAGACTCTTTAAACATAGCGCCTTTTAAAATTTCTACAGGGTCTTGATTGTAGCCTTGAGTTAAAAATTGCATAGCTTTGGCTGCGCGTTCGGGTGTTTTTAGCAAACCATCCCTATTGGTATCTTCACCCAAATCTTTTATAATATTTTCATATCTGTTTTTAACATCATCGGTAACTTTCATGTTATACTCCTCGAAACTCTTATATGGCATAGTGCGTATCTTTTTTTTAGATTATAAAAATAAAGATAATTATAAAAACATAATGAAAATCTCTACTTTTTAATATAGCTCTGCTTTTTTTAACTTTTTATTGTGAATATTAAAAAATAACAAATTTAGTTTTGTGTGGTTAAGTGACTAATAACAAACACATCATCAATCAAAATCATGAGACAAGTATCTTTTTTAATACTATGCTTATGCATGTGTATGCATTTTAATGCTCAAACCAAAAAAACGTACCATATTACTAGAACTAATAAAGCGCCAAACATAGATGGTGTTTTAAATGAAAGTATATGGAATAACCTACAAATAGCTACTGATTTTATACAATTTAAACCAGAGGTAGGAAAAACACCTGGCAAGGAAAAACGCACCGAAGTAAAAATGTGCTATGATGATAAAGCCATATACATATCAGCTTATTTACATGACACCCCTGCAGATATAATGCGCCAATTTACACAACGAGATAATTTTGGGCAATCTGATTTTTTTGGAATTATTTTTAACCCAAATAACGATGCACAAAATAATACAGAATTTTTTGTTTTTAGTTCTGGCACACAGGCCGATGCTGTTGAAAGCCCAAGTAATGGTGAAGATTTTGGATGGAATGCCGTTTGGGAAAGTGCCGTAAAAATGGTAGATGATGGCTGGACTTTAGAAGTAAAAATACCCTATAGAGCATTACGCTTTACACAACAAGAAAACCCCACTTGGGGAATTCAGTTTCATAGACACTATAGAAAAACCAGAGCTCAATTTACCTGGAATGCTATTGATGTAACTAAAGGGAACTTTGGTCTTTACAATGCTGAATTAAAAGACCTTAAAAATATTGTACCTCCAACCAGATTAAACTTTTACCCTTACGCATCTAGCTTAGTAAGTAGTTTTGAAGGTGAAACAAAATCTGATTTTGCAGCAGGACTAGATGTTAAATACGGTATTACAGAAAATATTACTCTAGATGCTACTTTAATTCCAGATTTTAGCCAAGCTGGATTTGATAATGTTATATTAAATCTTGGCCCGTTTGAACAACAATTTACCGAACAGCGCCAGTTTTTTACAGAAGGTGTCGATTTATTTAACAAAGGAAACTTATTTTACTCTAGACGAGTTGGTGGTTACCCTTCAACAACACCAGAAATTGATGATGATGAAGAATTAATTAACCACCCAGAAAAAGTACAATTACTTAATGCCGTAAAAATATCTGGAAGAACAAAAAAAGGATTAGGCATTGGTTTTTTTAATGCCATTACAGAAAAAACCTTAACAACCATTGAAAAAACCGAAATTGTAAATGAAAACACACCTAACCAAACAACTTTAAAAACCAAAAGAAACGAAATTGTAGAACCGCTAGCCAATTATAACATTATGGTTCTAGACCAACAATTTAACAAAAACTCTTCTGTAACATTAATTAATACAAATGTTACAAGAAACGGAAACTTTAAAGATGCTAACGTAACTGGTTTACTACTAGATTTAATAAACAAAAAAAACACTTATGGCGTTATTGGAGAAGTAAAAATGAGCACCTTTAACGATGTTGAAAATATTGATAACGGATACAGCACTAGGTTTGGCTTTGGCAAAAATAGTGGGAAATTTAGGTTTACAGCATTATATGATTATGCCGATGAAAATTTTGATATTAACGATTTAGGCATTCAATTTAGAAACAATTTTAGTAACTATAGTGCAGAAATGAGCTATAGAATTTTTGAGCCCACAAAAAACTTAAATAATTATCAAATTAACTTATGGTTTAATTATAACCAACTAGCAAACCCAAATACATATACAGGAAGCAACATTAATTTTAACTTTAGAGCCACAAATAAAAAACTACACTCTTTTGGTTTAAGTGGTAATTGGAACATAGGGAAACGCCATGATTATTTTGAGCCTAGAAACGGCTTTAATAGTTTTTTTACCACCAGAAACTACATGGAAAGTAACGCATGGGTATCGTCAAACTACAACAACTTTTTTGCTTTAGATGCTAATTTTGGATATGCCTTATTTTTTGATAAAGAAAGACACAACTTTAACAATTGGTGGTTTGGCTTTAAACCTCGTTTTAAATTTAATGACAAACTTTTAGTTGCTTTAGGTTATGAATTTGACGACTATAATGCAGACCGTGGCTACATAAATAACCAAGACGTAGACAACACTATTATTTTTGGGCAGCGAGAACGACTAGAAACCACATTAAGCATTTCTGGCAGTTATAATTTTAATCCATTTAATGCATTAACACTAAGCTTTAGAAACTATTTAAGCCGAGTAACGTATGATAATCAAGTATATAACTTACAAGAAAACGGAAGTTTATTAGTTTCAAACACCCATACAAAAACAACCATAGGCGAAGACACAGATTTTAACCCAGATGCAAATTTTAATACCTGGAATTTAGATTTTAGTTACACATGGCAATTTGCACCAGGAAGCCAATTAACAGCCCTATATAGAAATCAAATTTTTAATTATTCTGAAAATTCGAAAGACAGTTATTTTGACAGTTTAAACGCCTTATTTAAACAAGAAAAGCGCAACACCTTTTCGTTAAGATTAGTTTATTTTATTGATTATAATGATGCCAAAAACATCTTTAAAAATAAAAACCGAGCATAAACACTAAATACCATTCCTTATAAAATTCATTTGCTATAACGCTATAAAGTATTATTTTCACAACTATTATTTATAACAGATGATTCAAGCAAAAAACATTCATAAATATTACGGCTCTTTAGAAGTTTTAAAAGGTGTAAATATAAATATTGAAAAAGGCGAAATAGTATCTATTGTTGGTGCATCGGGTGCCGGAAAAACAACATTATTGCATATTTTAGGTACATTAGACAGAGCTGATGCAAAAACAAATTCAGAATTAATAATAAACAACACCAATATAAATACACTTAAAGACAAAGCTTTAGCCAAGTTTAGAAATCAGCATATTGGCTTTATATTTCAATTTCACCAACTTTTACCGGAATTTACAGCCATAGAAAACGTTTGTTTACCAGCTTTTATAAAAGGAACAAAAAAGGCTGATGCCGAAATTAGAGCCAAAGAATTATTGGACTTTTTAGGTCTGTCGCACAGATATAACCACAAACCTAACGAGCTTTCTGGGGGCGAGCAACAACGCGTAGCCGTTGCTAGAGCCTTAATTAATAATCCCGATTTAATTTTTGCCGATGAACCCTCTGGAAATTTAGATAGCGAATCTGCCGAAAATTTACATAATCTATTTTTTAAGCTTCGTGATGAATTTGGTCAAACTTTTGTTATTGTAACTCATAACGAAGATTTAGCAAACATGGCCGACAGAAAATTGGTAATGGTAGATGGGAATATTAATAACTAATTTTTCTTGTAAAGCGCTAACACTCCTAAAATAGGTCCAATAGCTAAAATCAAGAAAAGGTATTTTGCAGCCACAAAAGTTTGCAAACAATTCATTACCTGAATACTAACAATAGTTATAGCAAAACCTATTGAGTTTACAATGGTAAGCGCAGTTCCTTTTAATTCTGTTTCAACGTTTTGAGCCACTAAAGTTGAAAATAAAGGCGAGTCTGCAATAACCACAACGCCCCAAAACATTAAAAAAGAAACAAAAATGTATTCTTGATTTAATATAAAAAACAACGGAGATACTAAACAACAAATACCAGATAAGGTAAGCGACAATCCTGCAATTTTTTTAGGTGCAAATTTTTCAGATAAATATCCTGAAGCATAACACCCTAAGCTCCCAACAGCTATTACATAAAAGCTTAATAAAGAAATATTAAAATCTACATTAGCATAAGATTCGGTATATAGCTTTAATAAAACAGGAATAAATGCCCAAAATGTATATAATTCCCACATGTGACCAAAATACCCAAAAGCTGCGTATCTAAATTTTTTAATTTTAAAAATCTTATAGCACACAGAAATATCAAACTTTTGTAAAGCTTTTTTAAAAGGTCCATCTGGAACTAACAACAAAATTAATACGCCCCCAAAAACAGCTAATCCAGAGGTAATATATAACATGTGTTTCCAAACCATTACATTTTCAAAACTTTTTAACACATGCGGAAATGCTGTACCTAAAACCAAAGCACCAACTAATAAACCTAACGATTTTCCAAGCCCTTTTTCATAATAATCTGATGCTATTTTCATTCCTACAGGATAAATTCCTGCAAGAAAAAAACCTGTTAAAAACCTAAAAACAAATAAGCTATAAAGCGAATGTGTTGTAAAAACAATACTAACATTAAAAGCAGAAGCAACTAAAGCACTTACAAAAAATACCTTTGATGGTGAAAACCGATCTGAAATAGTTAAAATAGCATATATAAAAGTTCCTAGAATAAAGCCAAACTGAATGGCTGATGCTAAATCTCCAAGTGCTGAAGGTTTTAAATTAAAGTTATTTATTAAATCTACAATAATGGCATTTCCAACAAACCATAAAGAAGTACAACAAAACTGAGAGAAAACAATAACAGATAAAATTACCTTTTTACTAATCATTAATTTAATTAAAACAGTTAAGTCTGCTTTTTATTAAGCTAATTACAATTATTTTTGTGAAACTATGAAAGAAAAACAAATAAAACTCACTAAAACCGAACTAGCAGATTTTTTAAATGCCAAGGTAATACAATATAATAACCCCAAATTTATAGAAAGCGACCCCATTCAAATCCCGCATAAATTCAGTAAAAAAGAAGATATAGAAATATCTGGATTTTTAACTTCAACTATAGCTTGGGGTAACAGAAAAAGCATAATAAATAACGCTTATAAATTAATGCAATTATTAGATGAATCGCCATACGATTTTGTGTTAAACCATAAAAAAACCGATTTAGAAAAACTTGAATCATTTGTACACAGAACATTTAACGGAAACGATTGCATACAATTTATAAAATCGTTACAACACATTTATAAAAACCATGGTGGTTTAGAAGCTGTTTTTCTTAAACATATCGAGGCAAACTCTCTTCAAAACTCTATATCGAAATTTAAATCTACTTTTTTCGAGATAGAACATTTACAACGCACCCAAAAACATGTAAGCGATCCATTAAAAAATTCGGCAGCAAAACGTATTAACATGTTTTTAAGGTGGATGGTTAGAAACGATAACGCTGAAGTAGATTTTGGTATATGGAAATCCATTTCGCCAAGTTACCTTTCTTGCCCTTTAGATGTGCACTCCGGAAACGTAGCCAGAAAACTAGGCTTACTTACCAGAAAACAAAACGATGGCAAAGCCTTAACCGAACTAGATAATGCATTAAGAAAACTAGATCCAACCGATCCTGTTAAATACGATTTTGCTTTATTTGGCTTAGGTGTTTTTGAAGAATTTTAACACATTTACTCGTCTTGGTTTTATATATTTAAAAAAAATTATCTTTTTAAATATGAAACACAATTTTACAGTATTCTTACTCTTAATCTCCGTCATTGGATTTTCTCAAACTTTAAAAATACCAACAGACACTATAGTGGTTACTAACCATACCACTACAATTAAAAACACAAGCATTTCTTATAAAGCAACAACAGGAACACAACCAGTTTGGAATAAAAACGGCGAGCCAATTGCAACATTATACTACACCTATTACGAACGCAATAATGTTAAAGACAAAGCAAACAGACCTTTAGTTATTTCGTTTAATGGTGGTCCCGGATCTGCTTCGGTCTGGATGCATATTGCATACACAGGCCCTAAAGTTTTAAATATTGATGATGAAGGCTATCCTGTACAACCCTATGGCGTTAAAGACAACCCCAACTCTATACTTGACGTTGCCGACATTGTTTTTGTAAACCCTGTAAACACAGGATATTCCAGAATGATTGAAGATAAAGATGGAAAATTACCAGACCGCAAAACTTTTTTTGGTATTAATGCCGATATTAAATATTTAGCCTCATGGATAAACACTTTTGTAACTAGAAAAAACCGATGGGAATCGCCTAAATATATTATAGGTGAAAGCTACGGAGGAACTCGTGTTATGGGATTAGCTAAAGAGTTACAAGACAACCAATGGATGTATTTAAATGGTGTTATTTTAGTATCGCCAGCAGATTATAAATTATACAGCACCGGCCAACCTATATACTCGGCTTTAAATTTGCCTTATTTTACAGCCGCCGCCTGGTACCAAAACGCATTAAGTCCAGAATTACAAGAAAAGGACTTATTAGATATTTTACCAGAAGCAGAAAATTTTGCAATAAACAACCTCATACCATCATTAGTAAAAGGCGCATTTATTTCTGCTAGTGAAAAAGAAGATGTTGCAAAAAAAATGGCTTACTACTCGGGTTTAAGCAAAACTTCTATTTTACAACATAATTTAGATGTTCCTACTCGTTTTTTTTGGAAAGAACTATTACGAGATGAAACTGGACAAACCATTGGAAGACTAGACTCTAGATATTTAGGAATTGATAAAACTGAAGCAGGAAACAGTCCAGATTTTAACCCAGAATTAACCTCTTGGATGCATTCCTTTACCCCTGCCATAAATTATTACATAAGAGAACATTTAAACTTTAAAACAGATATTAAATATAATATGTTTGGCGATGTTCATCCGTGGGATAAAAGAAATAATAATGTAAGAGAAGGTCTAAGACAAGCTATGGCTAAAAACCCTTACTTAAAAGTATTAATACAATCTGGTTATTATGATGGTGCCACAACTTATTTTGCTGCTAAATACACAATGGGACAAATTGACCCTAGCGGAAAAATGAAAGACAGATTATTTTTTAAAGGCTACAGAAGCGGACACATGATGTATTTAAGAAAAGACGATTTAATTGCTGCAAATGAAGACTTACGCACCTTTATAAGCAACTCCTTAAGTAAAGGTAAAGCCGCTAAATACACAAAAAAGTAGCTCTGATAAATAATATACTAAAAACGAACTTAACTAGTAAGTTGGAAATAAAAAAACGATTGACGAAGTAATATTCATCAATCGTTTTTATGTAAATATATCTTATTCTGGTTATCCTTTTAACCAGGCTTTACGCAATGTTTTTTGTGCTTCTGTTGCGTTTTCTTTTTCTTTTAAAGATTTACCTATAGTATAACCTTGAGTAGTCGTAGTTTTTATAATAACCTCTTTACCGTCTCTTTCAAGCTTTACCTCTATAGCTCTTCCTGGTTTCCAACCAAATACTTGCCCTAAAACGGCATTTGCGTTTTGAAGGGTAACCGCTTGGCCATCAACTTCTTTAATAATATCGTTAGGTTTAGCCCCTTGTTCTTTCCAGAAACTATTTTCTAAAACAGCATCAACAAAGAAAATCCCTTTATTTGGGTCGCCGCTTACTATTGGTGCTCCATTTATTAAAATATAGTTAGCTTCAACTTTTCCTTCAGCAATTTCTAAACCAACTTTTTCGAAAAACGCACTATAATTAATTGGAATATCGCCAACTACATGTGTGTTTAAAAACTCTCCAACGGCAGGATATGTCATGGTAATAATTTCCTCAATTAACTTATCGTCTTCAAAAGGTTTATTTTTTCCATATTTATTAGATAGTTCTTTCATTAATGATAGAATACCTCTGTTTCCTCCGCTTTGCTCTCTCATAATAATATCTACACACATACCAATTAATGCGCCTTTTTGGTATACATTAATATACTCGTCTTTATAGGCATCTTTTAATATGTTCTCACTCATAATAGTGAAACTCATAGCATCATTAAAACGTTTAGAGCTTTCAATTTTCTCATAAATTTTATTGTAGAAATCTTTCTCTTCAACTAAACCTTGATCGACTTGAAATAAAGTTGCAAAATACTCTGTAACCCCTTCATACATCCATAAATGTTTAGAAAAGGTAGGATTATTGTAATCAAAATAATGTACATCTTCAGAGTGTACACTTAAAGGAGTTACTATATGAAAAAACTCATGAGAAACGACATCGGTCATGCTTGAAGCAATTGCGGCTTCGTCCATAGATTCTGGTAATACCACAACTGTTGATGTATGATGCTCTAAAGCTCCAAATCCTTTTGGCGAATTTTCTTTTCCTTCAGATAAATATAAATATATATCGTATCGAGGGGTAGAATTTATATCACCTAAATACGCTTTTTGAGCTTTCATCATTTTAAAAACAATATCTTTAAGCGATTTGGCTGTATGTACTTTATTTGGAGAATATACGCTTAAAACTATTTTTATATCACCAACTAAAAACTCTTCTACATCAAGGTTTCCGTACATCATTGGGTTATCGGTAATATCAAAATATCTAGGTGCAAAATAACTTGTTGTTGTTGTTTTGCCATCTGTACTAGTTTGAGAGTTTACAGTTTGCAACGCAGAAGTACGCTTAAAATTTGTTGCGGCAGTAACATCTAGTTTATATTGGTTGTTTTTTAACGAATCAAAATAGCCAATAAAACCGTGCAAGTTTAACACAAAATTTTCTGCTTCTAAATTGGTTCCTGATGGCGAAAACGGAGTGTCTTTACCTATCCCTCCATTAGTTTCAATATCGTAAGTATCATTAACCAAATAAGTTATTTTATCTAATTCTTTAGCATTGGCAATGGTCCAAGTATTGGTATCTACTTTACTTACTACCATTTCATTTCCGTTATAATCAAAGGCTTTAAAATCGTCTACATACTTACCAAAATCACTAACCGAGTATGTTCCTTGAACAACTTTTGGTAACCTGTAAGTAACAGTTTCTACAGTAAAACGCCCAGGATTAATGGTTACAGGTGCTTTATCATTAGTAATTTCAGATAAGTTTATTGAAGTTTCAATAGGCAAACTTGTTGCTAAATCGTTTTTTGCATTTTTAGTGGCTCCGCAGCCAACTAACACAGCGCCAGCAAATAAAGCAAATAGTGTTTTTGTATACATCAAATTAATTTTTATGGTTTTTTAATTGACGTGCAAATTACCATAATGTTACGGGCAGTTTTCTTAAGGTTTTGTTAAATTCGCAACATGCAAAATCCATTAATAAGTATTGTTATACCCTTTAAAAACACCGAAGCGTTTATTGGCGATTGTTTAAATTCTATATTAAAACAAACCTATACCAATTGGGAACTTTTAATTGTAGACGACCATTCTACAGATAATAGCTATTATATTGTTGAAAAACACGCTAAAACCGACAACAGAATTACGCTTTTAAAAAACCCCGAGCATGGTATTATTAAGGCTTTACAATGGGCTTTTAAACATAGTTCGGGCCAGTTAATTACACGAATGGATAGTGATGATATTATGCACCCTGATAAATTAGAAGTATTAGCTACCCATTTAATTAATAACGGTAAAGGCCATTTGGCTGTTGGTTTAGTTAATTACTTTGCAGAAAATGGCATAAAGGCAGGATATAAAAGCTACGAAGTTTGGCTAAATACATTAACAAAAAAAGGCACTAATTATTCTGAAATATATAAAGAATGTGTTATCCCCTCGCCTTGCTGGATGATTTATAGAGACGATTTTATTACTTGCAATGGGTTTAACCCCGATAGATATCCAGAAGACTACGATTTAGCATTTCGTTTTTACAAACATGGTTTTAAATGCATTCCTTGCAATGACGTTTTACATGATTGGCGCGATTATAGCCATCGTACGTCTAGAACAGATGAGCATTATGCCGAAAACCATTTTATACCATTAAAACTAGATTATTTTTTAGAGTTAGACTACAATGCAAGCAAAACTTTAGTGGTTTGGGGAGCTGGCAATAAAGGAAAACATATAGCAAAAGCGCTTATTAAAAAAAATATAAGCTTTGAGTGGATTTGCGATAACCCCAAAAAAATTGGAAAAAATATTTATGGCAAAATTTTAAAACCCTTTAATATTTTAAAAACAATTAAAAACCCGCAAAGTATAATTACTGTAGCTAATAAAGAAGACCAAACAGATATAAGAAATTTTCTTAAAAACATAAAGATGAAACCCATTGAAGATTATGTGTTTTTTTGCTAAAGTTAAATTGCCTGTTTTAGCATTCTATAACTTTAAAACATTAAATTATAAAAAAGCACAGATATAAATTCAATTGCATTTTCTATATTTGAGCAATATAAATCCATATGCAGTTTAAACACCCAGAACTTCTTTACGCTTTATTTTTACTGCTTATACCTATTATTGTTCATTTATTTCAGCTTCGCAAATTTCAAAAAGTAGAATTTAGCAATGTTGCATTTTTAAAAAAAGCAACACAACAAACCCGAAAAAGCGCCCAAATAAAAAAATGGTTCATTTTACTAACCAGAATGTTACTTATTGCTGCCTTAGTTTTTGCTTTTGCCCAACCTTTTACATCTAAATCTAATACTTTTAAAACAGAAAAAGAAACCGTAATTTATTTAGATAATTCGTTTAGTATGCAAGCCAAAGGTAATCAAGGCGAGTTACTAAAACGCGCTGTACAAGATCTTATTAATAACGTACCCGAAGACGATAACATTTCTATTTTTACCAATAATAGCATTTTTAAAAATACAACAATAAAAGCTATAAAAAACAACTTACTAAAACTAGACTACGCATCAAATAAACTAAGTACAGAAGCTGTGATTTTAAAAAGCAAAACGCTTTTAAGCCACAAAAAAAACACGTTAAAAAACATTATTTTAATTTCAGATTTTCAAGAAGACGAATCTACTTTTAACACAAAAAAAGACACGCTACTAAACTTAAGCTTTGTTAAATTAAGCCCAGAAAATAGAAACAACATAACTCTTGATAGTTTATATGTTTTTGAAAACACCCCAAACACTTTAACACTAAAAGTTTTACTAAAAAGTAATGGCTCTTCTGTTAAAAACTTACCTATTTCGTTATTTAATAACGATACCCTTATTGCAAAAACATCGGTTGCTATTACACAGCAAAATGCCGAAACCACTTTTTCTATTCCTAATAATGAAACAATAAATGGGAAAATTACTATTGACGATTCTAGCTTACAATTTGACAATTCGTTATATTTTAATTTAAACAAAGCATCAAAAATTAATGTATTAAGCATAAACGAAAGTAATGATTCATTTTTACGCCGTATTTACACTAAAAAAGAATTTAATTACACTTCTACAACTACAAAACAATTAAACTATAATCTTATAAACAATCAAAATTTAATTGTTTTAAACGAGTTAAATAATATGCCCGTTGCCTTAGCATCTGCACTAACTCAATTTACAAAACAAGGTGGATATATAGTTTTAATACCATCGCAATCTATAAACACAGATTCTTACAATCAATTTTTATCAAATTACAACACCCAATTTAATACGTTAATATCATCTAAAAAAAGTATCACAAATATTTCATACTCGCACCCGTTGTTTAATCATGGTGTTTTTGAAAAGCAAGTAAAAAACTTTCAATACCCAAAAGTAAATAGCTTTTACAATATAGCATCCTCTGGACTAGCATCGATTTTAAAATTTGAAGACAATAAAACTTTTTTAGGTCAAAAAAACAGAATATACATGTTTTCGGCAGCATTAAATAAAGATAATTCAAGCTTTAAAAACTCGCCATTAATTGTGCCTACACTATATAATATAGCAAAGCAAAGTTTTAAAACCCCAAAACTGTATTATACAATAGGTAAAGAAAACACATTTGATGTAGAAACAAAAATGCAACAAGATGCAGTATTAACTCTAGTAAACAGAGATATAAACATAATACCAAAGCAACAATACTTTAACAATAAAGTAGTAGTAAACACTTTAGAAACTCCAGAAACAGCAGGCATATATTCCATAAATAATAAAAGCAAAACAATAAAAAACGTAAGCTATAATTATAACCGAAATGAAAGTAACTTAACTTACAAAAACCTTGATACTTTACAACATGTAACCGTTAGCAATTCTGTAACCAACGTTTTTAATACTATAAAAAGTAACACAAAAGTTAATGCGCTATGGAAATGGTTTGTTATTTTTGCACTAGCGTTATTGATTATTGAAATGCTCATCTTAAAATTCTTTAAATGAACATACTTATAAAATCTGCCACAATTATAGATTCTAAAAGCGAGTTTCACAATACAACTCAAGATTTACTTATTGAAAACGGCAAGATTACTAAGATTTCCAGCAACATAAAAAACACAAAAAGTTACAAAGAAATAAGTTTCGAGAATCTTCATGTTTCTCAAGGCTGGTTTGATAGTAGCGTTAGTTTTGGCGAACCAGGCTACGAAGAACGTGAAACAGTACAAAACGGTTTAAAAACAGCGGCTCTTTCGGGCTTTACAACTGTTGCTGTAAATGCGAATACCAACCCTGTAATAGACTCTAATGCAGATATTACATTTTTAAACTCTAAAGCAAATAATAATGCTGTTAATTTGCTACCAATAGGAGCCCTTACAGTTGCCAGTAAAGGTGAAGATTTAGCCGAACTTTACGACATGAACACCGCAGGTGCAGTTGCATTTTACGATTATAAAAAAGCAATATCTAACCCAAACCTAATGAAAATTGCCTTGCAATATGCAAGTAATTTTAATGGTTTAGTGTGCTCGTTTCCGCAAGAAAATAGAATTTCTGGAAATGGCGTTATGAATGAAAACATAACAAGCACAAAGTTGGGCTTAAAAGGAACTCCTGCTTTAGCAGAAGCATTACAAATTGCTAGAGATTTATTTTTACTAGAATATACCGGCGGAAAACTACACATCCCCACCATTTCTACAGCAACTTCTGTAAGTTTAATTAAAGAAGCAAAAAAGAAAAAACTAGATATTACTTGTAGTGTAGCCATACACAACTTATACTTTACAGATGAGGTTTTAACAGATTTTGAAACCAAATACAAAGTATTACCTCCATTAAGAACACAAACAGATATTACAGCGTTAATTGATGCTGTTAAAGATGGCACCATAGATATGGTAACTACAGACCATACACCTATTGATATTGAAGAAAAAAAAATAGAGTTTGATCATGCTAACTACGGCTCTATTGGGTTAGAAAGTGCTTTTGGAGCTTTACAAAACATCTTTACCACAAAAAAAACTATAGATATTTTAACCAAAGGAAAAGCCAGATTTGGTATTGAAACCTTACCTATAAAAGTTGGTAATAAAGCAAATATTACACTATTTAATCCGGAAACTAAATACACATTTACCAAACAGGATATAATATCGAGATCTAAAAACGCTATTTTTGAAAACGAAACTTTAAAAGGTAAAGTTTACGGCATTGTATCAAACAATCAGGTTGTTATAAAACAATAAAAATGACAGAACAAGATATAAACAAAGGGCGACAAAACGCTATAATTAGCTACATTACCATATTTGGTGTAATTATTGCTTTTTTTATGAATAACGAAGATGATAAAAAAAGTAAATTTGCCAGCTTTCATATAAGACAATCCTTAGGATTATGGTTAACATTTTTTGCTTTAGGTTATATAATAGGCAGTTTTAATAGTTGGCTAATAACCGCTTCGTTCTATTTATTTTTTGCTGTGCTTTTTATTTTTGGATTTTCTAATGCTATTGCAAGAAAAGCACAACCCGTACCACTTGTTGGCAATTTTTACCAACGTATTTTTTCAAATCTAGGAGCATAAATGGCAAATAACACCCTCTCATTACACCACGTTATTCGTGAGTCTAACTTAAAAGAAAATGCACCATTACTTATTATGATGCATGGATATGGTAGCGACGAAAACGATTTATTTTCGTTTGCAACCGAATTACCAGAAGAACTTTTTATTATTTCTGTAAAAGCACCGCACACTATGCAACCCTTTGGAAATGCTTGGTATGCTATAAATTTTGATGCCGAAAAGGGAAAATGGAGCGATAACGAACAAGCTAAACAATCTAGAGATTTAATTGCTAAATTTATAGACGAAGCAATTACAACTTATCCTGTAAACAAAAATAATGTATCGCTTTTAGGGTTTAGTCAAGGTTCTATTTTAAGTTATGCTGTAGCGCTTACTTATCCTGAAAAAATAAAAAATATAGTAGCTCTTAGCGGTTATATAAATAAAGATATTTTGCCTGAAGATATTGAAAGTAACGATTATTCGCATTTAAATTTTTACTGCTCGCACGGAAGCGTAGATCAAGTAATACCAGTTGATTGGGCAAGATTAACTGCGCCTTTTTTAGATGCTTTAAACATTAAGCATAAATATTCTGAATTTCCTGTTGGACATGGCGTAGCACCTCAAAATTTTTATGAGCTTAAAGATTGGCTTATTAAGCGTCTTTAAAAATTAATACAATAAAAAAAATCCAGCTTATAGCTGGATTTTTTTTATTGTAAAGTTTGCTTAGCTATTAACAACTAACCTAAAACCTTCACCATGAATGTTTAGTATTTCTACTTTTTCGTCTTGTTTCATGTATTTACGCAATTTAGCAATGTATACATCCATACTACGAGAAGTAAAATAATTATCGTCTCTCCAAATTTTTGTTAGCGCTAACTCTCGTGGCATTAAATCGTTTTCATGTAGAGCTAAAAGGCGTAATAACTCATTTTCTTTTGGTGATAGCTTTACAGGTTCGCCACCATCAAATTTTAAAAATCGTAATTTAGAGTTTAAGTCGAAACGTCCTATTTTAAATTCAAATTGCTTACTATCAGAAATTGTTTCGGTTGCTTTACGCTGTATAATGGCTTTAATTTTCATTAAAAGCACCTCACTATCAAAAGGTTTATTTAAATAATCGTCGGCTCCTACTTTATACCCTTTTAAAACATCTTCTTTCATGGTTTTAGCTGTTAAGAAAATAATAGGCACATCGCTATTTTTTTCTCTAATTTCTTTTGCTAAAGTAAAGCCATCTTTATAAGGCATCATAACATCAAGTATGCATAAATCGAAATCGTCCTTTTTAAATTTTTCGAAGCCTTCCATACCGTTTTTAGCATGTGTTACTTCGTACTCATTCATCATTAAATAATCTTTAAGGACGGTTCCAAAATTTGGATCGTCTTCAACTAATAGTATTCTTTTTTTAAACTCTTCCATAGTTATGATATTAGTGGAAGCTTTATAATAAATGTGCTTCCTTTTTCTTTTTCTGATTCTACTGATACATGACCTTGATGGTCTTCTACAATTCGTTTAACATAAGCCAAACCTAATCCGTGGCCTTTTACGTTATGAATATTTCCTGTGTGTTCTCTATAAAATTTTTCGAACACGCGTTTGGCAGCTGCTTTACTCATGCCACTACCATGGTCTTTAATTTTTAATAATATATTTGTTCCAATATTTTCAGTATAAACTTCAATTTTGGGTGCATTTGGAGAATACTTAATGGCATTATCCAGAATGTTAACTACAACATTAGTAAAATGTGTTTCGTTGGCTAAAACAGATGATTTTTCGGCTTCAAAAAATGTTTTTATATAACCTTGCCTATCTTCTACTATAAGCTCTACATGTGTTAATGCATCAACAATTAAGTCGTGCAATTCTACTCTATCCTTACTAATATTTAGTTCGTTTTTTTCTAGTTTAGATATTCGTAATACATTTTCTACCTGAGCATGCATACGTTTATTTTCTTCTTTAATCATTTTTAGGTAACGCATTACCTTTTCGTTATCATTTATAACTGTTGGGTTTTTTATAGCATCTAAAGCCAAATTTATAGTTGCAATTGGTGTTTTAAACTCATGCGTCATATTATTAATAAAATCTGTTTTAATTTCAGATATTTTACGCTGTTTAACCAGTTGCAGTAATGCGCTTGAATATGCTAATATAATAATTGATGTAAAAATTATTGATAGCAAAATCATGCCTATAATACCCGATAATATAAACTTTTTATCGTCTGGGAAATTAACCAGTAATCTGTATGGTGTTTGGTTATTTTCGTCATAAAATATGGGTACTTTAAATGTAGAATTTTGCTCGTACTCAAAATTATTACTCTGCACTTTAGTTGCTAAGTCGTTACCGTATATAGCAAACTCAAAGTCTATATCTATGCCGTCTTTTTTTAGCTTTTCTGATAATAATGTTTTTATTTCTTTTTCTGAAACACGCTTATGTATTGGTGTTTTTTTAGAAATTTCTTTAAAACTTTTATCAAAACTCAATTTTTGTGCTTCGTCAATTGTTCCGCTTCTAATAATTTTAGAAATTGGACTACTAATATCTTTATTATCGATATTTGAATTACTATAAATTTCGGTTGTAGATTTTGCTGTTATATTTTTTATATCAAGACTATCTAAACCAATGTCAAAGAGCGAAGAAGAAAGTTTATAGTTTTCTTCTAAAACATTACTTCTATAAATGAGTGTTTCTTTGGTGCTATTATTTTTTTGATAAATTAATAGTTGAGAAACGGCTTCTTCATCTGCTTTTTTATCGTTATCTAAATTAAAAAATTTAGAAAAATATTTTTCCGATTCGTTTTCTTCTATGGTGTTAGAAACATAATTAAGTGCTTTAACTACATTAAACCTAAAACGTTCCTTTTCGTTTTCTACCGAATCATTAATATAATATGCCTGTATGGCAATAATACCTATAAGAGATAAACTCATAAGTATTATTAACAGGATGAATAGCTTTTTGCCCATCAATCAAAATTAACATTTTAACATTTATCAATCTTATGTTTTAACCTTACATTAACAAAAATGTTAAAATTTAAGACCTTTATTGTTTAACAAGTAGTTTCTTATGTGTTTTTAAGACTTGATTTATAGTATCTTTAAGTATTGTATTTTGAATTACAAAGTGAGATTGTTTTATTTTTTCTTCGTCCGACCATTGATTTTTCATTATGGCTTTAATCTTTTCGGTTGTAGTATTATCGCGTTTTAGCAAGCGTTTAATTCTTGTTTCAATGGGGGCTGTTACGGTAATTACATAATCGCAAGCTTTATTACCTCCGTTTTCAAACAAAATAGCAACCTCTTTTATTACATAAGGTGCGCCTTCTTGTTTTTTAACCCATTTTTCAAAATGCTTTGCTACTTTAGGATGCACAATAGCATTCATTTTTTCTAAATAAGTTTTATCGTTAAAAATAATATTTGCCAAAAAGGGTTTGTTTAAATCGCCATTAATATATGCTTCTTCTCCAAATAGTTTGGTAAGTTTCCTTTTAATTATTTTCGATCTTCTCATTAAACTTTTTGCTTCATCATCAGCTATATAAACAGGAATTCCTAGCTTTGAAAACTGCTTTGCCACGGTAGTTTTACCGCTTCCAATACCGCCTGTAAGACCTACAATAATCATTTTGTAATTATAAATTCAATGCGTTGTTGACTAATTTTTGCATGTTGTACCAATTCTGGTATTTTTACCAATTCTGGTATTAAAAAAGATTGATTTTTATTCGTTTTTTTATAATCGCAAATTACTTTAAAATCTTTAGTTGTTATAGCTTTAAAATTACCTAAACTAACATTATACGAAACGCTTACTGTTTTAGGGAAAAACTTAATTTTTGTGTTTTTTGGAGCGTTAATTACTAAAACGGGTACTTTAAGAGTGCCTTCAGTAAATTTTTCTACCTGTGCTTTTAAAACAACTTGTTTTGCAGAAAACTTTAAATCTGCTATGTTTTCTGGTAATTTAAGGTTTACTTTTTTATTTATATCTGCTCTAACATTTTTAATTGCTGTTTTTTCTGACTCTAAAAAATCTATTTTAGAGACCAAAATATTTGGTCCAATAACAGTTACAGAGTCTGGTATTGAAGTTAAAGTATTAACCATATTATAGCCTGGAACAAAACTAATTTCTGGAGAAAACACTATAGGTACTTTTTTTACCATATTTATACCATACCTAAATGTAATAGGGTCTGGCTCTATATTAAGTAGTTCTACTTCTTTAGTAAACTGTGTATTGTTTAAATAAGCCTTAGACTTGTTCCATACAAAAGTATTTTCTGTTTTATGAACATCTTTACTAAAGTCTATTTTAATTTTTGGCGTAGCAAAATAGAAGCTTAACCATTTAAAACCATGCGTTTTAAGGGTAATATGTATTTGCGACGAATCGTTTAAAATAATATTTTCTTGTGGTACATTAATTTTTTCGACATTAAAAGCTATGGTGTTTGTATATGTTTTAGAAAGCTTTGTAAACATTAAAATAACAAAAGCCAAAAATAAAAACAAAATAAACACATTAACTTTTTTGTTTTTAAATGATGATATAATATTAGCTTTTATTTTATTCATTATTTTAATTTAAAAAATAATTTAGGGAAATGTGTTTCTGGGGTTTTATTTAAAATAGAAACTGCAAAGGTAGATTTTAAAAAGCCATAGCCATACCCAAAAAACTGAATTAAAATTGCTGGTATTGTAAGAACAGATACTATAATATTTTTGGTACTTAATAAAGCCAATACAAATGCCAATACAAAGTATAAAGCATAAGAAAACAAAAAAAGCTTGTATCCTAATACAAATAGCAAAATTGAAAATAAAAGTCCTATAATAAATACAGAAGGAAACCAATAAGTTAACTTTTTAGTAGACGGATGCCATTTATTTAAAATTGGCCTTACTAAACCAAATTTATTAACTTGTTTATAAAAATTACGCCAAGAAATACGACGTTTATGAAACACAAAAGCTTCTGGTATTAGTTTCGTTTTATATCCTAAATTCCATAACCTTATAGATAAATCGGGGTCTTCACCAGGGTGAATTCTTCCAAAACCATTTGAATCTTGAAATGCTTTTTTTGAAAGCCCCATATTAAAACTTCTAGGCTGAAATTTATCTACACTATTTTTATTTCCTCTAATACCCCCAGTTGTTATAACCGATGTCATTGAAAAATTAATAGCCTTTTGCAAGTTAGAAAACGACTGATGGGCTGCATCTGGCCCACCAAAACAATCTACATAGTTTGTTTTTAAACTTTTATCGACTTCTAGTAAGTATTGTTTAGGTAAAATACAATCGGAATCTAAAATAATAAAATAGTTTCCTTTTGCATGTTGCATACCAAAATTTCTAGAATCTCCAGGCCCAGAATTTTCTTTAAAAAAGTAAGATATATTTAGTTTACTTATAAATGTATTGACTACATTTTTTGATGTATTTATTGATCCATCTTCAATGATTACAATCTCAAACGGTATATCGCTTTCTAGTGCTTCAAAACTTTGTAAAAGTTCTTGAATTTCGTCTGGGCGGTTAAAAACTGGAATTATAAATGAATACTGTAATTGCATACTACAAAAGTAACAAAAAAGCCACCGTTTTAAGGGTGGCTTTTACGATATATATATAAATTGTTTTATTCGTCTTCTCCTACAAAAGTGCTCATAACTGCATCGCTAACTCCCATGTTGCTAAAACCACCGTCGTTATATAAATTTTGTAATGTTACACGTTTAGTTAAATCGCTAAACAGAGATACTGTATAGTTTGCACAATCTAAAGCTGTTGCATTACCTAGTGGCGACATTTTATCGGCATAAGCAATAAACCCATCAAAACCTTTAACACCACTACCAGCTGTAGTTGGTGTTGGCGATTGCGAAATGGTATTTACACGCACATTTTTATCTCTACCAAAGAAATATCCAAAACTACGTGCAATACTTTCTAAATAGGCTTTATTATCTGCCATATCATTATAATCTGGAAACACACGTTGTGCAGCCATATATGTTAATGCAACTATACTACCCCACTCGTTCATAGCATCTGCTTTGTAAAGTGTTTGCATAACTTTATGAAAAGACATGGCCGAAACATCTGTTCCTTTTTGTGTCCATGCATAATTTTGGTCTGTATAATGTTTTCCTTTTCTAACGTTAATTGACATACCTATAGAGTGTAAAACAAAATCTATTTTACCTCCAAGTATTTCCATAGATTGTTCTACAAGGTTTTTTAAATCTTCTTCTGAAGTAGCATCGGCAGGAATAATTTGAGAACCTGTTTTTTTAGCCAGCTCGTTAATTTGCCCCATTCGCATAGCTACAGGTGCATTTGTTAAAACAAAAGTTCCGCCTTCTTCATGAACGCGTTCTGCGGTTTTCCA
Organism: Algibacter ulvanivorans; assembly: GCF_048381495.1. NCBI lineage: Bacteria > Pseudomonadati > Bacteroidota > Flavobacteriia > Flavobacteriales > Flavobacteriaceae > Algibacter > Algibacter ulvanivorans. Next base: position 196,906 of record NZ_JBLWGD010000003.1, read on the forward strand.
TGCTATTGAATTTTCATCTAAAGCACCAAAAATAATTCCTTTTTTTCCTTTTAATAAGTTATACATATGTATTGGTTTATATGTTGATTAATTATTTGCTTAACTTAAGTTATTTATTAAACAACAAAGATAATATTAAAATTAAGATTTCATGTAATTAAGCTTAGCCTCTTAACAGGAATAGTAATCTAATTAAGTAATTCTTTTGCGTGAGCAATTGCCGATGTTGATGTTTCTGAGCCACCTAACATTTGAGCTATTTCTACAATACGCTCATCATGATTTAATTTAATTAAATTGGTTTGTGTAACCTCATTTACATCTTCTTTATATACTTTAAAATGCGAATGTCCTTTAGCTGCAACTTGTGGTAAATGTGTTATAGAAAATACTTGCATATTTTTACTCATTTGCAACATAATATCGCCCATTTTATTTGAAATTTCGCCAGAAACTCCAGTATCAATTTCATCAAACATAATGGTTGGCAACTGTATGTATTTAGCTAAAACAGATTTTATGGCTAGCATAATTCTAGATAATTCACCTCCAGATGCTGCTTTTTTAAGTTCGTTAAAAGTACCTCCTTTATTTGCCGAAAATAAAAACAACAATTCATCTTTTCCGTTTGTGTAAAAAGCATTTCCAAAAATAGTTTCAATTTTAAACTGTGCATTTGGCATTCCTAAATCTGCCAAAATAGTTTCTAATTGTTGTTTTAATTTTGGAATAACTTTATTACGCTTATCGTGTATTGTTTTTGCTATCGCATTTAATTCGTTTTCTTTTTCGCTAATTTCCAATTGTTTTTGTTGAATTGTATCGTCTAAATTTTCGGTAACTAAAACCTTTTCTTCTAATTGGTTTTTTATTGAAATTAATTCTGAAACATTCTCGGCTACATGTTTTTGCATTAAGCTATGTAGCATTTTTAGTTTAGCATCAACAACCTCTAGCCTTGATGGGTCTGCATCTATGCTTTCTTGATAATTGTTAATTTCGCTAAACATATCGTCCATTTCAATAAGGCTACTATTGGCTCTATTAAATAAATCTTCATATTTTGATGAAAAGCTAGATAATTTTTGAAACACATTTTTTAATGTTGTTAGCGATGTTAAAACACCTATTTCCTCTTCGCTTAACAAATGGTGCGCTTCTGCTAGTTTTTCTTTAATTCCTTCAATATTGTTTAAGGTTTCGTATTCTTCTTCTAAGCTTTCTACCTCGCCTTCTACTAAATTAGCTTCGGTTAATTCGTTTAATAAAAACGTGTTATAATCGTGCTCCTTTATAGCTTCAGCTTGAAAAGTTTTGAGTTTTTCTAATTCTTTTTCGAGTGTTTTATAAGCTTTCAACTCGGCTTTATAGCTTAATAATACATTTTCATTATGGGCTAGAGCATCAATAACTTGAAACTGAAAATCGTTACTTGTTAATTGTAGTGTCTGGTGTTGCGAGTGTATATCAATTAACCGCGCACCTAAAACTTGTAAACTACTTAAATTTACTGGCGAGTCGTTTACAAAGGCTCTTGACTTACCAGAGGGTAATATTTCTCGTCTTATAATGGTTTGGTTTTCGTAATCAAAATCTTCGGTCTTAAAAAGAGCCTTAAGTTTATAGTTTGAAATATTAAAAACAGCTTCGATAATACATTTTTGCGATGCATCTTTTAAACTGGTTAAATCTGCTCGTTTTCCTAGTATTAACGATAATCCGCCAAGTAAAATAGATTTTCCTGCTCCTGTTTCTCCTGTTATTATTGAAAAACCATTGTTAAAATCTACATGTAGTTTATCAATTAAAGCGTAATTTTTTATTGAAAGTGAAGTTAGCATTTTTCAGAGTAATATATCTGTAAGTTTTAATTTGGTAATACTAATTAACTACCTCTATTTATATAAATGTTGCTTATTAAAGCTTAATACTTTGCCATTTACTATTATGCATTGGCGCTATTTTTTGAAGTGTTTCTTTTAAACTTACTATGTTTACTTGAGGCCCATCAGAAAATATTTGCTCTATCTCTTCGGCCTTTGCATCAAAAAATGTTCGAAGTAAAAAAGAGTTGGGCCTTCTACTATTCATGGTTTTAAAATTTTGAATAGTCGATGCTATTTGGTCTTTTCCTTCTTTTACATTTTCACTCATTACATCCAAACCTTTTCTATGATAGGTATACATAACTTCTCTAAACTCTTTAAAAGTTGGAGATAACACATTATCTATAAGTGTAAATCGGCTTTGTAAACCATCTTCTAGCTTCCAACCTTCAAAATTTCCTTGCTGTGAATAATTTGTAATAATTTGAGCTTGTTTATAATACTCGTCTCCTCCTTTTTCTGCAAAAGAATCTGCATCTAAAGCTAAAATTATATTAATATGAAATGCTAATACCGATATTAAGTTAGACTCGAATTGTGTAGGGTTGTATATTAAGTTTTGAAATTCAAGATAATTAAAACTAAAATCTTTATCGTTAAAATTATAAATAGGTGTGCTAAATGATGAGCCGTATATTGGTCTTGATGATTGTATTTGTAATGTACCTTGAAAAGATTCGCCACTATAATTTGTAATATTTACAAACATGTTACAATTAATTCGCTCTTGATCCTTAAAAGTTTTTTTAGTCCATTTTGTATTATTAACAAACTCGTTAAGTTGTTTTTCTAGTGTTTTAAAAATAGGAAAATTTTCGTTTCCTGTTTGTTCTGCATTTACAACTACATTACAATTTAACTCTTGCGAATGGCCTTTAAATACAAGGCAAAATATTAATACAACTAAAATATTACGCATTAATTTCTGATATTATTTTATTTAATAAATCTGAAGCAACTTCTGTTTTAGATTTTAATGCAAATTCTAAAATGTTTTCATTGCTATCAATAAAAGTTACTTTATTAGTATCGGTTTTAAAACCTGCACCTTTGTCTTTTAACGAATTTAATACAATTAAATTTAAATTCTTTCTTTTTAATTTTCCTTTTGCATTTTCTAGTTCGTTATTAGTTTCTAGAGCAAAACCAACTAAAAACTGATGCTTTTTTATTTTACCTAATGAAGCCAAAATATCTTTAGTTTTTTCTAGATGTAAAGTTAACGTATCAGACTTCTTTTTTATTTTATTATTTGCTACTTCTTTGGGTGTAAAATCTGCTACTGCTGCCGATAATATGGCTATATGCGAGTTTTTAAAATGTTTATGTACTTCTACATACATGTCGTGAGCGCTAACTACTGGTTTTACCAATATATTAGAGTGTTTTACTTTTTGATGTGTTGGCCCCGACACTAAAATTACTTGAGCTCCTAAATTGGCGGCAGCTTTGGCTATTTCAAAACCCATTTTTCCGCTAGAATGGTTTCCTATAAAACGTACAGGATCTATGGCTTCGTAAGTTGGTCCTGCTGTAATTAATACTTTTTTGCCTTTAAGTGGTAATTTTTTTAAGATATCTTGCTCTATAAAATGTAAAATATCTTCTGGTTCTGCCATTCTACCTTCGCCAACCAAGCCGCTTGCTAGTTCTCCACTTGTAGCAGGAATTATAATATTTCCATAAGCTTTTAATTTTTTAAAAGACTCGAGGGTTGTTGGATGTTTATACATATCCAAATCCATTGCAGGTGCAAAATAGACAGGACATTTAGCTGATAAATATGTGGCTAACAAAAAGTTATCGCAAACGCCATTTGACATTTTAGACATCGTATTTGCTGTGGCTGGAGCAACAATAAACAAATCGGCCCATAAACCTAAATCTACATGGTTATTCCATATAGCATTTTCGTCTTCTTCATTAGTAAAAGAAGAGTATACTGGATGTTTTGAAAGTGTTGATAGTGTTAATGGTGTTATAAAATCTTTAGCAGAGGGTGTCATTATCACTTTTACATGAGCTCCAGATTTTATAAACAAACGAACAAGCGAGGCTGTTTTATAAGCGGCAATACCACCAGTTATACCTAATAATATATTTTTTCCGCTTAATACACTCATAAAAAAGGGTTTGTTTATTAACCAAACAAACTCCAAGACCATTTAGTAAAACGGAATTGGAGTTTATTTAATGGTGTTTAAATTTAGAAAATTACTGGTTATCTGCTTCAGTATTTCTAAAATAAATTTTATCTGTTAACCATTCTTGAACAGCTAACGCATGAGGCTTTGGTAATTTCTCGTAAAATTTAGAAACCTCGATTTGCTCTTTATTTTCAAAGATTTCTTCAAGACTATCATTATAAGTAGCAAATTCTTCTAACTTATCTATAAGTTCTTTTTTAATCTCTGTATTAATCTGTTCTGCACGTCTAGAAATGATTGATATAGACTCGTAGATATTTTCTGTAGGCTCATCAATTTGATTTCTATCATACGTTACCGTATTAACTGGAGCATTGGTTTTTTTTAAATCCATTGGTATTATATATTTAACTTTTTGTGCTGTAATTTTTTAATTCTTCATTTATTTCTAATGCCATTTCCTCAACATCTTCAATATGTTTTGAGTTTGCATAAGATTTTTTAAAAGCTTCAGAGTATTCTTTGGCTGCTTCTAAACGTTCTTTTTTTAAGTATACTAAGCCGGTTTGAATTGTTCTTTTAACTTCTACACTATTAATGGCTAATTTATATGCCGAATCTAGCCTATAGAACAAGGCATCTTCTCTAAACTTAGATCCTGGAAACTCGAAAATAAAATTATCAAACGATCTTACTGATGCAGGATAATCTGAGATAAGATTATACTGCTTAGCTATTTCGTAAGCCTTTTTTTCTAGTTTAAAATCTAACTCTTGTACTAATTTATTTGCATCGGCTACATAGTTAGATTCTGGAAAAAGGTTTATAAACTCTTGAAGTTTTTCAATAGCTTCTTTAGTTTCTGTTTGGTCTTTACTGTAAACTGGCGACAACATATAAGCGCTTTTTGCACTTAAAAAAGAGGCTTCTTCTAATTTCTCACTTTTAGGGTAACTTGATGCGAAACGCTCAAACTGATAACCAGCAACATAGTAATCTTTCATTTTAAAAAATGAGTTAGAGTACAAATACATTAATTTTTCAGCTTGTGGTTTCCCTCTATAATTAGGTACAATTTGAGCAAAAAGCCTATTTGCTTTTGCAAACTTACCCTCGTTATAAAGTGCTTCTCCCATTTTAAACTTCATAGCTATTGCACCTTCTCCATCTGCTTTTAAAGCTTTTTGGTACTCGCTACAACTGCTTAAAACAGTAAAAAATACTAATAAGTAAAAAAATTTGTTCATAGATTTTTAATACAGCACGCAAAAATACGCTATTATTATGAATTTAAAAAATATTATTTGCTGGCTAAAATAATAGCAAAAACTCAGTAAATGTAAGGTTTAAGTATTATTTAACAGATTAGAACTTATTTACAAATTCTGTTATTTTTGCCTTTAGGTTATTTGATGCTACAACTAACGGTAATCGTACTGTATCTTGACATAATTTTAAAGTTTGAAAAACAGCTTTAATTCCGGCAGGATTATTTTCTTCAAAAATAAGACCAATTATATCCATAAGTTTATAATGCAACTTATAGGCTGCTTTTGCATCGCCTTTTAACCCTAAACGAATCATATCTGAAAATTCTCTAGGAAATGCTTGCCCTATAACAGAGATAACACCAGCACCACCTGCTAAAGTAACTCCTAAAACCAAATCATCATCACCAGAAATTATTAAAAAATCTTCTGGCTTATTTTTTATTAACTCTAAATATTGGCTCATATTGTTTCCGGCTTCTTTAACGCCTACAATATTTTTAAAATCGTTTGCCAATCGTAATGTAGTTTCTACATCGACATTTTTTGATGTACGTCCTGGTACATTATATAAAATAACATCTATTGGGCATGCTTGGGCTATGGCTTTAAAATGTTGGTAAATACCTTCTTGTGTTGGTTTGCTATAATATGGCGATACAGATAAAATAGCATCAATACTACTTAAATCTGTAGAGTTTATTTCGTCTATAACTTGCGCTGTATTATTACCTCCAACACCTAAAACTAAAGGTAAACGCCCATTATTAGCCTTTGATATTGTTGCTATTACCGCTTTTTTTTCTTGTTTGGTTAACGTTACACTTTCTCCTGTTGTACCACATATTACAAGGTAATCTATTCCATTATCAATATTGTAGTTTACAATATTTTCTAATGCGGTATGATCTACACTTAAATCTGAATTAAATGGTGTAACTAAAGCAACTCCTGTGCCTACAAACTTATTATTCATTACTACTAATTTTTTTTAAAATGGTTAAGTATTTAAACACTTCTTCTTTAAAAAGTTTAAACTGTTTTAAATTGGTTTTAATTATCAAATCGTTTAATCGTTCATCAGATTGTAAAATTCCAATTTTAAATTTAGCTCTTGATTGGGCTGTAATCAATTTCAATTCTAATACATCTTTTTCGTAATAACTAACTAAAACATCAAATTCTGTGTTTAAAAACGATTGCAGCTCGCTGTTTTTTATAGTTCCTTTCCAGCCAAAATCTTTAGGGTTATAACATTCATCCCAAGAATGTAATCCTTCTTTTTTACTAGAAGAATAAGCTATAATTTTCAACCTATTTGGTCTTACCTTTATATATTCAGCTAAATCTCTAAAGGCTTCAAACTCATTAAACTCATCAATATTTAAAACAACACCTAAACTTATAGCTTTACTGCTATTAACGTTAACAACTCTATTTGCTAACAATTTGTTTAAATACTTTTTATTAGATTTTTCTTTAAAACCCCTTAAAATCATTTACCTTTATACTTTGCGCAAAGGTAGCAAAAGTACATTCAAATTATAGATTTTAATATGAGGTTTACACATTTCTTTATTTTGTTATATTTTTTAGTTTTTATGAATTGTAAACATGAAAAACTAAAGCTTTCTAAAATTGAAGGGAAACAAATTCAAATTACCGATACACTAACAAGCCATTCTAGTATTGAAGCCTTTATAAAACCTTACAGAGATAATATCCAAAAGGATCTAGATAGTACAATTGCCTATTCTGCCAATACATACTCTAAAAACAATGGGCAGCTTAATACGGCACTTGGAAACTTTATGGCCGATGCCATTTATACAGAAGCTAACCCTATTTTTAAAAGTAGAACAGGCTTTGAAATAGATATGGTTATAATAAACCATGGCGGCATAAGAGCGACTTTAAATAAAGGAGAAGTATCGAAAAGAACAGCTTTTCAATTAATGCCTTTTGAAAATAAAATTGTGATTGTAGCTCTTAAATACAACCAAATAAACCAATTAATTAACTACTTAGCTAAAGCAAAAAGGGCGCACCCTATTTCTCAATTAAAATTATCTCTTGATAAAAATTTTAATGTTATTGAAGCTAAAATTAAAGATCAACCAATTAGTAAAAATAAAACTTATTATGTAGCTACAAGCGATTATTTATTTAATGGCGGAGATAATATGTCGTTTTTTAAACCAAACGATAGTGTTTACAGATTAAATTATAAAATTAGAAACATTTTAATTGATAAGTTTAATAAATTAGACACTATAAAACCATCAATCGACAATCGTTTTACTCAGATAAAATAAATTATGAAACGTAGACATTTTATACAAAAAGCATCGGCAGGAACAGCTTTAGTAACTTTAGGAAGTTTAGGCTTACAATCTTTTACAAACGTTTCGAAAAGCACTAAAATTACAATTCTTCACACTAATGATGTGCATAGCCATATCGACCCTTTTGGCCCAGAAGACACCAGAAATGCAAATAAAGGAGGTGTAGCAAGACGCGCTAGTTTAATTGAAACTATTAGAAAAGAAAACCCAAACACATTATTACTTGATGCTGGCGATATTTTTCAAGGCACTCCTTACTTTAATTATTATGGTGGCGAATTGGAATTTAAACTTATGAGTAAATTAAAATACGATGCTGCAACTATTGGAAATCATGATTTTGATAATGGTATAAATGGTTTATTTGCTCAATTACCGCATGCAGAATTCCAGTTTGTATCTGCAAATTATGATTTTTCTAATACCATAATGGACACACATACAAAACCATACAAAGTATTTGTAAAAAACGGTATAAAAATTGGTGTTTTTGGCTTAGGAATAAAACTAGAAGGATTGGTAGCACCTAACATGTTTAAAGAAACGAAATATTTAGATCCTATAGAAATTAGTCAAGACATGACTAGAATTTTAAAAACCGAAGAGCATTGCGATTTAATTATTTGTTTATCGCATTTAGGCTATCACTACAAAAACAACCCTAATAAAATAAGCGATTTAACACTTGCCAAAGCCACAAAAAACATAGATTTAATTATTGGCGGACACACGCATACCTTTTTACCCAAACCAACAGTTGTTAAAAATATTGAAAACAAAAATATGCTAGTTAATCAAGTTGGGTGTCATGGAATAAATTTAGGTAGAATAGATTTTTACTTTGATACGGATAAAAACAAATCGGCTAGCGGCACTTCAATTATTGTTTAATTAGTTTGTTAAGATTTTTAGTAAAACACGTCTAATTAACACAGACATAACTAAATATCTTACTCATGAAAAAATATATTCCGCTAACCTTAAGGCTTATTATTGCAGCTATTTTAATACAAACTTTACGCTTTAAATTTTTTGCACACCCCGATAGTGTTTACATTTTTAGCACTATAGGATTAGAGCCCATAGGCAGAATAGGTATTGGTATTTTAGAGCTTATTGCTGGTATATTTTTAATCATACCCAAAACCGCTTGGCTTGGGGCTATTTTAACTATTGGAGTTATTGGAGGTGCAATAATAATGCATTTAACCCAATTAGGTATTGAAGTAAAAAACGATGGTGGTATTCTATTTATAACCGCCCTATTTACATTTGTACTTTCTGGAATAACTCTATACTTATACAAAAATGATATTCCGTTTTATAAAAAAAATAATATTTAATCTAACATAGCATACCTTTCCTCGTCATTAACAACATTTAAAAATTTTGATTGTTGATAAAAAAAGTAAAATGCACAAAGCGATAAAGTTGTAGATAAAAAATTTAACAATACACGCTGCGCTATATAAATATATGCAATATCCATAACTTCAGAAAACACTATGAATAACGCACCGAAAAACAAATAAAGTGATTTTTTATTATCTCTATAAAAATAATTTAATAATGCCACAGATAGCAATGTAAGAACTACTACATTATAAATTAACTCCAAATAATAGTCGCTTTCTTGAATTAAATTTGGGTTTATAATACCATGTAAGACATATAACAAATAAACATTTAGCGCTAATAATACAACCACATGCATTTTAAGTGATTTTATTACATATTGATAACTAATTGATTTACTTATTTTAATAATTAAAAAAGCATACGCTATTATATATAACGAATTACCAACATAATACTCAAAATCATATAATCTCTGAGTATCATCATAAGGCATATTAACTACAACAAGCCCTAACACATCTGATAACGAGTAAAAAATTAAAAATAACCAAAACAGTTTACTTTTTGGTTTTATAAGCAATGTATACAAAATGGTAATTACCGGTACAATTAATGAATGAAAATAGAATGCAACCTCTTCATTACCACTAAATTCTAAAGCAATAAATGAAAAATAGCATACTATAACAAATCCTACCAAGACTTTCGACTTGAACATGAGAGATTATTTTTGTTAATACACAAACATAACTAAAAAAAAACAAATAAACGTATTTTTGTGCGTTTTATCGATTAAAAAATCACGCTACGTAAGAATTCATCTTCACTAATTAGTTTTACCCCTAATTTTTCTGCTTTATTCTTTTTACTAGGTCCCATATTATCTCCGGCAACCACATAACTAGTTTTAGAAGAAATAGAACTACTTACTTTACCTCCATTATCTTCTATAATTTTTTTAAGTTCTGTTCTTGAAACTTTACTAAATACTCCAGAAACAACTACCACATCGCCTTTAAGTAAATCTGTTTGCCCACTTAAAGCTTCTGCAGACATTTCTAATTGTACACCAAAAGCTTTTAACCTATTTATTGTGTTTATATTTGCTTCGGCATTAAAAAATAAACTTACACTTTCTGCAATCTTAACTCCTATTTCATCAACATTAACCAAATCTTCTTGGGTTGCATTTATAATAGCATCAATACTTTTGTAATGCTTTACTAACTTTTTTGCAACGGTTTCGCCTACATACCGTATTCCTAACGCAAACATTACACGCTCAAAAGGAATATTTTTAGATTGCTCTATACCACGAATTAAATTATCTGCACTTTTCTCTGCCATACGTTCTAATGGTATAACTTGTACTTTTGTTAATTCATATAAATCGGAATAATTAGATATTAAGCCTTCATTTACCAACAACGCTACTGTTTCGCCTCCTAAACCATCTATATCCATAGCTTTTCTGGATATAAAATGCTGTATTCTACCAATAATTTGAGGGTTACACCCAATATAATTAGGACAATAGTGTTGTGCTTCTCCTTCGTGCCTTATTAATTTGGTATTACACTCTGGGCAAGCTGTAATATATTCTGTTGGTTGAGAGTTTTCTGGACGCTTAGTTAAATCTACACCTAGTATTTTTGGAATAATTTCGCCTCCTTTTTCAACATACACTTCATCGCCAACTCTTATATCTAATTTTTTAATTTGATCTGCGTTATGTAGCGATGCTCTTTTTACTGTAGTTCCAGCCAATTCTACGGGTTCTAGATTTGCTACAGGCGTAATTGCCCCTGTTCTTCCTACTTGATATGTAATACTATTTAATTTTGTAGAAACCTGTTCGGCTTTAAATTTATAGGCCATAGCCCAACGTGGCGCTTTTGCTGTGTAACCCAACTCCTCTTGCTGCTGTAAATTATTCACTTTAATAACCACTCCATCGGTTTCGTACGGCAAATCGTGGCGATGATCATCCCAATATGATATAAACTCTAAAACGTCATCAATAGAATTAAATAATTTTGCTACTTCTGGAACCTTAAACCCCCATTGCCTTGCCTTTTCCAAACTTTCAAACTGTGTTTTTACACCTAAATTACTACCTGTTAAATTGTACAACAAACATTCCAATGGACGCTTAGCTACCTCTGCACTATCTTGAAGTTTTAAGCTTCCTGAAGCTGTATTTCTTGGATTCCTATAAGGTTCCTCTCCTATTTCTATGCGCTCTTCGTTCATTTTATTAAACCCTTCAAATGGCAAAACAATTTCACCTCTTATGTCAAATTTTAAAGGGTAATCTCCTTTTAATTGCAATGGCACAGATTTAATTGTTTTAATATTAGCTGTTACATTATCGCCTTGAAAACCATCACCACGGGTTACAGCTTTTACTAAGCTACCATTTTCATAAGTTAAACTTATAGAGGCTCCATCGTATTTTAACTCGCATGTATACTGTATGTTTCCGTCTACAAGTTTTTTTATACGTGTTTCCCAATCTTGTAAATCTTCTTTTGAGTATGAATTATCTAACGAATACATACGATGCTCATGCACAGTAGTTTCAAAATTTTTAGTAACTGCGCCTCCTACGCGTTGAGTTGGAGAATTTGCATCAAAATATTCTGGATGTTTAGCTTCTAGTTCCTGTAGTGTTTTAAGTTTAAAATCAAAATCGAAATCGGAAATAGTAGCGTTATCAAGTACATAATAGTTATAATTATGTGTTCTTAACTCGTCACGAAGATCTTGTATTTGTTGTTCTACTGTATTCATTAATTTTTAATTCCTTTTATCATTCTATCTTTTTTAAAGATATCTTGTTTAAGCTCTATGTTAGTAAAATTGTTTTTATTTAGTAAGGCAATCATATTGTTACCTAAATATTCGTTAATTTCAAAATACAAAGCGCCATGTGTTACTAAATTTTGTATTGCAAAATGTGCTATAGCCTCATAAAACAGTAATGGGTTTTCATCTTTTACAAATAACGCCAAATGCGGTTCGTTTTCTAACACATTAGGCTTCATTAATGCTTTTTCTTTTTCACGTACGTAAGGTGGGTTAGATACTATAGCATTAAATTTTAAACCTTTAATTGTTTTTGTATTTAGAATATTAGCTTCAATAAATTCAATTTCAACATTATTCAATTTAGCATTTTGCTTAGCTATGGTTAATGCTTTTTTACTTACATCTAGCGCATATACTTTTGTGTTAGGCAATTGTTTTGCAATAGATATTGCAATACATCCACTACCCGTACCTATATCTAAAATTTTAACTTCTTTACTATTAATGGTATGTTTAACAACACATTCTACCAACTCTTCGGTTTCTGTTCTAGGAATTAAAACATTTTCGTTTACCTTAAATGTTAAGCCATAAAAAGATGTTTCTCCAATTATATATTGAATTGGTTTTTGTTGTTTTAATAACTTTAAAGCATTTAATATAGTTTTAGAGTTATTAACCACCAAACAAGAATCCATTGCTAATTGAATTCTTGAAATATTAAAATAAAATTCTATTAACATGAAAAAAAAACTATCTACTTCATTCTTACCGTAAATAGCATCTAACTCTTGATGGAAATTATTTTGAATATCTTTTAATTTCATAAGTTTTTTATCATCCAAACACCACATGAATAATGTCCCGTATTTCCTAAAGCGCCTTTTAGGTGCTTAAATCCGTAACTTTCGTATATATGAATGGCCGCTTTTAATTGCGAAGCCGATTCTAAATAACATTGCTTATAACCTAGTTGTTTTGCTTTATTTAAACATTTCTTAAACAAAACTCTACCATAACCTTTACCTCTAATTTTAGGAGAAAAGTACATTTTTTGAATTTCGCAAACATCGTCTTTAAAATTCGCCAAAGGCTTTATTCCGCCACCACCTAGAATATTGCCATTAACTTCAATTACAAAATACACATCGTTACTATTCTGATAAGACTCAAACATTTGTGGTGTTTCTGCATCAGAATACGCTGTGCCTTCTAAGGGAATTTTAAACTCATGAAAACACGCCCTTATAACTTGCTCTAATTGCTTATTATCTTGAGGTTCAATTTCTCGAATAACTATAGTATCTTTACTCACTTAAATCTTTACTTTTAAAGTAGTGAAGATACATTAAATAGAAAAAAAGAGGTATGAAAAAGCTTATAATCTTATCAACAATTTGCATTGTTTTAGTTAACTGCTCTGTAAACGAAAAGCCTCAATTTATTGGTGTTGAAAACATTAAAGTTTTAAAATCTACATCAAAACATATTACCTTAACTGCAAATGCAAAATTTATAAACCCTAACGATATTGGTGGAAAATTACAAACTGATGAAATAAAAGTATTTGTTAATAATAACGAAATGGCTTCCATTTCAACAAAAAGTTTTGAAGTTCCTGCAAAAAAAGAATTTTCAATTCCTTTAAAAACCAATATTTCTACAGACAGCCTTTTTAGCAACAAAAACCTTAGTGGCTTACTAGGAAGTTTATTTAGTAAAAAAGTTAAAGTACAATATAAAGGGCAAATAAAATACAAGGTTTTAGGTTTTTCGCATTATTATAATATTGACCAAACCGAAGATGTAAAAATTAAATTTTGAGTAATCACGAAACTTACATAAAACGCTGCTTGCAAATTGCAAAAAACGGACTAGGCAACACTAGACCAAACCCTATGGTTGGCAGCGTAATTGTTTACAACAATAAAATAATTGGAGAAGGCTACACTAGTGCTTACGGCGGAAATCATGCCGAAGTAAATGCCATAAATGCTGTTTTAAACAAAAACTTATTAAAAAAAGCCACTATTTATGTTACGCTAGAACCGTGTTCGCATTATGGTAAAACACCACCATGCAGCGACCTTATAATAAAACACAAAATTCCCAATATAGTAATTGGTTGCATTGACGATAATGAGCAAGTAGCAGGAAAAGGAATAAAAAAACTAAAAGATGCTGGCTGCCATGTAACAGTAGGCGTTTTAGAGAACGAATGTAAAAAACACCATAAACGCTTTTTTACTTTCCATAACAAAAAGCGCCCCTACATTATTTTAAAATGGGCCGAAAGCGCAGATGGTTTTATAGCCCCGCAGCACAAAAACGAACAAAAACCAGTTTGGATAACAAATACCTTTTCTAGACAAATGGTGCATAAATGGCGTGCTGAAGAGCAAGCCATTCTTATAGGAACAAATACAGCCCTAGAAGATAATCCTAGTCTAACAACACGAGATTGGACTGGACAAAACCCTGTTAGAGTTGTTATAGATAAAGAAGAAAAACTACCAAAAGAGCTAAGTATTTTTAACAACAAAGCCAAAACTATATTAATAACAAAAAATAACATAGATTTCTATAAACCCATAGCCAAGCAAATATGTAACCTATTATTTAACAACAACATAAACTCTATAATTATTGAAGGAGGCACAAAAACAATTCAAACTTTTATTAACAAAAACCTTTGGGATGAAGCTAGAGTGTTTAAAGGCAAAACAGCATTTGCAACAGGCATAAAAGCCCCTACACTTAACAACAAGTTAATTTCAAAAACACGCATAATTACCGACCAACTTAACATATATTACAATGATTAAAACCTTAATTTTCGATTTTGGTAACGTATTTATCAATTTAAATATTGAAGCTGCTTTACAAAATGCGTTAAAAACATTTAAAACAGAAACACTCTCTGACGAAATAATAAAAGTGAACAACGCATTAGAGCAAGGATTAATTTCGCCCCAGAATTTTGTAGCCTTTTATACCGAAAATTTTCCAAATTTATCAAAAGAAGAAGTCATTGAAGCCTGGAATTTTATACTTAAAGATTTCCCAAAATACAGGCTAGATTTTTTAAAAGAGTTAAAATCTAGCACCAACTTCAAATTAATATTACTTAGCAACACCAACACCATACATATAGATTACATAAAAAAACACGTTTCATTTTATGAAGAATTTAAAAGTTGTTTTGATGTTTTTTACCTCTCTCACGAAATAAACCTAGTAAAACCAAACCAAGATATTTTTGAGTTTGTTTTAAACGAAAACCAACTTAAAGCTGAAGAATGCCTTTTTATTGATGATAATAAAGACAATATAAACACAGCAAACAACATGAAATTTAACACCTGGCACATAAACCCAGAGACCGAAGATGTTGTTAATTTATTTGATACTAAAAAACATTTATTTAAATAACTTTGATTAAAGAAGACACATACAAAACAATTACAAAAGCTACAAAACCCGTTCTATTTAAAGACAAAAACAGTAAGTTTTTTGGCTATGCTTTTCCCGTTTTAAATGAAGAAGAAGTTAAAACACACCTTGAAAACTTAAAAAAAGAACACCATGCAGCAAGACATTGGTGCTACGCATATCAAATAGGAACAGAAACTTTAGCGTATCGTGCCAATGATGATGGAGAGCCAAGCAACTCGGCCGGCATGCCTATTTATGGACAAATTCAATCTTTTAATGTTACAAACATTTTAATAGTAGTTGTTAGGTATTTTGGCGGTGTAAAATTAGGCGTTGGTGGCTTAATTAATGCCTACAAAACAGCAGCGCAAATGAGTCTTGAGGCCTCAAAAATAATTACCAAAACAATAAACATAAACTACTTAATTGTTTTTGATTATAAAAACATGAATACTGTAATGCGTGTAATAAAAGAAAAACAACTAAATATTACCAACCAAAAACTAGAAATGGATTGCCAGATTATAATTTCGGTAAGAAAAAAGGATGCTAATTCAATTTTTGAAATTTTCAATCGATTATATGAAATTGAAATAAAAGAAATTTAATTAATCGTTTATCAAGTCTAAAATATATTTTGGCGCTTTAATAGGTCTTCCCGTTTTCATATCTACAAAAACTAAAACTGTACTTGCCGTAGTAAGAATTTCGCCATCCTTGTTAGTAATTTCGTATTCAAATTCAATCTTCGCAGTAGGCTTATTTTTTAGTTGAGTTTTTACATTAATTACATCGTCATAACCTGCTGATTTTTTATAATTTACACTTAAAGAAACAACTGGAAGCATAATGCCGTTTTCTTCCATCGATTTATAAGAAACACCAAGTTTACGCAACCACTCAATTCTTCCCATTTCAAGATATAACGCATAATTACCGTGATAAACAACGCCCATTTGGTCTGTTTCACCATATCTCACTCTTATTTGTATTTCATCGATTTTCATAAGTATAATTGGATATTTTTTTGTAGTTTCGGCTAGAGCTTAAACATGAGGAAAAATTTCTTAAAATTCAATAGATATTCATTTTTTTTTTAAGAATTTTGTTCACATATTTGCCACACATTAAAAGGGGGTATGAAAATTATATTTTTCATATAAATTCTAAACAAAAAACAGAACAAAAATTAAAACATGAGTGTAACTGCGCAATCGGTATGGAATAACTGTCTAGAATTCATAAAGGATAATATCCAACCGCAAGCATACAAAACTTGGTTTGAACCAATAAAAGCAGTTAAACTTACAGATACCGCTTTAAGTATTCAAGTACCTAGTAAATTCTTTTATGAGTGGCTTGAAGAGCATTATGTTAAAATTCTAAAAGTTTCACTTACAAAAGAATTAGGAGAAACCGCAAAACTTGTTTACATTATTAAAATGGAAAACACGTATGGTAATAAACAACCATTTACCGAAAAAATTCCTAGTTCTAACAGAGGAGCACTAAAATCTCAAGATGTAGATGTTCCTTTAAACAATAAAAATCCTGAGTTACGTAATCCTTTTGTAATTCCTGGCATTAGAAATGTAAAAATTGAATCGCAACTTAACCCAAATTATAGTTTTGAAAACTTTTTAGAAGGAGATTCTAATAGATTAGCACGTAGTGCAGGATTAGCAGTTGCAAATAAACCTGGGGGCACATCTTTTAATCCGTTATTAATATTCGGTGGTGTTGGTTTAGGAAAAACTCATTTAGCTCATGCTATAGGCGTAGATATTAAAGATAAATATCCAGAAAAAACAGTTTTATACATCTCTGCTGAAAAATTCACACAACAATATATTGATGCTGTAAAGAAAAATAACAGAAATGATTTTATTCATTTTTATCAAATTATAGATGTGTTAATTATTGACGACGTACAATTTTTATCTGGAAAAACTGGAACACAAGATGTTTTCTTCCATATTTTTAACCACTTACACCAAAACGGAAAGCAAGTTATTTTAACTAGCGATAAAGCACCTGTTGACATGCAAGACATTGAACAACGTTTATTGTCGCGTTTTAAATGGGGATTATCTGCTGAGTTACAAAACCCAGATTTTGAAACTCGTGTTTCTATATTAAAAAACAAATTATATCGTGATGGTGTTGAAATGCCAGAGGATATTGTTGAATATGTAGCAAAAAACATTAAATCTAACGTTAGAGAGCTTGAAGGTGCTATAATTTCTTTAATTGCTCAATCATCTTTCAACAAAAAAGAAATCACACTAGATTTAGCTAGAGTTATTGTTGAAAAATTCGTAAAAAACACAAAACGAGAAGTTTCTATAGATTATATACAAAAGGTAGTATCAGATTATTTCCAGATGGATATAGATACACTTCAATCTAAAACTAGAAAACGCCATATCGTACAGGCCCGTCAATTAGCCATGTTTTTTGCAAAAAAGTTTACTAAAGCCTCTTTAGCAAGTATAGGATCGCAAATAGGAAAACGAGATCATGCTACAGTTTTACATGCCTGTAAAACTGTTGATAACTTATCATCAACAGACAAACAATTTAGAAAATACGTTGAAGATATAGGTAAAAAACTTTCTGTTTAAGTTACACCAATAATCATGACTAAAATTTTAATGGTTTGCTTAGGAAACATTTGTCGTTCTCCTTTAGCTGAAGGTATATTAAAATCAAAATTAACAAATCATTTTACTGTAGATTCTGCAGGTACAGCAAATTACCACACAGGAAGCGCACCCGATAAACGCTCTATTGCAGTTGCAAGAAATCATGGTCTAGATATTTCTAATTTAAAAGGTCGGCAATTTAACGTTTCCGATTTTGATACTTTCGATTTAATTTATGTTATGGATCAATCGAACTTCCAAAATGTAATTAAATTAGCAAGACAAGATGCAGACATTGCAAAAGTAAAATTAATTTTAAATGAAATACATCAAGGGAAAAATTTAGAAGTTCCAGATCCTTATTATGGCGGCGACCAAGGTTTTGAAAACATTTACAAAATGATAAACGAAGCCTGCGACATAATAGCCAAAAAACTTTTACAAAATCATGACTAATAAAACTGGCAAATTATATCTAATACCAACAACATTAGGAGATAACAACCCTTTAGATGTTTTACCTATTACAGTAAAAGCAGTTATTGATAAAATAGATACTTTTATAGTTGAGAATGATAAAACAGCCAGACGATTTATAAAACGGATTAGTCCTGAAAAATCGCAACCTTCATTAAACATGTTTCATTTAAACAAGTTTACAGAACAAGCAGATATACCAACTTTTTTAAACCCATGCTTAAATGGTACAGATGTAGGCTTGCTTTCTGAAGCTGGTTGCCCCGGAGTAGCAGATCCTGGTGCCGATATTGTAAAAATAGCACACTCAAAAAACATAAAAGTTGTGCCTTTAGTTGGACCTTCATCTATATTAATGGCCATTATGAGTTCTGGAATGAACGGACAAAGCTTTGCTTTTAATGGCTATTTACCTATTGATAAAGCAGAACGAAAAACAGAAATTAAAAGACTTGAACGTCTATCTTTTGAACAAAACCAATCGCAAATATTTATTGAAACACCTTATAGAAATAATAAAATGCTTGAAGACTTATCGGGTATTTTAGAAAACAATACAGATGTTTGTGTAGCTTGCGATATTACTTTAGATAGTGAGTTTATAAAAACACTAACAGCAAATCAATGGAAAAAAAATAAGGTAGACCTTCATAAAAGACCTACCATTTTTATTATTCATAAAAGCTAAATTCAATATAACTTTAAATTGCTTTAGCTTTTTTATTTGCTTTAATAAAAGACGTGTCGTAACCAGAAAAACGCTTCATGTAATGGTGTACAGTTGTGCCATAACCATCGGCAAAATTATCTAAACCATAACTTCTTAAATACTTTTTAACACTACCAGGTCCTGCCAAGTGTGCTGCAGCTAGTATACCCGATTCTGTAATTATAATACCATTAACACGTTTACCTACAAAGTTTTTAATATCACGTCTTAAAATCCATTTATTTCGAGCAGAATTAGCTATAAAAGCCTTTTCTTGAAGTTTTGGACTTTTTAAAAATTTTGATGGATTATAAATACCAATTAACTTTAAAGTTTCAGACCCAAATTGATACTTCCCTAAATAACCATAGGTGTTAACCGAAGTATAATCGCCTCCAGACTCTTTAAAAGCTAAAGCTTCTTTAAAACCAACAAACGATTTACCTAAATAAGGAGAAAACTCAAAATCAAGATTATTAAATTGCGTAGACTTATTGTGCTCTGATGCATCAATACTTACAGTATAGTTTAAGTTTAAGCCTTCTGTTGAATACTTCCTTAAATCAATAGTTTCATTAGATTGAAACGAGACATACAATAGTGCCAATATTGTAAGCGTAATAGATACGTAACTTGCAATATTTCTTACCATAATTTTTAAATTTTTTCGGCATATTTTAATTATTATATACGCCTTGAAATTTGAGCGTGCAAAATTACACATTAATTTGATTATGACCAAATTAATCGATTATGTGCTATAATTAGTAGTAGAATAGATGAAATACCGTTCCTTTTTTATTAAATTCTAGGGTTGGCATTGGTATTTTTATCATATTAAAAATGCTAAATACCGTTTTTAATAATTTGGATTTGGTTTTTATCTTATTCAAATTTAAATCAAAACTTAAATAGAATTGTTTATACCTTCCATTATTTGTTAACAACTGATTGTCAATATCTTTTACACCGTTTAACATACCATTAGCACCATAACCTACGGCAAGATTAAGCCATTTAGGTAATTTACTATTATTAAAAAAAGCATGTAAATTAGCACTTAACCAATAAGTTTGCCCATTATAATCCTTTAAAATTTGTTCTAAATACGTTTCTCCAAGCTTATCTGGACTTCTACTTGCATAGTTTGTATGATGAAAAGAGTATTTTAAAGCAATTCGTTGTTCGTTCCATAGTAATTCTTGCCCTATAAACAAACCCGTTCCTGCTCCATTAGCAAGAATATCTCCCCAAGAAAACCCCCATTCTTTAGAAAATCCATCAAGTATTTCGACAGCAGATAAAAAAGTAAAACCTAAAGTAGCTCCATACAATAACTTATCGCGTTTTTTAACACCGCTCCAGTTTAAAAGTTGTGCACCATGTTTCCCTAATTGATACGACGTAAAAGCATGCCCTAGCTTATCCATTTTCATCCACTCGTTATTATCATTAATAGTATGAAATTTCGAGCGCTCGTAATCTGCATACCAGAGTTGATTAAGCCCTACAAGTGTTAATACGCCTATTGATGCTTCGGATATTATAACAGCATTACGTCTAGGTATATTTAAAGTATCGCTTGGCGTTAAAAATACATCTAATTTTGAGGATTGAGCAAAAGAAAACAACGGTAAAAAAACAAAAAAAATAATATGTCTTAAACCTATAAAATACACTATCTATTTATGCCTTGAGATGATAAATAACGTTGATATTCTCTAGCATTTACGTTATGTTGTGCTAATGTTTTTGCAAATTTATGATAACCAAAACGTTTGGCATCAGCGGCAAAGTATAAATATTTGTGTTTTTCGTAATTTAAAACCGCATTAATTGCCGATATGTCTGGCATAGCAATAAGCCCTGGAGGTAAACCTCTATTTTTATATGTATTGTAAGGAGAATCAATATCTTTATGTTTATTTAAAACCCGCTTAATAACAGTATTTTTATATTTAGGAAGTTGATAGGCTGCAAATTTTAAAGTAGGATCGGCTTGAAGTGGCATCCCAATTCTAATTCTATTCATATAAACACCTGCTATTCTTGGTTGTTCTGAAGCTTGTTTAGACTCTTCATAAACTATAGATGCTAGTGTTAAAACCTGATCTTGAGATAAACCAAAATTGTGTGCTTTTTTTATTTTTGCATCTGTCCAAAAACGTTTGTATTCTTTAAGCATTCTTGCTCTAAAAGCTTCGGCCGATGTATTCCAGAAAAACTCGTAACTATTAGGTAAATACATACCTAAAGCTGTTTCTGTTTTAAAATTATTATCGGCTAAAAAAGTACTATCCTTCATAGCTTTTAAAAGCGAAATACTATCTGCTTCAATATCTTTAGAGATACGCCCTGCTAGTTTTTCTAATGTATTTTGGTTATTAAACGATACTTTTATTGGTAAATTATTACTTCTAATGGAATTTATAATATCGTTATTTGTCATTCCTTTTTTAATTTCGAAACGCCCTGCTTTAATATTGGTTGTATATTTTTTTTGTTCGGCTAAATCATCAAAAGACTCAATATCAACCAGCAACGGCTGTAATTGGCTTCTAACGTCTTGATAATTAGCTTTTGTTGGTACGTAAATATAGGCCCTTTCGTTGTTAAAAGCTGTATTAGGTTTTAACATAGCTTTATAAACAAAATTTGCAAAAAAAGCAGCCACTACAAGGCCAATAATTACTATTGCTAAGAGTATTTTTTTTATGTACATTTAATTATTAATAAGCTGATATAAATATTCGTTTTTATAAGAACCTTTTACATAGTTCCAATCTTTTTTTAATCCTATTTGTTTAAAACCTTGGTTTGTAAATAGTTTTATACTTGCTTCGTTATCTTCAGAAATATTACAATATAGTTGGTGTAAATCTAAATGATTAAAACTATAATTTATTAATAAATTTAAAGCTTCGCGACCATACCCTTTTAATCTATTACTAGATTCTTTAATTAAAATACCAACTCCTGCCCTTTTGTTTTTAAAATCAAAATCGAACAAATCAATCATACCTATAGCGTCATTATTATAATTTGAAATTACTAACCGGAGTTGTTTCACTTCAAAAATATCTTTGTGAGCATGCTCTAAATATTGCTTTATTAAAAATTTTGAATATGGTGTTTGTGTGTTACTAATTTCCCAAATAGACTCGTCGTTTTCAATGGTATGAATAAACTCTAAATCTTCAGGTTCTAAAGCACGCAAATATATATTATTGCCTTTTAAAGTAATCATATACTTCCTTTAAAAACTAATGTTGCTGGGCCAATAAGCCATACGTTTTTATAGGTTCCGTTATCAACATCGAAGCAAACCTCAAGTTTTCCGCCTTCAACATTTAATGTAACTTGATTTTTATGGGTTTCGCCTAAATGATGCATAGCAATAGCTACAGCAGTTACTCCTGTACCGCAGGAAAGGGTTTCGTTTTCTACACCTCGCTCGTAGGTTCTAACTCTAAACAAAGTATCGTTTACTTTCTTAACAAAGTTCACATTACTTCCTGCTTCATTGTATGGCTCGCCATAACGAATTGAAGCGCCTTTAGATTTTATATTAAATGTTTCGATATCATTTTCAAACTGTACATGATGCGGCGATCCTGTATTTAAAAATACATGGTTTTTATGGGTTTCTACAGTTTTTACATCTAACATTTGAAGTTTTACTACGCCATCTTGTATTGTTGCATGATGTAAACCATCGATAGCCTCGAAGGTTGCCGTATTTGTTATAACCCCTAATTGCTTTGCAAAAGCCACTAAACAGCGTCCGCCATTACCACACATAGAACTTTCGTTTCCATCGGCATTGTAATACACCATTTTAAAATCGTATTCGGGATGGTTTTCTAATAAAATAAGCCCGTCTGCCCCTATACCAAAACGCCTATCGCATAAAAATGCCACATGTTTAGTATCTTTTTTATTAAATGTTTGTTGACGATTATCAATCATCACAAAGTCGTTTCCTGTTCCTTGGTATTTATAAAATATCTGTTGCATAATGTTAGGCAAAGATAAAGAAGTGTTTTAAATTTTTTATTGAATTATAAAAACTTGATTGGATTTATATATAATAATTTTAAGTTGCGTTAGGGATTGCAACGGCATCCTTTTTTAAGGCACGCAAAAAAAGATATAGTGGAAAGCCCGACCCTTGTGGTAACGCCCAAAACATTAGGATGCTGTACTGTTAAATAGCCGTTAAAAAGCACGTTAAAAAAAGTTAAAAAAGCTATGTAAATTCAATAATTATTTAATTTTAATCGTTAAATAAATTGAATTAATTTTTTTAAACCTAATTAAGAATATATAAAAATGAAGAAGATTTTAACTTTAGTATTAGTTTCGGCTTTAGGTGGCATTTTTACTTTAGGAGCCTACAAAGTTTTTTTAGAAAATGATGTAAAACCCGTTGTAGTTGCACAAGAACAAACAAAGGCAGATTTTTTACCTACAAGCAATATGAATTTGTTTAGCGCTGAAGAAAAAGTAGATTTTACTATTGCGGCGGAAAATACTGTTAATGCTGTTGTACATGTAAAAAATGTAACGCTTAGCTCTGGACAATATACGTTACAAGATTTGTTTTCGGGCAGAAGTTCTGAGCGTGCACAAATGGGAACTGGGTCTGGTGTTATTATTAATTCTGATGGTTATATTATTACCAATAACCACGTTATTAGTAATGCCCACGAGCTTTCGGTTACTTTAAATAATAATAAAACATATACTGCCGAGTTAATTGGTACAGACCCAAAAACCGATATTGCACTTTTAAAAATTGAAGCCGATGAAGATTTACCATTTGTAACTTTTGCAGATTCTGATAATGCTAAAATTGGCGAGTGGGTTTTAGCTGTAGGCAATCCTTTTAATTTAACATCTACAGTTACCGCCGGAATTATTAGTGCTAAATCTAGAGATTTGTCGGGTACTAGCAGGCAATCTTTTATTCAAACCGATGCTGCTGTAAACCCTGGTAACTCTGGTGGTGCTTTGGTAAATACTAATGGCGAATTGGTTGGTATTAATACTGCTATTACATCGCAAACGGGTTCTTATGTGGGCTACTCTTTTGCTGTACCTAGCAATATAGCTAGAAAAGTGATTGAAGATATTATGGAATACGGTAATGTACAAAATGGTATTTTAGGTATTCAAGGTGGCGCTTTAAATAGTATTATGGCCGAAAAAATTGGTGTTACAGATACCGAAGGCGTTTATATTGATAGCGTAGTTGAAGATTCTGGAGCAGAAAAAGCTGGTGTAAAAAAAGGAGATATTATTAAAGAGATAGATAATATTAAAGTATCTAAATTCTCTGATTTAACTGGTCATTTAAGCGCAAAACGCCCCGATGATGTGGTAAAACTAAAAGTATCTAGAGACGGAACTATTAAAACCATACCTGTTACACTTGCTAAAAACAACACCTTTACTATGCCTTTAGTTGGTAGAATTAAAAATGCAAAATCTGCCGATTTAAAAAAGTACAAAGCTTCGCATGGTGTTAAAATTGCCGAACTAAACTCTAAATATGCCGAGTATTGGAAAAAGAACGGTATAAATGAAGGTTGTATTATAACCTCTATTAACGATATTAAAGTTAATAATATTGAAGATGCACAACGCGCATTAAAAAATCAATCTTATAACGAATCGTTACGTCTTGAACTTATAAATAGTAATGGAGATTTAGAGCGTTATAATTTTAGATAAAGACACATTTTTAAAGTATCTCTTAAAAAAACTACCATCACGCCTTTAAATAAAATTTTATTTAAAGGCGTATTTTTTTGTGTAAATATGCGGGTATTTAGACTTTCTAAACACACTAAAATTAAGATAAATTTAAGGTGTGTATATTTTTTTAAAAATAGCTTACGAAAACGTTTGAAATATGGTATTTTTGCCAAAATTATTCACCACAAATTAAACTATTTAAGCAATGGGTTCTAACAAAACTTATGAAAAAGAATTAGCCTTTCAAGCAGACCGTAGAAAAGCTACTGTAGAATTTATAAAAACAGTAAGCGATTTATGGTATGATAAATCTATCGAATTGGTTTTATTTAGAAATCAACTTATTGATAGAAATGTAAGTCAGATTTTAAACTTACATGATTATGCTGGCAAATTTGTACAAAAACCAATTTCAATTTTTGACTCTGTTGAAATAGCGCAAGCTATAAAAGCCCTTAATGTACCTCCAGCAAAATTAGATATTGGTAAACTAACTTACGAATATCATTTAGAAGAAAACAAACACAATAATGCCAAAGCTTTTGTTGCTAACAAATTAAAAGATGCTAGCAAAAATGGAAGTATAGAGCCAAAAGATGTTATACTTTATGGTTTTGGTAGGATAGGTAGATTAGTTGCTAGAGAACTTATGACTAGAACTGGTAAAGGTAGCCAGTTACGCTTAAGAGCCATTGTTACCCGTGGCACCATTGATGCTAAAATTTTAGAAAAAAGAGCATCGCTATTACGTAACGATTCAGTGCATGGCGATTTTCCTGGTACTGTAGATATTGATGCTAAAAATAATGCCTTAATTATTAATGGTACTACCGTTCATATTATATCTGCAAACAACCCAGAAGATATAGACTATACAAAATTTAACATTAACCATGCCTTAGTTATTGATAATACGGGTGCTTTTAGAGATAAAACAGCATTAAACAAACATTTAAAATCTAAAGGTGTTGATAAAGTTTTATTAACAGCACCAGGAAAAGAAATTCCTAATATAGTATACGGTGTAAACCACAAAGAGCACAACCCAGACGAGGTTAATATTTTTTCTGCGGCATCGTGTACAACAAATGCAATAACACCTGTATTGAAGGCTGTTGAAGATTCGTTTGGAGTTAAAAGCGGGCATTTAGAAACTATACATGCTTATACCAACGACCAAAATTTAGTTGATAATTTTCATAGTAAATACCGTCGTGGTAGAGCTGCTGGACTAAATATGGTAATTACCGAAACTGGTGCTGGTAGTGCTGTATCCAAAGCTTTACCAAGCTTAGAAGACAAACTAACATCAAACGCAATTCGTGTACCTGTACCTAACGGATCGTTAGCCATTTTAAATTTAGAGCTAAATAATAAAACCTCACTTAATGGTGTAAATACCATTTTAAAGAAATATGCTTTAGAAGGTGATTTAGTTGAACAAATTAAATACGAATTAAGCGACGAGCTTGTATCTAGTGATATAGTAGGAAGCTCTGCTCCTTCTATTTACGATAGTAAAGCTACTATTGTACGTAAAGACGGAAAAAACATTGTACTTTACATTTGGTATGATAATGAATATGGTTACAGCCATCAAGTTATTAGACTTGCAAAATATATTGCTAAAGTAAGGCGTTTTACTTATTATTAATATGTATTTAAATTAAAAATTAATTTTAAAATCTAATTTCAAATTTAAATCGTATATAAAATAGCCTCGTTAAATTGAGGCTTTTTTATTAATTGCAACCAATTAGTAAACAATATTTTATAAATTCGCAAACCAAATACAACCAAAAATTGTTTAAAATGAATCCTTTAAAATCTTTACTTTTAATAGTATTTACCTGCTTACTAAGCTTAAATTTGTATGCTCAAACTAATAAAAACGACGAGCAATTATCGTTATACAATAGTTCTATAGATAATCAATTTGAATACATTCTTAAAAAATCTGGTAATTTTAAAGGCACAAACGGACAAGCATACGAGGCTGTAAAACGCAGTATGTTTCTTGCTTTAAGGGCACACACTTTAGACTCTTTAAAAACCGTTCATAAAAATTTAGCAGAAACACAAGCTGTAGTTAAAGCACAGGCTAAAGAAATTTCAGATTTAAAATCTAATCTAGAAAACACTAAAATAGATTTAGATAAAACAAATACCGAAAAAAACAATATGGCTTTGTTTGGTATGCAAATGAGTAAGGTTAGCTACAATGTACTTATGTGGTCTATAATTGGAGGCTTATTAGCTTTACTTATTTTATTTATCTATAAATTTAAAAATAGTAATGCTATTACTAGAAAAGCTAACCGTAATTTAGCTGAAATTGAAGAAGAGTTTAACGAGCACCGTAAAACGGCTTTAGAACGCGAACAAAAGGTTAGACGCCAATTACAAGACGAAATTAATAAACAGAAAAAAGGATAAAATACTTTTTTAAATAAATTTTAAAATCTGTAATTTATAATTACAGATTTTTTTTATTTCATATTATTTAAAAACACAAATAATACTATAAACTAAAAACAAATAAAAAAGCAAGCTAATATTAGCTTGCTTTTTGGTGGGGAGAGCAGGATTCGAACCTGCGAAGACATAGTCAGCAGATTTACAGTCTGCCCTCGTTGGCCGCTTGAGTATCTCCCCAAAACTGACCGCAAATATATTATTGTTTCTTAATTCTGCAAAGAGAAATTGAATAATTAATTTAAAAATTTATCAATTTATTAAGTTTAAGCTATTTAATTAATATAGATTACTTAATAATAATTTCGTTTAAAATATATTATTTAAACAAGCTTAAATATTACCAGAATATTTACAACTCGTAACGTACTCTAAATGAAACGAATCGAGGTTGCACAAAGGTTTCTGTATTAAAAACCGATAAATTATTTGCGCTATTTGTTATTCTAGAATCAATATCTAATAAGTTAGTTGCTTTTATTTCGTATTCCCATTTCGAATTCTCGTTTTTTCTGTAAGATAATGATGCATCCCAGGTTTTAAATGTTTGCGATGGGTTTACACCATTATCTTGATTGGTGTATGTGAAATCTGTTTTTAATGTTAACGATTTCCAGATGTAAGCATCAAAATCTATAGACGGGGCGTTGGTAACAAACTTTGTAGAGTTAGACCCTTGATTATTGTTTGAAACACTATACCTATACCTTAAACTTACGTTTGGAGCCTCTCTAAAATTGGTACGCAATTCGGGTCTGTAAGTTTGTGTAAATTGCTCATTTAAAGACTGCACACCTTGTATAAATTGGTTTATTTTACTATAGTTAAAGCTGGTAGAAAGCCCGGCTCTTAACTTACCAAAAGTACGTTGTATACGCCCACTTGCAGAAACATTTTCATCGGCAAAATTAGAATTAAAAAATGTGCTTGTTCTAATTACATTATCAAAGTCTGTAAGGCTTCGAATTTGGTCTATATTTTTATTATAAGATAACCTTGCAAAAACATTAGTGTAATTAAATAAATTAAAACTGCGGTAAAATAAGCTTACATTATGTGATAGTGCATTTTGCAATTCGGGCTCTCCGTATTGAATGCTATTATAGTTGTTAAACACTAAACCTTGCGCTAAATTGGTTACATCGGTAAACTGGTTTTGCATTTTGTATCGAAGTGTAAGACTCTCGCTTTTTTTAAACTGTATTATGGTTTCAAAGTCTGGTAAAAATTTAAAGAAATTATCTTCAAACGTTTCGCCAAATTGAATATTTTTATTACCATATGCATGTAGCGAAAATCCTGGTGTTATTGTAAAAATTCCTGTTTTTATTGTGTAATGTGTGCCTAAATAAAAATCGGTGAAATTATATTGGGTATCGTTAGTAGCCAAACCATCATTAAAGGTTGGTGTGGGTTGAAACTGCGAATTATCGTCTAAAAACTGAAAAATATTAGAATTAAATTCTTGCTTGCTCAAAATGGTACCTAATGTAAAATTTAAATTACTTTTTGCGTTAAGTATATTGTAATAATCTAACTTAGCATCAACTTGATTTGATTTTATGCGACGGTCTTGACCAATATCATAATAATCCAAATTTGTTACAAAACCAATAGCTTCAGCTGTAGTATCAAAAGCATCTCTATCATCTTCATTAATTTCATCGTTATTATCTGGATTGTTAACTAACAATGCGTTATAAAACGGATCTTCGTTTTTTATTAAGTGTTGAACTTCAAAAGCAAAAATATTATTTTCGTTATGTGTATAGTAGTAATTTAAATTTTGATTGATACTAAAAGGGGTTACTTCTTCTAATTGATTGGTATTACCTACTACGGATGATAAAAAGTTTTGATCTTGCTCGTCTTTTGAAAAACGCCCTAAAATATCATAATCTAATTGATTATTTACATTAGGTTTATATGATGCACTTAACTTTAATAAACCTTGGTTAGAGCGTTCAAGGCTACTTTGCTCGGTATTTTCGTCTGGAATTCCTAAGTCGGAATCGGTGTATTGTATAAAACTTGTTTTTTTAGATTCTATTTTACTACTATTAAAAATCGCAAAACCACTTACATCTAAACTTTTGCTTGGCGAGTAGCTAAAATTTGTTGCTGCCAATTTATTTTCAATCTCCAGGGCATTATTTTGTGATGTTAAAAAGTTAAGACTATTATCTCCTAAATTTATACTAGTACCACTACTTCTGCTTGGAGCTTGAAATCCGCCACCAAAACCTCTAATATCTCGACGTGTTAAGGCAAGTTCGCCAAGGTTATTTAAATCGCCAATAAAGTTTAAGCTAAATTTAGGACTATAATAAAATAATTTGGGTTGTAATAAGTATAATTCGTTATTGGTTGATGCACCACCACCTGCAGTAACATTACCAAACCAAAAGTTTTCCTTGCCTTCTTTTAACTTAATATTTAAGGCCACGTTATCTTGATTATTTGTAACACCACTTAGTTGACTAACTTCGGAGTAATTACGCAATACTTGTATTTTATCGACAGCATTAGAAGGAATGTTTTTTATTCCTAATTTGGTATCGCCATCAAAAAAATCTTTACCATTAACCATAAGTTTACTAACTACTTTGCCTTCTACCTCTACTTGTCCATCATCATTAACCTCTACGCCTGGCAATTTTTCTAACACATCTTCTAGTTTTCGTTCAGAACCACTTTTAAAAGAATCTGCATTATAAATTAAGGTATCTCCTTTTACAGTAACTGGCATTTCGTAAGTTAGCTCGACAGCATCTAGAGCATTATCGGCCTGTAAAGTAATATCTTTTATTATATGATTTTCTTTGGTAAATACCGTTTCGGTATGGGTTTTCATTCCTATATAACTTACTTGAATGCTGTATGAAGTATTTTTAGATAAACTTACTCTATAAAATCCATTAGCATCTGTAATACCATAAGATTGCAATGTTTTTGTATCTTGATTAATAGCAATAACGTTTGCTAACTCTAAGGGTTCGCCTATACTATCTTTTACTACGCCTTCTAATTTAATTTGTGCTATTGTGGTATGGGTTAAACATACAGTTGCAATTAAAACCAGTTTCTTTATCATAATATAAAAATGTTATAACTTATTAACGTCTTCCGCTTCTTCTACCTCGACTAGACCTAAACTCTTCCATTTTTTTGGTTATAATATCTTTATACTCTTGCTTTGTAACTTCTTGCCCCTTTTTGGGTGCTTCTATTTCTGTTTTCTCTTCCGGATTAATTATAATTTTAGAGCAAAGTATTGTAGTGTTACCTGCACTAACTTCTAAAATTAAACCAGGTAAACCCCAATAATCTGATGGGCCTTGACTTACAGGTATTTGAGGAGTATACCACGCTACAACATCAATCATTTTTTGCGTTTCTTTTTCCTTGTTTTCTTCTTTAGGCGCTTCTGTTTTATTATTGCCTCGTCGTGGCGGTCCAAACTCTATACTTGTAGATACTTTTTTAGCAGTTGCTTTAAAACATAAATACTGGCCTATTTGTTTTGTCTCTGTTTCCATAACCCAAGCCAAAGGTTGCAACTCTTCTTTTATTAAAAATTGCTTGCCAAAAAATTCTTGGTCTTGTAAATACAAACGTGACTTAATATTTTTATACTCAGGCCCAGGAGAAAAATTGCTTGCAAATCCACCTGGACCTCTTCCAGAGCCCGAAACAGGAGTAGATAACTTATCTTCCTCTTTAAAAATAGATGCTTCTTTATTAAATGTTAAAATATAGTTTTTTTCTAGCATAGATTTTAAACGAGCTTGCAGCTCTTTTTTTCTTTGCTCAGACATTTGTTCGCCTCCTCTATTAAAGCGGCTCATATCCATTGTTGTTTTAGAAAAGTAGTACGCTTTACCTTGAAAATCTTGTGCTTGAAAAGATATAGTAGCTAATAAAATTAAAATGAAAGCATAACGTTTATTGTTGTTTATTTTCATAATAAAAAAATATATAAAGTTGTAGTTTATGGTAAAAAAGCTTTTGTTGCTTTTCTGTATTTTTTTTGGACATGTTTACAGCTTTTTAGTTTAATCCATAAAAAGTTAATATTACGTTAAAAAAACAGACAAAATTTTAACACTCCTATTTATAAGGTTTGAAATAAATAATATGGATTGATTTTTGTACTTTTCAAACTGCTATGAAATACATTATTTATATTCATATTTTACTATCCATTTCAATATTTGCTCAAGAGCCTATTGAAGCTAAATTTATTAGTCAAGTAAATTATAATACCGATTTTTTAATATCTGTAGATAATTTTGGTACGTCCTATTATATAACAAACAATGTACTTTATAAAAAAACAGACAAAACCAACATAACTTATAATAACTTACAACTAGGCACAATACATAGTGCTAATACATTTAATCCTTTAAAAACAAACCTGTTTTATAAAGATTTTAATACTGCTATTATTCTAGACAATAGGCTGTCTGAAATATTTAAGATAGATTTTAATAACCTTGATAATTATAAAAACGTTTCTCACATCTCTACAGGGCATGACAATACTATTTGGGTATTTAACCAAGACTTACAACGTTTAGAACTTTTTGATTACAAAACCAGAAAAACCCGAGCACATACTGTTCCTGTACAAAGTAAAATAATAGATTTAAAGAGTAATTATAACTTTTGCTGGTTACTTACAGCAGACTACTTACTAATGTATAATTACTTTGGAAGCCTTATAAAAAAAGTAAAAAATTTAGGGTACACAGCATTAGCCGAAAACAACGAAGATATTGTTTTAAAGAAAGAAAACGCCCTATTTTACATGAAAAAGAATAGCGATAAAACAATACCAATTGCAACATCAAATTTATTGATAAATCAGTTTTTAGTAACCAACGAAACCTTGTATATTTACAACGGTAAAACCCTACAACAATATCAACTAAAAATTAATTAAAACCATGCATATTGCTATTGCCGGAAATATTGGAGCTGGAAAAACAACGCTTACAAAATTGTTAGCGAAACACTATAATTGGGAAGCGCAATTAGAAGACGTCGTAGACAACCCTTATTTAGATGATTTTTACACCCAAATGGAACGTTGGAGTTTTAATTTACAAGTGTATTTTTTAAATAGTAGATTTCGTCAAGTTTTACAAATTAGACAAAGCGGAAAGCAAATTATTCAAGATAGAACCATTTATGAAGATGCTCATATATTTGCTCCTAATTTGCACGCCATGGGTTTAATGACTAATCGCGATTTTGAAAACTACAAATCGCTTTTCGAGTTAATGGAATCTTTAGTTCAAGGACCAGATATATTAATTTATTTACGCAGTTCTATTCCTAATTTAGTAGCCCAAATACATAAACGAGGGCGAGATTACGAAAACTCTATAAGTATTGATTATTTAAGCCGCTTAAATGAACGTTACGAAGCTTGGATTCATGGCTACGATAAAGGTAAATTATTAATTATTGATGTTGATAATCTAGACTTTGTTGATAATCAAGAAGATTTAGGTAAAATTATAAATACCATTGATGCCGAAATTAACGGCCTGTTTTAAAAGCAGTACTTTAACTTTTAAATTACTTAATAAACCCATTATTTCTAGCATGGCTTAAAGCTTGCTGCTTAGTTTCTATTAACAATACAGGAATATTATCAAAATTTTTATATAACTGTATTACATATTCCTTTTTACGTTTATCGTTTACATGTCTTAAGTATATTGCGGCTATTCTTTTAGGGTATTTTGTTGCTATTTCTAAATAAATTTTTGGATCATGCTCACCTATATCGCCAATAAGAATAAACCGTAATTCTGGATATGTTTTTAAAATATTAACTATTTCTTTATACTTCTGTGGTTTTTCTTCCTTTGTATTTGATGAAAATGGCCTTGGGAAACTTCTTAAAATAATAGGGCCTTTAGGAAATTTATTTTTCTTTAAAAAATACTCTAAATAACGATATAAATTCCACGGACTGTGGCTTACATAAAAAATAGGGTTTGCCTCTTGCCCTGTTTTGCCTTGGTGCAATAAATGGTAAAACTCTGGTGCTCCATCTAACGGTAAACGCCTCCCTGCAGATGTAAGCAATGTATTAATTAAAACACGCCATTTTAAAACCGATGTTAACCCTGTATGCAATATGGTATCATCAATATCACTTATTACTCCAAATGACGCATTGGTTGATGGCACAAGCATTTCGGCAGGAAATATATTTTCAGACTTAATAATTCTGGTTAGCGGTGGTTTTTCATAAGAGAACTCTAAATTAATCCATCCTTCAGAGTTTATATACTTATTTAAATTTTCTACATTTTTTTCAAACAAAAAATAACCTTTATAATCTGTTTTAGTATAAAAATATTTATCATCACCTAGCTTAATTTTAATCTTAGCACATTTAATCTCATCGGTTTCAAAACGTTTCCAAGCATTAAAAAGCAATTTAAAAGCACCTCTATCTTCTAAATTAATACTTTCATCTTCTATGGCTCGTCCTCTTAAATATAAATGATTAGATGTTCCATAGGTTTGAAAAGCTATAATTTGTAGTGGATCTTTTTTAAACATATGCCATTTAAATTACATACTAAAAATACAAAAACCACGTTTGTTTACGTGGTTTTTGTATTTAAAAAAAAGTAAATAATATATTAATTTGTTACTTCTTCTTCAAGTGTTTTTATAATTTTTTTTGTTTCAACTTTTATATCTCTACCTGTTTTTTTTAAAGCCTCGATACTAGCTTTAACTTCGGCTTCAGTACCCTGAAAAGTTTCATAATTTGTTGACGATTCTCCATTTTTAGTTGTTACTGTTGTAACTACGGCTTTGGTAGTACCATCATCGTTTTTAGTCATTTCTACTTTTATTTCTTTAGATACTTCTACTTGATTTTCATTAGTATTGTTTGCATATGCAGTAACAACATCAGCAGACATTGCGATACTTGGTGCAATCACTAAGGCAACAACCGACATTAATTTTAATAAAATATTTAATGAAGGCCCCGAAGTATCTTTAAAAGGATCGCCAACCGTATCTCCAACTACGGCTGCTTTATGTGCGTCTGTACCTTTTCGACCTTGCTCTTCTATCATTTTTTTTGCATTATCCCATGCACCACCTGCATTAGACTGAAATATTGCCATAAGTACGCCACATGTTGTAACACCTGCAAGTAAACCTCCTAACATTTCTGCTCCGCCTAAAAAACCTACAGCTACAGGAACAGCAATAGCTAATAATCCTGGTAAAACCATTTCTTTAATAGAGGCTTTTGTTGAAATATCTACACACTTATCATACTCTGCAACACCATCGGCAGCATCAAATACTTTTCTTTGTTCGTCTGTAGCCTTTGTCATATCAGAATCTACAGCTCTCATTACTTCTAGAGCTGCTTTTAATTGAGGTATGTCTCTAAATTGGCGTCTCACTTCTTCTATCATTGCCATGGCAGCTCTACCAACAGCATTCATTGATAATGCAGAAAATACAAATGGTAACATGCCACCAACAAGTAAACCGGCCATAACGGTAGGTTTAGACACATCAATCGCTGTAACATTAGCAGTTTGCATAAAAGCTGCAAATAAAGCTAAAGCTGTTAAAGCTGCAGATGCAATAGCAAACCCTTTACCAATAGCAGCTGTTGTGTTACCTACAGCATCTAACTTATCTGTTCTTTGCCTTACTTCACTTGGTAATTCTGCCATTTCTGCTATACCACCAGCATTATCTGAAATTGGTCCGTAAGCATCAACAGCTAATTGAATTCCTGTATTTGCTAACATACCAACGGCTGCTATTGCAATACCATATAAACCCGCAAAATGATGAGATACTAAAATAGCTGCAGCAATTAAAATTATTGGAATCATGGTAGACATCATTCCAACCCCTAATCCTGCGATAATAGTTGTTGCTGCTCCTGTTTCAGACTGTTCTACTATAGAATTTACAGGTTTTGTTCCTGTTCCGGTATAATATTCGGTTACTTTCCCTACAGCTAATCCTGCTACTAATCCTGCTAAAACAGCCCAGAACACACCCATAGAGGTAAATTCTGCTCCATTAAAACTCCATGTTTCTGGTAACATTTGGTTTATAATAAAATAAGATGCTACTAACATTAAGCCTGCCGAACCAAACTCTCCTATATTTAAAGCTGTTTGTGGGTTTCCGCCATCTTTAACTTTTACAAAAAACGAGCCTATAATAGACATAATTATACCTATTGCGGCTAATACAAGTGGTAAGTATACAGCACCTAAGCCATCAAAAGATTCTGAAAACGCCGGGATTTGCGTAAAAGCGGCTCCTAAAACCATAGTACCAATAATAGACCCTACGTAAGATTCAAATAAATCGGCTCCCATACCAGCTACATCGCCTACATTATCGCCAACATTATCTGCAATAGTTGCAGGATTTAAAGGGTGATCTTCAGGAATTCCAGCTTCAACTTTTCCTACTAAATCGGCTCCAACATCGGCAGCTTTTGTATAAATACCTCCACCTACACGAGCAAAAAGAGCAATGGAAGATGCCCCTAATGAAAATCCTGAAAGCACGTTTAATACTTCGCCTAATTCCCAACCTTGACCGCTAAAAACCATAAATAGTGTACTTAATCCTAATACACCCAATCCTACAACACCAAGCCCCATTACTGCACCACCAGCAAAAGCAACTTCTAGCGCTTTACCTAATGATGTTCTGGCTGCACTAGTTGTTCTAACATTAGCTTTGGTTGCTACTTTCATCCCTATAAATCCAGCTAATGCCGAGCAAATTGCTCCTACTATAAAGGATACAGCTACCATACCGTTAGAGCCTTCTTCTGCAGAGCCCTTGAAGTATAATAAAATAGCTACAGCAATAACAAAAATTGATAAAATTTTGTATTCGGCTTTAAGGAAAGACATAGCGCCATCGGCAATATTCTTAGCTATCCTTTTCATTTTATCGTCTCCTTGATCTTGTTTAGATACCCAAGCACTTTTAATAAAAACAAATAAAAGGGCTAATACACCGAAAAGTGGTAAAAATTTAATTATTAATTCCATATTAGTTAGTCAGTTTTTAAATTAATTATTTTTTCAACTGGACGAAAATATGAAAATAAAAGTGATAAAAAAAGCCACCTTTAATTAAAGATGGCTTAGATTTTTTCTCAATATTTTAAGAATCTGATAATTTATATTGTAAAGGTACGTTTTTTCTTGTGTTCGCTATTATCATACCTGTCAACACATTCTTTATAAATTTTAATGGCTTCGTCTGCATTACCCCAACCACCTGTATCTACTTTTTTCTTTTCTAAATCTTTATATACCTTAAAGAAATGTTCTATTTCCTTTAATCTATGCGGGTTTAAATCGCTAATATCTTTATTGTTACTCCAAATAGGATCTGATACTGGTACACAAATAATTTTCTCATCAGGACCTTTTTCATCTGTCATATGAAAAACCCCAATTGGTCTTACTTCCATAACTACCATTGGAAATGTTGGCTGGTGCCCTAAAACTAAAACATCTAATGGATCTTGGTCTAACGCAAGGGTTTCAGGAACAAAGCCATAATCACCAGGATACATCATAGAAGAAAACAACATACGATCAAATCTAATTTTGTGCAATGCAAAATCATATTCATATTTATTTCTACTTCCTTTAGGTATTTCAATTAGTACATCAAATGTTACAGCTTGTTTCTTTTTATCACTCATTTTTTTATTTTTAATATCCTATTTTTATACTTAATGTTTAAATTTTAAATTTAATCTGCAAATGTACTGAACACTTTATCTTTAAGCAACTTTAAAGCGCAACATAAATATCTTTTTACAAAAGTTTAATTTTAACATAACCTTATTTACTTTTTACAAAAAAGCTTGTACATAATTTACTATATTGTGCATGACTAACTTTAATAAACATCTAATTATGCGTACTTTAATATGTTTACTCCTTTTGTGTATATTTAATATTGAAGCCCAAAACCAGCCTTGGCAAGGAAAATTTGAGCCCATTGACAACATGATAGCGCCACCCAATACATACAGAACGGCTAGTGGCGCACCAGGAAAAGCCTATTGGCAACAACGTGCTAATTACAAGATTAAAGCAACTCTTAATGAAAAAAACAATACACTTTCTGGTGATGAAACCATTACATATTTTAACAATTCGCCAGATGATTTAAGTTATTTATGGATTCAGTTAGAACAAAATGTAAATAAAAAGGAAAATGAAGATTTTGGAGCCATTAAAAATAGAATGCGAGATTCTATAAACACAAGGCAAATGCAGTTTCTTACGCGTGCCATCGATTTCCCTGCTGGATACACTATAAAATCGGTAAAAGATAGTAACGGAAACAACATAAAAACCATAATTAATAACACTATGATGAAAGTCAAGTTAAATAGTGTATTAAAATCTGGAGAATCCACTAAAATATCTATATCATGGTCTTACCCGATAACAGATAGAAGTATGTATTTATTATCACGTGAAGGGTATGAATATTTCCCTGAAGACGATAATACAGTTTACTTAATTGCCCATTGGTTTCCTAGAATGGCTGTTTATAATGATACTGAAGGTTGGCAAAACCAACAATTTCAAAAATTAGGAGAATTTGCTTTAGAGTTTGGAGATTATGATGTTGAAATAACGGTTCCTGCAGACCATATAGTAGCCTCTACTGGTTTACTTCAAAATAGCGAGGCTGTATTAACCAAAACACAACAAAAAAGACTAGAACAAGCAAAAAAATCGTTTGACAAACCTGTTATGGTTATTACAAAAGACGAAGCCGAAGCTAATGAAAAACAAAAATCATCAAAACAAAAAACATGGAAATTTAATGCTACCAATGTTAGAGATTTTGCTTTTGCTACATCTAGAAAATTTATTTGGGATGCTCAAGCTGTAAAACTACCAACCAATACCGTTATGGCCATGTCTTTCTATCCTAAAGAAGGATTACCTGTATGGCAAAAATCTTCAACCGAAGCTATTATGCATGCTCTAGAAGTATATTCTGAAGCTACTTTTGATTATCCTTATCCCGTTTGTATTTCTGTTAACACATCTAATATAGGTATGGAATTTCCTATGATTAGTTTTAACGGCGGAAGACCTGTAAATGGCAAAATAAGCGATAAAGCAAAACAAAGCATGATTGGCACTATAATACATGAAGTTGGGCACAATTGGTTTCCTATGATTGTAAGTTCAGACGAACGTAAATGGATGTGGATGGACGAAGGATTAAATACCTTTTTACACCAAAGAACAGTTGCAGAACGCTACCCTGGTTTTACTAGCGCAACACCAAAATCTATTGTTCCTTTTATGAGTGGAGATAAAAATATTTTACGACCTATAATGACAAATTCTGACAACGAGCTTATGTCTCAATTTGGAGCAAATTTTTACCTAAAACCTACTGTAGGGCTTCAAATGCTAAGAAACTCTATAATTGGAAAAGAACTTTTTGATGAAGCCTTTAAAGAATATGCAAACCGTTGGAAATACAAACACCCAAACCCTGCTGATTTATTTAGAACTTTAGAAGATGCCACAGCAACAGATTTAGATTGGTTTTACAGAGGATGGTTTTTTACAACAGACCATGTAGATATGGAATTAAGTAATGTTAAATGGTTTAAAGTTTATGAAGAAAACTCTAATATTGAAGACCAAAAAACCAACACAAAAGTTAAAATAGCATCGCAAAGCAAAGGTGAGGAAGCTGAAGAAAAAGACTTTTCTAACGGTCCTCAAGTGGTTACCATGACAACTACACCCGATAAAGCTTACGGTCAATTTTTATCAAGAATAGATGAGCCCGAAATAAGAAAACAGCTATCTGGCAAAAACATTTACGAAGTAACTATTAAAAACAAAGGTGGCTTAGTAATGCCTGTTACTATTGAGTGGATATATACCGATGGCTCTACCGAAATTAATACCTTACCTTCGGATATTTGGAGACGAAATGAATATGAAATTCAAGAAACATTTATTAAAGAAAAAGAGGTTAGTAAAGTAAACTTAGACCCAAATTTTGAATTTGCAGACACTAACATGAATAATAATAGTTTTCCTAAAACCGAAGAAAAATCTGAGTTCGATAAATTTAAAAAAAGTAAAACAAACTAGTAATTTCGCTATTAAAATAACTATATATTTTCCCTAAAAAATATAGCGCCCAATAAAACCAACAAATTTTATGCAAATACAAACGTATTTGCATAAAATTTTAAACCCTTATAACAGCTATATATGTTTTATAATTTTTTTAGGCATTTATTTATACCACTTTTATTAATTAGTACAACATTTTGTACGCAAGCACAAAATAACAAAACAACCTATAATATTTTATTTATAGGCAACAGCTTAACATACACAAATAACCTGCCTTTACTAATAAAAACAAAGGCCAAATATTCAGGATATAGTTTACAAACAGAAACGTTAGCATTGCCTAACCACTCTATTGCAGACCATTGGAAAAAAGGCGAAGCACAGAAATTAATAAAAACTAAAAAATTCGATTTAGTTATAATCCAACAAGGGCCATCATCTCAGCCAAACGGAAGGAAAATGCTTTTAGACTACGGAAAAAAATATAAACAAATTTGTTCCAACAATAATGCAGCATTAGCATATTTTATGGTTTGGCCTTCATTAGAATACTATCATACTTTTGATGGGGTAATAAAAAATCATGAAATAGCCGCGCAAACCAATGATGCCATACTATTACCAATTGGCAAACTTTGGAAACAATATTTTGAATCTTCTAAGAAATTCGATTATTATGGATCCGATAATTTTCATCCATCATTAAAAGGAAGCAAAGCAGCAGCAAACGCCATTACTAAACTCATAATCGATTATTTCAATAAAAAATAGTCCTTTTTCTACATATTTACACAAAAAATAAACATTTTTTATAAGAATTTCCCTATATTTGGTTTTACCAACCAACCCAATCTAAGTTATGAGACCCTATATCTCACTTTTTTGCCTATTATTAACATGGGCAAGCTTTAGTCAAATATCGCCATGTACCAACTTTAAAACTGGCGAATACAAATACGCTAACCCCAAATATGCTGAGTGGACTGTAAAAAGAAATGACACTATACAAGTAGAAACGAGTTCTAAGACAGGTATAAAAATATATAGTTTAATAGAATGGAAAACAGATTGCCAATACAAATTAACTTGTAATAAAGTTTTAAATTCTGATAGAAAAAATATTGTTGGCAAAGTTTTTATAATATCAATTACAGACACATTTATAGATCGTTATAAGTGCATATCTAAAAGTACCGATCCAACCATTAAAGATTATGAGTTGGAAATGATTAAAATGAATTAATCATTATTTAAAGAAAAAATACGTAGTTATGCTTATTTTTTTTAACTTATTTTAAAGGTATATTTACAACACACCCTTTAAAATCAAATAGTTATGATACGCCTTAGCTTAAAACCCTCTAACATTAAGAATTTAAGTTTTAATAAAATTGATGAAACTCTAGAAATAGAATTTAAGCATCATATTAATACAGCGCAATGTATTAATATACCATTATCTATAATAGAAGACTATATAGAATCTTTAAATGAAGAAACCTTAGAGTTTGAAAACGACAACCAAAACCCACCAACTAACTTAACTGTTGTTTACTCAAATTATAAGGTATCTTAAAAACGAATAACTAACTTATTCTACACGCTCTATTTTTGCTCCAATAGCGCGCAAACGCTCATCAATATTTTCGTATCCACGATCAATCTGTTCAATATTCTGGATTGTTGAAGTTCCTTTAGCAGAAAGCGCTGCAATTAGTAACGATACACCTGCTCTAATATCTGGCGATGTCATTGTGGTTGCTTTTAAAGTAGATTTATAATCATGACCAATAACTGTTGCACGATGCGGATCGCAAAGTATTATTTTTGCTCCCATATCAATTAACTTATCTACAAAAAACAAACGGCTTTCAAACATTTTTTGATGTATTAATACACTACCTCTTGCTTGCGTAGCAACTACCAGAATAATACTTAATAAATCTGGGGTAAACCCTGGCCAAGGCGCATCAGATATGGTTAAAATAGAGCCATCTATAAAACTTTGTATTTCGTAACCATCAGTATGTGCAGGAATATGTATATCATCCCCTTGTTTTTCAACTGTAATTCCTAATTTTCTAAACGTTTCAGGAATTAATCCTAAATCATTCCAAGACACATTGGTTATAGTTAATTCACTTTTAGTCATAGCCGCAAGCCCTATCCAACTTCCTATCTCAATCATGTCTGGTAGCATCCTGTGTTCTGTACCCCCCAAACTTTCAACACCATCAATAATTAGCATGTTAGAACCTACACCGCTAATTTTAGCCCCCATTCTATTTAACATTTTACATAGTTGTTGCAAATAAGGTTCGCAAGCCGCATTGTAAATAGTTGTTTGGCCTTCTGCTAAAACTGCAGCCATTAAAATATTTGCAGTACCTGTAACCGATGCTTCTTCAAGCAGCATATAGGTACCTTTTAGTTTTTTTGCTTCTACACCATAAAACTGTTCTTCTTTACTATACCCAAATTTTGCTCCAAGCTTAATTAAACCTTCAAAATGAGTATCTAAACGGCGCCTACCAATTTTATCGCCACCTGGTTTAGGTATATATCCTCTACCAAAACGTGCTAATAAGGGACCTACAATCATGATAGAACCTCGTAAACCACGCCCGTCTATTTTAAACTGGTCCGATTCTAAATATTCTAAATTAACTTGATCGGCTTGAAATGTGTAAGAACCTTTGCTTAATTTTTCTACTTTAACGCCTAATTTTTTTAATAAGCTTATTAGTTTATTAACATCAACAATATCTGGAATATTGTTAATAGTTACAACTTCTGGAGTTAATAAAACTGCGCATAATATTTGTAAAGCTTCATTTTTGGCACCTTGAGGCTGTATTTTTCCTTTTAATTGGTGTCCACCTTCAATTTTAAATGTTCCCATGCTTAATTAATAGCGTTTTCTTTGGCGATT
Organism: Algibacter ulvanivorans; assembly: GCF_048381495.1. Lineage (NCBI taxonomy): Bacteria > Pseudomonadati > Bacteroidota > Flavobacteriia > Flavobacteriales > Flavobacteriaceae > Algibacter > Algibacter ulvanivorans. The sequence continues at coordinate 239,340 of NZ_JBLWGD010000003.1, forward strand.
ATTTGAATTTTTTTTGTGATGCTTCTTGTTATTATTAGAGTATTTTCCTTTTGTACGCATTAAGCTAGAAGCATCAGATAAATCCTCATCGGTTCCTTTTAAATTTAATTTACCTCCCGATAGTTCGAATAAATGATCAAAAATTACAGCATCTTCAACAGTATCCTTATTCCAATTTAAAAAACACTTTTTCATGTGGTTTGCTATGGTAAAAGTTAAGGCTTCTTTTAGCTCTCCTTCTTCCCAAGTATTAGCAACATCAATCATGGTTTTAATATTGTTTCCGTAAAAACGATATTTCGGAAAATTCTGTGGATATTCTAATGGTTCTGGTCGCTCTTCATAAATTTCTTTAGTAGGAATGTCGTAAGGCGAATCTACATCCAACTCAAAATTAGACATAATAAATAACTGATCCCACAGCTTATGCTGAAAATCTGGCACATCTCTTAAATGAGGTTGCATGTTTCCCATTACAGCAATAATGGCTTTAGCTACTTTATTACGTTCTTCTTTTGTTTCTAAAGATTTTGCATGGTTAATCATTTTTTGAATATGGCGTCCATATTCTGGAATAATTAAATGTTCACGCTCTGTATTGTATTCTAAATTATCTATCAAAATTAATGTGTAGAGTTTAAGGTTTTTGCATGTAGTTTCTATGCATGCGCAAAATACGAAAAAAAACTAAAGGCTAATCACACCCTCAACCTTTTCTGCAACTTCTTTGTATTTATTAATCACAGCATCTGGATTTTTCATTCTAACATGTATAGATATGCTAGTATATTTACCATTTTTAGACGCTTTAGTGTCTATTACAGCTCCTAAATGGTTAAAAATAGATTCAATTTCTTCTATTTTCTTTGCATCAGAAATTACAATAAATTTATATAAATACTCGGTTGGCCAAAGGGCAGTATCTTGTAATTGTGTTTTTAATTTTTTGTAAAACTCTTCAGAATTTGGAGGTGTGCTCATATTAAAATAAAATAAAGTGCAAATATACGGTAGCTTAACACAATTAAAAACATAAAACCTTATTATTTGGGCGCTCCCCAAAAGGGTCAGGCTTTACGCTACAAGTCCTCGCACCTCCGTTGTCGGGCTGTGGGCTATCCGCTACAATCCTTAGCGCACACCAAAGCAAGCTAAAAACATAACCCCAAAAACACAGCCTTTTTGCAATAGTTTAGCTTCTACTTTTTTTTAAGCATTAAAATTCCGATTTTTACAGCATAAAACCAACATTGCATTGAGCACAAAAAAAATAGTAATTACAGGCGGTCCAGGCACAGGAAAAACTTCAATAATAAATACATTAAAAGAAAAAGGTTTTTTTTGTTTCGATGAGGTAATACGTGCATTAACACTCGAAGCAAAAAAAGATGTAGATAAAGCATCGCAGGTATCAAACCCAATTGCATTTGCTAACAACCCAATGGATTTTAACACCCGTTTACTAAACGGCCGTATAGACCAATTTAAATTAGCAGAATCTCAAAAAAAGCACCTCAGTTTTTTCGATCGTGGTATTCCAGATGTTTTAGCGTACATGGATTATTTTAACCAACAATACGATAATCTATTTACCAATGCGTGTAAGCAACACAAATACACTTCGCTATTTATTCTGCCGCCATGGAAAGCCATTTACAAAACAGACAACGAAAGGTTTGAAACCTTTGAAGAGGCCGAAAAAATACACGAACACTTATTAAGCACCTATAAAAAATTTGGCTATCAAATTACCGAAGTCCCTTTTGGAACCGTAGAAAATCGCACAAAATTTATTTTAGATACGCTAAACCTATAACATGGAACATCCCATTAACATATTAGAACGTTATTGGAATTACACTAGTTTTAGGCCACAACAAGAAAATATTATAAATGCCGTAATTAATGGAGAAGACACGTTTGTTTTACTACCAACTGGTGGTGGCAAATCGTTATGTTTTCAAATACCAGCATTAGCAAAAAAGGGTATTTGTATTGTTGTATCTCCTTTAATAGCGTTAATGAAAGACCAAGTACTGGCTTTAAATAATAAAGGTATAAAAGCCATGGCCATTACAAGTGGGATTAGCTATAAAGATTTAGATGTTTTACTAGACAACTGTATTTATGGTAATTACAAATTTTTATACCTCTCGCCAGAGCGCCTACAACAAGAGTTAGTGCAAGATAGGATAAGGCAAATGCATGTTAACTTAATAGCTGTAGACGAAGCACATTGCATCTCGCAATGGGGAAGCGATTTTAGGCCTGCCTACAAAAACATAACCGTATTAAGACAATTACAACCTAGCGTGAATGTAGTTGCCTTAACCGCTTCTGCAAAACCAGAAGTTGTTACAGATATTGTTAATGAGCTAGATTTTATAGCTCCCAAAATATTTAAACAATCGTTTTTTAGACCCAATTTAGCCTATATGGTTTTTCATGAAAACGATAAATACTACCGGTTAGAAACCATCTTAAAAAAACATACAGCAGCATCTATAGTTTATGTAAGAAATAGAAAATCTACTCTAGACCTAAGTGCCTTTTTAAAATCTAAAAACATTACTGCTACGCATTACCACGGCGGGCTTTCTAATACTGAAAAAGACGAAAACATGACGGCTTGGCTAAACAACCAAAAGCAAGTTATGGTGGCCACCAATGCCTTTGGAATGGGTATAGATAAACCAGATGTTAAAACAGTAATACATCTTAATTTACCAGAAAGTATAGAAAGCTATTTTCAAGAAGCTGGTAGAGCTGGACGAAATGGAGACAAAGCTTTTGCTGTAATTTTAAAAAACGATAGCGATAAAACTCTAGTTAAAAATCAATTTTTAAGTATTTTACCTACTGTTAAATTAGTAAAACAGGTTTATAGAAAATTAAGTAACTATTTTCAAATATCGTATGGCGAAGGCGAATATTTAACTTTCGATTTTGATTTTAATACCTTTTGTAAAACCTATAAGTTTAGCCCGATAACGTGTTATAATGCACTTTTACTTTTAGATAGAAACAGTATTATAACACTATCAAAACAATTTAAAAATAAGGTTACAATTCAGTTTATAATTTCTAATACATCGTTATTTAATTATTTAGATACGCACCAAAATATTGCCATAATTGTTAAATCTATTTTACGATTATATGGTGGCGTTTTTGATCATGTGACCAAAATAGATTTATCTAAAATTGCTAAAAAAGCATCGACCACCGAAAACCGATTAACGGCTATACTTTTAGAGTTAGAAAAAGATGAAATTATTACTTTAAACTTAGCCAAAACCGATGCTCAAGTTACTTTTATAGAGCCTAGAGAAGATGATAAAACAATAAACCGAATTGCTAATATAATTGAACAACAAAATAAGTTAAAGCAGCATCAAGTAAAATCGATGCTAGATTATATTGAAAACGATTCTGTTTGTAAAAGCATACAACTTCTTAGCTACTTTGGAGAAAAAGAACACAAATCTTGTGGCATTTGCTCGGTTTGTATACAATATAAAAAAGAAAAAAAAACACCTGAAACTATTAATACATTAAAGAAACGTGTTATTGAATTACTTGAAAATACCGACATGTCGTCTAGAGATATTGCGGCTCAATTAAACTGCGATACAGAAACTTTAAAAATAGTTTTAAAATTATTACTAGAACATAATATTATTAACATTACACCTATTAACACTTATAAGTTAAGCCACTTATAAAATATATTTTAGCTTAATTTACAGAATAATAATTTTAAAATACAATTACCAATAGATATTATTAATTTTGCAAAAAAGCATGACCTTATTAAGTTTAACTTACGCTTGCAGGTTTATGCGTTAGGGATAGTAGTGGATAGCCCACAGCCCGACAACGGAGGTGCGAGGACTTGTAACGTATAGCCCGACCCTTGTGGTAACGCCAAAATAAAAAAAGAATAAATGAAAGATTTAAGAATTGTTTTTATGGGAACTCCAGATTTTGCTGTAGAGACTTTAAAAACATTAGTTGAAAATAATTACAATATAGTGGGGGTTATTACTGCACCCGACAAACCAGCAGGTCGTGGTAGAAAACTTAACGAGAGTGCTGTAAAAAAATATGCTAAAGCTCAAGGTTTAAACATACTACAGCCTACTAATTTAAAAAACGATACTTTTATTGATGAGCTAAAAACTTTAAAAGCCAATTTACAAATTGTTGTAGCTTTTAGAATGTTACCTAAAGTAGTTTGGCAAATGCCAGAATTAGGCACCTTTAATTTACATGCCTCGTTACTTCCTAACTACCGAGGTGCAGCTCCTATAAATTGGGCTATAATAAATGGCGAAACTAAAACGGGTGTATCTACTTTTTTTATTGATGAAAAAATTGATACTGGCGACATGATTTTACAAGAAGAAATTAATATTGATGCAAATGAAAATGCTGGCTCGCTACATGATAAATTAATGAACATAGGTAGTCAATTGGTTTTAAAAACGGTAAAAACTTTAGAAAACCAAAGTGTAAAAACGGTACCGCAAAAAGAAACTAAAAACATTAAAACTGCTTACAAGCTAAATAAAGATAATTGTAAAATTAACTGGAACAACTCTATTACTAATATATACAACCACATTCGTGGCTTATCGCCATACCCAGCTGCTTGGTGTACTTTAATTAATAATAATGATGTTTTAGATGTAAAGCTCTACAAGGTTAAAAAAGAACTTGAAGAACATAATTTAGAATTAGGTACTATAATTACAACGAAAAAAGAATTAAAGGTTGCAGTAACAAATGGTTACATAAATATTATTGAAATAAAGCTTCCTGGAAAGCGAGCAATGGATATAAAATCGCTTCTTAACGGATACGCTTTTCATGAAAATGCCAAAATGCTCTAAACCCTTATTATCACTCATATTACAAAAAAGTCGATAAAAAGCGCTTGCTTTATTAACAAATGCTATAAGTTATTAACAAAACTGTGTTTTTCCCTTACTGTTACTTGCATGGTTGCATAATCCGTATAAATTTGTAAACGATTTAACAAATAATGTTTAACCGATTTATTAATAATTAAATTTTATATTATGAACAAAACAGATTTAATCGATGCAATGGCAGAACACGCTGGAATTACTAAAGCTGCTGCTAAAAAAGCTTTAGAGTGTGCAATTATAGAAATTGAAGGTGCTTTACAAAAAGGAAATAGAGTTTCTTTAGTTGGATTTGGATCATGGTCAGTTTCTAAAAGAGCTGCTAGAGAAGGAAGAAACCCTCAAACAGGAGCTACAATTAAAATTAAAGCAAAAAACGTAGTAAAGTTTAAAGCTGGATCTGATTTATCAAATGCAGTAAACTAATTATTTACTTCTTTTTAATATTAAAAAGCTTCCATAAAAATGGAAGCTTTTTTTATATATAGACTAAAGAGTTGCATTTTTAATAAATAAACCTTAGATTTAGTTATTAATTGCCCAAAATATGGTTACAATAACCCCTAAAAAAGGAGATTTATTAATTGCTGAACCTGCAATTATTGGAGACGTATCTTTTAATCGCTCTATTGTTTTACTTGCAGACCACTCTAAAGAAGGCTCAATAGGATTTATACTTAACAAACCCCTTGAGTACAATATTAACGATTTAATACCCGAAGTTGAAGCTACATTTAAAGTATATAATGGTGGTCCTGTAGAACAGGATAATCTATACTTTATTCATAAAATACCAACATTAATTCCTAATAGCATTGAAATTTCGTTAGGTATTTATTGGGGTGGCGATTTTTCTAAAGTTGCAGAGCTAATTAAAAACAATACTATAAAAGAAAATGATATTAAGTTTTTTTTAGGGTATTCGGGTTGGGAAACTAGCCAATTAGAAAGCGAGCTTAAAGCAAACTCTTGGGTTGTTGCTAAAAATATTTATAAAAAGAATATTATAGAAAAAGATTACCAAACGTTTTGGAAAGAAAAAATGCTAGAATTTGGTGGCGAATACAGTATTTGGTCTAATGCGCCAGAAAACCCAAGTTATAACTAAGCTAATCTAATTTTTATATTTAATTTTTGAAGCAATAATTTTGCTACCTCGTACTTATACTCTTTTTTTCTGTACTTACTTACGGGTTGTATGCCTGTAATAACATTGGTAATAAACATTTCGTCTGCCTTTTGAATTTCAAATGGAGAAATAGATGCTTCAACAAAATTATACTCTGGTAATGTTTTTAAAATATTTATAAGTTGCGTTCTCATAACACCTTTTAAACACCCATCACTTAAAGGTGGTGTTTTAATAGTGTTTCCTTTTACTAAAAATACATTTCCGTTAAGAGCTTCAACAACTTGTTTGTTTGTATTAAGTAATAAACAGTTATTTAAATCGTTCTCTTTGGCATAAATACTACCTACAACATTTATAGCTTTATTATTTGTTTTTAAGGTAGATAATAAACTAGGAGACGTGTAATAATCTTTAAACAAATCTACTTTATAAAAAGTATCATTTAGCAAATAAAAATCTGCATCAAGAGTTTTTATTGATATTATAAAATCTATTTCGTTTGTATTTGGTGTATACAAACCGCCTTCTTTTCTATGAACTTGCAATTTTACTCTAGCTGTTGCGTTTTCTTGATTATTGGATTTTAATGTATCTTTTATTTGCGCTTCTAAAAATTCCATGGTAAAATGCATGGGTATTTCCATACGCATTATACGCATAGATGCCATTAACCTAAAGTAATGATCTTCCCAAAATAGAATTTTTCCACTTACTACTTTTATGGTTTCAAAAAGTGCATCGCCATAAGCGTATCCTCTATTTTGTGTTGAAAATACTGTATTACTTTCTACAAGTGTTCCGTTAAAATTTATCATAAAAAAAGCCCGCTTATGTTATTTTAAAAGCGGGACAAATATAATTTAAAATATACTATTTTAAGTTAGGCAGAGCCTAATACTTGTTTTAAACTAGAAATCTGGTTAGTCCATAACATTTTGGCTTCTGCAACCTCATCATCATCATCTGCAAAATCTGTAATCATTAACGATACATCTTTAGTTATCTCATCAACTTGAATTTTAATTTCGAAATAGCAAGACAAACCATCTTCTTCATCTTCAACCCATCTAAATTTTACACGTTCGCCACTTTTTTTATTAAGCAACTTTGCTTTTTCTTCGCTATCATCCCAAATAAAAGTAAACAACTCTCCTCTAGAGTTTACATTATCTGAAAACCACTCGGATAAACCAGATGGCGTTGAAATATATTGATATAATAATTGTGGAGAAGCATGAATAGGGAACTCTATTTCAAATTTAACTTTATCGTCCATAAGCGTGTATATAATTTATGTTGCTCAATATATACATTAATTAATAAGTACAGTAATAATTTTAATAATATTTTCCTTAATTTCTGTTTGCTTACATGAATAATGTTTTTATATTTGCAGCCTCATTATGGCGAGGTAGCTCAGTTGGTTAGAGCGTCGGATTCATAACCCGGAGGTCGGGGGATCGTGCCCCCCTCTCGCTACACAGTAAACAAAAGAAACCCAAGAATTAAATTTCTTGGGTTTCTTGTTATAATACAGTATTCTTTTTTTGCCTATCATTCAGAATAAATCGGTATTTAAACTTACTGAATGATTCTGTTTTTTGTTTATGATTTTTTTATTGAATATCGTTTTTATCAAATATCAAAAAAATAAGTTAAGTGGATTTAAAAAAGTAATTTCACTTTCCATCCTCCTCTTAAATTAAGGATTATTATTATAACTATAAAGCATCATTAAATTATTAGTAATTTATTGATGCTTTTATTTTATTAGTATAATAAGTTTAATTTATTTTTCCCAAAGGCCTTCCATTTCTTCTAAAGTTTTCCCTTTGGTTTCCGGTATAAATTTCCAAACAAACCACATGGCTAGTATAGACATAATGCCATACACCCAATACGCAAATCCATGATTAAATTGTTCTGTTAAATATGAATTATCGTCCATCATTGGGAAAGTTAAGGATACTAAGTAATTAGAAATCCATTGTGCCGCTACAGCTACTGCCATAGCTCGACCTCGTATTTTATTAGGAAATATTTCTGATAGTAATACCCAAGTTACAGGCCCCCAACTTAAGGCAAAACTTGCTACATAAAGCATCATACAACCTAAAGCTAAGTATCCTGTTGCCCCTGAGAAAAATACAAAGCCAAGTGATAACATGGCTACTGCCATTCCTAAGGCACCTATTAACATTAGTGGTTTTCTACCGTGCTTATCAACCGTTTTTATAGCAATAATTGTAAACAAGAAGTTTACTATACCAACTATAATAGTTAAAAACAATGCTCCATCTGTATCTGGATCTATCGATTTAAATATTTCTGGTGCATAATACAGAACGACATTAATACCAACAAATTGTTGAAAAACCGACAATGTAATTCCTATAAAAATAACCAACCAACCAAAAGACAAAAGTTTCCCTGAATGTTGAACCATAGAGCCTTTAATCTCTTCTAAAATAACTAAAGCTTGTGCTTTTCCGTTTACTTTTGTAAGTACATCCAACGCTTCTTCCTGTTTATCTTTAAGCATTAATGAACGTGGGGTGTCTGGAACAAAAAATAATAGACCTAAAAACAATCCTGCTGGAATAACTTCTGATGCAAACATCCATCTCCAGCCAACTTCATTCAACCAAGCATCAGAGCCTCCTCCTTTTGATATAAAATAGTTTACAAAATACACTACCATAAAGCCTCCAACAATAGCTAATTGATTGTATGATACCAACCTACCTCTACTATCTGCAGGAGCAATCTCTGCAATATAAAGTGGCGATAGCATAGAAGCTAAACCTACACCTATACCCCCTATAATTCTATAAACTATAAAAATTGTAGAGAAAGTATGATCTAGCTCTCCTATTGGTTTTATAAACATTTCTGGCATTGCCGAACCTAAAGCTGAAATTAAAAATAAAACGGCTGCTAATATAAGTCCCTTTTTCCTTCCTAATACTTTACTTATTACTCCTCCCAAAATACCGCCTATAACACAACCTATTAGTGCGCTAGACACTAAAAAACCTTTAAATGCACTTGCAGCCGTTTCAGATAAGCCCTTAGGAGCTACAAAAAAACTTTCTAAAGAACCTACAGTTCCAGAAATTACGCCTGTGTCGTACCCGAATAATAGTCCTCCTAAGGTGGCTACTAATGTTAATTTTAGTAAATATTTTGAATTTGGTGATGTTTCCATGTTTAGTTTAATTTAGTTATTTTTTATACTGGTTAATTGTATTTTTGATCAATTCTTTACTTCTCTTTTTTAAGCTTATTTACTGTTGTTTTTTACTGTTTGAAAGCACTAATTTATGTGCTTAAAATTCTTTTTAGATAATCTTTAAGAAAGCTATTATATATATATGTAGTTTATTAAATACATCTGCCTTTTTTTTGCCAATTGACATCAAATAGTGTCGCTTTTACAGAAGTGCATCTTACGGTTAATTCTAATTAATAATTCATTAATATTTATTTAGCTTTTTTTTATATTTTCTAGGAATATCATTTATAGTTTGTATTTGTATATTTTTATAATAAATCTCTGCCCCCTCAGACTGAATTTGAATACGTCCTTTTGTAAGTGGTACAATTTCTTTATTAGAATTTTCGTGCATTGAATTATATAGAGCCATTACAACTTTGCCATTTACAATATGCAAGCTAGTATCTTCAAAACAAATTAACTCTAGCGTGTTCCATTCTCCATGAGGCTTTTCGTTATTAAACCCTTTGTTACAATGATTGGGCGGTAAATGCTGTAAACTCGAATACGGGTGTAAATCACCATCATTAACGTATCGAAATTCTTTATCTCCAGATTGCTTCTCTGAAGGAATATCTATTAAAACATTTACTAATCCGTAATAATCTCCAACATCTCCTTCTTGAACTTGAAACTCTTGCGAGGCCATCCATACGTTCCAAAACGAGGTATAAGAGCCTTGACAATGATATAAAATACCGCTATCACGCTTTTTGAGTAATCGAGGCTCCCATACTTTATCTCCCCACTTAAACTGTAGCTTTAAATGATAATTTTGGTATTCTTGCTTTGATGTTAAAGCACCATAAATTTCTCCAGATATGTGAAGTTGATTTTCTCCTTTTTCTTTTTTATAAGTAAAAACTTTTTTTGGATCAATATTTAAGCCTAATGGTATACCATTTATACCATCACTATTTTTATCTACATTATCTAATTCTAAAACACTAGCATGGGGAACTCCCATAAATACATCCCAGTTTTTATATAATTTACCATCAAAAAGATTTGTCCATTTTTTTGAAGATGGTGCTTTTACATTTTCTATATTCGAAGCCCATAATATGGCTCCATAAATCATTTTTTTAAATCTAGAATCGCTGTAAACTTCTTTAGTATGTCCTAAACCGGTATAAAACACACGGCCTCCATCATAATAATGATACCAAGTAATTGGATGATTATTAGTATTCATTTTTTTTCCTTGATAAGAACTTTCATCTAAAGAGGCTAAAACATTAACATGCTTAGCGACTGGATTTAAAAAATTATACCATTCATCTTTAAAAACTTCTTTTTCGTTTAAGTGGTTTATTGCAGGATGGCTGTTAGACTTATCTATAATTAGTGTCGCATTTTGAACTTTCGGATGGCTTTTAAACGTAGCTCCAATCATTTCGGTAAACCATGGCCATTCTTTTTCTGTATCAGAAGCAGCATGAATACCAATAAAACCATTGCCATTGGCCATATAATCTTGTAATGCTTCTTTTTGTTTTTTATCGAATATATCTCCTGATGTATTTAAAAAAACCAAAACGTTGTATTGGTTTAAATTTTCTTTATAAAAATCGTTAGAATCTTCTGAAAATTTAATTTTCCACTTATTTTTATTTGCTAATTCTGACAAAAACTTAATGCCTGTGGGAATAGATTTGTGACGGAAAGCTTCGGTTTTTGAAAAAACTAATATACTAGGATTACACTGTTGCGATTGCACAATTCCAAAAGTTAATATTAATAATACTATAGTTACTATTTTTTTTAAACTCATTGGAAATATTAAAATCTTTTTTTACAAATACTATTTATCAAATTTAATTATTGCTAAATATAAAATTTATTTAATTACCACAAAAAACATCCATAATTTCAGTAATAATTAATCCTTCTTCTACTGAACACGGATTATTGTTTTTTCCTAAGAAAAAATTAATCGTTTCTTGAATCATTGGCTGCTGAACGTGTTTTGGTGTTTTAAATTGATAATTCTCTTCTTTACCGTTAACAATAACATTAATAAACTCATTATAAAATGAAAATGAAATAATTCCTTTATTACCACGAATTATACAACTATCTATATCTTCTTTAGTGTTAAAACACCAACTCCCTTCAAAAGAAACACCGTTTTTAAATTGAATTATGCCTTCTACCAAATGGTTCGATTCTCTATTTTTTTCTACATTAATCCCTTTTACAAAATCAATTCCTCCAAAATAATAACACATTAAATCTATTTGATGTGGTGCTATATCGTGAAAATATCCACCTCCTGAAATTTCGGGTTTAACCCTCCAATTATCTTCTGTTTTTGCAATTAAAGATACATTTTTAGATTGTGCTATTTTAATTTTAGCATGCGTAACTTTACCAATAGTATTAGACTCTATAAGTTCTTTTACTTTAATGAATACGGGCAAATGCCTACGATAATGTGCTACCGTTAATTTACTGTTATTGTTTTTCACAACTTTTACAAGTGTTTTTGCTTCACTTGTATTAAGTACCATTGGCTTTTCTAGATAAACATATTTTCCTTGTTTTATAGCTTGAAGTGCATACTCTAAATGCAATGAAGGTGGTGTGGCTATATATATCGCATTTATATTTTTATCATTTAAAACATCTAAAGCATTGGTTGTACAAAAAGGAACGTTGTGGCGTTTTGCAAAATCTTTAACTTTGTCTTCATTTCTACGCATTACAGAAATTAATTTAGAATACTTAGCTTTTTGAAAAGCAGGCCCACTTTTAATTTCTGCTACATCTCCACACCCAATAATACCCCAATTAATATAATTGTTGCCCATAACTTTAAATTACTTCCTATTATTTAATATACATTGAAATTAGAATGCCATTTAACAATTTTGTTATTGTATAAAGCATCTAAACCCATTTGCACACAAATTGCCGCTTTTGCTCCTGTAACTACATTAGAAATAGGTTTTTTATTGTCTAAAATACTATCTCTAAAATCTAAAAGGGCTTGTTTACTGGGGTTATCATGAATTACGTTAATTGGCTCACCGTAACTAGCATCAACTTTTTGCTTTGTTGCTCCTGAAACACCATCAACATCTTGTAATTTTTTAACTTTTGATTTTTTATTTCTTTCAGGATAAAACTTAGCCGAATTTGTAGTTATTATGATTGTACCTTTATCTCCAATAACTTTAATTTGATAACCTTCTTTAGCATTAGTGGTTAAACACGTAAATTTAGCCTTTATGCCTTTTGGATAAGTATAAATTAAATGAATATTGTCGTAAGTTTCTCGTCCATCCTTCCAATAATCTATACCTCCTGTTCCCATAACTTGTAATGGGTTTTCATTCAAAATGGTGTTTACAAAATCTATTTGATGCGAGCACAATTCTGCAACAAGCCCTCCAGAAAATTCTTTATACATACGCCAGTTTATAGCTTTTTCCAGACTTGGATCGGGTACTGGTCGTCTCCAATTTCCATGTCTATTCCATTGACAATCAAAAGCTGAAATATTGCCTACTTTACCTTCTTTTATAAGCTTTACAACATGAGTGTATAATCTTGAGCTATGATATTGGTGTCCTGTTTGAAAAATAACTTTAGAAGCTTTTACTTTAGCTACCAAATTACTAATACCTTCATATCCTTTTGCTAGTGTTTTTTCGCAATACACATGTTTACCTGCATCAACTGCATCAACAGCTATTTGAGCATGAGTATTAAAAGGAGTAGCCACTAAAACAGCATCAATTGCTTTATCGCTTAATAAATCTTTATAATTATGATAACCTTTTGCAGAACCATTTGTTCTTGCTATTCCATTTTTAAGACGAAAAGGTATAACATCGCAACATGCATAAACATTTAAGTTTTTTATTTCATTTATAAATGGAATTAAACCAGCTCCTCTTTGCCCTGTGCCAATTATGCCTATATTAATTTTTTTTGAATTAGATAAAGTATCAATATTGGCTAATACTGATGTACTTGTTATTAAAGTCGCTGTAGCTGCACCACTATGTATTAAAAATTTACGTCTGTCCATTGCTTTTAAAATAGGGGTTCCCAACCAGATTCATAAGTTCTTGACCACAATTTCATTGCTTCTCTATTATACATTTTACCCGTTTTATCATCAATATCAAAACCTTTATTAATTCTATAAGAAATATTAGCGTAGTGCACCATAGCCATACTTTTACTAGCATCATCAATTGGTGCGTTTAATTTTGTTTTTCCTCGAATGGTATCAAACATGTTTTGAACATGTTTTGTTGACGTATCTCCACCTCCACCAAGAGCCGTTCCAGCTTCTTGAGATGCAGAATCTAATTCTTTAACTAGCTTTCCTTTGCGGTCATAGAGTATGTATTTATTTCTGTTTACAAATACAGAGCCTTCGGTTCCGTAAATAACCGTTCCACGACCTGAACCATAAGTACTATAACTATTTCGAGATTTTCCGTCCCATTTAATAACCTTTTTGTCTTGAAATTTAAATGTAGCTTCCATATCATCATACATTTCCCAGCCATCATTTAAAAAGTGACGTTTTTCTGCTTCTACATAAACACTTTGTGGAAAATCTACCTGTAATGCCCAACGTGCAACATCCAACTCATGTGTTCCGTTGTTTCCTGCCTCTGCGGTACCATAATTCCATCCATACCAATGCCAGTTATAATTCCAGGTCTCGGAAGTATAGGCTCTTCTTGGTGCTGGACCTTGCCATAAATCCCAATCTAAGCCTTCTGGTATAGCTGCGTTTTGCTGTAAAGGTACTTTGCCACGTCCATTATTATAAAATGCTACAGCTTTATATGGCTTCCCTATTATTCCGTTATGAATTTCATTTATAATTTCTATAGTATGTCCAGAAGATCGCTGTTGGTTACCCATTTGAACCACTTTATTAAAATGGCTTGATGCTTTTACAAGTTGTTCATTTTCAAACATATTATGACTGCATGGTTTTTCTACATAAACATGTTTTCCTGCTTTCATGGCCATAATAGAACCTGGAGTGTGCCAATGATCTGGTGTTGCGTTTATTAAAACATCGACATTTTTATCATCTAGTACTTTTCTAATATCATTTTCTAATTTCGGGCTATAATCAATATGTTCTCTAAATGCCTTTAGTCCTTTTTGACGCTGACTTTCCATAACATCGCATAGGTACAGTAATTTGGCATTACTTTTTTTTAATGCAATAGGCTGTTTAAAAGCTCCCATTCTTCGTCCTAAACCTGCTATGGCTATATTTAAACGTTCGTTTGCCCCAATGATGTTATTATAACTTTTAGCAGACATGGCCATAGCAGAATTCCCTATGGTTACCGCTGCTCCTGCTAAGGCTGTTTTCTTTATAAAGTTTCTTCTTGATGTCATAATATTTAGAGAGTTTTAATTTTAATATTCCTAAAAGCTACACGATTGCCATGATCTTGTAACAAAATTTGCCCTTTTTTAAGTAAACCGAAACCTGGCCATTTTTTATATTTACTTTCTGAAACTAATTTAAAAAAAGCTTCACTACCTCTCTCGTATTCTAACACTTTCATATTATTTAACCAATGTTCAACATGGTTACCTTTTGATATAATATAAGCGGTATTCCATTTACCAATAGCATGCATTGGTTTTTCTGGATTAGCTTCAATTAAATCATATAATGAACAAACTGTCCTACTGCCTTGATGACTACCAAGTTTTGCATCAGGGTGTAATGCATCGTCTAAAATTTGATATTCTAAACCTATTGAAGACCCTGGCCCTTTATTAATATTTGTATCTACATAATATTTTATTCCACTATTTGCTCCAGCTGTTAATTTAAAATCTACTTTTAATTCAAAATCACTATATAATTCTTCAGTAACAATATCTCCTCCTGCAGCAGATTCGGCTCCGCCTGATGATAATACAATTAATTCTCCTTCTTTAATTTCCCATCCGTGCTCTGGAAAGGTATTTAATTTTGCTCCACGCCAGCCTTTAGTAGTTTTACCATCCCAAAGCATTTTCCAGCCTTGTTTTTTCTCATCAATTGTTAAACAATTTTTTGTTATAATTGGCTTTAATGGTGATTTTTTTGAATACTTATCTAAATTTTCAGTTAGAATTTTTACATTTTTCCACGAGATAGTAGTGCCTTCTTTTTTATCATTACGAATACTATGAACTTGTAAACCTATAAAACCTGATGCTGTTTTATCATCAATTAAATAAGCTGCTGGCACATTATTTATCCACGTTTTAATAGTATCGCCAATGGCTTCAATTCTATAATGATTCCATTGGTTTTTTTTAAATGCTTTTTGGGCTTCAGGATTATCATTCAAAGGGTTTAACCATTTTCTTCGTTTTTCATCATAAATACCACCACTCCAAGCACGCTTTGATGGGTCAATTTCAACCTGATAACCATGTACAATACCATCTCTGTAATATGAAAAACTATTTGACCTTATTTGAACTCCTGAGTTCATCGTAGTATCGACTAAAAAATCTAACTCTAAAATAAAATCATCATAATACTTATTTGTTGTTAAAAAAGTATTGGGTGTGTTTTTAACGGTTGTTCCTGTTATAGTACCATTATTAACATTATAAATAGCTTTTCCGCCTTTTATGTTCCAACCATTTAAAGTATTACCTTCTATTAATGATACCCAAGGGGCTTTATTTTTTTTTGCTTGCGAACAGCCTAAAAAACAAGTAAAAGCAAAAGAAAAAACAACAAATTTTACAATTCTAAACATTTTATTTTTTTTATTTAAACACTAAAACAAACTTATTAATTATAAAAGTCCATCCTGTACTGTTAGGGTTTAAACAAAAAAACTCCTAAAAAATAATATTTAAAGGAGTTTTTATATTAACTATATTTTGATTATTTCTTGAGTACTTATTTGTTATAAAATAAAGTAACACATAGTCTATTGCCGAGTCTCTTCTTTAGGGAAATATTAAAACAAACATTACATTACCCCATAATAAACTATTAAAATAAGCACATATTACTCTTCTTCTTTCATCCAGAAAGGTGTAGCAATAAACCATAAGAGTGTTCCTATTAACATAAGCATTTTCATAATAGATACTTCTATTACGCCTATGAATGAAAGTATACTTATTAACAGTATTAAAACACTAATTGATAAACCACTAATTAGTTTTAGTATTTTCATAATTTAAGATTTTTGAAGTTTCATAATAATTACATATAGCACACAGGAAGCTACCCAAGCAGGTATTACGGCGTATGCTGGAAATAATCCTTTAGCAAAAATAAAATACAGGCCTAAGGCTACAGGAATCAACCATGCTAATAAAACAGCAATATTAAAACCAGTCTGTTTTTTATCTGCATAATCTTGTGTAAAGTTCATTTTTTTTGCTAAATAATGGTTTACAAAAATTACGCCTCCCATTGGCCCCAAAATGGCGCCATATAAGCCTACAAAATCAAGTAATTTACCAGAAAGAGAAGGAAAAATACCAGCTGCTGTAGCAACTATACCTGCTAAAATTACACCTGAATATGTTTTCGCATTAGCAGGAAACAAGCTTTGAAAAGCTAGACCAGCTCTGTATATTGTAGGATTAGCGGTTGTCCATCCAGCAACAATAACACAAATTATACCAGTCCAACCAACTACACTCCAAGCCATAGCTCCAGGATTCGCAGAAATATCGCCTGTTAATTTAATTTGGGCTGCCAACATAAATGAAGCACAAATCCAAGCCATATAATGCCCTAAAAACATACCTATAGATGGTCCCCATCCGGCACGGCTATCTTTAGCAAAACGCATAATAGTTAAATCTGCCATTCCAAAATGCATAGCTGCGTTACATAACCAAGAGAAAATTACAATTTTCCAAAAACCAAAATCTAGCTTACCATTAATAGACTGAACAACGCTTATACCTTTATCCCATTCTGAAAATAGGTTTTCCATAGAATCTACTTCCATTTGAGATAACGCTGATATTCCACAGGCAGCAAAAACAACAATCATCCAAGGTGCAGCAATGTTAGCAAATTTAGAAACCATATTGTATCCTGCTGCTGCTACTATTGTCATTACTAATCCTACAACAATTACAATCATTGAAAAAGCAGTACTACTTAAACCAAATATATTTTCAGGAACGGTAAAACTTATATTAAAAGGAACCCCAACAGCACTTGCAGAAACCGTAATCATGGCTCCGGCTAAAAAGCAAAAAAGTACTCCGTTAACAACATTATATATTTTTACTAAATGCTTACCTGCTATTTTCTCTAATTGATAGTATAGCGTAAGTTTACTAGATACTGCTATAGGAGCTACTACATATCTCCATGTAAGAATAGCTAAAATATTACCTATTAATAAACCAAATATTAAATCTTTTAAACTTGCCCCTGCTGCTAAAAACAGAGGGCCAATCATAAATTCAGTACCAGCTGCATGCTCACCAGCATACATTCCTAAAAAAGATTTCCAGCCTTTTAGTTTGGATGCAGGTACTGGGGTTCTTTCAAATTCACCGCCAGAATTCACTTCTAATGTTTCATTTTGATGTTGTGTCATAATTTAGTTTTAGTAAAAATTATAAGCAATTCTATATATCAATATTTTAGAATACACCTACGTTTTCATTTTCAGTTAGTTTACTAACGAAAATATAATCTGTATTGATTTATTCTATCCTGTACTATACCGCTAAAATTAATATAAAATACCAGAATACTAATTTAATGCAGATAAAACTAGTTCCTATTATATTTTAAATTAACCGTGTTTACTTCTCGACTAGTTATGTAGGTTTAGTAACTAAAAAAGAAAATTACTTACTAAAAGCAACGTTAAACCCCATCTCAATTAAAAAAATTATACATGCTTAGATGCGTGCTATTTATTGAAACATTGCTCTTCCTAATTAAAATTCTTTACTTTTTTTATTTTTCTTGAATAAATTATAGGTTTCTCTCTTATTAAAGTAATCGTAATACTCTAGATAAACTCCTTGCTATTGAATAAAACAGAATTATGTTATTTTAAATATAACGT
The DNA here is from genome assembly GCF_048381495.1 of Algibacter ulvanivorans. Taxonomy (NCBI): domain Bacteria; kingdom Pseudomonadati; phylum Bacteroidota; class Flavobacteriia; order Flavobacteriales; family Flavobacteriaceae; genus Algibacter; species Algibacter ulvanivorans. The sequence goes on from NZ_JBLWGD010000003.1 coordinate 257,739, forward strand.
GCTTTTAATTCAAAAAAAAACTCAGCCTTTTTTAGCTGAGTTTTGTATTCTAATTTGTATATTTTACTAATAGTATTTAGCATATACAACACGTGTATGTAAATACTCTTCCATACCATGTTTACCATCTGCACCGCCAACCCCAGATTTTTTCCATCCGGCATGAAAACCTTGAATAGCTTCAAAATGTTCTCTATTCACATAAGTTTCTCCAAAGTGTAAACCATTAGTGGCTTTCATGATATTGTTGAAATTTTCTGAAAAGATAGATGATGTTAACCCAAATTCTGTATCATTTGACATAGCAATAGCTTCATCTAAAGTATTAAATTTCATAACAGGTAATACAGGGCCAAATACTTCCTCTTGAATAATTTGACTGTCTTGATTACAGTTAGTTAAAAGTGTTGGTTCGTAAAAATATCCTCTATCGAATTTCTCAGGGCGCTTACCCCCTACTAAAACTTCGGCTCCTTCCTTTTTTGCAAATTCAACCATTTCTGTAATCTTATCTAATTGATCTTTTGATACCAAACTGCTCATATCTGCATTAGTTCCTGTTAAAGCGTCTTCAACAGTTACTTTCTGCATTTTTTTGGTAAGCTTATCAACAAACTCATCATAAATACTATCTTCTACATATACACGTTCGGCACAGTTACAAACTTGACCACTAAAAATAACTTTTGAAGATACTATAGAGTTTAACGCTAGTTCCATATTTGCATCAGCACAAACTATGGCTGGAGCTTTCCCTCCTAACTCTAATGATACTTTTGTTATATTTTCGGCTGCAGCTTCTATAATTTTTTGACCTGCTCCAACACTACCTGTTAAGCTAATAATTCCTGTAATTGGACTTTTAGACAATGCATTTCCAACAGTTCTACCTGCACCACAAACAAAATTTAAAACACCATCTGGCAATTCTATTTTTTGTATAAGCTCTGCAAATTCCATTACGGTATTTGGTGCTTCTGAACTTGGTTTAATAACACATGTATTTCCTGTTATTAATGATGCTGCTACTTTACGCGCCATTACGAAAAATGGAAAATTCCAGGGACAAATACCAACAGCAACACCAATAGGCACTTTATGAAGATAAATGTGCTCTTTTTCTCTATCACTTTGAATAATCTCTCCTTCAATTCTTCGAGCCCAGCCTGCGTTATAATCAAAATAGTCTGCTGTAACATCTATTTCAACCTGTGCTAAACCAATAACTTTGGCTTGTTCTTTTGAAAGCGTTTCTGCTAAAAACACTCTGTTTTCTCTAATAACATCAGCCATTTTATGCAAAAAAGCGGCTCTTTGTATTGCTGGTAACGCTTCCCAAGCTGGTTGTGCATCTTGAGCTGCTTGTAATGCGTTATCGGCATCTTCTACTGTTCCTGTAGAAATTGTACTAATTACATCTTCAGTACATGGATTTAATATTTCTATAACCGACGTTGCTTTTGATTCTACAAATTGCCCGTTAATGTATTGTTTATAATGTTTCATAGAATTTTAGTTAATTATTAATACTAAAAATTATAAAGTATGGTTGTTAATAAAACCATCCTTAATTAGATTTTTGAAATTAATCTCTAATTAGAGAAATTTATTTAATTAAATGATTTGGAAAATGTGATGTTTTTTCGCAACACAATTGTTCCATAACCTGCTGTAGTTCTGTCTTTAATAATGATATGGTATGGTTGCCGCCTTTTTTACCTAATGCAGATACTCCATACATAAAAGAACGCCCCATAAAAGTAAACTTAGCTCCAGAAGCTAATGCTCTAGCGACATCTGGACCAGAGCGAACTCCACTATCCATCATAACCTCTATTTGGTCTCCATATTTTTCAGCTAAAGTGGCAAGTGGTTTAATTGTAGATTGACCAGCATCTAACTGACGACCACCATGGTTAGAAACAATAATACCGTCTAGTCCTAATTTAATAGCTTGTTCGGCATCATATTCTGAAGCTACGCCTTTTAAAACTAGCTTACCTTTCCACATATCTCTAATGGGCTTAATTTTTTCCTCGTTTAATCTTCCAGAAAAAGTTTGGTCCATAAATTTACCTAATTGTTTTAAGTCTAAATTTTTAGGCATATAAGGTTTTAACGTGGCAAAATTTGGTATTCCGTGTTTTAAAGTTTGTAAACTCCAATGTGGATGAGTAAAACCTTCTAAAATATTTTTTAAATTCATTTTTGGAGGCATTGCTAATCCATTTCTAATATCTCTAGGTCTGAACCCAAAAGTAGGCACATCACATAAAATTACTAGAACAGGACATTCGGCTACTGCTGCTCTATTTATAATATCGTCTCTTAATTTATTTTCTGTAGGATGATATAATTGAAACCAGGCTTTACCTTCTGTTAATTCTGCGGCTCTTTCTATACTAGTGGTAGTAACAGTACTTAAAATAAAAGGAATATTATGCTCGAAAGCTGCTTTTGCTAGTATTTCTGGTGAGTTGGGCCACATTAAACCTTGTAAACCTACTGGAGCTACTCCAAAAGGGGCATCATATTCAACACCAAACAAATTGGTTTTTAAGGATGAGCCATTGTGATTGCGTAAATAATTGGGTTTAAGCTGTACTTCTCTTAATTCGGATGTATTTCTAATTAAATTAACGTCCTCGTTGCACCCACCATCTAAGTACTCAAATGCGAATTTAGGTATTTTTTGTTTTGCTCTATGTCTTAAATCATCAATAGAGGGATAACGAGTATCTATTTTTATTTCCATAACATTTCATTTTTAAGCTAAAAATTTTTTCCTTAAATCTTCTACTTGTTCATCGTTAATAGGTACCATTTCACCAAGCGAATGCCCAAGTACAATTGATTTTGCACTAAATTCAGCAACTTCAAGATAATCAAAAGTTTGAAGCAATTTATCTCCAGTTATAATAACAGAGTCGTTTTCTATAATTAAAGCTGTTGCACAATTTTCTACCATTTCTGAATTGCGGTTTTTTCTAAAATGATCTCCATATTTTAATATATTTATATCTTGTAGAAAAATCCAGCTTTCCGGTATTGTTCTTACATTTAAATGGCAACCCGTAACTCCAAAAGCCATTAGGTATGGGGATTGGGTCATTATAATTGAATTAACATTAGGGTTTTTATTGTAAATTTCCTGATGAATCCAAGTAGCTCTGCTTGGCTTCTTACCTTTTTCTCGTTTGCCTCCTTTTATTTGAACAATATCTTCTATATCTAAATCCCATCTATTAGCTCCTGTTGGTGTAATTAAAAAATCGTTATCTTTCCATCGCATGGATACAGTACCATAAGACCCTATCATTAATCCCTGCTCGCAAGAACGTTGCACAATTTTACATATTTCTAGTCTTTTTTCTACTTCGTCAGATGTATAACTGGTTTTTTCCATTTCTGGAAGAACTCCTGTTGCTTGCGATTCAAATTCATCAATCTGGTTATCAGTTAAATATTTAGGTTTACCTATTTGAGATCCATATAAAATAGTGTTTGCACAAAATTCTAAAGCTTCAAAACGCTCATAAGCATCTGTTAAATTGCTTCCTCCTATAACGGTGCCGTGATTTTCCATTATAACGGCTTTATATCCTTTTTTAAATTCATCTGCAATTACATCACCTAAATCTTCACTACCAGGAAGTCTATATTTTGCATATCCTATGGGGCCACAAATATGTTTTGCTTGAGATATAATATTGGTGTTTGGAATTTTACGAACAATACTAAACGATACTAACGCTGGAGGGTGTGCATGAATTACAGATTTAATATCTGGTCTAGATTCATAAATGGCTTTGTGGAATGGAAATTCTGAAGAAGGTTTATGTTTCCCTATAACAGTTCCGTCTTTTTTTACACATACAATATCTGAGGCTCTTAAAGAACCTTTATCTATTGCTGATGGAGTTACCCATATATTGCCTTGACCATCAATAATTGAGATATTCCCACCTGATGTTGTAGTCATGCCTCTTTTATAAATTCTACTTATTATAGTTGTTATTTGTTCTCTTGGATGGATTAAATTAATGTTTTTAGACATTCTTTAATAATTTGATTATGGGGTGTTTGTAAATTAATTTTATATGATTTTGTTATTTTTTAACAAAACTTATCCACTTATAATAAATGGTACATGCTTTTTTAATGCGTAATTCTTTTTTAAGAATTTAGAGTTTAATTTGGTGTCTGAAATAGAAATTGCAGCACCTAATGCAGAACCTAATGATGCATTAGTTGTTCTTAACTTTTTATCTCTAAAATAATGTGACAGCAATTTTATATACAAATCATTGTCACTAAAACCTCCATCTACATAGAGTCTTGAAATGTTATCGTCTCCAATGGCTTTTTTAATGCATTTTATTTGAAGTAACACCAACTCTGTCATTAATTGATGGTAGGCATGTTCGTATTTATGATATGGTATTTGGGTTTTTTCTGGCATATTCTCGTCTGCAAGACCTTCCCACTTATAACAATGTTTAAAATCTTTTATAATTTCAAAATAGGTATCATAGTTAAACTTTACATTACGATGATAATCGTTATCAACCCTAAAATGAGCATTTAATTTTTCAACTTGCAATTTATATTCATTACCTAAAAATAAACGTGATGCTTTTACAGGTTTACCATTAATGCGCATGTAATTAATTGCATCTCTATCTTCTGTATCTTCAGAAATTGGTTTTTCTGTAAATGGATTAAACGCTATACTCCATGTTCCTGTAGAAATGAGTACAAACTTTTTTTTAATACTTCTTACATAAGGTAATAGAGCTGCAGAACTATCATGAATTCCGACACCTATTTTAATACGATTACCGTTATAATTCATATTAATACTAGTTTCTGTTGAAACTATTGGTGGCAAAATTTTATCGATTCCTTCTTTATAAACCCAATTATGGTAATCTTTTTTACCAAAATCCCATAGAGCTGTATGGCAACCTATACTAGTATATTCGCTTAGTGGAATACTAGTAAATATGTAGCTAAGGTATTGTGGTAAATGCAAAGAATATTTAATGTTTTTAAAAACTTCTGGCTTTTCTTTTTTTAACCAATACAATTGCAAACCAGAATTTAACATACTTAAGTCTGCACATCCTGTGTTTTTTAAAAACTCTTCCTTTGGCCCATATTCTTCAAAAAAATCGGCAATTATGTTTTCTGGTAACGGCTTGGTGTAATTATAAAGCGGTGTTAACGGATTACCGTTTTCATCAATATGTACAAAGCTAGCTCCATAAGTTGAGAAGTTAATGGCTTTAACATCAAACTCCTTGGTTTCAATAATTTTATTAAATACGGCTTTTAACCATTTTTGCAATTCGGGAAGGTTTTCGGTTGGGTGCCCGTCTTCATCCTGAATCTCATCAAAAGAAATATATTCTTTATGGACTTCCTTAAAATCCTTATCGAATAAAAAAAACTTTTTATTTGTTTTTCCAATATCAAAAACGGCTGTTACCTTTTTCATTTTTTAATAATTAAAGTCCTGTTGCTACAGTATGTTTACCTCTTTCTTTAATAAGATTACCTCTAACATCTAATGCTCTATATGCATTAATTGGGCTTATTGCGCCTCCTGTGTTTAAACGTGCTTTTTCAAGTAATGGTCTTACATCTGTTCTGTAAGCTCCTTGTAAAATTTCTTGACACTTAACCACATCATTATCCAATTGAGCTGCTTTTAATGCTGCTTGGTCTATTAATAATGCTTTGGCATAGGCTTCTTGTATGGCTTCTAATGATTGGATTAAATCTTCTAAAGGATCTTTAACGTTATGACTCGCATCAATCATCCATGCTAAATCAGGATTTTGCGGATTATTTTGCATACCGTAAACTAGTTCATTGAAAATTAAAAATAGTGCATATGGTTTTATACTTCCAACAGTTAAATCGTCATCACCATATTTACTATCGTTAAAGTGAAAACCTCCTAATTTACCTTTTAATTGTAAGATAGAAACAATTTGTTCTATATTACTGTTTGGTAAATGATGCCCTAAATCAACTAATGTGTAGGCTTTATCTCCGCAACCATTAGCTAACATTAAAGATGCTCCCCAATCTTGTATAACCGTACTGTAAAAGTTTGGCTCATAAGGTTTATATTCAATTAATAAAGACCAATCATCTGGTAGGCCTTTGTAAATATCTATAAGACTGTTTTGTGTGTTTTGAAAAGCGGTCTGAAAATTATTTTGTCCTGGGAAACAAGAACCATCTGCCAACCATACTGTTAAACTTTTAGATCCTAGCTTATTACCTATATTAATAACATCTAAATTATGTTGAATAGCTTGGTCTCTAACAGCTTTACTTGTATTGCTTAAAGAACCGTACTTATAACTTTCTGAGGCATTTTTTTGGTCTTGAAAGGTATTAGAATTTACAGAATCAAATTTTATATTTAAAGCATTAGCTTGTTCTTTTATAGCATTATAGTCTGATGGAATATCCCATGGTATATGTAATGACACAGCGCCTGCTGTTTGTGTTAAGCTATGCAAAACACCTATATCTTGAATTTTTTGCTCTAAGCTTGAAGGTTCTCCATAAAAAGAAAAGCGCCCAAAACGGGTACCTCCTGCTCCTAATGCCCAGCTTGGTATAGCAACTTGGAATGCTGCTAACTTAGAAACAATATTGTTTACATCATGCCCGTTTTTTGTTAATTTACCTGCTAAAAAATCAAAATTTTCTTTATGATTTTCTAAACTGCCTTTATTGTAATCTAAAATTTGTTCTTCTTGTATTTTCATCTCTTTTAACTTCTAAAAAAACTCCCATAGCCTCAATTAGAGTTTATGGAAGTTTTTATAACTAAACTAAACAACTAACTATATTCTTATTTTATCTTACAAATGCATTTGCCATTCCACCATCAACATTAATAATGTTTCCTGTAGATTTATCAAGTATTCCTACTAAAGAAAATACGCCATTTGCAATATCATCTGGGGTTATAATTTCATTCAACAAATTTCTTTTTGCATAAAATGCAGGTAGTTCTTCTACGGTAATTCCGTTTGCTTTTGCACGACCTTCGGCCCATGCTCCTTCCCATATTTTACTACCAACAATTACACCATCAGGGTTTACTGTATTTACTCTTACTTTGTCTTTTGCTAATTCTGCAGCTAATAAACGTACCATATGTTGTTGCGCTGCTTTTGCTGTACCATAAGCTACATTATTTGGCCCTGCAACCAAACCATTTTTACTTGCTATGGCAATATAATCTCCACCAAGCCCTTGTTTACGTGTTATGGCCGAAAATTGTTTTGCCAAATCAAACTGTCCTTTTACTAAAATACCTTGAAGGATATTCCAATCTTTATCTGTTGTTTCTAATAAAGGTTTAGAAATTGCTAATCCAGCACTATGTACCACAATATCTACGCCTCCAAATTCAATACATGCTTTTTTATAAGCACTAGCTATAGATTCTGTTTTGGTAACATCGCATATAGCGTAGGCAGACACATCTCTTTTATAGGTAGCGTGTGCTTCTTTTAAGCTTTCTTCATTAATGTCTGTTAATACAACATTAGCACCTTCTGCCGCTAATTTATCTGCAATAGCTTTACCTATTCCACCTCCTGCTCCAGTAATTAAAGCTACTTTACGAGATAATGGTTGCTCTTTTGGCATACGTTGTAACTTTGCTTCTTCTAGTAACCAGTATTCTATATCAAATGCTTCTTGTCGTGGTAAAGATGTGTATTCTGTAATAGCTTCTGCTCCACGCATTACATTTATAGCGTTGATATAAAACTCATTTGCTACACGTGTAGTTTGCTTATTTTTAGCAAAACTAAACATACCAACTCCAGGATAAATAATAATTACTGGGTTAGCATCACGCATTGCCGGACTATTATCTTTTTTACAGGTATTATAGTAATCTGCATATTCTTGCCTGTAAGCTTCAAAAGCTGGCTCTAATTTATTGAAAATAGCATCTACATCAGATAAATCTTCATTTTTATCTAGTTTTAAAACTAATGGCTGGATTTTTGTTCTTAAAAAATGATCTGGACAAGAAGTTCCCATAGGCGCCAATCGTTCTAAATCATTACTATTAATGTACTCCATTACCACATCAGTATCAGAAAAATGACCTATCATTCTGTTTTCCGACGAACATAACCCTCTTAACAAAGGCATAATTTGAGCTGCTTTTTCTAAGCGTTCTTCTTTTGGTAAGCTTTCAATTTTCTGGCCTCCAAATACACTTCCTTTTTCTTTTATTTTTTTATCAATAAACTCAGAAGCCATTTCAATAACCTCTAAACTATTCATATAACATTCATAAGAAGTATCTCCCCAAGTAAATAAGCCATGAGAGCCTAAAACGATTCCACGTATACCAGGGTTATCTGCCAAACATTTTTCTATTTGTAAACCTAAATCGAAACCTGGACGTTGCCAAGGCACCCATCCCATTGTATCTCCCCAAATTTCTTTGGTTACCTTCTGGCTATCTTTTGCTGCAGCAACTGCAATTAAAGCATCTGGATGCAAATGGTCTATATGAGCAAAAGGTAACAAACCATGAAGTGGTGTATCAATAGATGGTGCTTTACTATCTAAATCATAAATACAGTGGTTAAATAAGCCAACCATTCTATCTTCATCTTCTATTCCTTTGTAAACACTTTTTAGGTCGCGTAACCTTTTTGTATAAATTCCTGCAATACCACTTCTATTTAAAGTTCCTATATCGCCTCCCGAACCTTTTATCCACATAACTTCAACTTCTTCATTTGTAAGTGGATCTTTTTCTATAGTTCTACAACTGGTGTTACCACCTCCATAATTTGTGATTCTTAAATCGGCTCCTAAAATATTAGAACGGTATAAAAATAAATCGACTTGGTTATCGCCAAATGTTGATGCTTTTTTTTCGTCCCACAAATAATCAACGTATTTAAAACTTTTCGTAATTTGTTCCATGCTTATAATTTAAGATAAATAATTACTTCAAAAATATATTTCAAAAAAAACTTTTGTATCCTGTACTGTACCGTAATTCATATTATTTCTTTATAAAAAAAAATAATTGAACCAAATACACACAAAAAAATATTTAATTATAATTATCAGCCACTCCCTTTTTGTAAATAACTCTACTATATAAGTTATGATAACAATACAATTCTAATGGTTAACAAATTATAGATACAACATCTATATAGTATGTATAAGATATTAAATAACCTTATAGGATAAGTTATAATAATTAATATCAGGACAATACAGGATACTTTACATATTTAAAATTTTAAATTTGATATTTAGTTTTTAAAGTGATTATAATAACTTTCTATGTAATGAGTCTATAAACTGGCAATTATCGAGTTTTTAAATATTTTTCTAGTAAACTTTAACAATTAATAAATTCTATTAATCAAGAAGAAAAAAAAACAAGACTAGGCATGTTTAAGAAACATTAATATACAAAGAACAAGGTTTCTAAGAAAGCTTTATAGCTAAAACTAACTACCTGTAAACAAAACATTTACATATAGTTATTTTTTTAATCTATAAAATAAACCATGGAGATAAATAAATTATTAAAAATTGATAATAAATCTAGAGTACCAAATTATCAACAAATTGTAAACTCGATTACACATAATGTTTCCATTGGAAATTTAAAAGCAAATCAAAAAATCCTTTCAATAAATAGGCTTAGCTTAGAATTATCTCTACCTAGAGAGACTATCGAAAAAGCTTACAACATTCTAAAAGACAGAAATATAATAAATTTTATAAGTAGTAATGGCTTTTATGTTTCGAAAAACAACATTAATAAAAATTTAAAAATATTATTTTTAATTAATAAATTAAGTTGGTATAAAATGGAAATTTATAATTCTTTTCTAACCAATATTGGAACACATACAAATACAGAGCTTTATATTTATCATTGCAACGAAACTTTATTTTTAAATCATTTAAAGAAGCAGAAAAAAAATTATGATTATTACATAGTTATGCCTCATTTTAAAACTAAAGAATCTGAACATTGCAATACAACTAATGCAATAACTTATGCGCTAAATAAAATACCAAAAGATAAATTAGTAATTATTGATAATATAAAAGCCTCTATACAAAACAATATTATTACAGTTTATGAAGATTACGAAAAAGATATTTATAACGCTTTAAGCCTTGGTATTAATAAGATTAAAAAACATAAAAAAATAATTCTTGTATATCCCAACAAAGGGGTTTCTCCTTACCCAAAATCAATTAAGAAAGGGTTTATTAAGTTTTGCTCTGAACATAAACTAGACTATGATATTTTTGACAAAATTTATGATGACATGGTACTTTTAAAAGGAGACTTATTTATTACCATTGATGAAGATGATTTAATAAACTTAATGGAACAAATATCTGAAAACGAATTAGTTTTAGGAAAAGAAATAGGCGTTATTTCTTATAACGACACACCATTAAAAGCATTACTTGGTATTACCGTAATAACAACGGATTTTAAAAAAATGGGAGCAAAAACAGCCCAAATGATTTTAAATAATGAAAAAGGAAAATATAAAGTTCCCTTTTATTTTATAGATAGAGATTCTATATAAATCATTAATAAAAGAAAAGTAATCTACTTTAATACGTCTTTAAAATCTAATAAATAGGTTTATTATTTAAGTTTTTCCAATAAAAAGTTTTACTTTTCAGAAATAAAATTTTATTTAGAATGGATCTTATAAAATATATAAATATTAATGAAAAATCTAGAGTTCCTAAATACCAACAAATCATAGATTCTATCATTGAAAATATATCTTCGGGTAATTTAGTAATGGATCAAAAAATACCTTCTATAAATATGTTTAGCGAAGAGTTTTATTTGTCCAGAGATACGGTAGAAAAAGCTTATAGTATTTTAAAAGAACGAAATATTATTACTTCCATTCGCGGCAAAGGTTACTATATATCTAGAACAAAATTAATATCTAAAGTAAATATTTTATTTTTAATAAATAAATTAAGCTCATATAAACTTAGAACTTATAATCATTTTATAGACGCTATTGGTGCTAATTCTCATACAGATTTACACATATATCACTGTGACGAAACTTTATTTCTAAATCTATTAGACAAAAATAAATCTGCTTATGATTATTTTGTTATCATGCCACATTTTAAAACTGCTGATTTAAAACATGTTAGTTTTACGGATAATGTTTTAAAATCTTTAGAAAAGATACCAAATGAGAAATTGGTACTTTTAGACAATAGTAAACCAAACATTAGACAGGGTGTAGTTGAAGTTTTCCAAGATTTTGAAAACGATATTTATTCTGCACTTACAGAAGGGCTACCAAAAATAGAGAAATACGAAAAAATCATGCTTATTTACCCTGAAAAAGCAGTATACCCTTACCCTAGAAGAATTTTACACGGTTTTAGAAAATTTTGTGTAGAGCACAAACTAGACTTCGAAGTATTAAATAAAATATATGATGACATGATTTTAAAAAAAGGCGATTTATTTATTACAATAGAAGAAGCAGACTTGGTAAGTTTAGTAAAACAAGTAAGGGAAGATGAGTATAAACTAGGAGCAGATATTGGTATTATTTCTTATAACGATACACCACTTAAAGAATTATTAGGTATTACTGTAATATCTACTGATTTTAAAATAATGGCCGAAACCACGGCTGATATGATTTTGAATAATAAAAAAGGTGCATTTAAGGTACCCTTTAACCTAATAGAAAGAGAGTCGCTTTAAAATTTATAAGCTTTAATTTGCAAACTTGAAGGGCTGTTTACTGTTATTTCCTGTGGTAGCTTGTAAAGTTTACCTGTTATCATATTACGACGAAAAACAATAATGTTATTTGAATGCAGATTAGCTACTAATAAAAACTTTCCATCGGGGCTAATTACAAAATTTCTAGGATGCTTACCATAAGTTGGTTCATGACCAACTAACTCAAGTTTCCCGTTTTTTAAATTAATAGAAAAGATTGAAATACTATCTTCTTTTGGTCCGCGGTTTGATGCATATAAAAACTTTCCGTCAGGTGAAATATGAATATCTGCCGCCCTATAAATATCTTGATTCTGTTTATAAGATTGATAATCTTCAACAAACTTTAACTGGCCATTTATATATTTAAAAACAGTCACTTTCCCACTTAATTCAGCAATACTATAACCAAATTTTCCATTTGGATGAAATGTAAAATGGCGTGGGCCGCTACCAGGTCTCATTTTGTTTTGAATTTCATTCTGAAGTATCTTTTTTTTATTATCCAACCCCATTTTAAACCCTCTTATCTTATCTGCACCTAAATCTTGGGCAAATACATATTGATTATCTGGAGATGTATTGGAAGAATGAATATGCGCTTCCTTTTGTCGGCTAGCAATAATGCTACTATCTTTAAATTTTAAAAGTTGACTATATGGGTTAAGGCTTCCGTCCTTGTTGATATTAAAAATACTTAAACTGGCATCGGTATAGTTTGAATTAAGCAAAAGTGTTCCTGTTTTATCAACTTCAATGTGTACTGGATTTCTTCCTCCACAATCTTGTTGATTAATAAAATTCAATTTATGGTTTATTGAATCAATTTTAAAAGCAGCCACCTTTCCATGATGTTTCATCTGGCTCTCAACTACCGAATACAGATACTTACCTTTTGGCGACAGTTTTATGAAAGAGGTGTTGGTTACATTATCCACGGTATATTTCAAGGTACTTTTACCCGTTTCATTATTAAACGCAAAAACGTGTATACCAGCTCCTGGCTCCTTATTGGTAAAACTGCCTATAAATAGCAATGTTGTAGTGGTTGTAGTGGTTGTATTTTTTTTACAACTTAAATTTGCCATTATAATTAATAAAACTAGTACTTTTTTTATCATTTTTATTTTGGTTATTCTAACTATTTTATTCCTTAAAACTTAAAAAATAATTGCCCCATTTTTCTCTTAACTCATTTGCTAAATGCTTTAGCCTTTTTAAAGATGTACTGGTTACTTTATTTTAAGCAGCTAGATGATTATAACAACCAATTGTTAACGCTATAACTATCCAGTTAAAATTGAATTTTAAATTTGGGCTCTCAATTTTTAATAATAGGCTACTTTATAAAATATTAATATAATTTATCGAAACTAATAATCCACATATTATCTTTAAAGTCATATTTAGTAAACCGTACTTTTCAAGCAGTAAACCTTATTCAATATTCTCAATAACATTTATATAATTTAAGGAAAATCTATTTAATTTTCACCACTAGTTCTCGCTTTTTGCTCAACAAAATAAGGTTGAAATGTATATTTTGATTTTTCATCCCACTTGGCATTTTTTGTGGGTAATAGTTTTTTTAATTCTTCTATTTTGTCTTTATTTTCTGGTTTGCCAGCAATGTTAGTCCATTCATTTGGGTCTTTAGTATGATCGTACAATTCTTCTTTACCATCCTCATATAGAATATACCTATAATTATCCATCTTAATGGCATGATTATTCATTCCAAAAGTCGTGATAGCTCTAGCTTGTTTAAGACCTTCATTATTCTGCATCATAGCAACCAAGCTATTTCCTTCATTTCTTTCATAAGTAGGAAGACCACTTAATTCCAAAAGTGTTGGGTAAATAGAGAGCATCTCTACAGGTGCATTAATTTTTTTTCCTTTTGGTAAGTTAGGCGCAGCAAACATTAATGGTGCTTTTGTAGCAGTTTCCCAAAGGGCATGTTTTGCAAAAGTTCCTTTTTCTCCTAATCGATAACCATGGTCTGACCATAGAACAATAACCGTATTATCTGCATATTTACTATTCTCTAAAGCATCTAAAACACGACCTAACTCATAATCTACATAACTCATACAAGCTAAATATGCTTGTATAATTTTTTTCCACTCGCCACTTTCTTTAGCCCATTCTGTAGATGGCATCATTGGTAAATCGTTAATTTTCATTCCAACAGGTGGAATATCATTTAAATCATCAGCCTTATAAGGTGGTGTTTCAATGGATTCTAACGGATATAAATCGAACCATTTTTGTGGTACATATAATGGCACATGTACACGTAAAAAACCAAGACCCATAAAAAATGGCTTGTTATAATCTTTTTGCAATCTTTCAGCAACCCAATTTACAGATTGATGGTCTGGCATTAATGAATCTTGCTCTGGAAACGCTCCCCAATCTGTACTGGTTCTACCATGAGTTCCTCGAATACCTTTTCCAAACCCATTCCAAACAAAACGTTTTTTAGGATAAGGGCCAAAGCCTTTTACACGTCCACCAGATTCATGAAATACGCTATCAGGTGCATGAATATGAAACAACTTCCCTATTCCCATAGTGTGATAGCCGTTATTTCCAAAATATTCAGGAAGAAACGTTATATCTTTTGTTGCTGGGTTACCATCTCTACGAACTTCATTATCTGGTGCCATACCGTAAATACCTGTAGTTGACGGGCGTAAACCTGTCATAATTGATGCTCTTGATGGCCCACAAAGTGGTGCTTGTACGTGTGCGTTAGTAAAGGTAACTCCCATTTTTGCCAACCGATCAAAATTGGGTGTTTTTACGTTTGAAAAATTATCAATTGGACTAATCCAATTATTTAAATCATCGACGGCAATAAATAGTATATTAGGTTTAGATACTACTTCTTTCTTTTTTTCATTATTACATGAAAAGATAAAAACTAATGCAAGTAATACTAATAATTGTGTGTTTTGCATAATACGCTATATTATTCAGCTCTGAACGAAGCTATTTTTTCTTGTAAATCTTTTACGATATCTGGATTGCTTACTGCAATGTTGTTTTTCTCGAACGGGTCTTCTTCTATATTGAATAATTGTATTACCTCGTCTTTCTTTCTTACTGGGTTTGGCACAATAATTTTGTATGGCGGAAAAATGGCCATATTATAATACATACTATTTTCTATGGTATCAAAATCGTGTGCATATACTTCTCCAAAAATTCCTTTACGTTCAGTCAATGCTTCTTCATCTAAAACACTTACTCCAGGTAAATTTTCTGGTTTTTTAATACCTAAAATATCCAATACTGTTGGCACCATATCTATACTACTCGTTATGGTTTTGTTATCCATTTTAGGAGTTATTTTCCCTTTCCATTTGTACATAATTGGTGTTCGAATACCCATATTATACGGGGCTCGTTTAGAATGTTTTAAATACCCACTTTTTCCAGGATCTTGTGCCCAACCATTATCGCAAACATATACGAATAAGGTATTTTCTGTTAAGCCTTTGTCTTCAAACATATCAAACAGCTGTCCACAAGTTTCATCGAACCACTCGCACATTGCCCAATACTTTGCAAGGTACTCAGAATCTGTTTTCTTTAAATATTTATCCAATAATCGTTGTGGTGGTGTATGGGGCCTGTGCGGTAAAAATGGTGCATACCATAAGAAAAACGGTTTCTTTTCTTTTAGTGCTAAATCTACATAACTATTAATAGTATCTAGTCCTTTTCTTCCTATTTCTAGGCCATAATCGCCATGACGTCCACCTCGTTTTGGGTTGCCGTGTGTCATCCCATAATCAAACCCACCTATTTTGTGGTTACCGTGCCACCATTTTCCAGTTTGAAATGATAGATACCCTTTTTCCTTTAGTATATCTGGAAGTGTTGTTTGTTTTTCAAAAGCTTTAATTATAGGCTTATAGGCTTCTGCTCTGTTTTTTAAACTAGCTTTACGATTGTCTTCTACACGTTCATAAACCTTGTCATTTCCTAATATACCATGATCTTTAGGGTATAAACCAGTTATAATTGTTGCCAGAGAGGGCGAGCATAAAGGTGTTGGCACATAAGATTTTTTAAAGGTTAAACTTTCTGAAGCAAATTGATCTAAACGAGGAGTTTCAATATTTTTGTCTCCCATAAAACCGTAATCAGTCCAAGATTGATCGTCAGAAAGAATAAATACTATATTTGGTAATTGCTCTATAGAATTTAACTGTATACTTTTTTCTGCTTTATGACTTTTGTCTTTATTTTCACAAGAAAAAAATAGACAAAACGATAATAACATAATAGCTACACATTTCATTTTTTTTATTTTTAATTATTATTTTTTTAGTATTTTTTTAGTATTTTACTTTCTTTTTTTAACCTTTCTATAGGACCATTATCACCTAACAAATACATTTTTCTAAAATCTGTTCCTTTTATTTTTTCGCCAACAATAATTCTAGCATCTGGATGTGGATTATCAATAAGAGATGATATTATAAATCCAGATTTTTTTCGTTGTAAAAAAGTTTTACCTTTTTTAAAAGATACACCTCCATCAAAACTATCCCATCTGCTTATTTCTCCAACATTGGTGTTGGTTTTACTTTCTAAATACAGACTTACTTCTGTGGTCGACTTTACTTCTAAATCTCCATCTCCTTTAGGAACATTAGAATTGTTGCCATTTAACCAATCTTGCCCATCCCATCTAAAATGTTGTATGCGCTTAGAGCCACTTCTTTTTGCTCCTATATCTGGCCCTACCATTACGGCAACATGAGGATTTCCATTTGGGTCTGTATCTGTAACACCCTGAAATGTCCAATTATTAGCTATTTTTTTTATTAAGGTTTTTTTGTCTGCCATTTCCTTGGTTAAAGGCATTTCTAAAGGTTCATTTTTAACATTTTTCCATGCTCCTTTCTTTGTATCAAAAACCATGTAATAGAGGTTGTGACGCTCTGGAATATGCCCACGAGCATCTTGAGCATTATTTCTATCTCTGCAAATATGATAATCAAATGCAACAATAATATCATCTCCATTGCCTTTAGAAACCCAAGGATACCAAGAATCTTCTGCTTCGATTTCTGTTCTTCTTTTATGTTTTAAAAAGGATACTGGTTCTTTAAATGTTTTACCATTATCAGTCGACTTTTGGTATACCCAATCGCTTCTATGCGCTCCATGGCGATAAAATATGTAAATATCTCCATTATCCATTTTTACAAACTGGCTGTAAGTACCAAATATTGAAATATTATCTAATGTTTCCCATTCAGAAATATCTAAAGGCTTTTTAGAAACGGCATGTAAATTTTTCCCATAATGATGATTTCCTAACGGATTATGACCATCTTCTCGACTTCCACCGTGCCCTCCAAAAGCAATATGAATATAGCCAGCAGCATCAATAAGAATAGCAGGTTTACCATGATTATCTATTTTTTTCTTACGGTTCGGGTCTTTACCCATTTCGCTAACACCTGCTTTAAATGGTCCTTTCCATTCTTTTGTGTTATGATTATATGATGCCACATAAGGATCTTCCAATTCGCCTTGGTAAGCTACATAAGTAACACCTTTATGATAAACTCCCGATGGATGCTGTACTATAGCTACAGCATTACCAAAGCCATTGTCTGCAAAATAGTCTACCATTTCGCTTCCTTCTGCAATTGTTTTGTATTCTTTAGATTTATTTACGCAACCCAACAAACAAAAACAAATAATAAAATTTATAACTAAATATTTATTTATCATTCTTTTCTAATTTTACAGTTTCAAAAAATATAAGTTTTACAGGGCCTAACAAACCCGATATTTGCAAATCATCATTCTTAGTATAATGATTCCAACTGGCAAACGTTGTTCTCTTTGATGGACGCTCTGTTTTATTTAATAACCAATCTGGAAGCGGTTTTGCACGTTTGTCGTTTCTTGAGTAGTCTAATGACAATTTTTCATCGCCAATTAATCGATTTGACCATAAATTGGTTACTTTAACCTCTAAGGTATTCTTTCCTTTTTTTACAAATTCATCAATTTTCATTCTAAAAGGAGCTTTCCATAATACACCTGCATTTTTACCGTTTATGATAACTTCTGCTATAACAGATACGCTCCCTAAATCTAAAGTCAAGCTTTTATTTGATTGAAGGTGTTCTTCTAACAAGATAAAATCTTTCTTGTAAGAAGCTGTTCCTGAAAAATGTTGGATAGCTTCACCTTTAGCATCTGTCCAAGATATTAAATGAGGAAACGTTTCTTTTTTTGAAGTTCCCGAATTTAGTAGAAAAGAAACTTCCCAAGCCCCAAATAACTCCATTGGTTTTGAAACGGATTTCACTTTTGCGATTTTTGTTTTTCCTGATGCTATCGTGTAATTTAGTGTTCCTGTATAAGGTGTTGTCCAGTTTATTGTATCATTTTTAAATTCTAATTTTGGTTTTGCTATATCTTTAGACAATTTTAAAAATTGCCCTTTCGGAATAAAAACTGTGCGTTCTTCACCATCAGTTTTATACCTGATTTTTAAAACAACTTTATCGCCTTCTGCAATTTTATTATCAATTAATTGATTAGATACCCAAATATTATAAGTTCCAGAATCTATTAAAATTTTTATTTTTTCGGTTACATCAAACGTTTTATAATGTTCGGGAATACCAATCGTTTCAGCTTTAAATTTTCCAAAAACAGCTTTTAACACCTTAAGTTCTTTTCCTTCTGAATCAATTGCTATATGTTCTCGTTCTTCGGCATACAATTGCTTTTTAGTAGAATCTATTTGATATTCCATGCGAAACTTCTTTTTGTATCCCATCGCTGGGTCACAATCGCAAAAAGCTCTATTCATTTTAAAATCTAATGTTCCGTTTTTAATTGCCTTATTTACTTTATCAGTAATATCAATTAACCCCTCTTGTAAAAATGTACCATATTCAGCTTTTACAATTTCTAAATTAGAAAGCGGTTCTTTTTGAGCGAATTCTAGTTCTGCTGAAACTTCTAATAAATGATTAGATTTCACGGTTTTTTTAAAGATGATAAAAACCGATTCTTCCATACCTAATGATAATGAAACTGTTGTTGTTCCATCTTCATTTTCTTTAAAAACTACCAAATCTTTTATAGTGCCTTTTTCTGAATTCCAAAGCTCTGGTTGCTTACCAGAAACTCGAAAACGTGCGGTGATTTCTCTGGATTCTTTTCTAGCATTCGCTATAAAATAGATATCTGCATTTGCTGTTTTTCTGTGGATGAAACTCAAATCTGAATTATCACTACTTTCAATTTTAAAATCGGGGGTTTTATCACTTAAAGCTTCTTCAATAGATATCTCTTTTACCAATCCTTTTGACCATAATTCATTAACAAAAGTTGTAACTTCTTTATCACAATTAGGATAGTTGCTTAAACTTGGCGATTGCATCGGTTTTTTACCTATTACTTTTGCGCCACCAGCAACCAATACTTTTATTTTTTCTAAGGTTTCAGGTTTTATAAAGTCTGATTCTGGTAATACCAAAAGGTTATACGTATTACCTACGGATGAATATATTGTTCCGTTTTTAGCAGCTAAGTCTTTTAACTTATTTGCTCCAATCAAATCGTAATCAAAACCCATGGCTTTGATTTCGGGTTTTATAAATCCTGTATTTGGCGATGATTCTCCTGTAAATACTAAAACGTCGGCCACGTTTTTACCTTGTTGTAATAAATACTGTGAACGTGCCAAATAATCCATATATCCTTTACTTTGCGACCACCAAGTGTTTAAACGGTTAAAATCGAAACCGTGATAACTTAAAGCTAAACCTGGCGCCACATCCCAAGGTTGATGCACATAGGTATGAAAAACAAATCGTGTAATACCTTCTGCCCAAGCGCGATCTCCAATTGATTTTAGATTTGCTGGGTGCTTATTCCAACCTCCAATTCCTGTAAACGATTCGGCTCCTACAATTGAACTGCCATTTAAATGTGCAATGGAAGACACAAATTTTGGTGAATCGAAAAATGGATAGCCTCCACTCCAAAATTCACACATTACAATATCTCCGGTTGCCCCTACTTGCATATTATCAAAAGGGCCCCAATAAGGTTCAACCGAAAATTTTAATTTATTTTTATGGCATAATTCTGCAAAGTGCCCGTAATAATTCTCTGTGATTAAGTCGCCAATAGTTCTTCTAAAATCCCAAAGGAATCGTTCTGAAACTTCTCCGCTTTCCACATAATATCCTGCTAAAGTTGGTAAATAAGTTGTTAAATCATATCCTCTTAAATCTTTAAATTGCGAATCAAAACCAGTTGTCCAATTGGTAGTTTCCACCTCGTAACTATCAATTAAACAATTGTTAACGGTTGTGCCTACCAAATCGCCTAACTTATCAATAATAGGTTGTACACCTGTTTCCCAATACGCATCTAAAGCTTTTTTGCTCATTTTATCTACCTCCAAACCTTTTGCTTCTGGAGGTGCTGGTCTATTGGTTGTGCCTATTGGTGTATGTCCTAATCGTAAAATTATCCAACTGCCTTTAGGGACTTCCCAATGTAGAACGCCATCTTCAGATAGTTTTGAAGTTAGATTTATAATGTTTTTTTTTGAAATAATAGCCTCATTTGAAACACCTTTAGTATCGGGCAGTAAATGATTACGAACTCGTTCGGAAAGCATTTTAAAGTCTAAACCATCAATTTTTATGGTTTGTTTTGGTTTTGGAAATGCTAAAATTGCGATGTCTTTGTAGTAATCGAATTTGGTTTCTGGCCTTGGTAATTTTTCTGTAATCGTTTTTCCGCCTTCAATTGTAAGTTCACTAAAAACTACAGTTTGCATCGCATTTTCTTCGGTTACCCAAGGTCCTCCAGAAGACGACCAACCTGCACTATTGTGGAATGCCATTTCTAGCCCCAGGCGTTTTGCTTCTTCCGCAGAAAACTTGAATAAATTAAGCCATTCCTCACTTAAATATTTAATAGAGCCTTGCGGGAAACCAAGATGCACGTTGAATAATTGAACTTCTTGAATACCAACCGCTTTCATGGCTTCTAAATCTTTGGTAATTCCAGGTTTAGAAACATTTCCACTAATCCAATGCCACCATGTTCTTGCTTTGGCTTGGTTTGGCGGGTTTTGGAATCCAGCTTCTAGATTAATTTCGTTTTCAAAATAACTGTCAACTTTCTGATTTTGACAAGAAGCGAAAAACGAAATTAAACAGAATAATAACACCATCTGCTTTATGCTTAAATTCAAATCAACTTTCATTCATTTACTATTTCTATTACAGCTAAACCTAAATAATAAAACATTCAACACTAATAAAACCAGAATCACATATACAATCGTCATAATCTATTACTTAAAATTTAATCGATAAACAATTCATCTATAAACGGGCCACTTTGCCCTGTGGTTTCTAACTTAATATTGTTAGCACCTGCTTTTAACGTAATAATAGTGGGTACAAACTTCCATTCTTTTTCCCAGCCACCAGTTGGTTTAAAATCTAGGGTTCTTATATATTCGTCATTTACATAAAGTTTCATGGGGTGCAACTTTCCTTCGTTATTGTGCATGTATCGTAAACGAATACTATAATCGCCTTGTTCACCATCATTTTCTTGATACCATGTAATGGCGCCTTCGTTTCCATCAAACCTTACGAAACCAGTTCCTTTATAACGACGTGCTTTTTTATCGGCTTTTGCACCACCTTCCAATAATCCATCTTCAGCTGAAATATTTACACCTCTACCAATCCACATATCGGCTGAGTGTTCATCGCCCCAAAACAAGCCTTCGGTTTTACCAAATTTTTCACTCATCTTTAAAACCACTTCACCATTTTGTTTTACAATGGCTTTTACAGTCGTCCCATCTGAAACTTTAAAAGCACCCTTATAAGACTTTCCAGTTATTTCTGGGTTACTTCCATCAACAGTATATTTAATTTCTAAATCTGAAGGATTAGCTTTCTTTAAAATTGAAATCTGACCAACATATATAGTAATATCATTGGACGTATATAAAGATTTATCGCCTAAAATGACTCCTGTAAAAATTGTTGCCTTGGCTGCTTTCTCTTTTTCTTTCAAAAACAATCTGGATTTACCAAAAAATAAACTTCTATAATTGGTTTTTGTTCTACTTGTAGGATCAATAGGGTTACCGTTTTCAATAGATATTTTTTCTAAGTCGCCTTGTATGTTGTAATATACTTTATTTTCTCCATAAGGATAGAAATTGTCGTTTTTATCTAAACTTTCAGATGTTAAAATATAGTTTGCCACAAACCCGTCTTCGCTATTTAACTTTTTTAAGGTGTTGTTTAATTTTGAAGGCTGCTTACTTGTTGTAAATGATGTACGTTTTACTTCCTTTCCACCAATATAGGCAATTGCTTCAATAGTACCTTCTTGATAAGGCACCATCCATTCGCATTGCATCTCGTTCCAAATTGTTCCTGGTTTATCTTTCCCAAAAGATTTTCCGTTTAAAAACAGTTCCACCTCATCAGCATTGGAGTAAACCCAAACCGGAATTATAGTTCCTTTTTTCATTCTTGGATGAGACCAATGTGGCAACATATGAATCATTGGTTCTTGTGTCCATTGGCTTTTATAGAAATAATACAGGTCTTTCTTAAACCCTGCTACATCCAATGCGCCTCCCATAAATAAATTGAATGGCAAACCGCCATGAACTAAACCTGCTTCTCCGTAATAATCGAAACCTGTCCAACGAAAATGCCCACTATGCCATGGTGTATCGCGCATTACCTCCCAATATTTTCTTGCTGAAACTCGAACCGTAGCATTGTCATAAGATGAATTGAAACGTTGTTTTCTGTTTCTCCAATCCTTTGGGTTTATACCTTCGTAGAAAAAGATTTCTTTATCGGTTAAGTTTGGCAATTCAAAGGTACCTGGCAATTCGTTATCGCGCCACCAGGTTTGTGTTCGGTAATAGCCACGTGTTTGCCATGTGTGTGGGGCTTCGGTAGAAATGAATGGTTTGGTTAAGGTATTATTCTCTATAAACGATTTGGTTTCAGAACCTCCATTAACGCCTTGAATATCCATATCTTCTGGATTTCCGGCTCCTGATGTAAATAATCGGGTTGGGTCTAAATTTTTACCGAATTTCACCATTTCTGGAGCTACATCGCTGTGGGTTTCGTTACCTAAGCTCCAAACAAAAATACTTGGATGATTACGGTCTCTGGTAATCCATTCTTTTACATCGCGTTTCCACCACGCATCAAAAGCTTGTTTGCCATAATCTTGAGGAGCTTTTTTATGCCAGCCATCAAAAATTTCATCCATAACCAATAACCCAATTTCATCACAAATATCATAAAACATTGGTGGTGTTGGGTTGTGTGACGGACGTATAGCATTAATACCCATATCTTTTAAAGATTGTAGTTTCCAACGTAACATAGGTTTTGTCCAGGCTCCACCCACGGGTCCGCCTTCCCAATGTTCGCAAACACCTTTTAACTTTACATTTTTTCCATTTAACCAAAAGCCTGTGTCGGTTTTCCACTCTACAGTTTTAAAGCCAAAAGTGGTTTCAATTTTATCTATTATTTTTTTACCGTCTAAAATTTGAGTAACAGCAGTATATAAGCGAGGGGTTTCTGGGTTCCATAATTCTGGGCTTTTAATTTCTAATTGATAGGTTGGATTTGAAACTTTTAATTTTTCACAGTTATTTGTCAACTGCTTTCCATCTGGAGAAAATAATTTTACCTCGTATTTTAATCCTTTAAATTTTCCATTAATTTCTGCATCTATGATAACCATTGCTTTTTCTTCAGAAATAATAGGCGTTTTTATAAAAATAGAATTAGGCTTAAAATGTGTTTGGTTTACTTCAACTAATTTTACTGGTGCGTAAATTCCGCAAGGGTGGTACCACCGTGCAGAGGGCTCTAAAGAATTATCTACACGAACAGCAATGGTATTTTTACCCGGTTTTAAATACTTTGAAATATCATATCGAAAACTAATGTATCCGTAAGGTCTTTTTCCT
The DNA here is from genome assembly GCF_048381495.1 of Algibacter ulvanivorans. Taxonomy (NCBI): domain Bacteria; kingdom Pseudomonadati; phylum Bacteroidota; class Flavobacteriia; order Flavobacteriales; family Flavobacteriaceae; genus Algibacter; species Algibacter ulvanivorans. The sequence continues at coordinate 281,615 of NZ_JBLWGD010000003.1, forward strand.
AAATAATTTCCATTTACCCAAACTTTACTATTCATATACACCCCATCAAAATTGATATAAGTAATGTTTGAAAGGCTTTCTTTTTTTACATTAAATTGTTTACGGTACCAACCAATGCCTCCGTCGTGATAACCACCACCTTGACCTTGATCTCCGCCTGTACGCACACCTTTTTCGAAAGACCAGTCGTGCGGAATATTTAAGTTTTTCCAGCTTGAAATATCAACATTTTCTTTTGAAAATGACGGTTTATCTTCATCTAAGATAAAATGCCAATTATTATTAACGTTTTTAATAATGCGTTGTGCATAACTAAAATTTAAAAAAACCACTAAAACAGTTAGGGAAGTTATCTTTTTTATTTGCATTGTGGTAGTTAAATAAAGTTTAATCAAACTTAACTTTAAATCTTCTAAAAATAATCCTGTACTATCCTGAAAGAAGTGTTATATCAGCTAAACGCAAAAATTAAATATAAAACATTGAAGGTTTGATTGCGCAAGTTAAACATATTACTTCCTTGGAATATCATTCTGTAAAAAGGGACTCGCATTTCTAGGAAACTGAATTTCTAAAAGTGCTTTCATTTTCTTTTCTACTTGAACATGCGTAGGCTTTCCTGATAGATTCTCAAAAGATAACAACCCATTTTTATGCTCATATAATTCTGATCCTAATATTTCGTGAGTAATAGAATTTCTCCATTCGGTGTACCTCCATTTACCATCTGTAGCGGTACAACCCATTATATCTTTACCTCTGGCAAAAACACTTGTTGCTACCTCATCCCATTCTATATTAGGGTTATCTATAACTGGCACTAAACTTTTACCATCCGATTTTGGACCTTTTAAACCACATGCGTCTGTTAAGGTTGAAAAGATATCTACATTTTCTACTAAGGCATTAGAGGCTTTTCCTAGTTGTTGTTTTTTATAATCTGTTTCTCTACTTATAATTAAGGGCACACGAACATCAATCTCTACATTAGAATGTTTACACCAGGCTCCATATTCGCCAATTTTATAGCCATGGTCGCTCATAAAAATTAACATGGTATTTTTACGTAAATCTAAATCTTCCAAAGTTTGCATTACTTTACCCACTTGAGCATCCATATAGCTTACGCAAGCATGATACCCATGAATTAGGGTTCTTGTAATATTATCATTTAACGGATCTTCTTTTGGTATTCCATGATAACCTTTTAGTTCCCCCCATTTACTTAACGCCAACCTGTACATATTTTTTGGCTTTTCTTTTAAGGGAATTTTAAACTTACTTTTATCATGCATATCCCAGTATTTTTTGGGTGCAATAAATGGCAAATGGGGTTTTGTTAAGCCAACAAACATTAAAAATTTATCATTTTTAATTTCATGTAGCATTTTTATTGCTTCACTAGCAATTTGCCCATCTACATAAGCTTCATCATTAACATCTGCATCTTCGTAAGCTGGTCCTTTAGAGCTTCCTTTTGCTTTTAGAGCTTTAACTATTTTTATATTTTCTGGTTTTAAATAACGCTTTGCAGGTTTTTTAAAAAGTCGTGTCCAGCTTTCTTTATCGTCTATGTTATGATGATACACTTTCCCTGTACTTATGGTTTTATATCCATTTTTTTTAAATAACTGAGGTAATGTAACTAGGTTTTTATGCACTTTGCGTAATGGTGTAAAAATGCTATATATTCCTAAGGTTTCTGGCCTTAATCCTGTTAAGGTACTCATTCTAGAAGGTGCACAAATGGCTTGTTGTGCATATGCTTTATTAAACATTACGCCTTCTAGTGCTAGTTTATCAATATTTGGGGTTATAGCGGTTTTACTACCATAACATCCTAATTCTGCACGTAAATCATCGATATAAAAAATTAACACATTTGGGCTTTCTTTTTGAGAATAAGAAATAAAACTCCAAAAAATAAAATAAAATAAAAATGGTACTTTTTTCATTTATAAGTGAGATTAAATAAACTTAATGTTAGGATATTGATATCATTATTAGCCCCAAGCGTTAGGGATTTAACGGTATGTTGAAGCTCCCGACCAAAGGAGGAGCGACTAGTGAAATCCCGACCCTTTTGGGTAACGCCCTTTTATATTTTTTTTTGAGCTTTTAAATACTATTATTTGTTATTAATAAAATTTAATAATATTGCTTTAACATCTGCTACGGTGCCTTGTTCTAGCCCATTTTTAATGTTTGCTCCTGTTATCCAATATAAAACCATACCGGCATCAGAACAATCCCATTTTCCTTTTTGGAATCTTACAACATCATCCACTTCTGCCAGTTTACCATACAACCATACTTGTTGTAGTCTAGGATCTTTGTGGTCTCTTGCCCAATTCCATTCTTCGAGATTAACTTTTAGTTTAATATTTTGATCTGGAATTCTAACTTCTTCAACTCCAAAATCTAGTATTTGCTGCCATGTATAAAAGTCTCCTGCATCATCGTTAGCAGGATGATGTGTTATTACTTTTACGTATTTATGTTTGTCTTTAGAACTTGCATTAAGTGCAAAACCAATAATATCTGGCTCTCCTGCTTCTATAATCCAAAGTGGGTTTTCTGCGGTTGATGCGTTTATTGCTTTGGCTAAATCTTTAATGGTTTCATCTATCTGCCATTTGGCATCCAAAAATTTAAGTCCGTCAAAACCGCCCCAGCGCCTTGCTGTTACATCGCAAACGCTTTGCATAAGAGCATGCCTTTCTATCTCAGCTTTTTCAGAAATTCTGTTGACACGTACAATATCACAACTGTGCGAGTAATGCACCAATTTACCTTCTAAACCTGTGGCTCTTAATAATGCTAACGAAATTGCAGTACCACCAAGATCATCAGGGTCTGGTGAGTTACCATCTGCAACAACTGCAATTCGGCCTTTAGGTGCTTTAATTACAGGTGCTTTATTTTGAACTACCTTTAACGCCCCATCAAATGGTGTTTTTATAACATCTTTACCTTTTCCAACTGGAGAAAAAATAATACCTGACCAACGCGCTCTTGCCCATTCTTTTCCGTCTGCACTACCAACTTTTGCAACTACTGTAATCTTATCTCCTTTTTTTAATTTTACATTTTTCCATAACCCGTTATTATTTTCACCTTCTTCGAATACCTCTTTTGATAATGGTGGCTTAAAAGTTCCTAATTTTTTATTGTTAATATGTATTTCAAATTCTGACTGTCCGTCATTTTCGCCAACAGCCACAAATACCAAATCGTAGTTTCCATTTTTAAATGTAAATGGTGTTGTTGTTTGCGCTTCTTTTTGTTTATTTGGGTTAATACCAAGCCATTTACCACCAGCATGTTTATAAAATCCTGTGCCTTTAATGGGGAAATCATCAATAGGTAAGGTTTTATTGTCTATTACTGAGGCTGAAATTTGCTTGTAATACGATTGCAAAGGCCAAAGTGTAGTTACTTTTAAGCCTTCATTTTTTGGGATATATGTACTGTCTTTTGTTAATATAAATTTATCAAACTCAAAACCATCTTCGCGCATACTAAATTGTATATCGTGTATTCCTGCTTTTTTTATGTCTAAATAAATTTGTTTTGGTACACCACAATGCTCTTCTTTTGTGCGTTGTTTGCTTTCCCAAGTCCATTTGTTTTTTCCCTCGCACCATTGCATGCGTTGTCCGTGTTCTGGCCACTCTCCATTTAACCCAACGTGTATGCCATTATCCTCGCTTCCTGTGCTAAAGGCACGAACCCACACATAATATCGTCCTGTGTTATTAATTCTTACTTTATAATGTAAAACACCTAATTCGCCAGCTTTATTTGAGAAATTTTCTCCTTGAATAAGATTATCGGCATGTGTAACTCTGGTATCTGGTAATATTTCAATATAAGTATTATTACTTGCGCCTTCATGGTGTTGTTCGTCTTCATCGCGACCTACGTTGGATGCTATACCTTTTGAACTGATAAACCATTGTCTAATTTCAGAATTACTTTGTTTATTGAAGTATTCAGCTTCAACAGCAACCATACCGTTATTTTCTTGAAAAATGACATTTTCATCAACAATTGGTTTATTAAATGGTGATTGTGCATTCAAAATAACGCTTAATGTGATAAGCAAAAATGATACTAATTTTATTTTCATATTACTATAAAATAGTGTTTATAAATTAACTTTTTTTACGCCTTTCTTAGTGGCATTTATTTTCTTAATCTTTCCGTCTTCATCATAATATAAATATTCTATACATGTATTTCGTCTATACTTTGAACCTCCATTCCAACCTTGCCAATGGTAAAAGAAATAATCTTGTCCTTTATAATTAACAATAGAGTGATGGTCTTGTCTTTGATTTGGGTTTATGGCTCCTATGTACTTAAATGGTCCATATGGATTGTTTGCCATTCCATAAAAGCCACCTAAACCAGCATTATAAGAGAAGTAATATTTGCTATTGCGTTTGTGCATATAGCTGGCTTCGAAAAAATTTTGGTTCCCGTATTCAATGATTCTTGGTTTTTCTGCTAACTCTAAAAGGTTATCTTTTAAGCGTGCCACTTTGGGTTCTCTTACTCCCCAATACAGATACACTTTTCCATCGTCGTCTTTAAATACACAAGGGTCAAGCCATTTGCCTTTCACACCTTCAATCCAACCAATATCTTTAAATGGACCTTGAGGCACATCACTAACTGCTACGCCACATCGCATATCTTCTTTTGAGCCTTTTACAGAATGAGGATACAATAAATAGTATTTATTATTTTTATAGATAGCTGTTGGTGCCCACATCCATCCTTGTGTTCCCCAGGGAATATCTTTAGAATGTAAAACTTCTCCATGATCAGTCCAATTTACCATATCGGTTGAAGAAAAAGCACGATAGCCATCCATGGTATCATAGAATGTAGCATCATCCATGTCGCGAGAGGTGTACATCCAAACTTTGCCATCATTCCAAATGTGGGCAGATGGGTCTGCAGTACGAATATGACGGATTACAGGATTATTACCTTCAATTTGTTTTGACAACTCTTCTTCATTGGTAAGATTAGGCACATGTTCCTTTTTTTGATTTTCACAGCTTAACACAAATAGACCAAATATCAAAATAACAGTAACTATTCTAAATCCTTGTTTCATTATAACTTAGACTTAAACTTATATGTTCCTGGTTGCACCAATAATTCAGTTTTATCAGTTTTGGTACTTAACGTTTTTATATCTTGAGTATCTTCAACAGTTTCCATAGTACCAAGCATTAAAACTTTCGCTGTTGTATTTGGAGGCACAGTTATGCTTAAAGTAAATGTACCGTCCTTAACTTCCCATGCAGATGTTACTTTACCATAAGGTGTATTCAAACTAGCAGCTGCGGATGTTAATGGATGCCTAACTTGAGGTGCTATTTTAATGGTTTTATAACCTGCTTCTAAAGGTGCTATTCCTCCTATACGCTCATACATCCATTCGCCTATTGCACCGTATGCATAATGATTTAAACTATTCATACTCATAGGATTATACCCCTCAGTCTTACTATAGCTATTCCAACGTTCCCAGATGGTTGTAGCACCTTGATTGATGGAATAAAACCACGATGGATAAGTTTCGTTGAACAATAACTTATAAACCAAATCTACCTCGCCCATATCATCTAAAACTTTAGATAGCAAAGGTGTTCCTAAAAAGCCTGTTCTTAAGTGATTATTAGCATCTTTAAGTTTTCGTAATAAATTAGCTTGCGCATTTTTAATTTTACTTTCTGGTAATAAATGAAATGCTAATGCCAATAAATAAGAGGTTTGGGTTTCTGCAACCCCTTTTACTTTTCCTGTTTCATCAAAAAATTTATCATCAAATGTCGTAGCAACTGTTTTGTAAAGTGCTTCGTATTCTGCCTGTTCTTCTGTTTTACCTAGAACTTGGGCTGCCTTTGCTGTTAATTTAGCTGAATGTGCAAAAAAAGCGGTGCCTATTAAATTTCTAGAAGTATCGCCTTTGTTGTCTCCATTTTCAGGATAAGGCTGCAACCAATCTGAAAACGACATCATATTAGAAATATGATTTTTCGATTTTTTTTGATGATGCTCTACCCATTGTTTCATCATTTCAAAATTATCTTCTAAAAATCCTATATCGCCAGTACGCATGTAAATTTCCCAAGGTATAATAGTGACTACATCGCCCCAACCCGAACTCGCAATTTTATTACCTCGTGTATCTGGAACCGTCCACGGAATAGCTCCATCTTCAAGTTGCGCTTCGCGGACACTTTGCAGCCAACTTGCCCAAAATTTATAGACATCGGCATTAAACATAGACGTTGGCCCAAATACTTGTGCGTCGCCAGTCCAACCTAAACGTTCATTTCGCTGCGGACAATCGGTTGGAATATCTAAAAAATTACCTCGTAAACCCCAAACAATGTTACTTTGTAGTTGATTTAGTTTTTCATGTGATGATGTAAATGTACCATTATCATCAAAATCTGAATACTGCACAATACCTGTTACCCAATCTTTTTGAGGTTCTTTTGAAGCATCAAATCCACTTAGTTCTACATAACTAAATCCATGAAATGTAAATTTTGGCTGGTATTCTATGATTCCATCTTTAGCTGCAACATAATAATCTGTAGAATGTGCACTTCTATAATTTTTTGTGTAAAATGTGCCATCTGGTGATAGCATTTCAGCAAATCTAATTTTTAGTGTATCGCCTTTTTTCATTGGTACTTTTACACGAGGAACACCCACCATGTTTTGTTGTAAGTTAAATATTACTGCGCCATCTTTTTTAGTAATCTCCTTTGGCACCAGCTTAATTTTATCCTTTACAACAGTATGCCGTTTTGGTTCTAGATTTACATTTTCATCAAGATTAGCTATTTCAACTTTATTCCAGTTTTTATCATCAAAACTATTTGAAGACCAATTAGGTATTTCTAAATTGGCATTATATATTTCGCCATCATAAATTTCTGCAAACTGGAGCGGACCATTAGTTATCCCTTTCCAGCTTTCATCAGAAATAATAATTTCTTTTGAACCATCTTTCATGTGTAGTTCTAACTGGCACAATACTTTTGGCGAAACGCTATTATCCCAAGGCGTATTTCCCCATAATAATCGACCCGAATACCAACCAGATGCCAATTCAACACCAATAGTATTTTGCCCAGATTCAATTAAATTGGTAACATTATACGTTAATGTTTCAATTCTTTTATCATACGTTGTGAATCCTGGCGACATTGCATCATCACTTACATTTTCGCCATTTAAGGAAACATCAAAAACACCTTTAGCTGTAATATACAGTCTAGCAGATGTTACCTCATTAAACAACTCAAATGTTTTTCTTAAATATTGTGGTTTATGGATTAATACATTTTCTCTTCCTCTTATACTATCTCTTGCGGTATCTAGCCCAATCCATTTAGCTTTCCAATCCGTATTATGTAATAAACCTAATTCAAAATTATTTATGGCACTCCACTCTGAAGCTTCTCCTTCTTGATTCCAATATTTTACTTGCCAGTATACTTTTTGTCGTGATTGTAATGCTGGCCCGCCATATTTTACCCATACAGATTGGTTTTTTTCTTGTTTATTAGAATCCCACAAATCTGCATTATTAGGCAATAAATCTTTACTAGATGCCACTACAATTTGATACGCAGATTGACTTGCAACATGCTTTAATACTGGTAATTCCCAAGAAAATGTTGGATTTGCGTCGTAAAACCCAAGTGGGTTTTTAAAACCCTCTGAAACCGTTAAGTTTTGAGGCTTTTGCAATAGGTCTTGTTTTTTACAAGCAGTTACATTTAAAAATATAACTGTAATTAAAGTAAATGATAAATATTTGAAATTTGAGTTTTTAAACATACTTTATAGTTTCAATTTAAGATTTTCTAAAATGCAATATTTCCCAAAAAAAACTATCCTGTACTGTCTCGAAGTTTTAATATTTAATTTAAATTTATATTATTAAGACAAATTTGTCTAAAGTAAATTCTACTTTAGGAATTAAGGCTGCATTTTTGATAGAATCCGAATATCTAAAATAATTATCACTTTAAAAACTATAAAGAGTATCCTGCTTTATAAGGAACAAGAGTAATAGTTAAAATTTACAAATAGAATTTATTCCATATAAAATACTTCTTCTAAAGCTACTGAAACTGGCGAATTATCAGAATTTGTTTCCATAATATCTGACATAAAATCCCACCATTTTTTTACAATATTATTATTAGATAGATCTTGTGAACCACTTGTGCCAGATACTTTTTGAAAAGCAAATAACGTACTGGTTTCCTCATCTAAAAAAATAGAGTATTCGCTAACACCATTATCTTTAAGAAGTTTTTTTAGCTCTGGCCATAATTGGTCATGGCGCTGTTTGTAGGCTTCTTTTTGCCCTCTATTGAGTTTCATCTTAAAAGCAAGTCTTTGCATAATTAACTTTTATATTTATAAAACTTTTTAAGTTTGATTTGATTTTTTTTTATTGGTTTATAAATAAAAAAAATCATTCCATCTAAAAAAGATAGAATGATTTTTTCATGTTTTTTTTAATAAAACAATATGTTTATTGCTTTATTATTTTTTTACTAAAACTACCATTGTCGCTAATCATTTTTACAATATACATACCGCTTGTTAAAGCACTTACGTCTATTGCAAGAGATGATTGAGCATCTAACTTTTTAGTTATTACTTCGCTACCTAATAAAGAATATAAAGATACTTTGTTAATATTAGAAGGAAGCCCTTTAATACTTAATTGCTCGTTAACTGGGTTTGATACAAAAATTGAACTTGTATCAAACTTTTCAGCACTTAATGCAGATACAAAATGGAATTGAAGTGGTTGAGGTGCTGATCCATTAAACTGTACAGGGTCACCTGCCGCGGCTGGAACTACACCAAATCTTGCTCCATTACTCCATGGGGTTTTTAAAAACAATGCATTGTTTCCTCCTGATGGTGTACTTCCTGTAGAGGAATAATTTCCGTTTGCATCAACTTTAGTTTTTCTTCGTTGAAACTGGTCTAAACCACTTAAATCAGATAAATCTGCTGTATTGTCCATTGGTTCACCTGGTCTTGCAATAATCGTAATATTATTACCATCTGTCGCTACAGAATTTGTAGCCATTGTAAAAGTACCAACACCTGTAATAGTAGCAGTTACTTCCATGTACGAGGCACCATTACCACTATCATGCTCTGCGGCAGCATATCTATGTCCTGTAACCGTCCAAAGTTGTGTTTCATCATCACCTGGTAATTCTTCAGCCCATTCTAAATCGCCCGTAGCACCATTAATTGTCATATAAAGTTCTGGGTTAGGTAAGGCAGTAGGTCCAGATGTTGAAATTTTGTAGGTACCGTTTTCTGTCCATAATGCTTGAGCTTGTACTTGAAGCACACACATAGTCAAAAGTAAAAATACACTAATTTTTAAAGTAATTTTTTTCATGATTTTATTTAGTTTTAATTAATTATGTTGAAATTTAAATAAATAAGTTATAGTTTGCATCCTGTACTTACCTGAGGTTATAGAACAAATATTAACTCTAAGAACTGTTTTTTTTTAATGTTTTTGATTAAAACACAAATGCTCAGCCTATATATAAACTGAGCATCTATTATATTTTCTTAAATATCACTTTACGTATAATTTTATTTTCTGCAAGTCTTTTTCTAGAGAAGAGCTTCCTATTGAAATAGTAAATGTTCCTGGTTCTACTACTTTTTTCATGTTTTGGTTTAAAACATTAAGCTCATTAAACCCTAATTTAAAAGAAACTGTTTTTGTTTCTCCTGGTTTTAATGTAATGCGTTCAAAGCCTTTAAGCATTTTAAGATATCTTCCTACCGAAGCATAATCGTCTCTTACATACATTTGCACGACCTCATCGCCTTCTCGATTTCCAGTATTGGTAACCTCTACTGAAACTGTTGTTGTCCCGTCTGTATTAATATTGGTTTGCTCTAATTTAGGCTTACTATAGCTAAAAGTTGTATAACTTAAACCATAGCCAAATGGAAATAATGGCGACTTATTGCTATATCTATACTTGCCTTTACCAGACCCAATAAAATCTGGACGCTCTAAATAAGTTACAGGGATTTGCCCTACCGAACGCGGAAAAGACATTGTTAATTTACCGCCTGGGTTTACATCGCCAAAAATAACATTCGCAACAGCATCGCCTGCTCGCATACCTCCATACCACGTTTCTAGTACAGACGGTATATTTTCTGCTATATAATTTATACTTAATGGGCGCCCGTTAATTAAAACGACAATTACGGGTTTTCCTGTTTTATGTATGGCTTCTACCAATTCGTTTTGAACGCCGAATAAATCAAGATCTGAACGATCTCCTCCTTCGCCACATGTTTTATGGGAGCTACCCACAACTAAAACAACTGCATCTGATTTTTTAGCTGCTGAAATAGCTGCTGAAAATCCTTCTTTTGAAAAACTATCAATATCGCAGCCTTTAGCGTAATTTATTTTTACGTTTTCGCCTACTTTTTTCTTTAAGCCATCTAAAACTGAAACATAGTATGGTGGCAACCCTGAATATCCTCCCAATAGTTTGTAGGTTTTCTTTTTAGGTCTTTCTTCATGAGCATTAGGACCAATTACTGCTAAAGATTTTATTTTAGATAAATCTAGTGGCAAGAGATTGTTTTCATTTTTCAACATAATCATAGATTTCTCGGCCATTTCTAATGCAAACTCGCGATGTTCCTCTCTACCAGCATTTACTGTTTTTGGGTCTATTTCTTTTGGTTCTGTGTCAAATAAACCCAATTTATATTTTGCTGTTAAAATACGTGACGTAGCCCTATCAATATACTTCATCAAAGAAGGGTCTTGACTTATCGTATCTTTTAATACATTTATGTGATAAGTTGATAGGTCTACTTTTTTTCCTATAACCAAATCCATATCAACACCTGCTTTTAAGCCTAAAATAGCTGCCTTAGCTCTGGTTTCTGGAATAAAATGCATGGTTTCTAATCTCCCTACATCATTATTATCTGAAACAATAAAACCATCAAAACCTAACTCATCTCGTAAGATATCTTTTAACAGCCAAGTATTCATGTGGCAAGGCACTCCATTAAAGTCTTGATGACCTGGCATAACGGAACCTACTTGCGCTTCCTTTACTGCCGCCTCGAACGATGGTAGGTAAACTTCACGTAAACGACGTTCAGACATATCGCTAAAACCTCCATTTATACCTCGTCTGTTTTCAGGGTACCCAACAAAATGTTTTGCTGTAGCCATAACATGATTTTCATCAAATTGTTCATCACCTTCGCCTTGTAAACCCTGGATAAATGCAACGCCCATTTGTGAAACTAAATATGGGTCTTCACCATAAGATTCTTCTACTCTACCATAACGTGCATCTCCTGCGTATACATCTAAATTAGGAGAGTAACAATGTGTAACTCCTAACGCACGTGCTTCCAATGCTGTTTGAGAAGCCATTTTTTTTATTAGCTCGGGTTGCCATGTTGAGGCACATGCCACAGCTTGCGGATAAACCGTTGTATTACCATAATAATCAAGAACAAGCCACAAACCATGTAATGCTTCTCCATATTTCATAACAGGAATGCCTAACCTTTCGTTGGCAGGTGCATCTTGAATCATTTCTGTCATCTTTTCCTCAAATGTCATTTCACTAATTAAATTTTCAACTTTTGAAGCAATTTCAGAATCTTGTTTACTTATGGTTTCCGTTGTACTATTTTTTGTATCACAATTGAAAAATGTGGCAACAATAAAACTAGCTAATATTATTTTCTTCATTAATTTATTCTTTATAGTTAATCAAAATTCCGTAGTCCTGGAACAATTTTTATATTAAGTTTACTTGTATCCTTAGGCCATTTTAAGATGGTTAATTTCTGAGTATATTCATCCCAAATATAATCTGAAGGATTAAAACCTTTAGGAGCCTTATAGGTTTCTAATCTTACTTTTTTTAATGGATTGCGATACATTACAATATCGTTATTAATTATAATGGAAAACCCATCGGGATAATGTCGGTTAGCTCCAATAAATATTTTTGATACACCTTTGCTATTATCCGATTTAATATTTAAATTTAGTGTTCTTGTAGCATGATTAAACATAAAGGATTGAATATCTCCTGCTATGGTTTGCGGAAAAGGTCTTGATATTACATCGGTAATATATTTACGTTCTACGGTACCTGCATCTGTACTATCACTAAATATTGACCATGTTGAAGGCCCTGCTGGTAGAAAATGTTGCATACTTCGGTTTCCTAAAAACCATGCTTTTATTGATCCTACTCCCATACTATCAAAAACTTCTGCTGTTTTTATATAAAGTTCTCTGTATGCCAATTGCCCCAATTTTCCACTTATTAAGGTATCTGTTTTAGCAAATGTAGGAAACCCCCATTCTCCAATTATAATTGGAGCATTTAACATCTTAGATTCCTTATCAAATCTATCCATGTTTTTTTTAATATAATTTACATCATTTTGGTATATGTGAGGTGCAAAAATGATGTTTTTCCTATTTATCGGTGCTGTAATTTCGGCATATTGATTATTATCTACTTTCTCTCCTTTATTCATAAAAACAGATTGAAATAGTATTTTTTTATCAGCATTTATTTTTTGGCTTTCATCAATTATCTTTTGATAAAGTGGTATTAGGTATTTATTTGTTAATTCTTTATAAGAAATATTCATAGATAGTTTTCTAGGTTCGTTAACTACATCGTATCCTAAAACAGCAGAATTACTAGAATATCTATTCCATATTACTTTCCACGCATCTATATATGTACTATACTCGGCTTTATTATTTTTCCAAAATTCTTCCCATATAAACTTATTTACGCCATAAACAGTCATTTTAAATACTGTTTTAATTCCAGAATGTTGACCTAACATTACTAAAGTATCTAATTTTTTAAGGTAATTAGGCTGTAGGCTACCTCCTGGAAACTTACTAAGCTTTCCTAACTCTAATCTTATAACTTGTGTATTAGCTCCCATTCTTACCATACGAGCATAATCATCTTTATTAAAAAAAACTTCGCCTTTATGATCGTTAGTGTTTATTACAAAACCACGGGATATAACATGTCGTCCCTGATTATCTCGTAATCCATGCTTTATTTGGGAAAATACATTTAACGATAATAATACACAAACAGCAATAATTATTTTAATCTTCATCTTAATACTTCTATTTTAGTTTGTCTCAATATTATTATATCCAAAAATAATGTATCAACTTTCTTTTTGTATCCTGTACAGTACTGTTGGAAGACTAATTCATAGTTCTAAACACTTTTTGTTTAAAATAAAAAACCGAAAGACTAATATCTTTCGGTTTTATTAACTCAAAAAAATTTACTTAAAAAAAATAAGTATTATCTATATCCATTATTTGTTGGATCAGACTCCAATAAATTTGGGTTTAACAACAGTTCATTTAAAGGAATTGGTAACAAAACATGGTGATCTTGTATGTTTTCGTCAGGATTATAAGTTTTAAATTCTGCATTACGAACAACATCTAAATAAATACCCCATCTTATTAAGTCGTATCTTCTTGTTGCTTCTCCGGCCAACTCCCATTTACGCTCATCATAAATAGCTTCTCTGAACGCTTGTTGACTTAAACCTAAAATGGCTTCAGCTTCTACTTGAGTTGCATAAGCACGCTCTCTTATTTCTCTTATATACTCAAAAGCAGTATTAGGATTTCCTCCAGGACGCTCGTTTTCACACTCAGCAGCCATTAAAGCCACATCAGCTAACCTAAATACCAACCTATTATCGCCGTGGTTAAATCTTGGAGAAGTCTCAAAACTAAGACTCATGAACTTAGGCATGTATGTATGATTCAATTGAATGCCTTCATAACTACCCATAACATTTAATGGTCGTCGTAAATCAGCTGCGGGGAAATTTTCAGCAAAGTCTTTTGATGCTATTTGAAGTCCAGTACCGTTAAATTCTTCACCATTGGCAGCCAAAGCAGCTTTTAAGGCATCTTGGTCTTCACCTGGAGCAGGCTCATCAGCTATACGCGGGTTAAAGAGACTTGGCCTCCAATAATTATTTCCTGCAAATGAAGCACCTGGGAACGCTGGCTCAAATTGCCCTGTGATGTCCTTAGCAAAATCTAAAGACCAAATAATCTCATTGTTATATTCGTTTGCTGGATCAAAAACATCGTTATAATTTGCCAAAATGGTATGAGAAGACTGGTTAATAATTTCCAAACATTTATCTAAACCAGCTTGCCAATCTTGTGCTTTCATATGTATTTTGGCTTCTATAATAGCTGCCGCCCATTTAGTAGCTCTACCTCTATCTTCATTTGGGTAAACAGGTAGCAGGTTATTTTGTGCAAACTCCAAATCGTCTAATACAGTAGCTAAAATAACATCTTTACCAGTTCTTCCTAATGAACCAATCTCTTCAAGTGTAAGCACTTCTGTATAAAAAGGCGCATCGCCCCAAAGATTGGTAATATGCCAGTAAGCTAATGCCCGAATAAATCTTGCCTGTGCAACAACATCATTCTGAACAGCTTCAGAGATGGCTCCATTTCCAGAAACCCTTTCAATAATAACATTGGCATTTAAGATAACTCTATAAAGATTCTGCCAAGTATCTGTTACACTCATTTTTTGGTTTGAGGCGTCGGCAGTGACCTCATTTAAAGTATAATTCCCCATCACCTCAAAAATTGGGTGTTTACGATTTGGCTCTATAATATCTACTCCATTATCGTACCAATTATCCAGCCCAGCTTGCCCGTAGATCGAGTTATTTTTAATTAAGGCATATAAGCCGGTAATGGATTGTTTTGCATCATCATCAGTAGCAAAGAAGTTTTCTGGTGCAATAATATCTCGTGGTTCTTCCTCTAAAAATGACTCACAACCAAAACATGTGATCATAATTAAGGTGATACAAAAAAATAATTTATTTGTTTTCATAGTAATATTTTTAAAAAGTTACGTTAAGGCCTAAACTTATAACACTGGCATTGGGATACTCCCCTCCAGCAAATCCTTGAGCTAAATTTCCTAAATCAGAGCTACCGTATTGACTTGTCTCTGGATCAATTAATCTAAAATCCGAAAGTAGTAACAAATTGGTTCCAGAGGCGTAAATTGACATATCCTTAACACCTTTCCATCCCATTTTTTCAACTGGTAAATGATAAGTAAATTTCACATTTTTTAGACGTAAATGCGAACCGTCTTCAACATCAAAAGAATTAGGAACATAATCACCTTCAAGTAATCCAGGTCGAGGGACGTTAGAAGTTGGGTTTTCTGGTGACCAATAGTTAGCAGCTTCGGCGTACTTTGGAACTTCCCCACGAATGAAATAGTTAGTACGTGTTCTTGTATTAAAAACTTCATTACCAACAGTACCTTGAATATAAATACTTAAATCGAAGTTTTTGTAAGAAAAATTATTCTCAAATCCATAAATTAAATCTGGAAATGGGTTACCTAAAACCACATAATCTTCATTGGAAATAATACCGTCTCCTTGATCTGGGATACCATCATTATTAGTATCAATAGTTAATTGATCTTTATATCTAGGACCTCCAACAGAATTTGTTGCTGGATCTTGTCCTGAAGCAGTAATTTCTTCTGGACTTTTCCATGTCCCTAAGTATTCTGCTCCAGTAAATACTGGAACAGTTTCCCCAACAATTATTCTCAAGTTTCCTGCGCCTAAAATTGGATTAGTAACTACATCAACAAATTCTTGACCGCCAAGATCCAACACCTTATTTTTATTAGAAGAAAGCGTTAAGGTAGTATTCCAATTAAAATTAGGCTTGGAAATATTGGTTGAAGTCACTAAAAACTCCCATCCTTTATTCTCCAAAGAACCTACATTTTGTAATTGACTTGTATAGCCTGTTTGCCTAGGTATGGTTACATCTAATAACAAATCTTCCGTTTTTTTAGAATAATAATTAAACTCTGTAAATACTTTTCCTCCAAAAAGCGAAGCTTCTAAAGCAATATCAAAAGACGTTGTTGTCTCCCAAGTTAAATTAGGATTTGCTGGTCTTCCCAAAACAGCGCCAGGAGTCTCAACACCGTTAAAAGATGTATTTCCCTCTACTAAAACACCTAAAGTATTATAGGCAGAAATAGCTTGATTTCCCGACTTACCATAACTGGCTCTTAATTTTAAATCTTGAAAGACATTTTGATTTTGCATAAAAGGCTCTTCTGTAATTTTCCACGCACCTGCTATAGATGGATAAAATTCATATTTATTACCTGGAGCAAAAACAGAACTACCGTCACTTCTACCAACCAATGTTAATAAGTACTTGTCTTTATAGGTATAATTAAGCCTTCCAAAAAAGGAAACAAGTGTATTTTGAGTATAACTAGAACCCACTATATTTCTTAAAGGGTCAGTTCCCAATCCCAAGTTGTTGAATGTAGTAGCATCAGTAGTATACCCAAAAGATTGAGCAAGAGCAGTTTCAGTAGAAGTTTTCTGGAAAGAAGCACCACCTAAAATCGTGTAACTATGATCCTCTTTAATATCTCCAGAATACTGCACCGTATTTTCATTATTCCATCCAAAAGATGACGTAGTGCTTATCCTAGCATTACTTTCTGCTGACGTTAAATCTGGTCTTTGACTAGACGTAAATTCATTTCTTTTAGAATTAGTAATATCTGGGTTAAAAGTAGAACGAATAATTAAATTTTCAATAGGACTATATTCCAAATATAAAGTACCTAACAAATTGCTAATACCGGTTTCATCTATATCTAGTTTTGCCGTTGCAACTGGGTTATTAAAATCTGCACTCCTTACTTCATCAAAACCATTATAAGAACCATCATCATTAAATATGGGTTGGGTTGGCAAAATACCTAAAAGACTACTATAGCCAACAACACCGTTCTCCTGTTTAATTCTTGAATAATTAATCCGAACACCCGCTTTCAATCTATCACTTAATTTAAAATCCACGTTAGACCTAAAGATATATTTTTCTATTCCTGAATTCTCGATAATACCATCTTGATCGAAAAAATTTAACGAATTATAATAACTAACACTTCCGTTTTCTGATGAACCAGCAATTGAAACATCCGCATTATAAATGGGAGATGGACTTAACAAAAGGTCAAAATAGTCATTATTTGGATAATCTGATGGACTTCCTGGAAATGGAGGAACCGCACCTCTAGCGATTGCATCTGCATTGGTGTATTCTATTTGCTGTGCTTGACTTAGGTAATCTGGAGTTTCAGGTACTATTTGTGTACTAGTATAAATACCTACACTTACTTGTGGTTTACCACCACCAATATTGGCACCATTTTTCGTGGTTACCAAAATAACACCGTTGGCTCCTCTTGACCCATAAATAGCAATAGATGATGCATCTTTTAATATCTCGATGGATTTAACATCATTGGCATTTAGGTTATTCAAGTTAAAATTGGTTCCTACAATAATACCATCAATAACCCAAAGCGGTTCGTTACTACCTGTAATGGAATTACCACCTCTTACTCTAATAGCTGTACCAGAACCTGGAGCACCACTAGTTTGAGTAACTTGTACACCTGCTGCTCTACCTTGTAAAGCTTGATCTACTCTCGAAACAGGAACAGATGCTACATCGTCTGCACTTACTGAAGAAACTGAGCCTGTTAAATCTGATTTACGTTGTGTACCATAGCCAATAATTACAACCTCATCTAGTTTGTTATCTTGCTCAAGAGTTACATTTATTGTTGTTTGATTTCCTACAACAACTTCTTTTACCGAGTATCCTACATAAGAAAAAACTAGTGTACTTAGTGCTTCTGCATTGATGGTGTAATTTCCATCAAAATCGGTAGTTGTTCCTGTTGTGGTTCCTTTAATTATAACTGTAGCCCCAGGAAGAGGTTGGCCATCTGCAGAAACTGTACCTTTTACAGACTGCGCGTTTGACATTCCTATGCAAGACAATGCCAAAACAAAACATATCCAAGTTTTTTTAAAACTTAAACATGATGTTAATTTAGTTTTTAATTTCATAAAGTTTTAGTTTGTTTGTTAACAATAATCTAAAATATTATGATTTTTTTTATAATCTATCCTGTACAATACTATGGTGTCCTGTAGTATCCTGCCTAAAAAAATAATGAAGAAAAATTTTAATTTATTGAGGTATTAACTCTATTAATTTAACACTATGCGGCTCTAAATCTACCTTTAAGGTTAACTTTTCTTGGTGCTTATTTATTATAGAATCTGTTATAGTTTTTGGGAGTCTAGCCATTTTAGTGTATTTCGCTAAATTTGCATTAAACACATCCTTCCAACCATCATCAAAACGATCTGATGGTCTATTGCCATAGATACGGCCATTGGTTTTCTCTCCTACTCCTGCATTCCTTAAATCTTTATAAAGCTCGTGCATTATTATTCCATGGGTTTTATCAATGGTCCACTCATTCATTTTCCAACGGGATTCTCCAGATATGTGCCCACCTTCTAATTGCGGGTATAAAGTTCTTTTTGAAGAACTACTTCTTATAGTATTATGGTTATATATTAATAAATAGATTTTATCGCCTTTAGTAACAGGTATAACCCCTGCGTGCCCATTAATATTATCAATAGTTTCTAACCGGTTTCCGTCTACCATTTTTAAAAACATTTCTGTAACAAGCCGTCTACCTTGTGGTAAATTGCTTGACTCAAGCTCTTGCCCCCAATCATAAATTTCTGTAATTCTATTTTGATAGGCTAAATCTGCTATTCTAGCATACCAACTTGCTCCAAATTCTGTTCCATCTACTATACTAATACCTCTCACACCATGCTCATCGCGTAATATTCCAAATTCCTGAATATCGAAAGGAATATTGCTAAACTGAGGGTAACTATCTAGTTTATCTCTATATTCTTTTATTGTATTGGGAAGTTTTATAGTATTCTGATCAATTTTCTCATAATAAGAAATACAGAAAAAATCCATTTTTGTACCTATGGCTCCCGTAGCATAGTTTGTTCCATTTGCACAATGATCGATAATTTCTGTAGTATACGTTGCAACTCCTTCGGTTAAATTATTTCCTGGGCCAATAATAGCATTAGGAATTACTTTTAAAACTTCATCTACAGTTATGTCGTAATGTTTAAAAAACTCTTCTTTACTACCATTCCAATGTTGTGGTGTAAAATTAGGTTCGGTTGCTACTCTAAAACGCCAAGTTTTAACTTCGTTTAAACCAAATTCGTTAACCAATGTTTGTAAGAATGCGTTAATATATTGTCTCCAAATACCATAGTTATCTGGCGGATTGGTATTACCATAGGTATTCACTTCTTTTACAGCATTCATTTTCCAAGGCACATTATCTAATACAATACGCGGCTTAAAACCTGTTTGCATAAAATTACGCATATCTGTAATTAAACTACTAAAATCTGTTATGATATTTCCAGAGCTATCTACACCTTTATAAAAATCGTTTTTATCATCTGTTCTTCCTCCTAAAACACGTACCAAGTTATAGCTTTTTACGTATGGCTTTATATTTTCAATATCTGCTCTAAAACCAGAACTACTAAATCGTGTTTGGTTTACCATAGGTCTTGTAGACCAAAAGTTATACATATTACCCACTACCGCATTTGTATTTATTGCAACAACTTTATCTGGTTCTGTAACTATAGGGTTGTTAGGCTCGTTTGGCTCTTCTGGTTCTGTATTTTTAACAGTCTCTTTTTTTACATCTTCAGGTTTAGAACATGTAAAAAAAACGGTATGTATAGAAATTAACAAAATATATGAAAATATTTTTACTGCTCTCATCTTTATCTATGTATTATTATTTTACAAATAAATATACTCACTAAAAACACAAAAACCATCCTGTACAACCTTGCTTATTAAGGATTGAAAAAAGTATATGTTAATTGTTATGATTTATTCAATACTTTAATCGGTGGTTAATTTACTTTTCCACCAATTTTTATTGGGCTGAAAGTTTTTAGATAGGACTTCTAAACGTTGACTTTCTAACAAAGGCCATTTCTTATTTACAATATTTAAACATCTGTTTTTTGCTTTATTAGCATCATATTTTGTGTCTTTTACAGGGTATTTGGCATTTACACTTTTAAGCCATTGCAATAAATTATCACTTAATGTTTTTGCTATTTTAGGGTGTTTTAAAATCACATTTAAGGTATCTTGTTCTGTTGAAGGTAATTTATATAGTTCTTCATGCCCATCTTCCCAATAATGAATTAATTTCCAGCCTTCTTTTTGAATGATAGAAGCGGGTTCTCCTCCTTGATTTCCGTAATGTGGATAATGCCAATATAATGGTCTATTTATTTCTAAATTTATTCCTTCTAGTAAAGGTTTTAAGCTTATACCATCTTTATGCTGTTCGGGATGCAACGGTATATTTGTTAAATCTAATAGCGTTGGATAAAAATCGGTATTAATTACAGGGAATTCAACTTTTAAACCTTTATGTTTTAACCATGGTACTTTTATAAAATAAGGCTCACGAATGCCACCTTCCCATTGATATCCTTTTCCGCCTCGTAATGGCAAGTTACTAGTAGCGTAATGATCTCCAGAGGCTACTCCTCCGTTATCGGAGGTAAAAACAACAATAGTATTATTATCTAATCCGTTATCTTTTAATGCTTTTAAA
Organism: Algibacter ulvanivorans; assembly: GCF_048381495.1. Lineage (NCBI taxonomy): Bacteria > Pseudomonadati > Bacteroidota > Flavobacteriia > Flavobacteriales > Flavobacteriaceae > Algibacter > Algibacter ulvanivorans. The sequence goes on from NZ_JBLWGD010000003.1 coordinate 302,380, forward strand.
ACAAGCCCAACAGCTGTATCCATTGTTTCTACTAAACCTCCGTAAATGGGATTGTCTTGTATTGTACGAATTGGTAATACGCGTTCCATTCTATACCCTGTTTTTGCAATACCCAAACTATCGGCTTTTTTTCTATATTTTTTCCATTTTGTTTCTGTGGTTTGAATAGGTGCATGAACTGCATAAAAAGATAAAAAAGCAAAAAATGTTGTGTCTTTATGCTTGGAAATAAAATTTGCTGTTTCTTTTGCTAAACGCAGGGTTAGATTTTCTCCTTTTTCTTTGTTTTTAAGTTTTGGATTATTCCATGGAGAGAAGAATCCGCCTCTAGGGGAACCCGCATCGATTCCTGCTATATTAATATCGAATCCATGATCTTCTGGGTAGGAACCTTGACCTCCTAAATGCCATTTTCCTGCGAAAAAGGTTTTATATCCATTGTTTTTAAAAGTCTCTGCTATGGTTACATCTTCTTGGGGCAATTGCATGTTATAATTTGCTGGTAGTAGTTTGTTATGGCGGTTTTTTGCACGCCAATTTTCTCCTGCTTTTGCTCCTATCCAATCGGTAATACCATGGCGTGCGGTAAATTTACCCGTCATGATACTGGCTCGAGATGGACTGCATACTCTACTAGATGCATAACCGTTGGTAAACATAATGCCTTGATTGGCTAATTTATCTACATTGGGGGTTTCGTAAAAGACACTTCCTGTAACGCCTAAATCGTGATATCCCAAATCGTCTACTAATATAAATAGGATGTTAGGCTTACGTACTTTTTCTGTTTTTTTTTGGCATCCTAATACAGCTTGTATAATAAAACAATACACTATTACTTTTAATATATACATTGATTTGTTTTTTAGTTAGAAGGTTTACGGGTATTTTAATTTATACAATAGCCTTTTGGATAGTTGCGTTAGGGATTGAACGGTTTGTTGGAGCTCCCGACCATAGGAGGAGCGACTAGTGAAAGCCCGACCCCTTGTGGGTAACGCCCCAATTATACAGTTGTTTTTCTTTTTATTTTTTTGCTGCTTTAGGGCCATCGTAATTATAGGTAAACCAATCGACATCGATGTATCCTGCATCTTGTTTTTCATTCCATGAAAAGAATCCTAGGCGATCGCCTGTCCATTTCCCAAAGGCTATAATAAATTTAGGTCCAAATGCTTTAAAATTAACGCCATCTAAACTGTAGGCGTAAGTGGCTTGGTTTACATTGTTTACTGTTTTAATGTACAGCGTGCTTCCTTTTATTTCTGGGCCTTTTGTTTTTTGCGACATGCTATCCATGTAAAATAGGTGCTTTTTTCCGTTTTCGGTTACTTCTACTCCTAGTAAGTTAAAAACGCCTCCGTAGCGTACAAAACCTGCTAATTGGTGTGGTTGCATTCCTGAAATATCGAATTTAGCTACTGCCGTTCCTGTTGTAATACCCATAATACGCTGGCTTAAGGTATTGCACGCTCTCCAGAAATTGGCGTCTGAGCCGTCGTTGTTAGTCCATTCATTAATGTTTGGTCCGTAGCCTTTTTTGTTTGGCAGTACCTTACTTGCTTTTAAGCGTAACCAGCCTTGACGTTCTGTAAGTGACCAATGTGTGTTCCTTGGGTTGTGGTTCCATTCCCATTGAAAACCTAGTTTGGTTGATGAAAAATCGTCGTCTGAACTTGGTGCTGAAATTAGGTAACCATCTATTGGTTTCTTGTACTGTTTTACGGGTTCGCCAATGCCATCATTATCTTCGTCTACGCCAATAATTGGCCATCCGTCTACCCAATTTACAGGTTCTAAACATTGCGGACGTCCTTGAAATGGAATGGTATCGTTTTGAATGAGTTGATGCATATACCACCATGATTTATCGGGTGCTTGCATTAACGCTCCTTGACTTGCGCTACGATTATTAAAGGCTGTTCCTTTTTCTAAAACGGTTTTAACTTGGTAAGGACCGTAAATACTTTTTTGTGAACGTAATACAATTTGCTTTCTGTCGTTTTTTGGGTTTTTTACGCCTGGTTTGGTGGATTTATCGCCCATAGTCCATTGTGCTAAAAAGATATACCAAGTGCCGTTTATTTTATAAATTTTGGCTGCTTCGGCTCCCATGCCTGTGTAAACTAATTTACCTTCGTCTAGGATTTTAGTTCCGTCCCAACTCATTTCATAAATTCTGTTTTCGTTGCCTTCTATGGTATTACTAGAACTTTTTTGTTTTCCTGCAGTATTTACTATTATGTATGCCTTATGCGTGTCTTTATCCCAATATACTGCTGGATCGTCTAATACTTTTGCTTTTGGCAACATAAATATTGGTTTGCTCCAAGGCCCTTTTATATTTTTAGCCGTTGCTACCATTAAACCATGTTGATAATCTATTTGGTAACAGTACCAAGTACCTTCGTGATATGCCAAATCGCCTGCCCAAGTGCCAAAAGAGTAACCATTCATTCTGTCCCAATTGTACTCTGGCGCCCAGGATAAACTATCAAAAACATGTCCTATATGGGTCCAGTTTACCATATCTTTAGATTCTAAAATTGGCATTCCTGGAGACATGTGTTGTTTGGAGGTAATCATGTAATAGGTATCGCCTACTTGCTCGATATCAGAATCTGGATAATCGGCATTTAGCACGGGGTTAATATAGGTACCATTACCTTGATCTCCAAAATGTCCTGTTTGGGCTTGTACTAGTTTTGTGTATTCTAAAACTTTGTTTTCTTGGTTTTCTGAGTTTGATTTACAACTTAAACCTGTTAAAAGAGTTCCTAGAAAAAACACATTAATACCTATAATACGTAGTATTTTCATTTTAGTTTTATGTTATAATTTTATAATTTTTTTTACAAAATTAGAATTAGAGGCATTGCTTGTTATAAAATAAACGCCCTTTTTTAAATTGCTAATATTTATGGTTTCTTTTTTTGATGTTGTATATACCTTTTTTACTGTTGCTCCTAGTATGTTTGTTAAGGTTAAGGTTATATTTTCTGGTAAGTTATCAAAATGTACAAGATGTTTTGTTGGGTTTGGATATATTTTTATATTAACCAACTTATTTTTTGTAGTAGATAATGCATTATAACAAGACGATTCTGGGTTAGATAAATTGAATGCTGTAGTACTTGAAACAGAATTACGATGTAATACCATTTTATCTATAAATAAGTATGATGATCTCGCGTCTACAGTTATTTTATATTCTTTAGCTTCATTAAATGTAACCCATACTCTGTGGGAATCGCCATCGTTTGTGTTGGTTACAAACCACCAGTCTAACCTGTTTCCAAAGGCTTTAATAAAGTTTTGTGTTGAACTTCCTTCTGCACAGGTTAAATTTGCATCATTCTCGCACATTGGTTTTGGATATACTTTGGCACCGCTTTTAATACCATAAAAATCTTCGCCATTAATTTTTAACCATGCGTCATTATGCTCACCTGGGCTAGTTCCCAAACCTACTCGCATACGCCATGCAAAACGGTATGTACCTGGATTATTAATTTTAATATTATATACAATTGGTGCGTTAGATAGTGCATTAAAAGACTGCTCTCCGGTCCAATATAAATATGTGATATCTTCGCCATCAACTGTTTCTGTATCTATTTGCCAACGATTATCGTTTATAATTCCAGATTCCATTTCGATGGTTAATAGCCCATTTTGTTCTTCAAAAGGTAGTGTTCCATCACATGTTGCTGTTTGAGCAAACAAACCTGAAATGCTTAATAAAACTACTATAAATGCTATTTTGTTTTTCATGAGTGGTTTTTAATTTAACAATAATACTTGAATGGTTACTAAAAAGTATCCTGTAGTATATGGTAAATTACTGCTGTGTTTTTAAGTTAAAAACTGCCTTTTGATGTCTAGCCGCGTTAGGGATTGAACGGCTTGTTGGAGCTCCTGACCTTAGGAAGAGCGACTAGTGAAAGCCCGACCCTTTTTTGGGTAACGCCCATAAATAAAAATTACTGCTCTTTTTTATACTACGGTTACTTGATTGCTTTAGAGTACTGAATAAGATATTCTCCTGATCCTAAAATAACATTATTTTTCTCCTGTATTACGTCTTGATTTATTTGAAATTCTTTTAATGCTTGTTTATTTATTTTTAAAGACTCTAGCTCGTTTGGTGTTAAAATAAGCTTTGCTTTTGTATTAAATGGTACTTCCAAATTCATGTTTAACACGTTATCATTAACATTCCATTTGTTATTAATATTACCATATGGTGTCGGGACAGATACTTCTGTAGTTGTTATGGCACTCGGAAATTCTGGATTAACAACAAACAGCTTATATCCAGGATTTGATTCTGAAGACTTAATACCTCCTAAAGACTCGTAAAAATATGCTGCAAAACCACTATGCATTGGATGATTTAATGAATTGGATGGTCCTTCCAGTTTTTCCCATTCGAACTGGCGTTCTGGCCAGGTGGTGAATCCTGAATTCATGACATAGGTTTGACTTGGAAACTCTGGTGTGGTTAGTATTTGATATGCTAAATCTGCTTTTCCGTATTTGGATAAAACCGTATAAATATATCGATTTCCGTGGATTCCGGTAGAATGGTGGCCGCTTTTTACAGCAACAATGTCGTGTGTTAAACCGTTTACTACATTTTTAATGTCGTTTTCGGGCACCAAACCAAATTGTAAGGCTTGTACCGTTGCGGTTTGGCTACCATACCATTTGTAATTAGTTTCTGGAATTTGAATTAAAAACTCTTTATTAAAGGCTTTTTTTAAGGCTTCCTTTTCAGCATTCATTTTTGTTACATATCCGGCATCGTTGTTCATTTTAGCGCATGCTTCCATAATACCTAGTACGTCATAAAAATAGGCATTGGCAGAAATTATAGGGTTGCACTCCATGGCACTTGGATTCTTTCGTCTATCCCAACGCGGTGGGCACCAATCGCCCATTCCGTCTTGCATAATACCGCTTTCGTCTTTAAAATTTAAGTAGAAATTAGTCAAGTTTTTCATGTCTTTATAGTATTCTTTTACTATGGCATCATCGCCGTAAAACTTATAATTATACCATGGCAAATACATCGTGGCTACACCCCAATCTATCTTTGCATAAGTAGAAGTACGCTTTCCTGGCGCTATCATAGTCGGGACTTGAAATTTAATTTCGGGATTATTATGCCCCTTTGTTGGTCGCATTTGGGTGCGGATGTCTTCCATGTATTTTTTATAAAAATCGTACATATTGTAATTATACAAGGCGTATTCACAAAAGGCGTGTGAATCGCCTAACCAACCACATTTTTCACGGTGTGGGCAATCTTCTGGAATGCCATGAATATTATCTACAATAGTCCACTTACTAATATTGTGCATTTTATTAAGCAATGCATCTGATGATGAAAAACTTCCTGTTTCTTGTATATCTGTTGCCACTAAAACTGCTTTTATCATATCGGCATCTGGTTTTGTAGACACGCCTTTTATTTTTGCAAACCTAAAACCATGATAGCTAAATTTAGGCTCCCAAGATTCTACATTTTCTCCTTTACAGATATATTTAAAAATCTGTGGCATACCGTTGGCTCCGCCACCTGTAGAACCTGGGTAAATATCTTTGCCATTGGTTAGTAAAGCCTCTGTTGTAATAATTTCTATGAGTTGACCTTTTTTCTCTTTTACATTTATTTTTACCCAACCAGCTATATTCTGGCCAAAATCTATAATCCAATTACCATCTGGTGCTTTAAAAATATTTTGAGGTTCAAACTCTTTAAGCTTTTTAATTGGAGGGATTTGTTGCGTACTTATTTTTTTGAGTTTTGGTGTTGCTATTTTGGTATTTCCCCAAGTGGTATCATTATACCCAACCTCTGTCCAATTACCTAATTCAAAATTAGCATCGTAGGTGTCGCCTCCATAAATATTGTTGAAGACTATTGGTCCTGTGGCTTCTTTCCACGTCTGATCCGTATAGAAATCTGCTTCGGTATCATCATCGTATTTTAACTTAACCATTAGCTTTACGGTTGGTGATCCATAGGCTAAATCTTTATCTGATTCTGGGTCGCGTTTCCAAGAGATATTCTGTCCGTAAAAACCGTTACCTAATATAATTCCGAATGCATTCTTACCAGATTTAAGTGCCTTAGTAATATCATAATTAACATAATAGGCTTGCTTATCGTAATTTGATGGTGCTGGATCTAATACATGGTCGCCTACTTTTTCGCCATTTAAATACAACTCGTAATACCCTAAACCACAAATGTAAGCTTCAGCTTTTTTTATACCTTTAACTATATTTACTTCTTTTCTAAAATAACTAGCTGCAAAGCCATTTACCTTTAATGGCATTTTCATTCTACCTGTTTTGTAATCTCTATACTGGTGTGGTGATGCTCTGGTATCGTTGTTTAAAGTTATCCATTTTGAATTACCCCAATTTTTATTGGTTATTAATCCCATTTTGAAGTTTTGAGATTCAGACCATTTTGAAGATTCTTGATTTTCATCCCAAATTTTCACTTTCCAATAATAGCTTTTTAAAGCTTTCAATGTATTACCTTGATATTTAACGTGAGTTGATTGGTGGCTTTTTACTTCACCCGAATTCCATATATCGGCATCACTTTCATTTAGTTTATCTTCTGAAGATGCTACCAAAATATGATATGCCGATTGCGATTTATTGTAGCCTTTGGCATTAACAACCCAAGAAAAGGTTGGCTGTTTACTTTCAATAGCTGTTGGACTTTCTTTTGAGTTTACTAATAGTTTTTTAAATATTAGCGAGTTACGTTCTTGAGGTTTATTATCACATGAAAAAGTGGTAATAAGCAATATTAGGATGTAAATTGTTTGTTTTATCATTTTAAAAAATTCTTCAATATTAATATTATCTACACATCTATATACAATTCGCAAATAGATTTCAAGCGTTTTTCATCCAATTCTAAACCAAAACCAGGTGCTGGATTCAAAGAGTAATAACCGTTTGATTCTTTTTTTGTTGGCGAATTTATGATACAACCTAAATACCCCTTAGAATCTTCTTTTTTCTCGATAGCCTCTACCCACGAAGCACCAACACCAATAGCAATTTGTTGCCATGCAGAACATGCTGGACCTACTAAGCTATCATCACCTATCATTATCTTTGCATGTAATGTTTTAATTTTATCTGCCAATACCACAGTTTTCTTAAAACTGCCCATGGTAGATGGATGCAAATTAAATATGCGTCCCATTCCTGCCTCAATAGTTTTTAGTCCTTTCCATGCAGGTCGCATTGGTTTATCGGGTATTAACGATAATTCTCCGACCATGTCTTGAAGTTCTATCCATTGCTGATTGGTCATATTTGCAGGGTCCTCAATAGCGTTTAGTCCATTCGATTTGAAAACATTTAAGATGCCTGCTAATTCCTCTAATGAATTCCAATTCTTGTAACCTCCGTTTACATCAGAAATCACTACTGCGTCTTCACCTAAAACTTCTCTAATGATTTTAAGTAGTTTTACATCTACAGTTTCATCGCCATACATTTTGAATTTTAGATGATGTCCTAAATTTTGTGCGATGCTCTTCTCTGCTTCTTCTCTTACTTTTTTCTCGTCTTTATCTAATATGCAATAAAGGCCAGGAACTGGTTGACGACCCGACAAACCCAACATTTGTACAACGGATTTATTTTGAAGTCTACCTGAAAGATCCAAAAGCCCAACATCCATAAATTCCATCTCTTTTAAAGACGTTTTACTGCCTGCAACTTGTTGAGATTCTAATACATTTTGAGCTTCGCCTACTGTTAACCCTTTAAATTGCTTTACATAGTTTACCCATGTTATAGGCTTTAAATTTGGATTATTTCTTGAGGCTGGAATTTCTGACCAGCCATAATGCTCTCCAGAAGAAATTTTCATAAATAAGTGCTGGCGATTAAGCCATGTTCCGAATGAAAAATATCGAGGTATATTGATATCATATCTAAACAATTCAATTTTTGTAATCTTTTCGTTTAAATACGCTGTGTCATTTTTATTGATACAAGAGGACAACAAAGGGTATGTTGCACCTAGTACACCTAGAGCAGATATGTTTTTAATAAAATTGCGTCGTTTTATTTCCATATTACCAAGAGTCTTTCATTGAGGTTAGTAAATCAGCTAATTCTTTTTCCATTTGAGCGTCTAGATCTGAATCTTGTCCCCAAATGTTTTTCATTTGATAAGGGTCTTTGACATCGTGGTAGAGGTAATAGAATTTTTCACCACTTTCATGCTTCACGACTGCGTAGGTATAGTCTTTCGTTCTAAAACCGCGAGCATCACCATTAGAAGCAAAACTTTTTCCTCCAAAATACAATTGCTTATCGGGACGATTTACAGGTTTATCGAAAAATAAATTGGTATAATCCTTGCCTTCTACTGCGGTTGGTACCTTATCTTCCATACCCATTAATCCTAACAGGGTTGGCATATAATCTGGTACGCTTATTAAAATATCTTCTGTTTTGGGCTTAATTTTTTTCGGGTAGTGTACAATAAGAGGAATTTTAAAGGCTTCTTTAAACCATACATTTTTATGCATTAAGCCTTGACTTCCTAACATTTCGCCATGGTCTGCGGAAAATACAATAATGGTGTTTTCATATAATCCAGCTTCTTTTAACTTTGAAATAACACGACCTATTTGATCATCCACACCATTAACTGACGCAAAATAATCAGTCGCTTGATCTAATCTTTTTTCTACACCATGATCTCCTCTTTTCAATTCAAAATTGTCAGTAAACTGAACATTAGGTCGGTTTAAAACGTCCTTATAATTCATCATTTCATAACGTTTACGGTAACGTTCGGGTACTTGTTTAAATGGTGTATGCGGTGGATTTATAGACCAGAATAATACAAAAGGATTTTCGGATTTTCTTTGATTTTGAGTATTATCTAAGTAATCAATAATGACATCAGCTTCGTGTTCTGCCGACCATTTTTTGATATACATCTTTTCATCCTCTTTGGCATTAGTAGTCCAATAATAAGGCGCGTTATGTCTATTGTGAGTTCCGTATGCATACCAAAATGAAAATCCATGTCTACGGTCTGGTGGACACCATGTATCCCAAACACGTTTCACCTCAGGTGGTGTAGGTTCTGGACCATCTAAATGCCATTTTCCAACATAACCTGCACTATAACCGTTTTCAACTAAAACATCAGAAATACAGATTTCATCTTTCTTTAAATAATTTCCTAAAGCTGTTCTTTGAGAATTGCAATTTTCTACAACTCCTGTTGATAGAGAATAACGACCTGTCATTAACATAGCGCGATACGGACTACACAAAGGATTGTTAGCTACAGCTTCGCTAAAAAACACACCTTCTTTTGCCAATTTATCTAAATTGGGTGTGTGTACAGGATCTTCTTTTAAAAACCCTAAGGAAGCTTGACGGTATTGGTCTGCAAAAATGAACAACAGATTAGGTTTGGCTTCTGTGATTTCTTTTTTAGGTTCAGTTTTACAAGAAAACATAGCAATACAAATTGCTATTAAAATTCCTTGTTTCAAAAACAGATGCGTTTTAATCATTTTTATTCTTAAAAATTTTCAGTTCTGAAATTGATGGCGCTTGTTTTGCATCTATGATAAACAATCTAAATTTTGTTGATTGAATGGCATCAAATTGATGTCTTTTATTTGCTCCACAAGTCGTTCCTTTAACAATATTATTCCATTTACCATTTTCCCAATATTGAAGTTTGTATGATATAATATTATTCTCGAATTCATCTATTATAACTTGATTGAATGTTTGTGGCTTTACCCATTCTACTTCTAGATATTGATTTTTGGTTTCGGTAGCTAACCAACGTGTTTCTCTATCATCGTCATTTACTCTAAAGGCTTCAAAAACAGGTAATTTTTCAGTTTGAATAAACATAGATGATGCATTTATTCTTCCTAATTTTACTAGATTTTCTATGTTCTGCAAAGGATCTGGAAACTGATTTACAGGCAATTCATCTACGTTAAAATTATAAATCCCTGAAGCAACATTAAAAATAACGTAATTACCCACAGCCTTATTCTTTTCTGTTCCCAAAAAAGTGACGTTATCTGTGTTTTTAGCTAACAATCCACTTTCTTGAACATCCTCTTTACTTGTTGCTGGTAGATATACTTTAGCGGTTGTATTTACAGGTATTTCTATATAAAAGGTAGCTCCTTCACCTTCTTTTTTCCAGTTGACAACCACATTGCCGTACATAGATTCGTATTCGGTATTTGCAAAGGTTAAATTGCCAACAGGTGCTGGTTTAATCATCATATTTTGCATACCCAATTGTTCTGGGTTAGGACGAATACCACCAAAACCTTTAATGAAATAACCTCCAATTCCAGTATAACAAGTATGGATTTGGCTGTTCCCTATGGCAGACCAACGTTCTGGCCATACCGTTTTACCCTGCTCTAAAAAATAACCGTAACTTGGGTGGTGTTTGTCTTTTAAAAGCTCATAAATTAAATCCATACGCTCTCCAGATTCTGTAAAATAACGTGTATATAAGGCTTGCCCTGAACTTCCCGTATCGTAATACGGAAATTTATACAACACATTATCCTCTAATTGTGCTGCTACTTTTTCTTGCTCTGATGCTGGCGTAACTCCTGATAATAAAGCAAACGCTTGGTCCACTTGATAGCCTTTTAAGTATTTACCAGTTTCTGGATTATATGATAATTTATGCGTAGCTTCTTGCTGAATTTTAAGTCTATTTTTATACGTTTTCACATCCTCTTCTTTTCCCAAAGTTTTTGCAATATGCATCGCATTATCTAACATAAACGCATACAAACAGTTATTGAAGTGTATGGCTTCTGGCGAGTTACTGCTTGTCCAGAAATTTCCTCGTGGTGTACACCAATCTCCTAAACCAGGAAATTGCCGTTGCCCTTGTTCTCCAATTTTTAGTGCTCCTCCAGTTTCGTAATTTGAATTCTCGTAAAGCCACATCATCCATTTTTGCATGGATTCATAATTATCTTTAAGCACTTTTTTATCGCCCAACATTCTATAGGTTTCCCAAACGGTTAAAGGGTTGTTGGCTTTCCACATTAGAAACGGGCGGTCTTCTTCATTAATTACCGCACGAATTTTACCGTCGTGAAATTGTGCATCTCTTGTATATTGAAGATACTGCTCCATATAGGCACCACTTTCAAAATTTGGTAGCGCATCGCCATACATGGCAGCTACGGTTACTTCGCCCCAACCACGACGTTCACGGTGCGGACAATCTACCAAAATACCATCCATGGTATTAGCCAAATAGGTGTTTAGATTTACTTGATATATATTGTTTAGTTGCTCGCTAGACGACTTAAACTTACTAATTTGCTTACGATTGTTTGTTACCACATAACCTTTGGCATCTTCTAGTTTAGGCTCGTAATTTAAACCGGATACTGTAATCCATCGTCCGCCGGCTACATTAAAGCGGTTTTTGAATTTTCCTTTACTTGATGTTCCGAAAATATACTTACTTTTTTGGCTCCAACTGGATGTTTGCCCCAATTGGTCGCTTATTTCAAACAAAATTGAGTCGCCTTTTTTTCCGTTATATAAGTCCATTTCGAAAAACCCTGTATAATTTTCACCTAAATCTATCAGGTATGTTCGGTCTTTATTTTTTTTAACTGAAATTGCTTTTAACTCTTTAAACTTTACTTGAGGCTCAACTATTTGCGCACTTAATTGTGCTGTTATAGGACTGTATAATGCACGTACTTCTCTATTTTTTCTGCTATTCAACGCAAAACTAATGTTGTTGCCTTGTGGAATTTTAGCGTTTAATTCTTCGTGATTATAGACTACTGCATTTGCCCAAGAGCTATCATCATAATCTGCGGTATTCCAACGGTCTTCTCGTTTTCTATCGTCAATGGTTTCACCTCCAAAACGCAAAATATCCCAATCGCCATAATATTCGGAATAGCTTTTTTTAGTTTTCCAAGTGGTGTCTGTTTTTAAAGTGATATGTTGCGAAACTGTTTTAATTTCGGCTTGTGCTTTAAATACAAAAGGTACATTTCTGTATTCTCTAATGCGTTTCCAACGTGACCAACCTGCAGCATGCCATATGGCAATAACGTTATCGCCTTTTTTTAATTTATTGGATACATCATAGGTTAAATACGGGATTCTTTTTTTCATGTATGAAGACACAGGATTCATCACGCTTTCTGTGATTTTTTCACCATTTACATACAATTCATGATACCCAAAAGAGCCTACAAAGACGAATGCTGATTCTGCTTTTTCCTTTAATTGAAAGTTCTTTCTATACCAATTATGGTCTGTTTTTTTTTGGTCTGGCTTTAATATCCAATCGCCTTTCCAATCCGATTGTTTTAATAAACCTATTGAAAATTTTGCAGGTTTACTCCAATTTGAAACCTTACCATCTTTATCCCAAACTTTTACTTTCCAAAAATACTGCTTAGTAGATTTTAGTGGATTGCCTTGATAGGTGTTATTTACAGATTGATTTGATGTTTCTTTACCAGAATTCCAAACATCGCCAGTATTATTTTCTAGGTTTTCTAAATTACTAGCCACTAAAATTTGATAAGCGGTTTGTTTTTGCCCTTTTGTTTTATTTTTGTCAACTAGCTTCCAGCTTAGTCTTGGGCTAGTGTTATCAATTCCTAACGGATTTGTGCGGTATTCGCATTTAAGGTCTGTAAGTGTAACCTCAGATTGTGAAACACAACTCGATACACCTATAACCAAGATAACACATAGTAATTTTAATAGTTTCATTTTTTTGGTGGATTGTTTAAACTATTAATATTTAAAACTATAAACTTCAATTTTGATGGTCTTACTAACTTACCGTTATAGATAGCTCCAAGGATTTACTATTGTTTTCAAGAAACACTTCTAAAGGTAAAGCTTCAACTCCTGGCACCATATTAAAAGTTCTTTTACCTTCAATGGCTTTCATTTTAATTGGTGCGTTTGCTTTAATTATAACTAAACCTTCTGGCTTTTGAATGGTAATTTCGGTATCTGAAATTTTGGTAACAATCTCATTGTTTGGAGAAACAATTGGGAATACAAAAGCCGTTTTTTCTGTAATGTCTTGTTTTGTACTTACGCTTATTTCTGTTTTATCTGCAGAGCATTTATATTTAATACCGAATGCAGAGGCTGTTTCTTCAACTACATTTCTAGCTTCGTTTTTTAGTTTTACATCGGCGAGTAGTTCTATGGTTCCATTCTCATCTTTAGTAGTAACTGTTGCTGGTAAATCGTATAAGTTAGTGTACCAAATATTATCTTTAAACACCTCAACTCTAGGTGTTAGACAGATATCTTTATTGGGTTGTACTTGTTGATTGTTTTTTTCAACCATTTCATATTTTGCCATACTAGCTGCACAGAGTAAACCGACTTTATTATGATATAAAACGCCTAAAGCACCACCTGAAGCTTGACGATAATCGTTTTTGTAATGGTACTCAGCATCGTAAGCACTTACCGTTCCTCTCCAATCGCCTCTGGCAAACAAGTACACGTCTAAATCTTTAAAATGCTTAACACCATCTGCCATTGCTCTTGGTAAAGATGATTCCTTATTAATTTCTGGCAGATGATCCCAATGATCTAGTAAGGCTGCTAAAGGTTTTGCATGTGTAAAGGTATGATGAATACAAGGTAATATTCCTGCTGAAACATAATGAGGTCCACCATGAATTAAACCATCTGAAGTGCAACGTTGCAATAGTTCTGTATTCTTAACTGCTGCTGTACCAAATGCAGGATTAATATGTGCCATCATTCCAAAAGCCAATTGGCTTCCATCGCAAGTTCTACTACCCCAATACGTCCATTTATACATGCGGTTACCCCAGCTGTTATCCCAACCACCATCTGGCATCATAAATTCTAAATGGCTATTTAAAGATTTTGTTAAAATTTGAAGCAATTCTTCATCCTTATGTTTTAAAGCATACATAACAAGACTGTTTAGAGTTTCCTCAACATTATAGCCTAAATCTACACCATGTAAGCCTTTTTCACTTAGTTTACTAGAGCTCTTTTTACACTCTCCAAACAGCAAACCTTCGTTAGGCGTAAAATAAACTTTTACTTGCTCTGCTAATATTTTACTTTTTGCTTTAAAATCGTCTCTTTTTACAACATCACCAATTAAATCTAAACCATACACAGCGGTTCCTGGATAATTAATATTTGTAAAATCGATGGTAAATGAATCATAGATATACTGACCTGCTTTTTCTAAACGTTTCATCCAAGCATCATGCGTTTCTTTATCTAACACATGACCATGATAATGCAATGCTTCTGCTAATGCAATGGCTCCAAAAACAGTAATACCTTTCCATGACTTTGGATTTCTAATTACTGTCCATGCGCCACTTTCTTGAGATACATTGTTTTCTGCCCAAAGCATCACTAATTTTGCGCCTTCTACATATTTTTTATCTCCGGTTTTATCTGCCATATACAAAAACGGATATACGGCATCCATACAGCGTCCATGTATATGCTCACATGATGGACAATCTAAAGCACCATGCAATTCTAAATTATTGGGATTATGTATTTGCTGTTTTAACATGCCTTCACACCAACTCTCTAAAATATTAGAAACCAACTCTTTGTATTCTAATGAATGTGCTTGATGACTTTCGCATGCATTTAATAATCCTGCCATAGGCAAGGACAAACTAACACCTGCTAATGTTGATAATTGAAGGAAGTTGCGTCTTTTCATTTTTACATTTTCTGAAGTGAAATTGAAAATTAATATTACTGCATAAAAAAACCATCCTGTTTTGTCCTGTTTATTTTAAGTAAAAAAGCAAACTAATTGACTGTTTTTAAAATAACAGGACCAATTAACCCCGAAAGTTCCAATTGGGTTTCGTCTTTTTTAGGTGGGTTTGTAGTCCAAGTTTTTTTATTTTTTTTAGAACGGGAATTATCAAATATTAGTTGATTACGCCATGTATTTGTTACTTTTATTTGAAGTTGATTCTCTCCCTTTTTTAATATTTCACTTACATCAAATTTAAAAGGCGGTGCCCATTTTACACCTACCTTTTTCCCATTACACCAAAATTCAGCTATAGTATATACCTTCCCTAAATCTATAAACGTATGTGTACTTACTTTATTAACATTAATCGTTTTTAAATATGTAGTTGTCCCAGAATAATGCTTTATTGCATCATTATCCAATTGAGTTAGAGACTTTAATTCTGAAAACTTTAATAGAATTGGGTGTATCCCACCAGCCTTCCTCAAAATATAAAGTCCAGTCTGTTGTTTCATGCATAAAATTTTTAATATTAACTTTATGGTCTAGCTATTTAAACAAAAATATTAGCTGAAAATAAAAAATGTTCCTTTATAATCTAAGCCAGTTTTATCAGGATAGTACAGGATAATTATGCTTACTTAAAATTATATATTTGTTTGTATATATTAATATTTGTTATGAAAAAATCTAAACTAAATTACAAACTCGTATCAATTACCGCATTAACTTTATTTATAGGCTTCTTTTCTTGTACAAAAGATGGTCTTGGGTACTCTGAAGATATAATAACGTATACTACCCCTGAACCAGAACCAGACCCTGTAGTTATATCTTCTGATGAAGATACAGGTGCTTACGAAACTTGCAATCCAGATGGAGAAAATGAAACTAGAACGTCTAATGATTTACCAAACCCTGTTAATGTAGGAACGATTGATGACAGAAGTTGTTATGCTAATTATAAAGAAAGTTCCATTAATGGTAAGACTTGGGGTATATACAATATAACAGATGGCTCTAATCATATAGATGCGCCAAACACTTTACAACCAAGAATTGAACGTTCATTAAGCAGGTCTTCAAGTACAATAGTAGGAAGTTATGCGAAATTTAATGGTATTTTTAGAATTCTTGAAGTAGGAGATGCTGGTTCATTTAATCAAAATGGTACTTACATTGCTCAGGCAAAAGGCAAGCATACCGGAGGAGGAGGCTCTTCTGACCCAGCTATTTGCTTATATTTAGCTAAACCTGTTTATGGCACAGGTATCAATGCAGACAAACAAGTGGCTTTCGATATCTATGCAGAACGTATTTTAGAACGTGGTGGAGAAGGTAGTGGCAGAGAAGTCGTTCTACTAAAACGAGTAAATAAAAATGAAGAAATTGATTTTGAACTAGAGGTAGGTTTTAAAGTAGACCCGAGCGATGCTACAAAAAAAATTCATTATTGTAATGCCGTAATTGGAGGTGATGCCTTTAACTTTAATATTCCAGATCCAGATAGAGGAACAGAATCTGGTATTAGGTATGGTGTATATCGCGTTAAAGGCGGTAGAGCACAAATAAGATGGGCAAATACTACATACGAAAAAGTTGAAAACTAAATAAACTCTCAACAACAACTTATTTTTAAGCAGAACATATATAGTGTTTTTAACAAAATAAGGTGTTACATAAAAAAAGACCAGAGAATTTAAATTCTCTGGTCTTTTTGTTTTGCATAAAATTAAGTAATCTAATATAAATATACTCAGGTGGTAAATTTTAATTAAAGTTTGAATATTTAACACCGTTATATATTTGGATATTTAGTGTTTTCTTGTTTTCAAAAAAACTAAAAATTTCCTATTAATAGCTATGCATAGGTAAACTATTTATATAATTATGAATGAAAATTTTCTTCTATTAATGAATCTCTAGGTTTTTTAACACCTGCGCCTTTTGGTAATTACATTTATATTTTATAGTTAGAAAAATAACATCTTGTTAAAACATAAATAAACATGAAATATAATAACTTCTCATTATAAATATTATATAATAATGATAAGGTGGTATATAGAAAGACTAAAATTATTACAAAATTAAATGACTCCTTAATTAAATTCGATAGTTTTACTTGGCACAAAGCCTATACGATGGGCTTGAACTAATAATTTTTCACTATCTAAAAGTTTTATTGGTTTTTGATAAACCATCCATGATATTGGTGTTTTACCATTTTTAATAATTTTATAACCTATTGAAGCGCCTTCAGTCTCGCAACTTACACTTACTTTTCCATTTACAGAACTAATGATAGGCTTAGAGGTTTTTGGTTTGCTGTCCTTTCCTGACCATAAGCGGTTTACTAGTTTTCTTTCGTTAAGGTTTGGAATATCTCCAATCTCGTTTAACCACTTATCCATTTCTGCACTTAACTCAACAAGCTTTTCCTTATACTGAGGATTATCTGCTAAATTATTTAACTCAAACGGATCTACTTTACAATCAAATAATTCTTCTTTTGGCTTATTTTCTCTAAACCATTGCATTTGGGAGTCATTTAATTCTCCCGCTTCTTTAAGTCTTAACAATTCTTGCATCGTTGGAATTCTCTCTCTGTATGCTACTGGTAAATAGTAGCCTTGTTCTGGTCTATAATTACGTATGTATTTAAAGCGACTATCTCTTACAGCACGAATAGCATCGGTAAATCCGTCAAACCTATCGGCGGCTGCATGAATATATTTTCGTTCTTCGGTTTTGTGCGCTCCTAAAAACGCTTGCCCTTGTAAATATGATTTTGGTGCTTCTCCTGTTATGGATAATAATGTTGGTGCAAAATCTATAAAGCTAATCAATTGTTCATCTTTTGTACCTGCCAGCAACTTATCGGGAAACCTAACAATCATTGGCGTATTTAATCCAGAATCGTAGATTAGGCGTTTTTCCCTTGGTAGCGGACCTCCGTGGTCGCCATAGAAAAAGATAATGGTGTTGTCTAATAATCCGTCATCTTCTAGTTGTTTAAGTACAGCACCAACTTGCTTATCCATTTCACCAATATTGTTATACAACTTCCACATATCTCGGCGTGTAGCTTCAGTATCTGGTAAATATGGTGGAATATTGAATTTGGCATCTTTTGGAAGGTGGACAGCCGTTTCTGTCTCAGTCATTCTATTTTTAGCATGAGAGCTTCCAAAATTTTTCCATCTATAATCTTTGTCTCCTGCTTTGTAATGTCTGGTTTCAATTTCTCTAAACCCGTAAGGTTCAAATAAACCAGATTCGTGCGTTTCTGTAAAATTAAATACAGCAAAAAAAGGTTGACTGTTATCCCTATTTCTCCAATGTGCATAGGGGCTACTTTCGTCCCATGCGGTTACTGGTGCTTTAAATTGATAATCGGTTTTATAGTTATTTGTACAGTAATACCCTTTTTTTCGCAGCAATTCGCTAATCATTTTTACATCGGGTGGTGGTATTGCTTCGTATTTGGGCACGCCAGTAACCTCGCTATATGAGTTAACACGCATGTGGTTTGCACCAATACTTGATGGGTACATTCCTGTTGTAATAGCGGCTCTACTTGGTGCACAAACTCCTGAAGTTGAATATAAATTTGGGTAAATTACACCTTCTGCAGCTAATCGACTTAAATTTGGCGTGGCTACTGTGTTATCTCCAAATGGTGGAATGTAAGCTCCCATGTCTTCGGTTACCAACCAGAGGATGTTTGGGCGTTCTGGTAATTTTAATTTTGCAATTTCCTCTGGGGTTTCACTTGGTCTTTCTTTTTTAGCTTGACAGCTTAGTAAACATAGACAAAGTGTAGCAATTAGTTGTATTGATTTCATTTGTACAAATTTTAAACAGTTTAATTATAGCTTTCGAAGTAGAGGTAATAACATACAAAAAAACAATAGTACTTAGATTGGCTGTTAATTAGCAAACTGACCCGCGTTAGGGATTGAACGGCATGTTTGAAATCCCCGACGTAGGAGGGATTGAGTAGTGAAAGCCCGCCCCCGCCCTAAAGCGGGGAAACGCCCAAAATATTTTAATCTAATTTTAAAATCTCACTACCTGCCATTAAAAAGGCTCCAGTTCCAAAATTTTGCCAAGAATCTGCCGATGCTGGCTCTGGGAAAGCTCCAATATTTTGTACCCAACCTACACGACCGTCTGCATGTTGGCATTTTGCAATAGCATTCCATGCTTTTTTAACTGCTGGTGTATATTTTTTATCTACTAATCCATTGTTTATTCCCCATGCTAAGGCAAAGGTATGGAACCCACTACCGCTTACCTCTCCGTGGTTATAAGATTCTGGACATAATAAACTTGTACGCCATAAACCATCTTCTGGTTGAATGGCTAGCATTTTTTCAGCCATTTCTTTGTATAGTTTCTCGTAGAATGGACGGTGTTTGTAATCGGCTGGCATATCATCCAAAATCAAAGCTAAACCTGCAATAACCCACCCGTTTCCTCTAGACCAAAACACTTTTTTACCATTAGGTTCTTTGGTATCTTTATCGTTCCCTTGCCAAACAAAACGCATATCTCTGGCAAACAACTGCTCTTCCTCATCATACAGTTGATTATAAGTTTGCATGTAAAACTTATGCATATCATCTAAATATTTAGGCTGGTTTGTATGCTTCGCATAAAAATTTAATACTGGAGGCGCCATAAATAATGCATCGCACCACCACCACAAAATGGTTCTACCATACTTGGTTTTATCTGTTCCTGCTTTCCAATTATCATCATCATATAAATGTGCATCTAAGAATTTTTTAGTAGGCTCTAAGTCTACAAAATTTTTCCTGTTCTCATTTCTATCGATATATATGTAGCTATATGAGATAGCAACATCATCGGCATGATGCAAGCGTTTGTAGGTTTGCCAGTTATTCCAATAGGCTTGATTTTTAAGGGCTGCCATATACATCATATCTTTTGTGGTCTTGTGGGCTCTCGCAACCCCTACGTAATAGGCGCCTGCTGTCCAATCGGTTGGTGCAAGTGCAAAAATAGGATGTGCTTCTTGCCACTCTAAGGCTTTTATCATGGATGCTTTTACCTGAGCTTTATCTATAGTTTGATTCTCTGTTACTTTTTGAGCTGTTGAACAATTGAATAGTAGTACAACTGATATAATTGTTAAAATCGTTTTATTCATTATACATTATTTTTTTAGTTTGAATGTAGTTTCTAAATACTCTTTTGATGATGTGCCTAGCATAACTGTGTAATCTCCTGATTCTAAAACCTTTTTCATAGAAACACCTGTAAACTCTAACATTTTAGGTGTTATTTTAAATGACACTATTTTGCTTTCACCAGCATCTAACTCAATTTTCTCAAAGCCTTTTAATTCTTTATCTGGTCGCGTTACAGATCCAATTTCGTCTTTAATATAGAGTTGTACTACTTCTTTAGCTTTCATGCTACCGTTGTTAGTCACTTTAACACTAACCTCTAACTCTGTTTCTGGTGTGATTTCTCCGTTAGAAATTGAAATATCTGAATATTTAAAATCGCCATAACTTAAACCATGCCCGAATGGAAATAATGGGCCTTGACCTAAGAATAAGTATTCTTTCTTATAGTTAATCTCTTTCATACTGTAATGAAATGGTATTTGACCAATTGATCTTGGTATGGTAACGGGCGACTTTCCTGATGGCGACACTTCTCCAAACACAATTCTTGCTGTAGATTCATCACCAAATTCACTTAAATCCCAAGTATCCAAAATAGCATCGGCTTGTTCTGCTATGACATTAATAGATAAGGTTCTTCTGTGTTTTAAAACTACAATTACTGGTTTGCCTAACGCCTTAATTTTTTCAACTAATTCATCTTGAGGACCTACTGGATCAATGGTAGCTCGATCTCCTAATGTACTGTTACTAAAGTAAGCTTCTTTTGAAGTATACTGATCTCCTCCTAAAAATAAGATTGAAACATCTGCAGACCTCGCTTTATTTACCAAACTTGCTATAGCCTTTGGATCTCTATCTAAAAGTTCTGGAGCACCACCTTTTTGGTTTGTTAGTTGAAACCCTTTTTCTGCAATGAATTTTACATTTGAACCCGCAACAGATTCAAACATTTCTTTTGTGTTTTCTTTTAATAAAGGCCCTAACAAGGCTACTTTTAAAGATTTATCTTTTGATAACGGCAACGTCTTATCTTCATTTTTTAATAAAATGATAGACTCTAAATCTGATTCTTTTGCTAATGCTAATGACGATGCTGCTCTGTTACCTTTCTCTACATCTTCAATGTTGATGTATGGATTATCAAAAAGTCCTAAAATGAATTTTGTTCTTAATACACGACGTACCGATCTGTCAATTAATTTTTCAAGTTCTGGGTTTTTCTTTACCATTTCTGGTAAGTAAGCATAAGAATCTTCAGCATATAAATCGATATCTATTCCTGCTTCCAAGCCCATTTGTGCTGCATCTTCTGGAGATTCTGCAACATTCATAAAATAATATAAACGTGCAATATCATTAGAATCTGAAACTACATAACCTTCAAACCCCCATTGATCTCTAAGTACTCCTGTTAACAATTCTGGGTTTCCATGACTTGCTACTCCGTTTAAATCGCCATGAGACGCCATAATACCTAATGTTTTAGCTTCTTTTACAGCAGCTTCAAACGGTGGATAAATTTCGTCTATTAATGTTCTTTCAGAAATCTCTATGGCAGCGAAGTTAGAACCTCCTAATACTTGTCCGTAACCTGCAAAGTGTTTTGCAACTGCGCCAATATGGGTTCCATTTCCTAAACCTTCATAATCACCTTGTACCCCTTTTACAGCGCTAGTTACCATCTGCGTAGTTAAATATGTATCTTCTCCAAAAGCCTCACTCATACGTCCAAAACGCGGGTCGCGAACTACATCTGCTTCTGGTGAATGACACATGTGCATCCCACGTAAACGGGCTTCCCTACCTACAACATCCCATTGGCGTTGCACTAATTCTGGGTTAAACGATGCTGCCGATGTCATTGGGCGACCGAAACGTGTACAGCCCTCTGCATCAACACCATTGTAAGATTCTGTTACAAACAATGCTGGAATACCCCAACGGTTGTTTTCAATAATATACTTTTGAAGTTCATTATTCATTTTAGCCGCGGCTACGGCATCAATATGTTCTCCTGGGTTTTTAATTCCTGCTATACCAAGCTTTAGTTTTTTTATAACTTTGTCTGATAATTTTAAGTTCCCGTTTTCATCGGGTTTTGTACCGATGTTGGCATGAAAAATTCGCATTTGTGCTACCTTCTCTTCAATAGAAAGTTTAGGTAATAATGCTTCTACACGCTCCTCTATAGATAGAGAGGTGTTTTTGTAATCTTTAGAACTTGAATCCTCGCCTTTACAGGAAGACAAAATTGCGAATAATGCTAAAAACAGTAATTTCTTCATTAGTCTTTATTAATAAGTGTTTAGTTTTTAAATTGAAATCTATTTAATTTGAATGATGTCTCATCCAAGTCTTTAAAAACAAAGCAAAGTGATTGCTCGTCTTTAAGGTCTTTTGTTTTAAACGTTCTTTTTTGAAATGTAAAAATTTCATTTTTTGGTATTTCGCAGGTAAATAACAAATTTCCTTGAGGGTTATCGTCCCTAACTTCTACTTCTAAGGTTGCTGTTGCCATAACCTCTAATTCTAAGTTACTTTTATCCTTCAATCCTTTAATATTTGGGTATATTAGATAGCTAAACTCCTTTTGGGGTTGTATTGAAAAACCTCCAATGGTATTTTCTATTTTAATAGTCCCTTCAGATTTAAAATAATCTTCGGCTTCAATACTATTATTAGCGTTATAATTTGCAACGCCAACACCATCTACTCTTACAGTTTCCATTTCGCCATTATTTTTATAATGTACATAGCTTATAAAACTATCTCTAAAATAACGGTTTCCTGTTTGGCTTATATCACAATATACATAATACCATTGGTTATGCCATTCGAAAAAACTACCATGACGCCCTTGCAAAAAACCATTTGGCCATGTAGGAGCATCATAGCCTTTAGCAAAACTTTCCTCTTTTATAACAGTATCTTTATAATCATAAGGTCCATATAAGTTATTTGACATGGCATAAAAACAACCCCAAGATAAATAATAATTGCCATTGTATTTATGAAGAAACGGTTTGTCGTCTGTTGGCATTTTTTTGTTCTCTCCATCTGTGTTATAAGGCCCTCTTACATTTGAAATCTCTATTTTTTTTGGTATTTCTGCTAAACTTAGCATATCGTCATTAAGCTTTGCTATGTAATAATCCCAAACGCCAAAAATGATATAATGTGCTCCATTTTCTTCAAAAATAGCCATATCATATTCGTGTGTTGGTGTTAAATTTCTATTTAATAGAGGTTTACCTAAAACATCTTTCCATGGACCAACTGGAGTACTTCCAACTACAACACCTGTTTGTTGATTGCCTTCGGAAAAATACCAATAGTATTTACCATTTTTATAGCCTGCATCTGTTGCCCAACATCTTGAGTACTCTTTTCCTATATAAGTATCTTTTGGGTTAAGTACACTTCGTTTTGTCCAATTGACTAAATCTGGTGACGACCACACCCACCAATCTTCCATGATAAATTTTTTATTATCTATGGATTTATCGTGAGAGGCATAAACATAGGCTGTATCGTTAAATATATGTATATGCGGGTCGTTTAAACCTTTGCTTGATACTATTGGGTTTTGAGCATTTGAATACATCAAACCAAATAAAAAAAGTACAATACTAAGGTTCAATTTCTTCATTATAAACACATACTATCTACAAGTTCAACTAATTAAAGTATATAACAAAATAATAGTGTAAATATATTATTTGACACATCAAAATCTGTCCTGCTGTATCATGCAAATATTAACGAAAAAAGCTCTAGTATACCTATAACTTTATTATCAAATTAATATGTCTTGTTTGCCCCTTTTATTTAATGACTATCTTTTTTACTAGCTTGCTATTTTCATTGGATAGTTCTAAAAAATAAATCCCTTGCGTGTGGTTTGAAAAGTCTACTTTATTTTGAGAAACTATGCCATTTTGTATAATTTGACCTTGAATATTTACTAAGCTATAACTAAGTCTTTGAATATTAGATTTAATATTAAAAACACCCTCACTTGGATTTGGGTAAACCATTACGCTCTGGACACTAAAATTGTTTGTACTTAAAGCCGACTTCAACTCAAACTCAATTTTATCCGGTTCGCTGGATAATGATCTTCGTTGTGTAAGTCTTACAGTATTTTCACCTTCGTTTAAAGTAATATTTGGAATTTTTGTTTCTAAATATATATTCCAGTCAAAGGTTCTTGTTATTAAAACATCGTCATATAAAATTCCGTTTATTTCAATATCCATGATAGAGTCGTCTTTATTTCTATTTGCTGCAAAAAGAATAAAATCATAAACACCTGCAGTAGCTACTTGAAATTTATGTTCTATAAACTGGTTTGAAGCAAAGGAGTCTATATATTGCCCTCCTGAAGCCGAAGCGCTAGAGCCGATATTAATATCATTACTAGCGGTTGTATAATCTTCTGCTTCTAATGAAATTAAAACTGAAGCATTAGTTTCAGATAATGTAAATTCTTGGAAATATAATGGGCGCTTATCTCCCACTTCTGGTGTATTATTTCCAGTATCTTCCATAAGATAAACGTATAGTTTATTTCCTTCTACAAAAGCATCAAAATGATTGAAGTTTAAAGATTCTGTACCTGCATAAACTATTTCCCAATTATTCTGCCCTTCTAAAGTGGCTTTAATATTTACTTTTCCTCCAATAAGTTCCACCATAAATACATGGCTTTTGTAGCTATAAAGTTCACCACGAGTTTGTGGATTTGGGATAAGCCCTCCTACATCACTAGAAAAATTACTATCAGTAATCAACTTATAATAATGTACATTTCTATTGTCTACACGCTGTACAAAATGAATCGCACCATTTTCTGTAACTGTCCATGCTGGATCGGAGGACGAACGAGGTAATGAAGCTGTCCCATAATCATCTCCTGGTTGTGCTATCTGGACTGGGTCAAGATTAGGATTAATATTATTTTTTATTGGAAGAGAAATAGGGGCATTATTAACATCATACCATGTTGTAGATGCACTTGCTGGAATTCCATTAGTGTACGCATAATATAGTCCGCTATTTAACATATAACCATTACTTGTGTTTGTATCATTATTAGTAGAGTACCTTATTGAAAAGCCAGCATAAAACTTACCGTTTAAAAAGCGCTCACCTCCATACATATTATTGGTATTTGGAGAAGATAAAGTACCTTCATGAAACAACCAATTATTACTCCATACACTACCATTATAATGTGCTAAAAGTATATCGCCATTTCCAGAACCTCCTTGTCTATATCTTGCAATTAAACTTCCGTCATCGGCTCTGTGAATCATTGGGTAGGTCATTCGTTCATAATCCTCACCAGATTTTAAATAATTTTGCTTTGGGTTAAAAATATCTAAGGTAAACTCATTATCAGGCACAAAAGCTTTATTTGCCTTAGATACCGAATAGTTAAAGAAATGATTTGGTAATGAAGATGACCTATAAGCGTGCATATCATATAATATATGAATGGTATTGTCTATTGTACTCACACCAATAGCTGCTGTATTATGAGAATCGCCACGTATACCTGTGCCTTTTAAAAGTTCTCCGCCTTGTCCAACATGTTGGTGTGGAAATTCTATAGTAATCCAATTGGAGTTTGGTACACTTAAATTTTTTCTGGATAACATTAAATTACGTTTATCCATACCTCCTTTATACCAAGTTACAAATGCATAACCGTTTACAACATCGACACAATCTCCATGAGGTGTAATTCTTTGTGAAAATCTGTAATTTACATTCTTAGACCCTGCAAAATACAGACCACCTTCTCCTGCTCCTGAAACTTGAGATAGTTCATCCAATGCAACTATAAGTTGTTTTTCCTGCCCCCAATGTAATTTAGAGATACAGCATATTATTAATACTATATAAATCTTTTTCATCTTTTTCTTTATTTAAAAAAAACCAATTAGCTAATCTAATTGGCTTTAATTATTTAAAATGAATTTATTTTAAGCTGAATGGTATGTTTACCTGGATCGAGTCTTATAGACTCAAACGCCGAGGGTACTTTTTCTCCATTGTGAATCAAATCTTTTCCGTTTAAATCATTCAATGAAAATTCGGCTACCATATTACCTGGAATCTCAATTTCATAAGTTTGCAATCTAGCACCATTATAGGTGTATTTTCCTTTAATTTGCCCTCTTACTGTTGGCACAGTAATCTCACTAGATCTTAGACTACTCATTTGTGGTTTTATTGTTGTTAGCGCAAACCCTGGAGTTTTAGGTTTAATACCCCATAAACCTCGAGGTATTACATTAGCTGGTACTGCTCCCCATGCATGGTTCCAGTCTAGATTAATTTTATACTCATAATCCCAAGCTTCTAAACTAATTGTTGAGCCTATACGAATCATATTATACCAACTTCTTTTTGCTTTACTTGCTAATAACTGAAGTGCATAATCTGCTTCTCCTGCGTTATATAATCCATCCATTAAAAATTGTGCTCCGTAAACACTACAGGCCATTCCTCTAGATTTAACATAATCTACAACAGAATTAATATGTTTTTCTGGTACTAATCCGAATGCTAAAGGCATCATATTGGCATGTAAAGAGGCATGGTCTGTACCAATACCATCTGTGTAAATACCACGTTCTTTATCAAACATTTGTTCGTTAACTGCTTTTTTAGCTTTTGCAGCTCTATATTCAAAATCTAAGGCATCTTGCGTTTTTCCTAGTAAGGCAGCAAACTCTGCCATGATTTTCATATTTTCGTAAAAGAACGCATTAATAACTGTACTGTAAGGTTTAAATACAAAACCATCGCGCTCTCCTTTTGTTTTGCTTCCTGCAAAATTCTTTGAAGGCCAATCTACAATATCAGTCAATGGTTTTTTATAACCCTTTTCGAACCCTAGCTTATACATAAATTCTTCGGTAACTTTTGTAGATGTTATTAAACCATCTTCATTAGAAAGTTCATAAAGCGTTTTATGTTTTAATGGCTCGTAATAACGTTCTATTAATTCTGTATTACCAGTATACATATAATCGGCATAAATTAACAATGCGACATGTTGCTGCCATTCTGTAGGCCATGTTGGATTTTTCATGAAATACTCAATAGTACGTCTTGCTATGGCATACTCTCTATCGGTAGTGTAATGGCTTAACTGATTTAGGTAAGCATCGGCTTCATAAGGAATACGCTCTCTGTCACCATCTACATAAAGGCCAGCAAACGTAGTGGCTTTAATAGAGTATTTACAGAAATCCCAAACCTGGTTTAAAATATCATCATTACTTGTGAAACTACTTGCATTATCATCCCAATAACTTGTGTATCGTAATTGCTCGAAATCTTCTGCTTTTAAGGCTGTTTTAGCACCTTCAACTTCTGCGTATCTAAACGGTTGTAAAACTGGCCATCCTTCTTGTAAAGGTATAGCTTTACTTGGGCCTTTCATACGTTTATCTGGAACAGGATTAATTTCTATTTGGTATTTTGTTTTTCCAGGTGTTACTTTAACTTTAATTTCCTGGTAACGAATATTACTTCTTACTGGCGGCGTTCTGTTTACATTTCCTTTATCATCAAGCATTTCGCCAATTCTAACTGTTAAGGTGTGCGGCTCTTTAGCTTTATATTTAAAATCGATGGTCGAAAAAGCTGCTTTACCAAAATCTATAAAGTAGAAATCGTCTCTGTTTTCAAACCGAACAGGGTTCACTTTATCTATAAGATATTTATTTTCTGTTGAAATGATGTAGTTATCTGGTTTTCCTGTTGTAAATTTTTGAACTTCAGAATAATCTACCAATCTATTTTCTTGTTCCCAAATTCTAACTTTCCAATAGTATGTTTTTCCTATTTCTAAAGGACTTCCACCATATTCAATATCTGTAGATTTTGTAGAAGCTACGCGTCCGCTATCCCAAACATTACCATTATTATTATCAATATTGGTTTTATTTGATGCTACCAAAATTTGATACGCTCCTTGAAATTTAGAGCCTAAGGGTACTGTCCACCCGAATTCTGGTTTTAAATCGAAAATTTTAACATTTGTTGAAGGGTCTCTAATTAATTCTACCGTTAAATCCGTTGGTGCTGCTCTATATTCATTACTATTCTTCTTAATAAGTTCATCAAGCTTAACTCTTAATTTATTAGCAGTTTCTCTATACTTTTTCTTTGTTATAAGGTTTTTAGTTTCTAAAGGGTCTTTCTCTAAATTGTATAACTCTTCAATAGATTTGTCATTAACATACCTAAAATATTTCCATTTTTTTGTTCGCACTCCTTCACTTGGTGGTATTTCGCTAAAGTTCCAAATATGTTCTATTAGAATAGTATCTCTATTTATTGAATTTGTTTCTTTCTTTACAATGGGTAATAAACTTTTTCCTTGCCAAGATTCAGGAGCTTTTAATCCTGCAATATCTACAATGGTTTGAGGTACATCGATGTTAAGTACCATGTCGTTAATATCTTGATGGTTATTAACTCTTGGATCAAAAACAATTAAAGGTACACGTATAGAGTTATCGTACATTAACCACTTACCTGCAAATTTGCGTTCTCCTAAAAAATAACCATTATCGCCCATAACAATAATGACTGTGTTTTTTTCTATACCTTTTTCTTTTAATTTTTTACGAATTTTAGCAATTTCTAAATCTATTCCAGAAATCATTCGATAATAGCCTTTTAAACTGTGTTGGTATTTTTCTGGTGTATCATAACGCCACGTCCATCGTAACCAATTAAAGCCTTTTTTAACAATTTCTGGTTGTGCATCAAAATATTTATCGTCTCCTAATTTTGGTTCAGGAATTGTTGTATCTACTAATAAATTGTCTGTTGTGTTTTGCCAGAAATATTGTTCTGGTGCTCCATCATGAGCATGTGGTGCACTAAAACTTAATGATAAACAAAATGGCTTTTTATTTGTTGAATTTTTATCAATAAAATCTAATGCTTGTTGTCCAGTATATCTTGTTAAATGTACTGTATCCTTGTCTATAGTTTTATAATAGTAGCCTCTTCTATCTTTATACCTATTATTTCTATCGTAGTTTTCATACTCATCAAATTGTTTATCCAAATTGTTGTAACGCACACCATACTTGCCATAAAAACCTGTATAATAACCATTATCTTTTAAAACTCTTGGGTAAGAATTAACCATATACTCGTCTCTAATATTTCCTGTTTGGAAATTATAATTATGAGCACGTTCATGTATACCTGTTAAAATACTAGCTCTACTTGCTGCGCAAATAGGTGTAGTAACAATTGCTGTATTAAAATAAGTTCCGGATTTAGCTAAATTATCCATTTCTGGGGTCTCAACAAACTGGTTGCCTGCATAACCTATAGCATCAAACCGTTGGTCGTCTGTGAGAATGAAAATAATGTTTGGTTTTTCTTGTGCAAGAGATATATTTAGGCTTCCTATTGATAATACAAGCCCTAATAAGAGTTTAGTTTTTAGCATTGAATATTAATTAACTGTTAAATAATTTTTCATTTATTCTAAATACATTAGTAAAAAATAAATAAAAGATTGTAATAATTTTTAAAGTTACATTATTTATAAAATAACTTTATCCTGCACTATCCTGAAAGGGTATAATTAAAGCAGAAAAGTAACTACAAAAAAAACTCTCTATCATAAAAATAAAATTTATGATAGAGAGTAATGACTAACTCAAACATGTTTAAACTAAACTTATTATTATCAAAAATACAACATTAGTACCTACACCCCATCCTGTAGAATCCTGTAAATCAACAACTAAAACACAACTTATATATAAATATTGATATTAATACACCTAATTAAAAGACGCTTTCGAATAAATTTTAATTAAAAAAAATAGCGAGGAAAAATCCTCGCTATTTTCTAATGATAGTTTTTATTAAAATAAAAAAATATTACTCTTCTTTTAATTCGACAATAAA
The DNA here is from genome assembly GCF_048381495.1 of Algibacter ulvanivorans. Taxonomy (NCBI): domain Bacteria; kingdom Pseudomonadati; phylum Bacteroidota; class Flavobacteriia; order Flavobacteriales; family Flavobacteriaceae; genus Algibacter; species Algibacter ulvanivorans. The sequence goes on from NZ_JBLWGD010000003.1 coordinate 332,353, forward strand.
CTCTTCAAATTTTACGTCACGGTCTCTTATTACTAAAGTATCCTTAACTGTATGCATCAAATCAACTGTTGTTCTTGAGATTACAGTACCAAATCTCATTTCTTCTACAACTTCAACATCTTGATACTCGTATTCTAAATATATTACGTTACGTTTTTCTCCTCCCCATTCATCTCCATCTTCTAAAAATCTACCTGTTCCTGTTATATTAAAATCGCTATCTTCATCTGCGTTAACAATTGTAATTTCTTCATTGCTATCGAATGTTAGCTCTAAAGAAACTGTGCTATTACTAGCAATGCTTCCTCTTCTTACAAGATTGGTACTTATTGCTTTATTTTTCCCTGCAGTTGATATTGGAGTTAATTCATCATGCACAACAAATTCTTCTCTGTAAACTGTAGTGGTATCGATGTTAGTTGTTTCTGTTTCTCCTGTTGCTATTGTTACTTTTTCTGATGTTCCTACAACTTTATCTTCACCACGTCTTAAATAAATACCTTGATATTTATTCATGAACTTAATACCAAAAAGTGTGTAATCTTTAGGTGCAGGGTTCCAATCTGATTCTCGTATCTTGATAGGATTGTCTACAACAGGAACACCTGCTAAAAGTGTATCTAGCTCTTCGTAATCTGTAATTCTTAATGGAATTACATAATGAACTTCTCCAAACTCGGCAAATGATTGCGGATCGTCAAAAAATGCATCTGTAAGTTGTACCGGAATACGCCCCTTAGTAGAACCTGAAGGTATTGTTACAGGGCTTTCTTGCTCAATATTATAGTAAGATGCTGGTAATATTTTTACATTTACAGAATCGACACCTAATTTATCTGGATCTATCAATTCTGGCGCCAGTTCAAAATGTACTCTTCTATTTTTATTATTATTATAAACACCAGACATAATAACTCCAATTTCAAATCGGCCGTTATTATCGTTTTCATTAAATCCTAAATCATATTCACCTTGAATTAACGTTCTAACTGGTGTTTGAAATGGGAAATATACTGAAGTTGAGCCAAAGTCGTCAAATTCATTTTCTTGGTTCTCACAAGCCATTATACCAAAGGCTATAGCGATTAATATTATTACTTTTATTTTCATATCTAATATTTTTTCTTTTAAAAAATTTGCGAATAGCTTACCAACCATTGTTTTGCTCAAGTTCTGAAAACTTTAATGTTTCAGAATTTGGAATAGGCATGTAAGTTGCAAATGGTTGATAGTTTCTAATTTCAATTGATGGTATTTCAACATAATTATCGCCATCATTAAAGTACCCTTTTGCTGTTTCATTTAATGATATTCCCCATCGTCTAAGATCCCAAAATCTATGACCTTCAAAACTAAGTTCTATTCGTCTTTCGTTTCTAATAAGCGCTCGCATATCCTCTTTGCTTATAATAGATGTTAAGTAAACATCTGGTTGCGCAATACCTGCACGTTCACGAATTGCAGCTATAACATCACGAGCTGTCATGCCATTAATTAGTTGATCTGGGCCTCCAATTTCATTAGCTGCCTCTGCAAATATCAAAAATAATTCTGTATATCTAAAGTATACATCGTAATGGCTTTTTCCTACGGTTGTTCCATCGTTGTTAATTCTAACATCAGGTCGTAGTAATTTTTTAAGATAATATCCTGTTGTAGTTGAAAACTGTGGAATAGAATCCAATCTATCAATGCCTCCTCCAACACCAGTATTAATAGTAGAACCACTAAATGAAGATCCATTAAGAACTACATATTTTTCTAGTCTTGGATCTCTATTATCATACGGGTTTTGCGGATCATAACCGTTTGCCTCTGTTGCTGGTAAACCGCTTTGCATAGGGAATGCCTCAACAAAATTCTCTGTTGGATTAATTTCTCCTCTACCATTTACAGAGGGAGGAAACATTCTTTCTTCAATGGCAGAGTTACTTCCGCCTAATGAACCACGCCAAACCATTTCTCCACTATCTTTATCGTTGTCTGATATATAAAACTCAAGACCTTCTGGTACTAAACCAGAAATACCTCCAATAGTATTTAAAATATTACTTGCGTTTTCTGCTGCTATAGTATAATAACCACCATCATTTAAAAATGAAGGACTCGCAGCAAAAAGAGCCAAACGTGCTTTTAATGCTTTTACTATTCTTCCTGATATTCTTAAATCATATTGTGTACCGTTAACTACTTTATATTTATCAGGATCGAAATCAGCATACCAATCGTCTATATCGGATACACTATTTGAGTAATCTGTTGGTAATAAGGTAAGGGCTTCATCAAAATCTTCCATTATAGCCTCAACAGTAGCCTCAAATGATAAACGTGGGGTATTAAAGTTACCGTTTGCATCAATAAATTCTTTAAAGTATGGAACTCCAAGTAAATCGCCAGATACACCTATTCCTGCATGTGCTTGTAATGCATAAAAATGGTGCAATGCTCTTAGTGCAATTGCCTCTCCCTTCATACGCATATTGAACATTTCATTGATTTCTTCATCTCTGCTCCATTTTATCTCTCCTGCATCAATAATTTCTAGGAAACGGTTAACCCAAAATACACGTTCAAAACTACCCCAACGTGAAGCTGGATTAAATTGAGCTGATAACTCTCCAAGAGCTATACGTTTATATGAATTACTTAATTGATTGCTTACTGCATCATCGGTTGCTGCTTCAGAAAATGAATATTGATTAACTAAACCTGAATATCCATTTAATAATATTCCTTCTGCTGATTCTGGATCTGTGCTTACGTAATCGAAATCTAGCCTGTTTTCGTCGATAGGTTCGAAGGTATCGCAGGCAATCATGCTGGTAAACACCAACATAACTAACATATATTTTATTAAATTTTTCATTCTATTTATCTAAATTTTGTATTTACATTAAAATGACATTCTTACACCAAGGGTATAGGCTCTAGTTTGTGGTGTGCCTCCTATTGTTAATTGACGAATATCTCTGTTTTTAGCAATCTCAAAAAGATTAGTTCCTTGAAGATTTAAGCTAAAATCGTCCATACCAAACTTACTGCATATTTTATCATCAAATTCATAAGTTAACTGAGCTCTATTAATTTTAAAGAAGCTATTATTATACATCCAAAATGTAGATGTTCTAAAATTGTTTTGATTAGTTTGTGATGATAACCTTGGAAATGTTGCTGTATTAGCTGTTTCTGGAGTCCAACGTCCTAAAACAACCTCAGAGTATTTATCGTTACCATTTACTTGATAATAACTATTTGAAGTTATAGCATCTCCTCCTGTTTGACCTGTACCTAAGATAAATAAGTTGAATGCTTTATACTTTAAGTTAAGGTTAACTCCGTAAGTCCATGGGCTGCTTGACTGCCCAATAGCAACTCTATCATCGTTATCAATAATATTGTCTCCATTTTGATCTTTATATTTTAAATCTCCTGGTTGTACTGCACCAAAATTTGGAACAGGTAAACCTGCGTTTAATACATAATTGTTGTCATCATCAATACTAAAGTCGTCTTCAGAATAAAAACCTTCATCAACCAATCCAAAAATTGTAGAAAGTTCTCTTCCTACTCTATTTTGATAGTTAAATTCATTTGTTTCAGATCTCTTTACGGCTTCTGTTTGACTGTATAAAATATTAGCACCAATACCTATTGTAAAATCATTAATGGTTTTATTGTAATTCATTCCTAATTCAAAACCAGTATACAAATTTTTATCAAAATTATCGTATGGTCTGAATGTGTTATAATATGATGGGTATTTATCATTTAAGAATGTTAATTGCTTATCTAGCTCTGATCTAAAATAATTAAATTCTAACCAAAGTGAATTCATTAAATAACTTTCAAAACCTAAATTTAAATCAATACGTTCTTCAAATCCTAAATTAGGGTTAGCACCTTGAGAAAGTTGTTGTCTTCTGTTACGACTTTGTCCATCTGCCCAATTAAAGTTAGATCCATCAGAATAGTTTTCATCATACAGATAGTAACCACCTATACCTAGATCTGATTTTATAACTCCTCCTGTAACTTTTAACTTTAAGTAATTTACAAAATTACTCTCTTTTAAAAATGAATCTTCGCTTAAAATATATCCTATACCAAACGTTGGTGATAAACCTCCTCTATTGCCTTCTGGTAATTTAATTGAGTGAGTATAAGCGCCTGTAAAATCAAAAAATATTTTTTTCTTAAAATCGTAAGTCATTTGAAACCCTAGGTGTGCATCTTTATCAGATTGAAGCACTCCGTTAGTTTTCATAGAGTTATAATATCCTAATAACGTTGTATTTATTGAGTGGTCTTTAGCTATTGTTTTTTTATAATTAACTAATCCATAAAGTCCAAATCGTGATACAAAACCATTAGTACTAACATTCTCGGTTAAATCTTTTAAATCTACATCTCCATAAGGGGTTAAATCTACAATTCTATCGCCCTCCCAAGTTGGCTCATATACCGTGAAATCATTTTCAATGGATAACTTATAAGAATCATAAAAATCAAAACTTAAATATGTTTTTGCAGATAATCCTTCTGTAATTCTTGATAAATCAAAATTAATTGAGTTATTAAACTGTGTAGAACGAAATACATTGTTTTGATAGCCACCAGCTATAGTGCTTGCAATTGGAGTATTGGTTTGAAACTGTTGTGTTCCTCCTAGTAACATACCGTTATAAATTCCTGCAGCTTCTAATAAACCTGCTAGTTCAGGATTTCCGGTTGTGTCTACCAAATTCGCAGGTAATAATGGTGCATAAGCATTAGGCTTAAAAGTTGCTCCTGCGCTTAATAAATTAGAAAAAGAACTCCTGTTTGTGCTAATTATTGCAATACCATCTAGACTACTAGTAATCCAATCATTTACTCTAAAATCTATATTACCTCTAACATTAAAACGATTATTACCCGCATTGGCATCTGGATTGGTTTTAACCCAGGATTCGTTACGATTCCATCCCGCATTAACATAATACTGAGATTTATCATTACCTCCAGAAAACTCAGAGATAATACTTGTAGAGTTTACAAATGATTGCAAATATTCATTCGAATAAAAATCAACATCTGGGTACTTGTATTTATTTGTACTTGTTCTAAATTCTTGAATAAGTGCTGGATCATAAAAATTATCAAGACCATCATTATTTCTACCTTCGTTAAAAAGTTGCATGTATGCTGCAGAACTCAAATAGTTAGGTAAAGCAATAGGCATTCTAATTCCAGAACGTACGTTCACATTTATCTCTTTTCTATTTATTTTACCTCGTTTAGTGTTAACAATAATAACACCATTTCTACCTTGACTACCATATAAAGCCACAGAATTTGCATCTTTTAGAACAGTTATCTGTTCTACCTCCTCCATGTTTAAAATATTTGGATCACGTCCTATTACTCCATCAATAACAAACACAGCGTTACCTAAGCCTCTTACGTCAGAAGAACCTCTTACGCCTAACGCAAGCCCGTTAATATAATCTCTTACCCATTGTGTATTATCATAAGTTAATCGGTCTTTAGTATTAATTGATGATACTGCACCAATAATATCACGTCGATCTTTAGTGGCAACTCCCATCTTTATTTCGTCGTCTTCTGATGCTAAGTAATCCGACTTTATTAAAGAGACGCCATTTTCCAAATCGAAAACATTAATAAGTTTTGATTCATATCCATTTTTTTGCACTACTACAGCCTCATCGGTTTCTAAAACAATTTGAAACTTCCCATTAACATCTGTTAATGTTTGAACACCATTAGGACCAAAAATATTAACATGACTTAGAGGGTTGCCCTGTTCATCAACTACAGTAGCCGATATTTGTGTACCAGTTGTTTGTGCTATTGCATTACTACAAAAGCAAAACAAGGCAAAGCACATTAGAGTAAACACCCTATATATTTTATTTATCTTCATTTTTTTTTCTTTAATATTTATTAAAACGAATTAGTATAAAAATTACCATCCTGGATTTTGTGGAAATCCTTCGTAAATTTGAGTTTGTTTAGCATCAAATGGTATCCAATAATGTTTTGGAAACTCGCAAACTCTTGTAAGCAGAGTATTTTCTGTAAAAGATGATCGATCTTGTGGAAACTCAAAAGATGTTTTCTTTCTATACTTTTCTTCGTGAGCTACTCCCCAACGACGAATATCTACCCATCTGTGGGCTTCATAACTTAGCTCTACACTTCTTTCTCGCCTTAATTCGTCCATGAATTTATTGTTATCTGATACGATTGATGGGTGTACATTAGGTAAACCTGCTCTATTTCTTAATATATTGATAGCTCCTTCTGCTGATAACGGATAAGAACTAGGCATTGCAGTTGCTCCTCTTGCTGCATGTAATGCCTCGGCGTACATTAAATATACATCGGTAAGTCTCATGTGTAATCGCATTCCAACGTATTGATCTATTATTCTATTCCATTTACTATGAAACTCTCCATCCTCTCCTATAGGATAAAATTTCTTATGAAAATACCCTGTAGTTGATGGTTGATTATCACTACCACTACTACGATGTTCTCCTCCTGTAAAAAGTTGAGCTTGTCTATGTCTTGCAGGTATTGACGCTTTAGTTCCTAGTACATCCCCATCTACAACAATCCATCTATAGAAACGTGGATCACGATTTTCAAAAGGTTTTGTAGCATCATATAATGTTGCTCCGTATTGCCCACTTAAATCATCTTCTATTGAAAGTCCATTAGCCATTCCAAAATTGTTATGTATGAAATTATGAGTAGGACTTACAATTTCAGATCCTGATCTACCATGAATATCTCTATCTACTCCAGCAGTCATAAATCTTTCTAATTGTATTTTATTACCACCTGTAGCAGCAAAAACAAATTCGGTACTACCAGGCCACATTGTAGGTGTAGGGGTTTTCCAAAATACAGCATCGTAATTTTCCCAAGTTTCTAAATCATAACGTCCTTGGTCATCCAATTTAAGAATTCCTGCAAAAGCATCGGCAGCCATTTCAGCTAATTCGGTATCATATTGATAAGTATTTATACTTACATTGTTTCCGTGCATTAACGGGCTAGCAGCAAAAAGTAGGTTTTTACCTTGAAAAGCATAAGCTGCTCCTTTGGTAATTCTTCCCATATTTTCGCCTAATGTTTTTTGACCATAAGATTTAGTATCCCAATCTATAGGTAATAGTTCAATAGCCTTTAAATAATCTTCATTAGCTTCTAAGGCACATTCTCGGTAAGTTTCTGGTCGTTGTGGTGTAAAATCTCCTACTGCCACTTCCTTTATATATGGGAAACGTCCCCAGAATTTCATAATCTCGTTATGGAAAAATGCTCTAAAAAAATAAGCTTGTCCTAAAATTACATCTTTTTCCTCCTGAGTTAAGTTAATCATTAAATCTTCATTTTCCAGTACCATATTTGCGTTACGGATGCCTCTTAAACTTCCGTCCCATAAACCTGGGCGTCTAGCATGTAAATCACGTGTTGTACTCGCGTTGTTATTACCATAATCAGAATTCTGCCAACTGGTTAAATAACTATAATTACTTCTGTTTAACCCTTGCAAATTTCCATTATCAATTTCATAACTTCCTTTCCATGTTCTATTACCATGTGCGTCATCACCGTATATATAGTCTTGAAAGGTGTGAGCTCCTGTTCCATAATCTACAACTAGGGCATACATTTCTTCTACAAACCCTTGCGCATTATCAAACGTTGCAAACACATCTTGTTGTTCTAGGTTTGACTCTGGGGCTTTATCCAAGTAATCCTCGCACGAAAAGGATAACGCAAGTCCCACTATAATTAATAGTTTTATTTTATAATTTTTCATCACATTTTCTTTTTTAAAAATTCATATTAAAACCGAAGTTAAACCTTTTCAAGGTTGGGTAATCTCCCCTGAAATTAGAATCTGCTGTAACATTACCATTAAATTCTCTATCGTCTGGTAAATCTGTCCATAGAATTAAGTTATTTCCATTTGCGAAAACTCTTAACGATTTAACACCTAGTTTTTCGCAGGTTTTTTTAGGAATATCATAAGACAATGAAACTGTTTTTAGTCTTGTTAAAGACGTATCATACCAATTATCTCTTGGGTTTGTAGCACCTTGAGCTCTCCAAGCTGGCTGTGTATCTGTATTGTTAGGTGTATCTACAGTCCAATAATCTAAATCTTGAGTAAAGATTAAATTTGTTTGGTTATTGAACGTTCTATTTCCAAAGCTTCTTTGACCATTTTGAGTTCCATATAACTGTGCTGAAAGACTCCAACCTTTATAGCGAGCTCCTAATGTAGCAGACCAGTTTCTTTGTGGACGCGATGGATAGCCAAAAGGCGCATTATCAAAGGCACTATCATAAACACCATCACCATCAAAATCTATTACATCATAATAACCTACTCGGGTTTGATTTTGATTTGTTATTTGAGGTGTTGACATATAAACATCATCCCAGCTCGTTAATATTCCTCCAGGAATGGCTGATCTTGATTGACCTATTGGGTAACCAGCTTGCTTTTGATAAAATGGCCTAAGTGCAGGGTCGTCTCTTTCTATAACTTCATCTATTGCTTGTGTAAAGTTAAAATCTCCAAATAAATTTAGACCACTACCAAATGTATAGTTAGCACCTAATACAATTTCATAACCTCTTACTTCTACCTTTCCAAAATTAAAATCAGGTGGTGCTATTCCAAACCAGTCTGGCACACTACGCGAAGTACCAGCAATTAAAATATCATCACGGTTTTCTGCAAAATAATCAAGCTCTGCAGTAATTAAATTGTTAAACAACCCTAATTCCACTCCAATGTTATACTTAGTTGCGGTTTCCCATTGAAGGTTAGGGTTACCAACACTATCTTCTGTATAGAAAATGTAAGGAGATCTATCTCCAGTACCGTCATATACACTTGGCACTAACCACGCGCTTCCTCCATTTTCCCATTGGGTAATATATCTCCATCTTCCGCTAAAATTATCATCACCTACAAGTCCATAAGACCCTCTAAATTTAAGCTTGTCTAACCAATTTTCTTTTGCTTTACTCATAAATGACTCGTTGGATACTGTCCAACCTGCTGCAAAAGAAGGAAAGAGTTCAAAGCGGAACCCTGGCCCAAATTTTTCAGACCCATTATAGGCTCCATTTACATCTAGAAAGTATCTGTTATCGTAATCATAAGTAACTCTTCCAACCCAATCTTCACGAAATGTAGGGAATACACTACCTCTTGCATATTCTTGCCTTCTTACTAAAGCTAGTGCAGAAAGATTATGCTTATCTGCAAATGTTCTACTATAATTTAATGAAAAATCATATACCATCCTACGTGTTCTTCGTTGGTTTGCTTTCCCTTCATTACCATCAATTATTTCAGATGGGCCAACCGTCCATGGAAACACTGCAAAATCAAAATCATTCACACCATTTGGAGACAGAAAAGTCTCTTGGTCTCCATTGTAAATTCTGTATACTAAATTCTCTGTATCGTCTGCTCCATTATCATTTAATTCCTGCAAACTCGTCATGTTATTATCTAGAGAAAAACGTCCTTGAAATGATAAGCCTTCTGTTATAAAATCCAGCTTTTGTTTCAATATAAAATCTGTGTTTACTTGGAAATTGGTATAGGTATCATAACCTGTATTGGTTAAACTCACAACGGGATTGGTTATTCCAAAACCATCATCTATATATTGACCATATAATCCATCTGGATAGACAGGCGTATATAAATCTGGTGCTATTTCATAAATTCCGTTTACTACTGTATTTAAATTACTAGGGCTTTCTCTAATACCTACATAACCAGAAAGATTAACAGATAATTCTGTAGTATTTGTAATATTAAAATCAATATTACTACGGTAATTAAATCTTTCATATTTATATTCACCTAAGTAGCCTTTTCCATTATCGTATTTACCTCCGTCAAAAATATCATCTACTGTTTGATAAGCTAAACTTCCAAAATACTTAGCTGTTTTACTACCTCCACGAACCGATAAATTTATTCTGTAATCTTGCGCATAATCTTTAAGAATTTCGTCTTCCCAGTTTACATTAGGATAAATAAAACTTTCTTCTAATGTAGCAGGATTTCTGTACTTATCAAGAATAGCCATTGGCGTATAATCTCCCCAAGATGTGGGCTCAAGAGATAGCTCTCTTAAAATAGAACTATTAGCTTGCATTCTAGCTTCATACGAATCTAATTTTTGTGGTAACTTAGAAACCATTTTAATGGTTGTATTAACCGCTAACGATAATTGAGCTTTTCCTGTTTGTCCTCGTTTTGTTGTAATTAATATAACACCATTTGCTCCTTCTACACCAAAAACTGCCGTAGCAGAAGCATCTTTAAGTACAGAAAGATTCTCTATATCGTTCATATCGATATCTGTCATAGATCTCTTAACACCATCAACAAGAACAAGTGGACCTCCTGTTCCGTTCCATGAACTTTGACCACGAATAAAAATTTGCATATCAGATTCACCTGGTATACCACTACCTTGTATTGTTGTAACTCCTGGCAGGTTTCCTTGTAAGGCTTCCTCTACATTTGAAATACCAGCAGCTCGATCCATTAAATCTTCTCCCTTTACTTGAACAATAGCAGCAACTACGCTTTCTTTCTTCTGTGTTCCGTAACCAACAATAACTACTTCATCTAATGACTCACTACTCTCCAATAACGTTACTTGTACTTGACTACGACCATTAACAAGAATTTCTTGAGTTTCAAAACCTAAGTAAGAAAAAACAAGCGTACTTTTTGCTCCTGCTCGAATGGTATAATCTCCGTCAAAATCTGTTACCGCTCCATTTTTTGTGCCCTTTTCTAGAACATTTACACCAGGCAATGGCACACCATTCTCATCATAGACCTTTCCTGATATTTTTTCTTGAGCTTGCAAATTAATGGTTGTGAAACTGGAAAAAACCAGAACAAACATTAATACAATACCAGAAACAGGACAATGTCTTTTTAATTTTTGTTTCATTTTGAGTTTTAGTTTTATCATATTATAGTTTAATTTATCATAATGAACAGGTTATAAATACAATTACATAACCTAACACTATAACACCTAACAATTTTACAAACAAAGTGGGTTTTATGCATCCTGCCCTATCCTGTTAAATTTATATTTTTTTTAACATTATTTAACAATAAAGACATCTCTTAAAATAGAACTATTTTAAACAACAAAAAAAAAGGAGAGTAATCTTAAATGCAAATATTTTATAATTAGCTTAAAATATTTTTAAATATATACTTTTATTAATTAAGTAAATTAAAGGAGTAATACTCATATATTTACTTTACTATATTTGTTTTAGATAGCATTCCTACCTTATATGGCAACACTTATTAATCAAACCGCTTAATAATTTATCTTGTAAATTAAATTTACAAGCCAAATAGCCTTGGTAAAAACATTGATATTTCTGGTATAAAACTTATCAACATTAATACAATTACCATAATAGCTAAGAAAGGAAGTAAAGGTTTTATAACTTGTGTGACCGATACTTTTGCAACGCCACTTCCTACAAAAAGCAATGTTCCTACTGGAGGTGTACAAATGCCTATACACAAATTTAACACAATTACAATTCCGAAGTGTACAGGGTCCATACCTAAAGTGGTTACAACTGGAAGAAATATTGGAGTAAAAATTAATACTGCTGGTGTCATGTCCATAAAAGTACCAATAACCAATAAAATAATATTAATGGCTAAAAAAATGGCAAACTTGTTATTTAACGATTCTAATAAAAAAGTACTTATCATTTCCGGAATGCTTTCAAACGAAAACAGCCACGACATAGCCATAGAAGTACAAATTAAAAACATAACAACAGCGGTGGTTTTAGCGCTTGATAATAAGACACCCGAAAAGTCTTTTAATTTCATATCTCCATACGCTAAAGATAATATGGCGGCATATAAAACTGCAATAACCGATGCTTCTGTTGCTGTAAAAATCCCTGCTACGATGCCTCCAACTACAATAACTAATAAAAGCAAACTGAAAAAGGCTTTTCTAAAAAAAGTCCAAATTTCAATAAATGTAGCTCGCTTTCCTTTAGTATAATTTTTACTTATAGCTATAAAAGCCACGTAGCCCATAATAGCAAAACCTAATAATATTCCTGGAAAATATCCTGCAATAAATAAGGCTGCTACAGAAGCTGTTCCTCCACTTGCGAGGGCATATACAATTAAAATGTTACTTGGAGGAATTAATAATCCTGTTGTTGAAGCTGTTATATTTACTGATGCGCTTAAGGTTCTTGGATAGCCTTCGTCTTCCATTCTATCTGTCATGATACTTCCAATGGCTGAAGCTGCTGCAAGAGCAGAACCCGAAATAGCACCAAATAACATGGAGGCTAAAATATTTACATAAGCCAATCCTCCTGGAAGACTTGACACTAAGGATTTAGCAAAATTAATAAGTCGGTTAGCAATACCACCTCGTTTCATAATATCGCCGGCTAGAATAAAAAACGGAATTGCTAATAGAGCAAAACTATCAATTCCTGTTGTCATTCTCTGTGCAATGGTTGTTAACCCAGGGAGTCTATCAATATTTAACAATAAACTTAATGTGGTTGCTATTCCTATACTATAAGCTACTGGAACTTTAAGCAACAGTAATCCAAAAAAACTTATAAATAAAACGATAATACTTATAACTTCTATGCTCATAATTTATTTTTATTTTTAATACTATTAGACATATGATACATTGAAAAACACATAATCAAAAAACCACTAAAAGGCATAATGGCATAAACATATCCTAAAGGAATTCGTAATGTTCCTGAGAGTTGTTCTAAATGCAATGTGATATAAACTAAATTTAATCCTCCTATAACCATGACTATTAGAGCGAATAAAAATATTAATACTTCAATGAGAATGGATACTTTTCTTCTGTTCTTCTCTGAGAATTTTTGATACAAAAAATCCATTGATAAATGCTCTTGCCTACCGTTTAGATAAGCAGCTCCCAAAATAGTCATCCATATTAATGCAAACCGAGCAAACTCTTCCGTCCAAGTAAAAGAGGTTCCTAAAAGGTACCTTGAAAATACTTGAAATAACACATCCAATACTAAAAGCGCAAATATTATAATCATTAAAACCTCAAGAACTTGACATACTTTATTAAAAATAAATTCAGATTTATTCATATAATTAATTATTTTTAATTTGATTTACAATTGGTGCCATTTCTGGGTACTCTTTAACAAACGCTTCTAAAACAGATTTTGATTTTTTTGCAAATAATGCTTTCTCTGGTATAATAATTTCTACGCCAGCTGCTTTAGCTATTTTCATAGATTCATCAACAGAATCGCTCCAAAATTTCTTTTGAGCTTGAGCAGATTCATCAGCTGCTTCTTGTATCCATATTTTTTCTTCTTCAGATAATTTATTCCAAAACTTGGTTCCTATTAAAAGTACATCTGGAACAGATGAGTGCTGATCTAAAGTGTAGTATTTACTTATTTCGTAATGATTTGATGATACAAATGATGGTGGGTTATTTTCAGCACCATCAACAACACCTTGCTGAATGGCTGTATATAACTCTCCATAGGCTAATGGTGTAGCAGATCCTCCCATAGAATTAACCATATTTATTGCCATTTGATTATTCATTACGCGTATTTTTAGCCCTTTTAAATCTTCTGGTGTTCTTATGGCTTTGTTACTGGTATAAAAACTTCTACTTCCAGCATCATAATAGCATAAACCTCTTAACCAAAATTTGCTACCTTTTTCTAAAATTGACTTCCCAATTTTACCTTCTAAAACTTCAAATTGATGTTGTTTGTCTCTAAATAAATAGGGAATTCCTAAAAGATGATACTCTGAAACAAAATTAGATAAGGTTGCTGCACTTACTTTAGTAGCAGCTACAGAACCTATTTGCAATAGCTCTAAAACCTCTCGTTCTGAACCTAATTGTGCATCAGGAAAAATTTTAACTTTTAAAGTTCCGTTAGATTTTTTCTCCAATGCTTTCTGAAACTCTAGTATTCCTTTATGTACAGGATGCGCTTGAGGTAAGGTATGCCCCAAATATAGCATCTTTACATTATCATCTTTCTTACAAGATGTAATACTTATTAGAAGAACTACTAAGAAAATGAATTTATATTGCATTGAACATTTTTATTTAATTAAACTTAAAATAGTTTACAGCATTATTATAGCAAATATCCTGAACCATCTTTCCTAAAAATTCAATATCGTTTGGCACTAAGCCCTGATTAACGTCTTCGGCCAATAAGTTACACAAAATACGTCTAAAATACTCATGCCTTGGAAACGACAAAAAACTTCTACTATCTGTAAGCATCCCTACAAAACGACTTAACAAGCCCATATTGGACAACGTATTAAGTTGCTTTTCCATACCGTCTTTCTGATCTAAAAACCACCAACCAGAACCCCATTGCATTTTTCCTGGTGCATCTGAGTTTTGAAAATTGCCCATCATAGTGGCGAATACTTCATTTTGTGAAGGATTTAAATTATAAGTTATAGTTTTTGCTAATTGATTTGTTGAATTTAACTTATTAAACAATTTAGACATAAATTCTGCCATAGGAAAGTCGCCTATAGAATCAACACCGGCATCTAAACCAACTTGTTGTAATAATAGCGAATTATTATTTCGAATTGGTCCTAAATGGTACTGTTGTACCCAATTGTATTCGTGATATTTTTTTCCAAGATAAATAAACATAAAAGATCTATATTTATTAACCTCGACTTGTGTAAGCTTAGTTCTTTTAAGTTTTTTTTCAAAAATTTGTGCTATTTCATTGTTGGTAAAATTTACAATACTTAAAGCTTCTCCAACACCAAAATCTGACAATCTACAACCTTGTTCGTTAAAGAAGTTAATGCGCTTGTCTATCGCTTTTAAAAAATCATCAAGTGTTGCGATTTCAAAATTAACGCTTGTTGCTAATTTTTGAATGTAATTTAAAAACTTTTCTTTATTGATAAAAAACAATTCATCAGCTCTAAATGTTGGTAATACTTTGGTGTAAAAGCTACCTTTTTCTGCTATTTGCTTGTGATATTTTAAATCATCGGTAGGATCGTCTGTAGTACATACTACTTCAACCTTCATATCTTTTAGCAGTTGTGCTGGTGTTTTTTTCTCTAAAACGGCATTTGCTTTATAATAAATAGCCTCAGCAGTTGATGGTTGTAATATCTCATCTATATTAAAATAACGCTTTAACTCTAAGTGTGTCCAATGAAATAACGGATTCCTTAGAGTATATGGTACAGTTTCTGCCCACTTTAAAAACCTCTCTTTATGCGAAGTAATTGTTCCTGTTATGAAAATCTCTTCTATGCCGTTTGCTCGCATACCTCGCCATTTATAATGGTCTTCTTTTAACCATGCTTCGGTAATATTTTTAACAGGTTCGTTTTCTGCTATTTTTTTTGCAGATAAATGGTTGTGGTAATCAATTATTGGTAAATCTTTAGCGTACTTATGGTATAAAGTTTCGGCTATTTCAGATTGTAAAAGAAAGTTATCGGTTATAAAACTTGTTGTTTTCATTTATTTATTCTAATTCAAACTAACCTCTAAAGGGTTATTTATTTTTAGTGCGAATTCTTCTAAATATTGCTCCCACTTATCTTTTGATGTAAAGTCTTTAGCTTCTTTCCATCCAAAACCAGAGTAATATATCGCTTTTCCGTTATTTACTTTTACCTTAGCATATAAATTGCTCCAGTCTTTTAAAGTTGAGTTGAACAATTCGCTAGATAACATATTATCATTTGGAACCACAATGGCCGTACCTAGTTCTGAATTATCATGTGGTTGCCAATATGAAATAAATCCTATTTCTTTATTTTGTGTATCAACACCATCTTTTTCATGTAATGTTAACCCCACATGAATGGCATCTGTACCCGAAATTTCAATTTCAAACCGTGTTAAATTACTACCATAATCTAAAGAAATATGCTTAGTTTCTGAAATGGTTTGCCCATTAACATCCCAATTGGCATACTCCAAAACAAAACTTGTTCTTATTGGCCCTGTGGTAATGGTTTTCCATTTTGTGAAATTTCTGGAAATATAATACGTAGAATCTACTTTTACAGCAATACCACCAACACCTCTACTAACTCCAACATGAAAGTTATCTAAACCTTCTCCTTTATCTTTATGATAAGCACCTTTCTGCTTTTGGTCTTCCTTATACCATTTATTTATAATAGGATAATCAACTTTTTTTAGCCATGCATCTATACCGCTAGATAATGTACCGCCTTTAACTCCGTTTTCAATCATTTTTTGAGCTGTAGGACCAAAAGTTCTAAACCCCACTTTATTATTCTCCCATGCATAATCGTCGGTTCTTTCAGGAACAAATCTAGAATAACAGTATTCTGTTACTTCTGGTTTTTTGTTAGCTTCAATTTCAACCAACTGGAACTGTTTTTCTGAATTTGCACCGATTTCTGGTTGAAACAATAACACATCTACAAAGCCATCTTGATCTTTATCAACAAATTGCGAAACTAATACAGTTTTAGTTTCAACATCTTGCACGCTTAAATTTTCAAAAATCTTACCATCCTCTAATTTTAAATCTGATTTAATAATTTCTACAGTTTCGAAATTTCTCGGTAAATTGAGAGTATTTTTAATGGTTATAATATGTTCCCTTTTATTTTGTTGGCAACTTTGTATAAAAAAACCACTTACTAATACGATAAATAAAACTACTTTTTTCATGTTAGCTTTCGTTTATTGGTTTACCTATGGTTGCTAGAATTCCGCCATCAACATATAAAATATGCCCGTTTACAAAATCGCTAGCCTTTGATGATAAAAATATAGCCGCCCCTGCCAAGTCGTCTGGATTACCCCATTTTGCAGCAGGGGTTCTATTAATTATAAAATCGTTAAACGGATGACCTTCTACACGAATTGGAGCCGTTTGGGAGGTTGCAAAATACCCTGGTCCTATGCCATTTACTTGTATATTATGCTTCGCCCATTCGGTTGCCATATTTTGGGTTAACATTTTTAAACCGCCTTTGGCTGCTGCATAAGCACCTACGCTATTTCGACCTAACTCGCTCATCATTGAGCATATGTTTATTACCTTACCTTCTTGCCTTGAAATCATGCCTTTTACAACATGTTTTGATACAATAAACGGACTTACCAAATCGATGTCTATAACTTGTTTAAAATCGGTAACATCCATATCTATTAAAGGTGTACGTTTTATTATACCGGCATTATTTATAAGAATATCTATCGGGCCTACTTCTTTTTCTATTTTGGTAATTGCAGAAATAACTTCTTCTTCTTTGGCTACATTAAACTTATAGCCAACGGCATTTATACCTTCTTTTTTATAGGCGGTTACAGCTGTATCTATTTTTTCTTGTGAAGAATTACCATTAACAATTATGGTCGCGCCTGCTAGCCCCAAACCTCTGGCCATAGACATTCCTAATCCATGTGTGCTTCCAGTTACTAAAGCTACTTTTCCTTTTATGTTGAATAATGATATGCTCATAAACTATCGTAAGTCTGTTATTTTTGCGACATCCATATCGCCATAATCTAAATTCTCGCCTGCCATACCCCAAATAAAGGTATAATTTGATGTTCCTGAGCCTGAATGAATTGACCACGGTGGTGATATTACCGCCTGATGGTTTTGCATCCAAATATGACGGGTTTCTTGCGGTTGACCCATAAAATGACATACGGCTTGGTCTTGAGGAATGTCTAAATAATAATATATTTCCATTCTACGGTCGTGTACATGTGCTGGCATTGTATTCCATACACTACCGGTTTTTAACTCTGTCATCCCCATTTGAAGCTGGCATGTCTCTACAATACCGCCTATTATCATTTGATTAACCGTGCGATGGTTTGCCGTTTCTAAAGAACCTAATTCTAATTTATTTGCCTCGGATTTGCTTACTTTTTTTGTTGGAAATGTTTGGTGTGCTGGGGCTGAATTTAAATAAAATTTTGCCGGATTATTTTTATCATTACTTTTAAAAACAACGTCTTTTACACCGCTACCAATATATAATGCATCTTTTAATGTTAGGGCGTAAATTTCGCCATCTACTTCAACCGTTCCATCGCCTCCTACATTTATTATTCCTAACTCTCTGCGCTCTAAAAAATAACTAGATTTTAAAGGATCGATAGTCTCTAATTTTATTGGTGATAGTGGTACTGCTGAACCTGCCATATACCTATCGTAATGCGTATATACCAAAACCAATTGGTCGGGTTGCATTAAATTTTCTATTAAAAACTCTTCTCTAAGTTGTGCCGTATCGTAAGCTTTTACTGCTTGTGGGCTTGAGGCATAACGCGTTTCATAATGTGTGCTCATGCTAGTTGTTTTTTTATTATTCACTTTGTTTTATACCATATTCTAAGCCTCGTAATTCTGCGAGACCTCGTAATCTTCCTATACCAGAATAGCCAGGGTTTGTTTTTTTATTCAAATCATCCAGCATTTGGTGTCCATGATCTGGTCTTACTGGAATTACAGAATCTGTATATCCTTCTAATTTTCGTCTTTTTTCTTCTTCTAAAATAACTTTAACAATGCTATACATATCCACATCACCTTCTAAATGATTGGCTTCATAGAAATTACCTTGTTCATCACGTTTTGTACTTCTTAAATGTAAAAAGTGAACTCGATTAGAAAAACGTTTAAAAATTTGAACTAAATTATTATCTTCCCTTACACCTAAAGAGCCTGTACAAAAGGTAATACCATTAGAACGATTTGGAACATTTTCAAATAAATAAGCATAATCAGATTCTGTACTAACTACCCTTGGTAAACCTAAAATAGGATACGGTGGATCATCTGGGTGAATGCACATTAAAACCTTATTCTGAGACGCTATAGGTATAATTTCTTTTAAAAATGCTACTAAATTTTCTCTTAAAGTTTGAGCATCTATTTCTTTGTAGGTATCTAAAATAGTTTGAAACTGCTCTAAAGTGTAACCTTCTTCGGCACCTGGCAAACCAGCAATAATATTATTTACTAACTGTTTTTTATCTATTTCCGAAAGGTTATCTATATATACTTTAGCTGCTTCTTGTTGTGTTTCAGAATAGCTACTTTTTGCACCAGGACGTTTTAGTAAAAACAACTCAAATGCAGCAAATGCAATTACATCAAAACGCAACGCTTTTGAACCATCTTCAACTTGATAGTTTAAATCGGTTCTTGTCCAATCTAAAACTGGCATAAAATTATAACATATTGTATTAATGTCGCATTTTGCCAAATTTTCTATACTCTTCTTATAACTTTCAATATAGGTTTTATAATTACCTGAACGTGTTTTTATATTTTCATGAACTGGTATACTCTCAACAACACTCCAAGTTAACCCTTCACTTTCAATAATATTTTTTCTTTTTTGAATTTCATCAATAGTCCAAACTTCTCCGTTAGGAATATGATGTAATGCAGAAACAACTCCTGTAGCTCCTGCTTGTTTTATATCTGATAAAGATACGGGATCATTTGGCCCGTACCATCGCCATGTTTGCTCCATAAATTATTAATTATTTTTAAACGCCGCTATATGCACTAAATCCTCCATCGATTGGCACAACAATACCGGTTACAAAAGATGCACCTTCGCTACATAGCCATAATGTTGTTCCTACTAAATCTTCTGGTTTTCCAAATTTACCCATTGGGGTTTGTTCTATAATTTGATTACCTCTTGGTGTTAAACTACCATCGGCTTCTGTTAGTAAACTTCTATTTTGGTCGGTTAAGAAAAACCCTGGTGCCAATGCATTTACTCGAATTCCTACCTTTGAAAAGTGCACTGCCAACCATTGTGTAAAATTAGATACAGCAGCTTTTGCACCACTATAAGCTGGAATTTTTGTTAAAGGTGTAAACGCATTCATAGATGAAATATTTAGAATAGAACAACCTTCTCTATTTACCATATCCTTTGCAAAAACTTGAGTTGGCAATAAAGTTCCTATAAAATTTAAATTAAATGTAAATTGAATGCCATTAATATCTAAATCAAAAAATGTTTTAAATCCATCCGTTTTATTTACTAAATCTAAAGCTTCTAAATACGAATTACTTGTTGTCCCTAAAGGATGATTTCCTCCTGCTCCATTTACTAAAATATCGCATTTACCTAATTGCTTATTTATAACCTCTTTTGCTGAGTCTAAGGATTCTTTTTCTAAAACATTGGCTGCTAAACCAATTGCCGTTCCTCCTGCTTCATTTATTTCATTAGCAACTTTATCAGCTGCTTCTTTTCTTAAATCTAATACTGCTATTTTGTGCCCCTCTTTTGCTAGTGCTTTTGCTAATGCACTACAAATTACACCACCTGCTCCAGTTAATACAATTGTTTTGCTCATTGAATCTAAATTATTTGATATGGATTTGTAATGTCAAATTTATTTTAAATCTAACTTATTTCTGTCCTGTCGTATCATGGTAATTAGACTTAACAACAAATCTTAAAATTCTTATCTTAATAAATTTATAGCTATTAAAACATTTAACAACATCATTACATGTTATTGCTTTTTTTGATGAGCTTATAGTTGCTATTGTATTTTACAGCATGAAAATGCTAATTTGAAAGTTTTGAGCAAAGAAAAAGCTACCAAACCATAACATTTATTTTAAGAGATAATTAAAACGTTATTTAAAAATTTCGCTATACCATACAGAAACATCTTCGCGAATTTGTTTGTGGTATTTATAAACTAGTAGTGCCAATTTAAAGTCTGCTCTTTTACTTTTATATTCGTTTATAGTAAAATAGCCGTAAAAATTACCGTTTTTATCGACCACCACAGGCGGATTGTTTGCGTATTCATTCCAGGGTGATTGGGCGTTATATTCGTTTCCGAAAGTACCATATTCATTCCAAATAGATTTAGAATTATAGTTGTTTCCGTAGGTTCCGTAGGCGTTCCAAATGGAATTAGAATCGTAATTACTACAGGTTAGGCAGCCCAAATACTCTTTATGATTATTACCACCATACAAATGAAGTGCTTGGCTATTTGCCGCTGTATAAATACAACACGCTAAGCATAATGCTGATAATTTACTTATATTTTTAAGCCTTCTATAATTTATCATACGTTCTAAATTAATCATTTTAAAAGGTTTTAGGATTACAAAAATTTCTAATAATATTTTTAATGCAGATAACACTTTTGGTTTACATTTTTAGTTTTGCGCTTACAACGTTTTCCTGATTGGGTTTTGCCTATGCATTGTTTTGCATATACTGCTTTTTTAGGCGCATAACTATTACTTTGTGGTGATACAGATTGGTTTTTAACCGATTGCTTTACGCTAGTTTCTGTTGGCTTACAAACCGAACATGCTGCAAACCCCAATTGTATTGCTTTTTGTAAAGTATATGCTTTTTTTGAGTATTTTAAATAACGGCAGTTGTTTTTATGGTATTTTTCGCCTGTTTTTGTGGTGTAAACTTTTTGCGCCCATGCGTTGTTTGCAATAGCTAAACTAAAAAATAGAAGTAAAATTTTTAAGGATTTCATTTATATTTACTTACTTTTTGTTAGTTTTTTTAATCTGTTAGCTTCTTTTTTATTTGCTCTCCATTGCCAAGGCGAAATAGATTTAGAATTTACCCATAACCCTTTTTTTTTCTTTTTGGCTAAATTTTCTATGTCTTGTAATTTTTGGTTGGTTGAATACTTAGTATAATGCCATGCCAACCCGTTTTTAACTAACTGAAAATTAAGGTTTAACGAATCGTTATACATAACATTGGCTATATAACGCCCGTATCTATCTTTTTTTAATACGTATATATTAATATGCTTTCTAAAAATAGCCTGAGATACAAATTGTTTTGCTTTTTTAGAAAAAGGTTGTTTACGCTCTGGCGCATCTATATTAGCTAACCTAACCTTAATTAATATTGAATCTTTGGTTAGAAGTTTAAATGTATCGCCATCTGTAATGGCTGTTACTTTACCGCTAATTATATGGTTTTCTTTTTTTACTTTTTGAGCGTTTGCAATTAAATAAGAAAACAGGAAAAGACAATACAAAACTTTTTTTATAAACACACTATATAAGTTTTGCATTGTAGTAAATATAGTCGTTTACCATAACTAGACTTATTTTTTAATTGTTTTCCCAATTCGTTACAGGTTTTAGGCAATGTATCCAAATAATAGCTATAACCGGCATTACAAAACCAAAAAAGCCCCAACCACTTTGACTACGATTTAACGCTTTCGCCTTGTTTACACATACTAATACGCCTACAACTCTAAGTACAATTTGTGCTATTGCAACAAATGCTTCGTCCATAGTTTTAGTTTTTAAATTTTACACCTAGTTTAGTTTGGGCTTCGTATTTTAATTCTATTAACTTTTCTAGGTCTCGCCTATGCTTTGTTATATCTTGAAAAATAGTTTCGGCTATAGGTTGTTTATCGGTATTTACAAATCTATCTGGGTGGCATACTTTACTTAACTCCTTATATATTTTTTTAGATCCGTTTATGCTTCCTACTAAGTTATCCATATCTATTTTAGCCGCTTGTGCTTCTTTAAATTTATCTTTTGAAAAATTTTTGCTGTCTATTCTATTTTGTTTGCCCTTATATTTAAAAATTAAAAAACCTATTATTAAAAGTTCTAATAGAGCCACCCAAAACCAAAAGGATGTGAAATAAGTATTGTTATTTTCTATTGCTTGTTTAGTCATTTCATTTTCCATGAAAGGCAAAGCAACTTGTATTTTATGTAAAAAAAACATCATAGTATTTAACTTAAAAATCCTCCTATATTAGCAAACTTCTTTAATGGCCATTTGGCTCCGTTATAGCCTGTGTTGGCATGTACCTCGAGAGTATCCCAACCTAGCGCTATCATTTTTCTTACTAAAACTTCATTACCTAATACCACGCGGCCTATTTCTATTAGTTCGCTTTTATCTAAGGCATGCCCTGTTAGTGCTTTTATTCTAAAACCACCACTCATCCACTTAGAAAACTCATGTCTATATGTACTTTCGCCTCTAGTAATTTTAGCGACTAATAGTGTTGGGGCTTCACCTTTAACAAATGCCATTTTTGCTGCTCTATTAAAATCTTTAATGAGTCTATATCGTTCTGACATTTCTCCAAACCAATCTGATATTTGTATAATTCTATGCCACATGAATTTTTAGTTTAATGTTTCAAACCTAAATACATAATAAACAATCTCCTTACGGAAATCCGTAAAGAGATTATTTATTTAAACTTATTAGTTACTAATCTTCATCAAAAAAGTACTCATGAATATCAATAATATCGCCTCTCCCAATTTGTACCAAATCTCTGGTTTCTTTTAAAAATATCCCTAAAGATCTTTCGTTATAAAGCAATTTCATTTCTGAAGAATAATCGGTAACTACATACATATCGCCATTTAATTTAAAAAAAGGGATAACAAGTTTGCTTTTTACTTTAACTCCTTTATTTACTAATTTTCCTTTTAATAAGGTTTTGTTTAGAGCTGTTTCGTCTTTCTCGCCCGATGATACTTTTACATAAGCTATCATCATATTCATCCACTCTTGGGCATCAATAAGATACCATTTTACTTTATCGAAATTAATACCATACTCGTTAATCCAGCCTTGACTTGTAAAACCAAATAACACTTGCTTTTTACCATCTAACTCTGGATTGCTTTGAGGTGTAAATTCTTGTATTTTAAACGTTATAACTGATGCCGACGACATGTCTTTTAGCTTTTTACCATCAAAAGCTAAGGTTTTTAAAGAGAAGTTATTCATATTGGGTTGGTTAGATAATACCCATTGTGTAGCTGTTAGCTCTGCGCGTTCCTTCATTTGCTCTACCGCGGCAATACCTGCTCCAATGGCTAAAAGCCCGCCTGCTACTGCCGCTACTGCTGCGCCATCTTTTTGCGCCATAGTTTGTTTAGGTATTAAAATGCTTAGAATAAATAAAAAAAGTAATGTTTTTTTCATGTTTATTTAATTAAGTTAATTGATATAATATGTAAATGTATATGGACGAAAACAAAAACGCTTACGGGTTACCGTAAGCGCTTAACTAATTTGCGATAATACAATTACTAAAAAACTTTATTAATAGTATTATCAAGTTATAATACATTTTCTCCCTAAGAAAAATTATTAATAGTAATCAAATATAATACGATTTAAGTGTGATGTTTTACGGTTTTCCTGAAAACGCTTTTTTTTATATTAATCCTAAATCTTTTGATGTAGAAATTAAGTGTATTGTATTTTTAGAGTTTAATTGAATTTTTAATTTATTTAATCTTTTTTCAATAGAACTTAAACTACTAGGCGATATACCTTTATTTTTAAAAATTATGCTTATTTCTTCTTGAGATAATCCTTTTGATACATATTGAAGCAACTTAATATCGTAACTATTAATCTCTAAATCTGTTTTGCTATTAAAAGCCTGAGCTATTTTTGATGAAAAATATGTATTACCAGAATAAACCGCTTTTATTGCTTCTGTTAATTCGTTTAAACCTTTACGACCTTTACATACAAATGCGTTAATATTTAACTTTATTAACCCACGAATTAGTTGGAGTCTATCATCTACAGAATACACAATTATTTTTAGTTCTGGGTGCTCTTTTTTTAAAACTGTTATTAAATCTATTCCAGAATGTAATGTTTGTTCTCTGTGATCTGCTTGAAACGATAAATCGGTAATTAATAAATCGAATGGTGCTTTATCTAGAATTGCTCTTTTTACTTTTAAATAAGCATCATCGCAATATTGTACTTTTTCTATATTTAAAATGTCTAAACTATTTAGTATTGAAGACACACCTTGATTAATACTACCTAAATCGTCTGCAATTAAAACTTTTTTAAACATCATTATATTTGTACTTTAATTTTAAAACCTTCTCCTATTTTAGAATCAAAAATAACTGTTCCTTTTAAAGCATGAATACGGGATTCCACATTTTTAAGTCCACTTAAGCTCTTTAAATTGGCTCCAACTCCATTGTCTATATAACTTATTTCTAAAACCTTACCATTTTGTTTAAAAATTATGGACACCAAATTGGCTTGGCTATGCTTTTTCATATTTGTCATAACCTCTTGTAATACTCTATATATGGTGGTACGTTTTAATTTTGAAATGTTTTGCCAATTAACATCTTTCAATCCTTTAGTAATAATGGTTAAATTATTGGTTTTATAGTTTAAAAGTAAATCGTTTAATACAATTTTATAGTCTGTTACTAAATCTATGGTTCCGCTTTCTTTTGATATGTCTCTAGTTTTATTATAAACAATCTCTAAATCGTCAAGTAGTTGTTCTTTTTTATGGGTTTTATTATATTGAAGTTTAGTCATTATTTGATAAACATCATTAGCTACTTCGTCGTGTATTTTTTTGCTAATTCTTTTTTCGGTAATATACACCTCTTTAATTTTATTTTTTCTGTGTTGTGCCCGCAATAAAAAGTATACAAATACTGCAAGAATAAATACTATAATAGCAAGACTTAAATAAAATATTTTAAAGCTTTTTTGTTTTTCGTTTTCTAGCTGGCTATATAATAATTCTTGCTCGTTTACTTTTAATAATGCTTCTTTTTTAGCAACATCGTATTTAACTGCACCAAACTTATTTTCTCTTAATTGTTTTTTACTTGCTAAGTGTTTGTTAAGTGTTATGTATTTTTTTATACTAGAATTACCCTCAAGTTTTAAACTTAACTCTATAGCTTCTAGTTGGTAAGTTGGCGACTGTATTTTACTAGACACTTCTAGTAATTTATTAATATAATATTGCGCTTTACTTGTATTTGGTTTCTCTAAGTAATACATAGCTAAATGCCTGTAACTAGAAAACAAGCCTGTTAAATCTTGTAGCTTTAATCTTAAACTTAAAGCTTTTTCCATATTTAATAAGGCTAAATTATTTTTTAATTTTGAGTTGAAATACCCAAAATTATCTAAATAAGTTGCTTTGATTTCTGAATTATTTAACTGAGATGATTTATCATAGTATTTTAATAATACATTTACGGCATCGCTATATAGTTCTTGGTCTGCATAGGTATTTGCTATATTTGTAATTATAGCTAGCTTGTCTTTAAAATTGTTATTTAATGCTAAAGCTTGATTGTAATATCTTATTGCATTATTATAATCTTCTAGCCTTCTATACACCATACCCAAATGGTTAGATAACCTTTGCTTAGCTGTGCTTGTTTTTGTTTTATCTAAAACCTTATCTAGTAACTGTAAAGCATTAATACTTGTAGCTTCACTCTCATAAGGAAACCCCATTTTAAACTGCCCCAAAGCTATAAGTTCTAAATAATATGCCGATTTAATTGAATCTTGTATAGATAAAGAATAATCGGCCTTCTTTTTAAAAAACTCAAAAGATTTTCCTATATAATTTACATCTTTTAATTCAGTAATCGTTTTATAATAAAATAACGTACTATCATTATTAGTTTGCGATAGTAAATTATGGTTTAAAACACAGTAAACATTAATAGAAACAAACCAAAAAAAAAGGAATGAAGTTTTATTTACTTTCATTCCTCAAAAATAACAACTTATTTTTAGTTACAAATTAAAATTAATCGTCTGTAGGTGGTGGTGGCGGAATAGGACTATCATCGCCGCAACAATCTTGTTCTGACGACTGATTATTAGACTCTTCTGTTATACTTGCTTGAGGCGTACAGGAAAAAAACACAACATGTATTAATAATGTAAATAATAATATATTTAATTTTTTCATTTTTATAATGCTTAAAATTTGACAATAGATTGACTGCCCGAAATTTTCGGGTATTAAAAATTATTAGCTAAACAGCTTAAATGAAGAGACGTCTCTCTTATGGAAAGTCGAGAGAACTTATTAGAGAAATAAAATGACTTTCCAGGTATTTCATAACACTATTAAGTTCCTCTTATTTTAAAATAAATAATGTCCAATTTTAGTTATGGATTTATTTATTTCTAATACAAATGAAACCGTATTTATCTGCTATTTTAGGAAATACAATGGAAGCTTACGGGAATTTTTTAGGTTGTTTTTTTCCTAATAATTCCCTAAAAATTACTTACTTTTAAAATATAATACATTACTAACCAATGCATAAAAACATCATTTTAAAAGCTTTTGAAAAAGCAGATTTATTAAGAAAAAAACAAGGAGACAAAAAACCTTCACTTATTAATAAGTCTGAAGATATTTCTGAATTTATATTAAAAGAAACAGGGTTCTTGCTTGGAGAAAAAAGTTTTAGAATATACAGGCAAAAAGCTGTTGAATTAAAAAACACAGATAATGATATAAACATAAACCAACAGAAAGTGGTTTTGGGATTATTAAAATATATTGGATTTGATAACTATGAAGATTTTGAAAAAGAAAACAACTCGCTAACTAAACAAAACAATAATATTAAACTGAATTTCTTTCTAAAATATAAAACACCTTTAATAATTATTGCAGTAATTAGTATTGGAATATACTTTTTTTATAAAAACATTAATTCGCAACGTTGGATGGTATGGAATGGAAATAATTATGTGGAAACAGATTTTGACACCAAAAAATACAATATTGGGCAACTAAAAATTTATAATGAAGATAGAATTCTAAATTTTGGCAAAATAATTCCTAATTGCCAATATAAATTCTTTGAAGATTCTGGTAAAGCAAACCTTTGGTATGGAAAAAACAAAAATGGAAGTTTAGAATACTTTTCCTCTATTGGTAAACACCCACAAACAGGAAAAACGCTTAAAGAAATTACAAATTATATGATAAAAACTCATATATGTCCGTAACCTAAAAACAAAAGTTAAAATAAAACTAACAAATAGCTATAATTTTAATTAGAAAGAAAATATTTACTTATTATTGTAGAAACTACATTAAAAAATGGATGACTTTTTAATTGGTATTGGTAAACGTATAAAATCCATAAGAAAAAAAAACGGTATTACCATTAGTAATTTAGCTAACAATGCTGGTGTAAGCAATGGTTTAATATCAAGAATTGAAAATGGCAGAACCATACCTTCTTTACCTGTTTTATTAGAACTTATTAGTGCTTTAAATGTTGATGCTAGTAATTTTTTTGAAGGTGTCGAGAAAAAAACAGGAGCCAAATACATACATATAAAAGATAATGAAAAACAATTTTTAGAAAAAGAAATTGAAGCCAAAGGTTTTACCTACTTTCAAATATTTGGTAAAAGCTTAAATGCTGTTGGTTTTGAAGCTGTTATTCTTACTGTATCGCCAAACTCGAAAAGAGAAAAAGTTGTTACTGATGCTTGGGAATTTAAATATATACTTTCTGGAAAATGCACTTATATTATTGATAACGAAAAAATTGAAGTAAACAAAGGAGATTCATTATACTTTAATGGACGATTACCTCATGTGCCAATGAATGAATCGGATGCCGATTGCACCATGCTTGTACTTTACTTTTTTTCTGAAAACTCATAAGAAATCAACATTTTACACTACAAATTGCTTCTTTTAAGGTTTTTAAAGTATAATCTATTTCTGCTTTAGTAATTATTAAAGCTGGTTTTAAGTTAAGAATATTGCCTTGAATTAACTTAAACGAAATACCACGCTGTAAACAAAAATTCATAATTTGATGAGCAGCTTCAACATCTCGCTCTTTAGTTATTTTATTTTTTACAATATCTACCCCTAAATTTAAACCTAAACCCGTTATGTTTCCTACACATTCAAACTCCGCTTTAAAACCTTCTAATTGTGTTTTAAAATACGCCCCTAATGTTCTGGTTTTTTCAACTAAATGTTCTTCTTCTACAAAATCTATTACTGCCTTTGATACCGATGCGCATAAAGGGTTCTTTTCATGTGTATAATGCCCAATTGATTTATGCGAAATAACATCTAAGTCTTCTTTACCAATAATACCTGCAAATGGTAAAACACCTCCACCAAAGCCCTTACCTATTACCAAAATATCTGGTGTAACAAAATGCTGGCTTGCAAACATTTTTCCGGTTCGGCCAAATGCTGTATAAATTTCATCAAAAATTAAAAGTATATTGTTTTGTTTACAAATATTTTTAACATTTTGCCAGTAGTATTTAGTTGGTACAGTAGAATTGTAAAATATAGGTTCGGTTATTAGTGCAGCTATACCAGTATTATTTTTAATTTGTAGCTTTAATTGCCTTAAATACTCATCGTCTATTTGCTGTTGGTTAGTCCAACCCCATGGATTTCGGTAATAATCGGGTAACTCTAAATGAATAGCTCCGGGTATCAAAGGCCCTAAACCATCTTTAAAATGTTTGTCGGCTCCAATTGAAACGGCTTGAAATCCTGCACCATGAAATGTACCATAATACGATAAGGTTTTCCATTTACCTGTATAATGTTTAGCTAGCATTACTGCCATTTCTATGGCTTCAGATCCACCGGGGCAAAACAATACTTTGTTTAAACCTTTGGGTGCAACATCAATTAGTTTTTCGGCTAGCAAAACGGCTGGTTGATTAGTAAACCGTCTTGGCGAAAACGATAATTTATCTTCAAATTGCTTAACAATGGCTTGATAAATTTTAGGGTTATTATAGCCCACAGTATGCACACCATTACCATGAAAATCTAGATATTTTTTACCATTTTCATCAAATAAATAAGCGCCTTCTGCTTTACTTACCATATTAAAAACGGGAGAAGATAATGATTGATGATAAAACACTTTTGCATCTCTATTTAATACTTGGTTTGCCAAATCTGATTTGGTTATGTTAGTACCCAAATTCCTAATGTTTTCGCCTTGGTTTACACTCATAAACTTATATTGTTTTTAAAACGTGATCTAAACTAGCTAAAGAGTTTAAAATAAAATCGCATTTTGCATGTTCTAGCTGCGCTCTAGTTTGAGCTCCAGATAGTACGCCTACAGTTATACCACAATTAGCATTTTTTCCTTCTTCAATATCTACCGCCGAATCGCCTGCTTTTAAAACCTGCTTAGCATCATTAATATTAAAAATTTCCATGGCTTTATAAATCATATCTGGACTTGGCCTACCGTTTACAACATCGTCTGCTGTAACTAAAGCATCAAAATGTGTATTTAATTTCCAGTTAATTTTATTTAATAAGCTATTTGCAACTAAACTGTTGTACCCTGTATTTAAAACTACTTTTATGTTATTTTTTTTCAACCTAAATAATACATCTTCTACCCCATCAATAGGCGCTACATCTAGATTTTGGTATGCTTCGTCTAACATACTCTTAAATTCGTTAAAAACAATTTCAGAATTTATTTCATTTTCAAGTTCTAAATATTTTAAAACATCTTTTATTGCTTGATGCTTCTCTTTGCCTGCGCCTAATTTTAAAACTAAATTTAAACTTACCGCATTTGTATGTTTACTAACGGCTTCAAAAAGGGTTTTATATACTACATTTTTCTCGTTAATTGTTGTTCCTGCCATATCGAAAACAACCATTTTAATTTCTGTCATTATTACAATTATTAATTAAGTATTTTATTTAAGCTTATTTCAGAAAATGCTGGGCTTCCAGTCATGCCTTTACCTCCAATTCCTGTTACTATATGAGTGTTTTTATTTATTTTATATTCAAAAATATCGCTACTCTTACATTGCGAATACACACCAACCCAACGGCTTTCAATGTTATATGTTGGTAAATTCATTATTTTTTTTGATTCAGAAATCATAAAATCATCAATATCTTCATTTCGGTTAAAGCCTAATAAATCGGCATTAATAGCGTCTTGATATTCGTGAGAATCGCCTAAAACTACAGAGCCATCGTTAACCTGTTTAAATAGTATATGAATACCATATTGGTTATGAAAATCAGTTTTATTTTCTTTAGCCTTTATGGCTTTAAAAGAAGGGCATTCGGTAAAAGATTCATACCGCCTAATTGTCCAACCTGTTAAAACCGATGGTTGCAAAACATAATTTTTTTGTGGTTTTGTACGAAGCATTTGCAGTTTACTAACTTCTAAATCGCTTTTATTAAACACCTCTGGATACAAGGCTTTAAAATCGCTACCATTACAAATAATTATTTTTGAAGCCAAAAAAGACTCACCGTTTGATGCATAAGCTATTGCATTTTCATTTACTTCTTCAATATGAGTTATAGTTGTATTTGGGAAAAATTCAAGTTGATGCTTACTTATTAAAAACTCACGAACTCTATGAATCATTAAACTCGGGTCTACATTCATTTCCTGCGGAAAAAACAAACCTCCTTTTACATAACTGCTATTTAAACCTGCACACTTTTCTAAACATTGCGTTGCTGTTAATAAATGTGATTTGTAATTGTTAGTTTTATTAATTTGTGCTAACTCTTCGATTAACTGAATTTCTTCTTGGTTTGATGCCAAGTAAATACTGCCTGTTTGCTTTACCGTAATATCAACTTGATTACTAATTTCTTTGTAAATTTCTAAACTTTTACGACCTATGTTTTGCCATTTTAAGTTCATTCCAGAAGGAACAACTTGCCCAAAATTTCTAACCGTTGCTCCTTGAGGCTTAACATTTTTTTCTATTAAGGCTACTTTTAAGCCTTTTTTTAAGGCGTGGTATGCATGAAACGTTCCTAAAATGCCCGCTCCAATAATTACAAGATCGTATGTTTTGTTATTCATGTATTAAAATATTTTGCTGAATTAAAATTTTTTGTTCTTTGTTTTTAAAAAACGCATAGGATAAAATAGATGTACTTACCGCTAAAACCGCTACTATTAAAATGAGATAAGTAAAAAAATTGAGATAAGAAATATTAGCTTTTCCAAAATTTTTATAAAGTAAAATCATAACGCTTCCCAAATAACCAAAGGCATCGGCTATATAAATTAAAAAACCTACATTACCTTTTATTTTAAAAGTGGCAATCATTCTATCGAAAAACAAACCTTGAAACGGAATGTAACATACGTACATACCAAAGCCAGAAATAATCATCCACAATACAGGGTTTATAATATCTATTTGAAATAGTATAGTTGAAACCCCAATTAGTAAACCTCCTAAACACAACACCAAATGATACCATGCAAATGCTATAAAATTTTTGTTTATAGAACCAATAAATACCATAATTACCAATACCGAAATAGCAATTGGAATTTCTGAGAATGAATAAATAGAAACACTATTAGTAAAACCTAGTGCATCCCAAATTTCGCGAGCAAAATTGTCTCTAAAATCGCGTACACCTGTTAAAAACACATAAAAAATTATAATTAATGTTAATGGCAATGCAAATTCTTTATATAACTTAATACGTTCGGTTTGGTTTAGTGGTGCTCTTTTAGACTTTTTTTGTTCGTCTTGTTTTGTTGGTTTGGGTAAACGCTCTAACAATAATGCAAACAACACTAACGGTATTATAAAAAGTAAACCTGTAACAAACGGCATCCAAAACTCTGAGAAATTCCAAAAATCCATAACTAACTTACCTATAGATTTTACCACTCCAGATGAAATTATAAAACTAGAACATAAAATAACGCCCAGAATTTCGGTAGTTTTTCGCCCCTCTAAGTACGAGAACACAATACCCCAAATCATGCCTAAAGGCAAACCATTTAAAAACAGGAATATGATATTGTATGGTGCCGATACTAAAGCAAAACCTAAAAGTGCTAACTCTGCAAAAAGTATAAAACTTAATAAATATATAAATCGTTTACCAGTTGGCATTTCGGCTATTAACTTAATACCTAAAAACTTTGAAATTGTATAACCTAAAACCTGCGCAATTACAAGCCATATTTTATAATCGACACCCAAGAAAATTAGCTCAGAAAATGTTGCTACTGTAAAAGGCTTTCTAAAAGCATACATGCAAAAATAAGCACCAAAAGCAGCGATTGATGCTTGTAAAATAAACTTTAAATTTTGTACTCTCATTAATTAAAAGCGTATTAGCAGCTATCTGAAACCAGAAAGCTGCCTCTACTTAACTAAATTTAAACAAAAAACAATCATAAGATGAAAAGAACATCTTACTCATATATTATTAAGGTTTTGTACTGAATGATTTTGTTTCAGACCAATCGCTCCAGTTTAAATATTGATCTCTGTATCTTACACGCCAATAGTAAACGGTATTTGGTTCTAA
This sequence comes from Algibacter ulvanivorans, assembly GCF_048381495.1. Lineage (NCBI taxonomy): Bacteria > Pseudomonadati > Bacteroidota > Flavobacteriia > Flavobacteriales > Flavobacteriaceae > Algibacter > Algibacter ulvanivorans. The sequence goes on from NZ_JBLWGD010000003.1 coordinate 365,658, forward strand.
ACGCTCAAACCACTCATCGGTTAAATTGTCGTTTTTTTGACGATTTTCATCGTAGTACCAGTTTTCAAACTGTTTCCATCTATCTATAATTTTAGCTTTAGAATCTTCATCTGTATTAAAGCTTTTTGAAGTTGAAATTTGCCAATGAGAAGCCGCATGAAAGGCTCCGGCTCTGTTACCAACAAATTCTGAAGCTTTTAAAGTAGGTCCAACATAGTTAACCGTTTTGTTTATTGGTGCCAAAGCTTTTGGAGCATTTGGCTTTTTTGTTAATTTCCAAACTGTAATACTATCTGAAACTTGATTATTTTTTATGCCATCTTCAATATTGCCTCTACTAATACGCTTTAAAGTTAATTTAGGATCGGCAGGATTAGGATCGACAGATACCATAACAAAACCATACTCGTCTTGAGTTACAGTAAACTCATCATAATCTCTACCTTCAAACTCTCCCCAATTATCAATAGCACCTCCGGCAGATGCCACATTAACCCATAAGTGCTTATGATCTCTAGATTGTCCTCTCGAATACCCATGCGTATGACCAAAAAAGTGTAAACTAGGCTTTCCTGAAGTTTCGGTAAAAGCTTCTAACATTTTTACAACTTTTCCGCTAGGTTCTTCTTCTCCTGGAATCCATAATTCCGATTTATGAGGGTGGTGTAACTGTGCAAAAACAAAATCGATGTCGTTGTTTTTTGCTGTGTCTTCTAAAACATCTTTTAACCACTTAAACTGTTCTTTTAAATCTCGATAACCGCTATTTGAATTAAGTCCTATAATTCTAGTATTTCCGTAATCTTTATACCACCAATGTTCATGGTATGCAGGCGATCCGTTTTCTGGCAACGTAAAATATTTAAAATAAAAATTAGAATTGCGCTCATGGTTTCCTAAAACAGGATAAACAGGAACTTGCGAAAACAAATTTGCCGATTGTTTAAAAAAATGATCTTTCCATTGGTAATACTTCGCTCCATTTTCTACTAGATCTCCAGGAATCATTACCAAAGCTAAGTTTTCTGGTACATGGCCTTCAAACTCATTTTCTAAAAACTTAATTACACCTTCGTTAACAACTTCTTGAAATTTTTCTGGTTGCCTATGGTCGTATTGCATATCGCTCATGGCAATAAGGTTAAATGACTCTTTTTGATTTGCAAATGGAGGTGTTTTAAACTGATAAATGTCCGATTTTATTTTTCCTGTTTTTACACGATAATAATACACCGTAAAACGTTTTAATCCTGTAAGCTCTACTTCGTGCAAAAACGAGTTTTCGTAATTAACTTTAGTTGAAAACCCACTAGATGTTTTTCCTAATTTTGGCGTAAGCCCCCACTCTACAATACTGGTTTGGTTAACATTGGTTTCCCAAAGTACTTTTATTGATGTAGGTTCTGCATCTTGCAAATAAGGTTTTACAAGAATTTCTGTTTGGTTTTGTGCAAATAATATAACTTGACCAAACATTACAAGAAATAAAGCTATATGTATTTTTTTCATGTTATTAAATTTAACGCGATTTGTACGGTCCAAACTGGGCTATAACTTCGCGGTTTTCAGATTTATCGTTTAAAATATAAATGTTATAATTTTTGCCAGCGTTGTATACACGTACAACAATATGTCCTTCTTGGCTTTTATATTGGTTAAGCCTACTACCAATAACATCTTTAGCGCCTTGTAACATTACGGTTGAAAATATGTCGCGCTTGCCTGGATATAAATTTTGCGATGTTATGCGACGTAAAACTTCTTCTCCAGGATGATCGGCTGTCCAATTTTGCTGAATCCATACACGTGGACGAATAGTACGCACATAATACGCATTTTGAGAATCTCGGTTACCATGATGATTTAAAGTAGCTACATCTACAGGACCAATTACTGGTGCTACATGAGACTCTACAGTATTTAAATTAGATTGCCCAAATGCATCAATTCCTGAAATATCGCCACCTGTAAAATAATTAAACTTACCATAGTCTATCCTAATACAGTTACTTAATGGATTTTCGCCAGGATAATCACCTTCTTTAAATAAATGGTATGTAGCTTCGTTTTCTCCTGTCCAAATTTCGCCATTTGAAGCGATGTTTATTATTGAGAAATTAGTGAATTTTTCAGGGGTATTTTTTAATTTAATTTGATTTTTAGAGCCCACTTTTAAAGCTTCGTTTTGTAATCCGTTTTTAGTTTGATAGTTTATAAAGCTCCAATATGCTTTTAAGGTCGAAATCATACTATAAGGGTCGTTTACAAAATTAGGTAAGGCCTGAACTTTTTTATCTTTTAAATTAATAGGAAAACTAACCCCTCTATCTATTAACTTTTTTATAGGCAGTAAGGTACCAACTTCGGTAATTCCTGTTAACTGATAACCACCTTTAGCCATGGTTCGAATAGAATCGGTTTCGCCAAAATGATCGTCGTGATAATGTGTTATTAAAGCATAATTTAAATAACTTTTGCTTTGCTTTGGTGCAAATTGTTTTATATAATTAACAATCCATGCTGGTGCTGTTTTAGAATTATTAGGAACTAATTTTGCATTTCTAGATGATGTTGTTCTTAAATGTGTTTCAGACATATCGCCAGCATCAACTAATAGTGTTGTAGCATCTGGCATTACAATAAATGCAGCATTACCACGACCAGTATTAATATGATGAATGTCTAGATAACCCATTTCCCACTTTGGCAAACTATTACTTTGCCCATTTACACCTCCAAAAAAACTTAATAAAATAAGACTTAAAACGTTTTTTAGCATAGACCTTAGCTTTGTGTTGCAAATAATTTATTAATAGGAATAATTTGCTTTAGCATATTTTCACTTTCATATTTAGCATCTAAATGAAAACCGCCACCACCATTAAAAAACGCTACTCTTATTAAGTGTCTTCCTTTCTGTAAGTTTATACTCCCGTTTTTTTCTAAAACACCATGATCGCCATCGTTATCTGCTATTAATTGATTATTTATGTAAAGTTTACTTCCATCATCACTATTCACAAAAAAGGTATATTTTCCTGTGTTATCTATTTCTAAATAACTTTCGTAAACAACAGCTACCTGATCATTTTTTACACCATCAACAATTACGTTTTTATGAGAAAACTCGGTTGTGTAACCCGTTTTTACAGGTTTTATTTTAGAAAAATCTGGTAATTTTTCCATATTTTCACCATAAAAAACTTGATACTTTACAGGATTCTTCTTGGTTTTAGAAGCTAATCTAAAATTGCCCAGAGCTACGGTACTTTTAATGTTGTCGTTTTTAAAAACTGCAGCTTTAATTATTCTGGTTTGCTTAACGTAAAAGGTATCTTTATATACCTTACTATTTTCTAGCGTTAGCACTTCGTTATCTAAAGTATAACGAATTTCGCCTTTGCTATTGGGATTTTGTATAACTACAGCAACAGAATCGGCCTTAAAAACACCGCCTGCAGCTTCGAAATAACCAGCATTTGGTAATATTTTTGGTGCAACCGTACGCTTTACACGTTTATAAATTAATTCTGGTTTAGGATTACCTAAAAAGGCTCCTTTTACAGGTCTACCAATCCAAGCCTGAGGTATTTTAAGGTTAAAAGCATAAGCTACAGTAGCAGCATTATCGTATTGGTATACCGCTTCTTCAATTTTATAACCTTTTTTTATTCCGGCACCGTACAAAATAAATGGCACCTCAACCTCGGCTAGACTTTCGCCGCCATGACTATATCCTAATCCACCATGATCGGCCGCTATAATAAACATGGTTTTATTAAAAATACCCTTGCGTTTTGTGGCTTCAATTATTTGTGTAATTAAGGAGTCGGCTTTTTCAATAGATTTGTAATACGCTTTACTACCATGCCCCATACTATGCCCTGCATGATCGACATGATCTAAATGAATAAAAGCAAACTTTGGCGCATGAGCTTCAATGTATGTAATAGCATCGTTAGTTGTACCATCTTCATGATCGCCATTTATATCGAAGCCTACTTCGTTTTTTTCAAATAGTCTTCCAAAGTCATCCCAATCGTAAATAGCACCAACGTTACTTTCTGGTTCTTGGTCTTTAAAAAGTGTAAAAATAGTAGGAAAGGTTCCGTTATTAGTTTCAACAACAGAAGGTAAAATATGGTCGTTCTTTTTCCAGCCGTTTGAAGTTATACCATGTTGTTCGGTATCTGCCCCCATAAGCATACTTGCCCAATTTGGGCTAGAGCTTGAAGGTAACACGCTTCTTGCATGTAAAGTTGCAGCACCGTTAGCTATCATTGAATCTAGCGTTGGTGTTTTAGCTTTAGTAATGCCATCTGGACTCATACCATCTACACCAATTACAATTACGTGCTCTATACCTTTGGGAGAGCGCGACACTTTTTCTGCATTAAAAGCACAAGACCACAAGGATATTACTATCCCTGTGATTATGCCTGCTATTAATTTATTATTATGCTTCATTTTAATTTTCCCACCAAACTTTAGTTGTAATTTCATCGCCTCCAATTCGTTTTGCTGCTTCGTTATAATTTTCTGCATTTAGTGCTTGCTCGTCACTTGGGTACTCGAAACGACTTGGGTATGTTGAGTAAAAGGCATCTGGCCCAGGTGCTATTGTACTTGGAAACCCTGTACGCTTAAACTCTATAAACCCTTGATAGTCTGTATAAAACAATGCTATATACTTTTGGTTTAAAATAGTTTCTAAACTGTTATTATAAGCTACACCTGCCGAAGTTAAATAATTGGTTGGCATAGTTACATTCCAGTACTGAAAATTAGAAGTAATACCATTGTTATATAATGTTTCTGCATTTGCAGTAATCCAACCTTTTTGTGCTGCTTCTGCTAAAATAAAATTAACTTCGCCTTGCAGCATTAATCTGGCTTGGTTGGCATTAGCCTGTAAATAAAAATACGACATATTGAATTTTGATAAAAACGCATCGCCACCTTTATATTCGTAAGCAGGACCATCAACAATGCCATTTTGCATACCTTCAATTTCTGGTGTGCCATTTTCTACCGAGTTTGCCGTAGGATCTGCAAAAAATTCTAATCTTGGGTCGTTAAACCCTTTAAGAAGTCCTACAAAGTTTTCTGAAATTCTGTACTCGTTGTAAGAACCAACTCTGTATACAGACTCCTCTGTAACTGGGTGCGCATCTGGGTTTGATGCTAAAAAAGTTAATGTTGCATTATCGTTGTTAGACTCCATTATAGGGTATTGCGACATGTTATTATAAATTGTAGCAATTTCTGAAGCTGCTTTAGTTTCGTTTATTTCGCTTAAACGCAAAGCCAATCTTAAACGTAACGAATTAGCAAATTTTTGCCATTTACTTAAATCGCCATCAAAAATTAAATCGCCCTTTATGGCAAACTCTGCATTTCCTAAAATGGTGTTAGCATCGTCTAAAAGCTGTAACATGCCGTTATAAATATCTTCTTGCGTATCGTAAGCAGGTGTTACATTACCTTGGCCAGCTAAATTAACCTCACTAAAAGGAACATCGCCCCACATATCTGTTAAGATGCTAAACATCCATGCTTGCATTACTTTTGAAACACCTTCGTAACTGGAATTACCTTCTGAAATGGCAATTTTCTCAAGTTCTTTAGCATCTCTAATTGCTATGTAATAAGTGTCCCACTCGCCAGATTGTGCTCCCCAATCAAATAAATCGAAAGAAGTAAATACTATTCTTGCACCATATTGCCCCATTAAATTACCTTCGCTCCATGCAGCACTTACGGCTCTTCGAACTGAGTTTCTTTGTAGGTTTGTTAATAATAATTCTGGGTTTTTACTAATGTTTAAAGCAACATCAGGGTTGTCGTTTGATACATCAAACTTATCGCAGCTAGTAAATAAAATACTAATTGCTAGTACTGTTAAAAAAGCTAATTTTTTCATGAATTTATACTTTTTATTTTTTTATTAAAATCTTGCATCAACCGAAAAACCAATACTTCTGGTTGTTGGTACGGTTGCATTTTCTACTCCTGGTACATAACGGCCACCTCCAAATGATAATAATTCTGGATCGCCATGGTTAAAATCTTTAGCCCACAACCATAAGTTATTTCCTATTACAGATAAAGACATTGAGCTTAGTTTTAAATTTTTAATAACTTTTGATGGCATATTGTATGTTAACCTCGCTTCTCTTAACTTAATAAATGTAGCATCATACATACCTTCTGTATCGTTACCTCTTCTATAACGGTTATTGTGGTATGCATTTGCTGCCACTACTGTTGTATTAGGTACATAACTTCCGTCTTCAAGTTGCATAACTCCAGCTCCAATAACACCATCTGTTCTAGAAACTCCGTTACCATCAACATAACTTATTCCTGAGTCTGCTATTCCAGGGTGTGCTCCGCCAAACTCTGTGTCTCTACCCCAAAGAGATTCTGCAATGTTTCCTGATGTTGCTGCAATTAAACGTGTTCTTGATAATAAATCGCCACCTTGTCTCCAATCGAATAAAAAGCTTAAGTTGAAGTTTTTATATTTAATAGAGTTATTCCAACCTAAAGTAAAGTCTGGGTTAAAATTACCTACTTTTCTAAGTGTATTATCTTGTTGTACTAAACCTTCATTAAAAATTACTTGACCATAATAAGGGCTATCTTTATCTTCAACCGTTCTTAAACCAGTTCCCCACATATCGCCTAACGAGCCTCCTTTTTCGGCTACTAGAGATATACCGTTTCCTCCGTATACATAACGATCTACACCATCTTGAAGCTCTAAAATTTCGTTTCTGTTTAAACCGAAATTAAACGTAGTATCCCATCTTAAATTTTCATTTTTTATAGGTGTAATATCTAATAATACCTCAACACCGTGATTTAAAATTTTACCAGCATTAATAATTCTTGATGTTTTACCAGAAGTTGCTGGTAACTCGATGCCTAAAATTTGGTTTTTAGAAATTGTGTTATAGTAAGTTGCATCTAAAGTAATACGGTTACCAAAGAATTTTAAATCGGCTCCTAACTCATAAGAAGTTTGAATTTCTGGCTTTAAATCGAAATTTGGCAGTTGGTTTGATGGACTAGCCGTTGGGTTACTTCCTACTGGAGTTCCTAATAAGTAAGGATCTGCCAATCTAAATGCACCTGTATCACTACCAACTTGTGCCCAACCGGCTCTTAGTTTTGCAAAAGACAACTTACTACCTCCATTAGCTTCTTTTATAATAGCAGCAAATGAAGCTGAAGGATAAAAGTAAGAGTTATGTTGTGTTGGTAAGGTAGAAGACCAGTCGTTTCTTGCAGTTAAATCTAGAAAATACTTATCATCCCATTCTAGATGAGCAAAAGCATATAACGAATTAATTTGTTTTTCTGGACGATCTGAACGCTGTACTAATGCACCATCGGCATTATAGAACGAATATACCTCTGGCAATAATAATTTATTTGTCATTAACGAGTTGTAGTGGTTTCGTTGAACCATTCTATTTCCTCCAACATTTACATTAACGCCTAGCCTGTCGTTAAAATTTTTATCGTACGTAAGTAAAAAGTCTAAATTAGTTTCCTGAAAATTTATTTTATCTTCTCGATACTGTCCATTAGGGAAACGTTGTGTAGAATACGCTCTTTTAATAAAACGGTATTCTGAAAAGAAATCTCGCCCACCGCGAACCATAAATTTTAAATTGTCTGTAAAATTGTAAGTTGCAGAAAGGTTACCTATAACTCTATCTTTAGCCAATCCATTTGTGTTTTCGTACATTGTAAAATATGGATTATCATGATAGTTATAATTATAGTTATACTGCTGAAACCCTTCTAAACCATCTTGCCAATAATTTTTAAGGCTTTTAACATTAACTTGTTGCCCCCACCAAACAAATAAATACATAACCGACTCTGTACCGTAACCATTTACGTGTCGATTATCGGAATCTGTTCTGATATAATTTACTTTAGATGATACTTTTAATTTTTCGCCTAAATTATAATCGCCCGAAAAAGAAATGGTATTTCTGCGTAAATCGGTATTTGGTAATATACCTTTATTATCTACGTTTGTATAACCAACACGGTAATTTCCATTTTCGTTAGACCCGTAAAACGATACATTGTTTGTAAAAGTTGTTCCTGTTTCTAAAAACTCTTTAACTGGGTTACCACCATAAACAAATGGAGTTGGTGTAATAGTACCTCTTCTTGATAAATCTACTCCTGATGAGCCTAATACATAATCTAAACCATGTACATCGGCACCTCGTAATCCATTTGTTGTTGGCGAATCGTGCTGTGCTATTAATTGGCCATTCATTCGTGGTCCCCATGATTCGTCTACACCATCATAAGTTCCATTTCCATAACCATCAACAAAAGAAAACTCAAAATTTTTACCTTGTCCGTAAACACTTTGATATTCTGGAACTTTTAATGCATTTTCGAAAGTAATTTTAGAACCAACTGAAACACCAAATTTCTTTCCCTTTCCAGATTTAGTTGTTATTATAATGGCCCCATTGGCTGCTCTAGATCCATATAGTGCTGTTGCATTTGCTCCTTTTAATACAGAAACAGACTCGACATCTTCTGGGTTTACTTCTGCACCTCCATTTCCATAATCAATGTTCATGTTACTTGAACCGCCTAAAGTATTTGTTCTTGTATCTGTAGTGTTATTAATAGGAATACCATCTACTACAAATAATGGTTGATTGTCGCCAGCCATTGATGAATACCCTCGAATTACCACCGAAGACGATTGCCCAGGTCCTGTTCCGTTTGTTACCACTTGCACTCCTGCAGTTTTTCCAGAAAGTGTGCTTACAAAATTTGTACTTGTAGATTTTGAAAGTTCCTCGCCATCAACTTTTTGAAAAGCATATCCTAACGATTTTTCATCTCTAGTAATATTTAAAGCTGTTACAACGACTTCATCTAAAGATTCTAAATTTTGACTTAATTTTATTTGACCTAAATCTTTTGATTGATTTTCATTAAGTACAACATCAATTAATTTAGTTTTAAAACCTATAGATGATAACTCTATTTGTATAGTACCTGTTTGAATATTTTTAATATTAAAATTACCATCAAAATCGGTAATGGTTCCTTTAGAGGTTCCTTTTATAACAACATTAACACCCGAAGCAGGTAATAATGTTTCGTCTACGACTACCCCGTGCACTTCGCCGTTTTGAGCAATTAAGATGGTAGAATAAAAAATACTAATTAAAATAACTAGTAATTTGCAATGTGTTTTCATTTAAGTATAATTTACATTAATTAAAATTTACACAGCAAAAAAAGATTAATTTTTACTATTTGTAAACTTTTAAATGTTATATAATAATTACGAAAACATATTATTACAGTTAAACCATTGTTAACAATGTTAAGGCTATAAGACTTTTGTTTATTAAAAAGAAGCTAATTAATTTAATTGTAATTGGGTAAACTATTAAAACACAGATACGAATCGCTTAATGTTAAGAAACATCTAACTCTATTGTATTTTTAAAAACTCTATTTATATATTATAAACTTTAATTTTTAGTTCTTGTAGATTAAAAAATTTAATTAAAGTAAATGTTTTTTGTGAACGACAGTAACGCGTTTTATGTTACTATTTTTGGTTTAGAACGGCGTTAGCAATTCCGAGTGGATTTAGACGTAGTCGAATATGCCGCAATTGTGGTTATGCATTGTTGTGTACAGTTTTTACCAGTCATCTTTTTTCTTTTTACCAAGTATATAGTTTTTCAGACTTTCATTAAGTCCATTGAAATAATTCTCTATTCTTTGGGGTGAATCTCTAAAATTTTTGACAAGCTTCTTATCAGTTTTAAAATTCGGTATCTTCTTGTAATCAGCGGTTCCGTATTCATTTGAAGTAGTCAGCGATATTAAGTCAAATTTATATTTACCATCTTTAAATGCTATCTCAATAACATAATCAAGTGGCATATTCATTTTTTTTACGACAAGTAAATCAGAAGAAATTCCATTAATTCGGACTTTTTCATTTTCAATTTCCATTTTTAGTACTTTGTCAGGGTTCTTATAAGTTTCTTTTATCCAATTTATTGTTTTATCATAGATTTCGTTTGTGGACTTTGCTTCAACTTTAGTAACGATGTAGTCATTTATTCCATTCCCAGAATATTCAAATTTTTTAGGGTGTTCTGTTTGTCCAAATGTGAATAGCGAAAGTGCTAAAAACACTACGGTTGTAATTATTTTATTCATCTTTTTTGTTTTTCAAAATGCACCACAACGTGTTTGTATAAGATTAGTTGCGTGATTTAAGCACGTAAGTTAGCAAATAAAAACCGAATAGAAAATCCGCGAGGATTTTCGTAAGTAACCAAAAATCTAGCAATAAATTATATATGTTGTTGGCATTAGTTTTTTATAAAATTACCTTCATTATCAAATAGATAGTTTCGTTTATTTTCTTCAATTTCTTTTAATATTTGCTCCTTGTTTTCGACTTCGCCCATTATTGGTTCAACAAATTGTCTTAACAGTTGTCCAGATGAAATTATGCGTTCTTCTTCTTCTAATAACTCTACAAATTCAGGAATAGTTGCCTTAATTTGATATTCATTAAGTGAACTACTAAAACGAGAAAAATATATTGGCCTTTCTTTAAGATTTAAATTAATAAAACTCAAATGAGCAAAAACATCTCTTATTTGAAATGGTGATAATGGACCTCCAATACTAGAAAAATTGTTATTATATAGAGTAAATCCAGCACAAGAATCGTTTAACACAGAAATAATACAAAACTCACCTAATTGTAGCATAATAGTTTTGCTAACTTCATTGTCCATAAAGTCAAATCCGTCAGCATTTTCAATTACCAATGCAGGAACAATAAATATTGTACCAAAGACATTATAATCTATTTTGGCATTAGTGTAATGACTTCTTGAAACACAATGTATATGATGCATTTCCTCCCAGTAATAATTGTCAGATAAAAATCCAGCATCAATCCTTGTATCTCTTTCAGTTAGTAATGTTTTGTCTTTTAAATGAGTTTTAAAGTAAATTAGAGTTAACCATTTGAATAAAAATTGAACAATTTTCGGGTCTTTATTTATGTCTTCTAAAATTTCAGTATAACTTTTATTTAGCAATTCACTTATTGGGACTTCATAAGTTTTTCCTAATTCAGAATTACATTCTTTACAACAAGGAACTGTATATTGACCATATTTGTATTTTGTTCCATTAGGTAGAGTTATGTATTTTTTGTGAAGATTATACTTTCTTAAAATCCAATTTGGAATTATGTGTTCATCATTGAATTCTTTTGAGCATGGTTGTGCTCCACAAATGAAACAACAGTTGCCTTTAGCAATATCGTCTAGGAAATGTTGCAAACCAAAAAAGATAATTTCTCCTTTTTCGTTTGTAATAGTTTTACTTATTTTCAGTTTGTCTTCCAAATTAATGCCAACTTATAATATTAGGAAAAAAATAAATAGAACTATTCCTTTTAAACTAAAAATTATTCCTAAAAGCAATTACATTTATTTGGTAATAAAAATACACAATTATAATGCTAAACACTATTTATACATAGGCAAATTCCTATTTCACAGAAAACTTAAAAGTTGTTTTGGTCGAATAGGTTTCTCCAGGTTTTAATACTGTAGAGGGAAATTCCTTTTTATTAGGAGAATCTGGATAGTGTTGTGTTTCAAAACAAAAACCTGTTCTGCATGCATAGGTTCCTCCACCAGGTATTGGTAAAGTTCCATCTAAAAAATTACCTGTATAAAATTGCATTGCTGGCTCTTCTGAAAATACTTCTAAAAAACGCCCGCTAGCTTTGTGGTGGGCAGAAGCTGCAAATCGCATTTTACCGTTTTCGCCATTTAACACCCAACAATGGTCGTACCCTTTACCTCTTTTTAATTGCTCGTTATCTGCATTAATTTCTTTTCCTATTTGTTTAGAAGTATTAAAATCAAAAGGTGTACCTGCAACGTTTTTTATTTCTCCTGTTGGAATTTGTGTGTCGTCTACCGGTAAATAAGTATTGGCATTAATTACAACATCATGCTGTAAAACATCTTTTAAAAAATTTGCCGATAAGTTAAAATACGCATGTTGGGTTAAGTTTACAACCGTTGTTTTATCTGTAACTGCTTTGTATGATACTTCTAGAGCATTATCTTGTGTTAGCGTATAAATTACAGTAACGTGTAAATTACCTGGGTAACCTTCCTCTCCATCTTTACTTAAATAAGTTAATTTTAAAGCAGACTTATTGTTTTCTTGAATTGGTTCTGCTGCCCATACTACACTATCAAAACCATTAACACCTCCATGTAAATGATTAACACCATTATTTGTTGCTAAAATATACTCTTGATCTTGTAGTTTAAATTTACCTTGCGCTATACGATTTCCGTAACGACCAATTAATGCTCCAAAAAACGGATTGTCTTGTTTATAATCTTCAATATTATCAAAACCTAAAACCACGTTTTCTAGCTTACCTTCTTTATTTGGCACATTTAATTGGATAATTCTTCCGCCATAAGTAATAATACTAACTTGAATACCGTTTTTATTTTTAAGTGTGTACTGGTCTATTATTGTTCCTTCTTCTGTTTTACCAAAGGTTGTTTTTATTATTTCCAAACTTTTATTTATCAAAATCTATATAGTGTAAATGGTTATTTATAATTGGTTAGGTTTTTGTTTTAAAATTAAAAAAACAAATACTTTTATATGCTTTAAAATTTTTACAAAACACTAAGTTATAGTTAATCTATAAACATTAGTTTCTCTTTTAACAAAACCTAATTTTTGATACAGCTTATTAGCTGCTACGCGTTCTGGACTCGATGTTAAATTTATACTATTTATATTTTTACTAGATGTGTAAGCTATTGCAAAATTAACCAATGCTTTACCAACGCCTTTACCTCTAGCTTTTTTATCTACAACTACATCTTCTATCCAAACCTTATTTCCTGTAGGTATTCTATTAAACACAAGAGTTAATACGCCTAGTACAACACCAGCATCTTCGGCAACAAAAAGTATAGTATTCTCTGAATTTACAATATACTCTAAATCTTTTTTTGTGGGTAATACACAACTAGAAGAAAGTTGTGGTATTAAGTTTTTAAAAGCTAATTCTATTTGGCCAGTTACTTCTGTTAATTTATAAATATTCATTTAGAAGCTTAATTATTGTTTAAAAATTAAATAATTGTATGTAATACTCATACAAATTTAGGCCATTTTAATCCTTAAAAATAAAAATCTATTAATTATTTAGACAGAAAAAAAGAAAAGAAAACAAAAATACTGTATATTTTAACCTACAAAGCAAGCATTTTATACTATACAAATATTACAAAAAAATGTATTTAATCGGTTTTTTTTGCGTTTCATAGATTATTTTGTGATTTATATTCTATATTAGCCTCATAAAATTTCATTAAACCCCATAAAAATGAAGAAAATTACCCTTCTAAGTATTTTACTTGTTTTGAGTTTACAATTTGTTTATTCGCAAAATATTATTGCTAAACGAATTAAAATAAATAACCCTACAAGAAACCAACTTTTAAAAGTTAAAGAAATTGGTGTTGATTTGTCTTGTGGTGCTATATATACAGGTAATAGTTTAATTCTAGAACTAGGAGAAAGAGAATTAAATGCATTACAAGAAAAAAACATTCCTTATACGGTTATTATTGAAGATTTAATAGCCGATGCTAAAAGACGCTCTAAAACAGAACTTCCATTAGCTAAAGCACAATTAGAATCGATGAAAACTCAAGGTTTAGCTAGTAAATCCTTAAGCACAAAATCTACTGATATTAATAATTATATTCAATATGAAGGGTGTACAGAAGTAGATTGGAATGTACCAACAAATTTTAACTTAGGAAGTATGCTAGGTTGTTTAACTTATAGTGAAATGCTAGCCGAGTTAGACCAAATGCGATTATTATACCCACATTTAATATCGGTAAAGACCGACGCTTCTCCAGGAACCGTAACACACGGAAATTCTTATACTAACGGCGGTGCTTATGATACTTGGGCAGGACAACCTATATATTATGTTAGAATATCTGACAATCCAGATATCGATGAAACAAACGAACCAGAATCTCTATACTCTGGCATGACTCACTCTCGCGAAGTTTCTAGTATGATGAATTTAATATTCTACATGTGGTATATTCTAGAAAATTACGATAGCGACCCTGGTATTAAAAACTTAGTAGACAATCATGAAATGTATTTTATTCCTGTAGCAAATCCAGATGGATTAATGTGGAACGAAGAAACTGCACCTAGTGGTAATGGTATGCAACGTAAAAATTTAGGGCCATACAACACAGGAAACAACCACCAAAGAGGCGTCGATTTAAATAGAAATTATGATTACTTCTGGGGAAGTCATTCTATATATGCACACGGAACAACAGGATCTTCTGGTTCTACAGGTAGCGATACCTACAGAGGACCATCTGCATTTTCTGAGCCAGAAACTCAAATCGTAAGAAATTTTTCTGCTACAAGAGAATTTAAAACAGCTATGAACCACCATGCTACTTCAAATTTAATTCCGCATGCTTATAACGGATACCCAGATTCTCCAGGATCTGGTAGAGAAGCAGAGTACCATAAATTTTGTCATGATATGACACGTTTTAATAGGTACATATATGGTGAAGCACCAGATATTTTAACCATAGCTAATGGAGATATGAGCGACTGGATGCTCGGCGGAGCCACAGACTTAAACGGTTCTAATGGTTCAGGACAAGGTATTTTAGCGCTTGCTCCAGAAAATGGTTCTTGGATTTCTAGCGATGGTGAAGGTGGTTTTTGGCCTAATGCCACCAAAATTGTTGAAATTGCAAAAAGAGCAGTTAGAATGAATTTTGTAAACGCCTACCATAGTGGAAAGTTTGCGCATTTTCACGATTTAAACCCTAGTAACATAACTGCAACTTCAGGAAATTTAGAATTTGGATTAGAATATTTAGGGCAAACCTTAGGAGACATTACGCTTAATATAACGCCGGTGTCTTCTAACATTACTTCTATTACTCCCCCTGCTACTCAATCAGGATGGAGCAAATTAGAACAACGTACCGTTACTGCCGCTTATACCTTAGATGCAGGAATTCAAGCTAATGATGAAATTGAATTTCAAATTACTTTAAGTAATGATGATGGATATGTAATGTATAGAGCTAACATAATAAAATCTTACAATCCTTCTGTATTGTTTATTGATAACCCAGATACAGATAACTTAACCAATTGGACTGCCTCTGGTGGTTCTTGGGGTACAACATCCGATTCGTATTCTGGTACAACAGCCATTACAGATTCTCCTTCTGGCGCTTACGGTAACAATCAATCTAAAACATTAACGCTAAACTCTAGTGTCGACTTATCATCTTCTAATTCGGCCGTTGTTCAATTCTTTGCAAAATGGGATATAGAACGTAATTTCGACTATGTTCAAATTGAAGGCTCTACAAACGGATCTACCTGGCTTCCGCTTTGCGGAAAATATAGCAAGCCTGGCTCTAGTAGATCAACAAATCGATACAGTAGCAGTAATAGCTCGAATACAAGTACAGGTAAAGGCACTTCAGATCAAAATAACCAACCCACAGGAGAGTCTATTTACGATGCTGATACCATGGACAAATGGGTTATGGAAGAAATTTTAATTGATGGCACAGAAAACAGCTTTCTGTTTGGAGCTGCTAACGCCCGTTTTCGTTTTGTTTTTGATTCTGATAATTCAAATAGAGCCGATGGTTACCCAACAACTTTTGATGGCTTTATTTTTGATGATTTTAAAATTATTGATATTAAAATTCCTTGCGAACTTTCTGTACCTACAAATGTTACTGCATCAAATATTACTTTTAATAGTGCGACAATTAATTGGGACAATATACCTTCTGCGACTTACGATTTAAGATACAAAGAAACAAGTTCTGGAACTTGGATTAATGATACAGATTTAACAAGTGCCAATAGAGATTTATCGTCTTTATCGCCTTCTACAATTTATGAAGTTCAAGTAAGAACTAAATGTGGTTCAAATAATTCTTCTTATTCTTCATCTGTTCAATTTACAACTCCTGCTATTAGTTATTGCGATTCAAATGGAAGTTCTCAATATGACACAGGTGTAACAAGAGTTTCTTTTAATACCATAAACAACGCTCATACATCAAACAGAGACAACAATGGTTATCAAGATTTTACCACAATATCAACAACAGTAACTCAAGGTTCATCACACACATTAACTGTTAATATTAATAGAGACACAGGTAATTCTGGCGCAACAGCTTGGATAGATCTAAACATTGATGGCGATTTTAATGATCCAGGAGAAGAATTTAACTTAGGTAATGCAACAACTGGAGTTGATACGCAAACAAGTATAACACCATCAATTACATTTCCTTCTGGTGCAGGTTATCCATTAGGAGAAACCCGATTACGAGTTGCTGCACGATATAACAACTTTCCTGCTGGACCATGTGCAACAAACTATGATGGAGAAGTTGAAGATTACAAAATTATTATTACTAGTAACTTAACAACTTGGTACCAGGATTTAGATAATGATACTTTCGGAAATCCAAATATTAGTCAAGAAGCTGCTACTCAACCTGCTGGTTATGTTGCAAACAATACCGATTGTGATGATACGGATAACACCGTGAACACACCACAACAATACTATGTAGATGCCGATGGCGATGGATTCGGGTCGACTACAACAGCAATGCTTTGTGAATCTTCTGCTCCTGCTGGGTATAGCGATAACAACACCGATTGTGATGATACGGATAACACCGTGAACACACCACAACAATACTATGTGGATGCCGATGGCGATGGGTTTGGGTCGACTACAACAGCAATGCTTTGTGAATCTTCTGCGCCTGCTGGATATAGCGATAACAACACCGATTGTGATGATTCGGATAATACCGTGAACACACCACAACAATACTATGTCGATGCCGATGGCGATGGATTTGGGTCGACTACAACAGCAATGCTTTGTGAATCTTCTGCGCCTGCTGGATATAGTACAAACAACACCGATTGTGATGATACGGATAATACCGTGAACACACCACAACAATACTATGTAGATGCCGATGGCGATGGATTCGGGTCGACTACAACAGCAATGCTTTGTGAATCTTCTGCTCCTGCTGGGTATAGCGATAACAACACCGATTGTGATGATACGGATAACACCGTGAACACACCACAACAATACTATGTGGATGCCGATGGCGATGGATTTGGGTCGACTACAACAGCAATGCTTTGTGAATCTTCTGCGCCTGCTGGATATAGCGATAACAACACCGATTGTGATGATTCGGATAATACCGTGAACACACCACAACAATACTATGTGGATGCCGATGGCGATGGATTTGGGTCGACTACAACAGCAATGCTTTGTGAATCTTCTGCGCCTGCTGGATATAGCAATAACAACACCGATTGTGATGATACGGATAACACCGTGAACACACCACAACAATACTATGTAGATGCCGATGGCGATGGATTTGGGTCGACTACAACAGCAATGCTTTGTGAATCTTCTGCGCCTGCTGGATATAGCGATAACAACACCGATTGTGATGATACGGATAACACCGTGAACACACCACAACAATACTATGTCGATGCCGATGGCGATGGATTTGGGTCGACTACAACAGCAATGCTTTGCGAATCTTCTGCTCCTGCTGGATATAGCGATAACAACACCGATTGTGATGATACGGATAACACCGTGAACACACCGCAACAATACTATGTGGATGCCGATGGCGATGGATTTGGTTCGACTACAACGGCAATGCTTTGTGAATCTTCTGCGCCTGCTGGATATAGTACAAACAACACCGATTGTGATGATACGGATAACACCGTGAACACACCACAACAATACTATGTGGATGCCGATGGCGATGGATTTGGGTCGACTACAACAGCAATGCTTTGTGAATCTTCTGCGCCTGCTGGGTATAGCGATAACAATACCGATTGTGATGATACGGATAATACCGTGAACACACCACAACAATACTATGTGGATGCCGATGGCGATGGGTTTGGTTCGACTACAACAGCAATGCTTTGCGAATCTTCTGCGCCTGCTGGGTATAGCGATAACAATACCGATTGTGATGATACGGATAACACCGTGAACACACCACAACAATACTATGTGGATGCCGATGGCGATGGATTTGGGTCGACTACAACGGCAATGCTTTGTGAATCTTCTGCGCCTGCTGGATATAGTACAAACAATACCGATTGTGATGATACGGATAATACCGTGAACACACCACAACAATACTATGTAGATGCCGATGGCGATGGATTTGGTTCGACTACAACAGCAATGCTTTGTGAATCTTCTGCGCCTGCTGGATATAGCGATAACAATACCGATTGTGATGATACGGATAACACCGTGAACACACCACAACAATACTATGTGGATGCCGATGGCGATGGATTTGGTTCGACTACAATAGCAATGCTTTGCGAATCTTCTGCGCCTGCTGGATATAGTACAAACAATACCGATTGTGATGATACGGATAATACCGTGAACACACCACAACAATACTATGTCGATGCCGATGGCGATGGATTTGGTTCGACTACAACAGCAATGCTTTGCGAATCTTCTGCGCCTGCTGGATATAGCGATAACAATACCGATTGTGATGATACGGATAACACCGTGAACACACCACAACAATACTATGTGGATGCCGATGGCGATGGATTTGGTTCGACTACAATAGCAATGCTTTGCGAATCTTCTGCGCCTGCTGGATATAGTACAAACAACACCGATTGTGATGATACGGATAATACCGTGAACACACCACAACAATACTATGTCGATGCCGATGGCGATGGATTTGGTTCAACTACAATAGCAATGCTTTGCGAATCTTCTGCGCCTGCTGGATATAGTACAAACAACACCGATTGTGATGATACGGATAACACCGTGAACACACCACAACAATACTATGTGGATGCCGATGGCGATGGATTTGGTTCGACTACAATAGCAATGCTTTGCGAATCTTCTGCGCCTGCTGGATATAGCACAAACAACACCGATTGTGATGATACGGATAATACCGTGAACACACCACAACAATACTATGTGGATGCCGATGGCGATGGGTTTGGTTCGACTACAATAGCAATGCTTTGCGAATCTTCTGCTCCGGCTGGATATAGCGATAACAATACCGATTGTGATGATACGGATAATACCGTGAACACACCACAACAATACTATGTAGATGCCGATGGCGATGGATTTGGGTCGACTACAACAGCAATGTTATGTGAATCTTCTGCTCCTGCTGGATATAGCACAAACAACACCGATTGTGATGATACGGATAACACCGTTTACCCTGGAGCTCCTGTAATTTATAATGATGGAATTGATCAAGATTGTGATGGCTCTGATGAAACCACCTTAAATACTGAAGATATAAATCTAGAGAGTATTATAGTTACACCAAATCCTTTTAACGAAAATATTACTATTAAACTTCCTTTAAATTTCAACAATAGTGAATTTAATATTAAAGTATTCGATTTAAATGGACGACTTGTATTTGATAAAAAATACTTAAGCATCAATAACCAAATACATATTAATGGTTTAAACAAATTAGATCAAGCACCGTACTTATTTAAAATAGTAAACACTAAAACAGGTATAACTTCTTACAAAAGATTAATTAAATACTAAGACTATCTTAATAAAAAGTTAAAAAGGCTGAATAGATATTCAGCCTTTTTTTATTAAAAATTGTAATACTTTTCATAAAAAGAAATACATTTCTTACAAACTCAACTAATTGATTATCAGCAAAATAAACAAACTAAATAGCATTTCATCGAATATTTTTGTATTTCATAGAGTATTAATATACATTTGAAACTTAAATAATTAGTCCCAAACTAAATTTAACCTCTCATGAAAAGAATTACTTTTTTATTAAAGTCAAGTGTCCTATTATTAGGTATACTATTTTCATCATACTCTTTTTCACAAGTTGCTATTGCTACACAAAGTTTTGATTCTGGAACTTCTGGTTATTCAGATAATTTAGGATATACAGTTTCAAACGGAACTTATGTACAAGTAAATACTACAACAGCTGCATCTGCTCCTAATGCGTTACGGTTTACAAATAACAACGCTACAAACAATAGAGATTCTGATGTAACTTTTGATAACGTTGATTTAACAGGCTATACAAACGTTACTGTTTCTGCTTCTTTTAAATCAGATAATGTAGATAATGGAGATGATTTGGATTTTTATATTTCTTATAACAATGGAAGTAGTTATACTTTAGTTGAAGAACTGATTGATGGTAATAACTGGAATGAAGATCGAGACTGGGGAGAAACTGATACTAGTGGAGGCACAGCAAACTCTAACCCGTATACATTTAATGTACCAAACGGGAACTCGCAAGTTAGACTTCAAATTCAAGCAGAAAATCTTGACGATAACGAAAGGTTTTATATAGACAACATAATAATTCAAGGCGATTTATCAACAGCTACGCCAATTTATTCTGAAGACTTTTCATCTGGCCCTGGCGGTTGGACAACAACTACTACTGGAGTAGGCACAGGAGCTTGGATAAATGGAACAAATGGTGCACATTCAGCTGGAGCAACTGGCAACTATTATTACACCCAGAGATATACTACTAATTACAATAGCGACACTTACATTATTGCTACTAGCCCAACAATAAATACAACGGGATATACTGATATTACGTTTAATTTTGATGCTTGGTATAATACTGAAGCTGATTGGGATGGTATGCAAGTTGAATACTCGCTAAATAATGGTACTACTTGGGCCGATTTAGGTACTGTAGGGGGTAATTGGTATAACGATACAGATGTTGATGCTATTAATAATGATGCAGATGGTTGGTCTGGAGATAGTTCAGGCTGGATTAACAGAAATATGGATTTAAGTGCTTTTAATGCTGGGTTTGAAGGAAATCCACAGGTAAGATTTAGATTTATATTTGCTTCAGATTATATATACAACGATATTGGTGCGGCATTTGATGAAATATTAATTCAAGGAACTAGCAGTTCTGCTCCAGAAATAAATATAGAAGGAAACTCCACTACTATTGCAGATGGAGACACAACTCCAGCCGCAATTGATGATACCGAATTTGGTACCATTGCCAATGGTACTAATACAGATCATACATTTACCATTCAAAATACTGGTAGTGCTACATTAAACCTAACTGGCGGAACACCAATTGTAGATATTAGCGGTAACCCTGCATTTACAATTTTAACACAGCCTGCTGCCAACTCTATTGCTAGTGGAGGTAGCGATCTTACTTTTGTTGTTAGATTTGCACCAACTGTTAATCTTACAAACGCGCAAGCTACTATATCTATAGATAATGATGACAGTAGCGAAAACCCATATACTTTTGTTGTTCAAGGGTCTTCATTTACAGCAGGTCCTGAGATAAACATATTAGGTAATGCTAACACTATTGCTAATGGAGATACAACGCCTGTAGCAACTGATGACACCGAATTTGGTGCTATAGCTAATGCTACTACGTTGGACCACACTTTTACAATTCAAAATACAGGTACCTCAACCCTAAACTTAACTGGAGGTACACCATTAGTTGATATTAGTGGCCATACAGCTTTTTCAATTATAACACAACCTGTTGCAAATAACATTACAAGTGGTGGCGGAGATCTAACGTTTGTTGTTAGATTTGCTCCTACCGTTACGGTTACAAACGTTCAAGCAACTATTTCTATAGATAATAATGATAGTGATGAAAATCCATATACTTTTGTTGTTCAAGGGTCATCATTCTCTCCAGCTCCAGAAATAAACATTACAGGAAACGGATCTAACATTTCAAATGGCGATACAACGCCTGCTGCTTTTGATGATACAGAATTTGGTACAACCTCAATTGCTTCAACAATAGATCATACTTTCACAATTCAAAATATTGGAACCGCAACTTTAAATTTAACTGGAGGTTCTCCTTTAGTTGATATAAGTGGAGATCCTGCCTTTTCAATTTTAACACAACCTGCTGCCAATAGTATTAATAACGGTGGAGCAGATCTTACTTTTGTTGTTAGATATGCACCAACAATTGTGGCTACAAATGTTCAAGCTACCATTTCTATTGATAATAATGATAATGATGAAAACCCATATACCTTTGTTGTACAAGGATCTTCAGTTGTTGGAGTTTCAGAAATAAATATTGAAGGTAATTCTACAACCATTTCAGATGGCGATACAAGTCCTAGTTTATTAGACGATACAGATTTTGGTTCCATTAGTGTATCTGGTGGCACAAATACAAAAACATTTACCATAGAGAATACCGGACCAGCTTCATTAAATTTAACTGATGCTTCACCTTACGTAACCATCGCAGGAACACATAGCGCCGATTTTACTGTTACAGCTATTCCTACAACCCCTATCGCAGGATATTCTTCTACAACATTTAATATTACATTTAACCCAAGCGCTGTTGGTTTAAGATCTGCAAGCATAAGTATTGCAAATGATGATAGTGATGAAAACCCATACAACTTTAACATACAAGGAACTGGTGTAAGCGGACTTACTCCTGGACATACAATTTATTATGAAAATTTTGATGCAAATGATGGCGGATGGACATCTAGTACAGCTTTGTTAAGAAGTGGTTCATGGGTCTATGAAACATCACCAACACTTGTTTCAGAAGGAAACTATTGGAGAATTAATAGTTTTAATAACTACGGAAATAACTATTACACATATTTAACTAGTCCAACTTCAATTTCAACTTCTGGGTATGAAAATGTGACTTTTTATATGGATATAAGGCACGACACGTCTTCTGATTCAGATGATGGGATTCAAGTACAATATACAACAGACCCATTAGGTGTTATTGGATGGACTCGATTAGGCGATAATGGTTCTGGAATTAATTGGTATAATGATACCGATGTAGATGCTATAGCAAACAATCAACACGGGTGGTCTGGCTTAAACACAGAAAGTGGAAATAGTAACTCCAAATTTATGGAAGCTTCAATACCAAATAGTGTATTAGATAACCAAAATACCATATGGTTTAGAGTACTATTTGCTAGTGATATTTCTGATACTGATGATGGTGTAGCCATAGATAATATTTTTGTAAAAGGCGATTACATTACAGCTCCTTCAGATCCAACTTATGGTCCTGGTAATGCCAATAACAACTTAAAACTATGGTTAAAATCTAATGTAGGAACAAACACAACAACTGATAATACAGCTATTACTTCGTGGGGAGATCAAGCATACAATAATAATGCTGAAGCCTTTGGAAGTGAAAGTCCACTTTATAAAAATAACATTACCGATAATATTAACTACAACCCTGTAATAGATTTTGACAAAGCCACAGGTAATGTAATGAAAGGTAAAGGTGGGTATTGGACTCAAGATTATTGGATTGTTGTACAAACAAATGATACGTTTGACAAAACAACATCAAACACACAAGCCCCTTTATCAGGTAAATTTACAAAATCTGGTTTTAGTGTTGATGGAACTGGTTTAGGGTTTGGTAGAATTTCATCAAGATTTAATAGTAATAACTTAATTTCACATATATTAAGTTCTTATAATAATACTGGTTCTACTCCTGGTGTAGATTCTTACGGACGTTCTTATGCACCCGCATCAACAAATAACATTGGTACAGATGTTATGATACTAAATGTAAAAACTAACACATCTGTTTCACCAGCCATAAGCGAAATTTACTACAATGGTAAACGAGTTGATAATCATTCTGGTACAACTGGTACTTCTGGTACTGGGACAGACCTTTTACATGCCGATTTTAATAATTTAAGATACACTTTAGGTGCCGGACAATTTTCTATTAACGGGCATGCCTTAAGTTCATTCTTAGATGGAAAAATAACAGAACTTGCTAGTTATTCCAGTCCGAACTCAACACCAAATCAACAAAAAATACAAAGTTATTTAGCTATAAAATATGGTGTTACTTTAAAAGAGTTTGGCACATCGAAAGAAGCTTTTGATTTTGAGTGCGACACCGATTATGTTGACTCTCAAGGTACAGTTATTTGGGATGAAAGTGCAAATTCTGGTTATAACCACGATATTGCTGGAATTGGTAGAGACGATGCATCTCAACTAAACCAAAAACAATCTAAAAGTCAAAATATAACATCAGACGGAACAGATGGCTATGGCCCTACTTTAACAAATGGTTTTTTAACCATTGGCCTTTCTGATGTTTATAATACTAATACAGAAAACATAGCATTAAACCCAACAACATTTAACGATAGAGAATATTTGGTTTGGGGTAATAATGGTATTGATATAAACTTAGCTGCAACAGCCATTAGTGTAGACATGAGTTCTGGTGTTTCAGGCTTATCAACTCCAGTATCATTTGTAGCAATGCAACGTATCTGGAAAGTTGTAGAAAATGGTGGAGATATTCCTACTTGTAAAGTAAGTATACCTCAAAACGCTATGAGAAATATTTCGCCTCCTGGAAATTTTTATATGTTCATTTCTAATACTGGTGTTTTCGATCCTACAGCAGATTATAGAATTATGACTCCAGATGGTAACGGTAACTTACTGGCAGATTATGATTTTAATGGAGAAAAATATATAACCTTTGGTTATGCTCCACAAATCATTGCAGAACGCTCTGTTTATTTTGATGGCGCTGTTGATTATATTGATATGGAAAACAACATAAACTTAAACACAAGTAATTTTACTATTTCTGCATGGATTAAAAGGGATGCTGGATCTGTAAATGCTTCTATAGTTTCAAAAAGAAATGCTGCTTTCTCTGAAGGTTATGATTTTAGAATTAATGCTTCTGGGCACCTAGAAATGTCTTGGAACGGTGGTGCTGTTACATTAACATCATCTGTAGCTATTCCAGAAAACGAATGGCATCAAGTAGCAGTAATTTTTTCTAATGGTAATGCCGCGTTATATATTGATGGTGTTGAAGATAGTACTTCAGCAGCTTCATCTTTAGCATCACCAATTGCTACTTCTCAAAAGTTTTTAATCGCAGCCTCCGATGGTTACGACCCAAATACAACCAACTATTTTGCAGGAAATATTGATGAAGTTAGAGTATGGAACACAGCCTTAACACCAGTTCAACTTAGGTATATCATGAATCAAGAAATTTCTGATGATGTAACTTTAGCCTTAGAATATGGAGATGTATTACCTACATCTATTTCTAAAAATGAAATAAACTCAATTCCTTGGACAGATTTAGCCGCATATTATCCAATGTCTGTATATACATATACAAATACCAATGATATGTCTGGTAATAATATTCAAGGAGCGCTAAGAAACTTAAACACAGTAGATAGGCAAACAGCACCGCTACCATACCAAACACAAGCGGCTGGCTCTTGGGATGATAATACCACTTGGTTAAACCATACTGTACAAACTTTACCAAACGCCTTATCAATTATTGATGGCACAACACCAATAGACTGGAACATTGTTGAAATAAATCATGATACATATCTTGGAGCTACGCCAACTACTGTAAGAAGTAGAGATTGTTCTGTACAAGGTTTAATTATTAATAGTGGCGATTTACAAGTTAACGGAAGTACATCTGCCAATACAGGCATTGGTTTAACTGTAACACATTATTTAAAACTAGATGGCACAATCGATTTAGAAGGAGAATCTCAACTAGTACAAACAGACCAAAGTGATTTTGATGCTACAAGTACAGGTACATTAGAACGCGACCAACAAGGATACTCTAATACATTTTTATATAACTATTGGTCGTCACCAGTATCAACAACAAGTAACTCAAATTATACAGTACCAGACGTTTTAAGTAATGTAGGTTTCTTAACTTCTGGTTATAATGGAAATTCTTCTCCTGTTCAAATTGCCGATTACTGGATATGGAAGTATACCAACAGACCAAGTAATAATTACTCAGAATGGCAACATTTAAGAAGTACAGGCGCTTTAAGAGTTGGTGAAGGCTTTACAATGAAAGGGCCAGGAACTGGAACTCCCGATCACAACTATATTATGCTTGGGCAACCAAACAATGGCGACTTTACACTTTCAATAAATGCAGGTAACGATTATTTAGTTGGTAATCCATACCCTTCAGCTCTAGATGCAAATCAATTTATTTTAGATAATATTCATACTGCCGATGGTGGCAATAATGACAGAAATGTTATAAATGGAGCCTTATATTTTTGGGATCACTTCTCGGTAGACAGTCACTATTTATCAGATTATCAAGGAGGTTACGCCATATATACTTTAATGGGAGGTACAGTTGCCATATCTACAGACTCTAGAATTAATGCTACAAATATACCTGGTACTAAATTGCCTGAAAGATATATAGCTGTTGGGCAAGGTTTCTTCGTGTCGGCTAATGATGGTTCTGCTACTGGGTTAACACAACCCATAATTGATGGAGATTTAAACTTTAAAAATAGCCAGAGAGTTTTCCAAAAAGAAATAGTTTCTGGTACCAACTCTGGCTCTACATTCTTTAAATCTGGTAAAAAATCAAAAAGCAATTCTACTAATAAAGAAATTGATACAAGAGAAAAAATAAGGTTAATGTTTGATTCGCCAGATGGTTACCATCGTCAACTTTTAATAGGTGTAGACGCTAACGCTTCAAATCATTTCGATTTAGGATACGATGCTGTTCTTATTGAAAATAACAAAGAAGACATGTATTGGACCTTAGAAAATTCTAAACTAATTATTCAAGCTGTTAATAATTTTAATTCAAAACAAAAAATACCTTTCGGATTAAAAATAAAAAAACATGGTACAGCAGTAATAAACATCGAAAATTTAGAAAATATAGATACTAATAAAAATATTTATATTCATGATTTAGAATTAAACACTTACCATGATTTAAGAAAAAGTGAGTACAGTATTGTTCTAAATCCTGGTGAATACAATAATCGTTTTGAAATTACTTTCGCCGCAGACAACAATCTGTTAAGTACTGAAAACGTAGAAAAGACAAGTTTAAACGCTTATTATTCAAACGATAAAGAAAGCCTTATAATAAGCAACCCTAAGTTAATACATGTTAAATCTATAGAAATGCATAATGTATTAAGCCAACCTGTATTTAAACTTGATAATGAAGGAGACACACTAAATGGTAGCCATTTAGAATTTAAAATAAGACAACTAAATGCTGGTGTATATATTATAAATCTTACAACTGAAAACAATACAATTTCTAAAAAAATATTAGTAGATTAAATAAGAATGAACCACTAATAAAACAAAAAACAAAGCCTAGAAGTTTATTCTGGGCTTTGTTTTTAAATATCAATTCATTAAACACAAATAAAAAAATATTGCTTTTTATCGTATTTTATTGTCTTTTTATCGATAATTTAAAAATAAAATGTATATTAGCTGCGTAACCAATAGTAAATAACCCATTAGCCCCCAACTAACTAACCTATTTATGAAAAAAATTACTATTACAAAGCTAATTGTATTACTATGTTTGTTCTTTTCTATTAAAGGAGCTGCTCAATTACATAGTCCGCCAACTTGTGGCGAAAATTTCACTCTAGATTGGGATTCATCCCCAACCGCTTCAAATGAATTTAATTGGATAGGCGCAGGAGCATTAACCAATACATTTACAAATGTTGATGGTTCTGGAATAGATTTTACAGTAACATTTACTGGCGAAACTGGAAGCTTAGGGTCTTGGGGCGGACAAACTCCAAAAGTGGGCACCTCGGCTAGTGGCTCTTCTACAGAATATTTAGACTTATATACTAGCGGATTTTCATCAACAGGAATTACCTGTACCATTACATTTAGCTCCCCTATTTATGCTTTATCTTTTGATTTAGCACACGTTAATTCTAGTGGAGCCAATGGAGATAAATATACCATAACTGCCACCACCACTTCTGGCGGTACTATTTATCCAACTTTTACAAATTCACCAAACCCATCTTATACAACTAATAATGCTACAGGCGTAGTAAATGCAAATAATTCTTCAACAAGTGGTACAAATGCTATGGTTGGCATTAATTTTTTAGATGCAGATTATATTACTAGCGTAACCTTTTTATGGGAAAACTGTAATACTTGTTCAGAATATGCCATACATGGATCTGGCTTAGGAAACTTTAGCTTTTGCTTACCACAAACGTTAGATTTTGATGGTGTAAACGATTATGTAGACAGACCTGCTTTTTTAGGAGGAAAATCTGAAGTTACTATGATGTCTTGGATTAAAATGGATCCTGGTAGCAATGGTGGAGAAATTATGGGGCAGCGTAATTGTAGACTTTATATTGATGCTAGTAAAAAATTAAGAGCTTATGTAAGAAGCAGTAACAATATAACTGTTAATAACCCTAGCGGGTCTAGTATACTATTACAAGATAACATGTGGTATCACACCGCTTTAAAATACAATGGTAATACTGGTACTATTAATATTATTTTAAATGGAAAAGTTATTTGGAGCCATACAAATCCTCTTTTAATAGGCACAACCTTAAACAATACAGCCGATTGGAATTCTAATCATGATTTTGAAATAGGAAGAAATACGCAATTAGACAATAACTACTTTGAAGGTAGTATATACGAATGTAGAGTTTACAATAAAGCCATAACACAAACCCAATTGCACCGACAAATAAATCAAGAAATAGTAAATAATTCTGGTCAAGTTAGAGGCACCGTAATACCTAAAGATATTGAAGGATTAGCTTGGAGCGATTTAGACCTTTACTATAAAATGGGAATTATAGATACCGGTTATACCCCAGATGAATCTAACCTTGGTGTAGATGGGCATTTAAATAACATGAGAACCTATCAAGAATATACAGCTCCGCTTCCATACGTAACAACTACCTCTTGTATAGGTGACTGGGATAATGCAAGCAACTGGGTACATGGAGACGTATGGGATATTAGCAATACGACACCAGAAAGCGCTATTGTTCAAATAAAAGGAAATATGGATATTGACGCTAACAAAACAACTGTTGGCTTAATTTTAGATAACGGAAGCAAACTTAATGTAAAAGACGACTCTGGCTTATTTAACACATGGTACGTAAAACTAGATGGTGAAATTGATTTAGAAAATGAATCTCAATTTATTCAAACCGAAGAAAGTACTTTAGATGCCACCAGCTCTGGATCTCTTGAAAAAGACCAACAAGGAACAGCCGATACTTATACATACAACTATTGGTCTTCTCCGGTTGGTAATAAAAATAACTCTACCAACAACAATAGCTATAAAGTTCCAGATGTAATTACAAATGTAAATTTTATAACCTCAAGTTATAACGGAACATCATCGCCAGTTGGTATTGCAGATTATTGGATTTGGAAATTTAGTAATAAGTTGAGTGATAATTATGCATCATGGCAACATATGCGTAGTAATGGAACAATGTTAGCTGGCGAAGGCTTTACCATGAAAGGCCCAGGAAATGGTTCGATAACCGACTCGCAAAACTACGTATTTAACGGAAAACCTAATAACGGTGATATAAATCTAACCATTAGCGCTGGTAACGATTATTTAATAGGCAACCCTTACCCCTCTGCCATAGATGCTATAAAGTTTATACAAGACAATGGCGCCACAATTGCTGGAGCTGGATCTACAAACGGAACACTTTATTTTTGGGAACATTGGGGTGGTGGCTCGCATGTTCTTGCAGAATACCAAGGCGGATATGCCACTTACTCTCTAGCAGGAGGTATACCAGCAGCATCATTCGGCACTTCAGATCCTGATGTTGCTACAGGAGGAACACCATCAAAAATACCAGGACGATATATACCTGTTTCTCAAGGCTTTTTTGTTACGGCCGAAACGGGTGGAACTATTCGTTTTAATAACGCGCAACGCGTATTTCAAAAAGAAGATGGTATAAACTCGGTTTTTACCAAATCTACAAAAAAGAAAAAAAATAAAGCAAACAAAACAAGCTCTGATACAGACACCAGAATGAAATTAAGACTTGGTTTTAACTCTATAAGCTCTCTACACAGACAAATTTTATTTACTGTTGATGAAAATGCAACTTCAGGGTTTGATTGGGGTTACGATTCTAAAAACATTGATACGCAAGTAGACGATATGTATTGGCTAATAGATAATGAAAAGTTTTCTATTCAAGCTATTAACCAATTAGATAGCACAACTGTTATTCCTTTAGGTGTGCATACCAAAAAAGATGGATTAAATAGTTTTGTTATCGATAAATTAGAAAACACTCCAAATGCCTTAGAAATTTATTTACATGATAAAGATTTAAATATATATCATAATTTAAAAACGGGCAAATATGAAACCTACTTAACAGGAGGTAAACATTTAGATCGTTTTGAAATTACTTTCGCTAAATCGCAAACCTTAAGTACAAATACAGCTAAAAGTAATCAAATTGAAATATTCTTTTCTAACGAAAAAAGCAGTGTTGTTATAAATAACCCAGCATCAAAGTTTATAAAAACTATTGAAATGATTAATATTCTAGGGCAAACACTTTTTAAGTTTCAAACCAAAACCAATAATAACCATATAGAATATAATTCTAGCCAAATTAAAACAGGAAATTACATTTTAAAAATTGATACTGAATTTGGAATGGTTACTAAAAAAATATTTATAAAATAAATAGTTAAGCAATAATATAATAATTAGAAATTAGTCACTCACAAAATTTATTTAAACTTAGCTTGTTTGCAAGTCCTGAATTAACGTTCAGGACTTTTTTATTTCAGAAATTAAAACATCAAGCGATACTTTATTTTGCTCGCCAGAAATCATGTTTTTTAGTGTATAATTATCAGATTCTATTTCTTGTTCGCCTACTAAAACAACATACGGAATTTGGCGCTTATTTGCATGGTTCATTTGTTTTTTCATTTTAGCAGCATCTGGATAAAGCTCTGCATTAATACCATGGTTGCGCAACTGCTTTATAGCTTTTAAACTAAAAAGTGCTTCTTTATCTCCAAAATTAATAAACAAAACTTCTACATTATTGTTTACTGTTTCTGGAAATAATCCTAATTCTTCTAGTACTAAATAAATTCTATCAAGCCCAAAACTTATACCAACACCGCTTACATCTTTCATTCCAAAAATTCCGGTTAAATCATCATAACGACCTCCTCCTCCAATAGAGCCCATTTTAACGCTTTTAGGTGCTGCTACTTCAAAAATAGCACCTGTATAATAATTTAAACCACGAGCTAAAGTTACATCCAACTCTAACATTGCTGTTGATAAACCTAATTGAGTAATGGCGGTATTTATAAACTCTAATTCTTCAATACCTTTTTTTCCCTCATCTGAAGTGTTAAGAATACTTTTTAAGCTTTCTATTTGAGCTTCAAAAGAACCTGATAATGTAAATAATGGTTGTAGTTTTGAAATACCTGTATCTGAAATACCTTTAGAACGCATTTCTTCTTTTACCTTCTCCTCGCCTATTTTATCAAGCTTATCTAAGGCAACTGTAAAATCAATTAGTTTATCGCTTGCGCCAATAACTTCTGCAATACCCGAAAGTATTTTTCGGTTGTTTATTTTTATGGTTACACCTTCTAACTTTAAGGCAGAAAATACTTTATCATATAATTGAATAAACTCAACCTCTTGCCAAAGCGATTTACTTCCAACCACATCGGCATCACATTGAAAAAACTCTCTAAAACGCCCTTTTTGAGGCCTGTCTGCTCTCCAAACGGGTTGTATTTGGTATCGTTTAAACGGAAACTCTATCTCGTTTTGGTGCTGTACTACATAACGTGCAAAGGGTACGGTTAAATCGTAACGCAATGCTTTTTCAGAGATTGATGCTGTTAATTTATTTGAATCTCTTTCTGAATAAGCATCATTATTAGCTTTTGATAAATAATCGCCAGAATTTAAAATTTTAAAAATTAGCCTGTCGCCTTCTTCTCCATACTTCCCCATTAAAGTGCTAGAATTCTCAAAACTAGGGGTTTCAATAGGTTGAAAGCCAAAAGTCTCAAAAGCACCACGAATGGTATTAAAAATATAGTTTCGTCTTGCTACTTGTTCTGGATTAAAGTCTCGGGTTCCTTTTGGGATGCTTGGTTTTTGAGCCATATTAATTACCTACTTTAAAGTTGGTATTTTTTATTATTAAACTAATTTTTATTTCGATGTAGTACAAAAATAAGTGTTTATATTGAAAACAGATTCTTACCTATGTAGTAATACATTCTAATTTATAAGCTTATTAAAATAATTGTATAATTCGCCTTTAGTTATTACGGCGCCTTGCTCTATCATTTTAAACTTATCTAGGTTTTTATCTTCAGAATATTCTTTATCGGCCTGTAAAAACTCAACATTATCGTCCATTAGGTTTTCTCTAAGCCAATCGTAACCTTCTTGCGTAGTAATATCTACATCATTCTTTAAATTTACTACAATGGCATGCATTTTAGTATCTTCTAAATGAAACAAGTACATATGTTGCGGTGCAAAATGTTCTAAATATTCTGCTTTATTTAAGGCGCCTTCCCAAATTAAATCGCTAAAAACATCTAATTCCATTTCTGCCATTTCTGGTTTATTAGCTTTTAAATTAGCCCACTCGTCTGCGGTAATGGATTGTGTTGCTAAAAAATTAATAAACTCTTGGTGTAATTCTTCAAACTGTTCTTTTGTAAGTCTACTGTACTTCATATTGTATTAGAAAATATGTTTTAAGAAATCTCTCTTTATTTTGGATTAAATTCAATATTTAATATTAATAAAAGTTGAATTTCTCTAAAAAAAATGCGCTCCTATAATTAGGAGCGCAAATTTAATAATATATATGGTTTTTTCTTAGAAAATATAACGTATTCCTACTTGAGCTTGCCATCTAGAAGCTAAACTAGAATCGAAACCAAAGGTTTTTTCGCTACCATTAAAAGAATATGTTGGTACTCCAGAACCATCAACCGAAACTCCAATTGGTTGTACGCTGTTGGGTTGCTGGATTATTCCCCAATCTGAGTTTATTAAGTTACCAATATTCAATACATCTATACTAAACTGTATGGTATTGGTTTTATTTTCAGACACTTTAAATTTATAATCTTGTAAAAATTTAACATCCCATTTTCCTCTCCAAGGTGCTAGTGCTCCGTAACGTTCTGCGTATTGCCCTCGTCTATCATTTAAATAATCGTCTTGAGCTATATAGGCTTCAAGAGCGGCAGCATCACCAGCTGTAGCAAATTGCATTTGAGTAATTTCTGAAGACGTCGGAATGTAAATTAAATCGTTTATAGCAGAACCATCTCCATTTATATCGCCTCCATACGTGTAATTAAAACGTCCGCCTTGAGCGTACTCAAAAAAAGTAGATATGGTTGTAGACCATTTATCGTTTCCGTAATTCCATTTTTTACTTGCCACACCAATAAAACGGTGCGTATCGCCATATTTAGAATAAGATAAAACGTCGTTATTTACGTTTCCTACAGCTGGGTTACCAGCAAAGGCATCGCTTGTTATTTCTGCCTCAATTGAATTTACATCTTTAGAATTTAAATAGCTATAAGCAAGCATTGTATACAATCCGTTTTCAAAAGATTTTTGTGCTTTAAATGAAGCATTCCATATTCTCCCTTTATCAGAATTTGTAAATACAAATGCACCGTCACCAGGGTTTCCATCAAAAGTAAGAATATCGGCAGCTGTGTAAATAGGTCTGTTATCTACACCTTGTAAAGTTCCAGAAGGTGTTGATAATCCCCAATGTTGTACATGTGCTCCGTTAATATCTTTAGTATACGATACATCTGCAGTTAATATTAATCCGTTTTCTAACTTTTTATCTGCTCCAATATTAGTACGCCAAACTTGTGGGTATTTATAATCTGGATCTACAGCTTGTAAAAAGAAAGCATCTGGAGCTGCAATTTGGTTACCTAACCAAACAAAAGGGAAACGTCCTGTAAATAATCCTGACCCACCACGAAGCTGAAACGTATCGTCTCCATTAACATCATAATTAAAACCTATTCTTGGCGACACTAACCAATCGTTGCTTGGCATTTGCGTATTATCAATAGTAACAGATTGTCCTGTATTTGGGTTTTCGTATTGTACATCAGGTAAAACAAAACCTCTATCAATAACGTTTTGCGCTTTTTGTGCAGAATCAAAAAACATAGGCTTATCAAAACGTAAACCATAAGTTAATTTAAACTTTTCTGTTATATTCCATTCGTCTTGTGCGTAAAACGATAGTTGTCCTACGTTTGTTTCGGCGAAAGCCCAACCTTGACCTTGGGCAGCTCCATTGTTAGCATTAAAAGTTTGTTGTGGCGAGTTAAAATCGTAACTCGTAGCATCAAAATCGTTAATATCTACAGAACCAAAAAGATCAAACCCATAACTAGTTAAGTTAAATGAGTTATCAAACTCAAACTTTTCAAAAGAAAAACCAATTGTAAAAGTATGGTCGCCTTTAAAAAAGTTTAAATTATCTGTTAATTGAAATACTTTTTGGTCTAACCTATTATTTACAGAAAAAGGCTCATGACCGGCTATAATGTAGTTTGAACCATCTTTGGTAATATTAATTGATGGTGCTGGTGTAGAAAACGGGTTTCTATAATCGTTAAAGTGTGTATAACCAACCTGTAATTTATTGGTTGAAGATTCTGAAAGTGTTGAATTTAATTCTAATTGAACCGATTTAAGCTCGTTATTTATTTCGTATCCAGAATTTTGAAATTGCAATGTGTTAGCACTTGGCCCTCTAAAAGTAATGGCTGTAGGGTGTGCTGGTTTTTCTTTTGATGCGTTTAAGAAATTATAAATAATTGCCAAACGGTTATTATCATTAATATTCCAATCTATTTTAAAAATTCCTTTTGTTGATTTTGCAGCATGTGTAAAGCCTTGGTATGCTCCTGGATTATAACCTACAGCTAAAAGGGCATCTCTAACAGCTATTAAATCGCTTTCTAAAACTCTAGATTCTGTAATACCGCCAGAGCCTGTGTTTGGTGTCCATCCGTTTGTTCCTAAATCATCTCTTTCGTCTTTTTCGAAATTAGCAAAAAAGAATAATTTATTTTTAACAATTGGCCCACCTATACTTAAACCATATTGAGTTTGGTTTAAATCTGGTCTTGCTACGTCTTCGCCTTTAATTTTCTTTCCTGTCATAGATTCATTTCTAGTAAACCCATAAACAGTACCATGAAATTCGTTAGTTCCGCTTTTGGTTACTGCATTTACAGCTGCTCCAGTAAATCCAGATTGTGTTACATCATAAGGCGCTGTAGATACTTGAATTTGGTCGATAGCATCTAATGATACAGGTTGCGCATCTGTTTGCCCACCTGGCGTTGCGGCATCTAACCCAAATGGATTGTTAAAAATTGCACCGTCTAAAGAAAAGTTATTAAACTGGTCATTACGTCCGCCAAATGAATTACCACTTGCTGTTGGTTCTAGCCTTGTAAAATCTGATGCCGACCTAGAAATAGTTGGCAGTCGGGTTAACTCTCGTCTACCAACACTAGTTTCGGCTCCAGTTCTATCACTACCAAAAGTACCTGTACCTTGGCTAGCTTGTATTACAACAGCATCGAGTTGTTGGCTATCACTTTGCATAACAATATCAATATTTTGTGTTTTTCCTAATGTTAAAAACACATTATTAAATGATTGTTCTTTGTAACCTACAAAACTTATAGTAATAGAATAAGGCCCTCCTACTCTTAAGTTTAATAAATTAAATCGTCCATCAAAGTTTGTAGCGGCTCCATACTTAGTACCCGTTGGTGTGTGTACTGCTACTACATTTGCACCAGGAAGTGGCACCGAAGTTTCGTCTAAAATCAACCCTTTTATATTAGATGTAGTAACCTGAGAAAAAGCTACTAGCCCCATAAATAAAAAGAAAATTAAAATGCTTTTTTGTTTCATTTTGATTAAATTATTTGAGTTAGTCTTGTTTGCTATTATGCGCGCATAATATTAGTTTACGTAAAAATAGTATAAAAAAAAGCCACTCTAACGAGTGGCTTAACTTTATTTTTAGCTTTTATTAACTTTTTGTTAATTAAGCTTGAGCAATAACTTCAAATTCTAAGTCTACAGATACTTCTCTGTGTAAACGAATTACAGCGGTATATTTACCTAAACGTTTAACCGTAGTAACTGTTATAAACTTTTTATCTATTGCTTGTCCTGCTTTTTCTAAAGCAGCAGCTACATCAATATTATTTACAGATCCAAATAATTTGTCTCCTGTACCTACCTTTGCAGGTATTTTAATTTCTAATGCTTTAATTGCTTCAGCAGTTACGTTAGCATCATCAACTATTTTCTTTTCTTTAAAGGCACGTTGCTTTAAGTTTTCTGCTAATACTTTCTTTGCAGATACTGTTGCTAAAATGGCTTGTCCTTGAGGAATTAAAAAGTTTCTACCATAACCGTTCTTAACTGTTACAACATCGTCTTTAAATCCTAAATTTTCAACGTCTTGTTTTAATATAAGTTCCATTGTTATGATTGTTTTATTTTAATAAATCTCCTACGTATGGCATTAATGCTAAGTGGCGTGCTCTTTTTACAGCTACCGCTACTTTTCTTTGATACTTTAATGATGTACCTGTTAAACGACGTGGTAAAATTTTACCTTGCTCGTTAATAAATCGCATTAAAAAATCTGGATCTTTGTAATCAACATACTTAATTCCAGTTTTTTGAAACATACAATACTTCTTAGCCTTGTTTGTATCAATATTAAGAGGCGTTAAATATCTAATTTCGCCGTCTTTTTTTCCTTTTGATTGTTGTTCTATTGATGACATAATTAAGCTTTTTGTTTAAGTTTTTCTCTTCTTCTTTCTGCCCAAGAAATAGCGTGTTTATCTAACGCAACTGTTAAATAACGCATAAAACGCTCGTCACGTCTAAACTCAACCTCTAAAGGGTTTATTACTTCTCCAGATACCGTGTACTCAAATAAATGATAAAAGCCACTTTTCTTGTTTTGAATAGGGTAAGCTAATTTTTTAAGCCCCCAATCTTCTTTTGATATCATCTTAGCACCGTTAGAAACAAGAAAATCTTCGTATTTCTTTACTGTTTCCTTTATCTGGTCTTCAGACAAAACGGGATTTAAGATGAAAACAGTTTCATAATGATTCATAAAAATCGTTTTTATTGTTAAAAATTGGCTGCAAAAATAATTATTTTTTACAATTCTGGCAATGTTTTTGTATATTAATATTTGATTAATAGATTTTGTTAAAATTATGTTAAAATACGCATTTAAACGATGTTTTTTGGTTTTTAACCGAATTATTCGTACTATTGTCGATATCTTAACCGAAATAATATAAAATGTTATGACTTTAAACTGTGTAGTAGTAGACGATTCAGCAATACAACGTCTCTCAATTGTTAAGTTAGTAGAGAATCATCCTTCTTTAAACTTAATAGCAGAGTACAGTAGTGCTTTAGAAACTAAAAATGGTTTAAATACGCATCAAGTGGATTTAATTTTTCTGGATATTGAAATGCCAGTTTTAAATGGATTTGAACTTTTAGACGTATTAAACAACAAACCCCAAATTATCTTTGTAACCGGTAAAACAGAATATGCTTTTAAAGCATTTAATTATGATGCTACCGATTATTTACACAAACCCATTACAAGAGAACGTTTTAACACCTCTGTAGATAAAGCCCTTGAGCAACACAGATTAACTCTAGACTTTAACGAAGAAGAAGGTGAACATATTTTTGTAAAAAGCAACCTTAAAAAACGTAAAGTTTATATTAAGGATATAAAATGGATTGAAGCTCTTGGCGATTATGTAAAACTTGTTACAGAAGAAAACAGCTTAGTAGTACTTTCTACAATGAAATCTTTTGAAGCTGAATTACCTGAAGGGAAATTTTTAAGAATTCATAAATCTTACATTGTGAACCTAGATAAGATTGACAGATTTAACAGTAAAAATGTTGAAGTTGGTGCTTACGAAATTCCTTTAAGTAGAAATAAAAAGACCCAATTAGTTGATGCTTTAAATAACATTTAAAAAATCAACAAAAAAACTAAATTAAAAGTTATCGACATTTAGAACTACCCTAACCGACCGAAAATCTTTTATACTCATGAAGCTATTATTTATTTTAATAATAGCTTCCTTTGTTTTTGCTAACGATTGCTTTTTGGGTATTTTAACCAAAATGTTTTTATGAAATTGGTTTCTAATTCTTGCAATTGGTGGTGCCTCTGGCCCTAAAACATGATCTTGAAACACTTGCCTTAATGATTTAGCATACCAAATTGATGCTGTTTCTACCCTATTATAATCTTTATGTTT
The DNA here is from genome assembly GCF_048381495.1 of Algibacter ulvanivorans. NCBI lineage: Bacteria > Pseudomonadati > Bacteroidota > Flavobacteriia > Flavobacteriales > Flavobacteriaceae > Algibacter > Algibacter ulvanivorans. Next base: position 404,281 of record NZ_JBLWGD010000003.1, read on the forward strand.
TAACGTTATTTTTATTTGCTTGTAAACCGGCGGATACTTAAAATTATATCTATCGTTCATTTGCTCATTAAACATATCTATATAATTATTGGTAGATACCTGCTGCAATATATTATGGTAAGGATTGTAAGTTTGAATTAAAACCTTACCGCGTTCCTTTGTTCTTCCTGCCCGCCCAGATACTTGTTGCATAAGCTGAAAACTGCGTTCGTGAGCTCTAAAATCTGGAAAATTCAACATATTATCGGCATTCATTATACCAACCAATTTTACATTTCTAAAATCTAAGCCTTTGGTTAACATTTGTGTTCCCACCAAAATATCTATTTCTTGCTGCTCTAAAGCTGTAATAATTTTTTCGTAACCGTATTTACCTCGCGTAGTATCTAAATCCATACGAGCCACTTTACTTTCCGGAAACAATAGTTTAACTTCTTCTTCTATTTGCTCTGTACCAAAACCTTTATTATCTAAATCTTGACTACCACAAGCCTCACAATCCTGCATCATGGCGGCATTATAACCGCAATAATGGCATCGTAATTGGTTTCTATATTGATGGTATGTTAAACTTACATCGCAATTCGGGCATTGTGGTGCATGGCCACATGTTTTACATTCAATTATTGGAGAAAACCCACGCCGATTTTGAAAAAGAATGATTTGATATCCGTCCTTTAAAGTTTCGGCCATTTCTTCCAACAAACGGTCGCTAAAATGACCTTTCATTCGTTTCTTTTTATGCTTGTCTTTAATATCAACCAATTCTATATCGGGCATTAAAACATTATTAAAACGCTTAGTAATCTCAACAAAACCGTATTTATTTTGTTTCGCATTAAAGTAACTTTCTAAACTTGGAGTGGCCGATCCTAAAAGTATTTTAGCCTGTTGCATATTTGCCAAAACAACTGCAGTATCTCTTGCATGATAGCGTGGTGCAGGATCAAATTGCTTGAAGGATTGTTCGTGCTCCTCATCTACAACAATTAGCCCTAAATTATTAAAAGGTAAAAATATAGACGACCGTGCTCCTAAAACTATTTTAGCTTTTGCCGAATTATTTAATAGATTATTCCAAACCTCTACACGCTCATGTATTGAATATTTTGAATGAAATACAGCTACCTTTTCTCCAAAGTAATTTTGAAGCCTTGCAACCAATTGTGTAGTTAGTGCTATTTCTGGAAGTAAATACAACACTTGCTTTCCTGCATTTATAACCTCTTCGATAAGTTTAACGTAAACCTCGGTTTTTCCTGATGATGTTACACCGTGCAGTAAAGTAACTTGGTGGGTTTTAAATGATTCTTTTATTTCTTTTAATGCTATTTTTTGATACTCGTTAAGCTGTTTTGAAGCTTCGGTTTCTTCACCATTATACGCTACTCTATCGGTTTGAATATGATATTCATCTAGAACACCTTTATTAATTAAGGCTTTTATAATTGAATTTGAGGCGCCACTAACTTCTGATAATTCTGAAACTTTAACTGGTTTTTTTGATTTAGCAGATATTGAGAACAAACTCATAACAACATGGCGTTGTTTTGGCGCTCTACTTAAATCATCCAACAAATTATGAAGTGATTTCTCTGAAGTAAAATTAGTATGCAATTTTACATATCGAACTAATTTTGGTTTGTATTTTTCGTAAACTTCCTCATCGACAGTTATGGCTTCTTTTTCAATAAGCCTTTTAATTACTGGTAGTACATTTTTTTTATCTAGAATATTAGCAACATCATGAATTTTTAAATTTGACTGGTGGTGCAAAGCTTCATAAACCAAAAACTCATCATCTTTTAAAATAGATTCATCAATTGTGTTATTTGTGTTTTTAGTAATTACAGTTTCGCTTTCTAAAATAAAAGCACTTGGTAATGCGGCTCGCATAACATCGCCTAAAGTACACATATAATAACTTGCTATCCATTGCCATAATTGCAATTGGTGTTTATTTACAATTGGTGTTTCATCTAAAATTTGCTGAATATCTTTAGCCTCGTAAACCGTTGGTCTATTACTATGAATGTTGTATACAATAGCCGTATATATTTTCGATTTACCAAAAGGAACTGCAACACGCATGCCTACTTTTAAAAAATGGGCTTCAGCATCTGTTATACTGTATGTAAATAGTTTTTGAAGCGGTACAGGAATAATAACATCTATATAAAAAGCCATAAGTTATTTAAATTTTCTAAGCTTATTTAAAGATGCATTTAACTCGTAACCTAACAAAAGAATGTTAGCATTTAACCATAAATAAAACAACAAAATTAATAACGCCCCTATAGAGCCATATAATTTATTGTATTGCCCAAAGTTTTCTATATATATACCAAATAGATAAGATGTTAGTATAATTAATAAGGTTGTAAATAATGCGCCTATCGAGAAAAACTTTGATTCTCGTCCTTCTCTAGTTCCGAAATAATATAACGTTGCTGTTGCCATATAAACCATAACTACAAAAAAGAGATATTGCACAACGTTTGTCCAAAAAACACCTTCAGAATCTACTTGATATCCTCTATCTTCTAGAGCATGAAGCAAACCTTGAACAACATAAATTTGAATATAACCTAGTACTATAATTGTAATAATTAATAAAAATGCCAATATTAATGCTATGCTTAATGCATACATATATTGTTTAAATACATTACGTGTTAATTGCTCATGATAAGAGTTTTCAAACCCTGAGAAAACTGCGTTTACACCGTTAGCCATTAATGCTATAGATAATACAAAAACTGAAGACAACAAGCCTCCTCGTTGCGATTGATCTATGTTTTCAAAAATGTTTTCAAAGAAAAAATCTGAGGTGCTAGGTGGTAAAAACGATTCTAAAAACTGCAAAAATTCTATTTTAAAATCATCAATTGGCACATAAGGAATGATAATTAAAACAAATAATAAAAAAGGAAAAATAGCAGTAAAAAAACTAAATGCAATAGCACTAGCCCGGGTTGTTAATGCGCCTTTAACTATACCGGTAATGTACAAGACTAACAAATCAAAAAAAGATAATCCCTCTAAACCTGGCAATTTAAGTTTTTTACAAAACCTAACAAGGATATTAATCACGGGGATTTTATCTAGTTTATCATCAAGAGATTTTGCCATTAATAATTTGCTTTTAATACAGCAAAGTTATTAAATTAAAAAAGTAATAAAGCAATAAGAAAAAGGTAAATTACTTAACAGCCTTTAAACTTAAGTCCATATTATGTACAGAGTGCGTTAATGCACCACACGAAATATAATTTACACCACACTCGGCATAATGTCTAATTGTTGTTTCGTTAATATTACCTGAAGATTCGGTTAAACATTTATCTCCAATTAGCTTAACAGCTTTTCTTGTATCTTCGTAATCAAAATTATCTAACAGTATTCTATAAACCCCTTCGTTATTTAGTATTTCTTGAACCTCGCTTAAATCTCTAGCTTCAACCATTATTAACAAATCTTTACCAGTTTCTTTTAAATACTGTTTAGTTGTTTCAATAGCTTTTGTTATTCCTCCAGCAAAATCAATATGGTTATCTTTAAGCATAATCATATCATAAAGTGCAAACCTATGATTATCTCCTCCGCCTATTTTTACAGCCCATTTTTCTAAAACACGAATACCAGGTGTTGTTTTTCTTGTATCTAATATTCTAGTTTTTGTACCTTCAATTAAATCTACAAACATTCTAGTTTTAGTAGCTATAGCACTCATTCGTTGCATAGCATTAAGCACAGTTCGTTCTGCTTTAAGAATAGATTGCGAAGAACCTTCAACATACATTACAATATCACCAAATGTTACTTCGCTTCCGTCTTCAATACGTACATCTAGTTTTAAGTTTTTATCAACATAAGCAAAAACTTTTTTGGCAAAATTAACACCTCCTATTATTCCCTTATCCTTTACCAAGAGCTTAGCTCTACCTCTAGCATTTGTAGGTATACAAGCTAATGAACTATGATCACCATCGCCTACATCTTCTCTTATAGCGTTTTCAATAATCATCTTTACTTCTGTATCAAACTGCTCTTGTGTAATCATAATATTTTGTTAATTAATCCGAACAAAAATAAGAAATAGATTTACTAAATTAAATTTCATATTTACGATTTTATTATTTTTTCCTTATTTAGATTCATTATTCATTAATATAAAATAGTAATTTTGCGTTTATGACTATAAAACTAATTACTATTGGCAAGACTGATAGCAAACAACTTACTGCTTTAATTGAAGCATATATTAAACGCCTAGGGCATTACATTAAGTTTAATTTAGAAATTATTCCAGATATAAAAAACTCTAAAAATTTAAGCGAAGAGCAGCAAAAAAAGAAGGAGGGCGAGCTTATTTTAAATAAGATTACTACTACAGATGCTTTAATTTTATTAGATGAAAATGGCAAACAATTTGATTCTGTTGCATTTTCTTCTTATTTACAAAAACACATGAACTCTGGAATTAAGCATTTGGTTTTTGTTATTGGTGGGCCTTACGGTTTCTCTGAAGATGTATATAAAAAAGCAAATGGGAAATTATCATTATCTAAAATGACATTTTCCCATCAAATGATTCGCTTATTTTTTATTGAGCAACTATATAGAGGTTTTACTATTTTAAGAAACGAACCCTATCACCATAAATAAAAGCATATTTTGCTTTTTAAAACCGCTCACTAAACCCACAGGATAGTTTCTTTTTTTTAATGTGTTTTATAAACTTCTTTACGCTTTTTAAGTTGTCGTTCTAGGTCGCTAATAGTTTCTCTTACAGAAACTTCAAAATTATGTTTGTTTGAAGTAGCAAAAATTCTAGGCCCTGGTAAACTTAATTCTATATTACAAATTTTTCCATTTTTATAGTCTTTTTCGTCTAGTTTAAAATGCACCTCTGCAGTAATTAAAAACTCATATCTATTAAATAATTTTTCTAGTTTTTCTTTTGTGAAAGACGAAAGTGTCTCACTTACATCTACATCTACATATTGAATATTTACTGTCATATTTCTTCTTTTTTAAGTGATTAATAATGATACTGTAAGATACAAGTTTTTTAAATACACGTAAGTAACAAAAGTCATAAAATGATGATTATTTTTTATTTAAAAAACACAAATATTATATATTCTATAAAAGCAATAAACAGTACTTTTATCAACTAAAAAAAAGGAATATATGGAATTGGTTTTCGCAACTAATAATTTAAACAAACTTAAAGAGGTTCAAGCTTTAATACCACAAAACATTAAACTTTTAAGTTTAAAAGACATTGGTTGTTTTGAAGATATTCCTGAAACCCAAAACACCATAGAGGGCAATGCTATACAGAAAGTTCAATACATAAAAACCCATTACAATTACGATTGTTTTGCAGATGACACAGGACTAGAAGTAGATGCTTTAAATGGTGCGCCCGGAGTATATTCTGCTCGTTATGCTGGCGAACAAAAAAACACCAATAACAATATAAACAAACTACTAAAAGAACTAACAAATTATAAAAACAGAAAAGCTCAATTTAAAACTGTTATTGCGCTTTATAAAAACGGGCAATTAAATACTTTTTCTGGTATATGTAAAGGCGAAATTACTAAAACAAAACATGGCGAAAAAGGCTTTGGCTACGACCCTGTTTTTAAACCAAATAACTACAATATAACCTTTGCAGAAATGGAATTAAATATAAAAAACAGTATAGGTCATAGAGGCAAAGCCATAACAAAACTAGTAGATTTTTTAAAAAATACAGAATCAAAAAATTAGTTAAAAAAATATATTTAAGGTTGGCTATTAATATTCTTTATGTTATTTTTAATCTATGACAGAGGAAGCTATAGAAAAAGAAAATGCAGCCATTGCTAAAGCCTACAAACAATTATTAAAGGTAAGCTACACGGCGCTTTCTAAAGACGACAAAAAACTTATTCGTAGTGCTTTTGAAGTAGCACTAGATGGCCACAAACACCAACGCAGAAAATCTGGAGAAGCCTATATTTTCCATCCTTTGGCCGTAGCTAAAATTGTAGCTCAAGAAATAGGGCTTGATGCAACATCTATAGCTGCCGCATTACTACATGATGTTGTTGAAGATAGCCCCGATTACGACATTAAAGATATAGAAAAAAAATTTGGCAAAACCATAGCCACCATTGTTGATGGACTTACAAAAATATCGTCTTTAAGTAAAGAAAAAGACATGGATGTTTCTTTACAAGCAGAGAACTTCCGGAAAATGCTTTTAACCCTTAATGACGATGTTAGAGTTATAATTATTAAAATAGCAGATAGACTTCATAATATGCAAACTATGGACTCTATGCGTGCCGACAAACAAGTAAAAATAGCCTCAGAAACCTTATACATTTATGCCCCTTTAGCTCATAGAATAGGGCTTTACAATATAAAAACAGAACTAGAAGATTTAGGCTTAAAATATACCGAACCTGATGTTTACAACGATATTCATGACAAAATAAAAGAAAGTAAAGAAGAACAAGATAATTATATAAACCAGTTTAGCGACGTTATAAAAAACTCGTTAGACAAAGAAAATCTTAGATACACTATAAAAGGAAGACCTAAATCTATATTTTCAATTAGAAAAAAGATAATTAACCAAGGGGTTTCTTTTGATGAAGTTTACGATAAATTTGCTATTCGAATAATTTATAAATGCGATGCAGACCCGCATAACGAAAAGTTTTTAGCCTGGAAAATTTATTCTATCGTTACAGACCACTTTAGGCCAAATCCCATTCGATTACGCGATTGGATTTCCTCTCCAAAATCTACTGGATATGAAGCTTTACATATTACTGTTATGGGGCCAAGAGGCCGATGGGTAGAAGTTCAAATACGAAGCGAACGTATGCATGAAATTGCCGAAAAAGGATATGCAGCACATTATAAATACAAACAAGGAAACGAAAAAGAAGACAATTTAGAAAGCTGGATTAACAGATTACAAGAAGCCCTTGAAAACCCAGATTTAAATGCTGTAGACTTTGTTGAACAGTTTAAACTAAACCTATATTCAAAAGAAATATTTGTGTTTACACCAGCTGGCGATTTAAAATCTTTACCCAAAGGCGCCACAGCTCTAGATTTTGCTTTTAGTATACATACAGAAGTTGGCATGAAAACTCGTGGTGCCAAAGTAAACGGCAAACTAGAACCTCTAAGTCATGTACTTAAAAGCGGCGATCAAGTTGATATACTAACTTCAGACACCATAAAACCTAACCCAAACTGGTTAGATTACGCAACAACCGCTCGTGCCAGAAGTAAAATTAAATCGGCATTAAAAGAAGACAAAAAAATAATTGGAGACGACGGAAAAGAGATATTAAGACGCAAATTAAAACAATTAAAAATTACACTTGATGAAAATACCATAAACGAAATGGTAAACTTCTTCAAGTTAAAAACCAGTCTTGACTTATTTTATAGAATTGGTCTTGGTTCTATTGATAATACCATGCTAAAAAGCTATGCTTCATCAAGAAGCAATGCTTTAATGAGTTACATTAAAAATAAAATTTCACGAAAACAAACCATTTCTAAAGAAGAAATAGAGAAACAAGAAATTACATTAAAATACGATTCTATTGTTTTTGGTAAAGACGAAGAAAAACTAGATTACAAACTATCTAACTGTTGTAACCCAATACCTGGCGACAAAGTATTTGGTTTCTTAACTGTAAATGAAGGCTTAAAAGTGCACAAGAAAAATTGCCCTAACGCCGTTAGCTTACAATCCAACTACGCTTACAGAATTATGCAAGCCAAATGGATAGATTCTTCACAACAAGAATTTTTGGTTAAAATTGAATTAACAGGAATAGATCATATAGGACTTGTAAACGATATAACTAAAATTGTTTCAGAAAATATGCATGTTAACATGAAAAGCATAAGTTTTGAAAGTAATGACGGCCTTTTTTCAGGAAAAATCAATGTTATAGTTAAAAATAATACCATAATTAAAAAGCTTTTAGAAAAACTTAAAAAAATTAATGGCATAGATAAGGTAAGAAGATTATAAAAAAGTGTAAATTTGCGACGCAATTATGGACGACAAGGCAGATTCAAAAAATCAAGAGATTGTAAAAAACGTATTTACTAGCTTTCTAGAAGCTAACGGGCACCGCAAAACCCCCGAACGATACGCCATACTTCAAGAAATTTATAACAATCAAGAACATTTTGATATAGAATCTCTATATCTTAACATGAAAAACAAAAAGTATCGTGTATCTAGAGCGACACTTTACAACACAATAGAATTACTTTTAGAATGTAAATTGGTTAGAAAACACCAGTTTGGGCAAAACCAAGCACACTACGAAAAATCTTATTTCGATAGGCAACACGACCATGTTATTCTTACAGATACAGGTGAAGTTATCGAGTTTTGCGACCCTAGAATTCAATCTATTAAAAAAACAATCGAAGAAATATTCGATATCGAAATTAATAACCACTCACTCTATTTTTACGGAAATAGAAAATCAACAACAAATAACTAATTTTTAACAATGGCAGTAGATTTACTACTTGGACTACAATGGGGAGACGAAGGCAAAGGAAAAATTGTTGACGTACTAACCTCTAACTACAATATTATAGCACGTTTTCAAGGTGGTCCAAATGCAGGACACACTTTAGTTTTTAACGGTAAAAAACACGTATTACACACCATACCATCAGGTATATTTCATGATGATGCTACAAATTTAGTAGGTAATGGCGTAGTTATAGACCCTGTAATATTTAAAGGCGAACTTGATAAATTAGAAGAACAAGGCGTTGATTATAAAAAGTCTTTATTAATTTCAAGAAAAGCACATATTATTTTACCAACGCATCGCTTATTAGACGCTGCAAGCGAAACCTCAAAAGGTAAAGCAAAAATAGGCTCAACCCTAAAAGGTATTGGCCCAACATATATGGATAAAACCGGTAGAAACGGTATTCGTGTTGGCGACTTAGAATTAAGCGATTGGAAAGAAAAATATAGAGCACTTGCAGACAAGCATGAATCTATGATTGCTTTTTACAATGTTGAAATAGAATACGATTTAAAAGAACTAGAAACCGAATTTTTTAAAGCTGTAGAAGTTTTAAAATCTTTAACCTTTATAGATTCTGAAGAATACATTTATAAAGCCCAAAAATCTGGACAATCCATATTAGCCGAAGGCGCTCAAGGCTCGCTTTTAGACATCGATTTTGGAACTTACCCATTTGTAACCTCTAGTAACACAACAGCAGCCGGTGCTTGTACTGGTTTAGGTGTGGCACCAAACAAAATTGGAGAAGTATTTGGTATATTTAAAGCTTACACTACACGTGTAGGTTCTGGACCATTCCCTACCGAGTTATTTGATGAAGATGGCGCTACTATGGCAAAAGTAGGTAACGAATTTGGCGCTACTACTGGACGCCCAAGACGCTGCGGATGGTTAGACTTAGTAGCCCTAAAATACGCTTGTCAAGTAAACGGAGTTACTCAATTAATGATGATGAAAGGCGATGTACTTTCAGGCTTTAAAACCCTAAAAGTGTGTACTGCATACAAATATAAAGGAGAAGTTATAGAACACCTACCTTATAATATAGAACCTGAAAATGTAGAACCAATTTACACAGATTTTAACGGCTGGAACGAAGATTTAACAGAAATGTCTGAAGCTTCACAAATGCCTAAAGCTCTAAATGAATATATCGAATTTTTAGAAAAAGAACTAGAAATTCCTATTACAATAGTATCTGTAGGACCAGATAGAAAACAAACTATTTTTAGAAAATAATAGAATTTAATTTCTCACCAAAATAAACCAAAGACTACTCAAAAAGTAGTCTTTTTTTTATATTTGTTTTATGAATGACTTAAATTTTAATATTTTTAATTTAATTATTATTTCAGGGGTTTTACATGGAATAATTTTTAGTGTTATAGTTTTTAGTCAGAAAAAAAACATAGAAAACAATACAATTTATCTTGGCCTTACTGTTCTGTTTTTATCACTAAGTAATTTTCAATACTGGTTAATAGTTACTAATATTACTAATAAATATCAGTTCTTGAATTATATATTTATTCCATGGCAATGGCTAATATTGCCTATGTTCTACATGTACGTTCATAAATTTATCGGTCGCAATAAATTAAGTCTTAACTTAAAAAAATTAATATTATCCCCTTTTTTAATCGTTTTATTAATTCATATAATACAAATTACACTTAATTGTAGCCATAATACTTTTCAAAAAGCTTCTATACATTTCCAAAAAGGCATATACGTATATATCGAATTTGCTTCTTTCTTTTTTAATGTTTTAATAATCTTTTTTGTTTATAAAATGATTTTAAAACATGAAAAATACAAATGCTTTAATATCCTTTGGGTCAAATCTGAAACAAATTGGCTAAAAAAACTAATCTTTACAGGACTAGTCATTTGCTTGTTTTGGTTAATTGGCTTAATATTTATTGTAATATTTAATTTAAATAAAACTTATATTTTTTATCCATTATGGATAGGAATATCAATACTTATATATTGGATTGGTTATGTTGGAATTAATAAATCTCAACAATTAAAGAATAGAATTGAAATACGAAAAAAAAGAATTCTAGAGTATAAGCATCAAGAACTTAAAACGCATAAAATCAACAATTCCAAAAGCTATAAAAAATTAAGGAATCATATCAAAATAAATAAAAGTTTTCTTAATCCAAATTTGTCTTTAGAAATATTATCCGAAGAACTTAACTTAAGTGCAGGGTATTTATCGCAGCTTATTAATAAAAACTCTAATTTAAGTTTTAATGATTTTATAAATTCATTAAGAGTTAACGATGCAAAAGCCATGTTAATTAATACCGACTTTAATAATTATACTATAGTCGCAATAGGTTTAGAAGCTGGTTTTAATTCTAAATCTAGTTTTTACTCAGCATTTAAAAAATTCACAGGAAAAACTCCTATTGAATATAAAAAGAGTATCCGAAATCATTAAGGTTATATTTATTCTGGACTCTAATTTAGAGAAATTACAATACTATTGTTTCATTAATTAACCAAAAATATATTTACAAACATGAAACATTTTTTAAAAATTGCTCTTTTACTTTTTTTAACAATTATTTTTATTAATTGCGAAAAAGATGACAATACCAATAACGAAACCATACAAAAATAAATTATTAGCAATGTCCAAATTAAAAAAGTAACACTAAAAGAGATTAAAGCAGCAACAGGCTTAAATAATACTTTAAATAAAATCAAAAAGAAGTTTATTTATAAAGAGAAAAAAATGAAAACTCAAAAATCTCAAAATAGTTCTTTTTCTATAATAACTAATGAGATTTTTGAAGCATTAACCAATGCATCCCATGCATATACTTTTAAAATAGAAACACCCTTACATCCTGATGCTACTTTTGAGAATTTTGTAATAGAAAAGCGAAACAATCAAGAGGAGTATCATTTATATATTTATAGTTATAAGACGATAACGCAACTGGATGGTACAGATTTCACCTTTTTAATGCATATACAGGAATGTATAGATATGGAAAACAATGATAATACTAGTGCAAAAATGCAAATGGTTGGCAGTTGTTTATATGAAGTTGACCTGAACGGAAATACAACCGGTGAGCCAGTTTGGTGCTTTGGAAGTGAAGGTAGTGGAGGCACTTCGAGTGGTCTTGGAGGAAGCGATAACACAATTGCTTTAAGTAATGAAGAATGGATTTATTATCCAGATGGTTTTGGAACTTGTACTAGAGTAAGGACTTATACTGTAACAACTAGCTATGAAACATCTGAAGATAATTATGGATCGTGGTCAGGTTATTACGCAACAGAAGTAGAAGCTGGGGTAGCATGTATTAGCAATACTAATAACAATAGTGACGATAATTATAGCGATCCACATTTTTACAATGATGGTCCAAGTTCGACTGAACTGGATGGTGGAGGTGGCACTTCAGGACCAAGTCCAGATAATACGTCAACAGTAGTAACAGTACCATTTACTCCTTATGATGTGCAAATAATGAATTGTTTAGGCTCTTATGTTCTTACAACAGGCAATACAAGCATTCAGGCATGGTTAGATAGCCCAAATACAAATTACAGAGATGTTAAAATGGCAGCTTCAGTTTTAAATAATAATGGATGCAGTACAGAAAGCCAAGAGTTAGTTTTACAAGCTATTGAGGCTTTATCTAATGAGGAAGTTGAAAGTTTTCAAGATATCGTTGTTTTTGTTGCTCCTGATGATCCAATTGAAAATATGGTTGAATTTTTACTGTGTATTGATATAGATGCTCCTGCTTCTTTAACAATTTATGCAGATCAACCGATAAATGACAGCACATTTCCTGTTGATATTGAGACAAGGAATCCTGGTCATGCTTTTATATCCTTATCACAAAATGAAAACACAGTTGTGTTTGGTTTTTACCCAAAAACCAAAGCAAAAGCAGCATTACTTGATCAAGGTGCAATAGGTAATAATCAAAATGATGAGTATGATGCAAGTATTACCACAAATATTACACCTGAACAATTACTTAAGATTATTGAATATGCAATTGTAAAACCAGCAATTTATAATGTAAACCATTTTAATTGCACAGATTACGCAATAAAAATAGGAAATTTAGGAGGTTTAAATTTACCAAATTGCTATTCTCCTTTATACCCTGGCGGAGGAGGTTCTGCCCCTTCCATCTTAGGTGAGTATATAAAATCTTTACCAGAAAGTGATGAATATACAACTGAAACTACCACTAATAATGCTCCTTCACAATCAGGTGATTGTGATTAAAAATTAATTCAAAACGAAGATTATTATTACTTATAAAATAAAGATAATCCTCTAATTTTTTATATTATGAAAAAAAAACTTTACCTTATTATTATTTTTCTAGTATGTATTTCCTGTGGTAATACAAAAAATAATTCTACAATCGAAAAAGACAAAAAACTTATCAAAAGTTTTATAGAAAATATACTCGTAAATAGAGAGAATAACTATGAGAGTATAAGAGAACTTAGCAACAAATACAGTCAAATAAGAGAACTGGAAAGCAAAAAAAATGGAAGAAAAAATCTTGATAGTCTAATCCAAATAGCTTACAGAAACGGAAACAAAAAAAATATAAAAAAACTAAATAAACAGTATAATGAGTTACAAATTAGTAAAATTGAAAGTCATGCAAAGAATAGATTCGAAGAAGCTTTAAAACTTAATATTGATAATAATTTTATTAATTCCAATTTCTCAATATATAATAAAACAAAAAAAGACAGTTTAAGTATTATAGAAACTATTGGTCAATATTCAGCTATGTACAAAGAATCCTATGATAAAGAATCTTGGCAAGATTATAAAATTATTCATTATTCTGAAGTAAAAAACCATGCGAATTTATTGAAATCTGATATGTATTCAAGTCTTGAATACAATAAATTAAAATCGATTTATTTTGTAATGTTCGATAATAAAACAAATAGAGTTATGCTATTTACTATTGAAAACAATAAAATCATTTCATTCTTTCCTCATTTAGTTTTTGGAGTTGGACCAACTAAACCTTACTTATTAAATGAAAAGCCATAAGGTTTTACAAAAAGCATGAAATTTATAAGCCATTTGATGAAGACTAGGCAATGAAAAGTATTAGCGGTAAAAAATGTATAAAAAAATTCAAATGTTTTTGCATATTACAGAAAGGAAGAACCAGAAACTTCACTAGAAACATTGCTTTTCGCAACCTGAAACAGGAAAATTAGTTGCTTGAATTATAATTAATCAAGGTGGTTACAAATACTTTATGACATTTAACATGTTTTAAACAAAAATAATTATCAAACGCTCCAAAACATTTTGGAGCGTTTTTTGTTTCAAAACAATTATACATTATAATTATCGTTATTTTTGCGACAAACATTTTACATTTTGAACAAACTACAAACGCTTTTATTTACTCTTTTAATTGGTCTTGCGTTAACAACTCATATAAATGCACAATCAAAAGAAAAAGTAAAAATTGAATATGCTGGAAAATTAACTATTGACGAAAAAAATTATCCAGGAGCAAAAATTTTAACACGAGATGATGCCCAACAAGTACATATAGAGCATGGAGGTGCCAATATGTGGTGCGACAAAGCCATTCATTACAGCAAAGACAACTTTATTGAAGCCTATGGGAATGTTATTTTAAAACAAGGCGATACTATAAACATGACATCTCAGTATATAGAATATAGTGGCATTACAGAATTAGCCTTTGCTAGCGGAAATGTTGTTTTGAAAGACCCAAACTCAACAATAAAATCCGATACTTTATATATGGATAGAACCAGACAACAAGCCTTTTATAGAAATGGCGGAACTGTTGTAAAAGACTCTTCTGGAACCATTACAAGTAAAATTGGCAGATATTATATGGACCAAAAAAAATACCGCTTTGTTGATGATGTTGTTTTGGTTAGTGAAGAATCTACTATAAATTCTAATTACTTCGATTTTTATTCAGACACAGGTTACGCTTACCTTTTTGGACCTTCAACCATTACTACTACCGATAGTAAAACCTATTGCGAAAAAGGTTTTTATGATACTGAAAACAAAGTTGGTTATGCCGTTAAAAAAGCTAGAATAGATTACGATAACAGAATTATTGAAGGCGACAGTTTATACTTTGATAACAACAAAAGTTTTGCCTCTGCATCCAATAATATAAAAGTTACAGATACCATAAACAAAAGCATTGTAAAAGGCCATTATGCCGAGGTTTTTAAAGAAAAAGACTCTCTTTTTATAACAAAACGAGCCTTAGCTATAACGGTTCAAGAACAAGACTCGGTTTATATACATGCCGATAAAATTATGGTTACCGGAAAACCAGACAACAGAATAATAAAAGCCTTTTACAACGCCAAAATATTTAAAACCGATTTAAGCGGAAAGGCAGATTCTATTCATTCCGATCAAAAAACAGGTGTAACAAAACTCTTAAACATTTCTACGCTATCATCCAACGATAAGTTTTCAGTAAAACGCAAACCCATACTTTGGAATTTAGAAAATCAAATGACAGGAGACACGATTCATTTACTTTCAAATAATAAAACCGAAAAAATAGACTCGTTACTTGTTTTCGAAAACGCATTTATTATAAGTCAAGACACCATTAGTAAAACAGGATTTAATCAAATAAATGGCAAACGGCTAGTTGGTTTGTTTAATGATGAAAACCAACTAAAACAAGTTGATGTAACTAAAAATGCCCAATCCATTTTTTATGCCAGAAACGACAAACAAGAGTTAATAGGTATAGATAAATCTAAATCTGGAAGTATAAGTATACTTTTTGATAATGGCGATATTGATGAATACACAAGATACAACCAGATAGACGGAAACTTATACCCAGAATCTAAATTTCCTGAAAAAGAAAAATTTCTTAAAGGGTTTGATTGGAGAGAAGAAGAACGCCCTAAAAACATTGAAGATTTATTTAAAGACGACCCACCTCTTGAATTACCTATAATTAAAGGCTTAGAAGATTATGTACCTCAAGACGAGTTTGTTAATAAAAATTTACTAGATCGTGTTAAAAAAGCAAACCAAACAACACAAAACAATAAAACAGTAAATTCTAAAGCTTCTAGAAACCTACCTAAACCAATAAAAAAAGGTAAAGAAAATGCACTTTTAAAAAAGAAAAAACTTCAAATAAAAACTCAAAAAAAAATTAATTTGCCAACTAAAAAACCAGTAGCAAACGAATAATTAAAAATGAAGCTCGATTTTTTAAAATATCAGGCACAAACCTCGCCTCATCCTTTATCTATGCAAATATCGCATGCTAAAGGGTCTTATATTTACGATATTAATAATAAAGCTTATTTAGATTTTGTAGCCGGAGTTTCTGCTTGTACACTTGGCCACAACCACCCAAAAGTTGTAAATGCTATAAAAAAACAACTAGATAGCTATATGCACGTTATGGTTTATGGCGAATACATTCAAAAACCAGCAGTACAACTCGCTAAACTTTTAGCAAAACATTTACCAGAATCCTTACAAACTACATATCTAACTAATTCTGGAACCGAAGCAATAGAAGGCGCATTAAAATTAGCAAAAAGAGCCACAGGCAGAAGCGAAATTATTGCTGCAAACCATGCATACCACGGAAATACAATGGGCGCCATGAGTGTTATGGGTTACGAAAACCGTAAACAAGCCTTTAGACCACTTTTACCCAACATACAGTTTATAAACTTTAATAACCTAAAAGAACTAAATAAAATAACAACCAATACAGCTTGTGTAATTTTAGAAACTATACAAGGCGGAGCTGGTTTTATAGAACCAACCAATAACTATTTAAAAAAAGTAAAAGCTAAGTGCCAAGACGTAGGAGCTCTTTTAATATTAGACGAAATACAACCAGGAATTGGACGAACAGGAAAACTTTTTGGTTTTGAAAATTACAACTGTACACCAGACATTTTAGTAACAGGTAAAGGTTTAGGTGGAGGCATGCCAATTGGAGCTTTTACAGCATCAAACAAATTAATGAGTCTGTTACAAGACAACCCAAAACTAGGGCATATAACAACCTTTGGAGGGCATCCTGTAATTGCAGCTTCTGCCCTAGCCACATTAAAAGAAGTTACAGAAAGTAACTTAATAAAAGAAACACTAGAAAAAGAACAACTTTTTAGAAAACTTTTAGTGCACCCATTAATTACAGAAATTAGAGGAAAAGGATTAATGCTAGCCCTTATTACACCATCTGCCGAAATAACAAATACTGTAATATTAAAATCTCAAGAGCAAGGTTTAATATTATTTTGGCTACTTTTCGAGCCAAAAGCAGTAAGAATTACACCCCCATTAACCATTTCAAATGAAGAAATAAGTAAAGGTTGCCAAATTATAGTTAATATTTTAGACCAAATACAACAAAGCACACAAACCCGCTAAGCACTAAAAAACAACAAATTAACACTAAAAATCTAATTAAAAACTCCAAGTGTTGATTACTTTGTTAAAAACATTTATTCAAACTTTAATAGTCAAGCAAATAGAAGCTTAAATTTATTCAAGTAAAAAAACTTACAAAACACGTATGGAGTTTAGTCATAACGACAATAACAATTTGCCCCTTACCAAGTTTGAATCAATGTTAAAAACAAACCATGTTTTATTCTTTGATTCTGAAGAATTTGAAAATATAATTCATCATTATCTCAATCAAGGTAAAATAGCGCTAGCCAAAAAGGCTATTAAATTAGGCTTAAACCAACACCCAACTTCAATAAACTTAAAACTATTTAAAGTTGAAATATATATTTTTGAAGATAAGCTTTATGAGGCAGATGCCCTTTTAAACGATTTATACAATCTAGACCCCACCAATGAAGAAATATACATTCAAAAAGCGAACATATTCTCAAAAAAAGATGAGCACGAACAAGCTATTGAAGTATTAAAAAAAGCATTAAAACTAACCAACGATTTAGTGGATATATATTCATTAATAGGCATGGAATATCTCTTTTTAGATCAATATGAAGATGCAAAAACATCTTTCATGAAATGTTTAGAGATAGACATTAATGATTATTCGGCACTTTATAATATTATTTATTGCTTCGAATTTTTAAACCAAAATGACGAAGCTATCTCTTATTTAAATACTTTTTTAGATAAAAACCCATATTGCGAAGTAGCTTGGCATCAATTAGGTAAACAATATTTTGCTTTAGAAGACTATAAAAAAGCATTAACAGCTTTCGATTTTGCAATAATATCAGACGATACATTTGTAGGCGCATATTTAGAACGCGGAAAAGTTTTAGAGCAACTAAAACGCTATAACGATGCTATAGAAAACTACACCATAACTTTAAAACTAGATGAGCCAACATCTTTTGCACTTTTACGTATTGGATGTTGCTACGAAAAATTAGGAAATCACGACCTTACATTACAGTACTATGACCGAGCAGTTCATGAAGACCCACAACTAGATAAAGGTTGGATTGCAATAACCAAATTTCACAACAAAAAAGGTAACTATCACAAAGCTTTAGACTTTATAAATAAGGCTATAAATATAGATTCTGAAAATGTTTTTTACTGGAAGTTATATGCACAAATAAATCAACGATTAAACTTTTTTGAAGAAGCCGAACGTGGTTACAAAAAAACCTTAGATTTAGGCAACTACGAACTAAACACTTGGCTTTCTCGAGGCGATTTACTAATAAAATTAGGCGAGTTAAAAGCTGCCATTCTTAATTTTGAACAAGCCCTAGACTTTCACCCAGACAATGCAGAATTAGAATACAGATTAGCCGGCTTACATTTTACATTTAAAGATTATATAAAAGGTACTTTTCATTTAAAAAATGCTTTTAAACATAACAAAGAATATACTTTTATACTAGACGAACTTTTCCCTCAAGTTTCTAAAGTATTAAAAGCCAAAAGTATTCTTAAACAAATCTACAAGTAACCCCCAAACGGCTTTATTTATTTTTTTTTAGTAATCAATTGTATACCTTTGGTTTTCGCAAAAAATCAATAATATGCAAAGACGCTTAAAAGATTACTTAATTATATCATTTAAAGGCTTAGCCATGGGCGCCGCAGATGCCGTTCCGGGTGTATCTGGAGGCACTATAGCATTCATTTCTGGAATATACGAAGAACTTATATCTACAATTAGTAATGTTAATGCAAATTTATTTAAAACCCTTTTTAGCAAAGGCTTAAAAGCGTTTTGGCAACAAGCAAACGGTAATTTTTTATTAGCACTACTTACAGGTATAATTATTAGTTTTATATCGTTTATGCGGCTTGCCAAATATTTATTAGAGTATCATCCTATTTTAATCTGGTCGTTCTTTTTTGGGCTTATTGTAGCCAGTATTTATTTTGTTGGTAAACAAATAACGAAATGGAATTTAGCAACTATATTTACTTTAATTATTGGTGCTGTTATTGCCTTTTATATAAGCAAATTACCATCTTTAGGCACTAATGATAACCCTTGGTTTTTATTTTTTGCTGGTGCTATTGCCATTTGCGCCATGATACTCCCTGGAATTTCTGGATCATTTATTCTAATTATTCTAGGTGCATATAAAACCTTAAGCAACGCCATTCATGATTTAGATATAAAGAAAATAATAATTTTTGCAGCAGGAGCTGTAGTTGGTTTATTAAGCTTTAGCCATGTATTAAAATGGCTATTTAAAAACTACCACAATATAACATTAGCTTTGCTAACAGGATTTATTTTTGGGTCGCTTAATAAAGTTTGGCCATGGAAAAACACGCTATCATGGCACACAAACTCTAAAGGAATAAAAGCGCCATTATTACAAGAAAGTATATCGCCTTTTGCCTTTGAAGGAAACAACCAAATACTACTTGCAATTGTTTTAATGCTATTAGGCTTTTTAACTATTTTTATCCTAGAGCGTGTAGGCTCGAAAAAATAATGCAAAGTACCAGAACATTTACAGATAAAATTTTTCTAATCTTAAAAGGGTTAGGTATGGGAGCTGCTAATAAAGTTCCTGGAGTTTCTGGTGGTGTTGTTGCCTTTGTCGCTGGTTTTTATGAAGAGTTTATTTATTCGCTAAAAAAAGTAAACAAAAAAGCCTTTATGCTACTCTTTAACGGTCGTTTTAAAAGTTTTTATAGGTATATAAATGGGCGGTTTTTAAGCCTCCTTTTTTCAGGAATGATTATAAGTTATTTTAGCATTTCAAAAATATTAGATTATCTTATAAAACACTACGAACTCTTTGTTTGGAGTGTTTTTTTTGGAATGATAATAGGCTCTATTTATTACATTAACAAAGATTTTAAAGACTGGAATTACAAAACTTACTCTGCTCTTGCAATTGGTATTTTACTAGGCATTAGCATTAGTTTTTTAAATCCAGCAAAAGAAAACGACAATCTTTGGTTTGTTTTTTTCTGCGGAATAATAAGTGTTTCAGGTATGACATTACCCGGGTTTTCAGGATCCTTTATTCTAATACTTTTAGGCAATTATGTTTTACTATTAGTCGATTCTGTTAATGCGTTATATGATACTTTTTCTGAAGTTATTAGAGGCCATTTAAGTTTTATTGAAAACCCAGAACGCATAAGGTTATTAAAAGTTTTAATAGTATTTACACTAGGCTCTGTAACAGGTCTTGTTACGTTTTCTCATGCGCTAAGCTATATTTTAAAGCACCACAAAAACATTACACTTTCTACAATTATTGGGTTTATTATTGGCTCGTTAGGTGTAGTATGGCCCTGGAAAAGAACAATATATAAATTAGACAGCACCGGAAATGCCATTTTAGATTCTAGAGGCGAAATGATTATTAAAAACTACCAACGTTTTATTCCTGATTTAAATACTCAAACTTATTATGCTATTTGTTTTATTTTCTTAGGAATTGCCATAGTTTTGGCATTAGAATGGTACGGACAAAAAACTAGAAAAGTTACATGAAAAAATTAGGCTTATTAGGTAAAGATATTTCATATTCTTTCTCAAGATCTTATTTTAAAAATAAATTTGAAGAGGAAAAAATAAATAATGTCTCTTATGAAAATTTCGACATAGAAAACATCAACCTACTCCCTTCAATAATAAAAAATACAGAAAACCTAAAAGGTATTAACGTAACAATACCTTACAAAGAACAGGTTATGCCTTTTCTTGATAAAATTAACAAAAAAGCTAAAGCTATAGGCGCTGTAAATACTATAAAAATAACAAAAAAAGGAAAATTAGTAGGTTATAACACAGACTGTTATGGGTTTAAAAACTCATTAAAACCTTTTGTAAAATACAAGCATAAACGCGCATTAATTTTAGGTACAGGTGGAGCAAGCAAAGCTATTGCTTACAGTTTAAAAAAAATGGGGATAAAATATAAATACGTATCCAGAACATTAAAGAAAGACGTAAGTTTTACTTACGATATGTTAACCGAAAACGATATTTTAAAACATCAAATAATTATTAACTGTACACCATTAGGTACATTTCCTAACATTAAAGATTGCCCAAATATACCTTATTCTGCTATTGGCAAAAATCATATTTTATTTGATTTAATATACAACCCAGAAGAAACCAAATTCCTTTACCACGGAAAACAAAATGGAGCAACAATAATTAACGGGTTAGATATGCTTGTACTACAAGCAGAAAAATCTTGGTCTATTTGGGATATTAAATAAAACAGTTCATAGTGCTTTGTAATTACTTTACTTGTTAGTATCTTTAAAGTCGAAAGTAATTTTGACGAACCTTAACATTTAAAAAAATGTCTGATATTAACAAACCCCAAGAAGTAGACGGAAAAGAAGAAACAAATTCTAACAACAACGCCGCACCAATTACAAATAACGAAAATACTGTAGACTCACCTACAGATGCAAATACGGTTGAAAATTCTACTGAAAATGTTATAACAGACGAAGGTGATGAAATTATTAATGAAATTGACGAGTCTAATGCCGAAGATGCCGAAGACGAAGGCAATAAAGAAAGACACACTATAGAGGTAAAAGCCTACGACACCATGTCGTTAGAAGCCTTAGCTATAGAACTAGAAAAACTGATAGAAAAAGAAAAAGTTCAAGCTATAAAATCTCATGTAGATAATATTAATACAGAGTTTAAAACAAAATTTCAAGCTTTAATAGACGAAAAAAAGGAAGACTTTATTAACAATGGTGGTAACGAAATAGATTTTTACTACGCATCACCAGTTCAAAAAAGATACAAAGAAGCTTACAGAAACTATAGAAAAAAAGTAAACGCTCACTACCAAAGTTTAGAGCAAAATTTAAAACAAAACCTAGCCAAAAAACTTGAAATTATTGAAGAATTAAAAGGCTTAATTAATGTTGAAGAAAACATTAACACGACCTACAAACACTTTAAAGAGTTGCAAGAACGCTGGAGAAATACAGGGCCAATTCCAAGAGATAAATATAACAATGCTTGGAATAGTTACCACCATCATGTAGAACGTTTCTACGATTTTTTAAACATAAATAGAGAGCTACGCGACCTAGATTTTAAACATAATTTAGAAAAAAAACTATTAATTATAGAACGTGCAGAAGAGTTAGCTAAAGATGATGATGCTATGCGAGCCTTTAGAGAACTTCAAGAACTTCATAAAATGTGGAAAGAAGAGCTTGGCCCCGTACCTAGAGAACATAGAGAAAGTATTTGGCAACGTTTTAAAGACGCAACAAAAACAATTAACGACAAACGCCAAGTCTATTACAAAGAAATAGACAAGATTTACGAAAAAAACTTAGAAAACAAACTCGAAATTATTTCGAAAATAGATGCAATAACCGCAAGCGAAAACAAATCTCATGGGGGCTTACAAAAGAAAATAAAAGAAGTTGAAGCTCTTAGAGAAGCCTTTTTTAATGCTGGTAAAGTACCTTTAAAAGTAAACGAAGATACCTGGGCAAAATTTAAAGGCGCTGTTAGGTTATTTAATAGAAAAAAGAATGCATTTTACAAAGAATTAAAAAAAGACCAATACAAAAATCTACAACAAAAACTAGATTTAATTAAAATTGCCGAAGACAATAAAGACAGTGAAGATTTTGAAATAACAACTCCTTTGATGAAAAAAATTCAAAGCGATTGGAAAAAAATTGGTCATGTTCCTAGAAAAGATAGCGATAAAATATGGAAACGTTTTAAAACTGCTTGTAACTATTATTTTGATAGAATTCATGCTAAACGAAATGCTGCAAGTCAAGAACAAATTGATGCCTACAATAAAAAGAATACCTTTTTAAATACACTAAAAGATTTAAAGTTACCTAATGATGATAAAGAAAAAGGTATTGAATCTATAAAAGACCAAATTAAGCAATGGCAAGCTATAGGTCGAGTACCAAACGATAAACGCTATATAGACGGTAAATTTCAAAAAGCAATTGATGAGTTGTTAACAGACTTAAAAGTTGATAAAACTGAAGCCGAAATGATAAAGTATGAAAATAAGCTTGATAGTCTTAACGATTCTGATAACACAAAAAATCTTGATAACGAGCGTACATTTATTCGTAAAAAAATTACCGAAGTAAAAGGACAAATAAATCAGCTTGAAAACAATTTACAGTTTTTTACTAATGTTGAAGAAGATAACCCATTAGTTAAAGATGTACATATTAACATTAAAAAACATAAAGATGATTTAACAATCTGGAAAGAAAAACTAAAAAAGATAAAAGAACGCTATTAAGAGTTTTTCAATTCAAAAAAAATCATAATTACTAGTAATTATGATTTTTTTTTGAAGTATTTTAAGTCGAGTTTAAACTCTTACATGCCCATTTCCAAAAACGTAGTATTTATTAGTAACAAGTTCTTTAAGTCCTAAAGGACCTCTATGGTGTAATTTATCGGTACTAATTGCAAGCTCTGCCCCAACACCTATTTGGCCACCATCTGTAAATCTAGTTGATGCGTTTTGGTATACAACCGCACAATCTACATGTTCCATAAAGCTACTTGCTGCTTTAGAGTTACTAGTTATTATTGTTGCAGAGTGCCCACCAGAGTATTGGTTTATTGTTTTTACAGCATCATTAACAGAACTAACAGCGCCTATGCAACACTTTAATTCTAAAAATTCTTGATACCATATTGCATCTTCATTAATCAATTCTTCTTCATTTAAAATGGTTTTAATCTCATCATCAACTAAAACTTTTACTTGGTTACTTTTAAGTAATGTATTAAGTTCTTTAATTTTGTGGCTATAATCAGGAATATGCTTACTAACTAATATTTTATCAAGTGCATTACAAGCCGATATTTTATGTGTTTTTGCATTAATAATAACCTCTATAGCTTGTTTCCAATCTGCATGTTCATCTACATATAAAAAATTATTTCCGCGGCCGCTAACTAAAACAGCACATTTTGCATGCTCTTTAACAAAATTTATTAATTGCTCCCCGCCTCTTGGCACTATTAAATCTAATGGTTCTGTAGGATTTTTTAAAAAGGCCTGTGTATCTTGACGGTTTAAATTTAAGAGTTTTATATAATGTGTACTTAAATTATTTTCTTGTAACGCTTTGTGCCAAAGTTTAACAATAAACGTGTTACTATGTATAGCTTCTTTACCGCCTTTAAGCAATATGTTATTATTTGCTTTAAAAGCTAGTACAGCAGCCTCGACAGTTACATCTGGCCTAGATTCGTAAATAATCATAATGGTTCCAAACGGTGCTGTTTTATTTATAACTTCTAAACCACTTTTTAGTTTGTTTTTACTTATTATTTTATTTACTGGATCGTCTTGTGCCTTTACTTCTTCTATAGCCGTAATCATTCCTTTAACCTTATTTGCATTTAAAATTAAACGGTCATACATGGCTTGGTCTTCTTTATTAAAAGCTTCAATATCTTTTTTATTTGCTTTCAATATAGCTTCTTCATGTTCCTTTAATAGCTTAATCATGCTACTTAAAACATTATTTTTTACTTTCTCTGATAAAATTTTCATTTTCATTTTTTTTATAATGATACTTTTGTACCAACTACTTTACCTTCAATTATATCAATAATGGTATTATCTCGTTTTCCGTTGGCTATAAAGGTTGGAATGTTATTGGCTGCTGCTTGTTGTGCATAATCTAATTTTGATCCCATTCCGCCTCGTCCTTCTCCTTCGGTTTTATTACTATCTTTTATGTATCTATTTAAATCCTCTTCTGGAGCAACGTTTTTAATTAAATCGCTATTATCTTCTTCAGGATGCCCTGTATAAAGCCCATCAATATCTGTTAAAATAATAAGTTTATCGGCATTTAATAATTGTGCAATTAAACTTGCCAACTCATCATTATCAGAAAACATAGACATGGTAACAGATACAGCATCATCTTCATTAGCTATAGGAATAACCCCTTCGGATATTAAACCTTCGCAACAATTAATCATGTTTTGCCTGTGAACTCCAGGGCTAAAATCTCTTTTAGTTGGCAAAACTTGTGCGCATTTCATTCCATAATCATGAAAAATATTATAATAAAGCCGCATCATTCTTGGTTGCCCAATAGCAGAATATACTTGTCGTCTTTGTGTTTTATCTTTTATTTTCGATTTTCCTAAAACTTCTTTACCGGCGCTAACAGAACCAGAAGACACTAAAATAGTCATAATACCTCTTTCGTGTAATTCTGAAATTTGCTTTACTAAACGCCTTAAAACGGGCCTTACTATTCTATTATCTCGGTTGGTCATTACGTTAGTACCAACTTTTATAACGATTCTTTCTTTAAACATTTTTAATATTCTTTACCTAATTCTACTGCACGATTAAATGCAGCAAAAGCAGCTTCTTTAATTAATTCGTTTATATTATTATCTTCCATAGAATCTAGTGCAGCTCTTGTTGTTCCGCCTTTTGATGCTACTTTTTCCATCCAAGAGTTAGGTGATAAATTAGAGTTATTAAACAACTCTACAGCTCCTGTAAAGGTTTGGCTTACTAAAACTGTAGAATCGTTTTTAGAAAATCCCATTTGTAGCGCTGCCTCCATCATACTTTGCATAAAATAAAATACATATGCTGGCCCGCTACCTGATATTCCTGTTGATGCATCTATTAAATTCTCATTAGATACACGAACCGATTTGCCTGTTGTATCGAGTAAACTCTCTACAGTAAGCATTTCTATTCTTGAAACTGCTGGCGAGGTAACGTATGATGTTAATCCTTTACCAATTTGTGCTGGCAAGTTAGGCATAGCTCTAACTACTTTATTTAAACCTGTTATCTCTTTAATAGTAGAAATTGTAACACCTGCCATTATAGAGATTATAATTTGTTGCTCATTTACAAGTTTACGAATAGCTTTAAAAACAGTTTCGGCATGATAGGGTTTTACTGCTATAAAAATAATATCTGCTTTAGGCACACATTCATCTAACTCATCAAACGCATCAAAATGGGATATTTTATTGAGTGCTTCCATTTTTTCTTCAGACTTATCTAAAACCATAATATTTCGCTTTTTTAAGAGTTTAGATTTAGACATACCTTCTGCATAAGTAAGCCCCATGTTACCTGCGCCAATTACGAGTACTTTCATTTAATATATTTTTTGGTTAGTATTTAAGCTTTTAAATAAACAACATACAATCTTTGCAATCTTTAACTTCTCCGTAGTATGTTTCGCGGTATTTATGGAGTGTTTTTATAGGTAAGCCTAAAAGGTACTTTTTTACATAAGTAACTTTTGTTGTTAGCTCTCCCATTTTAACGGTATGTCTTTTTTCTACTTTTGTTTCTCTTTTTACTTCTATAATTTTCATATAACAATTTTTAGTGATTTATTTTTATTGTTTTGGCTACCTTTCTAACCGTAACTCTATATTTCTTGCTTTAAAACCCTGTTTTTGAAATAACCTTATAACAGGGTCTTTAATATTAACATGTATCGCTATTTCTCCTTTACAATATTTTGTTGTGTGTATTATTAATTTTTTGGCTATACCTTTTTTTCTAAAACCATCTTTAACAGCTAGGTAAACCAAAATATTTTCAGATAAATACTCGTTCATACCCGTTATATTTACTACAACAGCACCTAAAATTTCTTCTTTATGTTCTATAACAAAAACATAACCACCTAAACCGGGCAACTCTTTTGCGGCATACATAATAGATTTACGAATGGCACTTTTAGAGTCTTTAAACGCTCCAGAATTATTATATAAAAAGTTTGTAATACGGTTTATATCAATAATAGATAGCCTTGTAAAGGCATCATAGGTATTAATAATCATTTATGGCTATGTTTTATTACATCTTAATACGAAAGATGTATTTGCTAAAAATTACAAATAGCAAAGTATTGTTAGTTATTAAAAAAAATAACTAATTAATTATTGTTGAATAAAATGGTGTTTAAAAAACTACTTTAAGGATTTACTACGTAGTTGGAGGGATGAATTTATCTGATTGATTTCTAAAAACCAAAAAATTAAAGTTGAAGATTCTTGTGTTTCGCTTTTCATGTATTCCCTTTACCATACTGCAAAAGTACAAAAAAAGAGCCTCAAAATCAAATGGATAGTGTTAAGATAATATCAATAAAAACAACTAAAACGTTGTAGTTAGAGTAAAATATTAACTCTTTTGATATTTTGTGTAATTCATTTAAAAAATAATAAGTATTGTTTACTTAATAATTTTGATGCTGTAATTTGTTGC
This sequence comes from Algibacter ulvanivorans, assembly GCF_048381495.1. Classification (NCBI taxonomy): domain Bacteria; kingdom Pseudomonadati; phylum Bacteroidota; class Flavobacteriia; order Flavobacteriales; family Flavobacteriaceae; genus Algibacter; species Algibacter ulvanivorans. Next base: position 431,637 of record NZ_JBLWGD010000003.1, read on the forward strand.
CTATTATTTTATAAAAGTTTAGCTTCTTCCCAAAATACATCCATCTCAGAAAGTGTCATGTCTTTTAAAGGTTTATTTAAACCTTTTGCTTTATCTTCAAGATATTGAAACCGTTTAGTAAACTTTTTATTAGTGCGTTCTAATGCGTTTTCTGGGTTTATATTTAAAAAGCGTGCATAGTTAACCATAGAGAATAATACATCGCCAAATTCGCTTTCCATATTATCTTTATTTCCTGTTTTTACTTCGGTTTTAAACTCATTAAGTTCTTCTTCTACCTTTTCCCAAACTTGTTCTGGTTTTTCCCAATCAAAACCAACGCCGGCTACTTTTTCTTGAATTCTATTTGCTTTTACTAAAGCTGGTAAGCTTTTTGGCACACCTTCTAAAACACTCTTTTTTCCTTCTTTAAGTTTTAAGTTTTCCCAGTTACGCTTAACATCATCTTCGTTTTTAACTTTTACATTGCTATAAATATGCGGGTGTCTATGTATTAACTTATCGCATACGGTATTACAAACATCGGCAATATCAAAACTATTGGTTTCGCTTCCTATTTTAGAGTAAAATACTATGTGCAACAATACATCGCCAAGTTCTTTTTTAACTTCTTCTAAATTATTATCTAGAATGGCATCGCCAAGTTCGTAAGTTTCTTCTATAGTTAAATGGCGAAGAGTTTCCATGGTTTGCTTTTTATCCCATGGGCATTGTTCGCGTAACTCGTCCATAATAGTTAATAAACGATTAAAAGCTTTGAGTTGATCTTGTCTTGAATTCATGCTTTAAGTTTTTGTAAAAATACACTTTTGAAGATTTTTTTAATAGGATTTATACCTCAAAATTATTAATTGATTTTGTCAGAAAAAATAGCTAATTTCGTTTAACTTTTGATAAAAAACATTGAAATGATTTTTATGAGAGGAACATTAAACAAAACACCTCAAAAAAGTAAAAACAGCTAAAATCTAGTTTTTTTAAACATATAAAAATTGTAAAACATGTGTTTGCTATTTAATTCATTTAACTCTTAAAAAACGTAATTATAAGTCTAAATTTAATAAACAACAGAAAATAAATTATTTTTTGTATTTTTGTAAGGTATTTACAACAAAATACCGTTCTCACATTTATTTAATTTTTAGTTTGCCCCCAAAAATTAACTATAATGAATGCTATTAAAATTAGTTTTTTATTCTTCTTACTCGTTGTATCTAATACCATACAATCTCAAGGCGTAGGAATTGGAACAACCAGCCCTACAGCCATGCTAGACGTAAATGGCGATTTAAAAGTACAAGCCACAATACATGAAACCAATTACGATGTAATACGTGATTCTATATTGGTAATTTCTAAAACAGGTAAAATAAATAGAGTTGAAGGCACAGACGTTATTAATGCGGCTATACCAAGTATGGTTAGAGCTACTTTTTCTAATACGGGTAATGTAAGCCATTTAATAACTTTAAGTTTAGGTTTTGGTTATAGCCTTGTTGAGTTTGATAATGAACTTATAGATAGTAATAATGAATTTGACCCTACAACATATACCTTTACAGCAAAACAAGATGGTATTTATAACGTTAGTGCCCAAATTAAAATTAACTCTCCAATTTCTATTAGCACAGATTTTGGTATTGGTATTTATAAAAACGATGTATTAATAGCCGAACAGAGTTTTCCTAGTTTTGTTGTAGCACTTATTAATATTACATCTCCAATACGCCATGTTTCAACCGTTATCGATTTACTTGAAAATGATACAATTACATTTAAACTATCATCTTCTTTAGCTAATGTTAATATTTTAGGAAACTCGCCAGATAGCTATTGCACCATCTATCAACTTAGGTAAATAATAAAAAACCATTACAAATAATTGTAATGGTTTTATAAAATAAATTATGAACTTAATTTTTAAGATTTATTTTCCTTTTTAATAAGGTTTAATGCAGAACCCTCGTTATACCACTTAATTTGTGCTTCATTATAAGTATGGTTTAACTTCATGGTATCTTTTGTTCCATTTTCATGAACGATTTCTAATGTTAATGGAGTATTGGGTGCAAATGCATTTAAGTCTAAAAAGTTAAATGTATCATCTTCTTGAATTAAATCGTAATCGGCTTCGTTACTAAATGTTAAGCCTAACATACCTTGTTTTTTAAGGTTAGTTTCGTGTATTCTAGCAAACGATTTTACAATAACTGCAGCAACACCTAAATGGCGTGGTTGCATAGCAGCGTGCTCTCTTGACGAGCCTTCGCCATAATTATGATCGCCAACAACTATCGTTTTAATACCAACTTTTTTATACTCGCGTTGCACATCTGGCACACCTCCATAATCGCCAGTTAATTGGTTTTTAACAAAATTTGTTTTTTTATTAAACGCATTTACGGCTCCTATTAACGTATTGTTTGCTATATTATCTAGATGCCCACGAAAACGCAACCATGGTCCTGCCATAGAAATATGATCGGTAGTACATTTTCCAAAGGCTTTAATTAAAAGTTTTGCTCCTGTTATAGTATTGCCAAGCGGTGTAAATGGTGTTAATAACTGTAAACGTTCTGAATCGTTTTTAACCGATACTTGTACATGGCTACCATCGGCCTCTGGAGCTAGATATCCATTATCTTTTACCTCAAACCCTTTAGGTGGTAGCTCCCATCCTGTAGGCTCATCGAACATGACTTCTTCGCCGTTTTCGTTAATTAACTTATCGGTTAACGGATTAAAATCTAAACGTCCAGCAACAGCAATAGCTGCTGTTATTTCTGGAGAGGCAACAAAAGCATGGGTGTTTGGGTTACCATCGGCACGCTTAGCAAAGTTTCTGTTAAAAGAATGCACAATGCTATTTTTTGGTGCATTTTTAGGGTCGTTATATCTTGCCCATTGCCCAATACATGGTCCGCAAGCGTTGGTAAATATTTTTGCATCTAGCTTGTCGAAAATGCCAAGAATTCCATCGCGCTCTGCTGTATATCTTACTTGCTCAGACCCTGGATTTATACCTAAATCGGCTTTTATTTTTAGTCCTTTATCTAAGGCTTGTTGTGCTATGGATGATGCACGCGATAAATCTTCGTAAGATGAGTTTGTACACGAACCAATTAACCCCCACTCTACTTTAAGTGGCCAATCGTTATCGGTTGCTTTTTTAGTCATAGCGCTACCAACTTCTGTTGATAAATCTGGTGTAAAAGGACCATTTAATAATGGACCAAGTTCTGACAAATTAATTTCTATAACTTGATCGAAAAATTGTTCTGGATTAGCATACACCTCTTCATCGGCTGTTAAGTGCGCTTTTACTTTATTTGCAGCATCTGCTACATCGGCTCTATCTGTAGAGCGTAAGTAACGTTCCATAGAAGCATCGTACCCGAAAGTAGATGTTGTTGCGCCTATTTCTGCCCCCATATTACAAATAGTTCCTTTTCCTGTACAAGACATAGCTATTGCTCCTGGTCCAAAATATTCTACAATAGCTCCGGTGCCTCCTTTTACAGTAAGAATTTCGGCTACTTTTAAAATAACATCTTTTGGAGCTGTCCAGCCTGATAATTTACCTGTTAACTTAACTCCTATTAGTTTAGGGAATTTAAGCTCCCAAGCCATACCCGCCATAACATCTACCGCATCTGCTCCTCCTACGCCAATGGCTACCATGCCTAATCCGCCAGCATTTACGGTGTGCGAATCGGTACCAATCATCATACCACCTGGAAATGCATAATTTTCTAAAACTACTTGATGAATTATTCCTGCTCCGGGTTTCCAAAACCCAATACCGTATTTATTAGATACAGACTCTAAAAAATTGAAAACCTCGCTACTTACGTTATTGGCGTGTTTTAAGTCTTTTACTGCGCCTTCTTTTGCCTGAATTAAATGGTCGCAATGTACCGTTGTTGGCACTGCTACTTTAGGTTTTCCGGCTTGCATGAATTGCAACAAGGCCATTTGCGCTGTTGCATCTTGACATGCTATACGATCTGGAGCAAAATCTACATAATCTTTTCCTCTTATAAATGCCTTTGACGGTGTACCATCCCAAAGGTGAGAATATAGTATTTTTTCTGAAAGTGTTAATGGTTTACCTACAATGCTGCGTGCTTTATCTACACGCTCTGCCATTTTGGTATAAACCTCTTTAATCATATCAATATCGAATGCCATATAATTTCTTTTTTTGTTCTATTATTATTCTTCTAAATATACAAAATAAAGCATGGTTTTAAAAGTGCATATTGACTTTAATTTTAAATAATTAACTAGCTTTTTTATTGTTTGTGTTAATAATTATGCCTGCTTGAATTGCTTATTTGATGTTTTAGTTAGCCTTTGCGTTAGGGATTATAGTGGATAGCCCACAGCCTGACGCAGGAAGTGCGAGGACTTGTAACGGAAAGCCCGACCCTTGTGGTAACGCCAAAAAAAAAAAATCCTAAGTCTAAGACTCAGGATTTTGAATTATTTATATGATAGATATTAAGTTATCTAACCAATTGCTTTGTTGATGGTTTAAATTTAGTTAAAACAATACCTTCTACTGCGGCTTCGTATTCTGCCATTGTTGGAGTTCTGCCTAAAATTGTAGATAAAACTACTACTGGTGTTGATGATAAAAGAGATTCTCCTTTTTTCTCGCCAGAATCTTTTACAACTCGACCTTGGAATAAACGTGTTGATGTTGCCATAACCGTATCTCCTGGTTCTGCTTTTTCTTGGTTACCCATACATAGGTTACACCCTGGGCGCTCTAGGTACAGCATGTTTTCGTATTTGGTACGTGCTAATCCTTTTGGTGCATTATCATCAAACTCAAATCCTGAGTATTTTTGTAATACTTCCCAATCGCCTTCTGCTTTTAGCTCGTCTACAATATTATATGTTGGTGGCGCTACAACTAAAGGTGCTTTAAATTCTACTTTTCCTTGTTGCGCTTCAATGTTTTTTAGCATTTGTGCTAATATTTTCATATCGCCTTTATGTACCATACAAGACCCTACGAATCCTAAATCTACTTTTTTAGTACCGCCGTAGTATGATAACGGACGTATAGTATCGTGTGTGTAACGTTTAGAAACATCGTCGTTGTTTACATCTGGATCGGCTATCATTGGCTCGGCTATTTCATCTAAATCGATAATAACTTCTGCATGGTATTTAGCATTAGCATCTGGCCTTAACGATGGTTTAATGCCTGTTTTAAGTTCTGTAATTCTAGTTTCAGCTTTTTCAACAAGCCCTTTAAGTACTTGTTTTTCGTTATCCATACCTTTTTCAATCATGATTTGGATACGAGCTTTAGCTATTTCGAGAGACTCGATTAAAGTTTCGTCTTCTGAAATACAGATTGATGCTTTTGCTTTCATCTCTGCTGTCCAGTCTGTAAATGTAAAAGCTTGATCGGCAGTTAGTGTTCCAATATGCACCTCTATAACACGACCTTGAAATACGTTTTCGCCTCCAAACTGCTTTAACATTTGTTGTTGTGTGGCATGTACCACATCGCGGAAATCCATATACGATTTCATATTACCTTTAAAGGTTACTTTTACCGATTCTGGAATTGGCATTGAAGCTTCGCCTGTTGCTAATGCTAGGGCTACTGTGCCAGAATCTGCTCCAAAAGCAACACCTTTAGACATACGTGTATGAGAGTCGCCTCCAATAATGATATCCCAATCTCCTACTGTAATATCATTTAATACTTTATGGATAACGTCTGTCATTGGGAAGTACTTTCCTTTTGGATCGCGACCAGTTATTAAACCAAAGTCGTTCATGAATTTCATTAACCTTGGAATATTAGCTTTAGATTTATCATCCCAAACTGAAGCTGTATGACAACCTGATTGGTAAGCACCATCTACAATTGGCGAAATAACTGTTGCAGCCATCATTTCTAACTCTTGCGATGTCATTAAACCTGTAGTATCTTGAGAGCCTACTATGTTTACTTCTGCACGAACATAAGAACCTGCATGTAACGTTGCTCCAGAAGTACCTACGGCATTTTTATTGAATATTTTCTCTACTGCTGTTAAACCTTGACCTTCAATAGAAACTTCTTTTGAAGGGGCATAAACTTGAGGTACATCTATACCTAATACTTTAGCTGCAAATGTTTGTAATTTTTTACCGAAAACTACAGCGTAAGAACCTCCTGCTTTCATGAACTCCATTTTTTGTGGTGTAAATGCTGCAGAAACATCTTTTAATTCTGTTGTTCCGTTATATAGTTTTTTCTCTTTAGTGTTAATTGTAAGTACTGTTCCTGTTGCTACAGAGTACTCTTCTTTTAATACTGGTTCGCCATCTGCATCAACAACAGTATTGCCTTCTGCATCTTTTTGTTTTACCCAGTTTTTAAGGTCTAATCCAATACCTCCGGTTACTCCTACTGTTGTTAAAAAAATTGGAGCAATACCATTTGTACCCGCAATTACAGGTGCTATATTAATAAACGGTACGTAAGGACTTGAAGAAATACCTGTCCATAATGCCACATTATTTACGCCAGACATTCTAGAAGAACCAACTCCCATAGTTCCTTTTTCGGCGATAAGCATTACGCGTTTATCTGGGTGTTGTGCTTTTAATGCTAATACTTCTTTTTGCATCTCTTTGTTATGCTCGAAAATACATTGTCCATGAAGTTCTCGATCTGATCGCGAATGCGCATCTCCTCCTGGTGATAACAAATCTGTTGAAATATCGCCAACTCCTGCAATGTATGTTACAACTTGAATTTCTTCATCTACTTCTGGAAGTTTGGTGAAAAATTCTGCTTGTGCGTAGCTTTCTATAATATCTTTAGCTATGGCGCTTCCGTTATTAAAAGCATTTTCTAAACGAGAGGTATCTGCCTCGTAAAGAAAAACTTGTGTTTTTAACACCTTTGCTGCTTCTTTAGCAATGGTTTCATTATCACCTAAAGCTAAATCTAATAATACTTTAACTGATGGGCCACCTTTCATATGCGATAATTGTTCTAAAGCAAATTCTGGTGTAATTTCTTTTACGACTTCTGTTCCTAAAACAATTTCTTTTAAAAACTCAGCTTTTACTCCTGCAGCACTTGTGGTTCCGGGCAAAACATTGTAGATAAAAAAGTTTAGAGAATCGTCTCTATACTCATTATCCAAATCTTTAATTTGTGCTATAATAGCGCTTAACAAATCGGCACCATCTATTGGCTTTGGATGAAGCCCCAGACCTTTTCTGTCTTCTATCTCTTGGAGGTAGTTTTTATAAATGTTCATAAAAGAAGTGTTTTCAATTTTAACTGATAAGAATTAGTAAACTCTATATCAATTAATTTATAATTTAGTGTTGTTATTTTAGTATTTGCAAACTTAAAAAATTTAAAGCAAAGTTTTAAAAAGAAACCGTGCAATACAACAAGTATTGATAGTTATTTATTATAGTGGCATTATTTATTTAATAGATTATCATTTTTATACATTTATACAAATAAATTTGACGATTATTCATATTAAATTCAAAAAAATAATTATTTGCTCGTAATTTTGTTAAATAGCGCTTATTATTTTTACAACACACATTAACTTGAATAAAATTAATAATTCTATTTGTTACATTTATACTTAAAACTCTAGAATACATTAATCTATATGCCTCTTTTTTTTTAAGAAATAATTACTGTAATTATTTATTAATTGAATTAAATTATAATGATTAGAATAAGCTTTTTATAATAGCTTCTTCTGATATGCCTTCGGCTTCGGCCTTATAATTTTTAATAATTCTATGGCGCAAAATACTTTGAGCTACAGCTTGCACGTTTTCTATATCTGGAGAGAATTTTCCGTGTATTGCTGCATGTGTTTTGGCTGCTAGTATTAAATTTTGCGATGCTCTTGGGCCTGCTCCCCAATCTATAAAAGATTTTACTAAATCTGGAGCAGCATCAGAGTTAGGTCTTGTTTTTCCTACCATAGAAACGGCATATTCAATAACATTATCGGCTACTGGAATACGGCGTATTAAACTTTGAAAATTTACAATTTCTTGAGCCGAAAATAGTGCGTTTACTGTAGCTTTATTATCTGTTGTTGTGGCTTTTACAACTTGCACCTCTTCTTTATAGGTTGGGTAATCTAAATTAATAGCAAACATAAAACGATCCAATTGAGCTTCTGGCAATGGGTACGTGCCTTCTTGCTCTATAGGGTTTTGGGTTGCTAAAACAAAATATGGCAAATCTAATTTATAGTGATGACCAGCAACTGTAACTGCGCGCTCTTGCATGGCCTCTAAAAGTGCTGCTTGGGTTTTTGGAGGGGTTCTATTAATCTCGTCTGCAAGAATAATATTTGAGAAAATAGGACCTTTAATAAATTTAAAGTGGCGATCTTCGTCTAAGATTTCGCTACCTAAAATATCGCTAGGCATTAAATCTGGTGTAAACTGAATACGTTTAAAATTTAACCCTAATGCTTGGGCTATAGTATTTACCATTAAAGTTTTTGCCAACCCAGGAACTCCTATTAATAACGAGTGTCCTCCAGAAAATATAGAAATAAGAATTTGAGAAACAACCTCGTCTTGCCCAATTATAACTTTGGCAATTTCAGATTTTAACGTTTTATATTTCTTTACAAAACCTTCAAGGGCAGCAACATCAGACATATTTAAATTATTTTTTTAACCAATTACCAGAAAAATCACAATTTTTATGTTCGTTACTTATTTTAATATAAGTATCAAGTATTTTTTCTTCTTGCCATTTTTCAATAGCTCTTATTTTCTTTTCTTCTAGAGCTAAATCTTTTATTTTTAGATAATCGCGGGCATAATCGGCCTCGTGTTCATCAATTCTATCTGTTACGGTTAATAGTTTAAATTTTTGCCCTCCTGTTCTATCTTCTTCTCTTAAAACTAAACTTACTTCATTGTCTTTTAGGTCTTGAATTTGCGAATATAGCTCGGGGTCCATTCTTGTTAATTCAAAATTATAATCTTGAGTTGTTGGGTTTATTAATTGCCCGCCATCGTTTCTAGTTTCTTTTTCGTCGCTTACTTCTCTTGCGGCATCGGCAAAAGATATTTCGCCAGCTACAATACGTTTTCTAACATTTTCAAGACGTTCTTTAGCTTCTTCTATAGCTTCGTTAGAAACTTTTGGAGTTAATAAAATATGCGCAACATCATACTCTTGACCTCTAATTTTTTCTAGAGTAATAATATGGTATCCAAAATCTGTTTTAAATGGGTCTGACACCTCTCCTTCTTGAAGCGCGAAGGCTACTTGCCTAAACTCTTTAACCATTCTTGGTTGTTTTTTATTTAGTGTGTATTTACCACCTTTACTTGCTGATCCTGGATCTTGCGAGTATAAAACTGCTTTAGAACGGAAACTAGCGCCTCTTTCAATAATATCGGCTTTAAATTGCTTTAATCGGTTTATAACTCTTTGGTTTTCTTCTTCTGATACTTTAGGTTCTGCTACTATTTGTGCTACTTTAAGTTCTGTACCAAATGTTGGTCTTTGGTCTTTGGGTATTTTGTTAAAAAAGGTTCTAACTTCTTCTGGTGTTATTTCTATTTCTTCAACAATTTTGGCTTGCATACGTTGTGCCAATAGGTTGGATTTGTTAATTTGAAACATTTCTTCTCTAAAACTTTGCTCGTCGTCTTTACGATAAAATTCTAAAAGACGCTCCATAGAGCCATTTGTTTGCTGAAGAAATTGTTGTATTTGGTAATCTACATTTTTTCTAACTTCGGCATCAGAAACCGGCACACTATCTTGTATGGCATGGTGTGCGTATAACTTTCTTTCTAACATTAAACCAAATAGTTGGCAATCTTCTACGCCTTCAATCGAGCCTCCGCTGGCTTTTATTTGGTCTTTTTCTTTTTGTATATCTGATTCTAATACTATAAAATCTCCTACTACTGCGGCAACACCATCTACTTTAGTTGCTTTTGATGCATCTACAGAATCTACTTTTTTTGTAACTGCTTTTACCTCATCTTCAATAATTTCTTGAGCATTTGCAAAGCTAGCTAGTAATAATGTTACACATAAAGCTAATAACTGTTTATGGTTAATCGTATATTTCAAATTGTTTGTTTTTAATGGCATCTTTAGTAATATCTTTTTCTAATTCTCTAATAAACTCTAGCTTACGTTTATTAATCACGATTTGATTAATGGTAGGCTTAACATATTCTAACGGTGCTGTATCATTTCTTACTAGCACATCGTTAATTTGCATCAAATATACTCCTAATGAATCTTTGAGTTGTACAAAATTAGATTTTTTTAACAGTTGATCTCGGTTTTCTGAATTTACTGCTGGTATTTTTTTAACAACTTGGCTTAATTTAATCCAAATTGAATCGTTAAGTGAATATGATTTAAATTGAATTGAAATAGAATCTAGAGTTATTTTATCTTCTGTATTATATCTAATAAATCGCTTTTTTATGTTATCAAAATCGATAATATTTTCGTTAACGTGTATGTAACGAAACTTAATAAGTTCTTCATTTAGTTTAAAAACTTCTTTGTTATTGTTGTAATATAATTGAGCTTCATCAATAGACACGACAGTATCGATGCTTCGCTTTACTAAAGCTTCGGTATATGCTTTACTATATAAATCGTTTTTATATTGGTCTACTAATCTATTAAATGCCTGTTGTTTTTGCTCGCTTAAATTCAACTTTGCCCCATCTACAAGTAATTGTTGTGTAGCCCAACGCTTTATAAAGTTTTGAATTAAAAGCGTACTATCTTCTTTTGATGCGCCTTCTGAGACTAAACCTTCTATATCGTCTTGATATAGATAGTTATCGTTAACTCTTGCAATGGCTTCTTGCTCGTCAGTTTTTTTAAGTAAATCGCAAGAATATAGCGAAACAAATAATAATAGTATATAAATTTTAATTCTCACTTTTAGCTTTTAAGTTTAGATTTAACGGCTTTTAAAACATCTTGGTTAAGTGTTATCTTATACTTTTGTTTTAAACTTTCAATCCAGTTTTCTTCTTTATAATTTTGGTAGTCGCTTATTACGGCTCCTTTAGCATCTTCGAAAGATTTTTGTGTAGCTGGCAATACATCGTTTACTTTTACAACTACAAAACCATGGTTATGCTTATTTATTTTTGACATCCCTTTTTTAAACTCGAAATCTTGAGGAAGCGCTTGATGCTTAGCATCCATAATACCTGAAGTAAAAATAACATCGACTTTATCGTTACTGTTAACCAATGCTTTTATACGATCTACAGGCATATTTTCACTTAAAAGCTTAGATACTTTTTTTAGTGTTTTTTGCTTAGTTGAAGCTGCCACAATAGCATCTATACGTTTTGGCAACTTATAGTTTTCTTTATGAGCTTTATAAAATTTTTGTATTTCTACAGAATCGGTTTTTGCTGCATTCCAGATGGTGTTTTCCATTAAATCGAATAGTAATAAACCATCTCTATATTCTGAAACTATATGGGCATAATCTAAGTTTTCTTCTTCTAAATGCTCTTCTTGGTATTGCACCAAACTTTCGTTTAAAAAAGCATTATACTTATCTACTACTAACGCTTTTAATGCTTTTTTATTTGAAGTATTTCTTTGCGAATTGGTTAAATACACTCCAAAATCGTTATAATAAAATTGTTTATTTCCTATTTTGAATAAAGGCTGTTTACCCTTAAAATCTAGAGGAAGTTTCCATGTTTTATTAAAATAATCATGGTTTAAAATGGAAACAAAATAATCTAAATTAGGTATTGTTTTGCTAATATTATATTTTTCTTTAAGCTTATTAAAAAGGGCTTTATCTATTAATTTAGATCGTGTATCGCGTTTTACCTTTTCTACCAATTCTGGTTTTAAGACATCAAAACTTGGTACAGGCGAAATTTTATGCATTTTTACTATATGCCATCCAAAATCGGTTTTAAAAGGCTGAGAAATATCGCCTACGTTTTTTAAATTAAAAGCAACATCTTCAAACGCTTTTGCTCTTAATTGCCCTCCGGAAAAAGCTTTTAGCATTCCGCCTTGTGGTGCCGAATTTTTATCGTCTGAAAATTGTTTAGCTAAAGCCTCGAAACTTTCGCCTTGATTTATTTTTTTATAAATATCTTGAATTCTAACCTCTGGCTTTTCTGCTAACGCGTCGTTTTTATTTTCTACAACCATAATATGAGCTACTGTGCGCTCTCCTCTAGATTTACGCTTGTCTATAACATTTACAATATGGTAACCAAATCGAGTTCTAAAAGGTTTAGAAATTTCTCCTACATTCGTATTAAAGGCTGCGTTTTCAAATTTATAAACCATTTTAAAGCCTCCAAAATACCCTAACTTTTCGCCGTAAATGGTTTGCCCATTATGTACCTCTGCTCTTACTTTTTCGAAACCTTCATTTATAGCACGTTCTCGTAGCTTTGTTATTTTATTGTAAGCTGCTAAGGTATCTTGCGGGTTTGCATGTTCATCAATTTTAACTAAAATATGGTTTGCATTTACTTCATTTAACATTCGCTGGTAGGCTTCTTCAACCAAAGCATCTGTAACTTTAGCGTCTGTAATATAACTTTTAGCTAATTGCTTTTTGTAATTAGTTAATTCTCTCTTATAAGATGGTTTTTCATGCAAGCCTAAAGCTCTGGCTTCTTGCAATTTTAGTTTATAGCTTGTAAATAGCTTTAAATAGGCATCGACATCTTTTTGAGACTCATCTTGAACCAAGTCTAAATTCTTATTATAAACTCTTAAAAATTCTGAAGCATAAACAGGATTATCATCTACTGTAAAAAGTACTTCTTTATCTATAGACTGTCCATTTACATTTATTAAAAATAGCACTAAAAATAAAGCAAATAAATATCTTAATTTCATTGAGGAATTTTTTGTTAAACGATTACAAAAATACTAATATAAACCTATTAAGCAAGTTGTTTTGCTAACGATTAAAAAAAGTAATTATTATACTTAATTAACTTAAAAAGAGCACTTCTATTACTTACTTTTAATTTTATAATTTTATATTAATTTATAACTATTTTTACCTTTTAATTTATACAAACAACTTATGCGTAAGCTAAAATTAATTTGGGATTTTAAAGGGCCAGACGCCTATAAAATTGCCCAACATCACGAAATTCATTTAAAAGAATATATTCAATTAGAAAAACTAAACGTAACAATAACTGGTGTTGAAATGTTAAACAATATACACAGTATTGCTTTTTTAGTAGTTAATGAAGCCCAAATGAAGCCTATTAGAGATGCTTTAAAACCTCATAGAGGTCAAGTATATCTTGAAAATTAAAAATCTAATTGGTAACTAATTTATAACCTACACCTCTAACATTAACAATTTTTAATTGCGAATCGAGTTCTAATTTCTTTCTTAATTTTGATATAAAAACATCTACTGTTCTGCCAATATAATCGCCCTCGTCTCCCCAAACCATGCTTAAAATAACATCGCGTTCTACAGTTGTATTGGCTGCATTATATAACAACAAAAGCAAATCTGCCTCTTTACTTGTTAGTTCTATTTTTTTATGGTTAATTATTAGTTCTGTATTTTTTTTATCGAAAACATAGTTGCCTAATGGTATTAAATTAGCATTATTACCTTTTATAGCCATACGTTTTTTAAAAAACGTCCATAATAACATAATTAACAAGATTGCTATTACAATGTAATATATAGCGTTTGTTTTGCTAAAAAGTGCATTATTCTGGTTTGCTTTAGCATCAATGATAGTAAACAAAATGGAATAGCAAGATTTAGGCAATACCCTACCTTGGCATGGGATAATATCTAATTTTTTAAAAATATCCATTTCAAAACTATACACGACGTTTGCTGTTCCACATTCCTCTACTTCAACAATATAATTACTTGCTATTTTAGCTTCATCAACCACATTTTTAACTATTGATACTAAGCTATCTGGATTAAATACCAATTTGCTCTCGAACTGAATTTTATATTGATTTTTTTCCTTTTTTAAAGGCAATACTCTAGATGTACTATCTGCCGAATTAAGCAATATACGATGCCCTATCATTCGTAAAGCTACTTCAATATGCTTATCATTTATTTTTTCTTGTGCATTTCCTACTATTACAAAAAGAAAAAAAACTGCAGTTATTAACTTTAACATTTTAAAATGTTTTAAACTCATTTTACAAAACTATTCTAATATGTTACAATTTATAATGTTTTACACAAAATTTACACTTTTTTACATTTGATTACGTATTAGAAATTACTTGCAACTTACATTTGAAATACATGAATCATTAAATCAACAATTATGAAAAAAAGGATTTTAATTTTAAGTACAATTTTAGCCGCTTTATGCTTTACAGCTTTCGCGTTTAACAATAAGTATAGTAGTAAAAAAAATGAAAAGGTTAAAGAAATACCCGAAACTAAAACAGTTAAAAACAATACAGAACCCGATTTTATTTACGATATAGGGCCTCGTTTTAATTCGATAAAAAAAGAAGACCTTCACAACATTACCTCAATACATTCTTTTATAAAAAAAGATGATATTAATACAATACCAAACATCAAATCTGTAGAATTAATTGTTATTGAAAATGATTTGGTGTCTAACAAAAAAGAAATAGGCAATAGTTTAGAATTAACTAATAAACAGTTAGCCCTTTTAAAATCTTTTGACTATTCATCTCATTTTTCAGTAAAAATTAATGGTTTTTCAAAAGATAATTTAATTAAAAACACATTCTCTCCTTATTTTACAATTGTACCTGAAACCCAAGCCGAATACATTTATGGAAAAAAAGCACTTGTTAAATATTTTAAAGATAATACCAGAACAATAACTAAGGATATCCCTGAAGATAAATTAAAACCCGCCAAATTATATTTTACAGTAACAAAGTATGGTACAATTAAACATGTAAAATTAGACAGATCATGTGGTTACCCTGAAATAGACAACTTAATGGTTAACCTAATTAACACTACACCTGGAGGATGGATTCCTGCCACAAACACTAAACAAGAAACAGTAAACCAAGAGTTAGTTGTTTCTTTTGGGTTATTAGGTTGTTAAATGGCTCTGTAAAAAAGGCTTTATAAAATTAATTATAAAGCCTTTTTACATTTTTCTTTTAGTGTATTGCTGTTTTATATTTCTCACTAAATCTTCTAAGCCGTTTAGCTTTAATTCGTAAACTTGCTCTAACATTGTACCAAGTTTTCCTTTTGGAAACCCTTTATTATGATACCAAACAACATAATACTCGGGCAAATCAATTAAATAACGATCTTTATATTTACCATAGGGCATTTTGGTATGTGCTAAATCTATTAAAAATTGTTTGTCTGGAAGCATTTTGTTTTTTGTATTGGTTTTATTCTAGTTTTTACTACTCAGAATAAGATTTATATTTAGAAAGCTTATTAAGTTCTGTATTTACAAAATTT
This sequence comes from Algibacter ulvanivorans, assembly GCF_048381495.1. Classification (NCBI taxonomy): domain Bacteria; kingdom Pseudomonadati; phylum Bacteroidota; class Flavobacteriia; order Flavobacteriales; family Flavobacteriaceae; genus Algibacter; species Algibacter ulvanivorans. The sequence goes on from NZ_JBLWGD010000003.1 coordinate 447,116, forward strand.
TTCCATTTAGCTTGAGATTCAAAATTTCTGGAATAATCGGTTTCATTATCATACCTATTTTGCATTTGTGCCAATTCGGTATTAATGGCATTATGGGTTTTCTTTAGTTGTTTTCTAATACTATTAGAAACCTTTAATTTACTAATTCGGTATCTAAATTTTCGAGCATATAACTCTGTAATATCAAAGTGTAATTGTTCGTGTTCTAAAATATGAGTATTGGCTTTTTCTATTTTATACCACGACTGTTCTGGATAAAAATGCGAATACACCTCTGTATTAAAACTAAGCACATCTCCTTTATTAGTTTGCGTAACAGAAAAACCAAATGTAATTCCAGATGCTGTAATAGCAACGGCAGCATCATTTAAATTAGGCTTAGCCTTAAAATCTGCCCATGTTAGTTTATAGGCTTCTTGCCATGATAAAACCGGTTCGTTATCTTGAATACAAACCAAACAACAAAGAAAAAGGAATACTTTAATTACAACCATAACAAACTATTGTTTCATTAAACGAATAGTTTTACCTTGTTATTGTTTTACTTCAACAATAGTTAAATCGTCGTATTTTACCAAGTAAACCGAATCATTATAATACCCACCAAAAAGCTTCTTTTTATAGGCAAACTTATTTTCAACATACTCGGTTAATGGTGCATTTATTACCGATGCATACAAATCATTAGAAGTTACTATACGCAATACAACATCCATAGTTAAATCAAAACCTTTAGCGGCTCTTTTATTAGGTGTTATGTTATAAATTTTATTATACTTTTTAACAAAAGCATTATTATCGTTTTCACTATATTCTTTTGATGCTGTTGCAAAATGAAATTGCAAATTAGACAAGTGCGTATTGTTTATTTGATCGCCCTCGAAAGCCGAGTTTATATTAGTAGTTACCAAAATAATTTCTGGAGCTGGCACCTCTGGCTTTTCTGGGTTAATTTTATTGTTTAATGATGCTAAAACACTTGTAACATTAGATGCATAACCCTCGTTTTTAGTTTCTAAAAACACAATGTTTTTTCCTGGTTTTAAGACTGTTTCAATATCTTCTTTAGTAACAAAAAACTCATCTTTTCCTTCTTTATTTTTTCTAGAGTATACAACTTTAGCTTTATTAAATTCGTGTTTAAGCTCGTTAGCTCGATTCACATGTTTTGTATCGGCTATAATAATAATGTTTTCAACTAACGTATCAGACTTCACAAAATTTACAACCTTTGTTTTTAATAAATTGTCTGCCGGTCTAGATTGAAATACATTATCATATAATTTTAAATTTGTACCAATTGGAGACACAACAGGTGTATTATATTTTTTTAATTCTGTAGCTACCTTATTAAAACTAGCAGGTGTTAAAGGGCCTATAACAGCATTAACAGTTTCAAAATTGTTTTCTCTTAAAATTCTAGACACTTCGCTTACTTCGTACCTTGTATCGTAAACATCAACTTTTAAAGAAACACCTAAGGACTTTAACGAATCTAAAGCCATTAAAACTCCTGAATGAAAATCGAGCGAAGCATTCAAATAAGGGTCTTTTTCTAAACTTTTTTTAGCATCGCTTATAGAATCAAAATCAACACGATGCATTCTAAAAGGCAGCATTATAGCAATGTGTTTCGTTTCGTTATTTAAAATTTTATTTGATAAGTTTACAGCCTCTTCTTCAGAAATTACACCGCCTTCAATCTCATTATTATGTGGTATTTTTAAAATCATTCCAGATTTTAGCCCCGTTTCCTTCAACTCTGGGTTTAAAGCCTCTAATTCTTCTTGCTCTAGCCCTAGTTTTAATTTTAAACGGTAAAAACCTTCTTTTGGCAATACTTTATAATAACTATACTGGTCGTCAAATTTATTTTGTTCTTCCTTATTTAAATTAGGCACATTAATAATAGCGCCTTCACTTAAAACCTCGGGCATATCTGGGTTTAAGGCTTCTAACTCTTCAATAGTAATACCAAATTTGTAAGCAATACGCCATTTACCTTCTTTGGGTAAAACGGTATAAGGTTTTGTTGTAGCAACCTCTTCTACAATTTCGGTTATTTTATATTTAGGAATTTGTAGCTTATCTCCTTTTCGTAACGGGTTTGCATATAAAAATTTGTTATACTTTTTTATATCCTCTTCTTCAACATTATACTTTTTAGATAAGCTATAAAGTGTTTCTTTTCGTCTTGTTTTATGAGATACAAACCCCTGCAACTCTTTATTAATAGTTACTTTAGGTTTACTGGCTTTAGATAAAGGAATAATTAAAACCGTATTAGGCTTTAACGCCTTTTTTGCATCGGGGTTTAATTTATAAATATCTGCTGGTGTAATAAAGTATCGTTTTGCTATACCCGCTACAGTTTCGCCACTTTTAACTTGATGCGTACTAAAGTTTTGAGCCTCGACAGCTGTAAAACCAAATGTTAAAACTAAAATAAGTACTAATAAAAATCTTTTCATGTTGTTATTTCTGCTAAATAAATATAATAAAACCCTATTACTTTATAATATACGTTCTAATCTGTTTTTAAGACTAAAACATATTTTCTTTTTATTTACATTAGCACATAGCATGCCAAAATTATTATTTGGGCGTTACCCAAGGGTCGGGCTTTACGTTACAAGTCCTCGCTCGTACCTCGCTGTGGGCTTTTCACTACAATCCCTAACGCAGGCGTACCTAAAACCTATTCCCACTCAATAGTTGCTGGTGGTTTAGAACTAATATCGTAAACTACTCTATTAACGCCTTTCACCTTATTTATTATATCGTTCGATGTTTTTTGTAAAAACTCGTAAGGCAAATTAACCCAATCGGCCGTCATACCATCGGTACTTTCAACAGCTCTTAGCGCCACACATTTTTCGTAAGTACGCTCGTCGCCCATTACGCCAACGCTATTTACAGGCAACAACATAGCTCCTGCTTGCCAAACTTTATCGTATAAGCCCCAAGTTTTTAATCCGTTTATAAAAATAGCATCAACCTCTTGTAGCATACGCACTTTCTCGGCAGTAATATCACCTAGAATTCTAATGCCTAAACCAGGTCCAGGAAATGGATGTCTACCAAGTAATTCTGGGTCTATACCTAAAGTTGCCCCAACGCGCCTAACCTCATCTTTAAAAATAGCACGAAGTGGCTCTACAATTTTAAGTTTCATAAAATCTGGCAATCCGCCAACATTATGGTGGCTTTTTATGGTTGCCGATGGACCTCCTGTTGCAGACACACTCTCTATAACATCAGGATAAATAGTACCTTGTGCTAACCACTTAACATCTTCTAATTTATGTGCTTCATCATCAAAAACTTCAATAAAAGCGTTACCAATAGCTTTACGTTTTTTCTCTGGGTCTTCAATACCAGCAAGTGCATCTAAAAATCGTTTAGAAGCATCAACGCCTTTAACGTTAAGTCCCATGCCTTCGTATTGCTTTAATACGCTTTCAAACTCATTTTTTCGTAACAAACCATTGTTAACAAAAATGCAATATAAATTTTTACCAATAGCTTTATTAAGTAAAACAGCAGCTACTGTAGAGTCTACACCTCCAGAAAGACCTAAAACCACCTTATCGTTTCCTACTTTAGCCTGAATGGCTTCTACAGTTTCTTCAACAAACGAATCGGGTGTCCAATCTTGGTTTACACCAGCAATGGTTACTAAAAAGTTTTCTAGTAATTGTTTACCATCTGTAGAGTGATAAACTTCTGGATGAAATTGAATTGCAAACGTTGTTTCACCTTGTATTTTATATGCTGCATTCTCAACATCGTTTGTACTTGCAAGTAAAACACCTCCTGTTGGCAATGCTTTTATGGTATCGCTATGGCTCATCCATACTTGACTGCCTTCAGATATTTTAGAGAAAAACGGTTCGCCTTTTTGTATAAACGACAAATTTGCTCGGCCATACTCTCTAGTGTTAGACGGTGCTACTTCGCCTCCTGAAAAATGAGCCAAATACTGCGCGCCATAACATACAGCTAGCATTGGTTTTTTTCCTCTAATCTTGGTTAGGTCTGGATGCAAAGCATCTTCTCCTCTAACAGAGTTTGGGCTACCAGAAAGAATTACAGCCTTGTAATCCTCTATGTTTGTTGGAATTTTATTGAACGGATGTATTTCGGAATATATGTTGAGTTCTCTAACTCTACGGGCAATAAGTTGTGTGTATTGCGATCCGAAGTCTAAAATTAATACCTTATCATGTTGCATGCGCAAAAATAGGAATTGATTTTATAATGAGAAATTAGGATAACATTTTTTTTTATTAAGTTTTAAACCATAGAGTTTAAAATTTCTTTAATATCATTTTCTGTTGTATCTGGATTAATAAAACAAAAACGCGAAACGGTTTCAAAAATAGCTCCATTTTTCCATTTGGTTGGGGTTACCAATGCAAAGCCTTTTCTATGGTTTTCATAAGTCCATCGTGTATAATCCTCAGGTTTCCATCCTTTTCTTCGGTACAACACACAAGATAAACTTGGCGCTCGAACCAATTCTACATTTGGATGCTTTTCTATTAATTGCCCAGCTATTTTAGCCAACTCAATACCGCGTTCTACAGCTTGCTTATACCTATCGGTACCATGTGTTGCTAATGAGAACCATAAAGGCAACCCTCTAACTCGACGTGTAAGTTGTATTTGATAATCGGTAGGATTAAAACCATGAGCGGCTTCATCTTTAAAAATGTCTAAATACGAGCCTTGCTGAGAATGGGCTTGTTTTGCTAATTCTGGGTTTCTGTAAATAACTGCGCCACAATCGTACGGCGAAAACATCCATTTATGCGGATCTATAGTAATGCTATTTGCTTTTTCTATACCATTAAATAAATGCCTTACAGAATTGGCTACTAAGGCGCCTCCGCCATAAGCAGCATCAACATGAAACCAAAGTTTTTCTTGTTCGCATACAGAAGCAATGCCTTCCAAATCGTCAATAATCCCTGCGTTTGTTGTTCCTCCTGTTGCTACAACAGCAAATAATCGTTTGCGTTGCTGAGCAGATAAATTATTTATTGCAATTGCTAATTCATTTTTTTCAAGTTTATCATCGGTATCCACCAAAACAACATCTATATCGGCTACTTTAGCCATAGCCTTAATGGAAGAATGTGCACCATTCGAAGTTACAATTAACCCTTTTTCGCCTTTATTTTTATCGTTTAAACGTCTCCAATATTCTCTTGCTGTAACTATTGCCGATAAATTTGCTGCTGTGCCTCCGCTTGTAAAAACGCCAAAGGCACTTTTAGGCAAACCTGTTAACGAGACTATCCATCTCATGGCTTCGTTTTCGCAAAAAATTCCGCCAGCGCCCTCCATCCAGTATGCTCCATGAATACTTGATGCCGATGTTACCAAATCGAACATTACGGCTGCTCGAGTTGGCGAGGCTGGTACAAAAGCCAAATGCCTTGGATGATCTATTGGTACATTAGCTTTGGTTAAATGCTTTTTCCATAACTTAAAAGCCTGCTCGCCACCTATACCTTTTTTAGTTATGGTTTCGCCTACTAGAGCCTTAAGTTCTTCTTCCTTTTTGGGCTTTCCTATTTTATGTTTTGTAGAAGATAGTCTATCTATGGCATATTTCATAACATCCATAGTCATTTCAACCAAATCAAAATCTATTTTGTGCATATTAAACTTTTAAAATTAAAAATTCGCTTTTAAGAGGCTCTAAACTTTTTATAAGATTTGGTATTAACGTTTCGCCATACTCCAAATAAAATTCAGAAAAATTAGTGTTTCTTTCTTGTAAACTTCCGCTAGGAAATAATTCGTTTTGAATATCAATCATTCTTTCAACTTCGCTAGATAGTTTTTTCTTTTGCGCTTTTAACAGTCGTTTCTCAAGGTTTTCCAAACCTTTTATTTGCTTTACTTCTTGTGCTTTTACTGCGCCTAAAAATGATTTATCGGTTTGTTTTGCAAGGCTATATAAATCTTTAAATTGATTTTTAAGGTGTGTTTTTTGCGAAGAAAAATCAATATCTATATTAGATATTTCTCTCACTTTTTTATTTATTAAAACGTTTCTTTTTAAAAACAAATCTTCATTCGAGATATTTAACTTTAAAAGTTTTTCTGCTTGTTTTTCGGTTTCTATCAAAACAGAATTTCTTAACAATAGTATTGGAAACGGTATATTTACAGCTTCAAAATAATCTTTTAACTGTAACCAATAAGCAAGTTCTCCGCCACCACCAATGTAACATAAGTTTGGCAAAATAACTTCTTGGTATAATGGACGCATAATTACATTTGGCGAAAAGCGTTCTGAGTGTTTCAACAACTCGGTTTCTAACTCCTGTTTACTCCATGTTATATTAGTATTTAAAACTTTAAAAACATCGCTTTCAAAAACGATACGTTCTCTTATATTTTTATTTAGGTAAAATATATTTATTTCTCTTGGGTTTACCTGAATTTTATAGTTTTCGGATGCTTTAGATAATTTTTCGTTTGTTTTAGATACGGTATGAAATGATGTTTGATTAAATAACTCGTTTTCTAAAAATGGAATAAACTTTTGCTTTAAACCAGCATCATTAGCATCAATAATTACCAAACCATAATCTTTAAACAAACTGTTTGCCAGAAAACGAGTTGCATTGGTTAAATTATCATGCTTTACATAAGCATTTTCAAAAAGCTGTTTTATTTTTTCTGCTTGAAGCGTATTTCCTAAATCTTTTGCAAATAGCTTGAATACTTCATTTAATCCGTTGGTTAAAAGCGTTCCAACTGCACCACTTGCTTTTTTATTCCATTGAAATTTCTTCCCTTTATAATTGAAGTAATTAATTTCATCAAAATCATGATCTTCGGTTGCCATCCAATACACAGGCACAAAATTTTGCTCTGGGTATTGATGTTTTAGTGTTTTAGCTAAGTTTATTGTAGATACTATTTTATAAAGAAAATAAAGCGGCCCTGTAAACAAATTTAATTGATGCCCCGTTGTAACCGTAAAAGTATTTTCTAAACTTAAACTATTAATATTTTTAATTGTTTGTTGCGATGCTTCTGTATTTTTATATTGTTCTTTTAAAACCGATACTAGTGTTTTTCTGTTTTCAACAGAGAAAGAGCCTGCCTTTTCTTCTATTTGTGGTTTAAAATTTTTAATCTCTGGAAAACGATTGTAAAAAGGCTTTAATTCTACTTTTTCATCTAAATAATCGCAAATTAACGATGAGAAATACCCTGTTTTACTAAATGCTAAATACTCTTGCTTCATATTTATTTTAAAAATCATGTAAATATACAGCTATTCTATTTTTAGAAATCTAAAAAATAAGTTAAGAGTTTTAATCCTTTTTAAAGCCGTTAATATTTAGATAACATAATACATAAATCTAGCTCTTTAAATTAATGGTTCCTTAACCTTAGTAACTTTTATCTAACCCTAAATTAATAAAACAACAAGAGTAGCTTAACAGCATTGGCTAATTCTAACAATAATTTTGGAGAAATATAATTAACTAAAACAATCAAAAATTATGAAGAATTATTTTAAACTACTTTTAGCCCTTTTGGTAGTTGTTTCTACAAGTACAACATTAATAAGTTGTGATGCAGAAGATGGGAAAGACGGCATTAATGGCCTTGACGGCGAAGATGGCACTGATGGTGAAGATGGCGAAGACGGTGAAGACGGTGAAGACGGAATGGATGCTTCTGTTTATTTAGCCGCATCAAAATCGCCAACTTTATTAAAAGTAACTAACGATTTTGTAAACTTAAAAATCTCAACAATTTTATCTTCTGAAGATGTTATACCTAACTCGCCAAATTTTGTTTATGGCTCTTTAGCAGATGGTGCCGGATTAATTAATAATGGTGACGAAACGTTTACTTTAATAAATAATATTGAAGGCGATTACTCTATAGCACGTATACTATTAAATAAAAACTTAAGACCTTTTCATGGTGAATATATTTTAAATGCTACAGCAACTGCCTCTACAGCAATGTGCTCGGGATCTTTAATTTCTCCAGAAGAACATGGTTTTGGACCATTATATTTATCTGGCGGCGAATGGGGTGGCGCATCTAAAGGTGTTTTTGTTGTCGATCCTGCAAAAAGTGCTGACGATGCTAGTACTGGCGAAATGTTACCTGCTTTAGGGCAATGGTCTACAGAAAACGCTGTGCCTATTGGAAAAGATGCTTATGCTGATAAAACTGTTGTTTTTATTGGTGATGATCATTCTGATAATAGTGTTCCTTCTGGACAATTAGGTATGTATGTAGGTAATAGAGGCGATTTAAGTGGAGGTAAACTATACGGCTTAAAAGTAACTACCGCTGGTATTGATTTTGAAATGGATATGGCTGAAGGCACAGAATATGATGCTGAGTTTGTAGAGTTAAATGAAACCGAAATTGGTTTATTAGATGCCGAAGCTAAATCTAAAGGCGTTATGGGATTCTCAAGATTAGAGGATATTGACTGGCGAAGAGGTTCTGCAGCCAACCAAAGAGAAATTTACTTTTGTGTAACCGGACGCAAAAAACCAGATTTAATTGGTAAAGGAAGTGTTTTAGGTCGTGTTTACAAAGTAGTTTTAAACGACACAGACCCAACTGGAGCTGCTAAAATTACTTGTGTATTAGATGGCGATATTGCTGGTGGGAAAGCTGATGGATTTCACTCTCCCGACAATATTTTAGTTACAGAAAACTATGCCTATATTCAAGAAGACCCTAACGGTTATTTAGATACTTCTGTTAACGGATATGCTAAATTATACCAATACAACCTAACTACTGGCGAGCTTAAAACTGTTTTAGAAGCAGACCAAGTAAGAGCTGAAGGTTTAGGCTACGGAACCACAAATGGCACTTGGGAAATTACAGGTATGATTGATGTTACCGATGTTGTTAACAATGGCGACAATACTTTTCTAGTAATTACACAAAACCATGGATGGGTTCCTGCAGACGGCACTTCGTTTACAGATCCTAAAGCTGTTACAAACATAGGAAGCGCAAACAAAGAAGGTTCTATGCTTTACTTAATTAAAGGTTTAGACAGATAATTTTATAGAAACATCATGAATAACATATTATTTATGAAAGCGAAGGCATATACTTTTTGTATATGTCTTTTGCTTTTAACCACAATTGCCTGCAAAAAGGAAACAACCATTGCTACACCTGTATCTATTAACAAAAACATTAAAGATTACTATATAAACGCAATAACCAACTCGATTAACTTTCTTGATTCTTTATCTGCTTCAAATCGCACTAAAACCAAAATTGAGTTTTATAAAAAAGCACGACAACATTTTAAAATTGCCGAACCTATTTTAGCCTATATAGATCAAAACAATTATAAATCTTTAAACGCACCTAATATTTTACAAATTGACGAAGAAGATTTAACAAATGTTAGAATTAAAAAACCTTTTGGATTTCAAGTTATTGAAGAACTTTTACACGAGCCTAAAACAGATAGTTTATTAATAACTCATGCGGTTTCTTCAACCACTAACAGATTAAAGTTAATTAGAAAAAACACACATATAAACTTTAAAAATCATCATTTAATCTGGTTAATACGCAATCAAATAGTTAGAATTGCAACTACAGGTATAACAGGTTTTGATTCGCCTGTTTTAAGTCAATCATTACAAGAAAGTCAATACACATACAGCACATTAATAAAATTACTTGAAGCTTCTAAAAGCAAGTTTTCTTCTCAACTAGTTTATAGTAATATTTTAAACTCCTTTAAATCGGCTATTAACGTTTTAAACGACAATTTTGAAAGTTTTGACCGATATGCCTTCATTAAAAATAATACCGATACGCAATTAAAACTTTTATTAGAGGTTCAAAAAGACTGGAATGTAGAGTTTCCTTTCGAAATGGCACTATCAAACAATATGGATGCACTTTTTAGTAAAAATGCCATAAACACATCTTACTTTACAGATTACAAAAGTGATACTACACATTTAAAACAAAAAATAGCTTTTGGCAAACAATTGTTTAACGACAAACTTCTATCTAAAACAAATAATATGGCCTGTGTTACTTGCCATATTAAAGAAAAAGCTTTTACAGATGGGAAAGTAACTTTTAATAGTAAACAAAAAAGAAACTCGCCAACCTTAACCTATGCTACTTACCAACAAGCCTATTTTATGGATTCGCGTACAGGAAGCTTAGAAGGTCAAATTATTGGTGTAGCTAATAATCACGACGAGTTTAATTTACCAATGGACTCTATAGTAAATAGAGTTAAAAACACACCAAAATACAATACTAAACTAAAAACTTTATACAACAACACTAGAGACGAATTTAATATAAGGCATGCTATTGCCTCGTATATAAGAACGCTTAATACGTTTAACTCTAAATTCGACAACAACATTAACAACACAGAAAACTCACTTACAGATCAAGAAAAAAAAGGGTTTAACTTATTTATGGGTAAAGCTGCTTGTGCAACCTGCCATTTTGCTCCGGTATTTAATGGTACAGTACCTCCTAATTTTGTTGATACAGAATTAGAAATAATTGGGGTTCCTGAAACTAAAGCAAATAAAACTATAGATGATGATTTAGGCAGATATTATTACTTTAAAACTAAAGAAAGAAAAGGTGCTTTTAAAACACCAACCATTAGAAACATTGCTGTAACCTCGCCATACATGCACAATGGCGTTTATCAAACTTTAGAAGAAGTAATGGATTTTTATAACCAAGGTGGCGGCGAAGGTTTAGGCTTTAAAGTACCACACCAAACACTACCTTTTGATAGTTTAGATTTATCTGAAGAGGAGCAACAAGCCATTATTGCTTTTATGAATACCTTAACCGACCATTCTATTTAAATACCCTTCTCTCCTTAGAGTTCTAATATAAAAGCAAAATTTAAAATAATATGCAGGTATACTTTTATTTATCTGCATATTATTTTAAAAATATATAGAATTAATCTAACTTCTTTTAATTAATTTTATAATTAAACTTTTATATCTGTGATAGACTTTCTTTTAACCAGCGATGCCATAATGGCTTTATTAACTCTAACCTTTTTAGAAATTATATTAGGTATAGACAATATTATATTTATATCCATAGCCGCAAATAAATTACCCGAAAAGCAACGTACAAAAGCAACAAATGTTGGTTTATTATTAGCCATGGCACAACGTATTATACTGCTGTTTTTTGTTAGTTTTTTAATTGGATTAAAAGAGCCATTCTACACCATTAACACATCATGGTTACACATTGGAGTTAGCTGGCAGGCAATAATTTTATTTATTGGAGGGTTGTTTTTAATATATAAAAGCACTTCTGAAATTCATGAAAAAACAGAAATGCCAAAACACGGTAAAAGCAATCTAAATAATAAAAAAGTAAAAGGTATAAATCAAGTAATATTTCAAATATTAATCATCGATTTTATATTCTCTATCGATTCCATTCTAACAGCAGTAGGAATGACTAATGGTTTACACCCTAACCACAACTACAATTTAGTTTTAATGATTGTTGCTGTAATCATTTCCATTATAATCATGATTACATTTGCCAATACCATTAGAAAATTTATAGAAACACACCCAAGTATTCAGTTATTAGGATTAGCATTTTTAATTTTAATTGGTTTTATGCTTATAACAGAGGCTGCGCATTTATCTCATACTAAGCTTTTTGGCAATGAGGTTGGTGCCATTCCTAAAGGTTATTTATATTTTGCTATTGCATTTTCATTGTTTGTCGAGTTTTTAAATTTTAAAATTCAGAAACATAAAATTAAAAACAGCTAAACGTTTTTCATTTACAAGTTATTATTTTTTAGATAATTACATATTTTTTTTGTAATTTATAAGCATTAATAGCAAAAAAAAATAAGTTATGAAAAAGCCACCCCTTTATAAACTTATCTATATTCTTATATTTTTTGTTTTTAGCGCTAACTACCTTTTTGCACAACAAGAAAAATTAGATTTTATAGAAATTGAAGCCAAAGTAATAGATAGTAAAACCAAAACACCTTTAATATTTACAGATATTATATTAGAAGATTCTAATATTAGCACAGTTACCAATAATGAAGGCGAGTTTCTTTTAAAAATTCCAAATAATTTATTTACTGGTAAAATAACTTTTTCGCATTTAGGTTTCGAAAAAAAAACAATGCCAATTTCATTAATAAAAAAGCATGAAAAAATAGAACTATCTCCAGCCATAACGCAATTAAATGAAATTAACATATCTACCAGAACAAAAAATGCGAGAGAGATTGTAGAAAAAACACTTAAAAAGAAAGGTAGTATTTACAATAACAATACTACTATAATGACCGCTTTTTATAGAGAAACAATAAAAAAAAGAAGAAAGAACGCATCACTCTCTGAGGCTGTTGTTAAAATTCATAAGCAACCTTATAACAATGTAAGATACGATAACATTGAATTAATAAAAGCTAGAAAAAACACAGACTATTCAAAGCTTGATACTATAGCATTAAAATTACAAGGCGGCCCTTTTAGCAATTTATATACCGATATTATAAAGTACCCAGAATTTATATTTACTAGTATAGATTTACCTAAATACACATTCGGCTTTGAAAACTCTACCAAAATAAACAATAGAGAAGTTTATGTCATAAAATTTAAACAGAAAGAAAACATTACAATTCCTCTTTACTACGGAAAACTATATATTGATGCTGAAACTTTAGCGTTAACCAGTGCGGTATATAGCTTAAATGTTACAAACAGAGAGTTATCTAGTAAAATGTATGTTAGAAAAAAACCTAGAAAAGTAGATGTTTACCCTACAGAAGCTACATATCGAGTAAACTACAGAACAACAAATGGTAAATGGCACTATGCTTACAGTAATATTTCGTTAACTTTTAAAGTAAATTGGAAAGGTAAAATATTTAATAATACATACACCTTAAATAGCGAAATGGCAATTACAGATTGGGAAAACTATAATACCAAACTTGCCAAAGTTAGGCATAAATTAATTAGACCTTCTACTATTTTAAGCGACAAAGCAAATGGATTTTCTGATCCAAAATTTTGGGGTGCTTACAATATTATAGAACCCGAAAAATCTATTGAATCTGCCATAAAAAAAATACAAAAACAATTAAAACGAACTTAATTATTTAAAGCTAACTTTACAAAAACAGGTTCATGGTCTGATAGTTTTAAATTAAAATTTTCATGACTAACAACATCAAAAGTATTATCTACCAAGACATAATCTAACCTAAAAGGGTATTTATAAAACTCGAATGTTTTTCCTAAACCATAGCCAGACTCTATAAAAGAATCTTTGTAGTTATTTTTAATCAACCTATAAACAGACGAAAATGGTGTACTATTAAAATCTCCGCATATAATAACTTTACCTTTATATTTTTCAATATGTGTATTCATTATTTCGGCTTGCCCTTTTCGTTTTTTCTCTACGTGAGATATTGTATTAATAACATTATTTAAAAGTTTTGGACTATTAAAGTTAGAGCCTAAATTTATCTTATATGATTCTAAATGTAAATTGTAAACTCTAATAATTCTATTATTAATTTTTACATCTACAAACATGGCTCCGTTATCAGAATCTGGGAAATCTACAAACCCTTTATTAATTATAGGATACTTAGAAAAAATAGCCATAACCGACTTATTAGGTGCTGCAAATAAATTGGTTTTAAAAAAATTAGGATATGCTTCTTTAAAAAATTTATATTTCATAGCTGCAAACTCTTGAATGCAAAATATGTCTGGACTTTTATTTTGTATAAATCTTATAATTTCTTGATCTATATCTATTTTACCTTCTTTTTTATAATGCTTAAATCCTTGTGTGTTAAACGTTAAAACAGTTAATGCATCAGTTTTAGGGTCTTTGTTATTAGAAATTAAAGCTGTATTAATTTGAAAAAAAGAATTAAAACATATACAATATACAATAAGGCTTATTACTGAAAGAAGGTAAAATTTACTCTTTTTATAAAATAAATAAACACCCGAAAACATGCTTAAAACAACTAAAGCTGGAAGTATTATTGAAAACGTAAAAGACAAAAAATTATCAGTAAAAAAAACAACAACACACCCAAATATAAGTGCAAGTATAGGACACAAAATTAAAATAAAGCCTACTTTATTAAAACACGTTTTTAGCTTTATTAAACTTAACAATTTTATTAATTATTTAAAATAAAGTGGTTTGTCCCTCGTCGTCGTTATCACTATTTTTTTGAGATTCGGAGTTGTTGTTTAAATCTTTTTTTGGAGTAGAAGATACTTCTTTTTCATCAACAACCTCTAAATCATCAGCATGTACTTCTTCAGGAGCATCATAAGGCAAAGGATCGATAAGGTTAATTTGATTTACTTTATCTTTTGTTAACTGATTACCTTGAGCAGATAGTCCTTTTATATCTATAAATTCTTCAAGGTTAATTTCTAAATTATCCTTGCGGTCTTTACCTCTTTCTTTTGCAAAAACAACTTCTGCCATGGGTTTCCAGTCTGTAGAAACTATTTCTAATTGCGAGTTTGGATGATCTGATATAAAAGAATCCTCTCGGCCTTCTTGTTCTATTAAAAAGCGTTTTACGTAATACAGCTCTTTTTCGCCATTAAAGTATATTGCTGAAATAGGTTTTTTGGGCACCCATTTTTCTAGCACAATCATATCATCATCAAAATGCATAGTTACCTCTGGAGTAACTGTTTTAATAATACCAGATTGATTTATAATAAGTAGTTTATCTTCGCCTCTAAACTCTCCAATAAGTTCTCCTCTACCATCAACGTTAATTCGTTGAACCGTTTCATCAAACCAAATTTTACGTGGTTTTAAGGTCGATACGCCTTTCTCTTTTAACTCTACACGTTTAACTGGGTATTTGGTAACTAAATTTCCTTTTGAAGCGCGACCTTTAATTAAAATATCGGCAAAATCTATATCCCATTTTAATTTTTTAATGCTTCCTGCTTGGCGTAAATTTATTGTTACAACCTCGGCTTCTCCATTTGGGTTTGCAGAAAAATACAAGCATACAGAGCCTTTATTTCCGTTAGTTAAATCGTAATCTCTATCACGTGTAATACTAGTAACAGCAAATCGTTTTATGTAAGATGGTCCTTTTGTACCATCTTTATAAATCATGTTGTAAATGGTGCGTTTGTCTTTCTTTTTAAATACAGCTACATGAATAATGTCTTTACCAATAAAGGTTTTAGTATCTACTTTTGTAACCATCATTTTACCAGCTTTGGTAAATACAATAATATCATCAATATCGCTACAATCTCCTACGTATTCATCACGCCTTAATGATGTTCCTATAAAACCTTCTTCTCTATTTACATAAAGTTTTGTGTTTCTAATAATCACTTTTGTTGCATCTACATCATCAAACGTTCTAATTTCAGTTTTACGTTCGCGCCCTTCTCCGTAGTCTTTTTTCAATCTAGTAAAATAGGCTATAGCATAATCTACAAGATGTTCTAGATGATGTTTTACTTCGGCTATTTGCTCTTCTAATGCATCTATTTTTTGTTGTGCTTTGTCTATATCGAATTTAGATATACGTTTAATTCTAATTTCGGTTAATCGAGTAATATCTTCGGTTGTTACAACGCGTTTTAAATGTTTTATATGTGGTTTTAATCCTTTATCAATAGCATTTATTACACCGTCCCAAGTTTCTTCCTCTTCAATATCACGATAAATTCTGTTTTCTATAAAAATACGTTCTAGAGATGCAAAATGCCATTGTTCTTCTAACTCGCCAAGTTTTATTTCTAATTCTTGTTTTAAAAGTTGTACCGTATTATCGGTAGAGCGACGAAGCATTTCTGAAACCCCAATAAATAATGGTTTATTATCTTCAATAACACAGCCTAATGGCGAAATAGAAGATTCGCAACTTGTAAAAGCGTAAAGCGCATCAATAGTTTTATCTGGTGAGAGCCCAGATGGTAAATGCACTAAAATTTCTACCTCGGCAGCCGTATTATCTTCTATTTTTTTTACTTTTATTTTACCTTTATCATTCGCTTTTAAGATAGAGTCTATAAGTGACGATGTTGTTGTGCCAAAAGGTAATTCTGTAATTACTAAAGTATTTTTATCTAGTTGAGATATTTTGGCTCTTACACGTACTTTACCGCCTCTATTTCCATCATTATAGTTAGAAAAGTCTGCAATTCCTGCTGTTGGAAAATCTGGCAAAATAGTAAACCTTTTACCTTGTAAATGCTTTATTGAAGCATCAATAAGCTCTATAAAATTATGTGGCAATATTTTTGTTGAAAGCCCTACTGCAATACCCTCGCCACCTTGAGCTAAAAGTAGAGGAAACATAACAGGCAAGTTTACTGGTTCTTTACGACGGCCATCGTAACTGGCTTGCCATTCTGTTATTTTAGGGTTGTATACAACATCTAACCCAAATTTAGAAATTCTAGCTTCAATATATCTTGAAGCCGCAGCTCTATCGCCAGTTAAAATATTTCCCCAGTTTCCTTGCGTATCAATTAATAAGTCTTTTTGACCTATTTGTACCATAGCATCGGCAATACTTGCATCTCCATGCGGATGATACTGCATTGTATGTCCTACTATATTTGCTACTTTATTATAACGACCATCATCCAAATCTTTCATAGAATGCATGATACGACGTTGTACGGGCTTAAACCCATCTTCAATAGCAGGAACTGCGCGTTCTAAAATTACATAAGATGCGTAGTCTAAAAACCAGTCTTTATACATTCCCGTAACTCGGGTAATGGTTTCTTGGGGTTCGTCTTGGCTATTTATTAAATCGTCGTTTTGGTCGTCTGTCATTAATTTTTGTACTATTTAGGCTTTCCACTTAAGGTTACGCGTCCTATTTTTCTACGTTTTTTTGCTTTTGCTGTTACATCATGTTTATGCAAATGCGCATAAGAACGTTGTTTTATTTTTTTTTCTTTTGAATATAACATAATATATTTTTTAATTCTTAACAACAGGGTTAAATAAAAACTCCTGAAAATAAGGTGTTTATAATTTCTATTAAATTTCCACCACTAAATTAATAAATATTTAATTTTTAATACATAAAATTCTATATATGATAATATTAAAATTATTACTCTTCAATTAAGTCTAACTCTACTTTTAGGTTATCTATAATAAACTCTTGTCTTGTTGGGGTATTTTTACCCATATAAAATGATAACAATTCTTCTATAGACATATTATCATCTAACATAATGGGATCTAAACGAATATCTTCTCCTATAAAGTGTTTAAATTCGTCTGGTGATATTTCGCCTAATCCTTTAAACCTTGTTATTTCTGGTTTTGGTTTAAGTTTTTCAATAGCGTTACGCCTTTCTTCTTCGGTATAACAATAAATAGTTTCTTTTTTATTTCTTACCCTAAATAGTGGGGTTTGTAAAATGTATAAATGTCCTTCTTTTATAACTTCTGGAAAAAATTGAAGAAAAAAGGTTATTAATAGCAAACGAATATGCATTCCATCTACATCGGCATCTGTTGCTATTACGACGTTGTTATAGCGCAAATCCTCTAAAGATTCTTCTATATTTAAAGCGGCTTGCAAAAGGTTAAACTCTTCGTTTTCGTAAACAATTTTTTTAGTAAGCCCGTAACAGTTTAATGGTTTACCTTTTAAGCTAAAAACGGCTTGTGTATTAACATCTCTTGATTTTGTGATACTTCCAGATGCCGAGTCGCCCTCTGTTATAAATAATGTTGTTTCTAGGTTGCGCTCGTTTTTTGTATCTCCAAAATGGACACGACAATCGCGTAGTTTTTTATTATGAAGGCTTGCTTTTTTAGCTCTATCTTTAGCTAGTTTTCTAATACCAGATAATTCTTTACGTTCGCGTTCTGCTTGTAAAATTTTACGTTGTATTTTCTCGGCAGATTCTGGGTTTTTATGTAAGTAGTTATCTAGCTTAGTTTTTAAAAAATCGTTTATATAAGTTCTTACTGTTGGCAAATCTCCTCCCATATCTGTAGAGCCTAACTTGGTTTTAGTTTGACTCTCAAAAACAGGTTCCATAACTTTAATTGCAATGGCGCTAACTATAGATTTTCTTATATCTGAAGCATCGTAATTTTTACCGTAAAACTCACGAATGGTTCTTACTAAAGATTCTCTAAAAGCATTTAAATGTGTGCCTCCTTGTGTTGTGTTTTGGCCATTTACAAAACTATTATACTCTTCGCTATATTGGGTTTTACTATGGGTTATGGCAACCTCAATATCATCGCCTCTTAAATGTATAATTGGGTATAACAGGTCTGTTTCTGCTATTTTTTCGGCTAATAGGTCTTTTAATCCATTTTCACTATAATACTTTTCGCCATTAAAAACTATGGTTAAACCTGGGTTTAAATACACATAGTTTTTAAGCATTTTCACCACATACTCACTTCTAAATTTATAGTTTTTAAAAATGGTTTCGTCTGGCACAAAGGATACTTTTGTTCCTTTTCTGCGGGTAGTATCGTCTAAATTTTCTTGGTTTATTAAATTTCCTTTTTCAAATTCTGCCGCTGCTGACTTTCCGTCTCTATTTGATTCTACTCTAAAATAATTAGAAAGTGCATTTACGGCTTTTGTACCAACGCCATTTAACCCAACAGATTTTTTAAATGCTTTAGAATCGTATTTACCACCGGTATTCATTTTAGAAACAACATCGACAACCTTTCCTAATGGAATACCTCGCCCATAATCGCGAACAATAACCTTACTGCCTTGTATAGAAATTTCTATGGTTTTACCGGCTCCCATAACAAACTCATCAATAGAGTTATCTAAGACTTCTTTTAATAGTATGTAAATACCATCATCTGGCGAAGAGCCATCACCAAGTTTACCAATATACATTCCTGGACGCATTCGAATATGCTCTTTCCAATCTAATGAACGTATATTATCTTCGGTATATTTGGTTTGTTCTGCCATTTATTTATAGAAAATTTAGTGAGGGTTGCTAATATAGTGTAACCTTTGAAAAAATAAAATAGCTAGGTTACAAAGTAATTAACAATATATATTAATAAGTTGGCACAATGGTTTTTATAATTTAAAACTCATTATACAACTTAAATTATTTAATTTACTCTTTTTATTTTCTACTAAAAAAGTATTTTGAATTTAAAAACAAACTTATTTTTTAAAAGCTACTCTTTGCATTTTTTCAGCCTTATCTTTCAGTATTTTATTTCTGTTTTTTAAAAGCTTTGTCATATACTTTTTTACGTATAAACAATTTAAAAATCTACCTAAAAGGCCAAATGGCAGTTTATAATAAAACCTATCTGTCATAACTGTTTTATTATTACTCATATGGAATATATGTTCGTGTTTATAAGCCTTAAACCCTCCACTAACTAATTCGTCTACAAATAGGTTTGGTGCTTTAAATTCGGTTATTTTTAAATTTAAATGCTGTACAAAACCTAAATGATTGGTTTCCCAAACTACATGATCGTTTAAATTAACTAGTCCTGAAGTTTTACCGCCAATTGCAATCTCTTCGGAGTGTTCTAGAGATTTTTGATAGAAGCCAACATCGCGTGCCAAATCAAAACAAATTTGTATATCTGCATTAATATGAGTTTCGACTTCTATTAAAGGCATAAGTAATTTTCTAATTAATTCTAAACTTGTAATTTATGTCAATTATATTAATAAAAAGATACAATAACAAACAAAAATTACTAACTAAACGTTAAACAAGAAATGCATTACATCGCCATCTTTTACAATATAATTTTTTCCTTCTACACGCATTTTTCCAGCTTCTTTAACTTTGGTTTCGCTTCCGTAGGTTACGTAATCTTCATAAGCTATAACTTCTGCTCGAATAAATCCTTTTTCAAAATCGGTATGAATTACACCAGCAGCTTGTGGCCCTGTTGCACCAATATTAACTGTCCATGCTCTTACTTCTTTAACACCTGCTGTAAAATAGGTTTGCTGATTAAGTAATTTATAAGCAGATCGTATTAATTTTGCCGAGCCAGGTTCGTCTAGACCTATATCTTGTAAAAACATTTGGCGCTCTTCATAATCGTCTAATTCATTAATATCTGCTTCTGTGCCTACGGCTAAAACCAAAACTTCGGCATTTTCGTTTTTTACGGCGTCCTTAACTTGTTCTACATAATCGTTTCCAGATACTGCTGCACCTTCATCTACATTACAAACATACATTACAGGCTTATCTGTAATAAATTGCGATGGTTTTACAAACTCGTTGTAATCTTCTTCAGAAAAATCTATGGCTCTTACAGAAATACCAGCTTCTAAATTTTCCTTTATTTTTAATAAAATAGCTTCTTCTTTTTGCGCCTCTTTATTTCCTGTTTTTGCGGCCCGCTTTACTTTGTCTAACTTCTTTTCTGCAGTTTCTAAATCTTTAAGTTGCAATTCCATGTCGATAGTTTCCTTATCTCGTATTGGGTTTACATTGCCATCTACATGCACAATATTATCATTATTAAAACAACGCAAAACATGAAGGATAGCATCGGTTTCGCGAATATTAGCTAAAAACTGATTACCCAACCCCTCGCCTTTACTAGCTCCTTTTACCAACCCAGCGATATCTACAATCTCTACAGTTGCCGGTATAACACGTTCTGGATTAACCAAAGACTCTAATTTTTCTAAACGTGGGTCTGGTACATTTACAACACCAATATTGGGTTCTATTGTACAAAACGGAAAGTTTGCACTTTGCGCTTTTGCATTTGATAAACAATTAAACAAAGTTGATTTCCCTACGTTTGGTAATCCTACGATTCCTGCTTTCATAATTAACTAATTTTTGCGAGTGCAAATATATAGTTTAATACTAGTATTTTATAATTTTTGTTACCCTGAATAAAACTAAACATTATTCACATTTATTGCTTTATTATTAAAAAATAATCAAAACATTAACCAATTTTATAACTATTTAACAAACTTAACTTATATTAGCATAAACTAACTCAAAATTAATTACATGAAAACAATTTACTTTTATCTATTATTTCTAACAACCACTTTAACCTTTGCTCAACAAAGCGTTAGTGGCGTTGTTAAAGATGCTTCTGGCGTACCTATTCCCGGTGTTAATATTACCGAAACGGGAACAACTAACGGCACAACTTCAGATTTTGACGGAAAATTTAGCATCAATGTTAATAATGGAGCTTCTTTAACATTTAGTTATGTTGGCTACAACTCTACCATTGTAGAAGTAAACAACCAATCTTCCTTAAATGTTGTTTTAGAAGAAGGCGTAAGTCTTGATGCTGTTGTTTTAGTAGGGTCTCGTAGCCCACGCAGAACGGCAACAGATACAGCTGTTCCTGTAGATGTTATAAATGTTTCAGAAATTGCTTCATCAACAGGAAAAGTTGAAGTTAATGAAATTTTACAATACGCAGCACCTTCATTTAATGCTAGCAAACAGTCTGGATCTGATGGAGCAGACCATATTGTACCTGCTTCTTTACGTGGTTTAGGCCCAGACCAAACCTTAGTTTTAATTAATGGTAAACGCAGGCATCAATCATCTTTAGTCAATGTATTTGGAACCAGAGGTCGTGGTAATTCTGGAACCGATTTAAATGCCATTCCTGCCAATGCTATTAAGCGCATAGAAGTTTTAAGAGATGGCGCATCTGCTCAATATGGGTCTGATGCCATTGCCGGAGTAATAAACATTGTTTTAAAAGATAATACCGATGGCTTTTCTGGAGGTATAACCTATGGCGCTTATAGTACTGCAATTGGCGATGGCTGGGAAGATGCAACAGGAGAAACCCTAAGCAATGTAGAAGGTAAAAACAGACTAGATGGTAAAGATAGAAGTTGGGATGGCGCCACAGTAAAAATTGACGCTAATTATGGCGTGGCGTTAAATGACAATGGTGGTTTTGTTAATTTTACTACCGAGTTTTTATCTAGACAAAATACTTTAAGACCTGGTTTTGCTTGGAGAAAAGGTTATGGTAGCGCTGGTGTTGATGGTTTTAATTTTATGATTAACGCCGCTTTACCTATTAACGATAATACCGAAGTTTATGCCTTTGGAGGAAGAAACTATAGAGATACGGATGCTTATGCTTTTTCTCGTGATAGTTTTGACGATGGAGATAACAGAGCCGTACCAAGTTTATACCCTAACGGATTTACACCTCGAATAACATCTAACATTACAGATGTTTCGGTTTCTGTAGGAGTTAAACATAAAATGGAAAATGGATGGAATGTTGATTTTAATAACACTTACGGAAAAAACAACTTTCATTATTTTATAAAAAATAGCAATAATGCTTCTATGAAAGATGCTTCGCCAACAGATTTTGATGCTGGTGGGCATTATTTATCTCAAAACACAACAGGTTTAGATTTTAATAAATATCTAGACGATGTGGCTTCTGGCTTAAGCTTAGCATTTGGTTTTGAATACAGAACCGAAAACTTTGGCATTTTTGCTGGCGAAGCACCTTCTTACGGGCTTTACGATGAAAACGGTGTTTTACTAACCAATCCTGGTACACAAACCGTTGCTACAGATTCTAATGGCGATGATTTACCAGGAGGATCGCAAGGTTTCCCTGGATATAGCCCAGCCAATGAAGTAGACAGAAGTAGAACCAACTATGGTATTTATTTTGACACAGAACTTAATGTAAGTGAAGATTTTATGCTTGCTGGTGCTGTTAGATTTGAAAACTACTCTGATTTTGGAACCACATTTAACGGAAAACTAGCAACTAGATTAAAAATTAGCGATAACTTCTCATTAAGAGGCTCGATATCAACAGGGTTTAGAGCACCTTCTTTAGCGCAACTATATTACAACTTAATATTTAACAATATTGTTGCTGGCACATCGGTTCCTTCATTATTATCTGCTAATAATAGTACCGTAACAAAAGCCTTTGGAATTGGACAACTTAACGAAGAAAAAGCTGTAAATACTAGTATTGGATTTACTTACAAAAATGGTGGTTTTTCTGCTACTGTTGATGCTTATTCTATTACTGTTAACGACCGTATTATTTTAACAGACAACTTTACAGACCAAACTATTTTAGGGCCATTAAATGTTGATGCTGCTCAATTTTTTGCAAATGGTGTTGACACTAGAACTAATGGACTTGATATTGTTTTAGGTTATGATTTTAATGTAGGTGAAAACGGAAAAATAAATACAGCACTAATAGGAAACTTTAACGATTTAAAAATTAAAAGTATCAATAACGGAAACTTAAACGAGTTTACATTTTTTGGACCTTTTTCTCAAGCCTATCTTAAAGCTGCTGCTCCAGACTATAAATTTGGTTTAAATCTTGGTTACTCTTGTAATAAATTTGATGCAACAGTTGCTTTAACACAATTTAGCGAAGTTACATTACAAGATTTTCAATGGGTAGATTCGCCTGCAACAACTCAAGCAGAAGCCGATGCTTTGTTCCCTGTAGCAACAGATATATACGAAGCTGCACTAGTTGTCGATTTAAGTCTAGGATACCAAATATCCGATAAAGTTAAATTTAGCTTAGGCGCAAATAACTTATTTAACCAATACCCAACACCTCAATTTGATGGTTGGACAGACCAAGGTGGTCTTGCTGATTCTGTACAAATGGGATCGGATGGCACGTATGTATTTGGTAGATTAAATTTTAGCTTATAAAAACGGTATACAACCAATAAAAAAAACCGGACAAATAGTTCGGTTTTTTTATTGGTATTTTTTAGATAAATTAGTTAAAACTCTAACCGCTTTTTTAGCATCTTTTTTATCTACAAAGATATGATCGTGGTAATAGCCAGCAATAACATTACAGCTTATGTCATGTAATGTTAACGCTGCCGAAAACTTTGCTGTTAACCCTACGGCTTCTAAAGAAGAATGAACCCGCAAAGTAATCCAAGATACCACACAAACATATCTTAAATTTAACATATCTGCTTTATTTTTTTCAATAACAACGGTAACACCTTCAGCCTCTTTAAATTCACAAATAGTATCTGCCCTATTTATAGCATCAAGGTTTTTAATTGTAGTAAAAACAAAATCGCCAGGATTAAGCAAGGGTTTCATCTCTTTTAATAACTTTTCTAAATTTTTCTCTCCGCTCATAATTAAATTTCATTTAAACAAACCTAATCATTAAAGTACTAAAAACAATTTTACTGTAACAATGTTTATTTTAAATCGTTTACCTAATACAAACACTTATCAATGAAAAAAATACTACTATCTACCTTTATTTGTTTTAGCTGCTTATTTACTTTTTCGCAAAACTTAACTTTAAAACTAATAGATAAACATAGTAAAACCCCAATTCCATACGCCACCATTAAAACAGGAAAACATAGCGGTACTATTACAAACGAAGAAGGGTATTTTACCGTAAATACTAGCAATAATAATTTAAGTATTACTATTTCTTGCATGGGTTACCAAAATAAAGTATTAAACATTCAAGATTTAAAACTTTTAAAAAACAGCATTGAGCTAGAAGAAGCCATTAACCAATTAAACGAGGTTTACATAAGTAACAAAGCGCCCAATGCAGACTCTATAATTGCAAAAGCTAAACGCAACATAAAAACCAACTACAACAATAACCTAAACAAACATTCTATTTTTAGACGAGTAACCAACTATGTTAATTTTAAAGATTTAAAATTCGAAATTGAAAAAGCTTCTCATGTAAAAAAGAAAAACTTAGAGTTTGCTAACAACGAACTAAAAACACTTTCTAAAAAAATTAAAGAAAGTAACATGGTTCATTTCGAAGATTTTAAAGGCGAACTATACACCTTTAACAAAGATACAAGCAAATTAATTGTAAATAAAGCAACTCAATTATTAGATTACGAAAACGATTTTACAATAGAACAAATACAGGAAAAAGCGCAACATATTATTTTAAAATACCTAGACACGACAAAAACATATAAATTAAAAACAGGCATTTTTAAAATTGATGATTCTTTATCGCTTAAAGAAGAAAACCAAAAAGATAATAGCAATAAAAAAGAGTACGAGGTTTCTCATTTAAATAACGAATCAAGATCGTTTTTAAAACGCTCGCAATTTTATAAAAATTCGTTTTTAAACAAAATTTTAAATTCTAATTTATACGAATACTCGCATGCAGACATAGTAAACAACAATAACGAATTAACGCATATTATAAATTTTTCTCCAAAAAAAGGAAAAGCTAAATATACAGGACAACTATTTATTAGTAATAACACATACGCTGTAACACGAATAGATTATAAATACTACAAAAACAGACATGGCGAAAAGGTAAACTTAAAACTAATTTTGGGCATAAAATATATTGAAAACGTTAGTACAGGCACCTTATTATTTGAAAAAGACAGCACCAACATATACCATCCAAAATATTTAAAACATACTTCTGGCAGCTATTTTTACGTAAACAGAGATGTTAAATTTATAGAAAATAGTAGCGCTAAAAACAAAGTGAATTTTAGCTTTAAAATTGAAGGTAATAATAGTAATAAAGAAGAGTTGCTCTTTACTGGAAATACAAAAATAAGTTTAAAAGATTTTGAAGCTATAAAACAAGACAAAGTTGTGCCTTACAAGCAATTAAACAAATTTGAAAAAACAATTTGGGAAAACGAGCAAATTATAGAGCCAAGTTTAGAAATGAAAGCATTTAAAACCAAATAACAAACGCTAAACCAAATCGTTAACAAAAAGAAACAAATTACCTTCGTTAAAACTAATCTTTATAGTATTAGCTATAGCTTTATTTCTGGTTCCTATACGGTTACCAATACACAAGTCTTCATTATTTAAGGCATATTGCAAACCCGTAGTAACAATACCTGCTGCCTTTGGAAAAGGAAATAAAGACACTATTTTACCTTTACAATTCGATAATTTTTCGTTTTTATTAGCTAAAAAGTAAAAACCATAATTATCAAAAAAAGTTATAGCTAACCTATTCTTCCATTTAAGCGCTGTATGCAAATTACCTAAAAAATGGTCTTGCTCTCTTCCGCTTGCTCCAAAAACATGAATTTCAACATACTGCTTATCAAACAAAACCTGCAAAATTTTATCAAAATCGGTGTAATCTTGATTTGGCGTATGTATAACCTCAACATGCTTAGGAAGCTTTTTTAACGAATCGAAATCACCACTTACAAAATCTGGCATTATATTTTGTTCATTTAACATATTAAAAGCACCATCTGTTGTACAAACAATACTATAATTTGTTAAATCTGGAATCGATTTTGGTGGTTCGCCATTTAAAAGAAGAAATACTTTTTTAAAATTCATTACAGCAAAACTACAAAATAAATGCACTTATTTATATTATTACATATCTTAAAGTTTTTGTCTTAAAAACAGGATTATATAATCATTATATTTATCCAATTTTATAAATAAACCATTATTATCCTTATGAGAAAAACGCTGCTTTTATATTTTGTTTTATTGCTTAGCATTAACTCCATTTCGCAAAATAAAGTTGAAATTGAATATGGCGATATTTTTAAAAACGATAAACGAGAAATTCCTGTTGATATTATTGGTAAAGATGAAAACGGATATTACCTACTTTACTCCGAAGGTAAGTACGGACAAGGAGACGACATGTTTTTAAGAAAATTTAATTTAGACCTAACACCAACAAACAAAGAAATAAATTTAAAAGACGAAAACTATGAAGGCAAATTTAATTCGCTTGGATTAACCAAATTAAAAACCAAAATTGTTCATGTTTTTTATTTATTAACTGATAACGGAAAAACCTATTATTACCAAAATATAGATTTAGCTACTTTTTCTTTAAGCCCCAAAAAACAAATTACAACCATTTTTAACGATTCAAAAAATGCTAAAAACTCATTAAGCAAATTCCTTATAAGTGATGATGAAAACACCATTACTCTTTTTTATACCATACCTAATAAAAATAAAGAAACTGCTAAAATTAGAATACAAACATTCGATTCAGATTTTAAAGAAAAGTCTAGCAACTATTTTAGTTTTCCCTATAATAACAATGTTTTATCATACAGAACCATTTTTATGAATAGTAAAAACGAACTGTTTATTGTTTGTAAAAAATACGATTCGTATAAAGTGTTAAACGATGCAAACAATTATAGGTACGAGTTTCAACTCTATCAAATTAAAAATAATCAATTAGGTTTGCTTACAACTATAAGGCCAGATAATGTGCACTTAAGAACTTTAAACACCACTTTAATTAATGATAACGAATTAGCATTTACAGGTTTATTTTCTGAAAAAAACATGTATGCCATGAATGGTGTATATGCCTCAAGAGTTAACTTAACTAATGGTGAAATTTTATCATCTAAATACAATAAATTTTCTTCAGATTTCTTTGTTAAACTTTTACAAGAAGGTAAAAAGAAACAAAAAGCCATAAAAAAATATAACGAAGGTAAACGTGCAGACCAAAATTATGTATTAAAAGAAACCATTAAACTTAACAACAACGAGTTGCTTGTACTTGCCGAGCAAATTTGGTCGTATTCTTATAATTACGCAATAACATATTATCATCACGACATAGCTGCCATAAAACTAGATAGCGAGAGTAACTTAATTTGGGCAAACAAAATTGGTAAAAGAAACAACAAAGCTAATGTTGCAATTTACAGTTCTTATCACCCTGTGTATAAAAATAACAATTTACATTTACTATACAATTGTAGTGCAAAAAACATAAATCATTCAACAGGTGGCCTTGTAAACTACTTTACAGATTTTGATAAAGCTTTTATTACCGCCAATCTAGACTTAAATACAGGCAATTATAAAAGGCAAATTTTAATTAAAAATGATCATTTAGAAGGTATAACCATTAGACCATCGTTATACAATTGGATTGATGATAATACATTACTAATGTTTGGTCAAGATATTGATAATTTAAAAAATCAACGATTTGTAAAGCTACAATTTTAAACAAAAAAAAATCCCAAGTTAAACTTGGGATTTTTTTTTATTTTTAATAATAAAATTAATCTTCTGGGTGCATAAATTTTTGCTTAGCAAGTAATTCTTCTTCTGTTTCAACAACATCTTCATCTGGCACACAACAATCTACAGGGCAAACGGCAGCACATTGTGGCTCGTCATGAAACCCTTTACACTCAGTACATTTGTCTGGCACAATGTAATAAAGCTCGTCACTTATAGGCTCTTGGGCTTCATTAGCATCAACCTCTGTACCATTAGTTAAAACCACAGTACCATCTAAACTTGTACCATCTTTATAGCGCCAATCATCGGCACCTTCATATATTGCAGTATTTGGGCACTCAGGTTCGCAAGCCCCACAATTTATACACTCATCTGTTATTATAATAGCCATAGTAATTTTTATCTTTTAAAATTTAAGAACTCTATTTGAGTTTCACTAAATTTGCAATTGCAAAAATAAAGCCAAAACCATTCATAACCAAATAAAGGATGCAATTACAAGAAAGAATTAATGCTTTTGTAAAATTAGGAGATTTTTTAAGGCAATTTTCTAACGAAGTTATCCAAAAGACAGATAATATTGAACACAATGAGTTATTTTTCGATGGCTTTAAACACCAAATAAAATTAGCCCAAGAACATAATGGTTGGTTTACAGAAAACAACATAAAATTTGCATTAAAATCTTGGGTAAATGCGCTAACAGCAAACAATTTAAACACTTGGCTAAAACCTTACGCCCTTGAAAAAATAAACCCCAAAAAAGTAGCTATTATCATGGCTGGTAATATTCCTCTAGTAGGGTTTCACGATTTTTTATCGGTACTTATATCTGGCCATAATGTATTAGTTAAGCAATCTTCAAACGACAAACATTTACTCCCCTATTTAAGCAAATATTTAGAGTATATAGAACCTCAATTTAAAAACAAAATAAGCTTTACCGAAGCCAAAGTAGAAAATTTTGATGCTGTAATCGCAACAGGTAGCAATAATACGGCTCGTTATTTTGAATATTATTTTAAAAACAAACCTTCTATTATTAGAAACAATAGAAACTCGGTAGCCATATTAACAGGACAAGAATCTGCTGAAGATTTAAAAAACCTATCCGAAGATATTTTTAGATATTATGGATTAGGTTGCAGAAACGTATCTAAACTTTTTGTGCCTAAAGGCTATGATTTTAAAGCTTTTTTTGAATCTATATACCATTGGCACACTATTATAGAAAAAGCAAAATACGCTAATAATTACGACTATAATAAAGCAGTGTACCTAATGAGTGAGTTTGATATGCTTGAAAACGGTTTCTTCATGATTAAAGAAGATAAAAGCTTTGCATCGCCAATTGCCACTCTATTTTACGAGTATTACAATGATGCTTCAGAATTAAAAGAAACTATAAAGGCTAAAAAAAATCAAATTCAATGTATCGTTTCCAAAGGGTTTACTAAAAATGAAATAGCATTTGGTAACACCCAAAAACCTCAACTTTGGGATTATGCGGATGATGTCGATTCTATTGAATTTTTATCAGCAATTTGACGAAAAAATTATTGATAATTTAATACTATTTACCCAATTAATTAGCACCTTTGTTACTTAAAATTTTGTACCATTTTACACTTAAAAATTTAAGGAAATAGTAGAAAATAAATATTAATTAAATTTACCCCGCAAATTCGCTTTTATAAAACAAAAGCGTAAATAGATTTAAACAATGAAAAAACATAACTTTAGTGCAGGACCATCAATTTTACCACCAGAAGTATTATTAAAAGCTTCTCAAGCAGTTGTCGATCTAGACAATAGTGGCTTATCCTTAATAGAAATATCTCACAGAAGTAAAGCGTTTGTTGATATTATGGAAAACGCTAGAGCTTTAGCTTTAGAGTTACTTGGTCTTGAAGGCAAAGGATATAAAGCATTATTTTTACAAGGCGGAGCTAGCACACAATTTTTAATGGTAGCTTTAAACCTATTAGAAAAAAGAGCAGGCTATTTAAACTCTGGCGCTTGGGCAGCAAAAGCCATTAAAGAAGCTAAAATTTATGATGACATTTACGAAGTAGCATCATCAAAAGATGCTAACTACAATTACATACCAAAAGGTTACGAAATCCCTGAAGATTATGATTATTTTCATTGCACTTCAAACAATACCATTTACGGTACCCAAATGAAATCATTTCCTCAAACTAACATTCCTTTAGTTTGCGATATGAGTAGCGATATATTTTCTAGAACACTAGATTTTACTCAATTTGACTTAATATATGCTGGTGCTCAAAAAAATATGGGACCTGCCGGCACCACTCTTGTAGTAATAAAAGAAGATATTTTAGGCAAAGTTTCTCGTAAAATACCTTCAATGATGGACTATAAAGTACATATTGATAAAAGCAGTATGTTTAACACACCTCCTGTTTTTCCTGTTTACACCTCTATGTTAACACTAGAATGGTTAAAAGCTCAAGGCGGAATTGCAGCCATAGAAAAAGAAAATGAAAAAAAATCGCGTTTAATGTATTCTGAAATAGATTTAAACCCGTTATTTAAAGGTTTTGCTTCTAAAGAAGATCGATCTAGTATGAACGCAACTTTTACTTTAGAAAACGACAACTTAAAAGAAACATTCGAAACCATGCTAAAAGAAGCAGGTGTAAGCGGTGTAAATGGTCATAGAAGTGTTGGCGGATACAGAGCTTCAATATACAACGCAATGCCTTTAGATAGCGTAAAGGTTCTTGTTGAAGTAATGAGCGAATTAGAAAGCAAAGCATAAAAACAATAAAATAATTTAAGCTGAATACATATTAGTTTTTAAAACTTTTTATGGTTTCAACTTTTCAACTATTAACTTACAATAATGAAAGTATTAGCAAACGACGGAGTTTCTCAAAGCGGTATTGATGCCTTAACAAAAGGTGGTTACGAAGTTATAACAACAACCGTAGCACAAGAACAATTAATTAACTACATAAACGAAAAAGACATCGCAGTACTTTTAGTACGTAGTGCAACTACAGTACGCAAAGACTTAATTGATGCGTGCCCTGGGTTAAAAATTATTGGTCGTGGTGGCGTTGGAATGGACAATATAGATGTTGAGTATGCCCGCGAAAAAGGTATAAGCGTAATAAACACACCGGCTGCATCATCTCACTCTGTTGCCGAATTAGTATTTGGGCACCTATATGGTTTAGCCCGTTTTTTACATAATGCTAATAGAGATATGCCACTTGAAGGAGATAGCAACTTTAAAGGCTTAAAAAAGGCTTATGCAAAAGGAACCGAATTAAAAGGCAAAACTTTAGGTGTTTTAGGCTTTGGTCGTATTGGTCAAGCTACAGCAAAAGTAGCTCTAGGTGCCGGAATGAAAGTTGTTGCTTTCGATCCTTTTCTAGAAAATGCTAACTTAGAACTAGAATTTTTTGACGGACAAAAAGTAAACTTCGATATTAAAACCATTTCAAAAGAAGACGTTTTAAAACAATCAGATTTTATAACACTACACGTTCCTGCCCAAAAAGAATATGTAATTGACGAAGCAGAATTTAACATGATGAAAGATGGTGTAATAATAGCTAATGCAGCTCGTGGTGGTGTACTTAACGAAGTTGCTTTAGTAAAAGCTATTGAAAGTGGAAAAGTAGCAAGAGCCGCTCTAGATGTTTTTGAAAAAGAACCTAAACCAGAAATGCAATTGTTAATGAACTCTGCATTATCTTTAACACCACATACAGGAGCAGCAACAAACGAAGCTCAAGATAGAATTGGTACCGAATTAGCATCACAAATTATTAGCATTTTAGGGTAATAATACTAGTTTTAAAACCATATGCTAAACTAAAATGTGACCAAAAGGTTATAATTGAGTCCTAACTATATAAGTTGGGACTTTTTTTTGTACTTTATGCTTCCAAATTATATAAAAACATTATTAATTAATATACAAAAACAATTATGGCTGGAATTTTAGATTTATTAAATAGTGACATTGGAAAAACCATTATAAGTGGTGTAGCAGGTTCTACAGGAAACGACACAAATAAAACAAGTAGCGTACTAACAATGGCTTTACCTGTTTTAATGAAAGCAATGCAACGCAATGCAGCAACACCTCAAGGAGCAGAAGGACTTATGGGTGCTTTACAAGGAAAGCACGATGGTAGCATTTTAGATAATTTAGGAGGTTTATTTAACGGTGGCGTAGATGATAATGTAAAAGAAGACGGGTCTAAAATACTGGGGCACGTTTTAGGAGCAAAACAATTAGGTGTTGAAAAAATATTAGGAGAAAAATCTGGTTTAGATGCCGGTTCTGTTGGAAACATATTAAAAGTTGCAGCTCCAATTTTAATGGGGGTTTTAGGAAAACAAAGCAGACAACAAAACGTAAACTCATCTAATGGTATTGGAGATCTGTTAGGAGGCATGCTTGGTGGAAGCTCTGCCGATAAAGAACAAAGCTTTTTAGAATCTATTTTAGATGCCGATGGAGATGGTAGTATTGTAGATGATGTAGCAGGAATGGTTCTAGGAAATGCTAGCAAAAAAGGTGGTATTGGAGGCCTATTAGGAGGACTTTTTGGAAAATAAAATTTATATAAATTAAATTTATAGAAAAGGGCTAAGCTTGAGTTTAGCCTTTTTTTTTGTTAAAAACTGCTAAAAACCAACTATTTAAACATCATTTTTGTAAATTTAATATAAAAATTAGGCCTAATTAATATATACAGTTACTAACTCGTTCTTTCTTTTATTGCCCGTAACGAGTTCTGTTAAAAAAGAAAAACAATCATTATGAAAAAAACAATATATATATTACTTGTTTTAGTATTTCTTTTCAATTGTAATACATCAAAAAAAACAACATCTAAAAAGGAAGAACGTTTAGAAAACTTAAAACAAAACGATACTGTTAAAATTGCAAATGACGATTTAGAATACGAAATTATAATAATAGAACCTGGCTTTAATTTCTGGTTAGCAAGTAGAGCTAGACAACGAGGCTATTATTCTCAACAGTTTTTAGAAGCGCGCAACATACAAAATGTTATAGCTTGGAACCAACGCGTAATACAACCTCAACGGTTTGACCCTAATTTATATGAATTACAAATTGATTACCAACAAGG
The DNA here is from genome assembly GCF_048381495.1 of Algibacter ulvanivorans. NCBI lineage: Bacteria > Pseudomonadati > Bacteroidota > Flavobacteriia > Flavobacteriales > Flavobacteriaceae > Algibacter > Algibacter ulvanivorans. The sequence goes on from NZ_JBLWGD010000003.1 coordinate 480,357, forward strand.
CATAGATTATGGTTACGAAGTTAATTATATGCTTTATAATTATTTTGTATACTTTCAATTAACCTACAATCAAAGATTAAGTACATTTGTCCCTAGAATTTAAATCTGTTTTAATATTTTTGCATAAAATTGCATAAGTGGAGAAATTAAAAGCACGTTGGAACATAGAGCATAATTGGCAAATTATTGTCATTTTAATTGTCTTTGCTATTACAGGGTCTACAGCTTCTTATATTGGCAAGCCTATTTTAAGTTTTTTGGAAATTACTACCGACAATTTTGGCAACCTTGGATATTGGGTAATTCGTATTCTTCTTTTATTTGTAATGTATCAATTTTTGCTAGTTTTTTTTGGCTGGGCTTTTGGCCAACATAAATTTTTCTGGAATTTTGAAAAGAAAATGCTTCGTAGAATTGGATTAAAACGTTTTGTTGACTAATGCATTTTATAAAGGAACATATTATTTTTAAAGCTCTAGCTATTTTGCTAGGTTTAACGCTTTGGGTTCCTGCTGGAGTTAAATTAGCACATGTTTTTGAACATCATAAACACGAAGTATGTATTGGTGAAGATAGTACACACATACATAAAGTAGATTTAGATTGTGAGTTTCAAAAATTTAATACCGCACATCAATTATATGTAACTTTATATTTTAGTACGTTATTTCAAACCTCTACGCAAAATAGAGAATATAACTTAACTTATAAACTTCTTAACAATCATACCCCTTTATCTTTTTCGTTAAGAGGCCCTCCTATTTTAGTTTAAAACCTATTATTTTTAAACTAAAACAAAATTATCAATGAAATATTTTTTATTGATTATGGTACTCTGTTTTACAAACATTGTCCATACTCAAAATTGTACTTATACTTTTTTAGGTAAAGTAAAAGATTTTCATGACGGTACTTCAATGTCTGGAGCAACTGTTTATAATGAAACACTAAACACATATACTATTGCAGATATTAATGGAAAATTTTCTATTAAAAATTTGTGTGCCGGAAAATTAATTTTAGTTATATCTCACGTAGGTTGCGAAACCAAACGCATCGAGTTACAACTTAGCACAGATACGTACCAAGAAATAGTTATGGAGCATCATTTAGAAGAACTAAATCAAGTTACTGTAGCAGCCAATACAAAGGTTGAAAAAACATCCATTCAAAAATCACTTAAAAAGGCACAAATAGAAACTTTTACAGACAAATCTTTAGGAGATGCCTTAAACACAATAAGTGGTGTTTCATCCTTAAATACTGGCAATACCATTGTAAAACCCATGATACATGGTTTACACAGTAGCAGACTTTTAATTGTTAACAATAATGTACGCCTTTTTGATCAAGAATGGGGAGACGAACATGCTCCAAATATTGATGTAAACTCAAGCGGACGTATTGATGTTATAAAAGGTGCCAATACACTTATTTATGGAAGCGATGCTATTGGCGGATTAATATTAATTCGCCCAGAGAATTATGCTATAAAGGACAGCCTATTTGGAAGCACATCCGTATCTTTTAACACCAATGGATGGGGAGGTAATATTAACTCTGAACTTGTAAAAACTTTTAAAAGCGGTTTATATACTAAACTTCAAAGTAGTTATAAAACTTTTGGCGATTTTAAAGCGCCTAATTACCAATTAAGTAACACAGGTATAAAAAGTATAAATGCTTCAGCTAGAATTGGATACAAATCTCTTGAAAAAGGTTTCGATGTTTATTATAGTTTTGTAAATAATACTATTGGTATTCTAAGAGCATCTCATATAGGTAATACAAACGATTTAGTTCGGGCAATAAATAGCGGAGAGCCTCAATATATTTCAGATTTCTCTCACACTATTAATAATCCTAAGCAAGATATTTCGCATCATTTAGGGAAAGTAGAAGCCTATAAACGTTTTAAAGAATTTGGAAAATTAACATTACAATACGATTTTCAAATAAATAGAAGAAAAGAATTCGATTTAAGACGTGGAGATAGAAAAAACATACCCGTAGTCGATCTTAGATTATTTACAACATCGTTACAACCAAATTTAAGAATAGACGCATACGAAAATTTAAAACTTAATACCGGACTATTATTACGTTACCAACAAAATGATGCCATTTCTGGAACAGGAACAAACCCTTTAATTCCAGATTTTGACAAATATGACGTTGGAGTTTATGCAACAGGAACTTATAGCTTAGATCTGTTTTCTGAAATTAGTGCTGGTTTTAGGTATGATTACTCTCGAATAGAAGCTACAAAGCGTTACAGAGTTACAGATTGGGATGAAACTTATAATTACGACGAATTGTTTCCTGAGTTTAATACTGGTGTCATTGAATCTTCTAGATACATTACACATCCCGAATTTTCATACCATAATATTTCAGCAAGCTTAGGTTTTTTGAAACACTTAAGTAATGATTTTGAGTTCTTAATAAATTATGGTTTAGCCTCAAGAGTACCAAACCCTTCAGAATTATTTAGCGATGGTTTACACCATAGCGCTGCAAGGATTGAAATTGGGCAATTAACCATGAAAAAAGAAACAGCAAATAAACTTATAGTTTCTTTAGAACGAAATCATCAAAATTTTGGTTTTACAATTAGTCCATATTATAAACATATTTCTAATTTCACTCAATTAATACCAATAGGAACAACAACAACTGTTAGAGGTGCTTTTCCTGTGTGGGAGTACAACCAAACTCGTGCTCAAATATTTGGTATCGATTTAGATTTACGTAAAAAAATCACAAATACAATTAATTATACTGGAAGTTTAAGCTTATTAAAAGGTGATAATCTATCTGAAGATATCTCGTTAATTAATATGCCAGCTACCAATTTTTCTAATAAGTTAACTTACGTTAACGAAAAACTAAATCAATTATCTATTGGTTTAAAACAAAAAACTGTATTACAACAAAACAATTTCCCCGATTATAATTTTTACACTTTTGATGCTACACTACAAGAAGATGTTTTTGTAGACATTAGCTCAACACCAGCCGCTTATACGCTTTTTAATTTTAACAGCTCTGCTAGTTTTAAAGCGTTTAATACTGGAACTTTAAAAGTAGAGTTTAATATAGAAAACTTGTTTAATGTATCTTATAGAGAACACTTAAATAGGTTAAGATACTTTACAGACGAAGTAGGTAGAAATTTTAACATAAAACTTAAATTAAATTATTAAAACAAAATACCATGATAACTTTAAATATAAAGAAAATGAAAACTATTAAATTATTAGCCCTAACATTAATTTCTAGCTTAACAATTTTAAGCTGTTCTAGTGATGATGATCACAATGACCATGACCACGACCATGATGAAGAACTTATTACAACTGTAAAATACAAACTTACAAATGGAAATAACGTTGTTACTTTAACGTTCCAAGATTTAGATGGAGAAGGTGGTGCAGATGGCACATACGATGTGTCTGGTAAATTAGCAGCTAACACAACTTATACTGGTAGTATAGAATTATTAAATGAAACAGAAAACCCAGCTGAAGATATTACCGAAGAAGTTGAACACGAGGGCGACGAGCACGAATTTTTCTACTCATCATCTATTTCTGGAATTACTATTACAAAAGATGATACAGATGATGACAATAACCCAATAGGAATAGAAACTACTTTAACTACTGGTGATGCTGGCACAGGTACTTTATCTATAATTTTAAAACATGAACCAACAAAACCTAATGACGGGACATCTGCTGGTGCTGGAGGAAGTACAGATGTTGAAGTAACATTTGCTATAGAAGTAGAGTAAAATTTGTTTTTTGTAATACAGAAAAAAAGAGGCTTATAATTATAAGCCTCTTTTTTTGTTTACATTTTATAAATCTTTAATATATTTAAAAAATCATTTTATTTTTTAGTGCTACTTTATTTCTGTTTATTAACACAAAACCATTCTTTTGAGAATTGAGCAATTAACATTTACAAGATTTATTGCAGCAATATTAATTGTAATTTTTCATTATGGTAGAGAGACTTTTTTCTTTACCAATTCTCATATTTCATTTATTTTTAAGCAAGCAAATGTTGGCGTAAGCTATTTTTTTGTGCTTTCTGGTTTTGTTATGATAATAGCCTATAAAAACAAAAAGGCAATTCCGTTTTTAAAATTTTTAAAAAATAGGCTTGCTAGAATTTATCCTGTTTACTTAATGGCTATTATTCTGGTTCTTATTTTTAAAGTATATAATGCATTTAGCATTGTAGACTTGCCTTTAAATTTATTCATGATTCAAGCTTGGTTTCATGATAAAGCTTTAAGTATAAATACTCCTGGTTGGTCTTTATCTGTAGAATTTTTCTTCTATTTACTTTTTCCTTTTTTAATGAATAGATACTATACTAAAATACATTTAAAAACACTTGCGTTTTGGATTATATCGTTTTGGATTATTAGTCAAATAGTTTATCATTTATTAGTATTTAAAAGTATTGAAATTCCATTTTTTGTTAAGAAAGACATCTCTTACCATCCTGTAATGCATCTCAATGCCTTTTTAGTTGGAAATTTAGCTGGCTTATTCTTCATAAAAAATCGAGATAAACTTAAAAGCAATTATCGCTTAGTCATAATATTATTACTTTTTATATTGGTTTTACTATTAAAGTTTTCTTTTGGATTAAACTACCATAACGGATTGTTATCATTAATTTTTGCGCCATTAATTATTTTAATGTCACTAAATAATGATAAAATTACACAAATACTTTCCCATAGGTTATTCGTTTTTTTAGGTGAAATAAGCTACGGAATTTATATTCTTCAATTCCCAATTTGGGCACTTTTAAATAACTATAGAATGAGGACTTATTTTAAAGTTAACCCTGAAGAAGATTATTTATTAACGTTTACTATCAGACTATTTATATTAATAATAATTGCTGGCTTTAGTTATGTGTTATTTGAAAAACCACTACGTGCCAAAATAAAGAATTTGAGGTTTATTAATTAATGTAAGACAAATTAAAAAAACAAAAAGCTACACTTTTAAAGTATAGCTTTTTGTTTTTAATTATTTAAATAAAACCTATCTTGAATAATTAGGAGACTCTTTAGTAATTGTTACATCGTGCGGATGGCTTTCATTAATTCCACTAGCAGTAATTTTAACAAACTGCCCGGTTTCTTTTAACGTTTCAATATCTTTCGCACCGCAATATCCCATTCCTGCTCGTAAACCACCAACAAATTGATGTATACTTTCGTTTAATTCTCCTTTATATGGTACACGCCCAACAATACCTTCGGGCACTAACTTTTTAATATCGTCTTCAACATCTTGGAAATAACGGTCTTTACTTCCTTTTTTCATAGCTTCAACAGAGCCCATACCACGGTAAGATTTAAACTTTCTTCCTTCATAAATAATAGTTTCACCAGGCGATTCTTTTGTACCTGCTAATAAAGACCCTAACATTACAGTATCTGCTCCTGCTGCTATAGCTTTAGGAATATCGCCAGTATATCGAATACCTCCATCGGCTATTACTGGTACTCCACTTCCTTTAATGGCTGCAGCTACTTCTAACACAGCCGAAAACTGCGGAAAACCAACACCAGCAACCACTCGAGTTGTACAAATAGACCCTGGTCCAATACCCACTTTTACAGCATCTGCTCCTGCTTCTACTAAATATTTTGCTGCAGCTCCAGTAGCAATATTTCCAACAATAACATCTAATTCTGGGAATTTAGATTTTATTTCTTTTAATACTCCAACTACACCCTTTGTGTGTCCGTGAGCTGTATCTATAACCACAGCATCAACACCTGCACCAACTAATGCTTCTGCTCTATCTACAGCATCGCCTGTTACTCCAATGGCTGCAGCAACACGTAAACGACCGTATTTGTCTTTATTTGCATTAGGTTTTTGGCTTAGTTTTGTTATATCTCTAAAAGTTATTAATCCAGATAATTTAAAATTATCGTCAACAATTAATAGCTTTTCAATTTTATGTTTTTGAAGTGTTTCCTCAGCATCTTGTAAAGAGGTTCCAACGGCTGCAGTTACTAAGTTATCACTTGTCATAACTTCAATTATTGGACGCTTATTATCGTGCTCGAAACGTAAATCTCTATTTGTAACAATACCTTTTAGTATACCATCTTCATCCACAATAGGAATACCGCCTATGCTATACTCTGCCATGTACTTTTTTGCTTGCTTTACTTTAGCAGTAAGAGGCAACGTTACAGGATCAATAATCATCCCGCTTTCTGCACGCTTTACTTTTTTAACTTTTTGTGCTTGAGCTTCTATAGACATATTTTTATGTAACACACCAATACCTCCTTCTTGCGCCATGGCTATAGCCATTTTACTTTCGGTTACCGTATCCATAGCGGCAGATATTATAGGTACATTAATAGTAATGTTACGGGTAAATTTTGTTTGAATATTTACCTCTCTAGGAAGTACTTCAGAAAAAGCTGGTACTAATAGAACGTCGTCATAAGTTAAACCTTCTCCGACTATTTTGTTTTCGTGTGCAGTCATGTGGCAATTACAGTTATAATTGCGTGCAAATATACGCATTTATTTAGTACTATTTGTTAATTGTAGATTAAGAAGAAAAAAAATAAAATATACTTTCATGACATTAAAATAATGCATAGATTTGAATTGTTATTTATATTTAGTCTAAATAAAAACAAATGAATCATAAATATAAAACATTAGCCAAAAATTGTTATGGGCAATTAACATACTGTATAAACTGTAAAATATATCATCTTACATTTAATAATATATATCTAGAATTTAATGAAAATGAAATGGTAAGGTTTAAAGAATATATTCTAGAATTAGAAGCAGATTATTGGCAAATACCAAATGATGCATTTATAATGAATAGAAAATTTCCGATTAAAACAATGCAGCAAAACTTATCATTAATATTCAATAAACAAGAATTACGTGCCATAAAAAATCTTATAACTCGGTTTAATAAAAGTAATACTGAGACACTACGTGTTTACGATATTGATTATTTATTCTATTTAAATTGATTAATTATGAATGATGCTAATATTATATATAAAACAGATTTAGGTTTCTCTTTTAATTGGAAAAGGTGCGATGCCAAACATATAAGCAGCATAAACTTAGTTATAAGTGACGTTGCTTTTATTTTAAATAAAGAAGATTTAGTGAACTTTTCAAATTATATAAATATAGCATTAAACAGACCAATAGATACTACCTGTAATAATAAATACTGTAACAAAACTATTTTGTTAGAAACACCTGTAGAAAATATTACTTTAATAAAAAGTTATAAAGAGCTTTTAATTATTAAAGAGCTAATTAATGGTACTTTATTTGAATTAGGCTTAAGCGCTTTATTAAAAAAAATATTATAATTATAATTATAATTATAATTTATAATTTTCTCTTGCTTTGGTTGCCCATTTAATTAATGCTTCTTTTTCTTGGTTGGTAATTGTTCCGTGTAACCAGGTATACGAATCTAGAGGCATTTTTCCTTCTTCAACCTCTTCTATTAACTCATCTAGTTTATGGTCTTTTTTCTTTACGCTATACGTATCCCAAGCAGAAACATTAAAATGTTTTATACCATCCTGAATATGGTCATCTAACCAATAAGATACAGGTGCAATTTCTGCATACCAAGGATATTCGGTTTTATTACTGTGGCAATCGTAACATTTATTTTCTAATATTTTGGTAACTTCGGCACTTGGCTTAGTATCTGTAATAAATGCTGTTACCTCTCTATATTCAGGATTATTTTTTTCTGGCCTATAAAACTGTATTATTACTAATGCTATTAAAAGTACAATTAAAATTTTCTTTACTATTTTCATGATGCAATATTAATTTAAAATTTAATTTGAAGTGTTGTATACCAATTTCTTGGCGCAGAGGGTATAATTCCTGGCCCTGGATATCCTGTTGCTCGCCTTGTAAAGTAGGCATTATCTAAAACATTATTTAATCCTGTTTCTAACTTAAAATTTTTATAGGTGTAAGATAAAGAAACATCTAAAATATCGTATTCCGGAATTTCTCCAATTACACCGCTTAAACTCCCAGATGTAGCGTTTGTGGCATCTGTAAATTGCTTACCTAAATATGTATATTGAATACTTGCCATTAAATTTTTATAACCACCGTTTAGGCCTGTTTTTAAGTTTAAATCGGGTACAAACTCTACTTTATTACCTTCAACACCATTGGCTTGAGACGAAGTGTATTCTGAGTTTATAATAGACGTATTAATAAAATAATTAAGTTGATAGTTGTTGTTTAGATTAAAAATTTTCTTCAAATTAAAATCGAATAGCGATTCTAATCCATACATAACTGCATTCCCAATATTACCTCGTTCACTTATTACTCTGCCATCTGGCAATGCTTTTTGCTCAAAACCAATTCTATTATTGTAAAACAAACCAAAAATACCTGCATCATAAGAAACATAGTTTTTAAAATTACCACGTAAACCAATATCGGCTGTAAAACCATCTTCGTCTGTAATATCTGGGTTAATTTCAAAAGCGGGGTTATTTATAGCTATATCTGAAAATGTAACCGAACGATAATTTTGCGAAATGTTTCCGTACAACTCTGTTTTAGCATTTGGCTTATAGCTTAAACCTATGCCCAATAATACAAACGAACGCTCTAAATTTTCAAATTGCTCTTGGGTTTCTTCAAAAATAACATTACCTGCCGCATCGGTTCTTATTTCTTTAAAACTACCATCGGTTCCTGTTTTTATGTACTCGAACCTAAAGCCTGGTGTTATTGATAACTTTTGGTTTACATAAAAAATATTTTCTCCAAAAACAGCAATGTTTTGGTTTGGTAAATCGAATTGAGATTGGTTAGGATAGTTTGGGTATTCGGTTGTTTTAAAACTAAAATTTGCATTAGTACCATTACTGCCAGGGCCTTGTTGTTGGTAATTATCTGCCTTATAAAACTTTGCTCCAATTAAAAATGTAGCGTCTTTTTTAAACAGTTTGTATTTGCTTAACAATCTAGACTCGAAACCAAAATTATTAAAATCGCCCACAATTAAATCGCGCTCGGCATTAGAGTCGACTTGACTTACTCTATTTGTTCTAAACCCTAATGCTTTTCTAGACGCATTTAAACCAAAAAAATTAAAAGTAAAATTAGTTTGTTTTGATAATTGATGCGATAATTTTAAGTTATAAAGTAACCAATCTATTTTAAACCAGTTTCTTGCTCGATTGCTTTGGTAAGGGTCTTCATTAAACATATTGTCGGTTAAACCACCCGCTTGTTTTGCCAAATAATTTAGATAAGTTAGCTCGCCTTCTAGTTTCGTTTTTTTGTTAAACTGATAACCTAAATGTGTAAATATGTTTTTAGATTCGAATTCTGAATTTGGTCTAAATCCATCTCCTTTCTTGTAATTAAAAAACGTGTAATAACTAAACTTATTTTTAGTGCCACTTAAACTTGTAAAATTAGTGTATAGCCCAAAACTACCCAATGTATTTCTAGTTATAACTTCTAATGGTTTATTTAAGTTTGGGGTTTTCATTTTAAAATTAATTAACCCTCCAAACTGTGTTCCGTATTGTAATGAAGCTGCGCCTCTAACCACTTGTATTTCTTGTAAACCTTCTGAAGCTGGCGTGTAGTAACTTTCTGGATACCCTAACACATCGGCACTAATATCGTAACCGTTTTGTCTGGTATTAAAGTTTGCTGTTCGGTTAGGGTCTAAACCTCGACCACCAATGTTTAACTGCAAGCCAGCATCGTCATTCTGAAAAATATTTAACCCTGCTACTTGGCTATATAATTGCCTTGCATTATTTGATGCTAAATTTGCCATAGATTGTCCAACAAGTACAACCTCTGTTTTCTTACCTGCATAAATTGCTGTTTCTTCTACATCTTTTAAACGTTTAAGTTCGAAAATTCTACGTTTTCTAGCAGTTATTTCTACTTGAGATAAGTTTTGGGTTAAATCTTTTAAAATAATTTTAAGGTTCGCGCCTGCTTCTGTTTGGATGGTTACTTCTTCAACTTCATATTCAAAAGAGAAAAAAACCAAAGTCATTTCTTTTTTTGAGGTCTGAAATTCGAAAACACCTTTAGAGTTTGTTGTTGTTAATAGTCCAGAAACTTTATCGTAAACTTTTACATTTGCAATAGGTTGCTCTGTTTTAGAAAAAACCACAGCACCTTTTACAGTTTGTTGCGCGTACATTGAGATACTAAAAATAAATACAATAATTAGTTTAGAGGCCTTTAATATCATCTTTAAATGGTAAAATCCAGGTTTTAGTTTTAAACGATTCTTTTTGAGCGTACAAATCTACTGTTTTATCTATAAATGGCACACTTAATCTGCCATTTAATGCCACATAACTTTCTACAAATACTTGAACATTTTTATGCCCTTGTGATTTAAAATGGTCGCCTAAGTAATGTGCATATTCTAAAATAAAATCTGGCTGAAAACTCATTTGTTTTTCTTGGAAAGGTGTTAAAAAATCTTTATTATCTACGTAAAAGAAATTTCCTGTTTCTTTATCAACAATTTTAAATGTTGATATGCCTACTTTTTCCATAAGCATTACGCGCCATGAAAAACGATACCCTTCTTCGGTCCAAAACAATTCGTTAGGGTATAAAGCATATCTAAAAGGCAGTAATAGCTGAATGCTAAAAAACAACCCTAAAATTACTACTATTGGCTTTCTATTTGAAAACTTATAAACTGTTTTTTGTATTACTAATTGACTTGAGTTGTTAGACTTTATAAAATGTTTAATAAAATTGATTATTTTTTGATGAAAGCCTGCATCAAAGAAAATTAAAGTAGATACTATCATTATAAAAGGAAACATGCCTATTGGAAATAACACTCTTGTAAATACATGAAAAACAACCACTAAAACAAAAGCGAAAACTCGAGTTTTTCTATACAATAATAAAAATGGAATGGTTAAATCGTATAACATGCCACTCCAACTCATGGCGTAATGAAACCAAGTTTGGTGCATTAAGGTATCTCCTATTAACGGCAAATCGTATTTTGAAGGCAACCATATTTTTAATGGCTGCGCTTTAAATAACCAGTCGGAATTTAATTTGGCTAAACCTGCATAAAAATAAACGATTCCTAAAAGAAGTTTTACACTATCTATAGTCCATTTTGGAATGTTATTATATGTTTTTTTTCTAAATACATTATCTATTGAAAAGTATGCGTTTGCTGGTAAAAAAATCATTAAAAAACTAAGCAGACTTATAAAATAATAATGGTTTAAATAGGTGGTTTTATCCATCAATTCAATGTAAGTAAAACTTAAAAAGAATGTAATTATAGCCAATCTATATTTTAAACCAAGTGCAACAAAAAGTGCCGATAATCCAGCAATAATAAAAAGTAAATAGGTGTAATTCCCAAGAGGTTTTATCCACTCGAAACCATAATAAGAAAAATGAAATTTTGGTAGAATGTATAAGGTTTCAATCCAGCCATGATACCAAAATCTAACTATGCTTAAAAGCATCATGATACCAAAAGCCATCCTAAATACTGCTAAAGGCGCAGCATTTGTATTTTGGTTTAGGTATGTTTTAAAAATAGAACTCATTTTTAATAAAAAAAGGTTGTCTTTAAAGACAACCTTTTGTATTATAATTTAATATTTTAATCCCCGTCTGAATCAACAAAACCTTCATCTAAACTAATATCCAAAGCTCCCATCATATCAACTTTTAAAGAAACAACTGCCAACTGTAAGGCATCATATGCTTCCGTCATTTTTGTATTATCTGCATTAACTTGATTGAAAAAATTATCGTCTAAAACTTGAATTTTCTGTCTTGCATCATCAAATTTTGAGTCAATAATTGTTACTAAATCACTTCTATCTAAAGCCACCAAATAAGTTTTAAAACTCTCCCCGCTAGTAGTTCCATTATAGGCTTTTCCTTGGAAAAAATCTTGAACAGCTGTCATAGCTTCTAACGCTAATTCTTTTGAAACATCTTGTTTATAAAATGCTTCTACTTTTTCTGGTAAAGGCGTACTTGAAAAATTACCTGCTGGAATTCCGAATTTATTAGCTCGTAAACCTTTTTCATAATAAAAAACAAAATCATTTACTATTTTGCTAATAGAACCTGTTGAAGAACTTTCTATATTAGTTACAAAAGTATTTCTATAAGTATTTTTCCAATCATCAAGTATAGATGTATTTAAAGTATTCATTCTTGAAACAACATCGGCCATATAAGTTACATAACCTTCGTTTTTTGAGTTTGTAGTAAACTTTTCAAGTGCAGTCGCATCAGAATCTGCTAAACCATGTATTAAAAAATCTAGAGCAGGAAACCCTTGTCCGTCGTGGTAATTAGATGTTGTTAAATCATAAGTTCCTGTATCAGCTCCATTTTCAATATCTAGAACCTCAACTGGGTAAATATTAAAGAATGAAACAAAACCTATAAAGTTTGTATTATCAATACCTTCAGCTTTTCCTATATTAAACATTTCAACATATTGCCATGTTTTGTATGCGTCTAACCAAGCATCACTTAATAAATCTAAGTTAGTTTGGTTCATATCATTCACGAAATTACCTCTAGCAATATCTAAAGCTGAAAGTTTAGTTTGCAAATCTTCAAATGCAGGAATAATTATATTATCTGCTAAGTTTGTTAACATTGCACCTCTATCAAAATTATCTGCTACTTTTGGTTCATCATCCGAGGAGGACGAGCTACAGGCTACTATAATACTAACTAAAATTATTCCTAAAAAATACTTTTTCATTATTATCTTAATTTATAAAAAATAATTATTTGCAAAACTACTAAAAAGTAACTACTGTATTTTACAATACAGTAGTTACTTTATAAAATATAATCAACTAAACTAACTCTTTTTAATTCCCAGCTTGAGCTGTTGTAAAGTTAAATTTGGCTGAAATATCTTCAGACATTGCATCTAAAGTTTCTGATGTTACTTCCCAAAAACCATTACCTGTCATTAAAGTTTCTACAAAAGCATCAACTTCAGTTTTAGTAAAATATGGCGATGTTGTTCCTGGTTGTCTAGTAAATTGCAAACCATAAACAAACCCAAATCCTTCAGATAAATCATGAAATACAGATGCCATATCCGATCCTAAATTAGCTTTTCCTTGTTGTAAGTAATAAACAGCTCTAATTCCAATAACTTCAGATAATTTTTCTTTAATTATGTTTGCTTGGGCATCTCTTAAATCGTAATCTCCTGATACAATTGCAGCTCTTCCTAATTTAAAAGCTTGGTAAATATCGTCTGCTATTCCTGCAAAATCGGCATCACCTTCTACTCTACCAATGTATTTATTTAAAAAACTATCGGCTCCTAAATCTGCATTTGGGTTTGCTGGATTTGCGTTTACACCATAAACATACCCGTAAGCCTCGTCCCATTTATGCTCCATTGTTGTATAGGTTTTACCTTCTTCAACAATTCCAGCATCATTATTTTCTACATTAGTTCCTGCATCTAAAACGGCTGGGCTTAAGTAATTATTAAGAGCTTGATCTACCATTAAAGCTCCTATTAATCCTTTATTAATAGCTTGATTTAATTCTAAACCTTTAGCGTTTACATATCGTGTAGAACCACCACCAGCTTCTTGTATTTTCCCGGCTGTACCTGCAACTGCATCTACATCCCAATTAGGAAAAACTTCTTCAACTTGAGCTTTAATCCAAGCATCGAAATCTGCTTTAATTGCATTAGCATCAGTAGTGTTTGCCGAAAAATAATCTGAAGATGCTGCTGTTTTACTTCTTATACTCTTATTTGATGCATTTAAACTAGCATCACTAAAATCTGCATTCCCTTCTTGGTGCGCAAACATACCGTCTAAATCTGCTTCAGACTTAGAAGTGTCTTTTAATGCAGATAGAAACTCATGCCCCATTTCAATTCTAGTTGTTTGCCCACTAAAACTTACTGTAGACGCTCCATCTCTTTCAAAACTATACGTTGCAGGAGCTACAACTTGGTTACCTCCGTTTCCTCCATCATCATCACTTGTACATGATTGAAATAATGCTGATACAACAAAAAGACTTAAAACTAATTTCTTCATTTTTACTAGGAATTTTTAATTTTTATTTAGACTTGTTATAAATAAATGTTAATTTGAAGTTGCAAATATAAAACTCAAAAAGAATTAGGCAAAGTTTATTTAGATTAAATTTAAATAAAAACAGAAAATAACTTTAAAGCATGCTTTTAATTATCAAATAAAGAGTTAATTAATGGAATTTTTTAAAAATCTTAGAAGCCTCGTTATAAGCACTTTCAAAACTTAATGCATTAAGGTTATTACTTTTTACTGAGGTAAAATAGGATAATAATTTTTCGGTTGGCATATTTCCTGTAAGCTCATCTTTTGCCATAGGGCAGCCACCAAAACCTTGAATAGCGCCATCAAAACGATAGCAACCTGCTTTATAGGCTGCATCAACTTTTTCAAACCATGTGGTTGGTGTGGTATGCAAATGTGCACCAAATTCTATATTGGGATATTTGGGTATTAAATTTGAAAATAAGTAATCTATACTTTCTGGGTTAGATGTTCCTACTGTATCGCTTAACGATAAAATTTTAACACCCATATTAGCTAATTTTTCGGTCCATTCTCCAACGATATCAACATTCCAAGGGTCTCCGTACGGATTACCAAAACCCATTGATATATATACTACAACTTCTTTATTGCTTTTATAGGCTATATCTAATATTTCTGATAAAGTTACAACAGATTGCGCAATGGTTTTATGTGTATTACGCATTTGAAAATTTTCTGAAATTGAAAACGGATACCCTAAATAATTTATTTCTTTATGTTTAGAAGCATCAATAGCTCCACGAGTATTAGCTATTATTGCTAATAATTTACTACTTGTTTTGCTTAAATCTAATTGAGATAAAACCTGAGCTGTATCAACCATTTGCGGAATGGCTTTTGGAGATACAAAGCTACCAAAATCTATAGTATCAAACCCAACTCTTAATAAAGATTGGATATATTGCACCTTTTGCTCTGTGGGTATAAATTGCTTTATACCTTGCATAGCATCTCGAGGGCATTCTATTATTTTTATTGGGTTCAACAATTTAATCTTTAAAATTTCAGTTTATAAAAATACTACTATTTTTAAGAATGTAAGTTTATTAAAATTTTATCGACATATGTAATTACTATTAATCCATAAAAATTATAACTATGACTAAAATTACTACAATTATATTTATTTTAATGTATTCAATTACTTTTAGTCAAAGTGTGGCTACTTACAACATTACTTTTACAAATTATTGGAATGCCAATGATCATAACAACGGAAATGCACTACCTAGCAATGCGCACTGGTCCGATTTAGTTGGTGTTAACCACAATAATAATGTTACGTTTCTAGAAATTGGAGGTACGGCAACTACTGGTGTAGAAAATATTGCTGAAATAGGAAATTCTTCTACATTTCAAAGTGTCGATGTACAAAATGCTATTAACGCAAATCATGCTCAGCAATTTTTTAATGCTGGCGATTTATTTCTTTCTAGTGGGTCTAGTACAATAGTTTATAATGGCTTAGAAGTTAACGAAAATTACTCGCTATTAACCATGTTAACCATGATTGCCCCAAGTCCAGATTGGATGGTTGCTATAAATAGTATAAACCTTAGAGAAGGAAACACTTGGAAACCAGAAATAAACATAGATCTATTTCCTTATGATGCCGGAACCGAAGAGGGCACAACTTACTCGCTTACAAATGCCGCTACCAATCCGCAAGAAACAATTTCTGACATTAGAGGTGTTTCGCCTTTTAACACAGAAAAAGTAGCGCAATTAACCATTACATTACAATCGGTTTTAAGTACCAATAAAGCTAACGCATTTAGTAACCTAGCACTATACCCTAACCCTGCTAAAAATAGCATTAGCATTTCTAACATACAAAATAGTAAAATACATACAATTACATTTTATAATGTATTTGGTAAGCAAGTAAAACAGATAAAAAACATTTTAAGTATTAAACAGTTAGATATAGATATAAGTAACTTAACAAGTGGATTATATGCTCTAAAATTTGAAAGTAAAAATGGTGGCGTAGCCTCAAAAAAACTTCTAATTAACTAACTATTAAAAAATTAAAAACAAGTTAGAGCTGCTAAACTTATTAACACCAATGTTACTAAATCGTTAATAATCGAAAATATTAACATTATAACGTTTATTTTATAATTGAGATTCATTTCGGTATACATTTGATTTGTAAATGTTTTCACCCCAAATGAATCTATTGACCTATAAAATAAATGTTCTTGTATTTTCGATATTTTTATCGATGTCTACTTTACTATTTTCTCAAAATAGTAAAGAAGCTATATGTGGTAATACTACCTCTCCAAAATCAATTGAATTTTACAATAGTTTAAAGCCTCAACTAGAAGCATTTAAAAATAATTTTTATGCCGCAAAACTAGCATCAAAAGGTACCATACCAACTTCAGTAATAAACTCTATCCCTGTTAAAGTTTATATTGTTAGAAACTCTGATGGCTCTGGAGGATTAAATGCTAATGAATTAAACGATACTTTTAATAACCTTAACTCAATTTACAAAGAAGCTTTTCTTGAATTTTTTATATGTGATGGTGTAGAATATATAAATGATGATGCATTATGCAGTTTTAAAAAAGGTAACGAAAGTAACTTTATTGAAAATAATTATGTACCTGGTTTAATAAACATGTACTTTATTAATAATATTAAAAACGAATCGAACGAAAGCATTTGTGGTTATAGTGATAATGTTGGTAGAAACGATATGGTTTTTATGAATAATGATTGTGCTTTAAATGGTTCATCTCTTCCTCATGAAATAGGGCATTTTTTCTCTTTACTTCATACTCATGGTCCAGATAACAACTCTACAGAATTAGTAGATGGTAGTAATTGTGATACTGATGGAGATGGCATTTGTGATACTCCTGCTGATCCTGGATTAAGCTATACAACAGTAGATAAAGCTTGCAATTATACTGGTACAAAAACAGATGCACATGGAGATACTTACACACCAGATACTAGCAATATAATGTCGTATTCTAGAAAAGAATGTAGAACATTTTTTTCTGAAGAACAACTAGCAAGAATGTATGCTTTTTACATGACAAGTAAAAGTTATTTAGCCTGCCCCTCTTTTAATGCAAATATTGCTGTAAATGAAAATGAAACCTGCGAAGAATCATTAACCGTTAATTTTGAAAGTATAAGCGATAATATATCAACTTGGCAATGGGATGTAAATAATGATGGCATAATAGATTATACAACAAAAAACCCTACACACACGTTTAAATCTGGTATTTACGATATTACATTAACGGTTTCTAAAAAAAACAAAACCATAAAAAAAACCTATAAAAACTTTATAAAAGTAGGTACACATACTAATAAACTAGATGAAGATTTTGAAAACTTCAACCTTCTTGATAACCATGGGTGGACTAGTAAAGATTTGTCTGGTAACGGATATAATTGGTATTCAAACTTTGGCGATACGCAATCAAAAGAAACCGGACCATCAAACTATAAAAACGCACAAAACCATTTAAACACATACATGTATGCTGAAGCTTCTGGTGCGCAACAAGGCGATGTGGCTACATTTACTTCGCCGTGTATTAATGTTAATTATCAAAATAGTGAGCTAGAGTTTTCTTACCATATGTTTGGTAAAAACATAGGCGAATTGCATGTTGATATTAAAACTGATTCTGGTTTTATTAACGATGTTATTGAACCTCTTTATGGTAACCAACAAAACAACCAAAACGACAATTTTATAACTACAACGGTTAACTTATCGTCCTACACCAATCAAACCATACAAATACGTTTTAGAGCTGTTAGAGGTTCTAGCTGGAAAGGAGATATTGCAATAGATAATGTGTTTTTAAACACCATACATACGCCTATTACTAATGTACGTTACACCATCTATCCAAATCCAATTAAAAACAACCTGCTTTATATAATGGATAATGATGAAGATACAACATCAAGCTACATGATTACCAATTTAGTTGGTCAGCCATTTTTATCGGGTACAGTAACAAGCAATCCTATAGACTTAAGCCACTTATCTTCTGGTACATATTTACTTATACTAAACCAAGGAAAATCAAGAGTTATGAAAAAAATTATTAAATAAGCAAATTACTTATTTAATATAGCTTTGTTTATAGATTTAATAAGTCTTGGTCCTTCATAAATAAAACCTGTATAAACCTGAACCAAATCTGCACCAGCATCTAGTTTTTCAAGTGCATCATTGGCAGAATGAATTCCTCCAACACCTATTATTGGAAACGCTTTGTTACTTTTTTCAGCTAAGTACTTAATAACCTTTGTACTCTTATCTTTTACGGGTTGCCCACTTAAACCACCATTTCCTATAGCTTCCAGATACTTTTTTGGTGTTTTTAATCCAGTTCTATCTACAGATGTATTACTGGCAATAACACCATCAAGTTTAGTATTGTTTACTAACTCTATAATTTCATCTAATTGATTTTGGTTTAAATCTGGAGCTATTTTTAAAAGTATAGGTTTCTGCTTTATAAAAGTTTCATTAGCCTTTTGTACAGCTTCTATTAATTCTTCTAAGTAATCTTTATCATTTAATTTAGCATGGCTCCCCACATTAGGACAACTTACATTTAACACAAAATAGTCTACATAAGGATGCAAGGCGTTAAAACATGCTAAATAATCTTTGGTATAATCTTCAGGCTTTGTATTGGTATTTTTACCAATATTGCCACCAATAATTAACTTACCTTTATTATTTTTTAATTGGGCAATAGCAGCCTCTAAACCTTCGTTATTAAACCCCATTCGGTTTATTATACCTTGGTCTGCTTTTAATCTAAACAGCCTTTTTTTAGGATTTCCAGATTGCCCTTTAGGGGTTACTGTTCCTATTTCAATAAAACCAAAACCAAAATTAGCAAGCTCGTTATATAAAATCGCATTTTTATCAAACCCTGCAGCTAATCCTACAGGATTCTTAAATGTAAGGCCAAATAATTGGCGCTCTAATTTAGCATCTTCAACAACATACAAACTCCTAAATACAGATTTAAACCCAGGAATTTTAGAAGTAAATTTAATTAATGAAAATGTAAAATGATGAATTTTTTCAGGATCAAACGAAAAAAAAATAGGGCGAAGCAGTAATTTGTACATTAGTATAATTTGGTGCAAAAATAAGTTGAAATCTTGTAAATAAAAAATCAACCTATAGTAACTTGAAAACACTTAATAATTGTACTTTAGAGCCAATAAAAACTATCTACTATCTTACAAAGAAAATATCATTTAATATGATTTCAAAAACACATATAATAAAACGTTTTACAAGCTACGTAACCATAGATACAGAGTCTGACGCTACATCTGAAACCACACCAAGCACCGCAAAACAATGGGATTTAGCCAATAAATTAGCAGACGAGCTTAAAACCATTGGTTTACATGATGTAACCATAGATGAAAACGCATACATTATGGCTACGCTACCTAGTAATGTAGAACACGAGGTTCCAACCATTGGTTTTATATCTCATTTTGATACCTCTCCAGATTTTACAGGTGCAAACGTTAAACCTCAAATTATTGAAAACTATAACGGAGAAGATATTATTTTAAACAAAGCAGAAAACATAATACTATCGCCCGATTATTTCGAGGACTTATTACTTTATAAAGGACAAACATTAATTACAACCGATGGCACAACGCTACTTGGTGCAGATGATAAAGCTGGTATTTGCGAAATTGTATCGGCCATGGAATACTTAATTCAGCACCCAGAAATAAAGCATGGAACTATTAAAGTTGGTTTTACCCCAGATGAAGAAATAGGGAGAGGCGCCCATAAATTTGATGTTAAAAAATTTGGAGCAGACTGGGCTTACACAATGGACGGTAGCCAAATTGGCGAATTAGAATATGAAAACTTTAATGCCGCAGGTGCTATTGTTAAAATTAAAGGCAAAATAGTACATCCAGGATATGCCAAAGATAAAATGATAAACTCTATGTACATTGCTACAGAATTTATTAACTCTTTACCAAGGCTTGAAACCCCAGAACATACCGAAGGTTATCAAGGCTTTTTCCATTTACATGATATGGAAGGTGATGTAGAAGAAACGACATTACAATATATAATTCGCGATCATGACATGGAACATTTTGAAGCCAGAAAAGAAGTTATGATAAAACTTACTAACGAGCTTAATAGACAATATGGACGCGAAGTCATTACTACCACGATTAAAGACCAATACTTTAATATGCGCGAAAAAGTTGAACCTGTAATACATATAGTTAACATTGCAGAAGAAGCCATGAAACAACTTAATATAAAACCTCTTATTAAAGCTATTCGAGGCGGAACAGATGGCTCTCAACTTAGTTATATGGGGTTACCATGCCCTAATATTTTTGCTGGCGGACATAATTTTCATGGGAGATACGAATATGTTCCAGTTGAAAGCATGATAAAAGCTACAGAAGTAATATGCAAAATAGCAGAGCTAACAGCCTTAAAATTTAAGAACTAATTATTAAACTTAAGTTTATTAAAATTTAAACTAATTTCGTTTATTTTATAAATAAAAACGAATCGACAAATCACTATATATACTTAAAATTAAGCATGCGAATAGATATTATAACCGTTTTACCAGAATTACTTAAAAGCCCGTTTGAAGCTTCCATATTAAAACGCGCCATAGAAGCTGGTTTGGTAGAAGTTCACTTTCATAATTTAAGAGATTATACAACAGACAACTACAAATCTATAGACGATACTCAATTTGGTGGTGGAGCAGGAATGGTTATGATGATAGAACCTATTGATAAATGCATTTCGGCTTTAAAAAAAGAACGTAATTACGACGAGGTTATATATATGACTCCTGATGGAGAAACCTTAAAACAAGGCATTGCCAATCAAATTTCATTAAAAGAAAATATCATGATTTTATGCGGACACTATAAAGGCGTAGACCAACGTGTTAGAGACCATTTTATAACCCGCGAAATTTCTATTGGAGACTATGTTTTATCTGGTGGCGAATTAGGAGCTGCTGTACTTTGCGATGCTATAATTAGATTAATACCCGGAGTTTTAGGTAATGAAACCTCTGCCCTAACCGATTCGTTTCAAGATGGTTTACTAGCGCCTCCAATTTACACAAAACCTAGAGATTACAAAGGCTGGAAAGTACCAGAGTTACTCTTTGGTGGTAACTTACCAAAAATTGAAAAGTGGCGAGAAGAGCAAGCATATTTAAGAACTAAAGACAGACGTCCAGATTTGTTGGATGAAAATTAATATGGATATTAAACCCGTATTTAAAAATATTGAAACAAAAAAATTAGTAGGCAAATCGGTTTCTATGTCTTTAATGAATAATAAAACTTTTGATTTGTTTTCTGATTTTATGCCTAAACGAAAACAAATTAAAAATGCTATTTGCCAAGATAAATATGAGGTAATGATTTATGATGAATTACATTTTAAAAATTTTAATCCAAACAACATTTTTACCAAATGGGCTACTCTAGAAGTTTCAAACTTCAATAACATTCCAGAACACATGGAAGGTTTAACCATTGAAACTGGTTTATATGCTATTTTTAAATACCGAGGTTTATCTAAAAATTTTGGAGATCTTATGAGATACATTTTTATGGAATGGATGCCTCAATCTGGATATGCTTTAGATAATAGACCTCACTTTAATGTATTAGGGAACAAATACATAAATAATAATCCAGATTCTGAGGAAGACGTTTATATTCCTATTAAAAAGAAAGCTTAATAGTAACCGTGTTAAGGATAGAAGCGGCATCCTTTTGCTTATTTTTAAGCAAAAGATACAGCGGATAGCCTGACTTTTTGTTATTACTAAGTATAATTTTAAACTTAAAAAATCAAACAAAAAGAAACACCAAAAAAATATAAATAAAACATTGTAGATTTGTAATTAATACTTATTTTTGCACCCAATTTCGGGTTAACCTCTGGCGAAAATCGTGAATGTTGTTCTGAATTAATAAACATTAAATTTTAAAGATATGGAATCTTTAGTAAAATTTGTACAAGACGAATTTGTAACAAGAAAAGATTTACCAGAATTTGCAGCTGGTGATACTATTACAGTATTCTACGAAATTAAAGAGGGTAACAAAACACGTACTCAGTTTTTTAGAGGAACAGTAATTCAAAGAAGAGGATCTGGAACTTCAGAAACTTTTACAATTAGAAAAATGTCTGGATCTATTGGTGTAGAGCGTATCTTCCCAATTAACTTACCAGCATTACAAAAAATAGAAGTTAACAAACGTGGTAAAGTGCGTAGAGCTCGTATCTATTACTTTAGAGGTCTTACTGGTAAAAAAGCAAGAATTACAGAGCGTAGACGTTAATAACAGCATTTCTGCAATAGCAGTATTCAAAGCCTTGAGAAAACTCAAGGCTTTTTTTATTAACTTTTGTTAATAACTATAGTTAATAAACAGTTGATATTTAAACGTTTAAAAAATTGCTTTTACAAAAATGTGATGTTATATTTACAAAAGAAAAATGACAATCTATCTAGATTGGTTTCGCTTCAACAACGAATTTACATAACTTTCTAAATAAGGTAACGTTCTTTATATAATTGTTTTTGAGGTTTTATTTATTAATAACGTGTATGCGTTTTTAAACAAAAACCATGACATTATAAAAAGTATTATATGTGAAAACAGATAAAAACTAGTATAATGAAAAGCTTAAAAAGCAACACAAACGAAAGTAACTGTTGTAATGCAAGCAATGCTAATAGCAAATTTAACACGAAAGTGATGAGGGAGCGATAAGCATCAAGAAAACAATTACAGAAACATTCAAGTAATAGGTCAATACATTTTGAAAATTACAACAATGTTTCGTTGAAATAGCAAAACTTGAACTGAAAAGGTTTAGATGAAAATTTTAAACAAATATGAATAGTAATATTCATTAGGTCACGTCATGTTATTTCAAAAAAGCCATGTCAACATAGATTAAATTCTGTAGTGATATGGCTTTTGTTTTTTATTAATTTATCACTTCTACTCTTCTATTTTGAATTTCTATTAAAAGTTAAATACTTTGTTTGTTTTCAATAAGCAATACAACATTTATAAATGTCAATTTTTGTATATTCGCACCTCGAAAACGTTATAGCCTTTCGTTTTCATCTCTAAACTAAATACTAATTCAAAAAAAACGACGCAAATGTCTAAAATCATTTATACAAAAACTGATGAAGCCCCAGCTCTAGCAACACGCTCTTTACTTCCAATAGTACAAGCGTTTGTAAAATCTTCGGGGATTAATATAGAAACTAAAGATATTTCTTTAGCAGCAAGAATTTTAGCTGTATTTCCAGATTTTTTAAATGAAGACCAACGTGTATCTGACGATTTAGCAATACTAGGCGAATTAGCAAAAAAACCTGAAGCAAACATTGTAAAACTCCCTAATATTAGTGCATCAATTCCGCAATTAAAAGATGCTATTAAAGAATTACAAGCAAAAGGTTTTAACATTCCTGATTATCCAAATGAAGCCTCAAATGCAACAGAAAAAGATATTAAATCGCGCTACGACAAAATAAAAGGAAGTGCCGTTAACCCTGTTTTAAGAGAAGGTAATAGTGACAGACGTGCACCTAAAGCCGTTAAAAATTATGCCAAGAAAAACCCGCATTCAATGGGTGTGTGGACTAGCGATTCTAAAACACACGTAGCAACAATGAGTCATGGAGATTTTGCTCACAACGAAAAATCTATTACTTTAAATGAAGAAACCAATATAAGCATACAACATACAGATACTAATGGAAATGTTACGGTTTTAAAAGCCCCTTTTAAAATCTTAAAAAACGAAATTATTGATGCCTCTGTAATGAACAAAAAAGCTTTAGTTAGCTTTTTAGACACACAAGTTAACGATGCTAAAGAACAAGGTGTTTTATTTTCTTTACACATGAAAGGCACCATGATGAAAGTAAGCGACCCTATTATTTTTGGTCATGCCGTTAAAATATATTTTAAAGATGTTTTTGCTAAACATAGCGAAACTATAAAAAAACTAGGCGTTAATGTAAATTCTGGACTAAGTAATTTATTAGAACGCATTCAAGAATTACCAGACGCAGAGCGTAAAATTATAGAAGCAGATATAAACGATGCTTATAAAAATGGTCCTGGCATGGCTATGGTAAACTCAGATAAAGGCATTACTAACTTACACGTACCAAGTGATGTTATTATTGATGCTTCAATGCCAGCAATGATTCGTACATCAGGCAGAATGTGGAATGCAGAAGGTAAACTTCAAGATACAAAAGCCGTAATTCCAGATAGTAGTTATGCTGGTGTTTATGCAGCTACTATTAATTTCTGTAAAGAGCATGGAGCTTTTAATCCTACAACTATGGGAACGGTTCCTAATGTTGGTCTTATGGCTCAAAAAGCTGAAGAATATGGTTCTCACGATAAAACATTTGAAATAGCTACAAACGGAACTGTAAAAGTTATTGACGATTCTGGAAACACATTATTAGAACATAATGTTGAAGAAGGTGATATTTGGAGAATGTGTCAAACAAAAGACGCTCCAATTCAAGACTGGGTTAAACTAGCTGTTACAAGAGCAAAAGCATCTAATACGCCAGCAGTATTTTGGCTAGACGAAAATAGAGCTCATGATGCAGAACTTATTAAAAAAGTAAATACATATTTAAAAAACCATGATACAACAGGTTTAGATTTAAGAATCTTATCTCCCGTTGAAGCTACTAAATTTACTTGTGAAAGACTTATAGAAGGAAAAGACACAATTTCTGTTTCTGGAAACGTATTACGTGATTATTTAACAGATTTGTTTCCTATTTTAGAAGTTGGTACAAGTGCCAAAATGCTATCAATTGTACCTTTAATGAATGGCGGAGGATTATTTGAAACTGGAGCTGGAGGTTCTGCCCCTAAACATGTTCAACAATTACTTGAAGAAAACCACTTACGTTGGGATTCTTTAGGCGAATTTTTAGCTCTAGCTGTTTCTTTAGAACATTTTAGCCAAGTAAATAATAATGCAAAAGCAAAAATATTAGGAGAAACTCTAGATGATGCTACTGATAAATTACTTGAAAACAGTAAAGGACCTTCTAGAAAATCTGGCGAGTTAGATAACAGAGGTAGCCACTTTTACTTGGCCATGTATTGGGCACAAGAATTAGCCAATCAAGATAATGACCAAGATTTAAAAGCCGAATTCACACCTATTGCAAAACAATTAGCCGATAACGAAGCTAAAATTGTAAAAGAATTAAACGATATTCAAGGGCAAAAAACAAATATAGGTGGTTATTACGAACCTAATGAAACTCTTTTAAATGAAGTTATGAGGCCAAGTGAAACTTTTAATAACATTTTAAAATAGTTATAATTAACATATTCATAAATAATATAAAAAAGCTCTTTCTTAGAGCTTTTTTTATACTTAAAAAGAGCTTTTACATACAAGATTTTATTTTTAACTTATCATGTAATATGCTTGCTTTGTTCTTAATTTACATCTAATTTGCTTATATTTAAGTTATGACTTTCATTAAAACCACCGAACAAGATTCTAACCACAATCACTTAGAAAAAATGAGTGTTTTAGAATTGCTAAACAACATAAACAAAGAGGATAAAACAGTACCAAATGCTATTGAAAAAGCCATACCTCAAATTGAAAAACTAATAATTAAAATCGTTGAAAACTTAAAAAATGGCGGACGTCTATTTTACCTTGGTGCAGGAACAAGCGGGAGGTTAGGTATTGTTGATGCATCAGAATGTCCTCCAACTTTTGGAGTACCTCATGGGCTTGTTGTTGGCTTAATTGCAGGTGGTGATTCGGCTATAAGAAAAGCCGTAGAATTTGCTGAAGATTCTAAAACTCAAGGTTGGAAAGATTTGTTAGAACATAACATTAATACAAAAGATATTGTTATTGGCATAGCAGCCTCAGGTACAACGCCTTATGTTATATCTGCACTAGAGGCTTGTAATAAAAACAATATAACTACAGGTAGCATTTCTTGTAATAAAAATAGCCCGCTTTCAAACGCAGCAAAATTTCCTATAGATGTGGTAGTTGGCCCAGAATTTGTTACCGGAAGTTCAAGAATGAAAGCTGGTACTGCACAAAAACTAATACTAAATATGATTACAACATCTACCATGATACAACTAGGCCATGTTAAAGGAAATAAAATGATAGATATGCAACTAAGTAATAATAAATTGGTAGACCGAGGGGTTAAAATGATAATGAAAGAAATTGAAGTATCTAAAGAGAAAGCTTTAGATCTTTTAAATACATATAAAAGTGTTAGAAACGCTATAAAAAATTATAACAATGGAAAATAATAAAACAAATAAAGTTGTTCTTTTTCAAGGAATAAAAACATTAATATTCGCAGCTTTAAGTTTACTTATGGGGCCTGTTTTGCTAAGCTTTGCTTTTAGTAAACCTAATGATAAACTATATATTCCGCTTTTAATAGTTGGTTGCTTAGTCTGTGTCTTTGCCATTTTTTTAATTTTTAAAGGCATACGGTTAATTATGAACAGTATGTTCAAAAAAAATTAATACTATATCTAGGTAGCTTGTTTGGGTGTTGTAGGATTATAGCCAAAATTAGAATCATTTATATGAATACCCAATCTGTCAAAAATATAATTTATAATTGCATAATGATGGATAGTATGGCTATTGGCTTGCGATAATAATGCGCCGTATGTATATGGAATTTCCGTTTTTCCTAAGCCTAAATCATCAATAACTAAAACATTATCAGTAATACTAAAAGGTGTATTGCTTAATTTTTTAATTATTAAATTAAGGTAACCTTTAGCACAACAACAATCTACTTCTACAGCTTTATTCCTACTTCTTGCCGTTAAATCAATTTTGTCTTGAGAGTCTGTCAAAATACAATCATAAAAGTCTAAAATATGCCTTATGTGTGTTCCTATACTTGAATAATAAGGCGATACCGAAGCATCACTTAATTGATCATTTGATAAATGTTCTAACAAAATTTGAGATTTTTTAAGTGTTCTTAAAGTAGATTGTATAATAATGTTCATAGACACTAATTTAACTAAATAATTCAAATTTTATAAATATTACTTTTAGTCTAAACACTTAATATTCCTTACAAAATAAATACATTACTTAATACTACTAAAAAAAAATTTACTTATACAGAATTTCTATAACAGTATTAGTTTATTTAGAATTTAATTCATTTAAAACCAATCGTATATCACCATAACTATACTTATCATCTAATTGATGTTTTAAATCGGATAAGTTTTCAAATTTAGTTTTTGGAATTAAAACCTTTAATTCTTCGTAAAAATCAACGGGCATTAAATCGGTAATTTTAATTTCACCAGTAGGAATATAACTAGCCAAATGCCCTATTATAGTATTTATATTTAACTCGCGAATATTGGCTATTTCGGTAACTGTTTTTCCAGATTTAAAAAGAGTGTAGGATTCCTTTTTGGTATCTCCTTTTTTACGTTTTGGTTTTTCAATATTAAAAATATCAACTTCATTTGATATTTCAATATTGTTTTCATCACAGTAATGTCTTATTACTTTTAAAATTGAAACGCCATATTTATCGACACGTGTTTTGCCCATACCATTAATTTTAAGTAACTCTGTTTTATTGGTTGGCAAATTTTCGCACATTTCATACAATGCTTTTTGAGTAAAAATCTGATAATGAATTAAATCATTCTCCTGAGCAATATTGTTTCTTAGAATACGTAACTTTTCAAAAAGCTCAACATTACTTGTGCCCTCAACAACTTGTTTTCTTTTCTTTTTAGGTTTTTCTTTACCTATAAAAACCGATTTTGCTCGAAGTTCTAAAACCATTTTGGTAGTAAAACCTGTAGCTAATCCCTTAAAATAATTTAGCTTAACTAATAATAAATCTTCAAAGCTATCTAAATGCTTAGTTATTTCGTTACCTATAGATTGGTTATCTGTAGTAAAAGCCAACGTTTTTAGCGGGGCAACAATATTTGAATCAGTCTCTGTTTTAAAATATTCAATACCTTTTTTAAAACGATCTTGAATTATTAAACTGTCTTGAGGTAATTGGTCACTTTCAAGAAGTTGCTTCAATTGCACATTAAAACCATTGGCTATTTTTAAAAAATTAGTAATTGTACTCTTTATTGGTATAAATATTTTATCAATATCCCCTTTAATAATCGTTCTATTTTTATAAAATATATCTAGAATACGATTTATCGGATATAAAAATTGGTAAAAAGAAAATACTTCTAAAATTAAATCTAATTGAAATTGCCTTTGTGAATTTAATAACACCTTTTCGTCTGGAGCATTATTTTCTGCATATTCATTAAAAGCAGTAACATGGCTATCGCTAATAATATGTTTAGAATGTATTTTATTTTTAAGCACCAACCCTTCTAAAGATTTACAACGACTAAGTGCTACATACGTTTGGCCATGCGCAAAGGCTCCTTGAGCATCAATAATAGCCTTTTCGAACGTTAAACCTTGACTTTTATGAATAGTAATACTCCATGCCAGTCGTAAAGGTATTTGAGTATAACTCCCTATTTTCTCTTCGGTTATAACCTTTGTTTCATTATCAATAGAATAATTGATATTCTCCCATACTTCTGGTTTAACAATAATATTAAAATCATCATCTGGGCAATGAACAACGACTTCATCTTTATCTAATAAAATAACTTTACCTATTTTTCCATTAAAAAATTGCTTTTCTGGACTACTGTCATTTTTTACAAACATAACCTGAGCACCAACCTTTAATTGCAACTTTTCTAAGTTAGGGTATGCATAATCTGGAAATTTACCATCAATAACCGCCTGGTAAATTACTTTTTTTGAGCTTAATTTATCTAACTCCTGTTTATTAGTTGTCTCTGCTTTATTATTATGAGTTGTTAACGATATATAACCAGAATCGGGCTTAGGGGTAAAATCAGGTATAAATCGTTTGTTTAATTCTAAAGCGCCAGACAGACTTAGTTTATTATTTCTTATCTCATTAAGAATTTCAATAAATTTTGGATTGTCTTGCCTATAAATATGTTTAAGCTCAATAGAAATAGCATTACATTGTTGAAAGGCATGGCTACTAAAAAAGAAACCATTTGCATAATATTTTTTTAATAAACTCCATTCTTGTTCTTTAATTACTGGCGATAATTGTTGTAAATCACCAATCATTAAAACTTGTACTCCTCCAAAAACCTTATTACGATCTCTAAAACGACGTAAAGTAGTATCAATACCATCTAATAAATCGGCTCTAACCATACTAATCTCGTCAATTACTAATAAATCCATTGACTTGATAATATTAATTTTGGTTTTGTTAAATTTTCTATTAAATCCTTTTGTTGAATTAATATCTGATTCTGGTAAAATAGGACCAAAAGGCATTTGAAAAAATGAATGGATAGTAACGCCCTTAGCATTAATAGCAGCAACGCCTGTTGGGGCAACTACAACTAAACGCTTTAAACAACTTTTTTTTAAACGATGCAAAAAAGTTGTTTTTCCAGTACCAGCTTTACCTGTTAAAAAGATAGATCGGTTAGTATTATTAATAAAATTCCAAGCCAGTTCCAATTGATAATTAGAAGTCATAAACGTATAAATTAAAGGAATCAATATAGTAATAATAGTATATTAATATGCAAATTGAGAAAATGAATTATTTAAATCAAATAGAAGGCTAAATAATTTACGACACGTCCTAGTAAGACACAATGAAATCTAAATAAATAATAAGGCTATAATACGGTATCCAGAAGATACTATTTAGCCATAGGTTCTAAAATCATATAAAAGGATTTAAAAAAGGGCAAAAAAAAAATCCCGACTCTAAATTAGAATCGGGATTGAAAAAGGCAACGACCTACTCTCCCACAAATGTAGTACCATCGGCGCAAATGGGCTTAACTTCTCTGTTCGGAATGGTAAGAGGTGAGCCCC